>NZ_WGLO01000008.1 GCF_016125515.1 Hyphomonas sp.
CGCCGGATAACGCTCAATAATGCCATGTCCAACACTCCATGGTCCCCCGCTCGCCAAAGCCCGGGACCGGTTCAAACATGGGTCAGTTCTCAGTGGAAATTTCTGCCCTCCCAGGGTCAATTCTCAACGGCAATCAACACTACATCGCCAGTCAGCGGCATGAGGGGTGGAAACTGATCCCCACCCATTATGATGACGGCGGATTGTCGGGCGGAACCCTGGAGCGTCCTGCTCTTCAGCAACTCCTTGAAGACATCGCAGGCGGTACGGTTGACCTGGTCGTTGTCTACAAGATTGACCGGCTCACCCGGTCACTGGCCGACTTTGCCAGACTGGTCGACCGCTTCGATGCCGCGGAATGTTCCTTCGTCTCTGTCACTCAGTCATTTAATACTTCAACCAGCATGGGGCGGCTGACGCTGAATGTGCTACTCTCCTTCGCCCAGTTTGAACGCGAAGTCACAGCCGAGCGGATCCGGGACAAGATCGCCGCCTCCAAGAAAAAGGGGTACTGGATGGGTGGCCTTCTGCCGCTCGGATATGACAAACATCCTGATCCGAAGATGCGGACATTGGTGATCAATGAAGCCGAAGCTGAAACGGTGAAGGAGATATTTCAGCTCTACGAGAAACATGGCTGCCTTCGCCAGGTCGAACAAGAAGTCGTTCGCCGCGGGTACCGATCCAAAAAACGCGCATTTGCTGATGGAAGGACAACCGGATCGCAACCATTGCGCCGAGGGCAGATCAATTTCATCCTCCGCAATCCAGTCTATCTCGGGCGCATCCGTCACAAGACTGAAACCTATGAGGGTCTGCATAACGCGATCATTGATCAGGAAGCCTGGGATGCGGTTCAATCGAAGCTTGATCAGAAATCGCCAAAGAAATCCCGCAGTCCTTCGAAGTCAGGCGCCTTGCTGACCGGTCGGATCTTTGATGAGACTGGCGACTTCCTGACGCCAACACATTCTCAGAAAGGCAATCGCCGATACCGCTACTATGTTTCCGGCCGTTTGCTGGCAGGCTCTCAACCTGATCCGTCCGGATGGAGGCTCCCGGCAAAGCAGCTTGAAGATGTGGTGGGTCGAACCGTCCTCCAGCACATCGAAGGTAGTACATCGAGATTGCTCGCAAGACCGAGCGCCGCTCAGATGGAGAATCTGAGAACCAGACTTGCAGCATTGTCAGCGAATGCAGCTTTCGATTTCGTCGAGCGTGTCCAGGTAAACCCCGGTGAGCTCAACATCAAGCTGTCTGCAGAAGCGATGTCCGATTGTCTCAATATTCCTGACGCCGGACTCGACAGTACACAGCTTGAGCTCACAGCCCGCTTCAGGATCCGGCGACGCTGCGGGGAAACCAAGCTTGTATTCGGGGCGTCTTCATCTGCCCCGGATCTCAAGCTGATCCGCATGGTCGCTCTCGCGCATTCCTGGCTGGACGAGGTCAAATCCGGCACCTGCATTAAAGACATTGCCGAACGCTACGGCTGGCCAAGCCTCATGGTCCGCGAGCGTATCCGTCTGGCTTTCCTGTCACCAGGAATCGTGCAGGCCATCCTTGAGGGCCGGCAACCAGATGGATTGACGCTCACCCAACTTGTGAAGTCCGATATTCCCCTGGACTGGGACCAGCAATGGACGGAGTTCGGTTTCGGCGACACTGACTGACCGGCGCAGAAGTTCCCTGTTTTCGGATTCAAATTCCCTGTTCTGTCATTTACTATTCCCTGTTCTCGAACTGGAATTCACGCCAAAATCCATTGATTTTACTGAGTTATTCTGGCCTGGACGTCTGCAAAGGACCCTCGAACCAGCATATTTCCCTGTTAATCAGTGAAATGGGATTTCAGCCTTAAGGGTACTGTTGCTTTTCGCTAATGGAGATTTTCGCCGAATTTGGGGCGCTATATCCGGGAAATCCGGAAACGGAGACGCAGCCCTGGCGCCAAAGCCCCCGGTGTGTGGGGCTTTGCGTGGAGGTGACTGCACTTTTCTCTGTTTGGGGGTCTGGCTGGCGGAGAGACAGGGATTCGAACCCTGGAGACGGTCACCCGTCTACACACTTTCCAGGCGTGCGCCTTCGACCACTCGGCCACCTCTCCGTACGCCGCAGGCGGCGAAGGGCGAGCAGATACCGGATGATCCGCCCGCTCGCAAGCTTGTGATTGCGTCTCGTTCGTTTCCTTCCCATATCAGGGGCCAAAACAAGGGAGACTGCTGATGTTTTTCGCCCGCAAGCCTGCCGTCCTGCCCACCCGAGACACCGCCCTGCCCGGCCGGTCCGCGCCGATCGGCACGGCGGCCGCCCACTTCGTCAATGGCCGCCCTCTGGAGGCGGCCGCGCCTGCCGGGTTCGATACGGCTGTGTTCGGTCTCGGCTGCTTCTGGGGCGCCGAGCGCGTCTTCTGGCAGACCAAGGGCGTCTGGCTGACCCGCGTCGGCTATGCCGGCGGCTTCACCCCGAACCCCACCTATGAGGAAGTCTGCTCGGGCCAGACCGGGCATACCGAGGTCGTGGAAGTGATCTATAACCCGGCTGAGGTGACCTTCGCCGAGCTCGTCAAACTGTTCCTCGAAAGCCATGACCCGACGCAAGGCATGCGTCAGGGCAATGATGTCGGCACCCAGTACCGCTCCGCGCTCTACTGGACGACACCCGCACAGGAACAGACCGCCCGCGAGATGGTTGGCACCTACAACGCCGAACTCGCCGCTGCCGGCCACCGCGCCTCGGTCACCACCGAACTTGCGCCCTGCCCGGACGTCTACCTCGCAGAAGGCTATCACCAGCAATACTTGGCCAAGAACCCGCACGGCTATTGCGGCATCGGCGGCACAGGCGTGTCCTGCCCGCTCCCGCCGGTTCGGGCGCAGTAACGCCCTGAGTGGCGGCGCACGCTTAGCAGTATCCTGAAAAAGTTGCGCCCCTCCTTCCCCGCTCGCGGCGAGGGTCAGGATGTTGCGCAATGCCGGAAAGGCCTGGTCCCTAGGACCCGAAGTTCAGCGAGAACCGCTTGCGGTTCTCGATCATCGTCTGCGCCTTGAACAGGGCGTCGGACGCCGACTGGGCCCGCTGGATCGCCGGATCGGTGCGCAGGCCTTCCACGGCCTGGGCGAGGTGGCTGATCGCTTCCTTGACGACGTTCTGGTCGAACTGCTTTTCCGCCCGGACAATCAGTGCACGGCCGAGTTCCAGTTTCGCCTGGATAATCCGGCCGGTATCGGCCGTGGTCGTGGCGGCTTCCAGATGCGCCCGGCGCATGGCGATCACGCGGTCGAGTGCGGACAGCTCGCCGAGTTCCTCGGCGACGCGCACACCAGCGGCGCAGAAATCGGCTTCGATCTCGCCGAGCAGTTTCGAGGATACCGGCAACGGCTCAGCCAGCATGCTTTCCAGTTCGCCGGCGAGGTCGCGGATCTTCTCGACACGGAACGCCTGCGGATCGCTGAGCGCCGGCTGCAGCTGCTTGGCGACCAGATAGGCCGCCACGCGGGCCACCGCGGCGGTCTGCGCCTTGCGGGCGCCGGGTAGCGCAATGGTGAACAGGCGGGCTTCGGCTGCCGAGAGGCCGCCGCCGCGGCTGAGACCGTGCAGCTCCAGGCCGCGCTCACCCTTGCCCGCGCGGCTGACCCAGACGAACAGGTCGGCATCGGCGGTGGCCATGCGCTTGCGGGCCAGCGATACCGACGCCGTGCCCAGACCGCCGTCGATCCGGCCCATCGGCACCAGCGAGAAAGGCGCGCCAAACGCAAAGGTGGGCAGATGGCGCGACAGGGCCTCGCTCAGCCACTTGCCGGTGCGGCGACTGGCCGCGCCGGCCGGACGGGCGAGCAGGATACGGAAACCGGGCGCCTTGCTGGCCTTGGCGCGGCGGGCCTTGCCCGAATTGTAGATTGCGCTGGTGATACCGCGCAGGCTGCCCAGGATCTTGATTGCAAGGTAAACGAGGGCCACGACCGCCAAGGCTGCGCCGAGCAGGTCCAGCCATTCGGCGCCTGGCACGTTCGTTTTCAGCCACTTATCGGCGGTTTCAAGCCAGCCGGCGATCAACATCTATGCTACCCTCACCTTGCTCAAGGCGATACGTTTCTTACCAAATCCTTGCAACAAGGAAACGCTGTTCTAACAGGACTCAGGCCGTGTTCCGCACCCGCTTCGCCCCTTCCCCGACCGGCCGCCTGCATCTTGGGCACGCCGCCTCCGCCTTTGCGGTGTGGGACGCGGCCCGCGCTGCGGGCGGCGAGGTATGCCTGCGGATCGAGGACATCGACCAGACCCGTTGCCGGGCGCCGTTCGAAGCCGCCATCCTGGAAGACCTGGCCTGGCTGGGTCTGGACTGGACGGGTACGGTCCGCCGCCAATCCGATCACTTTGACGACTATACCACAGTTCTCAACGACCTTCGCGCACGGGAACTCGTCTACCGCTGTTTTCTCACCCGGCGCGAGATTGCCGCGCGCCTGCCCGCCGGGGCCGATCCGGACGAAGGTGGCCTGGTCAGCCACCCGCTGACGCCGGAGGATGAAGCCGCGCGCCTTGCCCGTGGCCAGCCCTTCGCCTGGCGCCTGTCGCTCGATGCCGCCCGGCGCGCGCTCGGCGACCGGTTCGGCGCCCTCACCTACAGGCAGTGGACTCCGGACGGCGTGCAGGTCGTGCCCGCCCGGCCCGAACGCTTCGGCGATGTGGTCCTCGCCCGCAAGGACACGCCGACCAGCTACCACCTCGCCTGCTGCCATGACGACGCACTGCAGGGCATCACCGACATCGTGCGCGGCGAGGACCTGCACGCCGTGACCGGAATCCACGCCCTGCTGCAGGCGCTGATGGACTGGCCGCGCCCCACCTACCGCTTTCATCCCCTGATACTAGGCCCGGACGGCAAGAAGCTGTCCAAACGTTTCGGCAGCAAAACTCTTCTTGATTACCGCGCCGAGGGGATGACGCCGGACAATATTCGCGCCATGACGCGCGCCTGATGACTGATCCCGCTGCCGCCCTTCCCGCTGCTCCAACCGAAACACGGTTTGGAAGCCATGCCCTCGCCGGCCCTCTGATGGTGCTCGCGGGCGGCATCTGCATCGGCTTTGCCCCGATCGGCCTGCGCCTCGGCCTCGATGATCTCGGCCCGCAGGCCATCGCCTTCTGGCGCTACATCTTCGCGCTGCCGGTCCTCTTCGGCCTTGTCCTGCTGACCGGCAAACGCCTGCCGCCGAAGCCGAACCTTTTCATCATCATCGCCGGCGCCTGTTTCGCCTTCGACATGGCGCTCTGGCACACCGCGCTGACCTACACGTCGGTCTCCAACGCGACCTTCCTTGTGAACCTCGGCAATGTCTGCGTCGGCATCGCCGCCTGGCTGGTGCTACGCGAGCGCCCGACGGCAATCTGGTTTGCCGCCGCCCTGATCGCGATTGGCGGCGCAGCGGCCCTGTCGCTCGGCGGCGCGGCCCGCGAGCCCTCGGCCATCGGCGGTGACCTGCTTGCTGTCGGCGCGGCCTGTTTCGTCGCCTGCTACATGCTGTTCTCGAAACTCGCCCGGCGCACGCTGAGCGGCTTGCACGCCATCTTCTGGCTGACCGTGGTGGAAGCCGTCGTTGCGGCCCTCCTGATGCTGGCCACCGGACAGGACTTCCTTCCCGCAACGCTGGCCGGCTTTGCCGCGCCGCTCGGTCTTGCGCTGCTCGTCCAGGTCGCCGGACAGGGCCTGATCATCACAGGCCTCGGCCGCACCCCCGCAGCGCTCGCCGGTGTGCTCGTCCTCATCCAGCCGGTCGTGGCCGCCGCCGTCTCCTGGCAGCTTTTCAACGAGCCGCTGACAGCTCTTCAGGCCGCGGGCGGCGGCGCTGTGCTGCTGGCCGTCTGGCTGGCGCAGCAGAAGCCCAAGGCCCGGCCTGTTCCGGCGGTCTGAGGGTCGCAACTGTAACAAAGCTGGGTTAGAGGGGTCGGGTTGATTCAGATCCGGAGCCTTTTTCATGCGCCATCTCCTCGCCGCCGCCAGCCTTGCCGTTCTCGCCGCCTGCGCCACTACGGCGCCGGCGCCTGCAGCCGACCTGCCCGATGCCCCGCTGGCGCCCGTCCGCGAGGCTGTGCTGCCGAAACAGGCCGCTGACGCCTATTACGTGCAGGCCGCCGGCGCCGTCGAACACCGGATCGAAGCGCGCGGGGTGAAGCCGGCGAAGAACGTCATCCTCTTCATCGGCGACGGCATGGGCGTGTCCACCATCACCGCCACGCGCATCTATGCCGGCCAGTCGCTCGGCGAGGACGGCGAAAGCCATGTGCTGGCGATGGACACCCTGCCCTATTCGGCCCTGTCGAAAACCTACAGCCACGATTTCCAGATCGCCGATTCTGCCGCCACCGCCACCGCGATGACCGCCGGCATGAAAACCCGCTCCGGCGTGCTCGGCGTCACCAGCGACATCGCCTATGGCAACTGCGCCAGCCTTCCGGGTACGGAGGGCGACTCGCTGTTCGAACTGGCCTCGCGCGCCGGTCTCGCCGTCGGCGTCGTCTCTACTGCCCGCATCACCCATGCCACGCCGGCCGCCACCTATGCCAAGGTGGCCCACCGCGACTGGGAATCGGACACCGACATGCGCGGCGCCTCGTCCGACAGCTGCCGCGACATCGCCCGCCAGCTGATCGAATCGCCGATCGATTTCGACATCGTGCTCGGCGGCGGCCGTTCGAAATTCCTGCCCAAGGATATCACGGACCCGGAATATCCCGACCAGAAAGGCGCGCGCTCCGATGGCCGCAACCTGGTTGACGAGTGGACCGCCAAGGACGCGTCGCACACATTCGTGTTCGACGAGGCCGGTTTTGCCGCCACCGATTTCAGCACGGATGTGAAAGTGCTCGGACTGTTCGAGCCTTCGCACATGCAGTTCGAACTGGACCGCGACAAGGACAAGGCGGGCGAGCCTTCCTTGGCCGAGATGACGAAGGCTGCCATCACCCGCCTGTCGCAGGATGAGGATGGCTACATCCTGATGGTGGAAGGCGGCCGGATCGACCATGGCCACCATGCCGGCAACGCCATCCGCGCGCTCGAAGACGCGATGGCCTTCGATGCCGCCATCGCAGCGGCGCTGGAGATGACCAACGCGGACGACACGCTGATCATCGTCACCGCCGACCATTCGCACACGCTGACCATCAGCGGTTACGCCAAGCGCGGCAACCCGATCCTCGGCCTCTCGGTTTCAGGTGAAGGCGGCGAGGGCGGCTCGACCGGCGACGGTCTTCCCTACACGACGCTGTCCTACGCCAACGGCCCGGGCGCCTGCCATGTCAGCGGCAAGGACAAGGACGGCAAGGACATCATCAGCTGCACGCGGCAGGACCTGACCAATGTCGACACGCTCGCGCCGGACTTCCGCCAGCCCGCCCTCGTGCCGATGTATTCGGAAACGCATGGCGGCGAGGACGTTGCCGCCCTCGCCTCCGGACCGGGATCAAACCTCCTGACCGGCGTGATCGAGGAGAACGAGATCTTCCACGTCATGGGCCGTGCCCTTGGCCTGATCCCGGCACCTGCGACAGAATAAATCTAGGCGGCTGCCGACGGCCATTTACCCATGATTGTGGCGAGATCGAAATAGTCTCGCCACAGGGTGATGAGGCCGTTCTCAACCTCGAAAACGCCCATAACCGGCAGCTCGACCCAACCGGTCGCCAGGCGGTGACGGTCGAGGCGCTCCGCCATGACGATATTGCCGCTGGCAAGCTCCCGGAGAATGCGGAACTCGTTTTCCAGCGTCGGCGCAAAGAAGGGCTCGAGCACACTGCGCACACCCGCCGGTCCGGTCACCTTGCCCATCGGCATGTTCTCGTATTCGCAGGTGTCTGCGATCAAGGTGAGCGCGGAGTCGTAGTCGAGGACCGCCATCGCCTTTAGGAAGGCACGTACGGTTTCGGCGGGGGTCGCTTCGGGAATATTCATGGCAGTCGCTCCGCTCGGGTTGGGCTAGTTGGCGGCTTTCAGCGCGCCGCTGGCGAGCACGGGGACGAGATAGGCGATCAGCAATCCCGTATTCGATACGGCGTTCAGCGCGAAACCGGTCGCGACCGAGAATGCCGAGTCTATGACGAACCAGATCAGGATGGCCGCTGTCAGACCTTTCCAGGCCGGCGCGCCGGCGGCGTGAATGGCCGGCAGCAGGAACAGGATGGTGAAACCCCAGCCCAGCGTCACCGCCCCCATCAGGGCTACCGCGAAGCGCATGCCGGTCGGCTCGAACATCGCCGGATCCGCCGGCAGGCCGCCCACGACCCCGAACAGGACGCGCGCCACACCATCCGTCGCCGGCAAACCTGCCGCCGCCAGCACTGCGCCGAACACGATGACGGCCCAGCACCAGACCGTGATCCAGTTTTTCCAAAGTCCGGCCATGTGAATCTCCCTTGCCGTTGAGGACGCAAGGATGGGCTCACCTACGTAGTGACCGCAATTACGTCAGAGGTCATGGACTTGCTCCCGCGCGCCTGTAACCATGCGCACATGAGCCTGCGCGATCCAGCCCTGCCCGGCGCCGACAGCGATCCGTTCGCCGCCCTGCTGCGCCGCTTCCGCACGGCGCGGCGGATGAGCCAGCTTGACCTCGCGCTGGACTGCGATGTCTCGGCGCGCCACCTCTCCTTCCTCGAAACAGGCCGCGCGAGACCAAGCCGCGAGATGGTGCTGCAACTCGCGGACGGGTTGGTCCTGCCTCTGTCCAGCCAGAACGCCCTGCTGCAAGCCGCCGGCTTTGCGCCGGTCTTTCCAGCTTCCCCGCTGGACTCCGAAGCGCTGGGCCCTTTCCGCGCCGTGTTGCAGGACATGATGGACCGTCACGCGCCCTACCCTGCCATCCTCTGCGACCGGCACTGGGTCTTGCGCGCCGCCAATTCCACAGCGACCAGCCTGCTGACGCCGCTTCAAGCCGAGGCGGGCGAAACAAACCTTGTCCGCATGCTGACGGAGACCAGGACGGCGCAGGCGATGATCGCGAACCTCGCCGAAGTGATTCACGAAATGCGCGGGCGCATTGCGCTGGAGGCGCTGGAGGCTGGCAACGATCCCGTCCTGCGCACGCTCCTCGACGCGCTCGATGCGGCAAGCCGGCGCCATCCTCTGCCCGGCGGCCTTCAGCGCCGCCCGCTCGTGCCATTGATCGTCAACCTGCCCGACGGCCAGCTCAGCTTCCTGTCCACAATCGTGCATTTCGGAACCAGCGAAGACGTGACCGTCCGCGACCTGCGCCTTGAGCTCCTGTTTCCGGCCGATGATGCAACCCGCACGGCGCTCCACGCGATGGCCAGCTGACGCCCATGTCCGAACGCCTGATCGAAATCTTCGTCAACGACTCCGATGTGGCCGATGCCCGCACGCTCCTGCTGGCCCACGGCGCACGCGTCTGGCAGGAATCGGCGCCTGCCGGCCGCGAGAAGCTCTCCGGCCTTGTCGCCGCGCACCGGACCGAAAGCCTGCTGCGCACCCTGCGCGGCCGCTTCGGGGATGCTCCCGGATTTTCGGCCGTCGTGATGGAGACCGAAGCCGTGCTCCCGCCCTTCGATGCGGCGTTCGAAGATGATCCGGAGACCGAGACGGCGCAGCGCCCACCTAATGCGCTGGAACGCTTCCTCAGCCGGGACCGACGCAGCACGGACGAGATCTATGATGATATTGCCGACGCCGTCTCGGTCGACTTCGAATTCCTGCTCACCACCGTCCTGTCCGCGTTGATCGCCGCGCTCGGCATGCGCAGCGGACAGGTGGCCATCATCATCGGGGCCATGGTCATCGCCCCGCTCCTGTCGCCGACATTGGCGCTCGCCATGTCAGCGACCGTGGGCAACCACGCGCTCGGCATCAAGGCTATCCGGACACTCGCTGCGGGCGCGGTCAGTGTGCTGATCTTTACTGCCGGGCTGGGCCTGTTGATCGATTTCGATCTCCTCGCGCCGGAACTGCACAGCCGCACCGTCGTGCATCTGGCCGACATCGCCCTCGCGCTCGCGTCCGGCATGGCGGGCGTGCTCGCCCTCAACAAGGGGGCAAGTGCCTCTCTGGTCGGCGTGATGATCGCGGTCGCGCTCGTCCCGCCGCTGGCCGCCGCCGGCGTCTACTTTTCACACGGCGCGTTCGAACTTGCCCTGCGCGCCCTGTTCCTCTTCGCCACCAACCTTGTCTGCATCAACATTGCCGGCATTGCCGCGTTCCTGATCCAGGGCCTGCCCCCGAAACGCTGGCGCCTGACCGCCACGATCCTCACGCTCTGGACCGGCTTGCTCCTGCTGTTCGTCGCGATGATCACCGGCCGCATCTTCCTCGGGATCGCCTGGACCGGCTGACTCGCCGGTGCCGCAGCGTCAATCTGGTCAAACGCCCGGCCTTGCGCGATGCTGGTCAAAACAGAACCGGAGGAAACCTGCCATGAAAGCTGCTGTGATGCGGGAGGCAAACAAGCCTCTGTCGATCGAAGAGGTCACCATCTCCAAGCCCGGCCCGCGCGAGGTGCTCGTGCGCCTCAAGGCGATCGGGGTCTGCCATTCGGACGTCCACTTCTGGGACGGGAACTTTCCCACCGAGATGCCGGTGATCCTCGGCCATGAAAGCGCCGGCGTCGTCGAACAGGTCGGCTCGATGGTCTCGGCCGTGAAACCCGGCGACCATGTCATCTCCATCCTCTCGCCCTTCTGCGGCGTCTGCGAGTATTGCCTGACCGGCCATATGTCGGTTTGCCACACGGTGAACGGCGACCAGTTCAAGCGCCGTCCGGATGAAGCGCCGCGCCTCTCTATCGGCAAGGAAAAGGTCGGCCAGTTCCTGAACCTCTCCTCCTTCGCCGAGCAGATCCTCGTGCACGAAAACGCGCTCTGCGCCATCGACAAGGACATGCCGCTCGACCGCGCCTGCCTGATCGGCTGCGGCGTCATCACCGGTGTTGGCTCGGTCTTCCACTCCGCCCAGGTCGAGCCCGGCTCGACCGTCGCCGTCATCGGCTGCGGCGGGGTCGGCCTGGCGGCGATCAACGGCGCGGCAATTGCCGGCGCGTCCCGCATCATCGCCGTAGACCTCTCGCCCGAGAAGCTGCAACTCGCCACCCGGTTCGGCGCCACCGATACGGTGAACCCGAAGAACGGTAACGCCATCGAAGCGGTGAAGGAGCTCACCAAGGGCGGCGTGCACTATTCCTTCGAATGCGTCGGTAGCAAGCAGACCGCCGAACTCGCCTATCACATGCTCCGCCCGCGCGGCGTCGCGACCATCATCGGCATGATCTCACCCGGCGTGAACATTGAGATCCCCGGCATCGAGCTGCTCGTCACCGAGAAGCGCCTGCAGGGCGCCGTCATGGGCTCCAACCGTTTCCGGATCGACTTCCCGCGCTTCGTCGACCTCTACCGACAGGGCAAGCTGCACCTCGACGACCTGATCTCAGATCGGATCGGCCTCGACGGGATCACCGGCGCCATGCAGAACCTCAAGAACAACAAGGGCACCGTCGCCCGCCAGGTTGTGGTGCTGGACTAAAACCCGGGATGACGAAACGGAGGGATTCGCTTACCCCTCCCCCATGCTCACCCGGAATAAGGTCCTCGCGCTCGCCCTTCCCGTCGTCGCGGCGCAAGCCGCGACAGCGACGACCGGCCTCGTCGATACGCTCGTCATGGGCCGCTTTGGGGGCAAGGCGGATCTGGCGGCCGTCGCCATTGCCGCCGTCGCGTTCAGCTTCATCTACTGGGCCTTCGGCTTCCTGCGCATGTCCACCACGGGCCTTACCGCGCAGGCCGGCGGTCGCGCCGACGAAGATGAGCGGCGCGCGATCCTCGTGCGCGCCCTGCTACTCGGCGCGGCCATCGGCACCGTCCTTGTGCTGATCTCTCCCTTGCTGAAGCTCGCAATGGCCAGCGCCTTTGCGGGCACCCAGCGGGTCGAAGGCCTCGCGGAGGGCTACTTCAACGCCCGCATCTGGGGCGCGCCGGCCTACCTGATGGGAATCGCGGTCACCGGCTGGATGCTCGGCACGGGCAAGACCGGCCAGATGCTGGTCTTCCAGATCGTCCTCAACGCCATCAATGCAGGCCTCGATATCTGGTTCGTCGCCGGGCTGAAGCTCGGACCCGCCGGCATCGGCGCCGGTACCGCCATCGCAGAATGGTCCGCGCTCGCCCTCGGCCTCTGGCTCGTGCGCAGCGGGCTCGGCGCGCGCGAGGGCCTGTTCGACCGGGCACGTCTTGCCGCCATGTTCTCCGCCAACCGCGACATCATGATCCGTACACTGGCTTTGCTGCTCGCGTTCAGCTGGTTCATCCGGTCCGGAACGCTGATTTCCACAGCCGTGACCGCCGGCAATCAGGTGCTGCTGCAATTCATCACCGTCGCCGCCTTTGTGCTCGACGGTTTCGCTTTCGTCGCCGAAAAGGTCGCCGGCGAAGCCTGGGGTGCGCACAACCGCGCCGCCCTGGTGCGCGCCATGCGCCTGACCACCGAGTTCGCCCTCCTCTTCGGCGCGCTCTTCTCGCTCGCCTATTTCGCCGGCGGCGCCTATGTGATCGACGCCTTCATCCGCGACCCCGAAGCCCGCGAAGCCGCGCGCGCCTACCTGCCCTTCTGCGCTGCCGTGCCGCTGCTCGGCGTCGCGGCCTGGCAACTCGACGGCCTCTTCCTCGGCACGACCCAGGGCCGCGCCTTGCGCAATGCCGGGGTGATTGTTGCGGTGCTGTACATCTCGGCAGACCTCCTGCTGCGCCCCGCCTATGGCAATGCGGGCGTGTGGACCGCGTTCCTGCTGATGTACGTCTTCCGCGCCGCCTCGCTCGGCGCCTACCTGCCCGGCCTCATCCGGCGGGTGTCGGAACCAGTTCCCGGTTGATTTTCTGCACGAGGCCCGGGCCTTCATAGACGAGGGCGGAGTAGATCTGCACGGCATGGGCGCCTGCGGCCAGCTTGGCGCGGACGTGTTCGGCCGAGGAAATACCGCCGGCGCCGATCAGGTCGAATGCGCCATCAAGTGTGCGGGCAAACTGACGGAGCACATCCGTGGACGGATCGAATAGCGGCGCGCCTGACAGGCCGCCCGCTTCGCCCTTGTGGGTGCTCTTAAGTGAGGCGGGCCGCGCGAGCGTCGTGTTGGACACGATCAGGCCGGCCAGCCAGCTGCCTTCAGCGCGCACGACGCCGCAGACATCTGCAATCCCTTCGGCATCAAGGTCCGGCGCCACTTTCAGGAAGGCCGGCTTGCCTTTCCGGTCCGCCGCTCCGCAGCGCGAGAGCAGCGCGGAGAGCGACGCCTTGTCCTGCAGGCCGCGCAAGCCCGGTGTGTTCGGCGAGGAAATGTTGATCGTGATATAGTCCGCATACGGCGCCACTGCTTCGATGCCCGTCACGTAATCAGCAATCCGGTCTTCGCTGTCCTTGTTCGCGCCGACATTCGCGCCCACCGGAACGGCATGCGACAGGCGCGACAGGCGTCGCACGAAATAGTCGAGGCCATAATTGTTGAAGCCCATCCGGTTGATGACCGCACGGTCCTCATCGAGACGGAAAAGGCGCGGCTTCGGATTGCCCGGCTGCGGCCTCGGGGTCACCGTGCCGCACTCCACGAAGCCGAACCCGAAGCGCGCCATCACATCCGGCACATCGCAATTCTTGTCGAACCCGGCAGCCAGCCCGATCGGCGAGGCGAATTTCAAGCCGGATTTCGGCAGCGTGACCGTGAGGTCCGGCGGCAGCTTCGGCGCCCGGGCCGGCGCGCCAAGCCCCTTGCTCAGCAGGCGGACGGTGGCCACATGCGCCGCTTCCGGCGGCAGGATGCGGATCGCGCGGGCCCCGAAATCTGCCAGCATCAGATCATCCTCGGAAAGACCGGCAGCCCGTCCGGTCCCGGATCCAGCCACCAGGCAGCGTTCGCCTTCGTGATTTCCAGCGGGCCATAGAGATGCGGAAAGAGATCGTCGCCCCGGCTCTTCTCCCAGCGCACATCGCCGAGACGGGCAAGTTCGAAACGGAGCAAGCGGATACGCCCGGCGCCCGCAAAATAGCGCCGCGCCGTTTCGCGCACCTGTTCGGCCGTCGAAAGATGCACATAGCCATCAGCCAGATCGACCGCCGAAGCGGTGACTCCGCTCGCCTGCGCGGCGGCCCAATCGGCCTCGGTGAGGAGTTTGTAGGCGAGTGTCGGCGTCATGCAGGAACCTGTCGCAGGCTTTGCGGGCACGCGCAATCATGCACACGCAAGGCACTTATGCGTGTCGGGGAGGCTAGATCGGATTGCCCGTCGGCATCGATGCGCGCGCCATTGTCCACGTGCCGTTGGTGCCCTGGCAGGCGGCAAACCGGCCGCGTTCCTGGCCCGGGAAGGCATAGGCCACATCGCGGCACATGACCTTCACGTTCACATTCGCCGGCTCCGAATAGGCGCGCGTCACGAAGCCTTCCGCCGTCGGCCGGTAGCCGATCGCATGAACGCTGGCCGTGGCCGCATCCACTGACAGCGTCCGCTCGAAATGGATCAGCAGCGGACGGCCATCGGGCGTCAGTAGCTGGTGATGGGCGCCGTCGGGGCTCGTTTCCACGAGGGCGAGGAAATCGGTTTTCAGTGCGTCCAGACCGCCCTGATCCAGCGCGCGGTCTGCCGTGTACGCGGCGCGCTCTGCAATGAAGTCATCGACCGGACGCGGCGCATTGATCAGTGGGCGGACTTCCGGCGGCGACGCCTTGAGCGTCGTCGGAACGGGCCGCGAAACGGTTACGTCTTTAGAGGCGAGCAGTTTCGGCGCGGCCGGACGGACCGGCTTCAGCGAGGCGCGGCCCGGCGGGTTCGTCCAGACGCGCGGCGCGGGCTCGGCAGCGGCCGTGGTGACGGCAGCTGCAGCGGCGGCGGCTTTCAGCCGGGCGGCTTCGGCGTCCGCCAGACGGCGCGCTTCGATGTCGGCGACACGCTTCGCCTCGGCGGCCTTGGCGGCGCGCTGCGTTTCAAGCGCGGCGAGACGGGCGGCTTCCGCATCGGCGGCGCGCTTGGCTTCGATTTCCGCAAGCCGTTTGGCTTCGGCGGCCTTGGCCGCTTTCTGCGCTTCGGCTTCAGCGAGGCGTTTGGCTTCGGCTTCCGCCGCAAGACGCTTGGCCTCAAGATCGGCGAGGCGCTTGGCCTCAAGGTCTGCCAGCCGGGAGGCTTCGGCCTCTGCGGCGCGCTGGCGCTCAGCCGAAAGCGCGGCGGCGCGGGCGGCTTCTTCCGCAGCCAGACGGTCGGCCTCGACCCTTGCAGCGGCAGCGGCCTGATCGGCCTGCAGCTGGGTTGCAGCCGTTGCCGCGGCCGCGCGAGCGGCTTCTTCAGCCGCGACGCGGTCGCGCACGCGGGCATCGATGATGGCAGGTCCTGTCGAGGCCGCCGGCGTTTCAGCCGCGACACGGGCCGCTTCCGCATTGGCGATCGCCAGGGCCGCGGACTGTTCGGCCTCCGACGCGGCGAGACGTGTCGCCTTCTCTTCTTCCGCCTTCAGGGCCGCAACGCGGGTCTTCAGCAGGTCGGCGGTGCCGCGATAGTCAAACCAGGGCGTGACAGCCGGCGCCGCGGCCGGTGCAGCCAACGTGGCAGCGGCCGGCGCCGTATCGAGGCTGGCGGTCTGCAGGTTTGTGTCGGCGTCGGCATCGTCCGTATCCGGCTTCGTGCCGAGTGCATTTTCGGCCGCCATGACCGACAGGCCGGCAAGGCCCAGCACAGCGAGACCGGCAAAGGCGAATTGAGAGAAATCCCCGAGACGGCCGAGGAAGCCCGGCTTGTCATCATCGTCATCGTTCGACGGCTTAGGCGGCACGACCACCTGGCTGCGGCGCACCGGAACGAGCGCCGTGGTTGAGGTGACCGGCGGACGGGGTGGCGGCTTGACCGGCTCGGGGCGGGCGGGCGGCGGCAGGACGGGTTCGCGGCGAAGGGCGCGCACTTCCGAGATCGCGGTGTGCGACACCGAACCGGCGGTGATCGGGCGGGAATGGGTAAGGATCGACAAGGTCGGCTGGGGCCGCACGGCGTCGCGGGCCCGGAGCCGGGCGCGGAACGGCATGGCGGACTGGGCGCGGTCTTCGGCGGCGCGGCCTGTGGCTTCAGCCTCCCGGACGGCCTGGCGAAGGCTGTCGGGCAAAACCTGGCTGCGGCCGGTTACCTGGTCCATCGGATCGTTCAACATAGGCGCCACCTTGCCTGCGGCGACCCTGCCAGTGGCCACCCATATAAAGGCAATTCACTATAACGCTTTAGGAAAGCGTAAACCACTGGAATCACCGAACCGCTCCGTCTTGTCAGGTGATCGGCGGGACTTTAAGGCAACACTTTCCCCGTTCAGCCGAAAAATGCGTCAGGAATTCCATGTCCAAGTCCTCCGTGAAGCCCAAAAAGGTCGTTCTTGCCTATTCCGGCGGCCTCGACACCTCGATCATTCTGAAATGGCTCCAGGTCGAATTCGGCTGCGAAGTGGTGACGTTCACGGCCGATCTGGGCCAGGGCGAGGAACTGGAGCCGGCCCGCAAGAAAGCCCTCGCCGCCGGGGTGAAACCGGAAAACATCTTCATTGAGGACGTGCGCGAGGAATTCGTGCGCGATTTCGTCTTCCCGATGTTCCGCGCCAACGCCGTCTATGAAGGCGTCTACCTGCTCGGCACCTCGATTGCCCGGCCGCTGATTGCCAAGCGCCAGATCGAGATTGCCGACATGGTCGGCGCCGATGCCGTCTGCCACGGGGCGACCGGCAAGGGGAACGACCAGGTCCGCTTCGAGCTCGGCTATTATGGGCTGAACCCCGACATCAAGGTGATCGCGCCATGGCGCGACTGGGATTTCAAATCGCGCACCGACCTCCTCAAGTTCGCAGAAGAACACGGCATCGAGATTGCCAAGGACAAGCGGGGCGAGGCCCCCTTCTCCGTCGACGCGAACCTGCTGCACTCTTCCTCCGAGGGCAAGGTTCTGGAAAATCCGGCAGAGGCCGCACCGGAATTCGTCCATATGCGAACGATTGCGCCGGAAGATGCGCCCGACAAGGCCGAAATCATCACCATCGGCTTCGAGCGCGGCGACGCCGTGTCTATCAATGGCGAAGCGATGAGCCCGGCCACGTTGCTCACCGCGCTGAACGCCTATGGCAAGAAGCACGGGATCGGGCGGCTTGACCTGCTCGAAAACCGCTTCGTCGGCATGAAGTCCCGCGGCATCTACGAGACGCCGGGCGGAACGATCCTCCTTGTGGCCCACCGCGGCATCGAGCAGGCGACCCTCGACAGGGGCGCAAGCCACCTGAAGGACGAGCTGATGCCGAAATATGCAGAGCTCATCTACAACGGCTTCTGGTGGAGCCCCGAGCGCGAGATGCTGCAAGCGGCAATCGATCATTCGCAGCGTTGGGTCACGGGCGAAGTGACGATCAAGCTCTACAAGGGCACGGCCTACCTGATCGGGCGCTCGTCGCCCTATAGTCTGTACTCGGAGAAGATCGTGACCTTCGAGGATGATCACGGCGCCTATGACCAGAAAGACGCGGAAGGCTTCATCAAGCTGAACGCGCTGCGCCTGCGCCTGATGGCCGGCCGGGACCGGAAGTTCGGCAAGAACTGACGCCGGGTTTACTTTACTGAAAGGTACGGCCCGTTTTCTGCGCCTGTAGACAAACGCACAGGAGGCAGATCAAGCCCGACGGAGCTTTGCCCTGGATTCTCGTTGCCGTTCTGGCGGCGGCGGTCGGATGGCTTTTGACCAAACGCAAGGCTGGGACCGGACAATCCTCCGTGCCCGCACCTCAACCTGCCGCCCGCATGCCGGAACCGGAGCCGAACCCGGCCCCTTCCGAAGAACACCCCGAAGACGCTTTCTTCTACGCGCTCGGATGTGGCATCGGCTTTTACCGGAGCGGGTTTTATATGGACCGCGTTCTGGCCGGCGCTGCGGACGCATTGCTTCCAGGCGGTCATTCCCGACAAATGATCGACTTCGGGCGCGACATCTGGGAGCAATGGTTCTTCGGCGATATCGTGCCAGACCGTCTGTGTAAGGAGCGCATTGCGCCAGTAGCACAGCATTGGCCGGACGCCCGCAAGGACACGCTGATGACGGGCGCCTGGATCATGCTGCTCATGGACGATCCTGACGCCGGGAAAAACTATGTCGACCCGAACGCGCACGAAAACCTGCGCCTTGAGATGACCGCTGTGCTGAAATCGCTCGCAGGAGAACTTTACGGCGCGGACCGGGACGCGCGCTTGGCAAGCGTCTGCGCGCGCGCCGAGGAACTGGCGCAGGAGATCTTTGCAAAGGCCGGATTGCCGACCTGACGGACGCCTTCAAGACGTATCTGCCCTTGCCCCCCCTTCTTCGCCCGCTTATCGGTGACATAGCCCCGAAAAGTGACCTGTCCCCTCCCCGGAACAGGGCGCTTGCGAGGACGAGAAGCCGTATACGATTTCCCGAGCAAGAGGCCTGGTCCTCGTCCGTATCAGGATGAATCGAGCCCCGCACAGGCCCGGAGCCGGGCGCGCCCTAGCTGGCGGCAACCCGCAGGCGCGGCGACTGGGCGAAGACGCCGGGGCGCAGCCAGGCATTGATGTTGCGCAGCAGCGCCGGCTCGCCCTGCACATGCATCTCGCCGGTGCGCAGCACTTCCTTGAACGTCTTGTCGCCCATCCAGACCTCATACATCGTGCGGACTGTACAGTTGAAATAGACGTCCACGTCCCGGCCGGGATCCGTGACGCAGAGATCGACCCGGTCATCCTTCACCAGCAGCCAGAAATCCTTCTGCTCCTCGAGATCGGAGAACTTGAACTGGATGACGCTTTCATTGCCGATGAGTTTCGACGGATCGATGCTGCGCTCCATGTAGAGCATCAGCATCTCCACATCGAAATCGGAGTCGAGCATGGTTTCCTTGGTCCAGATGATGCCCCATTCGCCGATGGCGATGAGCACGGGCAGCAGCGATTCGCAGGCGGCCGTGGGGAAATATTCTTAGCCCTTCTGGCCCGGGATCTTGCGCCGCACCAGAATGCCTTGCTGTTCGAGAGACCTGAGACGCGCGGTGAGCAGGGCCGGCGAAATATCGCCGAGGCCGCGCTGCAGCGTGTTGAACCGGCGCCCGCCCATCAACAGCTCACGGATGATCAGGATGTTCCATTTCTCGCCGAGGATCTCGGCCGCCGACGAGATGGGGCAATACTGGCCATATTTCATGCGGGCGTCCCTCCGAAACCGCGTGACCGCAGTAAAACCCCAAAACTGAAGTGTGTCGCTTCCATTAGTGTAGTGCGCTACTTCAACCCGCGAACTGAACAGGCCGGCGGGCCCATGGCAAAACCTCCCTGTCGCCGGATGGTCCGGCCCGACAAGACAGACCAAGGAGAACTGCAATGCCACTCGTGACTGTTGACGTGATCAAGGACGTGTTCAGCCCCGCCCAAAAGGAAGAGATCATCCGCAAGGTGACGGATGCGATGGTCTCCGTGGAGGGCGAAGCCCTGCGCGGCGTGACCTGGGTGCGGATCATGGAAGTCGAGCAAGGCGACTGGGGCATCGGTGGCCAGCTCCTGAAAGCGCGCGATGTGCACCAGATGCAGGGCGCAACCGAGAACGCCTGACCTCGCCTGCCAAACCGACCTGAACGGGGGCCCGCATTTGCGGGCCCTTTTTACTTCTTACCCGGCGGCTTCACGGCCTGCAGCGTGGTGGTCTTCACATCCCGGCCCGTGCCGACCTTCCGACCATAGCTGGGCGCGCCGGAGGCGGCGCCCGAGACCGCGCCGCGGGTGGTGCGCTCCGTGAGCGGAGGGATGGCCATGGCGGCGGGGTTCGGCGGGTGTTCGTCGAAGAGCGAGGCGAGCTGCTCCGTCATCGCGCCGCCGAGCTGTTCTGCATCGACGATGGTCACGGCGCGCTTGTAATAGCGCGTGACATCGTGGCCGATGCCGATGGCGATCAGTTCGACCGGGGACTGGTTCTCGATCTGGTCGATCACCTGGCGTAGGTGGCGTTCCAAATAATTGCCGATATTGACGTTGAGCGTGGAATCATCGACGGGTGCGCCGTCCGAAATTACCATCAGGATCTTGCGCTGTTCGGGCCGGCCGAGCATGCGGTCGTGCGCCCAGAGCAGCGCCTCGCCGTCGATGTTCTCCTTCAGGAGGCCTTCGCGCATCATCAGGCCGAGATTGCGGCGCGCACGGCGCCACGGCATGTCGGCAGCCTTGTAGATGATGTGGCGGATGTCGTTGAGACGGCCCGGGCTGTTCGGCTTGCCGGCCTTCACCCAGTCCTCGCGGCTCATGCCGCCTTTCCAGGCCTTGGTGGTGAATCCGAGGATCTCGGTCTTCACGGCGCAGCGCTCCAGCGTGCGGGCGAGAATGTCCGCACACAGAGCCGCCACCATGATCGGGCGGCCGCGCATGGAGCCGGAATTGTCGAGCAGCAGCGTGACGATCGTGTCGCGGAACTTGGTGTCGTCTTCCTGCTTGAAGGAGAGCGGCGCGGTGGGATCGGTGATGACGCGCGTGAGGCGCGCGGTGTCGAGCACGCCTTCTTCAAGATCGAAGGACCAGGAGCGGTTCTGCTGCGCCATCAGGCGGCGCTGCAGCTTGTTGGCGAGCTTGGCAACCGCGCCCTGAAGGCCTTGCAGCTGGTGGTCGAGATAGGCGCGCAGGCGCGTCAGTTCCTCGGCGTCGCACAGGTCCGGCGCATTGGCGGTCTCGTCATGCGCGCGGGTGAACACGTTGTAGACAAAGCGGTCGCGGTCGTCGCCCGGCTGGAAGTTCGGGCGCAGCGGCTTGGTGCCGTCATCCTCGTCGTCGGGCGAATCGTCCGCGTCGAGATCGGCTTCCTGGTCGACCGAGACATTGGCCTCCTCGCCATCGATGTCCTCGGTCTCGCCGGCCTCCATCTGGTCGGAGGAAGAGCCCATCTGTTCCTCGGTGGAGACATCGTCTTCGCCGGTCTGGGTTTCGCTGTCGTCCTGCTGCTGGCTGTCTTCCTGCTCGTCGGTCTCGACATCCTCGCCGGGCACATCCGAAGCCGTCAGGTCACGGATGATCGAGCGGATCGTCTTGCCGAACTGCGCCTGGTCGT
The DNA here is from genome assembly GCF_016125515.1 of Hyphomonas sp. Classification (GTDB taxonomy): domain Bacteria; phylum Pseudomonadota; class Alphaproteobacteria; order Caulobacterales; family Hyphomonadaceae; genus Hyphomonas. The sequence continues at coordinate 21,093 of NZ_WGLO01000008.1, forward strand.
GGAGCTGGCTGATGAGGCTGTCGAGCGCCTCCCCTGCCCGCGCCTCGGCCTTCTCGCGCCAGACATCGGCCACGCGGCGGGCGCTTTCGGGCAGCTCGCGCCCGGTGAGGCGTTCGCGCAGCAGGAATTCCAGCGCCGGCGCGAGGACGGCTTCGGGGTCTTCCGAGCCGGCGCCGAAATTGGTGGACCGGCAGCGGAAATCGAGCGCGGCGTCGAGATTGCCGGCGGTGCCGGACATGGCGTTGGCGCCAAGGCTTTCGATGCGGGCGGTTTCGGCGCCTTCATAGACACGGCGGGCCAGCTCGCCCTGCGGACGGTTTGCGAAATGGGCGGCGGCGTCATGGTGAGCCCGGCGCAGGGCCATGGCGTCGGCCTCGCCCCGGATACGGGCGGCAACTTCCGGCGCGAGTTCGATCGGCGGCGGGCGCAGCACGAGCCGGTCGCCCTGGTCGCCGGCATCGGCGCCGAAGCCGACTTCGAGTTCACGCTCCGCGCTCATCGCCTTGGTGGTGGCGGCAAGGGCGGCCTTGAACAGGTCCTGGGGGGTGGTGTCCTTGGCCATCTAGCGGGCGGAGGCCTTTTCGAAGAGGTCGAGCGTGCGCTGCCAGGCGAGGGCGTCAGAGGCGGCGTCATAATCAGCAGACCTGGTGCGGGCAAAGCCATGGCCGGCCTCGTAGATCCAAGTCGGTACGTCCGGGCGTGCGGCGGCGAAGGCTTCGACGCCGGGAACCGGAATGTGCGCGTCCTGGCGGCCGAAATGGGTGATCGTGGGACAGCGCGGCGCACGGTCCTTCAGGCCCGGCACGAGGCTGCCATAGTAGCAGGAGGCCGCCGCCAGGCCGTCGAGGTTGCAGGCGGCGAGATAGGCCATCGAGCCACCATAGCAGTAGCCGGAGATGAAGACCGGGCCTTCGAGCGCGGCGATGCAGGCAGCGATATCGGTGAGGGCGTTCTCAAGGCCGTTGGCGCGGGCATGGCCCCCACCGGCGGCGATGTCGTCCGGCCCATGGCCTTCACGCACGAAGCCCTTCTCCTGACGGTCGAACATCGAGGGCACGATGACCTCCAGCCCGGTCGCGGCGAAGCGTTGGGCGGCGGCGGCCATGTAGGAATTGATGCCGAAGATCTCCTGGATGAGGACAAGGCCGCCCTTGCGCGCGCCAACCGGCGCGACATGCAGGGCGCCGAACGTGAAGCCGGACGCGCCGGTCAGTTCGATCCGCTTTTCCATCATTGCAGGACCCTCCCGGGGATCAGGCCACCTTCACCATCAGGGCGCTCTCGGGGAGTTCCACGCCGAAGCAGCGCTGGTACATCTCCGCCACGAGAGGACGCTCAAGCTCGTCGCACTTGTTGAGGAAGGTCATGCGGAATGCGTGGCCGAGGTCGCCGAAGATGGCGAAGTTCTCGGCCCAGGTGATGACCGTACGCGGACTCATCACGGTGGAAAGGTCTCCGGCCATGAAGGCGTTGCGGGTGAGATCGGCCAGCGTGACCATCTTGGCGAGGGTCGCATCCTCGACACCGGTCGCCTTCGCCTTGACGATCTCGACCTCGGCATCATGGGCGAGATAGTTCAGCGTGGTGACGATGGACCAGCGGTCCATCTGGCCCTGGTTGAGCTGCTGGGTGCCGTGATAGAGCCCGGTTGTATCACCGAGACCCACCGTATTGGTGGTCGAGAACAGCCGGAAATACGGGTTCGGCGCGATCACGCGGTTCTGGTCGAGCAGCGTGAGTTTGCCGGAAGCTTCCAGCACGCGCTGGATGACGAACATCACGTCGGGGCGGCCGGCGTCATATTCGTCGAACACGATGGCGACCGGGCGTTGCAGGGCCCAGGGCAGGATGCCTTCACGGAACTCGGTAACCTGCTTGCCGTCTTTGAGGACGATGGCGTCCTTGCCGACCATGTCGATCCGGCTGACATGGGAGTCGAGGTTGACCCGGATCATCGGCCAGTTGAGGCGCGCAGCCACCTGTTCAATGTGGGTCGACTTGCCGGTGCCGTGATAGCCCTGCACCATGACGCGGCGGTTGTGCTCGAAGCCCGCGAGGATGGCGAGTGTCGTTTGCGGGTCGAACCGGTAGGACGGATCGATCTCCGGCACATACTCGGTGCGCGTCTTGAACCCGTGCACGACCATCGCCGTTTCGAGGCCGAACAGCTTTTTCAGATTGAGCTTTTCGGTCGGTTTCAGGCCTTCGAGCGTGTCGGTGGAGGTCATTGCAGTCATGGATTCGCGGAACTCGCCAGCAGAGACATAAGGATGAACCATGCGTTCTAGCACGGGATGGCCGCGCGCCTAGTGCGACGTAGCGTAAGTGCGCAGGCGGCCCCCCCCCCGGAGGGTGATGACTTGGCCGGCGGCACCTTTTAGGCTGCGGGCCTGAATTCAAAGGTAGATTTGATGCGATTCCGGTATTTGACGGGCCTGGCGGCCCTTTTTTTAGGTCTGGCACTGACGGCGTCGGCGCAACAGGCGGAAGGTCCGTCCCAGCTGGCACAAGGCGATGCTTACCTCGCCCGCGCGTCGGGCCCGGCGGACTTTGAGGCCGCCTATGTTGCCTATCTCGACGCAGCCGATGCCGGCATATCGATCGGGTATGCCCGCGCCGGAAGGATGAAGGAGACCGGACAAGTCACCACCGGCGACCGGACGGACGACAATTTCGAAGCCGCCATGCTTTACACCATGGGCGCGGAAGAGGGCTGCTATACGTGCATGCTGGAAGCCGCCCGAATGTATGACACCGCGCCCAACGGCGTGGAGCGCAACCTGTCCCAGGCGCTGGTCTGGTATTCGAAGGCCTACGAAATCAGCTTCACCAAATCCGACGCGGAATTTGCGAACATCAAGCGCGTCTCGTCAGAGGGCTATGACATGGCCGTAGGCGAGATGCAGGCCGGCAATCACTGGGAGGCCTATCACCAGTTCAAGACGCTGTGCGATTTCAAGGGGCCGGGCGCGTGCTACTTCCTCGGGATGTACCTGGGCGCGGGCAATTCACCCTACGGCCAGGACGTGCCCGCATCACTCGCACCGCTGGCCTTTGCCTGCGATCAGGGCGTGCCGAATGCCTGCAAGGTGCACGCGGATCTGACCGGCTTTGTGGGGCCGAGCGCGGGCCGTTCGAACGGCTACCGTGCGGAGCGCTATTTCAAACCGGTCTGCGACTCGGACAATCCCGATTATGACGCCTGCTTCAATGTGGCGTGGCTCAACTATTATACCGACTACGGACTGAACGATTGGGAGACGATCCGCACCTATTCGGTCAAGGCCTGCTTCGACGGCGGCGTGCCACTCTCCTGCAACCTCGCCATGAAGATGGCGCAGATGCTGGGTCCGCCGCCGGGATCGGTGCCCACGGAGTCAGGCGGAAACTGGGGGCGCAGCGTGGACAATGCGATTGGCGGCATCTTCGCCGCGCTGGCCAGCGGCGCGGGCGCGTATGCGCAATCCGACAGCATGGGAACATCCGGCAGCTATTCATCCGCCAATCCGGGCAGCTCGACCGGGAATGTCGCGGCGTGGCAGGCGAGCCGCGACTGGAACGAGGCACGGCGTGCCACGGCCAATATCGGCACGGTCTATTCCTCGTCCTGCCGGCCGGGCAACAGTTATTGCTGAGCCCTGCGAGCTTAAGGTTTGCGGAAGATCAGCAGCGCCTGGCTCGTATGGCCCCGGATCTCCGGATCGAACACGTTTTTCGTGCCGTCATCGTCCGGATTGACCAGGAGGTCTGACTCCGCTTCCAGCGTGAAGCCCGCCGCGGCGGCATAGGCCTTGATGATGGCGGGGTCGATCCGGTGGGTGTCGCCGCCCGTGGTTTCGGGCGAACCGGCGGGGGCGATATGGTCGATCACGACGAACTCACCGCCGGATTTCAGCACACGCGCGATTTCCGCATAGGCGGCAGCCGGGGCGCCGAAACCTTCTGGCGTATCGTCCGGGAAGTAGGCCAGCTCATGGGGCCCCTGGAACCAGGTGACCGTGTCGACGGCGCCGTCGGCAAGACCGAAGGCGTCGAAATTCGACTTGATCACACTGACATTGGTCAGCCGGCCATCCAGGCGCTTGGACACCCGGTCGCCGAGAAAGGCGTCGAAGGCGGCCGGGTTCTGCATGTAGACCTTGCCGTCCGCGCCGACCGTGCGGGAAAGGATCTCGGTGAAGTAACCACCGCCCGCCTCGATCTCGAGGACCGTGTCGCCGGGCTGGAGCGCCATCAAGGCGAGCACTTCGGCGGGCTTGCGGTTCGTATCGGCGAGGATGTCCGTCTCCGGACGTTCGGGCGTGTCGACGAAGGCCGCATAGTCGATCGCGGCGGCCGCAGGCTCTTCAGCGACGACAACCGCCTCGACCGCAGCGGCTTCCGGCGCGGGCGCAACCTCGTGCGCGGCCGGCGTGGAACAGCAGGCCGAGACCAGCGCGAACGCTAGGGCAGCGGCGCTGCCGGGCAGAAACGTCTTCATGGAATTTGTCCTTCTTCCCCTTCCGGCGCCGCCCCCTCCTCCGGGACGTCTGTATCTTGGCGCCAGACCACCTTTCCGGCGATGACGGTCATCACCGGTCTGGCGGAGAGAATGTCACCTTCGGGAATGGTCATCAAGTCGCGGTCGAAGACCGAAAAGTCGGCCCATTTGCCGGGCTCGATGGTGCCGAGATCGGCCTCCTGGAAGGCGGCATAGGCCGGGCCGGAGGTGAACAGGGCAAGCGCCTGCTGGCGGGTGAGCGCCTCTTCAGGGTGCCAGCCTTCGCCAGTGAATCCTTTCAGGTCCTTGCGGGCGACGGCGGCGTAGAACTCGATCAGCGGCGAGCCGACCTCGACCGGGGCGTCCGAACCGCCGGCGAGGTGGGCGCCGGAGGCCAAGAGGCTCGCCCAGGCATAGGCGCCGCGCAGCCGGTCCAGCCCGAGGCGGGAAGGCGCGAAGTGCAGGTCGCCGATGGCGTGGCTCGGCTGCATCGAGGCGATCAGGCCGAGCGCGCCGACGCGGGCGATGTCTTCCGGCGCGAGCACCTGCGTATGCTCGATGCGCCAGCGCAGGTCCGGGCCGTATCCCAGCGCCTCGAACGTATCGAGGATGCGGCGGTTGGCGAGATCGCCGATGGCATGGATGGCGAGCTGGACGTTCTTTTCCTTGGCATCCATCATCAGGTTGTGCAGGGCCTCGGGCTCCAGCAGAGCGAGGCCGCTGGTGTCCGGACGGTCAGCATACGGCTTGATCAGCAGCGCGCCCCGGCTGCCGAGGGCGCCGTCCATATAGAGCTTCACGGTACGGTTGGTGATCGTCGGCGTTTCGTAGAGGCGGCCGGCGGCGATATCGAAGCCGTTCTCGTCATACGCATTGTAGACGCGCAGCGGCAGCTTCCCGGCCTGACTGAGCGATTGCAGCCAGGGCGCATGCAGGCGCGGAACACTCATATTGTGCACGCCGGTCCAGCCGCGGGCCGCATAGGTCTTCGCGCCCACTTCATAGGCGCGCCGGACATCCTCTTCGCTCGGATCCGTGATCAGCTGGGTCAGTGGGTACATGGCATTGTCGAGGACGATACCGGTCGCGAGATTGTCCGGGCCGCGCTCGACCTTGCCGCCTTCGGGGTCGCCGGTGATGTGATAGAGGCCCGCCGCCTTGAGCGCCGACGTATTGGCCACCACCGCATGGCCGTCCGAGCGGCCGAGGATGACCGGATTGTCCGGGCTGACGGGGTCGAGATCGGCAGCTGACGGCATGCGCCCTTCCGGCCAGCCGGTTTCGATCCAGCCGCGCCCGTAGAGCACTTCGCCGGGCGCCAGCCCCTGCAGCTCGGCTTCGACACGGGTGACGAGTTCGGCGACCGAGGCCGTGCCCTCAAGATTGAGGGTCAGCTCGCGCTGGCCGATGCCGAGCAGGTGGGCATGGGCATCGGTAAAGCCAGGATAGAGATAGGCGCCGCCGAGATCGACGAGATGGATCTCGCTGGTATCGTCGCCCCAGTCGGCGGACATTGGCGGGATCGTGGCGAGGATGCGCCCGTCCGGATAGACCACGACGCCGGTGACGGTCGCGGGGTCTTCGAGGCCGGTATAGATCGTGCCGTTGGTGAAAACCGTGACGCGCGGATCTTCGGCAGGGGCCGGGTCCGGCGCCGCGGCCTGGGTCGGGGCGGGCCCGGCGCAGGCGGCGAGTGCGAGGGCGGCGGTCAGAAGGCTGGCAAGACGCATGGGGCACTCCCTCAGAAGGTCAGCCCGCAAGGTTGCACGCTTCGAGGGACCCCGCAAACAGCCCCGGAATGCAAAACGCCGGACCCCCTCGGGCCCGGCGCTGCGGAAGTCTCGAAAGGCGTCCCGATCAGGCGGTGACGGCTTTTTTCTCGATGTCGCGCTTGATTTTCAGGGCTTTCGGGGAAAGCGCCTCATCTTTCGCCTTGGCGAGGAAGGGGTCCAGGCCGCCGAGCTTGTCGACCGTGCGCAGAGCCTTTGCGGCGATGCGCAGGCGGAAATCCTGGTCCAGGGCTTCCGAATGCAGCGTAACCTGCACAAGATTCGGCAGATACCGACGCTTGGTCTTGATCTGGGAGTGGCTGACGATATGGCCGACCATCGGCTTCGTGCCAGTAAGTTCACATTCGCGGGACATGGGCCTCGCTCCGGGTAAAAGGGGCATGTTTGATCTGAAGGCGCGCTCCTACAGTCTGCGGGCGCCTCCTGTCAACCACGACGAATCAGGCAATTCCTGTCTCCGGGCCGAAGGCTTGCTGTCACGCGCTGTCATCTTATGTCAGTGGGCGGCCGGGGCCAAATGAGGCATCCTCCGGGCAAGGCTGTTCAGGCCATGTTGGGAAGGGGCGTTGTAAGCCGGGGGCCGATGGTGCCTCCCGCACCGGAAAGGACGAAACGAACCCGATGAAGCGCAGCCTCCTGATCGCCGCCGCCTCGCTGGCCCTGCTGGGCGCCTCTGCCGCCGAGACCGCCCCGCATGCCGACAAACCGGCCGTTCTCGCCAGCATCAAGGCGGGCGCGCCGACCCGCATGCTCTACGAACTGGACGCCAAGGCCATGGTGTTCATCCTGCCCGCCACCGGCCGGGCGAGCTTCACCGTGGACATGAAGCCCGACAGTTATGCCATCAAGTCGCGCGTGCGCACGACCGGTCTGGCCGACATTTTCGTCAACTATGACATGTCGCTGAACGCCGAGGGCAAGACCCGCCCCGACGGCCTGAAGGCCACAAAATACATCTCGCAGAACAAGGACGGGAAGAAGAACCGCCGCGTTGAGCTGAGCATGACCGATACCGGCTTCTCGATGACGGCGAAGCCCCGCTTCGGAAACCTCGGCGACCCGGCCGCCACCGCCGAACAGGTGGTGTTGGCGAATGACCCGCTGACCGCGCTGATCACTTTCGCGCTGGAGCCGCGCGCGCCGGGCGCAGATGCCTGCGGCGGGCCGATCAAGGTGTTCGATGGCCGCCAGCTCACCTACCTGCACCTGAAGCGCGCCGGGACCGGCACGGTGAAGGTGAAGACCAATGGCTGGAGCGGTCAGGCGATCGAGTGCCATGTCACGATGGACAAGATTGCCGGCTACAAGAAGGGCGAAGTGAACAATGACACGCTGACCGGCATTTCCGGCCCGCTGAAGATGTACCTCGCCCCACTGGAGAATGGCGCCTACGTGCCGGTGAAGATCGTGGCGGACACGGACAAGGTCGGCAAGATCACCCTGACCGCCCGCACCCTGCGCTTCGAACCTCTGGTCACCGCGTCGACAGGTACTCCGGGCAAGGACGGTTAAGACCGGACGTTCGGGTTTGGCCCGAATTCACCCGTCGCCGCGCAGTATCTGTAGGTCTCGGTACGATCAAACCCTTCCGCTCATTGGTCTCTGCGCAGCAGCGCCGATAAAGCCGCTTTCTATTTGTCACTCTTCGCTGCAGACCTAATCGTTAGAACGAGAACGAGGGGACACATATGCTGCTGCGAGCAATGACAAGGCACGTGAAGGAGCAGAACTGGTTTGCAGTGGGCCTCGATTTCTTGATCGTCGTGTTTGGCGTGTTTATCGGTTTGCAGGTTTCGAACTGGAACGAAGAACGCGGGCTGTTGCAAAAGGAAGTCGTTGTTCTTGAAGCGCTATCTCAAGACCTTGAAGGCGCGATAGAATCCTTCGACGCGTTCCTGCTTCGCATTGAGCGTCAAACACAGCGACAGTTGGAATTGGCGGAGGTTGTCGATGGTGTTCGATTGGATGTTACCCCCGCCGAACTCGACGCCTTGGTTTCAGATGCGGTTTATTTGCTTCTGCTTCCGGAACCAAGACGCGCTTCTGTCGAGGATCTGAAGACCTCAGGTCAGATCAACCTGATACGAAATGCGGATATTCGAAGGCGCATCCTGGAGCTTGAACCCACCATAGTTGACGTTGAACAATCGATGGATGAACAACGGCGCCTCGTGTTCGATAAAGTCGATTCATATCTGATCGCCAATTATGATCTGCGAGGAATCGCGAATGGATCGGGGACGGTGGTGACAGAGTCGGCCGAACAGTATTGGCCTGTCACAAACTTCCCACGCGAATCTCAATTAGAACTCGTCCAGACGCTGGAGTTCCGGAATCTGCTCATCTACCGAATGATGATGCTAAGCGGCCTCGACTTCACGCTTCAGCAGTTAAGCCGCGAGTATCGCGAAACCAACGAAATGGTACATGGGCGCCTGCGTGAACTGGGCAAAGAACCATAATCCACGTGATCTGCGATATGACTGCAGTCACGCCGGGAACAGCCGTCCGGCTCTGCATTTGGGAAAGCCGCTTTCGGCTGCGCATTCCAACCGTGCGCGCACCACGATGACAACGGGCTCTGATCGAGCCCCATCCCGGCACGGCCGCAGCAACAGGTGCAGGATGCCGGGGGCTTAGGCCGGCATCCTGTAGCCGGCCCCAAAAGCATAGGACATCCAGAAACAGACAATCCCGGCTTTGCCGAGGAGTTCACGGATTTCCAGTTCGGCCTGTTCCATGATCTCTGGCGCGTTGTTCAGCCGCTGGGCCAGCGTGTCGGACGCCGCGTAGATGATCAGCGCAACGGCGGAGAGCGCCGACACGAAGATCAGCGTGGCGGCAAGGCCCGGGCCGATACCGAGCTTTCCGAGCGCGCGACGGACGGGACTGAAGACGAGGGCGAGGATGACTGCGGTGACAATCGGGATGAACACCAACTACGCGACCGAAAGCGCGCCGAAGGCCATGATCAGGAAGATGCCGATCATCGCCCAGCGCGCATTGGCGCGGGGACCTGTTCGGGCTCGTTTCCGGGGGGCGATGACGCGGCGTTCGACATTGAACTCTCCTGCGGGTGGACATCGCGGTGCGGCGGGCCGCAGCCTACGCGAAGCAGTAACCGGTGGCTATCGGTTACACGTTCTTGGGCAGGCCCTCGAGTGCATGGATCAGTTCCGCCATGTCCGGCGGTACCGGCGCTTCGAAATGCAGCGTCTTGCCGGTGACCGGATGAACAAAGCCGAGCACCGCCGCATGCAGGGCCTGACGGGGAAAGGCGCGGGCAACCGCCAACGCGGCCGCATGCGCGTCGCCCGAGCCGAGCGCCGAGATGCCCATCTGGCGGCCATAGACCGGATCGCCGATCACCGGCACGCCGATATGCGCCAAGTGCACGCGGATCTGGTGGGTGCGGCCGGTTTCGAGGCGGCACTGGACCAGCGCAGCGGCGGGCGCGCGGGTATGCTTGTCGCGCACGCCATAGGTTTCGGCAACCTTGTAATGGGTGACCGCGCGCCGCGCGGAAGGGCTGTCCGGATTTCTGTGCACGGACATCTTCTTCCGGTCGGTCTGCGAGCGGGCGATGGCCGCGTCAATGGTGGCAGTGAGCGGACGGGGCGCGCCGCGCGTGACGGCGAGATACATCCGCTCAATGTCGTGCTGCTCAAACAGGGCGGCAAGGCCGGTATGGGCGATCTCGGCCTTGGCAGCGACCATGACGCCGCTGGTCAGCTTATCGAGCCGGTGGACAATGCCGGGGCGTTCGACCCCGCCGATGCCGGAAAGCTGACCCTTGCAATGATGCAGCAGCGCGTTGACCAGCGTGCCGGTCTCATTGCCGGGCGCCGGATGCACCGCCATGCCGGCGGCCTTGTTCAGGACCACCAGATGGTCGTCCTCGAACAGGATTTCGAGCGGGAGCGCCTCGGCCTGCGGCTCGGCCGCAACGGGTGCCGGAAGGGCCACGATATAGATACTGCCCGCCTTGACCGGGGCGCGGGGACTGATCTCGACCCGGCCATCGACCGTGACCACGCCCTCCTCGATCAGCGCCCGGGCGCGCGACCGCGAGATTTCCGCCGCCTTCGCGCCGAGGAACGCATCGAGCCGCTGGCCGGCATCTTCAGGCGTGGCAGTGATTTCGATCTGGCTCATGATGGCGCCTTATAGACGAGGCCTGCGGGCTGCGTCATGCTGGCTTCACACTGCCGGTTCATAAGGCGGCATTCTTTCGGGGAGATTCCAGATGGTACAGGTGACACGGCGCGGACTTCTGGGCGGCGCAGCCCTTGGCTCGATCGGCCTGGCGGCCTGCAAGACGGCGCCGGTCGCGGACGAAGGATTCCAGGGCGAACTCGCCTTCCTGCACGGCGTAGCCTCCGGCGATCCCCTGCCCGGCGCGATGATCCTCTGGACCCGGGTGACCCCGCTGTCCGGCACTGGCCCGGTGACGGTGACCTGGGAAGTCTTCGAGGCCGGCAGCCAGACCCCGGCAGCGTCTGGTGAGGTGGTGACCTCCGAGGCCCGCGACTATACGGTGAAGGCCGATGCGACCGGGCTGAAGGCTGCGACGGCCTACACGTACCGGTTCAAGGCGAAGGCTGCCGACGGAGACGTCATCTCGCCGGAAGGGCGCACGCGCACGCCGTCGGCGGACGCGAGCGCGCCGGTGAAGCTGGCGGTTGCGTCCTGCGCCAACTGGCAGTTCGGCCTGTTCAATGTGTACCGCGAGATGGCCAATGAGCCAGGCCTCGACGCGATCGTGCACCTGGGCGACTACATGTACGAGTACGGCACCGACGGGTATGGCGGCGACGTGGCGGCCCAGCTTGGCCGGCCGCATGATCCGCCCACCGAGATCATATCGCTGTCCGACTATCGCCGCCGGCATGCCCAGTACAAGAGCGACCCGAACTTGCAGGCCGCCCATGCCGCGGCGCCCTGGATCTGCACCTGGGACGACCATGAGAGTGCCAACGATTCCTACCGGACGGGCGCCGAAAACCACAATCCCGACAAGGGCGAAGGCGAATGGAGCGATCGCAAGATGCGCGCGCTGCAGGCCTATTTCGAATGGATGCCGATCCGTGAGCCAAAATCGGGCGAAGTCACATCCGCCGTCTGGCGCACGTTCCGGTTCGGCAATGTGGCCACGGTCCACGCGCTCGACTCACGCCTCACCGGCCGGTCCGAGCCGCTGGACTGGGGCTCGGCGCTCGCTGGCGCGGCGACGCAGGAAGAGATCGGCGCACGCGTGATGGCGACGATGCAGGCGGTGGCGGACCCCGCACGCACGATGCTGGGCGCCGAGCAGGAAGCCTGGCTGGCGGGTGAATTGAAAGCCTCAGTCCAGTCCGGCGCGACGTGGCAGGTGCTGGCCAACCAGGTCGTGATGGCGCGCAACCGGCTGCCCGATTTCACGACGATCATGACCGAGGAACAGAAGGCCGCGCAGGACCGGCCTGAAGTGCTGGCGATGCTGCCCTTCACGGCGCTCGGCCTGCCCTGGAACCTTGATGCCTGGGACGGCTATCCGATGGCGCGCGAGCGGCTCTATGCCAGCGTGGCCGAAGCCGGCGCCGCACTGGTGACGCTGGCGGGCGACACGCACACGGCATTTGCCAACGAACTCTATGACGCAGTCGGCGTGCGGCGCGGGGTCGAGTTTGCGTGCACCTCGGTCAGCTCCCCCGGCATGGGCGCGTATGTGAAGGCGGTGCCGGACCTCGGCCAGCTGATCGCCGACGTGAACCCGGAAGTCGTCTGGCATGACCCGTTCAGCCATGGCTTCACGCTGGTCACGCTGACACCGGAATCGGCGCGCGCCGATTACCGGACGGTGTCGACGATCTACGCGTCGGAATACACGGCAGCGACTGTGGCGAGCTATGCCGCTTCGGTGGACAAGGGCAGTGTGACCGCACTGTCGCCGGTCTAGTCGAGCAGGCCCGACAGGGTCGAACGGCCGCCATCGAGAATCAGGCTCTGGCCGGTCATGTAGGCAGCGGCGGGAGATGCGATAAAGCGCGCTGCCTCGGCGATTTCATCAGCTTGCGCGGCGCGGCCGAGCGGTACGCGCCGGGCGGTCCAGCTTTCGGCGCGCTCTTCGCGCGGACGGATGGCGACCACAGCATTCACGCGGATCCCGTGCTCGGCCAGTTCCAGCGCGCCGGCCCGCATGACACCGAGAATGGCGCTCTGGGCGACGGTTTCGGTGAACCGGCCTGGCATCGAGGCAATCGAGGCATAGCCGAGGATGAAGGTGATCGTCCCCTTCTGACGGATACGCTCGACACCGGCCTGTGGCAGGTCTTCCTGGTCGAGCAGGCGCTCGGCTATGACACGCAGCGCAAGCGCCGCGCCGCGGGCGGAGCGGGCGAGCGCTTTTTCGAACTTCTCCTGGGCGAAATCGAGCAGGTGGTCGCTGTCCTCGATCTCGGGAACGATCACGGCATTGTCGATGCGGCCGAAGGCTTCCAGCGCGGCCGTGATCGCATTGCGCAGCCCGAGGCGCGAATGCAGCTCGCCATGATAGGTGGCCGCGCCGTCTTCCAGCGCGTCGCGGGCCACTTCAAGGCGTTCGTCCGACGGATCGGCCACCAGAACGCGGTGGCCGTCTTCCTGGAAGGTGCGGGCGATCGCGTCGCCGACTTCGCGGCCGAGCCCGAGAACGAGGGTTACGGGCTCACCCACGGGCGAAACCAGCCGCAGGCGGCGCGCCGCGAAGATCGAAATCAGGTGTCATCGGCCCATTCTCCAGACGGCTGCGACCAGGTTGAGTCCCGGCCAGACCGCAAGAAGCGGGCCAAAGGGGCTGGCGTCAGCTGGCTTTCAACTGTCGCAGCTGCTCCTTAATCCTGAGTTTCTGTCGCTTCAAATCCTTGACCGTCAAATCATCGCTGGAAGGGCGCTTCTGTTCGGCGGATATCTGTTCGTCCAGTTGGCGGTGCTTGTTGGCAAGCTCACTGATCCGACCATCGAGCGACATGGGCAGTCTCCTTGTTTTCAGCACGGCATTTGAGAAGCCGTACGCGCAGCATGCCACAGGTGCAGACGAGAGTCATGCGACACCGGGTCCCGAATACGTTAACTGTCATTTACCCAGTCAGCGCGCGGCGCGCCCGTCGGTCTTGCGGCGGGATTTCTCGACGAACATGGCCTGGTCGGCCCGCGCGATCAGGGCGGCAGCGCCCTGGCCCGGGCGCCATTCCACGACGCCGCAGGAGGCCCCGATGCGCACAATGGGCGTTTCGGCGCTGGCCTCGTCGCGCACTTCAAGGGCGTCGATGGCCTCGGCCAGCTGGGCCGCCTTGCGCCGGCTGTCCTCGAAGCTGGCATGGGCCAGCACGACGCCGAACTCGTCCCCGCCGAGGCGGCCGACAATATCAGTTTCGCGGGTCCGCTGGGCCAGGATTTCGGCGACCTTGAGCAGAACGCTGTCGCCGGCCGCGTGGCCATAGATGTCGTTAACCAGCTTGAAGTTGTCGAGATCGATGAAGATCAGCGACAGCGGCGTCTGGAACCGGCCTGACAGGGCGATCTCGCGGCGCACTTCGCGCTCGAAGGCCCGGCGGTTGAAGATCGGTAGCAGGGCGTCATTGTCCGCCAGCAGCTCGGACTCTGCCAAAGCGGCGCGCAGCATCGCGGATTCGTCGCGCAGCGCCATGACCTCCTCGCTCAAGGCCTCCACCGCCGCCCTTGTGCGCCGGTCAAGCTGGGTCAGGTCGAGACCCAGCGCGTCCAGAAGGGCGCGGGTTTCGCCGGGATCCGACATGGGAAAGTCCTTCGCCATGGCGGGCAGGATAGCGCCGAATCAGCCCCCTGTAGAGCCCTGCCCGCACTTCGCGCGTGACGCGAATGGTTGACCGGCCCGCGCGCGCTCCTATGGTGCGCGTTTTCCGGCAGCGAGGCGGGTATGGGAACGGGCAAGACCCCGGTTGTGGGCATCATCATGGGCAGCCAGTCGGACTGGCCGGTCATGCAGGAAGCCGCCCGGATGTTGGAGGCGATGGGGGTTGACTATGAGGCGCGCATCGTCTCGGCCCATCGGACGCCGGACCGGCTGACGGACTATTCCAAGACGGCCAAGGGGCGCGGGATCAAGGTGATCATCGCCGGCGCCGGCGGGGCGGCCCATCTGCCCGGCATGACGGCCGCGATGACCCCTCTGCCCGTGTTGGGCGTGCCGGTGCAATCGAAAGCCCTGTCCGGCCTCGACAGCCTGTTGTCGATTGTCCAGATGCCGAAAGGCGTGCCGGTCGGCACCCTGGCCATCGGCGAAGCGGGCGCGGCCAATGCCGGCCTGCTGGCCGCTTCGATCATCGCGCTCGAAGATGCGGGCGTGGCCGCGAAGCTCGACGCCTTCCGCGCCGCCCAGACCGATGGCGTGAAAGAGGTTCCGGAAGGATGACGCCGCTAAGGCCCGGCGCCACGATCGGGATTCTCGGCGGGGGCCAGCTCGGCCGGATGCTGGCCTGCGCGGGCGCGCAGCTTGGTTTCGACATGCTGATCTATTCGCCGGAGGAAAACTCGCCCGCCGGACGGGTCGCAGCCGGCACCTGGTGCGCGGCCTGGGATAATGGCGAAGCGCTGGCCGAGTTTGCCGAAGCCTGCGATGTGGTGACGCTGGAATTCGAGAACGTCCCGGTACTGACGATTGACACGGTAGAAGCCGCCGGAACGCCGGTGCGCCCGGGTTCGGCGTCCCTGAAGATCTCGCAGGACCGATACACCGAGAAGACCTTCCTGAACGAACAGGGCATCACCACTGCGCCGTTCGAGCCGGTCGACGGGCCGGGCGACATCACCGCCGCGCTGGCGACGCTCGGCGGAAAGGGCGTGCTGAAGACGCGCCGCGAAGGCTATGACGGCAAGGGGCAGGCCTGGATCAGGTCCGCGGAAGAAGCCGAGACGGCCTGGGACCGGATCGGCGGCGCGCCGGCCATCCTGGAAGCCGCCATCGCTTTCCAGTGCGAGATTTCGGTGATCGTCGCGCGCGGGCCGGATGGCGACACGCGCACCTGGGCGCCGCCGCGCAACCTGCACAAGGACGGCATCCTTGCGGTGTCCTCCGTGCCTTCGGGCCTGCCGAAAGCGATCGAGGACGAAGCCCGCGCCAAGGCGATGAAGCTGGCCGAGGCGCTCGATCATGTCGGCGTGCTGGCGCTGGAATTCTTCGTGCTGCAGGACGGCATGCTGCTGGCCAACGAGTTTGCCCCGCGCGTGCACAATTCCGGCCACTGGACGCCCGAAGCGAGCCAGACCGGGCAATTCGAACAACATATCCGCGCCGTGGCTGGCTGGCCGCTCGGCGATACGCACCGGCTGCACGACGCGGAGATGATCAACCTGATCGGCGAAGCGGGGCTTGTCAGCCCGGCGAGCCTCGGGCCCCATGACACGCTGACCCTCTACGGCAAGCGCGAAGCCCGTCCGGGGCGTAAGATGGGCCACATCACCCGCCGCCTCGGCCCGCGAAAGGACTGAACCCATGCGCCTTCCCGTCTCCACCTGGCCGGACATCGAAGCCTGGCTCAAGAAATCGAAAACCATCGTGGTGCCCATCGGCTCGATGGAACAGCACGGACCGAACGGTTTCATCGGAACCGATGCGCTGTGCCCGGAGATCATTGCCAACCATGCCGAAAGCCTTGCGCCGGACGACCTGCTGATCGGGCCGACCTTCAATGTCGGCTGCGCGCAGCACCATCTCGGCTTTCCCGGCACGATCACACTGCGCCCGTCAACCATGATTGCCGCGATGGCGGACTGGACCGAGAGCCTGATGCGTCACGGGTTCGAGCGGATCTACTGGTTCAACGGTCATGGCGGCAACATCTCGACCATCGAGGCCGCCTTCGCCGAGATCCACGCCCGGCGCAGCTTTGATCCGCGCGGCGCCGACAACCGGCCGGGCCTCAGCCTGAAGCGGCGCGACTGGTGGGACTTCAAGGAGGTGATGGGGCTCTGCAACCAGCTCTATCCGGTTGGCCATGGCAGCCACGCCACCGCGTCGGAGGTCTCGGTCACCTACTGGGCCTATCCGGACCGCGAGCGCCAGCATACCGAGATGAGCCCGAAGATCGCCCCGAACGGCACGATCAGCGACGCGGTAAGCTATCGCCGGGATTTCCCGGATGGCCGCATCGGGTCGGATCCGACCCAGTCCAACGCGGCGGACGGCGAGAAGATCGTCGCGGCGGCTGCCAAGTGCCTGATCGAGGACGTGGCGCGGTTTGGTGCCTGAATTCTGCGCAATCTTCGCAGGCCTGCTCTGGAAGCGTTAAGCCAAGCGGTCTATCCACGAAGGCCAGAAGGTGAGGCAACCAAGGCAGTATGCTCGAGGTCAAGGCACTCGAAAAATCCTACGGCCCGAAACAGGCCGTGCGCGGTGTATCGTTCACCGTGGAAAAAGGCACCGTGCTCGGGTTTCTCGGGCCGAACGGGGCGGGCAAGTCCACGACCATGCGGATGATTGCCGGTGTGCTGGAGCCGGATGCCGGCGATGCGCTCATCGATGGCAAGTCGATCATCGCGAACCGGCGGGCAGCGCAGGCAGCCCTCGGCTACCTGCCGGAAGGCGCGCCGCTTTATGAGGACATGACGCCGCCGGAATTCCTGCGCTTCCTGGCCGAGGCGCGGTCCCTGCCCCGGGCCGGGCGGCGCGATGCCATCGACCGGGCGATTGCCGATGCGCGCATTTCGACGGTCAGCCATCAGCGGATCAGGGATCTTTCCAAGGGTTATCGCCGCCGGGTCGGCCTGGCGGGGGCCATCCTGCACGATCCGCCCGTTCTGGTGCTGGACGAGCCGACCGACGGGCTGGACCCGAACCAGAAGCGTGCCGTGCGCGCGCTGATCGCCCGGATGGCGCCGACCAAGGCGATCATCATCTCGACCCATACGCTGACCGAAGTGCCGGCGATGTGCCACCGCGCGGTGCTGATCGACCGGGGACGGATCATCGCGGACGACACGCCGGCAGGAATTGCCAGGCGCTCCGAGGACGGCACGCTGGAATCGGCCTTCACGCGCCTCACCGACCAGGTGGAGGACGAAACGCAATGAACGGCTTCCTGACCCGGCAGATGAGCGGCTTCAGCGCGACCTACCGGCGCGAGCTGGGCGCCTATTTCGCAACGCCGATGGCGTATGTGTTCCTCGCCGTGTTCCTTCTGGCGCTCGGCATGTTCACCTGGGAGGCCGGCCGCTTCTTCGACACCGGCGTCGCGGACTTGCAGCCCTTCTTCATGTGGCATCCCTGGCTCTACATGATCTTCCTGCCAGCCCTGGCCATGCGGCTGTGGGCGGATGAAGCGGCGAGCGGCACCGATGAATTGCTGCTGTCGCTGCCGGTCGGCATTCCGGGGTTGGTGCTGGGCAAGCTGCTGGCAGCCTGGACGGTTGCGGCAGCCGGCCTAGTGCTGACGGCCCCGATGTGGGTGTCGGTCAACTTCCTCGGCCCCGCGGACAATACGGCGATTGCGCTGACCTATTTCATCAGCCTACTGATGGCGGGCGCTTATCTGTCGATCGGCGCCGCAGTGTCCGCGCTGACCGGCAGCCAGGTCGCCGCCTTCGTGATCAGCGTGGTGATCGCCTTCGTGTTCACGGCCGCCGGCTGGCCGCTGGTCCTCTCCACAGTGCAGGCCCTGTTCGGAACCGGTTTTGCAGACCTGATCGCGCGCTTCTCCTTCATCACCCAGTTTGAAGGCGCGCAGCGCGGCGTGCTGGAATTGCGGGCCGTCGCCTATTTCCTCGGCTTCACGGCGACCTTCGCCTATCTCAACTGCCTCTGGGCCTCGCGCCAGAGACTGGGCTGAGGGCGCCGGCATGAATGCGCAGCGCTATCTCTTCATATCCACCCTGCTGGCCGGCGTGATCCTGCTCGCCGGGAACATCGCGGCCCAGCGCCTGCTGGCCGGGGCGCGCATCGATTTCACCGAAGGCGGCCTCTACACGCTGTCGCACGCGACCCGCACGACGCTGGAGGACATCAGCGAGCCGGTGGACCTGACGCTCGTCTATGCGCGCCAGGTGGGCCAGGCCTATCCGGCCGTGCAGGCCCACGCGGCGCGGGTGCGCGAATTGCTGGCGAGCTATCAGGCGGCATCGGGCGGACGGGTGCGGGTGCACGAGATCGACCCCTCGCCCTTCTCCGAAGCCGAGGACACAGCACTCGCAGCGGGCATTCCGGCGGTGCAGACGGGCGGCAACGACCCGCTCTATTTCGGCATCATCGGACGCAACACAATCGATGATACGCGCATCCTGCCTTTCCTCGCGCCGGAGCAGGAACTGACGCTGGAATATGACCTGACCCGGATGATCTCGCGGCTGAACCATCCGGAGCCGCCGCGCATCGGCATCCTGTCTTCCCTGCCCGGCATGAACGCACCGGATCCGGACGGCGGCTATGTCCTGCTGCAGGACATCGCGCGCAGCTTTGAGATCGATCCGGTGCCGGAGGATTTTGTCGCGCTGCCGCCGGACATCGACGTGCTGCTCGTGGCCCATCCGCCGCCGCTGTCGAGCCGTCAGGAATGGCTGATCGACCAATACCTGCTGCGCGGCGGGCGCGCGGTCTTCCTCGTGGACCCGGCCGCCAAGACCGCCGTGACCGGCGATGTGTTCGGCACGAGCAATGAGCTCGCCCGGTCCAGCCTGGGCCGCCTCGGCCGCGCCTGGGGCGTGGAACTCGCACCCGATGCCGTGGCCGATGTTGCCTTCGCCCTGCCGGTTCCAGTCGATACAGGCGGGCGCGTCGAGGAACTCGCCCATCCCCTGTTCCTCGGCGTACCGGCCGACGCGATGAGCCGGGATGATCCGATCACGGCAGACCTGATGCGGGTGGTGAATTTCGGCGCGCCCGGTGCGCTGCTGCTCGGCACACCGCCGGCCGGCGCGACGATCACACCTCTTATTTCCAGCGGCCCTAATCCGTCCTTCATCGATGCCGGACAGGCCGCGCGGAACATGACCCCGGCCGAAGTGCTGCGCAATTACAAGAGCGAGGCGGCGCCCCTGCCCTTGGCGGTTCGGGTGTCCGGATTGCTCGTCACGGCCTTCCCGGGCGGCGCCCCGGCCATCGACCTGCCGCGCGATCCGGCCCTCGCCGAAGCTGCCCGGGCCGCCGCTGCGGCCTTGCCCGAACATATCCGCGTTGGCGAAAAGCCCGCCGAAGTGGTGATCGTGGCCGACGCCGATTTCATTGCGGACGAATTCTACATCGTGGAGGGCGGCGGAGTGGCGGTCGCAGACAATGGCGCGCTGGTGCTGAACGCGCTGGATGCGCTGGCCGGCGGCAGCGAGCTCTCACGTTTGCGGTCTCGCGCGCCTGCCCTGCGCCAGATGACGCGCATCAACCGCATGCGCAACGAAGCGGAAGAACAATACCTGCGCCAGCAGACCGAACTGGAATCCCGCCTCGCCGCCGCGCAGAGCCGCCTGGCTGAACTGCAGGATTCCGGAACCGGCGACGGCTTCTTCGCCGGCGATCCGGAGGCAGAACTCAACGACGAGCAGCGCAGCGAACTGGCCGCGCTGCGTCAGGACATCCTCGACCTGCGCGGGCGCCTGCGCGAAACCGAGCGCGACTACCGGCGCGGCATCGACCGGCTGGAAGCGACCCTCAAGGCCGTGAACATCTGGGGCGGCCCGATCCTCGTCGCGCTCGCCGGGCTGATCGTCTGGCGGCGGCAGAAGCGGCCGCGGAGGCCTGCCGCATGAGCACCGTCCGCGACCAGCAACGCACCCGCCGCACGCTTGCCATGGCTGTGCTGGCCGGCGTGCTCGTTCTCATCGCGGCGCTGTCGCATCTGGGCGGCGGCCCGGCGATGCCGCGCAGTGACCGGACGGGCGAACCCGTGTTCCCGGACTTCGCGGACCAGCGCGCCGAGACGAGCGCCATCCGCGTCACGCTGGGTGATGAAAGCTACACGCTGGTGGCCACCGGCGACGGCTGGCATTTCGGCACGCCGACCGGCTATCCGATCCGGCAGGACAGGCTGGCCGAACTGTCCGAGGGGCTTGAAAGCCTGGTCTGGGATACACCGCGTACGGAAGATCCGGAAAAGCTGAACCGGCTCGGCCTGGGTGACCCACGCGAAGGCGGGACCGGCGCCCTGATCGAAGTGCTCGGCCAGGACGGCGAACCGAACGCCGCGCTGATCACTGGCCGCAAGGGCGACTCCATCTACGCGCGCCGGCCCGGCGAACAGCAGGCCTTCCGCGTCACCGGCAACCTGCCGCCACTCTACAGTTCCGAAGCCTGGCTGGATCTCGGCTTCCTCGACATCCACGAAGACGCGATCTCGGCCGTGCGCCTGACCGATTCCGAAGGGGCGAGCCTTTTCCTCCAGCGCACCATCGGCGCCAGCGACCGCGCGTTCCGCCCTGCCCCGCCCTATGAGAATTACCGGCTGGTGAGCCGCATCGCAGTGACCGGCCCGGCGCTCGCCCTGACGCGGTTCCTGCCGATCGGCGTGAAGCCAGCTGCGGCGCTTCGCACGCCGGCAGTCGCCCGCCACATCACCCAGACGCATGACGGGCTGGAAGTGGATGTGCGTGCCTATCGGGAGCGGGACGGCTTCTTCATCACGATCCGCGCGGTCGAAGCCGGTGAAGGCGCACAGCGCGCCGCCGCCATCAACGAGCGCACCAAAGGCTGGGCCTTCCAGCTGACGGAAACGGATTGGGCGGACTACACCCCGCTGGTGTCGTCAATTGTCCGGGCGCCTTAGCCGGCCCTCATCGACGCGAGCACGCGGCCCATGCCGGCTTCCTGCACGATCAGGGCACAGCCGGACTCGCACGCGGGCAGTTCAATCTCCGCCTTGCCGCCCAGCCAGGGGCCGATCTGGCGCACGCTGGTCACCGGGTTCGGCATCGGCGTCTTGTTGTCGACCGTTTCGAGATAGCTGACCCACCAGATATCGGCGAGGCCGCCGGGCTGGCCGGTCAGCGTCACGCGTTTGCCGCTGCGCTGGAGATGAACGTCCACGGGGGACGCCATTTCGGCCTTTATCAGGGCCGCGCCGACCTTGGTGGGCTTGTTGCCGGCCGTCTGTTCGAGGCCGTTATAGACCGTCTGGGGCGTATAGGGCCCGCGCAGCGAGAAATGGTCCACATAGGCGCGCTGGCGTTCTTTCGACTCCGGCAGGGCCATGCCCTCCTTGCCGCCGAGATAGTCCCAGTAATCGACCGCCCAGGTCAGAACGAGCACCTTGTCGTCCCGCTCCGCCTCGACCGCTTTCAGGGTCTTGTAGGCCGCCGGACAGGCGCGGCAGTTCTTGGACGCAAACAGTTCAACCACCATCGGGCCTTCCGCATGGGCGGGGACGGCGGCGCTGAGCAGCAGGGTCAGGACGAAAAGAAGGCGTGTCATGGGCGGGGTTATATGTGTTCCCGGCCGCGCCGCACAGTCACACCCGCGTGAGAGACTGCGAAAAAGCCTGCCCCACCCATCGGTGAGGCAGGCTTGTCCGGTGTGACGCGAGGTCAGGCGCCCGACTTGGCCAGATCGCGCAGCACATAGTGCAGCACGCCGCCATGCTTGACGTACTCGACCTCGATTTCGGTATCGATCCGGCACTTGATCTGGATCGTTTTCACCGTGCCATCGGCATAGGTGATCTTGCAGGGCACCGTCGACAGCGGACGGATGTCGTTGTCCAGGCCTTCGATATCGACCGTTTCGGTGCCCTTCAGGCCGAGCGTCTTGCGGTTCTCGCCCGGCATGAATTCGAACGGGATGACGCCCATGCCGACGAGGTTCGACCGGTGGATACGTTCGAAGCTTTCCGCGATCACGGCTTTCACACCGAGCAGGTTCGTGCCTTTGGCCGCCCAGTCACGGCTGGAGCCGGCGCCGTATTCGATACCGCCGAAGATGACCAGCGGGACGCCCTTGTCGATCCAGGCCATGGCGGCGTCATAGATCGAGGTCTGCTGGCCGTCCGGTCCGATCGTGTAGCCGCCTTCAACGCCGTCCAGCATCTCGTTCTTGATGCGGATGTTGGCGAAGGTGCCGCGCATCATGATTTCATGGTTGCCGCGGCGCGAGCCGTAGGAGTTGAAATCCTTCACCGGCACCTGGCGCTCGGTCAGGTATTTACCCGCCGGGCTGGTCGCCTTGAAGGAACCGGCCGGCGAGATATGGTCCGTGGTGATCATGTCGCCGAGCACGGCGAGCACACGCGCGCCCTTGATCGGGTTGATGTCGCCCTTCTCCGGCGACATGCCGCGGAAATAAGGCGGGTTCTGGATGTAGGTGGAGCTGACCGGCCAGTCATAGGTTTCGGCATCGGTCGTCTTCACGCCCTGCCACTTGGCATCGCCTTTGAACACGTCGGCATATTTCGAGATGAACATCTCGCGGGTAACGACCGCATGGACCATGTCCGCGATTTCCTTGGTCGTCGGCCAGATGTCCTTCAGGTAAACCGGCTTGCCATCCTTGCTGGTGGCGATCGGGTCCCTGGTGATGTCGATGTTCATGTCACCGGCAATCGCATAGGCCACGACCAGCGGCGGCGAGGCGAGATAGTTCGCGCGCACGTCGGGGCTGATACGGCCTTCGAAGTTGCGGTTGCCCGAGAGGACGGAGACCGCGACGAGATCGTTCTCGTTGATCGACTTGGAGATTTCCGGCGCCAGCGGGCCCGAGTTGCCGATACAGGTCGTGCAGCCATAGCCGACGAGGTTGAAGCCGAGCGCGTCGAGGTCTTCCTGCAAACCGGCGGCGTTCAGGTATTCGGACACGACCTGCGATCCGGGCGCCAGCGAGGTCTTCACCCAGGGTTTGCGGGTGAGGCCCAGCGCGCGCGCCTTGCGGGCAACGAGGCCGGCGCCGATCAGCACATAAGGGTTCGACGTGTTCGTGCACGAGGTAATGGAGGCGATGACGACCGAGCCGTCATTCAGCTTCCAGTCGCGGCCTTCGACGGCGGCGGTTTTGCAGCCATTGGTCTCACCCGGCAGATGCGCCGGCGAGGGCTTGCCGCCTTCTTCCGTCATGTCGGATTTCTGACCGGCCGTTGCCATGGCGGGCTGGCGAACGCCGCGGATATAATCGCCGAACACTTTGGCGGCGGCGTCGAGGGCCACGTGGTCCTGCGGGCGTTTCGGGCCGGAAATGGCGGGGACGACCTCGCCGAGGTCGAGGCTGAGGGTCGAGCTGTAGATCGGAGCGTAGTCTTTCGTCCGCCAGAAGCCGTTTTCCTTGGCATAGGCCTCGACCAGCGCAATGCGGTCTTCGTCGCGGCCGGTCTGGCGCAGATAGCGCAGCGTCTCGTCATCGATCGGGAAGAAGCCGCAGGTGGCGCCATATTCCGGGGCCATGTTGGCGATGGTGGCGCGGTCGGCGAGCGGCATGTTGTCGAGGCCTTCGCCGTAGAATTCTACGAACTTGTTCACGACGCCATGCTTGCGCAGCATCTGCACGACCTTCAGCACGAGGTCAGTGGCGGTGACGCCTTCCTTCAGCGCGCCGGTGATCTTGAAGCCCACGACTTCCGGGATCAGCATCGAAACCGGCTGGCCCAGCATCGCGGCTTCCGCTTCGATCCCGCCGACGCCCCAGCCGAGCACGGCAAGACCGTTGACCATGGTGGTGTGCGAATCGGTGCCGACCAGCGTGTCCGGATAGGCGACCATCTCGCCTTCGTCATTCTTGTCGGTCCAGACCGTCTGGGCGAGGTATTCGAGGTTCACCTGGTGGCAGATGCCGGTACCGGGCGGCACGACGCGGAAATTGTTGAACGCCTTCTGGCCCCATTTCAGGAACGTGTAGCGCTCCATGTTGCGCTCGTATTCGAGGTCCACGTTGGCCTGGAAGGCGCGCGGATTGCCGAACTCGTCGATCATCACCGAGTGGTCGATCACCAGGTCAACCGGGTTCAGCGGGTTGATCTTCTGGGCATTGCCGCCGAGCGCCTTGATGCCGTCGCGCATGGCCGCCAGGTCCACCACGGCCGGAACGCCTGTGAAGTCCTGCATCAGCACGCGCGCCGGCCGGTAGGCGATCTCGCGGGGGTTCTGCCCGCCTTTGTCGGCCCATTCGGCGAAGGCGAGGATGTCATCCTTGACCACCGTCAGCCCGTCTTCGAAGCGCAGCATGTTCTCGAGCAGCACTTTCAAGGCGGCCGGCAGGCGCTTCATGTCGCCAAGGCCGTTCTTGCCGGCCGTTTCCAGCGAATAATAGGTGTAGCTCTTGCCACCGGCAGTGAGCGTGCTTTTCGATTTGAAGCTGTCTTTAGACGGCATGTGGGCCTTTGCCTCCTGTCACGCGGACGCCTCGGGCGGGTCCGCCTTGCTGTGCTGGGGGTCTCTTATAGGCCCGACCCTTCGGGCGCAATCGGTCTGGCCGCGTCAGCCGCGCGACAAGGCCGCGTTTGCGCGCGCTTCGGAACCGGCTATCCCTGCGCTGATGCAATCTGAAGCAGCGCCCCTCCTCACCGGCACGGGTCTCGGCATGATCCGGGGCGAGCGCATGCTGTTCCGGGAGATCGGGCTTGAGGTCCGCCCCGGCGACGCACTGGTGCTGCGCGGGGCGAACGGGACCGGTAAGACGACGTTGCTGCGCATCCTCGCGGGCCTGACCCGTCCGGAGACCGGATCGGTCAACCGCCCGGCCGCGATTCACTGGTTCGGCCACCGCGAAGGCCTCAAGCCGCAGGAAACCCCGCGCGCCCACCTGGACCTCTGGGCGCAGGCCTGGGGTTCGAACGCCGACATCGCGTCCATCCTCGCCGGAATGGGCCTTGCCCGACCCGCCGATGTGGCCGCGCGCTACCTGTCCGCCGGTCAGCGCCGCCGCACCGCGCTCGCCCGGCTCCTGCTGGAACAGCGCCCGGTCTGGCTGCTGGACGAACCCTACACGGCGCTTGACGCTGAAGGCCGCGCCCGGGTTGACGGCCTGATTGCCGATCACCGCGCCCAGGGCGGCGCCGTGGTGGCGGCCATTCATGGCGAAGCGGGGTTTGCCGCGACATCGGAGCTGGCCCTTTGAGCCCGGCCCCGCTCCTTTCCGCTTTCCGCCAGTCCCTCGGCGAGGCCTGGGCGGGCGGCGCGGGCGCACTGCTCCCGCTCGGCTTTCTGGGCGGCGCGGCGGTTCTGGTGCCGCTGGGCATAGGCAGCGACACCGACACGCTGAAAGCGGTCGGCCCCGGCATCCTTTGGGTGGCGCTCGCGCTCTCCAGCCTCGTCACCCTCGAACGGATCTTCCAGGCCGATGCCGAAGACGGCACCCTGGACCTTTGGCTGCAGGCCGGCGCGCCGGTTTCGGCCATCGCGGCGGCCAAGACGCTGGCGCACTGGCTGTCGGCCGGGTTGCCGCTGGCCCTGTTCTCCCCGCTTCTGGCCCTGATGTTCCAGGCCGAGGCGCGCCCCGTACTCCTGATCAATGCGGGCCTCTATGCGCTCGGCAGCCTCGCGTTCTTCTTCTGGGGCGCGGTCGGGGCAGCGCTGTCGGCGACCGTGCGCCGCGGCGGGCTTCTGATCAGCCTGATCGCCCTGCCCCTCTACGTTCCGACCGCCATTTTCGGCGCGCTGGCCATGTCGGGCGGGCCGGGATCGGCGGGCGCGCCGCTGCTGCTGGGGGCCTCCACGCTTTTCGCCTGCGCTATTGCGCCCTTTGCCATGTCTGCGGCGCTACGCTTGGCGGCAGACTAAGAGGAAGCTAGGTCAGATTTCCATGTGGTCCTATTTCGCCAACCCGCACAAATTCCTTCGCCTGTCCGACTGGCTGGCGCCTGCCTTCTACACTGCCGGAACGCTCTGCATCCTGTGGGGTCTTTGGCAGGGCCTCTGGGTCGTGCCGAAGGACGAGTACCAGGGCGGCGACATCATGCGCGTGATGTTCGTGCACGTCCCCGCGGCCTGGCTCGCCATGGCCAGTTATTCGGCGCTAGCGGTGGCCAGCTTCGTCTGGTTCATCTGGCGCCACGAACTCGCCGACATCGCCGCCAAGTCCATCGCGCCGCTCGGCGCCGTTTGGACGGCGCTTTGCCTCGCCACGGGTTCGATCTGGGGCAAGCCCACCTGGGGCACCTGGTGGCAATGGGACGACGCCCGGATGATGTCCGTGCTGTTCCTGTTTTTCCTGTTCCTGGGCTACATGGCCCTGCGCGCCGCCATGGACACACGCCAGAAGGCCGCCCGCGCCGGCGCCATTCTGGCGATGGTCGGCGCGCTGAATGTGCCGCTGATCAAGTTCTCGGTCGACCTGTTCACCTCGCTGCACCAGGATGCCAGCGTCATCACGATGGAAGGCCCCAAGATGGCGGCCGTCTATCTCTGGCCGCTGATGATCAGTGCCATCGGCCATTCCCTTCTGTTCGGCGGTCTGGTGATGACCCGCATGCGGACGGAAATCCGCGACCGGCGCATCGCCCGCCTGCGCGCCGCCGCTCTGGAAGGAGGCTGACCCAATGCCCGAGTTCGACAAGAACGCCGCCTATATCTGGGCCTGTTTCGCCCTCGGCGCCGCGCTGATCCTGATCACGACCGTGCAAGTGGCCTTCGCAGCCCGCGCCGCGCGCAAGCAGCTCGAAGCGCTGGAAGCGGCCGGCGGCAAGGACGTCTGAGATGAAACGCTGGATCTTCGCGGTGCCGGTCGCCCTGCTCGTCCTTCTGGGCGTGTTGGGCGCGGTGCGGATGCTCTACCCTGCAAAGGGTGAGTTCGAGCGGATTTCGCGCGCGGCCCCGGAATTCGTCTTTGCGCTGAAACAGGGCGGTGAGATTTCCTTCGCCCCGCCCCCCGGCGGCCAGACCGTGGCGGTGAACCTGTTCGCCAGCTGGTGCGCGCCCTGCGAAGCCGAACACCCCATGCTGATGAAACTCGGCGCGAAGCATCCGGGCCAGCTCTACGGCATCCTCTACAAGGACACGGTAGAGAACGGCGAAGACTTCCTCGCCCGGCTTGGCAATCCGTTCGCCACGATTGCGCTTGACCCGGAGGGAAAGGGCGGACTGGATTTCGGCCTGACCGGCGTGCCGGAAACCTTTGTCATCTCCGGCGAGGGTGAAGTCATTCTCCACATCGCCGGGCCGCTGGACGAAGCGTCCGTCCAAAAAATAAGCGAGGCGCTTGGGGCGCCTCGCTCGTAATTCAGGTCCGCTCGGAAACGGAGCTTATTTCTTTTTCTTGCCCGGTGCTTTCTTCGCAGCTTTCGGAGCCGCTTTCTTCACCGCAGCTTTGGCCGGGGCTTTCTTGGCTTTCGGCGCCGGAGCAGCGTCTTTCTTCTCGGCGTCTTCCACGAGACCGCCGAGGCCCTGCATCAGGGCGTCTTGCTTGGCTTTTGCGAGGGTGGCGAAGAGGGCCGCGTCAGCCTTGGTGACGGCTGGGAGGGCCTTGTCGAAAGCTTTTTTGCCTTTGGCGGTCAGCGAGACCGATTTGGCGCGGGCGTCGGTTTTTGAATCCGAACGCTTGATCATGCCGCCAGCTTCCATGCGGGCGACCATGTCGGCGAGGGTGGAGCGATCGATGCCGGTGGCATTGACAAGATCGGACTGGCTGACACCTTCATTGCCCGACAGGGCAGCGAGGACAGAGAATTGGCGCAGCGTGAGACCGGCCGACTTCAGGGCAGCTGCCGAATGGTTGGCGGCGATCTGCTGAGCGCGGTGCAGGAGGTGGCTGGGCGAAGCGTTGAGGTTGTAGGCCATGGTGGGGTTTCCGTTTTGCTAAAGTTTATGTCCGGGGAGGACGAGGGGTTTGAACAGGGTCAATCCACGTTTGGGGCCGTTAAACAAGAACCCCGTAGGCGGATCAATCGCATTCCCCATACAGGCGACAGGATAAAGATTGGATGACTGATCAATTGCCAACTTCTTTCCAGAATGAAGATTTTCGACTGGCCGTACCGGAGGGCGAAGACAGGGTACGGCGTATCTGCAACCGCTGCAACTTCATCGATTACGTAAATCCTAAGATTGTCGCCGGCTCGGTAGTGACCAAGGGCGACCTGATATTGCTCTGCAAACGGGCAATCGAGCCGCGCAAGGGCTACTGGACCCTGCCGGCCGGTTTCATGGAGGAGGGCGAAAGCGTCGAGGACGGCGCCCGGCGCGAAGCGCTGGAAGAAGCCTGCGCACAGATCGAGATAGATCGCCTGCTGGCCGTGTATTCCGTACCCCGCATCGCGCAGGTTCAGATCATGTTCCGCGCACGCCTCGTGTCAGACATCGCGCCCGGCCCTGAAAGCGAAGAGGTGAAACTGGTCCACTGGAAAGACATTCCGTGGTCGCAACTCGCCTTTCCAACGGTTGTGTGGGCGCTGACACATTTTGCAGAGACGCGGCATCAGGACGCATTCGCGCCCTTCGCCAATCCGCCCGGCACGGACAAGCTTACGCGCTAGGCGGCGCCGGCTTCGTTCGGTTCACGCAGGTGTTTCAGCGTGTAGGGCGTGTTGAGCGCGCCGAAGAGCAGCACGATGAGCATGTTGCCGAGCTTCCAGTTGGCCCAGACATCCTCGGCATCCTTGGCGCCGAACGTCAGCCCAAGGAACTGATAGGTTCCCGCCGGGGCAACCGGAATTCCGGCCATCACAAGCGGCACATCAAAGCCCGGCGCATAGGTGCGCCAGAGATATTCGTTCCAGCAGGCCATCGCGATGAAGAAGACGCCCCAGCGGATCGCCAGCGTGCGCCAGGCAAAATCCGGCAGGTCGAACACTTTCGAGAACAGCGACTTCCAGATGTTGCGGCCGAACATCAGCGGCACGAAAATCATCACGGCCATGAACAGCTGCTGGATCGTCGGCTTCACATAGATGAAGGCCTTCTCCTGGAGCAGGATACCGATCAAGCCGAAGCCGGCCACGATGCTCGACGAGAACAGCATCATCTGCGAAACCGGTTCGCGCGTGATCAGCTGGCGCGCCAGGAAACCCAGCATCAGCGCAAGTAGGACGCCCGTCGCCCAGAAGATGGCCGTGTCCTTGTTGATCAGACCGTCCAGCAGGTCGACGCGCCGGAACACATTGTAGACCAGCACAAAGCCGATCACCGGAACAAAGTCCGCCCAAAGCTGGTTCGCCTTGCCCGCCGCCGTTTCGAGGCCGCTTTCCGTCTTGATTGTCTCGCTCATACCCAGTCCTACGTATTCGGTTCGCCGCCGGTTCATCCGCGCCTGTTTCGCATGATCGTCCGCGCGCCGCCAGCATCCAGAACCAGCGCGGCCACACCATACGTGATCGCCCCTGCCCCGGCCTTCAGGATGAGCTCCGGCCATCCGCCCAGCGCGGGCATCACCGCAATCACCGGCCACATCGCCAGCGCCGCAAGGCCGATGCGCACCGCCTCCATCACCGGCAGGGGCAACCCCACATGCCGGCGCCCGGCCAGCGCCAGCAAGAGCAGGCCCGTCACATAACAGACCAACGTCGACACCACAGCGCCCATCAGACCCAGAAACGGGATCAGCAGGAAGTTCAGCACCGCACTCACCTTGGCCGGCACCCGCATCAGGATCGCGCGTTCCCGCGTGCGCCGGGCGAGCTGGAAGGCTTCCGCGAAATAGTGGATCAGCAATCCGTTGAGCAAGCCCGAGGCTGCGATCCAGGGCATGATGGCAATCGCCTGTTCGCGCACAGCCTCGCCGATCATCGCTTCGCCAAGTGGACGCGCCACCAGCGCGATGCCGGCTGCGGCCGGAACACCGATCAGCAACAGTGTGCGGACAAGGCCGCGCGCTTCCTCGGCCGCCGCATCCTTCCCGCCGCGCTCATAGGCAGCCATCACCAGCGGACTGCCCGCCACCGGAACACCGTAGCCAAGCCAGGCCTTCTGGCGCGCTGCGCTGGTCACGCCGCCTTTGGCAACCCCGGCCAGCCAGACACCTTCGCGCAGCGCCATCAGTCCCGCCGCAATCGTCAGGCCAATGAAAGGCGAGGCCTCGCCGAGCGCAAAACCCATCAGTATCCGGAAGGTTTCGGTGAAAGCGTAGCGCCCCACCCGCAAGCCGGCCTTGTGGGCCTGCAACGAGATCTGAACAATAGAAGTGATCGGCAGCAGCGCCGCGATCCACGGACGGGTCGCCGGATAGTGCGGCTGGTCACGCAGCGCGAGGCAGACGAGCGCCGCCAGCGCGAAGGCCAGCCCCAACGCCTTCAGCATCAGGCTGATCGCCGTTCGAATATGGCCCGCCAGATCACCCCGGGCTTCGGCCTCTGCAGTGAACCGGCAGGCCGCCGCCCCACCCAGGTGAGGCTGATCGTGTGGATCACAGCCATGGTCCACAGCATGAGGGCATAGATGCCGTACTTGTCCGCACCCATGACGCGCGTGAACACTTAGACCGCGCCGAACGAAGCCAGGCCGCTGGCGAGGTTCACGGGCAGCTATCCGGCAAGATGGCGGGCGAGACTCATGCGACCGACCTAGCACGCAGCCTGCCGGTTTGGCATCGCCCGTCTAGCAAGCCGCAACGCCATGGCCGAAATAGACCTTGTACGCCACATAGGCAGCGATCAGTACGGCCCCACCGATCATGGCGATCAGACCGAGATGTTTTTCGATGAAGTGCCGGATGCTCTCGCCATAGGTGTTCAGCGCCCAGGCCATGGCCAGGAACCGGCCGCCGCGCGCCACCACGCAGGTTGCCACGAATATCGCGAGGCTGACATTCGCCGCCCCGGCGAGAATCGTCACCACCTTCATCGGCGGGATGTGCGCGAGACTGGAGGTCAGCAGCAGCGTGATCATCGTGTCTTCGCCGGTGCAGGCCTTCATCTGCTCGAACGCCTCCATCTTGCCCATCGCCGTCAGCAAGGGCGCCGCGATTTCCTGGAAGGCGATAGCCCCGATGAAATAGCCCGCGATCCCGCCCAGCACCGACCCGACAGAGGCGATCAACGCCAGCCGGTAGGCCCGCTCCGGCCGGGCCAGCGCCATCGGGATGAACAGCAGTTCCGCCGGAAGGAAGAACACCGAGCTTTCGATGAAGGCGACAACCGCCAGCCAGACTTCGGCACTCCTGCGCCCGGCCAGCGAAAGCGTCCAGTCCACCGTCTTCTGAAACATGAAAGATCCCGGCCCGTCACGGCGCCCCGAAAGTGATGCGCTGCTCTGCCCGAATTTCCCGGCGCCCGGAAGATGGGCCGTGCATCAGCCGGCGGCCTGCATCAGCACCAGCCCGGCCGCCAGCGTCGCCGCCGCCACCACCCGGCGCCGGCCGAAGCCTTCCTTCAGCAGCCAGGCCCCCAGGGCCGCCGCAAACACGACCGAGGTTTCCCGAAGTGCGGTTACCGCCGCCGCATCGGTCAGCGTGTAGGCATAGATGGCCAGGCCGTAGGAGATGGACCCCGCAACCCCGCCGATGATCCCGTTGCGCAGCTCCGGCTTCATGCTGGCGATCACCCGGCCCCTGCGCTGCCAGACCAGCACCGCCGTCACACCGATCCAGTCGATCAGGAACAGCCAGACGATAAACGTGAACGGCGTCTCCATCGCCCGCGCCGCGCGTGTATCGGCCACGGCATAGAGGCCGACGCCCACGGCGGTCATCATCGCCCAGATCATCGCCGCCCGGTCCAGCCGGCGCGCGTCGTGCGTGGCTGCTGTCGGCAAGGCAAAGACGAGGATCGACAGGCTTGCCGCGATCAGGCCGGCCAGTTGCAGCAGCGACAGGTGTTCGTGCAGGAACAGCGCCGCAAAGGCGGCCGTCGCCATTGGGCCGAGGCCTCGCATCACCGGGAATACCAGCGACAGCGCCCCCCGATGCAGCGCCCGGATTGCACAGAGCTGGTAAACCCAGTGCACCACCATCGACAGGCCGATGAGCCCCCAGGTGCCGGGCGGCGGCAGCGGCACGAAGGGCGCGAACGGCACGACCGTCGCCGCCATCACCAGCGCCACGATCGCCCGCGTCGTCAGCACATCCCCGCCCCGTTTCACCATCACATTGGTGATCGCCACGGTCAGCGCCGAAGCAAGGCAGAGCGCGACGGGCAACAGGGACGCGGGCATGGCCGCCCCGCATAATCAGGTTTTTGCGGCGGGGGAAGCAGCGTCAGGGTTTGACACCCCCTGTCCTTGAGGCATCCTTCCGGGGTGGAGGAACACGCCATGACGACTTACGACCTGATCATCCGGGGCGGCACCCTCATCGACGGCTCCGGCGCGCCCGCCTTCGAGGGCGATGTGGCCGTCTCCGGCGGCGTGATTGCGGCCATCGGCAAGGTAAATGGCAAGGGACTCGAAGAGATCGATGCCCGCGGCCAGGTCGTCACCCCGGGCTTTGTGGACCTGCATACCCATTATGATGGCCAGGCCGCCTGGGCCGAAGCGATCAGCCCGTCCTCGCTGCACGGCATCACCACAGCCGTGATGGGCAATTGCGGCGTCGGGTTCGCGCCGTGCAAGCCCGACGATCACGCCCGCCTGATCCGCCTGATGGAAGGCGTGGAAGACATCCCCTACCCCGTGCTGGCCGAAGGCCTGCCCTGGGCCTGGGAGAGTTTCCCGGACTATCTCGATTTCCTCTCCACCCGCCGGTTCGACACCGATCTCTGCGCGCAGCTGCCCCACGCGGCCCTGCGCGTGTTCGTCATGGGCGACCGCGGCGCCAACCGCGAAGACGCTACACCGGCCGACATCGCCGCGATGAAGGCCCTCGCCAAGGAAGCCGTGATGGCCGGCGCGATGGGCTTTTCCACTTCCCGCACGCTGAACCATCGCACCTCGGACGGTCAGCCGACGCCGACGCTCACCGCCTCTCAGGAGGAACTCACCGGCATCGCCATGGGTCTCGCCGAGGCCGGGCGCGGCGTGCTGCAATTCGTGTCGGACTTCAACGACCCCCAGAAAGAAGCAGCCATGCTGCGCCGCCTCGTCGAAGTCTCCGGACGCCCGCTTTCGGTTTCGCTTGCGCAGGCCGACGTCGCGCCCGAAGGCTGGCGTCTCCTGCTGGGCGCCATCGAGACGGCCGCCGCCGAAGGCCTTCCGATCCGTGCACAGGTCGCTCCGCGCCCGGTCGGCGTGCTGCTCGGCCTCGACCTCACGCTGAATCCGTTCAGCGCTCACCCTGTCTACCGCGAGATCACCCATCTTCCGCATGCTGACCGTGTGGCCCGGCTGAACGATCCGAAGTTCCGCGCGCGCCTGCTCGCCGATGAGCCGTCTACAGACAATCCCTTCCTGAAGGTGATGCTGCGCAGCTTCGGCAAGATCTTCCAGCTGTCCGACCCGGTCGATTACGAGCCCGGCCCCGAACGCACGCTGGAGGCCATCGCTGCCCGGCGCGGCGTGAAGCCCGAGGAAGCCGCCCTCGACCTGATGCTGGAACGCGGCGGCCAGGGCATGCTCTACCTGCCCTTCCTGAACTATGCCCAGGGCTCGCTCGATCCGATCGCCGAGATGATGCAGAGCCCCGCGACCCTGCCCGGCCTGTCGGACGGCGGCGCCCATGTCGGCATGATCTGCGACGGCTCCTTCACCACCACGATGCTGACCCACTGGATCCGCGACCGCACACGCGGACCGAAGCTCTCGCCGGAATTCCTCGTCCATCGCCAGTCCCGCGCCACCGCCGAATGGATCGGCCTGTGGGACCGGGGCCTGATCGCGCCGGGGATGCGGGCAGACCTGAACGTCATCAACCTCTCCGCCCTCAAACTGCACCTGCCGGAGGTCATCCGCGACCTGCCGGCCGGCGGGCGGCGCCTGATGCAGCGCGCCTCGGGCTACACCGCCACCATCCTCAAGGGCGAGATCACCCACCGCGACGGCACGCCGACCGGCGCCAGGCCCGGCCGCCTCGTGCGCGGGGCCCAGCGCGCGCCCGCCTCCGCGCTGGCGGCGGAATAGCCGGCACCCTACGACCCCGAAGCTTCATGCCACCCCTCCGGACGCCCTGCGTCCGGAGGGCAGCGCCGTCGGCTTCAAGGCATTTTGTAAAGGACACTTGACCAGTCAAGGTTCCTTGTCATATAGACAAGGAAACCAGACAGGAGAAACACATGTCCAGGACCAAAGGCTTCCGATCCGCCAACCGCCGCTATCTCTACGTGTTCTGGCCGTTCATGGCCGCCTATGTCGCGATCATCCTCGGCGCGTCCTTCCTGATCGATAAAGATACGTCCCCGCTCTGGCTGAAAGTGGCCGGCGCATTGGCGGCCACGCTTCCGATCATCGGCGCGCTCTGGGCGATCCTGCGCCGCGTGGCTGAAACGGACGAATATACCCGCCTGCGCCAGCTGACGGCGCTGGCCCAGGGCGGCGCCATTACCGCCGGCATCGCCTTCCTTGTTGGCTTCCTTCAGATCTTCAACGTGATCGGCAGCATCGACATTTTCTGGTTCGGCACGCTGTTCTTCCTCGCCTATGGGCTCAGCGTCTGCCTTCTGCAGTTCGGAAAGACGGTGTGATCCTGATGAAGAATACCGTCCGTATTCTGAGATCCGAGAAGGGCTGGAGCCAGGCCGAACTCGCGGATCTGCTCAATGTCTCCCGCCAATCGGTCAACGCCATCGAGACCGGCAGGTACGATCCGTCCCTGCCCCTCGCTTTCGCCATCGCCCGCCTGTTCGGGCGCCGCATCGAAGACATCTTCCTGGATGGAGAAGCTTCCGCCCAGGCGGCGGAATGAGGCCTTAGGCTTTCAGGCCCACCAACGCCTTTGCGAAGGCCTCCGCACTGAACGGGCGGAGGTCTTCTGCTTTTTCGCCGATGCCGACGAAATGGATCGGCAGGTCGTGCGCCTCGGCGATCGCCACCAGCACGCCGCCCTTGGCGGTGCCGTCCAGCTTGGTCATCACGAGGCCCGTCACGCCCGCCGTATGCCGGAACGCCTCCACCTGGCTCAGCGCGTTCTGGCCAACCGTCGCGTCCAGCACGAGGATCACATCATGCGGCGCGGTCGGATCAACTTTGCGCAGCACCCGGACGATCTTTCCGAGCTCGGACATCAGCTCAGCCTTGTTCTGCAGGCGCCCGGCCGTATCGACAAGCACGAGGTCTAAGTCCTCCGCCTGCGCGCGTTCGACCGCGCCATAGACAAGGCCGGCCGCATCGGCGCCCGGCGCGCCGGACATCACAGGAATGCCGGCCCGGTTACCCCAGACGGTCAGCTGCTCGATCGCGGCGGCGCGGAATGTGTCGCCGGCCACCAGCAGCGCTTTCGCGCCCTGTTCCTGCAGCTTGGAGGCAATCTTGCCGATCGTCGTCGTCTTGCCGGAACCGTTTACGCCAACAAACAGCACCACACGCGGGCGCGGGCCGTCCGAGAAATCCACCACCTGTTCGCGCGGCTTCAGGATCGCCTCAATTTCCTCGGCCAGCACGCGGCGGATTTCCTCGCCCGAAATCTCGCGGTCGAACCGTCCCTTGGCGAGGCCTTTGGTCACACGGGCTGCCACCTTGGCGCCCATGTCGGAGGTGATCAACAGGTCTTCGAGTTCTTCCAGCGCAGCGGCGTCGAGCTTGCGCCGGCCGAGCGCCGCAAGGCCTTCGGTGAGGCGCGCGGTGGAGCGGGCAAGGCCCTGCCCCAGCTTGCCGAACAGGCCGGGATCATTCGCTTCGGCCTCCGCCGCGGCGCGCGCCGCCGCCTCGGCCTCGGCGCGAAGGCGTTCATGCTCGCGTCGCTCTTCCAGCAGTTTCAGCTCAGCGGCCGCCTTGGCGCGGACGGCCTCATCGGCGGCTTCCTGCGCTGCGCGGCGCTGGCGCTCTTCCCAGGCACGGTTCGCCTCGGCAACCTTCGCCTCGATCTCGGCTTTCTCGCGCGCAGCGGCATCCTGTGCCGCCAGCTCCTCGGCCGACAGTTCCGGCGCCGGCATTGCTGCGCCGGCGGCCTTCGCCTCATCGAGTTTCTTTTTCTTGCCGAACCAGAGGATCATGTGAGGGGTGTGCCCAGAAGCTGTTTTCCGTCATGGCCGGTTATCCGCACGGGCGCTGTGCGTCCAGCCTCAAGGCCTGAATCGCTGAGCAGAACCTGCGTGAAGTCGGAAAGGCGCGCCGCCGGCCCACGCTCCACCAGCGCCTCGCGCACCTCGCCGACATGGCGCGCAAAGTGGCGCGTCAGGGCGGCTTCGCCCGCTGCCCGAAGGCGCGCTGCGCGCGTCTTGATATCAGCCTTAGCCACCTGGGGCATCTTCGCGGCCGGCGTGCCCGGGCGCGGGCTGTAAGGGAATACGTGCAGGAAAGACAGTCCGCATTCCTCAACAAGGCGCATCGAGTTTTCGAAATGCGCCTCGGTCTCGGTCGGAAAGCCCGCAATGATATCTGCGCCAAGTGCGATGTCCGGACGGATCGTCCGTAGGCGGTCTGTCAGCGCAATCGCCTGCTCGCGGCTATGTCGGCGCTTCATCCGTTTCAGGATCAGGTTGTCGCCGTGCTGCAGCGACAGGTGAAGGTATGGCGCCACGCGCGCCTCGCCCAGCGCCTCGATCAGCGCCTCATCCATCTCGATCGCATCGATCGAAGAGATCCTCAGTTGGCGGAGCTCCGGCACCAGTTTCAGGATTCGCTGGACCAGGTTTCCCAGCAGCGGGGCGCCCGGCAGATCCGCGCCCCAGCTCGTCAGGTCCACACCCGTCAGCACCACTTCATGATGCCCGGTCTCGACGAGACGCTTCACCTGCGCCACCACCTCCCCTGCCGGCACGGAGCGCGAATTGCCGCGGCCGAACGGAATGATGCAGAACGTGCACCGGTGGTCGCAGCCATTCTGCACCTGCACATAGGCGCGCGCCCGCCCGTCCATCCCGTCGATCAAATGCGCCGCCGTTTCGCGCACGCTCATGATGTCGTTGACGCGGACCTTCTCCACACCGCCGAGCAGGTCGGCCGGCTTCCAGGTCTCAGCCTGCATCTTCTCGTGGTTGCCGATCACACGAGTGACTTCCGGCATCTCTGCGAACATGCCCGGATCGGTTTGCGCCGCGCACCCAGTCACCAGGATCGGCGCGCCGGGATTGTCCTTCGCCGCCCGCCGGATCGCCTGGCGCGCCCCGCGCACCGCTTCGGACGTCACGGCGCAGGTGTTGATGATCACCGCATCTCCCAGGCCCGCCTCCAGCGCATGGCGGCGCATCACCTCGGCCTCATAGGTGTTGAGGCGGCATCCGAGGGTAATCACCGTCGGGCCAGAAGGCGGGGCAGTATCCGGCATGGGTCCGTCAGATCGCGCCGATACAGGGGAAATGCAAGCGGGCAGCGCCGGATTGATCAGTTCTGCGCTGCGCAAGACCCCGTCCGGTGGCCGAGCAGCACGCCGTCGGCCTGCATTCTGGCCCCCTCGATATAGCCCGTCAGCAGCAACCGGCCTGCAAAACCGTCCCGGTCCTTGTTCGCCACGAATTCCGCCGTGCCGGTCATCGGCACCCCGTCGAAGTCACAGGCGAGGTCCATGCCGAAAGCGTGCGCCTCGCTGCGCAGGCCCGTCGCCGTACACCCCTCGAAGAAGGAGACCATGGTCTCGTCGATGGTCACTTCCTGGTCGGTGCTCCAGCATTCCTCAATCACGGAATGGTCCGCGGGAATCTCCATCGGCTCACCGTCCACGGTCACGTCGAAATAGATGTCGGTGGACGAGGACCACATGCCTTTCGCCACTTTCAGCGGCTCGGCTAGCGCCGGCGCCGCCGCCAGCATCAGGGGCAAAAGTATCGTTGCAACGCGCATCGCCGGTCTCCTTAAGTCCTGCCCCGCAGACTGGACGGCGCCGGCGCCTCCGGCAAGTCCCCTCAGACCTCGGTGACGAATTCCAGCTCGACCGGCCCGGTCATGAAGACATGGTCGTCGCTCTCGCGCCATTCGATGTGCAGGTCGCCGCCATCGACGATGACCTTCGCCTTGCGGCCGGTCAGTTTCGCCCGCGCCGCACACACCAATGCCGCACACGCGCCTGTGCCACACGCCTTCGTCAGCCCTGCCCCGCGCTCCCAGACCCGCAGGCGGATCGTCTGCTTGTCGATGATCTGCGCAAAGCCGACATTCGTACCCTGCGGGAACAACGGATGGTGCTCCACCAGCGGGCCGATCTTCGGGATGTCATAGGCGTTCACGTCCTCGACGAAGAACACCGCATGCGGATTACCCATCGACACCACGGCCGGCAGCGCAAGGATCGGCTTGTCGATCGGCCCGATCTTCAGGTCGACCCCGCGCACATCCATCTTCTCTGACAGCGGAATGTCGGCCCAGCCCATCAGGGGCGAGCCCATGTCCACCGTGATCAGGCCGCCCTCGGCCCGGAAGGCCTTCAGCATGTCAGCCTCGGTCTGGATCGTGATCCGGTCCTTGCCGGTCTCGTCGAGGATCAGCTGGCCGACGCAGCGCGAGGCGTTGCCACAGGCCGAGACCTGCCCGCCGTCCGCGTTCCAGATCCGCATGAACACGTCTTTCGTCGCGTCCCGCTCCAGCGCGATTACCTGGTCTGCCTTCAGGTCAGCCGCGATCTGGCGTATCTGCTCCACGCTCGGCGCAAACGGCGTCGAGCGCGCGTCAAAGATGGCAAACGCGTTGCCGGCACCGTTCATCTTCCAGAGCTTCATGGGGTGATGTCCTATCGGGTTTCCGGTCCGTCGGGAAGCGGCCTCGCGGCTTACTTCGGCACGCGTGTCGAGACGATCCACCCGGCCAGCTGCACGGCCAATGCGCCCATCAGCGCCAGCGGCATCAGCTTGTGGTGCACATTCAGCGCTGCGACCGTCGCCAGGATACAGGCATAATCCACAAGATCGCTCGACAGCAGCCAGCCCATCGGCGTGCGCGCGCGGCGCACGTCCAGCAGGGTCACGCTCGGCCAGGTGTGGCCCATGCCCGGCGGGCCGAACACGGCGAGCACGCGCCGGGGGTCAAGAATGCCGGTCATTTCCGCCAGGTCGGACAGTTTCGCCTCGCCCAGCACGATCGAGCGCTTGCGCGCGGATGTGCCGACAAGACTGACGATCGCCGAAAGGATGACCCCCACCGCGATCGCGAATTCGGTAAACCCTGCATAAGGTGGATAGCCGCCCATCGCCCCCATATAGGGTGCCATCCGGCGTTCGTCAGCGGGCGCGCGGAACGGCGGCCCAATAGTCGAAGTCCAGAAGCACGCCCTCGGCATACTTGCCGGCCGTGTCACGATAGGTGAAGGCGCCGGGGTCCTGGTCCTTCACGGCCACGAGCCGCAGGCGCAGCGCGCCCGCCGTCTCCGACAGCTCCGCCTTGCCGAGCACTTCGCTCCACGCATACACCGTGTCGCCCGCAAACAGCGGCGAGACGTGCGTGCCCGCATTGATCGCGAGCATCTGCCCGGCATTCTCCAACCCGTTGAAGGCCAGCGAGCGGGCAATCGAGATCACCACGCCGCCGTAGATCAGCCGCTTGCCGAACCGGCTCGCCTTCTGGCCATGCGCATCGAAATGCACCTTCGCCGTATTCTGGTAGAGGCGCGTCGCAATCTGGTGCTCGGCTTCTTCCACGGTCATGCCGTCCACGTGGTTGATCTTCTCGCCGATGGCATAG
This sequence comes from Hyphomonas sp., assembly GCF_016125515.1. Lineage (GTDB taxonomy): Bacteria > Pseudomonadota > Alphaproteobacteria > Caulobacterales > Hyphomonadaceae > Hyphomonas. Next base: position 60,816 of record NZ_WGLO01000008.1, read on the forward strand.
TCTTCATACACATGCCGGCTGCCGGCCTGCGCCAACGGCCAGCTCTTCATTTCCGGATAGCCCGCAAGGTCGGCGGCCGAGACGGCGGGCGGCAGGTCCGGCACCACCTCTTCTGGGGCGGGCGAGGCCGCATCGCGCTTGTTCACCATCACCCAGCGCACATAGGACATCACCTCTTCGCTGCGCTGGTTGATGCCTTTCGTCCGTACCCAGACGACCCCGGTTTTGCCGTTGGAGTTTTCCTTCACACCAATGACCGCGCTCTCGGAGCGCAGCGTATCGCCGGGCACCACCGCGCGCAGGATGCGCCCATCGGCATAGCCGAGGTTCGCCACCGCGTTCAGCGAGATGTCCGGCACGGTCTTGCCGAACACGATATGGAAGGCGTGCAGCGGATCGGCGCACAGTCCCGGCAGGCCCACCGTCCTGGCGAACTCGGCGGAGGAATACTGGGCATAGCGGTTGCCGGTCAGCGCGCGGTAGAGCGCCAGGTCGCCCTCGGTCACCGTCTGCGGCGTGGCGTGGATCAGCTTCTTGCCAGGGGTGAAGTCTTCGAAGAAATTGCCGGGATTGGATTTGGTCATGGCGCGCGCATCCTGTTCTGCGGGCACGCGCGGGGGCCGTCTCCGGCTCCGGTCCGGTGCGCCCGGGCTTGTCTCGGCGCACACCTGCTACTGACGACGGGGAGAAATCAAGACGCCGCCCACAACGGGCGCGGGCGCTGGCCCCTTACAGGTCCTGCAGATCCAGCGGCTGCCCGAAGGCCTCGAACGCGCGCGGCCCCATCACGAGATAGGGCACACCAACGACCGTGAAGGCCGAAAAGGCCAGCAACAGACCGGCAAGGACGAGGGCAAAGGTGATCATTGCGCCACCTTGCCAGCGCAGGGCTGAGATTCGGCGAATCCGGTCGGTGAAATTTGATCGATCTGGCCCGGCCCATGCTGCACTGCGACAAAATGCGCAGCGCCCGGCCTCAGAGGATCTCCAGCAGTCTGTCATTCGGCCGGCCCAGGACGGCCTTCTTGCCGTTGATGCCGATCGGGCGCTGGATCAGCTTCGGGTTCTCCGCCATCGCGGCAAAAACTTCGGCATCGCTCGCGCTCTCCGGAAGGCCAGCCGCCGCCGCATCCTTCTCGCGCAGGAAGGCACGCGGGCTCACCCCGCCCATCTTCGCCGCGATGTCCTTCAGCTCCGCAAGCGACAGCCGCTCGGCCACGCCCATGTACTTGCGCACCTCGACCTTCACGCCCTTGGACTCGAGCAGCTCCAGCCCCTTCTTGGACGACCCGCAACCGGGATTGTGGATGAGGACATAGGCCATGGCGCGCTCCTGAAGTTACTGACGGGTATTTAAGCCATCGACGTGACGCGCCAACCCCTCTCCCGTCTGTCGGGGGGCCGGGCCTACCCTACCTCGCCATCGCCTTGATCGCGTCGTCCATCGCCACGGTCCGGCGCGCTTCGTCGAGGTGGAGGAGTTCGGTCATCTTGCCATTGACCTTCAGCACGCCCTTTCCGGCATTCGCCGGGTCGGCAAACGCCTCGATCACGGCTTTCGCCTGCTCCACGTCATGCGGGCTCGGCGCGAAGATGCGGTTACACTCTTCAAGCTGCGAGGGGTGGATTAGCGTCTTGCCGTCGAAGCCGAGATCGCGGCCCTGCTCGCATTCCTCGCGGAAGCCGTCCTCGTTCTTGATATCATTGTACACGCCGTCGATGGCGACGACGCCATAGGCGCGCGCTGCGGCCATGGTCAGCTGCAGCGCCGTCTGGAAGGCGAGCCGGTCCGGGGTCATCCGGGCACGGTATTCTTTCGCCAGGTCATTGGTGCCCATCACGAAAGTCGTCAGGTGCGAGCCGATCTTCGCCGCCGCGATTTCCTTGATGTTGAGAATGGCCAGCGGCATCTCGATCATCACCCAGAGCGCAAAATCGGGGGCGGCCCCCGCTTTCTTCAGCGCCGCGTCGAGGCGCTCGATGTCGCGCGCACTGGTCACCTTCGGCGCCAGCACCGCATCCGCGCCGGCCGCCACCGCCATCTCGAGGTCGCCATGGCCCCATTCCGTGTCCAGTCCGTTCATCCGCACGACCAGCTCGCGCTTGCCATAGCCGCCGGCCTTCAGCGCCGCCGCAATCGCTGCGCGCGCGTCCAGTTTGGCCTCAGGTGCGACGGCGTCCTCGAGGTCGAGAATCAGCGTGTCGGCAGGCAGGTCGCGGGCCTTTTCGAGTGCGCGGGCATTGGCGCCGGGCATGTACAGGCAGGAACGGCGCGGACGGTGAGCGGTGGACATAGGCGGCTGACCCCTTAGAGCTGTGGCTGGTTTTCAAGGGAGCGATGCCCCGCATGCGCGGTGATGTCCAGATCAGGCGAGCAAACCCGGCAGATTTCGGCGCGCTGGGCCAGGTGCTGCACGACGCTGTACGCGAGGCCGCGACCGCTTATTCCGAAGCGCAGCGCGCCGCATGGTCGCCTGCCCCGCGCGAGGGCGCCGACTGGACTGCGCGACTGGGTTCGCAGCGGGTCTGGATGGCGGCGGCAGAAGGGAGCCCCCTTGGCTTTCTGACCCTGACACAGGAAGGAGAAGTTGACCTTGCCTTCATCCGTGCCGAAGCACAGGGACGAGGCCTGTTCCGACAACTTTATACAGCGCTGGAGGCCGAAGCCGCGCTGCGCGGCCACAACCGGCTCTGGACCCATGCGAGCCTGCATGCGAAGTCGCCCTTCGAAGCCATGGGCTTTGCGGTCGTCGCGCCGGAAACGGTAAGCCTTGGCGGCGAGACCTTCCAACGCTTCCACATGGAGAAATTCCTCAATGGCTGACATCGCCCCCTTCCCCCTTTCCGGCTTTGTCGCGCCCGGTTTCGAGCCGGTCGAGGAGGCCTTCGCCGAGAACTTTGCGCACGGGGATGAACAGGGCGCGGGCTTTGCCGTCATCCTCGACGGCGAAGTCGTCGTCGATCTCAATGGCGGCTGGGCCGACCGGGCCGGCACCCGGCCCTGGGACGCGCGCACCCTCGTGCCGGTCTATTCCACCAGCAAGGGCATCTCCGCTCTCGTGCTGGCGATGGCAACCGAGGCACTGCCGGCCGGGTATGAAACGCCGGTCGCGGAAGTCTGGCCGGAATTCGCCGCGGCCGGAAAAGGCGCGGTCACGATCGGCGAAGTGGCCAGCCATCAGGCCGGCCTGCCGGGCTTTGCCGAGGAGATCGACCCCGCCCTCTGGCTCGACCCGCCTGCCTGTGCCGGTGCCCTCGCCGAGCTCGCCCCGATGTGGCCGCCCGGCAGCGCGCACGGCTACCATCCGCTGACCTGGGGCTATCTCGTCGGCGAGATCGTCGCCCGGATCACCGGGCGCACGCTCGGCACGATCCTGCGCGAAGACATCTGCGCGCCGCTCGGCATCGACTTCCAGATCGGCCTGCCCGAAGCCGACCATGCCCGCGTGGCAGAGATCCTCCGTCCGAAGGCGCTCGCCGATCTCGGCGAGATCACACCCGCCCGCCGCGCGGCCTTCGTGTCGAAATGGTCCGCGCCCGACCGGGGCGGCGCCATCTGGCGCGAGATCGAGATTCCCTCCGCCAACGGACATGGCACCGCCTCGGCGGCTGCCACCCTCTACAATGCCTATGCTCATGTCGGCTTGATCGGCGGCAAGCGCCTGATGCGTCCCGCCACTTTCGAGACCCTCATCACACCCCGCGTGGACGGGCCGGACCTCGTGCTCCCGCTGACCACACGCTTCGGCGCCGGCATCATGCACAACAGCTACAAGTCCTTCGGCCCGTTCGAGGACGGGCTCGGCCATTGCGGCTGGGGCGGCTCGCTGGCGATTGCTTCGCCGTCGCGCGGCCTAACCTGCGCCTATGTGATGAACCGGCAGTCGAACATCCTTGTCGGGGACCCGCGCGCCGTGCGCCTGGTGGAGACTGTGGCAGGGTGCCTCTGAGCATGCTCGCAAGCATCGACTGGGTCGGCTTCATGTTTGCGATGGTCGTGGTCGAGCTGACGCCCGGCCCGAACATGGGCTGGCTGGCGGCTCTGTCGATGCGCGAGGGCCGCAAGGCCGGCTTTGCCGCCGTCGCCGGCATCACACTCGGCCTCAGCCTCCAGCTGCTCGCCGCGATCACTGGCCTCGCCGCCCTCGTAGCCGCCGCCCCGTCCGTCTTCACCCTGCTCCACTGGGCGGGCGTCGCCTTCATGCTCTACCTCGCCTGTGAAGCCTTCATGGACGGTCGCTCGGCCGTGCCAGCCAACATGGACGCCGCGCGCGGCTTCGTGCGCGGGGTGATCGCCAATGTGCTGAACCCCAAGGCGCTCGTCTTCTATGTGCTGCTGATCGGCCAGTTCATTGATGCCTCCGACGGGCCGGTCTGGCTGCAAAGTCTCATCCTGGGACTGATCCACTTAACCATCGCCGCGACCGTTCACATCTTCATCGTGCTGCTGGCCGATTCGCTGGGTGCGCGGCTGGAAACCTGGCGCACCTCGCTGGCCGCGCGCCTCTTATTTGCGGGCCTTCTGACGGGAATCGCGATCTGGATCGCGCTGACCCCGATGCGCGTGTGAGGCGAACTGGCACGCGCCTTGCTCCGTAACACCCGAATCGGAAGCCCATCTGACTCAAGAGACTTCGCGGCGGCGCCTTCGGGAGCCGCCGCTTTTTTGACTCGTCAGGCCGGCCGTGCGGTCCGCGCCAGGCGCCGGGCCTTGGCCTCGCCCATCAGGCTGTCGGCCGTGAACACGACCAGCGCCGTCCAGATGAACCCGAACGCCACAGCATGCACCGGGCTGAACGGTTCGCGGAACACGAACAGCGCGATCAGGAATTGGATCGTCGGCCCGATGTATTGCATCATGCCGACGGTCGAGAGCTTCAGCCGCTTGGCCGCCAGCGCGAACAGAATCAGCGGGAAGGCCGTGATCGGACCTGCCGCCATAAGCAGGGCAACATCCCAGCCGCCCTCCCCCATCCAGCGTCCGCCGGGCTGCGTCTTTGCAAACCAGACCAACCAGCCGAGTGCCAGCGGCACCAGCACGACAACCTCGACCAGGAAACCGGCCCGGCTGTCGATGGCCACCTTCTTGCGGATCACCGAGTAGAAGGCGAACGTCACGCACAGCGCAAGTGCCACCCAGGGCACATGCCCGAAGGCGAACGCCATGACGCACACCCCCACGGTCGCAATCGCCACCGCCGCCCATTGCGCCGGGCGCAGCTTTTCCGAAAAAATCAGCATGCCGAACAACACGTTGACCAACGGGTTGATGTAATAGCCGAGCGAGGCCTCCATCGCGTGGTCGGCGTTCACGGCCCAGATGTACGTCGCCCAGTTGGCGCCGATCAGCACGCCCGACAGGGCCAGCCATTTCAGGTTCGCGGGCTTGAACGCCGCTTTCACGTCCCGCCAGTTGGCCGCCAGCGCGATCAGCACGATGGCGGTCGGCACCGACCAGATCACCCGTTGGGCCAGCAGCTCGAACGCGCCGACATGTTTCATCGCGCGGATGTACAAAGGCAGGCTGCCCCAGATCAGGTAGCAGCCGAGAGCGGCAGGAAATCCGAGGCGGAGCGCAGCGTTCATCGACGGTCCTATAGGCCTGTGCCCAAAGCCGCGCCACCCGGATTTTGTGGTCCGCCCCGGACTGGCCAAGCCGCCCCCGGACGGCTAGGTCTCAAGGGTCAGCCGATCAGGAATCACGCCATGCTCCGAACCCTCCTTGCCGCCGCCAGCCTGCTGGCTGTCAGTGCCGCCGCCTCCGCCGAAACCCTGCTCCTGTCGGGCGGCCATGTCGTCGATGTCGAGCGCGGCGTGGTGATGAAGGACCACGACGTGCTGGTCGAGGACGGGCAGATCAAGGCGGTCGGCCGGACGGGCACGCTCGGCGCCTCGGGCGCCACGAAGATCGACATGGCCGGCGCCTGGCTGCTGCCCGGCCTGTCGGACAGCCACGTCCACCTCACGAACCGCGCCGACCTGCACGGCTTCCGCCGCCTCACCGTCTCCACCCCCGCCGCCGCCATTTCCGGCGTCGCCAATGCGGAGAAGACCCTGCGCGCCGGCTTCACCACCGTGCGCAATCTCGGCGCGCCGGGCTTCACCGATGTGGACCTGAAGCATGCCATCGACAGCGGCGAGGTTCCGGGCCCGCGCATCATCCCGGCAGGCCAGTCCATCGGCATCACCGGCGGGCATTGCGACTCTAACCTGCTTCCCTATGAAGACCATTCGGTCGGCGGCGGCGTCGCTGATGGTCCGTGGGCGGTGCGCCAGAAGGTGCGCGAGAACAAGAAATACGGCGCAGAGGTCATCAAGTTCTGCGGCACCGGCGGCGTCCTCTCGAAAGGCACCACGATTGGCGCGCAGCAATTCACGCTGGAAGAGATGCAGGCCATCGTCAGCGAGGCGCATGAGCTGGGCCTCAAGGTGGCCGTTCACGCCCACGGCGCCAAGGGTATCGCGACCGCCATCGAGGCCGGCGTCGACTCGGTCGAGCATGCCAGCCTGATCTCCGACCAGAGCCTGAAGGACGCCATCAAGAAGGGCATCTTCCTGTCGATGGACATTTATGTTTCGGACTTCATCCTCAGCGAAGGCGAAGCGGCCGGCATCCTTCCGGAATCGCTCGAGAAGGAAAAGACCGTCGGCAAGGCTCAGCGTGAACGCTTCCAGGCGGCCGTGAAGGCCGGCGCGAAGATCGCCTTCGGCACCGATGCCGGCGTCTACACGCACGGGGTCAACGCCCGCCAGTTTGCCTACATGGTCCAATGGGGCATGACGCCCGCCGAGGCGATCCGCGCCGCGACCCTCGGCAATGCCGAACTGTTCGGCCTCAAGGACGAAATCGGCAGCCTGACGGCCGGCAAACGCGCTGACATCATCGCCGTCGACGGTGATCCGCTGGCGGACGTTCGCCAGCTGGAAGACGTCGACTTCGTCATGAAGGACGGCGCTGTCTTCTTTAACGGGCTGGGCGAGTAGCCCCTCCCCGCCGCCTGCACTGCCCACAAACAAAAAAGGCCGCCCCGACGGGCGGCCTTTTCCAGTCTGAACACCCCCCGGTGCCCCGACGGCCCGGCAAGCCGGGCCGCTTCAGACCTTCTGATTATCCGATCTTGTAATTGAACCGGACGCCGATGACGCGCGGTGCGCCGACATAGGTGTAGTAGCTGCGCGTGTTGACGTCGCCGCCATCATCGTCTGTCAGCACCTGGTTGAACAGCGGCGTGGATACAACTCCGGTCTCGTAATACTCATCAAGCAGGTTATTAACGAACAGTGTCGCCGACCACTTGCCCGTGTCGTACACCGCCGACGCGTTGGCCACGCCGTAGCTGTCCAGCGTGATGCCGCCGCCCCGGCCGCCGGTGCGCGTCAGCACATCGCCCTGCCAGGCATAGCCGCCGTTGAAGGTCAGTGTACGCCCGTCCGCGAGATCGTGGACATAGGAACCGAAGAGCGAGAACTGGTCTTCCGGCGAACCCGGCAGGCGGTCGCCATCCTGACCATCCAGCAGCACGGTACCGAAGCCCGGAGGCGAGATGGTGCTGACCAGGCCCGGCGCGAGCGCCGTCAGCGAAGCCTCGGTATGGCTGTAGCTGCCGCGCAGCGACAGGGCGTCGGAAACGATCCACTGGCCATTGAGTTCCACGCCTTTCGACTCGGCACCGTCCGCGTTGACGATGATCGGGATCGACGCATTGATCGTGGCCGAAGACAGCTGCGGGTCGTTCCATTCGACATAATAGACTGCGCCATTCAGCGTGACCCGGCCATCGGCGAGCGTGGACTTGAAGCCCACCTCGTAGTTGGTCGTCGTGTCCGACAAGTACTGGCGTTCGTCACGGGTCGAGATGTCGCCCGCGTTCGGTCCATATTGCTGGCCCGGCGCAAGGGCGCAGGCGCCCTGCACGTTCGGCGCAAGCGGATCGAAGGCCGGGCAATCGCCGACACCGTTGTCGTCGCCGATCCGGTAGCCTTCCGACACGGTCAGGTAACCGAGGAAGTCCTCGGTGAACTTGTAGGACGTATTGAACTTAAAAAGCGTGCCGTTGTCAGACTGGCCGGTCTTCTCGGTGCCATTCGGGCTGCCAGCGGCATAGTCCGCCTGCAGACTGTCCTGGAGCGAGCTGACGCCAACCGGCGCAAAGGTCGGGTCGAACAGCGGGAAGTCGACATCGTTGTACGATTCCAGATCGTACTTGTAGTAGCGCCCCCCCACCGTGACGCTCCACTTGTCGGTGATGTCATAGCCGATCTCACCGTAGAAGGCGGACTCTTCGAGTTTCGAGAAGAACTGCGAATAGTATTCGAGATCGTCCGGCCGGTTGAAGCCGGCATACGCGGCATAGCCAGGCGTGTATTCTGCCGAGTAGGACGCCGATTCACGCTGATTGTAGAACGCGCCGACGATCCAGTTCAGCGGGCCCTCGGTCTTCGACACGAGGCGCAGTTCCTGGTTGATGCGCTCTTCCTTGCCCTTCTCATGCGTATAGGCGGTGAAGGTCGGGAAGGCTTCGTAGCTATATTCCAGCGTGATCAGCAAATCGGTCTGGTCGCGCTGTCCGTCATCATTGTACCGCGAATAGCCGGTCGCGGAGGTCAGCTCGGCAAAGCCGAGGTCGGCCACCACTTCCAGCGCGAGCAGCTGGTTGGTGATCTCGTTCGGCTCCGGCACACGCTTGGCGAGTTCATAATCGCCGGTCGGCACGGTCGGCTGCTGGCTCACGCCGCGGCGGCCGCCGATATCGGATTTCTGGAGATAATAGGTCAGCGTGCCATCGAGCCAGTCGGTCGGCTGCCAGCGCGCGGCGAGGCGGCCGGAGATGACCTCCTCGCTGTCCGCATCGCTGATGCGGTAGGTGTTGGCGGCAACGGCGGCAGGATCTGAGAAATCCGGGTCCGGATCAGACACGCCGATCTCGCGCACGACGAACGGATAATCGGTGAAGCCCGAATCGTTTTCGAAATCGAGCGAGCCACGTACCGCGAAGTTGGACGTGATCGCCTTGTTGAAGGTGAAGCCGGTGTCATAGGACAGGCTGTCCGCCTCGGAATATTGCGAGGCCTCGAGACGCAGGTCCAGCGTGTCGCCGGCAAAGTCCGGCTTCCTGGGGATGTAGCGGATCGCGCCGCCGAGCGTGCCGGCGCCGTACAGCGTGCCTTGCGGCCCGAGCAGCACTTCGACGCGCTCAAGGTCGTTGAGCTTCAGGTCAAGGAAGACCGGGACTTCGCCGATATAGGTGGCGACCGTGCCGCCCCCGTCATTGTTGCCATCACCCGAACCGAGACCATCGGCGTTGAGGCCGCGTACGATGATCGGATTACCCTGGCGTCCGCCGCGGTCGACCACGTTGATGCCCGGCACATAGGCGAGCACATCGGCGAGTTCGTCGAAGCCTTGCTCCTCGATCTGTGCGCTGCCGACGGCGGCGATGTTCAGTGGGATATCCTGGACGCTTTCGGCGCGGCGCGTGGCGGTGACCGTGACGGCCTCGACCCGCAATTCGCTGTCAGCGGAATCGGTGGCCTCCTGGGCGGAGGCAGACAGGGCAATAGATGATACGAGCACCGCCGCGCTGGCGGTGAGCAGAAGATTTTTGCGCGACATTTTTTATTCCTTCTCGGCTACAGAACCGTCCCTCGACACGTCAATAAGGTTCGGACGCTTGCGATTGTGCAAGCGGGTGAAACGGGCCTGCTTTCATTTTGCGACGAGATGCAGCAAAAAGGGCACAGACTGACATCCATGGAACCACTTTTGGGGATGCCTTGGCCTACACTGCCCAAAATTCAGGCGTAAACGACCCGCGGATGGTCGAGGCGGCGGAGCTGTTGGCGCGCAAGGCGTACCAGACCGTACACGGTCTGTGCCTCGCCGTGCTGAAGGATGAACCGGCGAATGCCGAGGCCTATTACCTGCTGGGCATACTGACGAGCGACCATGAGAACTATGCCAAGGCCGACGAGCTGTTCCGCGCGGCGCTGGCGCGGCGGGCCGACCATGCCGGGGCGCATGCCCAGCGGGCGCGGTGCCTGATCGCCCTGTCACGCCGAAGTGAAGCGGTGGAGGCCGCCCGGGCCGCCGCGCGCCTGAAGCCGAACGATGCCCTGACGCTGGACACGATCGGCGTGGTGCTCAGCCGGGCGGGGCTGCACAGCGAGGCCCTGCCCTTCTATGCCCGGGCCGCGGGCGCCGAACCCGGCAAGGCGAACTACCATTACAATCACGCCGCTGCCCTGCAGTTTGCCGGCCAGATGGATGCGGCCCGCGAGGCCTACCGACGCTGCGCCGAGGCGGACCCGAACGACACGCGCGGCCTGCCCGCCATTGTCCAGATCACCCGGCAGACACCGGCTGCCAATGACGTGGCCGCGCTGGAGGCGATGTTCGCCGCGCGGGGCGCCGACGCCGACGCGGCGCTTCGCATCGGCCATGCACTGGCCAAGGCGGCCGAGGATCTCGGCCAGCCGGAAGTCGCGCTCGACTGGCTGGAGAAGGCGAAAGCCCACAAGCGGACACGTCTGGCGCATGACCCTGCCGCCGATGCCGCGCTCGCCGAAGCCGCGATCCGCGCCGCCGGAACCCTCCGGACGCCGACGAGCACGGCGACGGGCGCGCCGGTTTTCATTTGCGGCATGCCGCGCACCGGCACAACACTGGTGGACCGGATCCTGTCGAGCCATAGCCAGCTGTCCGCCGCCGGGGAGCTCACCGACTTCGCGCTCTGCCTGAAGCGGATGGCGCGGACCCCGTCGAACCTGGTGCTCGACCCGCCCACGTTGGACGCGGCAGCCCGCCTCGACCTGACGGCGCTGGGCAACGCCTACATGGCGAGCGTGGCGGCCTCGCTCGGCCTGACCGGACGGTTCACCGACAAGATGCCGCTGAACATCCTGCTCGCCCCGGTGATCCTCGCGGCGCTGCCGGAGGCGCGGGTGATCTGCCTGCGGCGCCATCCGGCGGATACGGTGCTGTCGAACTACCGGCAGATGTTCGCGACCAGCTTCTCCTATTACAACTACGCCTACCGGCTTGAGGACACGGCCCGTTACTATATCCAGTTCGACCGGATGGTGCGGGCCTTCGAGGCGGCGCTGCCGGCCGGCCGGTTCTCGGTGGTGCATTACGAGAAGGTGGTGACGGATCTCGAGACCGAGACGCGGCGGCTGCTGGACTTCTGCGGCCTGCCTTTCGAGCCGGCCTGTCTGGCCTTCCACGAGAATGCGGCGCCGGTGGCGACGGCGAGTTCGGCGCAGGTGCGCGAGCCGCTCTACACTTCGGCGCTGGCCCGTTGGAAGCGGTATGAGGCCGGCCTGAAACCGGCGCTCGACCTGCTTGACGCGGCGGGCTGCCTTGCGCCCGGGGAAAGAACCGCTACCTGAAGAGGGCGGCGCCGGTCAGATCGCCAAAGTCAGAGGGACAATCCAACATGAAACATCGCCGCCTGGGCAAGAGCGCCATCTACGTGTCCGACATCTGCATGGGCACCATGACCTTCGGGACGCAGACCGACGAGAAGGAAGCGTTCCGGATTCTCGACGCGAGCCTCGATGCCGGCATCAACTTCTTCGACACGGCCGAGAACTATCCCGTGCCGCCGGACATCAAGTATGGCGGCCTGACGGAAGAGATCGTCGGCCGCTGGATGAAGACCAAGGACCGCGACGCGATCATCCTCGCCACAAAGGTGTGCGGACCTTCGCATGGCTGGATCAAGGGATCGCAGCGCGCCGGCATGACGGCGCTTGACCGCCACAATATCCGCCGCGCCGTGGAAGCGAGCCTGACCCGTCTGCAGACGGATTATATTGACCTCTACCAGACCCACTGGCCCGACCATGGCATTGCCTATGACGAGACGATGGAGACCCTCGACGAGCTCTGCCGCGAAGGTCTTGTGCGCATCGTCGGCTGCTCCAACGAGGACGCCTGGGGCCTGATGAAATCCATCGAGGCGTCCAACCGCCTCGGCGCGGTGCGCTACCAGACGATCCAGAACAATTTCTCGCTGAACAACCGGCGCTTCGAGGATGCGCTTGCGAAAGTGTGCCGCGAGGAAGGCGTGAGCCTGATCCCCTACTCCCCCATCGGCGGCGGGGTATTGTCGGGCAAATACCAGAACGGCGCCACGCCGGAAGGCGCACGCTTCTCGCGCTATATCAATCTCGGCGGCCGCCATACGGCGATGGCGCAGCGCTTCGTCAACGAGAAGACGTTGGCCTCCACCGAACGCTTCATGAAGATCGCCGCCGAGGCCGGCACCAGCGTCGTGACGCTGGCGACCGCGTGGTCGAAGCAACATGACTTCGTGGCCTCCACGATTGTAGGTGTTTCAAAATTCGATCAGCTGGCGGACATTCTGGCGGCGGCCGACCTGGAGCTGTCGCCGGAAGTGATGAAGGCCTGCGACGCGGTGACGAAAGAGATCCTGTATCCGATGGGGTGAGCCTGGTAGGGGACCCGCCCCAACCCTCCCCATGAATGGCAGGGCGATCGCATGTGGGCGATGGCCCTGCTCTCCCGGGGGACGGGAGAGGGGTTTGGGCGTTCTCTGCCGGGTGCACGCAAGACTCAGGTGCTCAAACGAACCGGGCTCCCGCCTCCATCTCCGGGAGGTCGGGAGCCCTTATCTTTGTGCCCACCAAAGCTTGTTGCAGCGGCCGCCTAGGCGGCGTTCTTGCCCTTGGTGAGGACTTCGCGTTTGCCCGCATGGTTGGGGGCGGAGATGATGCCTTCTTCCTCAAGCCGGTCGATCAGGCCGGCCGCCTTGTTGTAGCCGACCTTGAGGCGGCGCTGGAGGTAGGAGGTCGAGGCGCGCTGGTCGCGGATGACGACCTGAACCGCTTCGGAGAAGAGCGCGTTGTCGTCGTCGCTGCCGCCCGAGCCGCCCTCCCCCATGCCGAGCATCGCGTCCATGACGGGCGAACCGGTGGAGCCGTCATCCTTCGATTCCAGCACGTCCATGACATAGTCGGGCTCGCCCTGTTCACGCAGCCAGTCGGCGACGTGACAGACTTCCTCGTCGGAAACGAAGGGGCCGTGCAGGCGCTGGGTTTTCTTGCCGGGTTCCTGGTGCAGGAGGTCGCCGTTGCCGAGCAGCTGTTCGGCGCCCTGCTCGTTGAGGATGGTGCGGCTGTCGACTTTGTTGGTGACCATGTAGGAAATACGGGTCGGGAAGTTCGCCTTGATCGTGCCGGTGATGACGTCCACGGACGGACGCTGGGTAGCGGTGATCAGGTGGATGCCGGCGGCGCGGGCCATCTGGGCGAGGCGCAGCAGGCAGCCTTCGATCTCCTTGCCGGCGACGACCATCAGGTCCGACATCTCGTCGATGACGATGACGATTTGCGGGATGTGGTCGATCGGCAGGGATTCGGTTTCGTAGACCGGCTTGCCGAATTCATCGAGGCCGGTCTGGACCTTGCGCACCAGCGGCTCGCCGGCGGCACGGTATTTCGAAGCCTTCTCGTTGAAGCCGGCCAGGTTGCGCACGCCGGCCTTGGACATCAGCTCGTAGCGGCTTTCCATTTCGCGCACGGCCCATTTGAGCGCGTTGACGGCTTCCGGCGCCTTGGTGATGACCGGGGCCAGCAGGTGCGGGATGCCTTCATAGACGGTGAATTCGAGCTTCTTCGGGTCGATCAGGATCAGGCGGACCTGTTCCGGCGTGTGGCGGTAAAGCAGCGACAGGATCATCGCGTTGACGCCGACCGACTTGCCCGAACCGGTGGTGCCGGCGACGAGCAGGTGCGGCATGCGTGCCAGATCGACCACGGTGGGCTGGCCGCCGATATCCTCGCCAAGGGCAACGGGCAGCGAAGCGCGCGAGTTCACATAGGCATCCGACTGGAGGATGGAGCGCAGGAAGACCTTCTCGCGCTCATCGTTGGGCAGTTCGATGCCGATGGCGTTCTTGCCGGGTACGACCGCCACACGGGCCGAGACGGCGGACATGGAGCGGGCGATGTCGTCGGCGAGCGTGATGACGCGCGAGGACTTCACGCCGGGGGCGGGCTCCATCTCGAACAGGGTGATGACCGGACCGGGGCGCACTTCCTTGATGCGGCCCTGGATGCCGAACTCCTTGAGGACTTCGGACAGGCGGGCGGCCTTGGCGAGGAGGGCGTCCTCGTCGAAGGTTTCGCGGCGCTCTTCGGGGACCTGCAGCAGGTCAAGCGATGGCAGGCGGGTGGAGACGCGGCGGCGCTCGGGCTTGGCGACTTTCGGGGCGACGGTGCGCGGCGCCGGGCGCGGCACGGCGAAGCGCAGGCCGGGCGGCGGGGCGGCGGGCTCAGCATCGTCGTCGAGGTCTTCATCCTCGTCCCAGGCGGAGGCGCCATAGCCGGTGTCGTCATCTTCGTCGGCATCGTCCGGCAGGTAGCGCGAGGACGGGACATAGTCGTCGTCATGCTTGATGATCAGGGTGCGGTCGCCCGAAACCGGCTCGTCGAGGCGAACCGGCTGCGGCTGGCGCTCGGACAGCTGCTGGCCGAGACGGATCAGGAAGCCGCCGAGGCCTGCGGCGGAAACTGCAGCATGCTTGCCGGAGCGGGTGGCGGTTTCCTGAAGGAGGAGCGCGTCGCGGCGGCGGAAGCCGAGCGCGGCGAGTCCGGCCCAGAGGGCAGCGGCGCCGAGGAGGAAGCCGGCCCAGCTGGCGGGCGCGGGCAGCATCAGGGCGCGGAAGGGCAATACGGCCAGGTTGAACACGCCGTCGCCGAACATGCCGCCGAGGCCGGCGCTGAGCGGCCAGGATTCCGGAACCGGCCAGGCCGCGAAGGCGGCAGCCGACAGAGGCACGGCGACGGTGCCGTAGATCCAGCGGCGGATGCGCGGCTTGCCGACGAGGACGGCGCGCATGGCGCCGCCGATCATCAGGGCGAGACCGGCGATCCAGCCCGACCAGCCGAGCAGCTGGCGCGCGACATCGGCGAAAATGGCGCCGGGCGAACCGAACAGGTTCTGCACGTCGGCGCCGGTGGCGGCGTTCCAGCTCGGATCGGACGGCAGGTAGGAGCCGACGCTGCCGCAGACGAAGACCCCTGCCCCGAACGCGGCAGCGCCCGTGAGGATCCGCCAGACCGGATCGCTCACCGTGCGCAGCTCTTCGTCTCGGATGTCGGTGTCTTGCATGGGGGAAAACGCTCCGGAGTTGGCGAGAGGCGGAGCAACAGGTTTCGCCGGTTAGCCTTAACATGCGGCAAACGGAGGCTGTGGAATTCGCAGGTTTTTCATGCCCGAAGGCCTGATTTCACTGGAATTCGGCGAGGTTAAATTCCTGAAAGCCAAAGCAGGACGCCCCGGTGGATTTCTCCACCGGGGCGCCAGGTTGTTCCCGAAGGGGCCGCGCTCAGGTGCGGGTGAACTCCGGATAGGCTTCCAGACCGACTTCGGCGCGGTCCATGCCCATCATCTCTTCTTCTTGGCTGGCGCGGACGCCGAGCGTGAACTTGAGGGCGAACCAGACGATGGTCGAGGCGATCATCACGAACACCGCGGTGAGGCCGACGCCGACCAGCTGGCCGAGATAGCTCGGGTCACCGGCTTCGTTCGGAGTTATGGCACCGCCATGCGACAGCGGAACGATCATCGTGCCCCAGATACCGCAGACAAGGTGAGCCGGGATGGCGCCGACGACGTCGTCGATCTTCAGCTTGTCGAGCAGCGGAACCGTGATGACCACGAAGACACCGCCGACAGCGCCGATCAGGACGGCCTGGCCGATGGTCGGGGTCAGCGGCTCAGCCGTGATCGAGACGAGGCCCGCGATGACGCCGTTGAAGACCATGGTGGCGTCGATCTTACCCTTGTAGAGCACCGCCGTGGTGACCGCCGCTGCAAGGCAACCGCCGACGGCCGCCATGTTGGTGTTCACGAAGATGATCGAGACCGAGTTGATGTCGGTGATGGTACCGGCCGCAAGCTGGGAGGCACCGTTGAACCCGAACCAGCCGAGCCACAGGATCAGCGTGCCGAGGGCAGCAAGCGGGATGTTCGAGCCGGGCATCGGGTTTACACCCTTGCCGAAATACTTGCCGGTGCGCGGGCCGATGATCAGGGCGCCGGTGAGAGCTGCCCAGCCGCCGACCGAGTGAACGAGCGTCGAGCCAGCGAAGTCGGAGAAGGCCCACTGTGCGTCGAGGTAGCCGCCACCCCATTCCCACGACACGACCACCGGGTAGATGACGCCGGTCAGCACGACGGTGAAGAGAAGGAACGGAATGAGCTTTACGCGCTCGGCAACGGTGCCGGACACGATCGATGCCGCCGTTGCCACGAACACCATCTGGAAGAACCAGTCAGAGCCCGACGCATAGCCGCCATTGTCTTCTTCGAGTGAACCGGGCGACCAGATCGAGAGATTGGTCGGCAGAAGGCCGGACAGCAGGGTGGAGTCACCCGGATAGGCCAGATTGTAACCCGTGAGCCAGAACATCAGGCCGGCCACAGCGAAGAGAAGCACATTCTTCATCGACTGCATGGCGGCGTTCTTGGAGCGAACAAGGCCCGCTTCGAGCATACAGAATCCGGCGGCCATGAACATGACGACGAGGCCGCCGATCAGGAACAGGTAGCTGTTGTCGACATAGGCCGGCACGGCGGTGGCCGCTTCGAGTGCTGCGAGTCGTTCTTCCAGGCTCGGCGCGGCTTCCTGGGCGAATGCTACCCCGGCCGCCAATAGCGACAGCGGTGCAAGTGTCGCCCCGCGGATCAATAATCCAGTCAATCGGCCCATCGGCCCCTCCTTTGTTTCAGTGCTGCAGAACCCAGGACCCCCCGTGTTCTCCCGGAGCCGATATGATTTCGCCTGCCCGAAAAAGTCGCACGGCACACGCTCACGGCGCCCGATTCGAGTGCCCGTTGGTTAATCCTTGTGCACGCTTGCGACCAAACGCCCAAATCGCTGCCACCACTGGACGCCGCACTGCAGCATGGATAACGCTTTCTTATGGCTGAAACACACGCTGATCCCCTTCAGGACTGCGACCTCGCCATCGTTGGCGCGGGTCCTGTCGGCACGTCGCTGGGTATCCTTGCGGCGCGCGCCGGCTTCTCCGTAACGCTGATCGATGCGCGGCTAGAAAATCCCGTAACAACAAGAGATACAAGGACTTTTGCCATTGTTCGCGGCAGCTGGCGCCTGCTCGGCGCGACCGGCGTGACGGGCGAACTGGCGGATGTGATCACGCCTCTCAACGGACTCGAAGCCGAAGATGGCGGCACCCACTGGTTCGGAGCGCCGCATGTGGCCTTCTCGAATGACGACCTCGGCGGCGGAACGGGCAAGGACGCGCTGGGCCAGATGGTGCCTGCGGCCGCGCTGCAGGCCGCCCTGGACCGTCAAACAGCCGCGGCGCAGGGCCTAACCTGGCTGAAGGGTGCCCGGTTTTCGGGCATGGAAACCGGTCCGGCCGGGGCTGTTATCACGCTGGAGAACGGGCAGACCTTGCGGGCCGGACTGGTGGCGGCTTGTGACGGACTGCACTCACCGGTGCGCACCGCGCTGGGCATCCGCACCGAAGGTCGCAGCTATGGCAAGTCCGTCTTCGCGGCGGACGTAACGCTGGAGCGGCCACACCACGGCATCGCACGCCAGTTGTTCACCCCGGAAGGCCCGTTTGCGACCCTGCCCCTGCCCGGCAACCGCGCGAACCTTGCCTGGTATATGAAGGGCGGCGCCGCAGAAGCGCTGGTGAAACAGCCGAAGGCCGCCATCGAAGCCGAACTGAATGCGCGCTTCGCCCGCTTTGCCGGCGAGATGCATCTCGACGGCCCTCCCCTCTCCTATCCTCTGGTGATGCAGGTGGCGCTGGCCATGACCGGTCCGCGCACCGCGCTTCTGGGCGATGCCGCTCACCGTATCAACCCGCTGGCCGGCCAGGGCCTGAACCTCGGCTTCAAGGATGTCGGTGCGCTGATCGATGTGATGACCGAGGCGCGCGCCGCCGGCCTTGACCCGGGCAGCGACACGGTGCTGTCGCGCTACCAGCAATGGCGCCGGTTCGATTCCTATGCGACCGCGATGTCGATGGACCTGATCGACCGGACCTTCTCGAACGACAATCCGGTTCTGAAGCCACTGCGGGGCATTGCCCTGACGGTGGCAAACCGGGTGGGACCGCTGCGCCGCGCGATGGCGCGACAGGCGAGCGCCGCGCAGGCGACGATGCCGAGCCTGATGCGCTAAGCGGCGCCGTCCGCGCGCCGCTCCACTCCGGATACAGCTTCCGTCAGTCCCCGACCGTCAGCGCGCGGATCAGGTCCCACGTATAAAGGCCGCTCGAATGACCATCCGAAAAGAAGAGGCGGACGGCATAGCGCCCGACCGGTTCGGCCTTCAGCACACGGATGTCATCCGGCACCGGCGCCTGTGGCGGCTTCGGCCCACCGCCATGGCCCTGAACCTCCGCAGACGGACTTTCCTCGCGCAGGCGCTTGTAGCCGACCGTTCCGGACTTGCCGTCATCGAATTCGGCGAGCATCTCCTGCGCGCCGGCGCGGAAGGTGAGCCGGGCGGGCCAGGCAAGCGCGCTCATGCGCCCTCCCCTGCCGGGCCGGCGGGCTCTTCATCCAGGTCGCGGGCTTCTTCTTCCAACATGATCGGAATGCCACCGCGGATCGGATAGGCGAGGCGCGCTTTCTTCGAGATCAGCTCGTTCGCGGCGCGGTCATAGACCAGCGGCAGGCGCGTGACCGGGCAGATCAGGATTTCGAGGAGGCGCGGATCGACGCCGGAGGGGGCAAAGGCCGGGTAGGTTTCAGGATCGCTCATGGGGTTTCCTATTGCATGGGTCCGGGCGCGGGGCCACTACCGCCGATTTCGAGCAGGCTGGTCAGCACGCGGGCTCGGTCGGCGAGCGTGTCCGCTTCGAGGAGTGCCTGCTTTTCCAATGGATCGAACGGGCAGCCCGAAGCGAGCGCATGCACCAGAGTTTCGATCGGCGCCATGTCGACGGCGGCCCAGTCCGCCTGCAGCGCGTTCGCCTCGGTATAGCTGCGCAGCGCGCCGACGAGCGCGAGCCGGTCCGGGAGGCCTGTGGCGGGGGTTTCGTACAGGTCCGCCTCGAAGGGCGACCAATCCGGTACGACCTGCCGGTAGGGCGACGTGACGTCCAGCTCCGCGCGCACGGCGAAGCGGCAGATGCCGGTCAGTGTGATCAGGTAGCGGCCGTCTTCGGTTTCGCTATAGCGGGTGATGCGGGCCGCGCAGCCAACGCGGGCGAGATCCGGATGCGCCCGTGAGCCGCCGACCGGCTGGATCATGCCGATCAGGCGGGTGCCGGCCATCGCATCATCGACCATGTTGAGATAGCGCGGCTCGAAAATGTTCAGCGGCAAGTCCCAGCGCGGAAAGACGAGCACGCCCGGCAAGGGGAAGACGGCGAGCGTCTCCGGCAGGTCTGAGATCTTGCGGATCGGCACCATGGCCCTGCCTTTCTGGATCAGTGTCCCGACAAGGTGGGGCAAAGCCCCCTGTCAGGCAAACATCAGCGACGCGAGGCGGCGGCGGCCTTCGATGGTGACCGGATCGGTCGGGCCGGCGGCCTCAAAGATTTTCAGAAGCTTGTCCTTGGCCTTGCCCTCCGCCCAGCCGAGCTTGGCGGAGAGGATGATCAGCAGATGATCGGCCGCGTCCTGGTAGCGGCCGGCGGCAGCATACTGTTCGGCGAGTTCGAAACGCTTGTCGTGATTGCCGGGATCGGCGCTGACGGCGGAGAGGGCCGCATCCAGCTCGGTCGGCGCGGGCGCCTCGGCGGCCATCTCGATGGCGAGGCGGACGCTCTTGACGGCGGCTTCGTTGCGTTTGGCTTCGGGAACCATGTCGAGCGTGGCGAGGGCGCGGGCCGTATCGCCATTGGCGAGGTAGCAGCGCGCGAGGCCGGCGATGGCGGTGGTGTTCTCGGGATCTTCCTGGATGATAGCGGCGTAGATCTCGGCGGCGAGCGGGATGTCGCCCGCCTGGCTGGCTGCTTCGGCCTGGCCGAGCGCTTCGGCGATCACCTGCGCGCTGTCGGTGCCGCCGAGCAGACGTTCGACAAAAGCCGAGACCTGCGATTCCGGGAGGGCGCCCATGAAGCCATCGACCGGGCGGCCCTTGTGGAAGGCGTAAACGGCGGGAATGGAGCGCACGCCGAGCTGGCTCGCATAGGCGTTGTGCTCTTCGGTGTTGATCTTGACGAGCTTGACCGCGCCCTTCTTGGCCTCGACGACCTTTTCGAGGACCGGGCCGAGAATGCGGCAGGGCTGGCACCAGGGTGCCCAGAAGTCCACGATCACCGGCTGGGTCATGGAAGCTTCGACCACGTCGGCCATAAAGCCCTGATCGGTGCCGTCGGAGGTGTGCTGCAGGCCTGCGGTTGCCATATCGGATGTCCCTTGAGAGTCAGGGCGCAAGATGGGATGCCGCCGGAAAATCCGCAAGGCGCGGAACCTGCGTTCATCCGGCGCGCCTCGCGGCGGCGGACCTGAACGCCCGCCAACCGATTGTGGCAGACAAATCAGCCTTTTGCCCTGTTTAGGCAGGGTTCAGACGCTTAAGTGTAGATCCTGATCGAAAGGTCACAGGAGGCCGAAACATGATGAACTTGATCGCCAGTGCCAGCGCCATCGCCCTGATCCTGGGTGCACCGCTGACCGTGGGACTGAAACAGGTCCAGCCCAAGCCGGCCGTAACCGCCGAGGCGCAGACGACTGCGCCGATGACGGCGGCCGAACGCACAAGGCTGCTGAAGGAAGCCTCGAAGGCTCTCGCGAACGTGAAAACGGCGCGGGGCAAGTTCGAGCAGTATTCGCCGGACGGTTCGCTTTCGACCGGCCAGTTCGCGATGTCGCGTCCCGGCAAGGTGCGGTTCGACTATGACGATCCGACGCCGCTGCTGCTGGTGAGCGACGGTACGACCGTGGCGCTGCAGGACAGCGAGCTGGAGACGACCGACCGCGTGCCGCTGTCGCAGACGCCGCTATCGCTGCTCTTGTCGGACAAGCTGGACTTCGAGAAGCAGGCCGAGGTGATCGACGTGCGCCGCACGGCCGACCGGACGAACATCACGGTGCGCGACAAGTCGGGCGAAACCGATGGCACGCTGACCGTGATCCTCGACAACAAGGACAATGCACTGACCGGCTGGCGGACCGTTGATGCAAGCGGTGGACGCACGAGCGTACTGCTGAGCGGCGTGGAAGTCGGCGCCAAGCTGAACCCGCGCCTGTTCATCCTGCGCGACTTTGACAACCGGTAACCCCGTCAAGAGAATTACGCCCAATTAACTTGAGAATCCTTGGGCGAGTGACAATAATACAACTGTCGACGGTCAAGGAAACCTCACGCAGCACCGACCCCCCCGCTGCGACCCCTCCCGCTCCCGTCGAGACCGGCTCCTGATCGGCTGGTTGAAAAGAGACGTTCTCAGGAACGTCCAACGCGCCCGAGCCTCCCCGCGCTCGGGCGCGTTGACGTTTGGGGCAGCGCTGCTAGTCAGACCGGATGGCCAAACCCCTCAAGATCGTCAGCTGGAACATCAACTCGGTCCGCCTGAGGGCGCCGAACGTCGAGAGCTTCGTCACGGCCGAAAAACCCGACGTGGTGTGCCTGCAGGAAACCAAGTGCCAGGATGCGGAATTCCCGCTGAAGGCGTTCAAGGACATGGGGCTCGGCCATGTCGTGATGCGCGGACAACGCGGCGGCCATGCGGGGGTCGCGATCGCCTCGCGCCTGCCGCTTGAGGAAGTCGACACGCCGGACCTGTGCCGCGAAGGCCATGCGCGAGTGATTGCCGCGCGGCTTAAATCCGGCCTGGAAATCCACAACATCTACCTGCCCGCCGGCGGCGATGTTCCGGATGCGGCCGCCAACGAGAAGTTCGCGCACAAGCTGGATTTCCTCGACCGGCTGGGCCCGGGCTACAAGAAACTGAAGAAAGGCGCGGCGCGCATCCTGGTGGGCGACCTGAACGTGGCGCCGCATGAGAACGATGTGTGGTCCCACAAACAGCTGCTCGGCATCGTGTCCCACACGCCGGAAGAGACCGAACGGCTGGAGGCGGCGCGCAAAGCGGCCGGATTTGCAGACATCGCCCGACTGGCTGTGCCGGACGAGCAGAAGCTGTATTCCTGGTGGAGCTACCGCGCAGCAGACTGGGCGGCGTCGAACAAGGGCCGCCGGCTGGATCATATCTGGGCCAACAAGGAAGCGCTTGGAGACGCGAAAGTGGACTCCTTCCGTGTACACCTTGCCTGGCGCGGTGGATGGAAACCTTCCGACCACGCACCGATCAGTGTGGATGTGAAGGTCTAGGCTTTCAGGCCGGCGTCCAGATGTAGTGATACTTCACGCGGCGATGGACGTCATCGATTTCGTGCCAATCGAGGCGAAAGCCTTCGCGTTCATAGAAAGACCGGGCGCGCAAATTCGTTTCATGCGTGGTGAGGACGATCCGGCCGGGCATCTGCCGCTTCGATTCGGCCAGCAGCGCAAGGCCTATCCCCTGCCCTTTCCGGTCCGGATGCACGAAGATCTGGTCGATACGGTCTTCCGCCGGCAGCAGGGCGAGAAGCCCGGCCACCTCTCCGCCGGTCTTTGCGGCGAACAGCGCCCAGTGGGCGGTCTCCCGGAAGAAGCGGGCTCGCACGCCGTCGCGGTCAAGATCGGTATCGTTGGCGATGCCGATCGACATCCAGCTGTCATACCAGAGGTCTGCGAGCGCTGGATAATCGGCCGGATCGGCAGGCGCGATGATCATGGTTGCAGGCGGTACCCGCCCGGATCGGTCATCAGCAGGCGGGCATTGCCGGGATCGGGCTCCACCTTCTGGCGCAGGCGGTAGATATGGGTCTCCAGCGTGTGGGTGGTCACAGCGGCGTTGTAGCCCCAAACCTCCGTGAGCAGAGTTTCCCGGGCTACAGGCCGGCCGCCGGCCCGGTAGAGATATTTCAGGATCTCGGTTTCCTTTTCGGTCAGCCGGATCCGCTTGCCTTCCTTCGTGCGCAGCGTCTTCGTGGAGGGGCGGAATTCGTAAGGGCCGATTTCGAATGTCGCGTCTTCGGTCTGTTCGAAGGTGCGCAGCTGCGCGCGCACGCGGGCAAGCAGGACCGAAAAGGTGAAGGGCTTGGAGACATAGTCATTTGCGCCGGCATCGAGACCGGCGACCGTGTCGGCCTCGCCGGTGCGGCCGGTGAGCATGATGACCGGGGCACGCACCCCGGCGGCGCGCAGGCGCTTGCAGGTCTCGATCCCGGTGATGCCGGGCATGTCGACATCGAGAACGATAATGTCCACGCGCTGCGACGCGGCGAGGCGGAGGGCGTCTTCACCGGTGCCCGCGCCGGTGACTTCGAAGCCCTCGCTCAGCTCGAACTGTTCGGAGAGCGTTTCGCGGAAGTCTGCCTCATCATCGACGATGAGAATGTGCTTCTTGCCGGTCATGGCCGTATCCTTGCTGGCCCGTAACAGGCTGGGGCTCCGCCGCCTCTTGGCGCCGGATGACCCGCGCTGCATAGTTCGGGGCGTATCCTGACGCCAATAACATTCCCGGGAGCGCACGCTGGCAAGCCATTTCATCGCCTTCGCGGACGGCCGCTTCGAAGGCGAGGGCCTGTCCTTCCGGTGCGCCCTGGGCCAAGGGGGCGTGAAACCCGCCGCCGACAAGCGCGAGGGCGACGGCGCCTCACCCCTCGGACGCTGGCCGGTGCGGCGGGTGTTTTTCCGGCCGGACCGGGGCGCGGCGCCGGAGACAGACCTGCCGGCGATTGCGCTGCGGCCCACGGATGGCTGGTGCGATGATGCCGGCGCGCCAGACTATTATAACCGCCTCGTCACCCTGCCCTGCCGGGTCAGCCATGAGCGGTTGTGGCGGGAAGACGGCCTCTACGACCTGTTCGTGGAGCTCGGATACAATGACGATCCGCCGGAGCCGGGCAAAGGCAGCGCCATCTTCCTGCATATCGCGCGGGCCGGCTATCTGCCGACCGAAGGCTGCGTGGCGCTGGCCGAGGCGGACCTGCGCGCGGTGCTGGGGCGCCTCGGCACTGGGTCGGTGATCGAGATCAGGGCATAGCGCGTTCGCCGAACAAGGCGGTGCCGACACGGACATGCGTGGCGCCGTAGCGGGCCGCGAGGACGTAATCGCCGCTCATGCCCATGGACAGTTTCGACAGGCCCTGCGCCTGTGCGAGTTTTGCGAGGAGCGCGAAATGCGGCCCGGCCGGCTCGCCCACGGGCGGGATGCACATGAGGCCGTCGATTTCGAGACCGGCCTTGTTGCGGGCGTGGTCCAGCAAGGCCGCGAGCCCGGCCGGTGTAACGCCCGCCTTCTGCGGCTCCTCGCCGGTGTTGACCTGGATGAACAGGCGCGGTCGGCGGCCGGTTTTCGCCATTGCAGCGGCCAGCGTGTCGGCGAGCTTCGGGCGGTCGAGCGTCTGGATCACATCGAACAGGCGCACCGCGTCTTCGGACTTGTTGGTCTGCAGCGGCCCGATGAGGTGGAGTTCGAGATCCGGATAGGCGTCGCGGCGGTCCTGCCAGTGGGCGGCGGCTTCCTGGACCCGGTTTTCACCGAACACGCGCTGGCCGGCGGCGAGCATAGCCTCGATGGCGGCATCGGGCTGGGTCTTGGAGACGGCAATGAGCACCGGCGGCGGCGCAGCGGCGGCGGCGAGCTCGGCCAGGATGGCATCGCGGCGTTTGGAAATTTCAAGTTCCAGCGTATCGGTCATGATCATGAGCGTAGAACCCCAAAGCCGGGCGCGGCGCAAGCTGCTCGCCGCTGCGCGCCGGAGCGCGGTCGCACTGGGCCCTGCCCTTCCCCCGGCCTTGTTCGTGACGGATCCGGCCCGGATTGCCGATCCGCGCGCGATCGCACACGGCCTGCCCGCAGGCTTTGGCATGGTTTACCGGCATTTCGGCGCGCGCGACCGGTCGCAGGTCGCCGAAGACCTGGCGCGGATCTGCCGCCGGCGGGGCGTCGCCTTGTTGATTGCGGCGGACCCCGAGCTGGCGATGAAGGTGCACGCCGACGGGGTGCATTGGCCGTTCCGGCTGCGCCAGGGCGCGCGGCGATGGCAGGGCCGGTTCGCGCTGCAGACGGTGAGCGCCCATTCGGGGTGGGAGTTGCGCGCGGCGGCGCGGCTGCCGGTGGACGCGGTGATGCTGTCGACCGTATTTGCCTCCGGCAGTGCCAGTGCGGGCACGGCGATGGGCGCCGGGCGTTTCGTACGGCGCGCAAAGGCGGCCGGCGTGCCGGTCTATGCGCTCGGCGGCGTGACAGCGGAAAATGCCGGGCGTATCGCCGGATGCGCAGGTTTTGCAGCAGTGGAAGGGATGCGGCCTTTCGGGAAGGCCGGAGCCTAGAACTTAAAGGCCGATTTCAGCCGGATGCCGGCTTCGACATCCTGGTTTTCCCAGCGGGCCGAGTCGTTGAGGCTGTTCAGGTCATCCGCACGGATGCTAACTTCGCCGCCGACCGAGAAGCGCGGGGTGATCTTGAAGGAGGCGCCGGCCTGGACCTCTTCACGCGGCAGCGGCGAGGTGCCGAGGCGGGTGAACTTGTCGAGGTTCAGTTCCCAGCGGGAATTTCCGCCGAGGCGCATCGAGAAATCCTGCGACGGTTCGGCTTCCCATTGCGGGCGGCTGGCCGCGGATTTGGTGTCCGAGAACTGGCGGTACCATTCGGCGCGGGCCGAGGGGGTTTCCGACAGGGTGGGGGCTTCGATTCGGATGGCGTCGTCCGTCGGATGCACTTGTGCGATCGCCGGGGCCGTAAAGGCCGCCGCCGCAAAAGCAAAGGAAAGTGCAAATTTCGCCCGCATGTTCGTCATCCTGAACATTGAGGATAGTGGTCGCCGGGAGTTAATGGAAGATTAACATTCTGAAACCGCAGGCTTTTAGCCCGATAGTGTGATTTCGATCACAATACCGTCCGTCCTGTCCCGCGTGACCGGGGCCAGCGGCAGCGGATTTCCCTTGAAACGGGTATCAAAGCGCTGCCATCCGCCCACAATACGCAGGTTTTCGCCAAAATTTCGGCCGAGCGACAGGCCGATGGCCTCCGAATCAGCCCCGATATTCTCGTCTTCGGCGTCCGAATACTCGAAGCCGGCGTCATATTTGCCGAGCGTCAGGCGGAAGGCGGCGGACAGGGCCGAATAATCGCCGCCGGGCGCGGCGAGGCCGTTATTGCTTTCAAGATAGCTGAGGCCGAAGGCCAGAGCGGAGAATTCCACAGACCCGCCGGCCGACCAGGTCTCGACCTTGTCATAGCTGCCGGGCAGCGCCGCGAGGGCTGCGTCGGCTTCACTATAGGCGGCGGCGGCGCGCAGGCGCACGCCGCTACGCGGCAGGCGGCGGGAAACGTTGACCGCCACTTCGACCGCATTCTCGATATCCGGCTGGGCGGCGCTGCCGAGGCTACGGACAGGGTCGCGGTCGAGACTGCCGGAGCTGGCTTCCGGTGTGAACGAGGCCCCCGCCCTCACCCCGAGGATGCGGGGGCTCGCGTAGCTGACCTTCAGGGACGGGCCGGTCAGGTCGTGGTCGGTACGGGCGAGGACACGGCCCGTCGGATCAAGCGCCGGATTCACGAGGCCCGCCTGCCGGAACAGGGTCGGCCCACCCTCGAAGAAGCGGGCGGCGACCCCCTCGTCGAGGCCCGCGCGCAATTCGCCGTAGCCGCCGTCTATATAGATGTATCCGGTTTCGAAGCGGCCGTGGGGGCCGGTGTCTTCGCCGCCCGGCCCGCGCGCGAGGCCGCTATAGGCGCCGGCCGGACCGGATACGGGCTGGGCCGGACCGAACACACCGCTGAAGCCGGCCCGGT
The DNA here is from genome assembly GCF_016125515.1 of Hyphomonas sp. GTDB lineage: Bacteria > Pseudomonadota > Alphaproteobacteria > Caulobacterales > Hyphomonadaceae > Hyphomonas. The sequence continues at coordinate 87,630 of NZ_WGLO01000008.1, forward strand.
CCGGATGATCCTTGCCGAGGGCTGCGGAGGTGCGCACGCCCACCTCCGCGCCGTTCTCGAGCACGAAGTTCGCCTCGAACCCGCCGCGCAGGACATAAAGAGCGGACTCGTCAGCGTCCGGCGCGAGGACGGCGCCGACTTCATAGGTCGCCGAGGTTTCAATGCCGCCCGGATCGTCCCAGACATCCTGGGCGGCGGCGGGCGCGGCTACGGCGGCGCAGGCGAGGACCAAACCTGTCAGATGCTGGCGCATGAAGCGGCTCCTGCGTGAAAGCTGATCGCGCGGCCTTGCGCAGAACAACACTGGCGAGGCCTAGACCCCCTTGTTATACACGCCCCGTGAACAAGGTCTTGCATCCGGGAACAGAGACAATGATGAAGCTGACAACCGTCGCTGCCATGGCAGCAGTGATCGCCGTGACCGGCTGCCAATCTTCGGGCGGCAAGAACAAGGCGGCGTTTGCTGCAGCTGAATCCGTGAGCGTGGCCAACCCTTATCTGTGGCGCGCCTCGCTGGACACGATGGCCGCCCTGCCGGTGACCAGCGCCGACCCGGTCGGCGGTCTCATAATCTATGACTGGAAGAGCTTTGAGACCGCACCGGACGAACGGATCAAAGCCACCGTCTACATCCTCGACTCGCGCCTGCGCGCAGACGGCGTGAAGGTGAGCCTGTATCGTCAGGTCAATTCCGAAGGCGCGTGGACCGATGCGGCCGTCGATCCGGAAACGGCCCAGCAGCTCGAGAACAAGATTCTTGAGCGGGCCCGACTTCTTAAGGCATCCGAGATCGGCTAAAGGGCCGAACTTCGATCTTTCTTCTTATGCCTTAGAGGGAGCCCCCCATGGCAACCCGGTATGATCCGCAGGCTGCGGAGCCCAGATGGCGTGATGCCTGGGCCGCAGCTGACCTGTTCCGAGCCAAATCTCCGGCGGAAGCCGGCGACGCGCCGAAGGCGTACGTCCTCGAGATGTTCCCCTACCCGTCCGGCCGCCTGCACATGGGCCATGTGCGCAACTATGCGATGGGTGATGTGGTCGCCCGCCACCGCCGCGCCAAGGGATACAATGTGCTCCACCCGATGGGCTGGGACGCGTTCGGCATGCCGGCGGAAAACGCGGCCATGGAGCGCAACGTCCATCCCGGCAAATGGACCTATGCCAACATCGACGCCATGAAGGCGCAGTTCAAGAAGCTCGGCCTGTCGCTGGACTGGAGCCGCGAGTTCGCGACCTGCGATCCGGAATATTATGGCGCACAGCAGGCCCTGTTCCTGAAGATGCTGCAAAAAGGCCTCGTCTATCGCAAGGCCTCGAAAGTAAACTGGGACCCGGTCGACAATACCGTGCTCGCCAACGAACAGGTGATCGACGGGCGCGGCTGGCGCTCGGGCGCCATCGTGGAGCAGCGCGAGCTGACGCAGTGGTTCTTCCGGATCACAGCGTATGCGGATGATCTGCTCACGGAAGTCCAGAAACTGGAGCGCTGGCCCGAGAAGGTCCGCACGATGCAGGCCAACTGGATCGGCAAGTCCGAAGGACTGCAGCTGCGCTTCGACTTTACCGGCAAGGCGCCGGACGGGTCCGAACGCGGCATCGAAGTGTTCACGACGCGGCCCGACACGCTGTTTGGCGCAAGCTTCGTGGCGATCTCGCCCGACCATCCTCTGACGATCAAGCTGGCCGACACATCCTCCGAACTGAAAGCCTTCCGCGCGAAGTGTGCGCAGATCGGCACCAGCGAAGAAGCCATCGAGAAAGCCGAGAAGCTGGGCTTCGATACCGGCCTCACTGTGGCGCACCCGTTCATCGAAGGCGCTACGCTGCCGGTCTGGGTCGCAAACTTCGTGCTGATGGGTTATGGCACCGGCGCGATCTTCGGCTGCCCGGCGCACGACCAGCGTGACATCGACTTTGCCCGCAAGTTCGGCCTGAACGTCGTGCCGGTGGTTCTGCCACCGGACGCCGACCCTGCGACCTTCGCGGTGGACGACAAGGCCTATACCGGCCCGGGCCGCATCTTCAATTCCGGCTTCCTGGACGGGTTGCCGGTGGACGAAGCCAAGCGCCAGGCGATTGCGCGTATCGAGGCGGCCGGACACGGTCAAGGTACGGTCAATTACCGGCTGCGCGACTGGGGCGTCTCGCGCCAGCGCTATTGGGGCTGCCCCATCCCGGTGATCCATTGCGAGAGCTGCGGCATCGTGCCGGTGCCGGCCGCCGACCTTCCGGTGCGCCTGCCCGATGACGTGGCCTTCGACCAGCCGGGCAATCCGCTGGAACGCCATCCGACCTGGAAACATGTGAACTGCCCGAACTGCAACACGCCGGCGCGGCGCGAGACCGACACGCTGGACACGTTCGTGGACAGCTCCTGGTACTATGCCCGCTTCGCCAGCTGTGATGATCCGGCCGAGCGCGCCTACTGGCTGCCGGTCGATCAATATGTCGGCGGCGTGGAACATGCCGTGTTGCACCTGCTCTACTCGCGCTTCTTCGCGCGGGCGATGCGCGATTGCGGCGAGCTGGGTCTGCCCTCGGGCGAGCCCTTCGCGGGCCTGTTCACGCAAGGCATGGTGACGCACGAGACCTACAAGTCTGTGGACGGACGTTGGCTGGAGCCGAAAGCGGTCGAGAAGCGGGACGGTGTCTGGATCGAAATCGAGAGTGGTTCCCCGGTCGAGGCCGGCGCGATCGAGAAGATGTCGAAGTCCAAGAAGAACACGGTCGATCCGGACGCGATTGTTGCCACCTATGGCGCCGATGTCGCGCGCTGGTTCGTCCTGTCCGACTCCCCGCCGGAACGCGATGTCGAATGGACCCAGTCGGGCGTCGAAGGCGCCGGCCGGTTTGCGCAGCGCATCTGGAGCCTCGCCGACGCCCTGCCGGAAGGCCCCTACCCTGCCCCGGGCGAGGATGCCGCGTCGCTCGACCTCCGCCGGGTAAGCCACCGCGCCGCGAAAGCGGTCGACAAGGCCATCGAGGAATTCCGGTTCAACTCCGCCATCGCGACGATCCATGAATGGGTGAACGCGCTGAAGAAGGCCGAACAGACCGAGGGTCTGACCGGCGCGCGGGCGGAAGCAATGTCAATGTTGGCGCGCTGCGTGACGCCGTTCATGCCTCACCTCGCCGAAAGCGCCTGGGCGCGGATCGGCGGAGAGGGCTTCGTCTCCTCGGCGCCCTGGCCGGAAGCCGATCCGGCCCTGACGACTGACGATTCGGTGACGCTGGCCGTTCAGGTGAACGGCAAACGGCGCGGCGAAATCACGGTCGCCAAGGATCTCGGCAATGACCAGGTCGAGGCCATCGCGCGGGCCCTGCCCGAGGTCGAGGTGTTCATCGCGGGCAAGGACGTGAAGAAAACCATTGTCGTGCCGGGACGCATCGTGAATATCGTCGTGGCATGAAACGCCTCGCCGCCGCCCTGCTTGTCGCCAGCCTCGGTGCCCCTCTCGGCGCGTGTGGGTTCCGCCCCGTTTATGCGCCCGTCGATGGCAAGCTGGCCGAGGGCGGACTGATCGAGGTCAGCCCGATCCAGGGCCGGGCCGGTCATTTGCTGCGTCAGGCGCTGATGCAGGAACTGGCGCTCGGCGTGCCGGGATTGACCGAAAAGGCCACGCTGGACGTGACCCTCGACGACAATCTCGCCCGCCTCGCCTTCCAGCCGGACGGCGCCGCGTCGCGCTCCAGCGTGCTGGCGACGGGCCAATATACTTTGTCGGGCGACAGGGTTTCGATCAAAGGCTCTGCCGATGTCGAGACCGGCTTCCTGGTGCCAGACTCGCCCTTCGGTGACATCGCCGCCCAGACCAGCGCGTCCGACCGGGCGATGCGGGTGCTCGCCAAGCGGATTGCCGACGACATCCGCCTGCAGTTCGCCAGCAACTGATGCTGCACAAGGGCCGGCAAGCCGAAAGCTTTGCCCGGCGGCCTGGCGACGCCTTCTGGGCGGTCTTGACCTTTTCCGAAGATGACGGTCTGGCCGCGGACGCGGCCCAATCCGTACTCGCGGCTTGGGGCGGCAAGGCCGGACTGGATGTCACCGTGCTCGACGATGACGCCATCAAGAAAGACCCTTCCCTTCTGTTTGACGCGCTCGAAGCGGTCTCGTTGCTCGGCGACAAACGGGCGGTGCGGGTGCGCACCAGCGGCGACAAGATTGCCGCGCTGCTCGTCGAAGCCATCGAGGCGGGGGATGCCGAACCCGGGCGATATGCCGCGCGGCTGGTAGTGGAGACTGGCAGCCTCTCCGCAAAGTCTAAACTGCGCGTGGCCGCCGAGAAGGCCGAACGGACAGCCTGCCTCCAGCTTTTCGCCGAAGAAGCAGGGGATATCGGCGAACGGGTGCGGGCCGCCTTGCTGGCCAACGGGGCCACGATCGAGGACGACGCCCTGGACCTGTTCGTCGGAGACCTGCCGGGCCATCGGGCCATCGCCAATGCCGAGATCGAAAAGCTGGCGCTTTATTCCCGGGGGCTGGGGCGGCCGGTGTCGGTGGAGGACGTCCGGTCGCTGACGGCGACCAGCCTGCGCCAGGATATCAGCGGCGTCTTGCTGGCGGCGCTCGACGGAAAACCGGCTGAGGCGCACAATGCTCTCGACCGACTGACAGAAGCCGGCACGAGCCCGATCTCGATTCTGCGCGCACTCCAGATGGAAACCCTCCGGATGCTAAGCGCACATGAGAAGGTTACGGCCGGCGATTCCAATCCGGGCCGGAGCCTCCGGCCGCCGGTCTGGCCAAACGAATGGGCGGCGTTCCGTAGCCGGATGAATGCCTGGCCGCCGAAGCGCCTGATGCGGATCATGGAGCGGATCCACGACGCAGAGCACGCGGCCAAGACGGCCGGTGCAACGGCGGAGCCAATTGTCCGTCTACTGATTAACGATTTGGCAAGGGCTGCCGAAGCGGCCCGGTGACACCTAAAGCTTGCGCTTGGCGGTCAGCCGTTTGCAGACATCATCGAGCTGCTCGAGCGTACGGTACTTGATCCGGATCTCGCCCCCTTCCCGGCCGTGACGGATGTCGACGACGAGGCCCAGTTCGCGGCTGATGTCCGCTTCGAGGGCTTCGGTATCGACGTCTTTCTCGGTTGCCGGTTTCGGCGGCATCGACTTCGTTTCAAGCTTCGGCGTCTCGCGCGACTCGCGTGCCTTGGCTTCGAGTTCGCGCACACTGAGGCCGCGGTCGATGGCCATCTGGATCAGGGCTTCAGGATCCGCCCCGCCAAGGGCCGCCCGGGCATGCCCGGCACTGATGCGGCCATCGCGGACATGGCGGCGCGCGCCCTCCGGAAGCTGGAGCAGGCGCAGCGTGTTCGAGATGTGGACGCGGCTCTTGCCGACGCTGGTGGCAAGGCTGTCCTGCGTGCGCCCGAACCGTTTGATCAGCGCGTCATAGGCTTCCGCTTCGTCGATCGCGTTGAGGTCGGCGCGCTGGACGTTCTCGATGATACCGATCTCGAGCAGTGCGAGTTCGTCGACATCTTTCACCACCGCCGGAATGGAAGTGAGGCCCGCCATCCGCGCGGCGCGCCACCGGCGCTCGCCCGCGATGATCTGGTACTTGCCGGCTTCCTTCGGATCGGGCCTCACCAAAATGGCCTGGAGCACGCCCTTGGTTTTCAGGGACTCGGCCAGCTCACGCAGTTCGGCGTCGTCGAAACTGCGGCGCGGCTGGGCCGGGTTGCGGCGGATATTGTCGATGTTGATTTCGTTGGGCCGCTCGGTCGGCGGCAGCTCGGGCGCCGGAGCTTGCGTGTTCGGCGAGCGCACGCCCATGGCTTCGACTTCACCGATCAAGGCCGACAGTCCGCGCCCAAGACGCGAAGGCTTGCCGCGGCCATCGTCATGGGGATCCGCACTCATGCCACCCTCGCCTTCTCACGCTGGAGCACTTCGGACGCGAGACGGATATAGGCCTCGCTGCCCGGACAGCGGTAATCATAAAGGAGGGCCGGTTTGCCGAAGGACGGCGCCTCGGACAGGCGTACGTTACGCGGGATGACGGTGTTGTAGACCTTGCTGCCGAAGAAGGCACGGACCTCGTTGGCCACCTGGTCTGACAGGCTGTTGCGGCGGTCATACATCGTAAGCACCACGCCCTGGATTTCGAGCGTCGGGTTGAGGCCGGACCGGACGACTTCGACAGTACGCAGAAGCTGGGACAGTCCTTCGAGCGCGAGGAACTCGCACTGAAGCGGAACCAGCAAGGCGTCCGAGGCGGTCATGGCATTCATGGTCAACGCCGACAGCGACGGCGGACAATCGATCAGGACGTAGTCGTATTTCACGAGGTCGCCGGTCTCAGCGCGCGCGATATAGGTCTGCAGCGCTTCCTTGAGACGGTAGGACCGGTGGGAATCGCCCGCCAGTTCGGTCTCGACGCCGGACAGGTTTTCGTCGCCCGGGATGATGTCGAGCCGCGGCACGATGGTGGATAGCACCGCTTCTTCGAGCGGAATCCGGTCCACGACCAGATCATAAGAGGTGCGCAGACGCTCCGCGCGCGTGATCCCGAGTCCGGTCGATGCGTTGCCCTGGGCATCGAAATCGACGATCAGGACCCGGCGCCCTACGGCGGCGAGCGCCGTGCCGAGGTTGATCGAGGTCGTCGTCTTTCCGACGCCGCCCTTCTGGTTGACTACCGCAAATATCCTAGGCCTGGCCATGACGTCGCGCCGCCTCCCTGACAATTAAAATGACCCCGGACCCACCACTGCGACTTGGAATCGCTTGATACGCGAAATTCCACCTTTGCTGGGCCGCCGTCAATTCTTCTTTCCAGCGTTCGCCCTTTGGGAAAACCCCTGTTGCTCCATTACACAGCCAGGGCGCGGCATAATCGAGAAGCTGTGTCATCGGCGCAAAGGCCCGTGCCGTGACATAATCGGCCTCGATCGGGGGCGCGGATTCGATGCGGCCCTGATAGACGTTCGCCGGGAGATCGGCCGCTTCGATCGCCGCCCGAAGGAAGGCGCACTTCTTTCCGACACTCTCCATCAGGGTCACATGGCCCGCCGGACGCGCGGCCGCGATCACCAGTCCGGGAAAGCCGGCGCCCGATCCGAGGTCGACGACTTTCGCCGTATCCGGAATGCGGTCGAGGAGCTGGACCGAGTCGCCGACATGGCGGGTCCAGATCTGCGGCCATTCTTTCGGGCCGATGAGGTTGCTCCGCGTTCGCCAGTCGTCGAGCGTGGCGATCACGCGATCGAGCCGCGCGAGTGTTTCACGTGAAACATCGTGAGCGGCGAGAAACGCCGCGCGGTCATTCTGGTCTGTCATCTTTATCCTGCCCGGCGGATCCGTTTCACGTGACCGAGCAGCGCCGTCAAGGCGCCCGGCGTGACGCCCTCGATCCGGGCCGCCTGTCCGAGCGTCGCCGGACGAACCGCGATGAGCTTCTGACGGACCTCGTTCGAGAGACCACCGATGGCCGCGTAATCGAGATCAGCCGGAAGGGTCAGCGCTTCGTCCCGGCGAAGGGCGGCGACGTCTTCAGTCTGCCGATCCAGATAGGCAGCATAAAGCGCTTCGATCTCGACCTGGGCACGGACCGGCGCCGGGATCGACTCGAGCTCCGGCCAGACAGACCGGAGCTGCTCGAACGTGATGTCCTTGTAGGAAAGATACTCCCAGGCCGACCGCACACGGCCGTCCTGGTTCACGGTCCATCCGGCCTTGGCGGCGGCGGCTGGCGACAGGGTCAACGACTTAAGGGTCGCGCGCGCCTCGTCGAGTGCGCGATGTTTCACGTGAAACATGGCGGCGCGTTCCGGGCCGACGCATCCGGCTTCCAGACCTCGCGGTGTCAGGCGTTGGTCCGCATTGTCAGCGCGAAGCGCGAGCCGGTACTCCGCGCGGGAGGTGAACATGCGATAGGGCTCGGTGACCCCCCGCGTTACGAGGTCATCGATCAGGACGCCGATATAGGCCTCGGCACGATCGAAGATCACCGGGTCCTTTCCGGCGGTCGCCCGGGCGGCGTTGAGCCCCGCCATCAGACCTTGGGCGCCAGCTTCCTCGTATCCGGTCGTGCCGTTGATCTGTCCTGCGAGATAGAGACCCGCGAGAGCTTTCACTTCGAGGGCCGGGCTCAGGGCGCGCGGGTCAACATAGTCATACTCGATGGCATAGGCATGCTGGAGGATAACGACATCCTCGAGGCCGGGAATGGTCCGGATGAACTTGTCCTGGATCTCCTCAGGAAGCGAAGTCGATATGCCGTTCGGATAGACGGTGTGATCGTCGAGGCCTTCCGGCTCGAGAAAGATCTGGTGGCGGTCGCGGTCGGCGAAGCGTTGGACCTTGTCCTCGATGGAGGGACAATAGCGCGGACCCCGTCCGGCAATCGCACCGGAGTAGACCGCCGACTGGGACATGTTCGCGTCAATGATCGCGTGGGTCTCCGGCGTCGTCCAGGTAATGCCGCACGATACTTGGGGCACGCGGATTTCGTCCGTCAGGAAGCTGAACGGGATCGGGGCTTCGTCGGCCGGCTGCATTTCGAGACGGTCCCAATGAATGGTCCGGCCATCGAGACGCGCGGGTGTTCCGGTCTTGAGACGGCCCATCGGAAGACCGAGCGCATAGAGGCGGTCCGAAAGTCCGATCGCCGGCGCCTCACCGACCCGGCCCGCCGGGATGCGCCGGGCGCCGATATGGATAACCCCCTTGAGGAAGGTGCCCGTCGTGATGACGACCCGGCCCGCGCGGTAGACCGTTCCGGTCAGACCGACCACGCCGGCGACCTTGCCGTCTTCGACGATCAGGTCTTCGGCGCCGTCCTCGATCAGGGTTAGGTTCGGATAGTCTGCGAGTTCGGTTTGCATGGCCTGGCGGTAGAGCTTGCGGTCGATCTGGGACCGGGGGCCCCAGACCGCCGGACCTTTGGACCGGTTGAGCATGCGGAACTGGATGCCGGCCTTGTCGGCGAGGCGTCCCATGACGCCGTCGAGCGCATCAATCTCGCGCACGAGGTGACCCTTGCCCAGACCACCGATGGCCGGGTTGCAACTCATCTCGCCGATGGTCGACAGCTTGTGCGTGACGAAAGCGGTGCGCGCGCCGAAGCGGGCGGAGGCCGCCGCGGCTTCGCAGCCGGCATGGCCGCCGCCAATCACGATCACATCAAAGTCGGCCGGGTCCGGCATTAACCATCTCTTAAGCAGGGGGTACGGGCGGCTATATAACGCCGGGCGCCCCCAAACCCTAGAGACTATTTCCCGATGCAGAAGCGGGAGAATACGGCGCCGAGTACATCCTCGACCCCGATCTCCCCGACGATGGATTGCATCTCGCGGATGGCCAGGCGGAGATCCTCGGCCACAAGTTCGAAGCCGAGATCCTGATCCATGGCGTCCCGCGCGGCCTTGAGCGCGGCGAGGCCCCGGGTGAGTTTTTCGCGGTGCCGGGCCCGGGTGATGACAGGCGCTTCGACCGAAGCGGCGCGCTGCGAGACGAAACCGGATATCGAGGATTCGAGCCGGTCCAGGCCTTCGCCGGTCTTCGCCGAAACCGGCAACGCCCCGTCCGGGGCGAGAAGGGGGAACCGCAAGTCGGCTTTGTTGAAGACAACAATGTCCTGTGCGAGGACTGGGCCTGGGGGAGGGGAGGGGTCTTCGGCGTCGATCACATGGATGCGGAGGTCGGCTTCGGCGGCCGCCCGTTTCGCCCGGCGAACCCCTTCGGCTTCGACGACGTCTTCCGTTTCGCGCAGACCCGCCGTGTCCGCGATCCACACAACCTGTCCGCCAAGGACAAGGCGCACTTCGACCACGTCCCGGGTCGTGCCCGCGATGTCGGTGACGATGGCGGCCTCTCGCCGGGCGAGACGATTCAGGATCGACGATTTGCCGGCGTTCGGCGGACCGACGATGGCGATCCGGAATCCGTCGCGGATGCGTTCGCCGATTCCGCCATCGCCGAGCGCTGCTTCGACTTCGGCCATCAGGCTTTCGATCCGGCCGCGGACCGGCGAAGCGGCGCCGGCATCGACATCACCCTCATCCGGAAAGTCGACCATTACTTCAACGAGGGCCAGCAGTCCGGTCAGCTCGTCACGCCATTCATTATATGTGTCGGACAATCCGCCCGAGAGTTGGCGAAGGGCTTGCGCCTTCTGGCCGAGGGTCTCGGCTTCAATCAGATCCGCGACTCCTTCGGCTTCGGTCAGGTCCAGCTTCCCGGCCTCAAATGCGCGGCGGGTGAACTCCCCGGCTTCCGCCAGACGAACGCCGGGCAAGGCGGTCAAGGCATCGAGCGCGTGCGCAATCACGGCCGGTCCGCCATGGAGGTAAAGCTCGAGCGTATGCTCGCCGGTATAGGAGTGCGGGGCAGGGGAGAAGCAGGCGAGCCCGTGATCGATCTCGGCGCCGCCGGAATCCGTGATCCGTGTCAGGACCGCCCGGCGTGGTTCTGGCACACCAGATGCCAATAGGCGTCCGCAGATATCGGGAACCGCCGGGCCTGAAACCCGAACGACCGCAATCGCCGATGGGGGTGGCCCGGAAGCGAGGGCACAGATTGTGTCCTGCGCACCCATGTGCGCGACCCTAGTTCTTCATCGCTTCGAAGAACTCGTCGTTGGTCTTCGTCTGGCGCAGCTTGTCGATCAGGAAGTCGATGGCATCATTGGTGCCCATCGGTCCGAGGATGCGGCGAAGGATGTAGATCTTCGACAGCTGGTCCTGCGGCGTGATGAGCTCTTCTTTCCGAGTCCCGGACTTCATGATGTCGATGGCCGGGAAGGTCCGCTTGTCGGCGATCTTCCGGTCGAGCACGACTTCGGAGTTACCCGTGCCTTTGAATTCCTCGAAGATGACCTCGTCCATTCGGCTGCCGGTATCGATCAGGGCCGTGGCGACGATGGTCAGCGAGCCACCATTCTCGACGTTCCGCGCCGCACCGAAGAAACGCTTCGGGCGCTGAAGGGCGTTGGCATCGACACCCCCGGTCAGCACCTTGCCGGAGGAGGGGACGGTCGTGTTGTAGGCGCGGCCGAGACGCGTGATCGAGTCGAGCAGGATGACGACATCCCGTTTGTGCTCGACGAGGCGTTTGGCTTTCTCGATCACCATTTCGGCGACCTGGACGTGGCGGGTCGCCGGCTCGTCGAAGGTCGAAGCGATGACCTCACCCTTCACGGTGCGGCGCATGTCGGTCACTTCTTCCGGACGCTCGTCGATCAGCAGGACGATCAGATAGCACTCGGGATGGTTCTCTTCGATCGCAGACGCGATGTTCTGCATCAGGACCGTCTTACCGGTGCGGGGCGGAGCGACGATCAGGGCGCGCTGGCCTTTGCCGATCGGGGCGACGATGTCGATGACCCGGCCGGAACGATCCTTCTTGGTCGGATCTCGGCTTTCCATTTTCAGGCGGCGATCCGGATAGAGCGGGGTCAGGTTGTCGAAGTGGACTTTCTTGTTGGCCTTGTCCGGATCCTCGAAATTGATCCGGCTGACATCGGTCAGGGCGAAATAGCGCTCGGCATCCTGCGGCGCCTGGATCGGGCCCTCGACCGTATCGCCGGTGCGGATGTTGGCCTTCTTCAGCACTTCGGGGCTGACATAGATGTCGTCCGGGCCAGGCAGGTAGTTCGATTCCGGCGAGCGCAGGAAGCCGAAGCCATCGACCAGAACCTCAAGCACGCCCTGCCCTGTGATCTCGACTTCGCTGTCGGCGAGCTCTTTCAGGATCGCGAACAGCATGTCCTGGGTTCGCATTGAGGACGCATTCTCGACCTCAAGCTCCTCGGCGTAGAGCAGAAGCTCTTCAGGGGTTTTCGCTTTAAGTTCGCGCAGCGTGACGCTGGTGAGGTTGTCGAGCATCGAGGAAGCCATTCGGAGCGGTCCGGATTTTGGATCTAGCAAGGGGGGGTGCCGGTCAGGGGAATAGAGGTGGCGCCACGAGGAATGGGCGCACCGGCATGCGCCTCTCTTCGCCAATTTGTCTCAAAAGGTCAAGCCGCAAAGGATGTCCGGTCAGAACGGCCGGACGATCACCAGGATGACGACACCGATCATCAGGATGAAAGGCACTTCGTTCAGCATACGCAGGGTCCGCGCTTGGACCGTGCCGGTCACCGCATCCACCCGTTTGCCGAGCGTGATGAAATAGCCGTGAAAGCCGCTGATTCCGAGGACCAGCAACAGTTTCGCGTGAAACCACGGCTGGAGGTACAATTGCCCGCCGCCTGAATAGTCCAGGTACACCATCAGGATCCCGAACACCCAGACGAGTATGATACTTGGATTCAGGATGATGCGTTTCAGCCGGTTCGACGCATCTTTCATTGTTTCGAACAGGGGTTCGCCCGGGCGGCTGGATAATTGGTGGATCTTGTAGCGCGGATAGACCAGGAGCCCGGCCATCAGCGCGACCACGAAGATGAGGTGGGCGGCCTTCACCCAGAGATAAATATCCACGCAGGCCCCCTCAGACCGCTGTTTCGATAACCCGTTCGCCGGCTTTCTGATGTGTGACGGCATGCGGGCAGCCCGTCCAGTCCGACGGGCAGAGCCGACCGCCAGCGCAGGAGCGTAGTGCGCCTTTCATATCCAGTGCGGCGAGCGTTTCCTGGGTCAGGGTCTGGATGAACCCCTCATGCACACCCAGCGCTTCGACGCGGGTATAACTCGCAGCGCCATGCCCTTCGGCGAGCAGGCGGTACTCCTCGCCGAGTTCGACCAGCGTCTCGATATGCTCGGATACGAAGGCAATCGGCGCAATCAGGATGTTCTTTCCGGCTTTCGCCGCACGCTCGACTTCGAGATCGGTTGCCGGGCCAATCCACTTCAGCGGCCCGACGCGCGACTGGTAGCAGGGGATGACCTCCCATTCCGCCGGCACCCGGCCGGCAATCATTTCGGCCAGCGCCTCGCATTGCCACTGGTAGGGATCGCCGTCTTTGACGACCTGTTCGGGTAAGCCATGAGCCGACAGGAGAAGCGTGACCTGCTCCGGTGAGCCTGCCCGGCGGTGGGCGCCGTTGATCTTGTCGACATGCGCGGCGACGAAATTCTCTTCGAAGGGATAGCAACAGACCGTTCGTGCCGAGCCGCGATAAGCTTTCTTCCAGGCATCCAACGATGACCCCGTCGTGGTTGTCGAGAACTGGGGATAAAGCGGCAGCAGCACCACTTCGTCCGCCTTCCAGCGTTTAACTTCGGCGGCCGCTTCTTCAGTGAACGGGTGCCAGTAGCGCATCGCGATGAAGCATTTCACGTCGTCGCCCGGCAGTGCCTTCGACAATTCCGCTTCAAGTGCGCGCGCTTGCGCTTCGGTTTCGCGGAGCAGGGGAGAGCCCCCGTCAGCATCCATCATCGCATAGTTCTTTTTCACCGCCGGCGCGCGGGTTCGCGAGATCAGGCGCGCCAGAAACCAGCGGATCGGAAGAGGCGCGCGGATGATGGCCGCATCCCGGAACAGGTTTTGCAGGAAAGGCTGCACCGAAGCCGGTTTGTCGGGACCGCCGAGATTGAATAATACGACGGCGATTTTGCGGCCCATGCGCGGCTTTATCCTTTTCGAATCCGGTCCAGAACACGCTCGACGTTGGCGATCGGTGTTTCGGGCCTGACCCCGTGACCGAGATTGAAGATATGGGGCCGCCCGCGATAGGCGTCCAGAAGTTGATCCACCCGTGCGTCAAGACGCCCGCCGCCTTCGATCAGGAGGAGGGGATCAAGATGGCCTTGAACGGGGAAGTTTGCCGGCAGCGTGCTATTGATGAATTTCGGGGACGCCGCTGTATCGAGACCAACCCCGGTCACGCCGGTCGCCTTCACATAGTCCGGCACCATGACGCCGGCTCCGCGCGGAAAACCGATGATCGGCACGGTGATCCCCATTCCGCGCAGTCGGTCGACGAGCTTTTTCGTCGGCGCGATGATAACTTCCTCGAAGATATTGTCCGGCAGACCTTCGGCCCAACTGTCGAATAACATCAGCGCATCAGCGCCGGCTTCCACCTGGCGGGCGAGGTAATGCGCTGTCGCCTCGCCGACGAGATCCATGGCTTCGGCGAGGTCCACCGGGCGGCCATGCGCCCAGCGCCAGGCAGCCGACTTGTCGGTTTTGCCCCGACCTTCGACGGCATAGAGCGTCACCGTCCAGGGCGAGCCTGCAAAACCCATGAGGGTCGTTTCCCGCGGCAAGGCCGCTTTAACCCGGGCGACCGTTTCATAAACGGGCGACAGCTTGTCCGCCGCTGCCTCTGGTTTGATCCGCCGCAGGTCCGAAGGCTGCGAAATCTCCTCCACCAGCGGGCCTTCACCCTTCTCGAACCGTACGCCGAGACCCATGGCGTCGAGGATCAGAAGGATGTCGGCAAACAGGATCGCTGCATCCATGCTGTAGCGGCGGATGGGTTGGAGTGTCGCTTCAGCGGCGAGGGACGGCGTGTAGCAGAAGTCGAGGAAGTCCCGTGCCCGCGCCCTGGTCTCGAGGTATTCCGGCAGATGGCGGCCAGCTTGCCGCATCATCCAGACCGGAGGCGGCGACACGACCTGACCCGCCAGAACGTCCAGTATTTTCTTTCCGCTGCTGCCCGCCATGCAGACCCCCCTTCAAACCTCAATTCAACCCAGCCCGTCAGGGCGCTTATCATTATGATGCTGCGAATAGGTTGGAGAGCGCAGTTTCACCGGCTTTGTCCACCAAAATCCACAAGGGAGTCACAGGAGTCGCTCGCCTGGGAGGCGAATAGAATCTTCACGAGTCTCAAAGTTAACGGGGTGTTAACGGCCCCCTTGGAATCACAGCGCGGAACAAGATGCGATCATCCGGAGTCGATTCCTTCCAACTGTGGAAAGCATGTGAGTCCCTGTGCAGTGCGCGGTTTTGCACAGGCGAGTCACAACCCTTGTGCAAATCGAGAAGCCCCGGCAAGAGAAACGCATGACCCGGCCGACCCGACCCGCCATCTATTTCAACGTCCATCTCGTGTCGGACTCGACCGGAGAGACGCTGAACGCCGTCCAGCGCGCGGCCTGTGCCCAGTTCGAAAACATCCAGCCACTGGAACATAACTACTACCTTGTGCGCTCGGAACGCCAGCTTGAACGCGTGACCCGCGAAATCGAGGCCGCGCCGGGTGTTGTCTGGTACACCATCTCGGACAGCGTGCTGCGGGCGCGGCTGGAGGCATTTTGCCGTGAGCGGAGCATTCCGACGCTGCCGGTGCTCGACCCGTCGATCGCCATGCTCGGCCGCCATCTCGGCATTTCCGCGAACAACCGCGTCGCCGGTCAGCACGCGATGGACGAGGACTATTTCGAGCGGATGGAAGCGATCAATTTCACGCTTGCCCATGACGATGGCCAGAATGTCGACAGCCTGATCGGCGCCGATGTCATCCTTCTGGGCGTCAGCCGGACATCCAAGACACCCACCTGTGTGTACCTTGCCAACCGCAAGGTGCGCGCCGGAAACATCCCGCTGGTGCCGGGCGTGCCGCTGCCGGATTTCATCGAAAAGATGGGCGACAAGGGTCCGCTCGTTGTCGGCCTCAAGATTTCGGCGGAACGTCTCGTACAAATCCGGCGGCAGAGGTTGTTGTCGCTGAACCAGGATGATGCCGGCGATTACGCGGATGAGGAATCCGTGCGTGACGAGATCACCCAGGCGAACCGCCTGTTTCAGCGCAACCAGTGGAAAACCATCGACGTGTCCCGCCGATCGGTCGAGGAAACGGCGGCAGCGATCCTGAATCTGCTCAGCGAGCGCCGGGGCCATCTATGACGCCGCGTGTCATTTTGGCCTCCGGCAGCGCAAGCCGCCGCGCCGTGCTCGCCGCGGCCGGCGTCATAGCTGAAGCCGTTGCGCCCAATGTGGATGAGGACTCCTTCCGCACTGCGATGCGCGCAGACGGGGTGAAGGTGCGCGATCAGGCGATGCGTCTTGCCGAAATGAAAGCCGTGCGCGTCTCGCAGTCCCACGAAGGATTGGTGATTGGCGGGGACCAGATGCTCGCCCTCGGAGACGAAGCCTTCGACAAGCCGCGCGACCTTGCGGACGCGAGGAACCACCTCGTCCGGCTGTCGGGAAAAACCCACACGCTGGAAACCGCCATCGTGGTCTGTGAAGGCGGCATCCCGGTCTGGCGTCATCTGGCGCGTCCGAAACTGACCATGCGTCCTCTGTCACCAGACTTCATTGATTCTTATGTCGAAAGCTGCGGCGAAAAACTGCTCGCCACGGTCGGAGCCTACCAGCTGGAAGGACTTGGCGCGCAGCTTTTCACCCGCATCGAGGGAGATTACTTCTCGGTCCTCGGCCTGCCGCTGCTGCCGCTGCTTGATTATCTCCGTGTCCGGAAGGTGCTCGCCCAATGAAACGCCTGCTCGGTGTCATCGGCGATCCCGTCGCCCATTCGCTTTCCCCGTACATCCATAACCAGTGGCTTCGCGAGAACGAGATCGATGCGGTCTATGCCGCGCTGGAAGTCAAACCAGCTGAGCTTCACACCGCGCTGGCGTCCCTGCGGACGCATGGCGCATTGGGTCTCAACGTCACCCTGCCGCACAAGGAGGCTGCGCTGAAACTGGCGGCCGAGGCCGGCGACACCGCGCGCCGGATCGGCGCGGCCAACACCCTGGTGCCCATACCGGAGGGCGCGTGGCGCGCCGAGAATACCGATGCGCCCGGCTTCGCCCTGACACTCGACTATGGCGACATCCCGGTCGAAGGCCGCGAGGTGTTCCTCCTCGGGGCAGGGGGGTCCGCGCGCGCGGTGGCCGACGTGCTGACGCGCCGAGGCGCGCGACTCACCATCTGTAACCGGACGATCGCCCGCGCCGAAGCGCTGGCATTGGATCTCGCGCCCGCTGCGCGGATCCTGTCGCTGGATGACGGCATCGGCCAATTAGCCAAAGCGAGCCTTGTGATCAACACGCTGAGCCTCGGCCACAGCGGCGGCGTGCTTTCGTTGCCGGCCGCAGAAGGCGGCATCTTCTACGATATCAGCTATGGCAAAGGCGCGGCTGCCAGTCTCGCGGAAGCCGGTCGCAAGGGCTGGCGTACGCTGGACGGTCTCGGCATGCTGGTGGCGCAGGCCGCGCTTAGCTTCGAACACTGGTTCGGCGTCACCCCGGACCTGGCGGCCGCGCACGCGCGTGCCCGTTCCCTGTTGGAGGCGACGCAATGATCATCCTGGGACTGACGGGATCAATCGGTATGGGAAAGTCTGCCACGGCAAACCTTTTCCGCGAGGAGGGGGTGCCGGTCTATGACGCCGACGCGGCAGTCCACGCGCTCTATGCCGAAGGGGGCGCCGCCGTCGCGCCGATCGAGGCGGCCTTTCCGGGAGTCGTCGAGGGCGGTTCGGTTGACCGAACCCGTCTACGGACCCGCGTGCTGGACAATCCGGCCGCAATGAAAATGCTCGAGGGCATCGTGCATCCGCTCGCTGGCGCGGCGCAGGTCGAGTTCCGCCAGAAGGCCAAAGTCGAGGGCGCGGAGTTTGCGGTGCTCGACATTCCACTCCTGTTCGAAACCGGCGGCGACCGGAACTGCAACTATACGCTCGTGGTCACCGCGCCGGCCAATATCCAGCGCGAACGAGTCCTGTCCCGCCCCGGCGTGACGGCGGAAACCTTCGAAGCCATCCTTGCCCGCCAGATGCCGGACGCCGACAAGCGCGCCCGCGCGGATTTCATCCTTTCCACGGCCCATGGCTTCGACTTTGCCCGCGACCAGGTTCGCGCCATAGTCGCCCTGATGATTCGCATCGCCAGGGACCAGAACGGATGAACCAGAAGATCCGCGAGATCGCCTTCGATACCGAGACGACAGGCCTTGACCCGGCGCAGGGAGACCGGATCATCGAGCTCGGCGCGGTCGAGCTGATCAATCACATTCCGACCGGACGCACGTTCCACACGCGGATCAATCCCGGCAAACCGGTCTCCGAAGCGACGGTGCGTATCACCGGCATCACCGATGACGACCTGAAGGATTGCCCGCCCTTCGAGCATCCGGACGTTATTGACGCCTTCCTGAGTTTTATCGGCGATGCGACCCTTGTCGCCCACAACGCATCTTTCGACCGGGGCTTCCTCAACGCGGAACTGGCCCGTTGTGGGCGCGCGCCGGTCCCGGAAAGCCGATGGGTCGATACGGTCGCCATCGCGAGGAAACGCTTTCCGGGCGCACCCGCCAACCTTGATGCGCTGTGCAAGCGGTTCGACATCTCGCTCGAAAGCCGCACCTTCCACGGCGCCTTGCTCGACAGCCAGTTGCTGGCCAGCGTCTACCTGGAACTTCTCGGCGGACGGGCACGCGCCTTCAGTTTCGAAGGCACCGGCGGTCTGGAAGACGGCGCAGTGCGGCCGCTGGCGCGTCAGCGTCCGCAGCCGCTCGCCCGGTCGATTTCGGCCGACGAGCTCGCCGCGCACGAAGAGCTCATCGAAAAGCTTGGCGCCGGCGCAATCTGGAATGTCGTGCTTTAGCCCTCGGTTGCGGGCGCGCCGGCGCGTTCAGCAGCCTTGCGATACTGGGCCTGATACAGTTGCACGAAGTCGACCGGATCGATCATCAGGGGCGGGAAGCCGCCCTCACGGGTGATTTCGGCGATAATCCGGCGTGCGAACGGGAACAGCAGGCGCGGGCACTCGATCAGCAGCATCGGTTCGATCTGCTTCTCGGTGACGTTCGACAGCTGGAACAGGCCGGCATAGTCGAGTTCGGTGATGAACAGGGTCGTCTCGCCCGCCACCGCCTTGGCGGAGAGCTTCAGCGACACTTCGAACAGGCCGTTTCCGTCCGCATGCGGCGCGGCGCCGACATCGATGCCCAGGTCGATATTCGGCTGGGTCTGGACCGGAGGGTGGCCGGGGTTTTCGAATGACAGGTCCTTCACATACTGGCCAAGCACACGCAGCGACGGAGCGGCCGGGCCCTTGTCTTCAGGCGTGGGGTTTGCGGGCGCGCTGGTATCTGTCATTATCTGTCCTCTACTTTCCTCGGGGCCGAGCGCCTAACATGCGCCCCTTGGCCGCGCAACGCAAAGGCTGGAACCGGCACGAGGCGTGCACTATCTACCCGCTACCCCCTGTGGAATGCTTAAGGAACCCGTGTCTGCAATGTCCAATCCCGTGATCGAAGTCCTCATCCTGGCGGCCGTGGCACTTTTCGTGCTGTGGCGTCTCTATGTGGCGCTTGGCCGGGGAGGGGACGATCGGCCGATGCAGCGTCCGGCACCCGCGCCGGAGCAGCGCGGCAGTGCGCAGGATGCGCCGCCACCGGCCCAGCGCCGCCCCGATGTCGAGCGCCCGATGTTCACCGGCCCGGCCGCGGCCGGCCTCGAAGACATCTATGGCGCCGACAGCACGTTCACGGCCGAAGGCTTCCTGCGCGGCGCAAAGGCCGCTTACCAGATAATCGTCGGCGCCTATGCGCGCGGCGACCGGGCCGGCCTTCGCCCGTTGCTAGACGATGACGTCTACGAAGCCTGGGACGCCGCGATCTCGGCGCGCGATTCTTCGAATGATCGCCCGTTCGAACTCCTGCGGATCAAGCGCGCCGAGATCGAAAAAGCAGAACTCGACGCCGGCATCGCCCGCGTCTGGGTGCGCTACGAAGCCGATCTCGGCGATGGCGAGACCACCCGCACGGCCAAGGAAATCTGGACGTTCAAGCGCGAAGTGGCCTCCAGCGACCCCAACTGGCTGCTCGACGACGTCGACGTCGCGGCCTGATCCACTCGCCTGAACCACAGCTGCGCTCGCGCGCCGGGTGAATCGCCGGGTGACAGGCGGGCGCTTTCTGCGGCATATCCGGCGACATGCGCCGTCTCAGAATCCTGCTTCCCGTCCTCCTGATGCTTGCCGGTTGCCAGACGCAGCCCGCCCCGATTGTCATTCCGGGCGGCCTCGGCCCTGGCACGGTCCTGCCGTCGGCGAACCCCGCAACCTATCGCGAGCTTCCCGGCTGGAGCGCGGCTTCGCTCGCCGCGCCGCTGCAGGCTTTCCGGCGCACCTGTGACCGTTTCAGCCGCCGCGCCTGGGATGCGCCGCTGTCGAAGAGCGCGCCCTGGGCCGGTACCGCGCAGGATTGGGCGCCAGGCTGCGAAGCCCTGATCGCGGCGCGCGACGAAGCGGCGGCCCGCATCATCTTCGAGACGCAGTTTGTCCCGCTCGAGATCATCGACCGGGAGGGTAAGCCGCGTTTCACCGGCTATTACGAGCCCTTGTACGAAGCCCGGCACACGCCGGAACCGCCGTTCACCGAACCGGTCTTTGCCGTGCCATCGGACTTCGTGGCCAATGGCGACCAGCCGCTGCAACGCCTGCCGGACGGGTCCACCCGGCCTTATCCGGCCCGGTCCGAGATCACGGCGCGGGGCGGGCAGGCGATTGCCTATGCCCATCCTTCGGACGTCTTCTTCCTGCAGGTCCAGGGTTCCGGCCGTCTGACCTTTCCGGACGGCACCACACTGCGCGCCGCCTACGCCGCCCATAACGGCCAGCCGTTCAAATCGGTCGCCAACTGGCTGATCCAGACCGGCCGCATCACCAAGGCCGAAGGCTCGATGCAGGGTATCCGGGCCTGGATGGACCGCTCCAGCGCCGCCGAAGTGCGCGAGGCGATGAACATCAATCCGCGTTTCGTCTTCTTCCAGTCGCTTCCCGAGGGCGATCCTACCCTTGGCCCGAACGGCGCCCACAATGTGTCGCTGACACCGCTTGGCTCAATGGCGGTCGATCCGGAATTCCATGCGCTTGGCGTGCCGATGTTCGTGCAGACCACGGCGCCCGGCCTGGGCGGCCAATGGTCCGGCCTGTTGATCGCGCAGGACACGGGCGGCGCCATCAAGGGCCCGGTGCGCGGCGACATCTATTTCGGCACCGGCCACGATGCCGGCAATCGCGCGGGCACCATGAACGCACCCGGCCGGCTCTGGGTCCTGCTGCCGCGCGCCGTGGCCGAGCGGATGTTCGCCGCCGGTCTGGTCGCGGGTCTGCCCGACTCAGGACACGCAGGCGGATGAGCCGCCGCAGCCTGTCGCCCGAAGAGGCCCGCGCCTGGGCGCGCGTCGCAGCGACAGTCAAACCGATCGGTCCGCGTGCGGCGGACCTCGAGGAGTTTTCAGCTGCGCTTGGCTCCGGCGAACCTGTCCTTCCGGATACAGCACCCGCAAAGACAGCAAAGACCCGCAAGCTCGAAGCCCCGAAGACGCCCGCGCCGCCGGCCGAACGCAGCGGTGAGAAGAAGGTCCGGCGCGGAAAGCTCACACTCGCCGCACAGTTCGACCTGCATGGACACACGCAGACCAGCGCCGCGCGCGCCTTGCCGGCCTTTCTTGAAGGTCAGCAGGCAGACGGTGCACGCTGCGTCCTGGTCATTACCGGCAAGGGCAGGGAGGGTCAGGGCGTGCTGCGCCGCAATTTCCTGCTCTGGCTCGACTCGCCACCCTCGCGCCGCCTCGTTTCAGGCTACGCAGAATCCCACCCCAAGCATGGTGGGGCAGGGGCGTTCTATGTCTTCCTCAGGCGGAAGGACTAGCCGGCGCGCTGCTGCAGCAGAACTTCGGCCACCTGGATTGCATTCAGGGCCGCACCCTTGCGCAGATTGTCATTGCTGAGGAACAGCGCGAGGCCATGCGCCACGGTGCGGTCGGGCCGGATACGGCCGACATAGACCGGGTCGCGGCCGGTTGCACCGAGCGCATTCGGCACCTCGCTGACCACAACGCCGGGCGCCTTGCCGAGGATCTCGGTGGCTTCTTCAGCGCTGATCGGACGTTCGAATTCGGCATTGATCGACACGGAGTGGCCCGTGAATACCGGCACGCGCACGCAGGTGCCGGAAACAGGCAGGCCGGGAATCTCGAGGATCTTGCGGGACTCGTCGCGCAGTTTCAACTCTTCGTCCGTGTATCCGTCTTCGCCAAGCGAGTAGTTCAACGCGACGACGTTGAAAGCAATCGGCACAACCCATTTCTTCGGCGCCGGGAAGTCAGCAGCATCGCCGTGACGGGCCAGCGCGCTCGCGCCTTTGCTCACCGCGTCGATCTGCGACTGCAGTTCGTCCACACCGGCTACGCCGCCGCCGGAAACCGCCTGATAGGTGCTGGCCACCAGCTTCTTCAGACCTGCGCGGTCATGTAGCGGTTTCAGCACCGGCATCGCAGCCATCGTCGTGCAATTCGGATTCGCGATGATGCCCTTCGGGATCGATTTCAGCGCATGCGGGTTCACTTCGGCCACAACCAGCGGCACGTCCGGATCGCTGCGCCAGGCCGACGAGTTGTCGATCACGATCGCGCCAGCAGCCGCCACCTTGGGCGCCAGCGCTTTGGAGGTTGATCCGCCTGCGGAGAAAAACACGATGTCGAGTCCGGCATAGTCGGCCGTCGAGGCATCCTCGACGACGACGCTCTCGCCGTTGAAGTCGATTTTCGTGCCGGCTGAACGCGGAGAGGCAAAGAAGCGGATCCCGCTGAGCGGGAAGTTCCGCTCGGCCAGGATTTCACGCATCATTTCGCCGACAAGGCCGGTCGCACCAACGATCCCGACGCGGGGCCGGGCAGGAAGTCTGTCTGTCACGTCTGGTTCTCCGGGGTCTTACTCGAAGTCGCGGAACACATCGTCGGCCGAGATGCTCTTCTTGTAAGAGTCCTCGGGCTCCGCCTCAGGCTCGAAGGCCGGGGTGTCCTGCGCAGGTGCAAGGCCCGGGCCTTCCGAACGGGCGGCTTTCTCGGCGTCCATTTTGCGGCGCTTGTCGGCGGCCTTCGCGATCACTTCGTCGAGTTCGATCTGCGAGCACAGACCCAGCGTTACCGGGTCGACCGGTTTGATGTTGGACGCGTTCCAGTGCGACTTGTCGCGCACGTTGTTGATCGTCGCCTTGGTCGTGCCGATCAGCTTGATCACCTGGGCGTCGGAAACTTCCGGGTGGTTGCGGATGAACCAGGCGACAGCGTCCGGCTTGTCGGCGCGGCGGATGACCGGCGTATAGCGGCTGCCTTTACGCTTGGGCTGCGGGATGTGATCGATCCGCGAGTCGGCGATCTTCAGCTCATGGTCCGGGTTCTCTTCGCCCTTCTTGATTTCCTCGCGCGAGAGAATGCCGCCGGCGATCGGGTCGACGCCGCGCATGTTCTCGGCCACATCGCCGTCGGCAATGCCCTTAACTTCGAGGTGATGCAGGCCGCAGAATTTCGCGATCTGCGCAAAGGTCAGCGTGGTGTTGTCGAGCAGCCAGACCGCAGTGGCGCGGGGCATCAGAACGTCGGACATCGGTATTCTCCTGAATTCGTGTTTGCCGCCTGAAATGCAGCCGCCCGGCACTTGGGGTGCCGGGCGGGTCGGGTCCAGGACAGCTGGTACCTTGCAGAGGGCTATACGTCAGATGTGCGCCGGTGGGAAGGGACCGGGTGGATTCGGCCCGAAATCACGGTCTGAGCAGGATTTTCCCCGAATGTCCGCCACTGGCCATCCGGGCCAGGGCGGCCTCGGCCTCGGCCAGCGGGAAGGCGCCGTCGAGCACCGGCTTGATCCGCCCCGAGATCACATGCGGCCAGAAATCGCGCTCCACCGCATCCCGGATCCGGCGCTTTTCCGCCAGCGGCCGGGCGCGCAGTGTGGTCGCCAGGATCGACAGACGCTTCATCAGCACCGGCGCGAAGTTCACGCTCGCGGCAAAGCCGTCCTGATAGGCAATGTTGATGATCCGGCCATCGACTTTTGCAGCGGAGATATTCTTCTGGATGTAGTCGCCGCCGACCATGTCCAGCGTGACGTCCGCGCCGCCTGCCGCCTTCACGATCTCCTCGAACGCCTCGGTACGGTAATTGATGGCGCGGGTGGCACCAAGTTCACGGGCCAGCGCACACTTTTCGTCTGATCCGGCGGTGCCGAAGATCGGGTTTGCGCCCCAGACCTTCGCCATCTGCAATGCCATCACCCCGATGCCGCTGGTCGCGCCGTGGCAGAGGAATGACTCGCCCGGCTTCAGGCCGGCCCGGTCGAACACGTTAGCCCATACGGTGAACAGGGCTTCGGGAAAGCAGCAGGCCAGCGTCAGGTCGAACCCCGCCGGCACCGGTAGCACCGAGCCTTCGTCCACCACCGTATGCGTGGCATAGCCGCCGCCGCCGAGCAGCGCGGCCACCCGGTCGCCCACCTTGAACCGTGTCGTCTCGGCGCCCACCGCCGCCACAATGCCCGAGACCTCAAGCCCGAGGATCGGGGAGGCCCCTGCGGGCGGCGGATAATTGCCGGATTTCTGCGCCAGGTCGGCCCGGTTCAGGCCCGCTGCCGCCACCTCGATCAGCACTTCGTGCGGACCCGGCTCCGGCCGGGGCATCTCGGTCAGAACCAGCGGTTCGCCTGCCGCTGCTGCCGCGGCTTTCATCATGGCTGTCATGTCGGCGCCTCCGGAAGGAAAGGGGGAACGTGGATTTCGAGTCGCATCTAACCGGTCTTTCTGCTTTCTTGAAACTCCAAACGGGAGGAAAGCCCATGGCCGTGTCCGATGAAGAACCGGTGCTGATCAAGCGCCCGCAATCGCTCGACCAGATGTCGGTCGCCGAACTGGAAGTGCGCATCGAACAGCTGAAGGCGGAAATCGCAGCCTGCGAAACCGAAATCGAACGCAAGAAGGCGCAGAAACGCGCCGCCGATGCGTTGTTTGGTGGCGGCAGTTAAGTCTCGCGAAAGGGCTGGGAGGCTAGGGTTCGATGTTGCAGACGGATGGCCGGAGGGGCGCACATGGCAGAAACTGATCCGCTGGAACCAGTGACGACGCCGGAACACTTCACAGGCGGCAAGCTGTTCGACACCGTATTTTCGCGCGGTATGGCTCTGGTCGAGGAAACGGCCTCCTATCTCGACGGCCCTGGCCGCGATCAGGCGAAGACGCTGCCCCGCGATGCAAGCCTGACCTACTCCGCCTGGAGCATGGAGCTCACGACGCGCCTGATGCAGGCGGCGTCTTGGCTGGTGATGCAGAAAGCCGTGCGCGACGGCGAAATGCGCCGCGAAGATGCGAGCGCCCGCAAGTACCGGATCAAGCGCGACGAACCGCCCCTGAATCCCGAAGCGCAGCGCAGCCGCGGTTTGCCGCCCCGTTTCCTCGATCTCGTGGGCCGCGCCGAGGCGCTCTATGAGCAGATCTGCCGGCTCGATGAGGCCCTCTATCAGGGCACCAAGACGAAAACGGCGTCGAATCCCGTGTCGGACCAGATCGCGCAGCTCCAGAAAGCGGCCGAAACCGGTGCGTTCGATCCCCTGATGGTCTGGCGCCGCTCGAAGTAGCCCCTGGCCGCGCGCGTATCAGTCCAGCGTCCTGCGATACCGCAGCATGGCGATCGCCGTGACGGCGGCGGTGAAAAGGCTCATCATCAGGAACGGGGCGTGCAGCTGTTCAAAGCTCGCGTCCTTCAGCATAACGCCCCGCACGATGCGCAGGAAATGCGTCAACGGAAGCACCTCGCCGATGGACTGGGCCCAGCCCGGCATGCCGCGAAACGGGAACATGAATCCAGACAGCAGCAGGGAAGGCAGGAAGAAGAAGAACGTCAGCTGCATCGCCTGCATCTGCGATTTGGCGATTGTCGAGAACGTGAAGCCAAGCGCGAGGTTGGCGATCACGAAGATCGTCACTCCCAGCAGCAGCACCCACAGGGATCCGGCGAACGGCACGTGGAACAGCACCTGCGCAGCGATGAGGATCACGGCCGTTTGCATCGCACCCACCAGCACATAGGGCAGGATCTTGCCGAGCATGACCTCGCCCGGCCGGGCGGGCATGGCCAGCAGGTTCTCCATCGTTCCTTGTTCCACCTCGCGGGTCATCGCCATACCGGTGATCATCACCAGCGTCATGGTCAGGATCACGCCGAGCAGGCCGGGCACGATATTGTAGCTGGTGATCCGTTCCGGGTTGAAATTCGGCTGCAGCACCAGTTCGAACGGATCACTTTCGCCGGCCTGCGTGATCGTTACGTCCTTGAGATCATGGCGCAGTGATTGCGAAAGGATCGTCTGCGCAAGGAACAGCGCATTCGAGGAGGCCGAGGGGTCCGAAGCGTCCGCCTCGATCAGGATCTGGGGATGATCGCCGCGGATCAGACCGCGCGTGAAGCCGGCGGGAATCGACACCACAAACGCAACCTTGCCTTCAGCCAGCAGGTCCGCGCTCTGACGCGGATCATCCGTAGAAAGAACGAAATCATAATAGCCTGACGTCTCCAGCGATTTCACTAGTGTGCGCACGATGGGTGTGTTCTCTTCCACCACCAGCGCCGCCGGCAGGTGTTTCGGATCGGTATTGATGGCGAAACCGAACAGGATCAGCTGCACGATCGGTATGCCGAACATCATCCCAAAGGTCAGCCGGTCGCGGCGCATCTGGACGAGTTCTTTCATGAACACGGCCCAGACGCGGGACAGGGACGCCAGCACCCGGTTCATGCGTGCACCCGCGTATCTGCCCCGGCTTCCGACATCAGCGCGATGAAGGCATCCTCAAGGCTCGGGCGGACTTCCTGCCAAACGACATCCGACGCCCCGACGCTGGCGAGGCCGGCCTGCAGCTTTGAGCGGTCCTTGCCGCTGACATGCAGCGCCGCGCCGAAATAGGCGACATGATCCAGACCCGGCTTGCCTTTCAGCAGCTCGGACAGGCGCCGCACATCCGCGCCTTCGCCCCGGAAGGTGATCAGGCCCGACCGCGCGAGGATGTCCTCGACCCGCCCTTCAGCGATCTTCTTTCCGTTGGCCAGATAGGCAATCCGGTCGCAGCGCTCGGCCTCGTCCATGTAATGTGTAGACACCAGCACGGTCATGCCATCGCTCGCGAAGGCGTGGATCTCGTCCCAGAATTCACGCCGGGCGAGGGGGTCCACCCCGGCGGTGGGTTCATCGAGCAGCAGAAGTTGCGGCCGGTGCATCGTCACCGCCGCCAGCGCCATGCGTTGTTTCCAGCCACCCGACAGCGCACCCGCCAACTGCCCCTGCCGGTGCGTCAGGCCCAGCTTGTCCAGCGTTTCGTCCACGGTCGGCTTGAGATCGGGTAGGCGGTAGAGCCGGGCAACGAATTCGAGATTCTCGCGGATCGTCATATCGCTCCAGAACGAGAATTTCTGCGTCATGTACCCGGTACGCGCCTTGATCCGGTCCGTATCGCGGCGGATGTCGAACCCGAGACAGGTGCCTTCGCCCTCGGTGGCTTTTAGCAGGCCGCAGATCATGCGGATCGTCGTGGTCTTGCCTGACCCGTTCGGCCCGAGGAACCCCCACACCGCGCCGCGCGGCATCTGGATGTCGACGCCGCCGACCGCGGTCTTGTTGGCGAACCGTTTGACCAGGCCGCGGACGTCGATGGCGAGTTCGTCGTTCACCAACTCACCTCGACGGGCAAGCCGGGATGCAGGCCCATGCCCGCCGGCAGGCGCGCTTCGACCACGAAGACGAGCTTTTGCCGGGCGTCGCGGGAATAGATCACTGGCGGCGTGAACTCCGCCGTCGCGGAGATATAGCTGATCGATGCGTCCACTGGCTGCGCGAGTCCATCGGCCTTGACGCGCACGGTCTGCCCGACCTGCAATGACGGAAGCTCCGCCTGCGGAACGAAGAAGCGCACCTTCAGCCCGTCGTCCGGAAGCAGCGCGATCACCGGCGTGCCGGGGGTCACATATTCACCGGGACGCCGGAACACATCTTCCACTCGTCCGGCGGCGCCTGCCGTCACGTCCCGCTGGTCGAGGCGATATTGCGCGCTTTCGCGGGTCGCTTCGGCGGCGGCAATGGCGGCCGCGGCGGCGTCGCGCTGCGCTGGGCGCGCGGCAAGGCGTGCTACCGCAATCGCCTGTTCAGCAGCCTTCACGGCCGCTTCTGCCGTCTTGAAATCCGCTTCGGCCCGGTCGCCGGCGGCCTTTGACGCGACCTGCTTTTCGACAAGCTGGCGGGTGCGTGCGCGCTCGGCTGCGGCTTCCTCCGCGCGGGCGCGGGCTTCGTCGAGCCGGGCCTGCAAGGCCAGGATCTCGGCGGTGCGCGCGCCGGTCGAGGTATCGCGCGATTGCGCCGTTGCCTGAAGGATGCGCGCTTCGGCATCAGAGACGCCCGCCTGCTGCGCCGTCCGGTCCAGCCGGAACAGGACGTCGCCTTCGCTGACCCGGCTGCCGGGCTCGACGGCGGTTTCGATGATCCAGCCGGCATCCGGAGCCGCCACATAGCGCCAATCGGCTTCGACATAGCCGATATGGAGGTCGTCTGGCGCAGCCGGCGTGCAGGCCGCCAGCACGGCGGCGCAGAGGAGGATCGGTAGCCGATTCATTGCGATCCATCCTTCAGGTTGAGCGCCGATTTTAGAAAGTCAGCATGCAGACGGAACAAGGCGTCGAGGTCGAACCGGGCGTCATCGTCGCGTCCGAAGACGGCCTGCCACAGTCCCGAGAAGGCGAACGGGGCCATGACCAGGCGCGCCGTGAGCCCGGCGTCCGCGATCTCGATCTCGCCGCGATCGGCACTTCGCTGCAGCGCGTCCGCCATGATGCCGAGAATCCGTTCGACCACGCCCGTCCGGTATTCACGGATCAGCGCTGGAAAGGTGTGGGAGCCGCCGATCAGCACTTTCATGACGCGCGGGATATCGCTCGTGCGGATCATTTGCGGGCCGAACGTGGCCAGCCCGTCCAGCATCAGGCTGATCGAGGGCGCGGCGGCCGCGATCTGCGCGATCCGGTCCAGGTTCGGTGTGGTGCGCGACTCAATCAGCGCCCGGAACAGCGCTTCCTTGGACTCAAAATAGAGGTACACCGTGCCCTTCGACAGGTTCGCCCGGCCGGCGACGTCTTCCATGCGCGCGGCCGAATAGCCCTTCTCGAAAAACTCATCGAGCGCCGCCGACAGCAGCAACTCGCGCCGCTGGTCCTTGGCATCGTCACTTCTTGCCCGCCGCATCGTGTGAACCTGTTAAATAACTGACCAGTCAGTTATTACCATGATCCTCCGAGGCCCACAACGGTCTTCGCGCCGCAGGCGAAAGCGCGCCTGCGGGCCTGCTGGACGAGTTCAGAAGTTCAGATTGCGCCGTAGGTGCGCAGGAAAGCTGCCGACTGGTCGGCGCAGAACCCGTCCTTGACCGGCGCCCGCATGATCGTGAGGCGGTGGAAGATCGGCCCGAGCAGCTGCTCGATCACATCGTCGAGCTCGAAGTCGCGTCGGATCACGCGCTTGGCGGCCAGTTCGGCCAGGATCATGCGCAGCGGCTGTCGGATGTCACGCCCGACCCAGGCGCGCCAGACTTCGCCGGCATCCTTGTCATCGGCGGCCGCCAGCAGCGCCACACGCAGCACTGCATGGCCATGGCCGGTCCGGGCTGCCGCTTCCAGCGGGATGATCAGCGCGGTGATGCGCTCCTGCGGGTCGCGTCCGCCTTCGGGCGCATCGGGGATCAGGGCGAGGGCGGCATCGACGCACATCGCGCCGATCGAGGGCCACCAGCGATAGATCGTCTGTTTCGAAGCGCTCGCCCGCTTGGCCACCGAGTCGACGCTGAACCCGCGCCAGCCGTTTTCCGCCATCTCTTCGCGTGCGGCTTCGAGGATCGCCGACTTCGACACTTCGCTGCGCGTCGGCCCCTTGCGGGACTTGGCCGCTGCCGGAGCAGGGGCGGGATTTTGCGCATCGGTCGGCGTATTCATCTTGGGCTCCTTGATCCCCCGCGCGGTTATAGCCGGAATCGGCAGCGGGGCGATACTGACCGTTCCGTTCTAAGTGCGATAGGTTTCGAATTTGCTTGCGCCGTAACAGGAATTGCCTATCTCGCGCGTCGAGACTTCAGGAGACGAGCATGAAAACGGTCGACGACCTGATCGCTGGTTACCGGCGCTTTCGTGCGGGCGTTTACGCTGAACAGGCCCAGCTTTACAGGGAACTCGGCGAGGGTCAGGACCCGGACATCATGCTGATCGCCTGCGCTGACAGCCGCGCAGAGCCGTCGGATATCTTCAACGCTGCGCCGGGTCAGATGTTCGTCGTCCGCAACGTCGCGAACCTCGTGCCGCCCTACAAGCCGGATGGCGGTCTGCACGGGGTCTCCTCGGCCCTCGAGTTCGCGGTCCGCGTCCTCAAGGTGCGCCATATCGTGGTGATGGGCCATGGCGGCTGCGGCGGCATTTCGGCTTCCCTGTCTGACGATAAGAGCCCGCTGATCGGCGAATTCGTGGCCCCCTGGGTGAAGCTGCTGGATGAGGCCCGCGACCGGGTCCGCGAAAGCGGCTCGGTGAACCCGCAATTCGCGCTCGAGCTCGAAGGCATCGAAACCTCGCTCGCCAACTTGATGAGCTTTCCCTGGGTCGCCGCAGCCGTCCAGAAGGGCGACCTTGAACTCCACGGCGCGTGGTTCGCGATCAAGCACGGCGAACTGCACTGGCGGAACCCCAAAACCCGGCGTTTCGAGATCGTCGCCCCCTGAACGCGCCGCCCGGCGTGAGACGCAACGTCCCGGGGGCCGCCTCTTCCAAACACTCGCCGGGCCGATTATATCTGCCGCCGGAATGGGGACGTAGCTCAGCTGGGAGAGCGCGGCGTTCGCAATGCCGAGGTCGGGAGTTCGATCCTCCTCGTCTCCACCATTCCGCTCATCTCCCGGTCATCACCGACGCGAACACCGCCGCGACAAGCATCGCCGTGGCAGCGGCTCGGTTGAACCAGCGCGTGAATGTGGGTGACTGGAAGCGCGCATTCATTGTATCCGCCAGCCAGGCATAGACGGCCAGTCCGAACAGTTCGCACGCCGTGATCGTCACCAGCATGACCAACGCTTGCGGCGCCACAGGTTTCGTCACATCGAAATAGGACGGCAACAGCAGCCCGAAGAATACCAGCGCGTTCGGGTTCATCAGTTGCAGCCCGACGCCGCGCAGGAACAGCCGCCCGCGTGGCGGCGCATCTTCTGCGCGGGCTCGCGGCCGGTCGGGGTCGGAAGTCGCAATTGTCCAGGCGAGCCAGGCAATGAACCCGACGCCGGCAACCTTCAGGCCGATCAGCAGGGACGGGAACCTGGCGGCAAACGCGGCAAGGCCCGTCGCGGCCAGCGTGATCCAGACGAAATTCGCCGCGGCCACGCCCATGCCCGCAATCATCGCGGTCGGCGCGCGGTAGCGCAGCGCCGTGCTCATCACCAGCATCACGGCCGGGCCGGGCGTCAGACCGCCCGCGATGAACAGCATCAGCAGCGCAACCCAGACGGACAGGTCCAAAGGCTGCGCTCCGGTGTCTGGCTTACTTCTCGGTCTTGCCGCGCTCGACCGCGTCGCGGATCAGCTCGCGCGCCTTGTCGACGCCGTACCAGCCGTCCACGCGCGTCCACTTGCCTTGTTCCAGATCCTTGTAGTGCTGGAAGAAGTGCTGGACCTTGTCGATCAGGGTCTGCGGCAGGTCGTGATAGGTGGCGATCTTGTCGTAATAGGCGGTCAGCTTAGGGTGCGGCACGGCGAGGATTTTCTCATCCTGGCCCTTGTCGTCGGTCATCATCAGCACGCCGACCGGGCGCACGCGCAGCACCGAGCCCGGCACCAGCGGACGGTTGCCCACCACCATCACGTCGATCGGGTCGCCGTCGAGGCTCAGCGTATGGGGCACGAAGCCGTAATTACACGGGTAGCGCATCTCGGTGTACAGGAACCGGTCCACGAACATCGCACCGGATTCCTTGTCGATCTCGTACTTGATCGCATCCCCGCCCAGCGGCACCTCGATCAGCACGTTCACATCGTCCGGCGGGTTGTGTCCGGTCTTGATCTTGGAAAGGTCCATGGCGCGACAAAGTCCTTCGGCGTGGGAGGGCAGGAGGTTCGGCGCTCCGATGACGCGCCGCAGCATAAACGTCAAGGTCCCGCGCCCACCAGAAGGGTTAACGGGAGGGGTGCATTTCCGCCGCCTCGAACATCTGCATCGCGGTCGGCTCCGGCGAAAGCGCGCGGATCGCCTTCACGAAAGCAAGGCTCTCCGGCACCGCGAAGTGCGCATTCAGCGCGTCCATGTCCGCCCACTTTTCCACGAACACCAGCCGCCAGGGATCCTCGCAATCGACATGAACATTGTGCGCGATGCATCCCGGCTCGGCTCGCGAACGCACCGAATGCGCCACGCAAAGCCGCGTGATCTCGCCGGCCGTTTCCGGCGTCGTCAGTACGTGACCGGTGACGAGGATCATGCGGTCCGCCTCGCAGCATAATTGAAACTCACCGAAATACGCGCGTCCTCGCTGATGCTCGGCATCACCTCGTGCCGCAGCCAGCTTTCCCACAAGAGGCAATGGCCCTCCGTAGGCTGAACATAGACGAACCGCCGCGCCGCCTCCGGTGCATCGTCCACCAGTTGCGGCGCCGCCATCATCATTGCGAGGCGAGGGTCCTCGAATTTCAGCCGTCCGGCGCCCTCCGGCACGCACACATAATACGTGCCCGAAATCACCGAGCCCGGATGGATATGGCCCGAATGGTGCCCGCCCTCACCGAGGATGTTAACCCAGAGGGCGTCGAGCTCCAGCTTCAGCCCCGCCATGTCCCAGTGCAGTGCCCGCGCATAAGCGGCGGCCGCCTTGTCGAGATGTTTCTTCAGCGCCGCAAATTCCGGAAACCGTTCCGGCAGGTCGTCCAGCGAAGCGTAAGACGTATAGCCCGGATAGCCTTCGGCCTCACACCAGGCATTGCCCGCCACGTCATCATCCGACAGCACCCAGATCGCGCGCTCCAGACTTTCACGCAAGGCCGCGTCGCCAACCGGCGTCTCTTCGATCAGGCTGGCAAACAGGTGTCGCATGGCCGCGCGCGTTACAGGCTTTTCGCCAGCGCTTCAAGCTGATCGGTGGCCGCGCCCCATCCGGCCTCGAAGCCCATTGCTTCGTGTTCCTTCAGGGTTTCCTCGGTCCAGTGCAGCGCCCGCCAGAGGAATTGCGTGCGCCCCTCGCCGCCATCGGCGAGCAGGACTTCCGTGACCATGTAGGGTCGGTCGGACGGCACCCATCCGGCGCGGAAGGCGTCCGTCGAGACCAGCCGCCGCATCGGTTCGACTTCGAGAAAGACGCCCGCCTGCGGGAACGACTCGCCGTCCGGCCCCCGGAACATGGCGGTCATCTCGCCGCCCGGCCGCAGGTCGATGGAGATGCCAGTCGCGCGCCACGGTTTCGGGCAGAACCAGTCTTCCATCAGCTTCGGCTCGGTCCAGCAGCGCCAGACATTTTTCACGGGCGCGTCCAGCACGCGGTTGAGCTCAAGCGCGTAATTGGCGGCAGTGCGGGTGGAAGTGTCGGTCATGGCAAGTCTCCGTTCTGGGAAAAGGAGGTCAGTAGGCGCCGGTCCGCATCGGGCCGGCGGGCGTGTAGGTGTTGACGATCACGCCGGACTCGCCCGTCCGGCTGCGGATCAGTTTGAGTTCGGCCGGCGCTTCGCCGCCACCGAAGAGGCGTTTGCCGGTGCCGATCAGCACAGGGAAGATCATCAGGATCACCTCATCAGCGAGCTGCTGGCTGATGAGCAGCGAGGTCAGCGAAGAACTTCCCCAGACAATCAGGTCCGGACCCTTCGTGTCCTTGATGCGCCGGATCCCCGCCGCAAGGTCTGGCCCCAACGCTTCCGCGGGGCCCCAGGCGAGGCTCTCTGGCCGGTGCGTTGCCACATACTTCGTGGCGCCATTGATCTGGTCCGCCATCGGACCTTGCGAATGCGGCCAGTAGCCCGCCCAGATGTCATACGTCCGCCGTCCGATCAGCAGGTCAAACCGATCGCCATGCGCCGCGCCGATCGCCTCGCCGCCGGCGGGGTCATCGTGCGGCGCCGCCCAGCCGCCATGCGCAAAGCCGCCATCGCGGTCTTCGTCCGGCCCGCCCGGCGCCTGGATGATGCCGTCCAGCGAGACGTGTTCAAGGATTGTGATCCGTCTCATGCGCGGCCTGTGCGCCCGAACAGCAGTTCCACATAGCGTTTCAGATGGTGCACCGTGTCCCGCGCCGCCTCCGGCTCGCCGCTGGCTTTTGCCAGGATGAAGGCGCCTTGCAAAACGGCCTGCGTATGCAGCGCCAGGCTCCGCGCACTCCAGTCCGCATCGATGCCGTATCTTGCGACGGCGGCCTCGATATCCTCCACCAGCCTTTCTGCGTGGCCCGAAATGCTGTTCCAGCACGCGGCCTGCACCGCCGGGCTCGTCGCATAGGCCTCCTGAACCATCGTGCCGACGAAACAGGTGAAGGCCTGCGGCGCGCCGTCGATCAGCTGCGCGCGGAACGCAATATAGCCCAGCACCCGGTCGAGCGGATCGTCCGCGTCATGATACGGTGCCGCCTCGAACATCCGGCCCGTCGTCTCGGACCAGTGGTCCGCTGCCGCCGCTGCCAGCTGCTCCTTGCTCTTGAAGTGGTGGAAGAACGCCCCTTTCGACACGCTCGCCGCCGCGCAGATCTCGTCCACGCTGGTCGCCGCCAGCCCCTTGGCCCGCACCAGGTCGAACGCCGCCTCCATCAGGCCGTCGCGGGTTGCCGGGTTTGCTGTTCGGCCCATGGAAGTCTCCCTCGCCCAAAACATACCAACCAGTCGGTTCGTTCGTCAATCCGGATTCTCCCCCCGGAAAACAAAACCGCCCGCACGCGGGTGCGGACGGTTTCGGGCCGGGTCAGACGGGCCGCGCGGCGGGCGCGGCCCGTCTCGTCCTATTCAGGGGAGGGCATCAGCCCCGCTGCGGTCAGCCGCTCCACGATGATCGGCATCAGCTTTTCGGGAATCTCGCCCATGGGCGGATGGCTGGTGAAGGTGCGCGACTCCGACAGCATGCGGTCACCTTGGCGGATGATGAAGCCCTCATAATCCTTCGCCGCTACCTGGTTGCAGATCTCGGTATAGGTGTTCAGCCCCCCCGCATACGGCATGAACATGCGCGGCTTGCCCGGCACGTTGGCGCCCATGTACCAGCTGTTGGCCTGCGGCAGCAGCGAGGGCGTCACCGCCTCGGCCACATGCCGGCACCACGCCGCTTCTGCCTCTTCGGATGCCTCGATGCTCGTCTGCTGGCGCTGCTTCAGCGCCACGAGGCAATCGGCGATCCATTCGACATGCTGTTCGATGGAGTTTATCATGTTGGTCAGCACCGAGGGGCTCCCCGGCCCAGTGATGGTGAACAAGTTCGGGAAGCCCGCAACCATCACGCCGAGATAGGTGCGCGGCCCTTCCGCCCAGTGGTCCTTGATCCGCCGGCCGCCGACACCGCGCAGGTCGATGCGGTCAATCGCGCCGGTCATCGCATCGAACCCGGTGGCGAGCACGACGGCGTCAAATGCGTAGGTCTTCGCCGAGGTTTCGATGCCTTCCGGCGTGAACCCTACCAGCGGCTCGGCGCGCAGGTTCACCAGCTCGACATTCGGGCGGTTGAAGGTGGCGTAATAGCCGGTGTCGACGCAGGGCCGCTTCGTGCCGAACGGGTGATCCTTCGGCGTCAGCAGGTCGGCGACCGCGGGGTCGGACACCTGCTCGCGGATCTTGCCGGCGATGAAGTCCTGCACGATGCGGTTGGCTTCCGGGTCGATGGACGTATCGGCAAACGCGCCGAGGATGCGGAAGCCGCCCCAGGCCCAGCGGCGCTCAAGCTCCGCCTTGATCTCTTCGGGCGCCGTTTCGGTGGCGAGCGCTTCGGAGGCCTCGTTCTGGAACCCGCCCACCGTGTCCTTGGAAGCGGCGCGATAGGCGCGCGGATCCTTCGCCCAGGCTTCGAAATCGGCCTGCGGGATCGGGCCGTTATGGGCCGGCATCGAATAGTTCGGCGTGCGCTGGAATATGGTCAGATGATCCGCCTGCTGCGCAATGATCGGGATCGACTGGATCGCGGACGAGCCCGTGCCGATGATGCCGACGCGCATGCCGGAGAAGTCCACGCCCTCATGTGGCCAGCGCGAAGTGCGGTAGATGTCGCCCTTGTACGTGTCGAGGTCGGGGAAGGTGACGTCCGTCGGGATCGACAGGCAGCCGGTCGCCAGGATCAGGTGGCGGCAGCGCACCGGGTCGCCGGCATCCGTCTGGACATTCCAGACCTGCCCGGCCTCATCCCAGTGCGCCGCGGTCACCTTTGTGTTGAACTGGATATCGCGCTTCAGGTCGAACCGTTCGGCCACGTGCTCGGCATAGCGCAGCAGCTCCGGCTGTGGCGCATAGCGTTCGGACCAGCGCCACTCCTGTTCCAGCTCTTCGTCAAACCCGAAGCTGTATTCCAGGCTCTGTATGTCGACGCGCGCGCCGGGATACCGGTTCCAGTACCAGGTGCCGCCCACGCCGCTGCCCGCTTCCACCACTTTGGCGTTGAAGCCCAGCCCGCGCAACTTGTGCAGCATGTACATGCCGGCAAATCCCGCGCCGACGATCAGCGCGTCGATGGGCTGGCGTTCAGTTAACGTGTCCTTTGCCGAAACGGCCATGGCGGTCTCCTCCCTCGTCCGGGCGCTTTGGCATCCGGGTTTCTTCCGCCACATTGATGCATGAATGTCGCACCCGGGTATAGTCGCCCGCAGCCATCACGCTGCGTCAAACCTCGGCGCCCTCTTGTCCTCCCTCGCGTGAGCGGGGGAGGTGGCAGCCGGCAAAGCCGGCTGACGGAGGGCGTCGACGCCCACCCCTAAAAGCAGCCACCTGCGGAGAGGGCATCACCAGCCTCCAGACTACTTCCGTCCCAACATGCCACTCTCGCCCCAGCCCATTGGACGGAAATCGCCGAAAACCGGCCATCGGCACCCACCGGCGAACGCCCGCGACCTCGACCGGCTTTTCTGCATGAGCTAGCAGTTATGCTGAACGTTTATGGGGCGCGCGTGACCGACATCTTCCTCTCCTACAACCGCGAGGATCAGATGCGGGCGAAGCTGTTTGCGGCAGCGTTCGAGGCGCAGGGCTTCAAGGTCTGGTGGGATGTAGGCCTCCGGACGGGCGAGGCCTATGACCAGGTTACCGAGAAGGCCCTTAAGACAGCGAAGGCTGTCGTTGTTCTTTGGTCGAAGAAGTCGGTCGAGAGCCGGTGGGTGCGCGCCGAAGCGACGCTTGCGGACCGCAACAAGACCCTTGTTCCCTGCATGATCGAGCCCTGCGAACGACCGATCATGTTTGAGTTGACGCAGACGGCGGAGCTGAGCCACTGGACGGGGGATGCAACGGACCGGGCATGGGTCGCGTTTCTGGAGGACGTGAAGCGCCTTGTGTCGAAGGAACCCGCACCAGCGGCAGAAGCCCCGGCCACTCCGCTCGCGGCGCCCACGGTCCAGGAAACCCTCAAGCCCGGCCAGAGCGGGTCGGCGCCGTCGCTGGCGGTACTGCCCTTCACCAATCGCTCCAGCCTTCCCGAGGACGAGGTCTTCGCCGAGGGCATGGTAGAGGATGTGATTTCGGCGCTTTCGCAAGCTGTAAACGTCCGTGTGCTGGGCTCAACCGCCACCGCGATGCTCAAACGCGCTGCGCTTACTGACGTAGCAGCGCTTGGACGCCAGTTGGGCGTGCGCTATCTGCTCGAAGGCAATGTGCGTCGCGTAGGTGCCAATCTGCGCGTCACCACACAGTTGCTGGAGGCGGAGACAGGCACAGCAATATGGACCGCGAAGTTCGATCGTCCGTTGTCGGAGCTTGCCGAGCTTCAGGAGGAGTTGGTCACAGACATAGCCGCCAGCCTCGATGTTGAGGTTTACAGTCAGGAGATGGAAAGGGCGCTCAAGAAACCTGCCGACATTACCGCTTGGGAAGCAGTGGCGCGCAGCATGTCAGTGTATCGCGAATACGACTCTGCCGCTTTGCAGCGTGGCATTCAAGAAGCCGCACGCGCCGTCGCCATCGCGCCGGATTACGCGCCGGGACATGCCAATCTCGCTGCTGCGCTCTCCGACGCGTACTTATTTAGCCCAGACAACCCGGCGGAGGTCCAGCGGATTCGTGCCATCGCAAAGCGCGCGCTGGACCTGGCGCCGGACGATGCGCCTGTGCTCTGCTGGGTCGGGGAAGCCCTATGCTTCACCGGCTCTCCCGAGGAAGGCGAGCGCTACACTCGACGCGCCGTGCGCAAGGCGCCGGGCAGCGGCTTCTTGCACCTGATTCATGGCGCCGCTTGCGCGATGCTCAATCGTCATGCGGAATCATTGTCGCACTGCAATACGGCGGAACGTCTGATGCCCGGCTCATACCTGATGTGGGCTATCAAGTATGGGCAAGCCCGCGCTTACACAGGACTTGAGCGCTGGGCAGAGGCGAATTCGGCCATTGACGAAAGCCTAGATCTGTATCCGGCACATCCGCCGCTTCACGTCCTAAAGGCCCACATCTCGATGCAGCTTGGACGCGACACAGATGCGCGCAGGCATATCGAAACGGCTCGCAAGGCAGGGTGGAACCTGACGCAGGCGGAGCGGCTATGGCGCCGCAACGAACCAAACAGCCCGACGCTCGAAGCCGACATTGCTACCATTCAGGCGCTCTATGGAGAAACTGAACCGGGAGCGTGAACAGGGCGCGATAGCTTGGGCTGGCTAAATGAACGGAACGGGCCAAAACAGGACCTCCCGATCGGCGCCAGCCCATGACCGGACTCTCCCGGTTCCGGACGTTTGCCAATGCCCTAGGGCATCATGCCAGAGCCCCAAAACACGAAAACCGTCCACACGCGTGTGGACGGTTTGTGGACGGGTTCAGGGGTGGATCGCGGGCCCTATTCCGGCTTGCGGAACTTCAGGGTCATGCGGTCGCTCTCACCGATGGCCTTGTATTTTTCCGGGTCGAAATCGTCCGGCGTGTTGCCGTCGCGGTCTGCAGCGGCGTTGTTCGGCGGCAGGGTCCATACACCGAACGGGTGGTCGGCCGTGTCGGCTGGGTTGGCGTTGACTTCGCTCGATTCGACAAATTCGAAGCCGGCCGCAGCTGCCAGAGCCTTCACATAGTCCTCGTGCACATAGCCGCTGGAGGCCTTGGGGTCTTGCGCATGGGTCGAGGGCAGGCGGTGTTCCACCACGCCCAGCGTGCCGCCGGGCTTCAGCGCGTCATAGGCATCGGCGAAGAATTTCTCGGCATAGCCGGAGGCCATCCAGTTGTGCAGATTGCGGAAGGTCAGCACGGCGTCGGCCGTGCCGGGCTCGGTCAGCGGGCCGGAAGAGGCTGAAAACACAGTATATTCCATGTTGCCGAATTTCGGATCGGCATAGGCCGCCTTGAATTCGGCGAGGCGTTCCTCGGTGCGCGCGCGCCGCTCGGGGTCCTCGATCGCGGCTGCGTCGAAGCCGGCTGCCACCAGCGTGCCGCCGCCCGATCCGATCCAGGGCGCCAGGATGTTGGTGTACCAGCCGCCGCCGGGCCAGACCTCGACCACTTTCTGGGTCGGCTGGAGGCCGAAGAATTCGAGTGTTTCGACCGGATGGCGCCACGTGTCGCGGGCCTTTTCCTGTTCGCTGCGCAGGTCCGAGGCGACCGCCTCCTGCAGCGTCATCAAGGGCGCTTCAACTACGGCTTCGGCTTCCACGGAGGCGGGCGCAGGCGTCTTGGCCGGTGTGCAGGCGGCCAATGCGAAGGCCGATGCGGCGATGAACACAAGGTTTTTCATTGTCAGTCTCCATTACGGGGGCTCTTGATAGACCCCATACGCTACCCAAATAGGTTTTGTCACGGCGCCGGCATCGGGCCGTGACCGGGAGTCTCCTGCCAGTGCCGTGTTACGGGCTGGCCATGCGGAAACTGCCGAACCTCAATCCGGACGGTATGGACCGTCCACAGTCGCTTGAAGCGAAAGGACTGGATATCAAAATGAGCACTATCGACCTCACCCCCCTTTACCGCACCATGGTTGGCTTTGACCGCCTCGCCGGCATGATCGACCAGGCCTCCCGCCTCGATGGCACGCAGGGCTATCCACCCTACAACATTGAGCGCGTTGACGAAAATGCCTTCGCGATCGACATCGCCGTCGCCGGCTTCACCGAAGCCGAGCTGGACATCGAAACTAAGGAAGGCCTTCTGACCGTCGCCGGCAAGAAAGCCGAGACCGAAGACGCCCCCGGCCGCAACTTCCTCCATCGCGGCATTGCCCAGCGCAGCTTCATCCGCCGGTTCCAGCTTGCCGATCACGTAATCGTGACCGGGGCGAACCTCGAGCACGGCGTGCTCCGGATCGAGCTCATCCGCGAGATCCCGGAAGAAAAGAAAGCGCGCAAGATCGAGATCGGCGCCCCGGCCGTGTCCAACGAGCCGCGCCTGATCGGCAAGAAAAAGGCCTCTGACGCCGCCTGAGCGTAAACCTTCCGAACCCGGACGAACCCCCGCAGCCCCTCCTGCGGGGGTTTTTCGTTTCAGCCAACCGTCGGCCGGGTGATCATCAGCCAGACGATGACAAGGATCGCGGCAAAGGCCGGAATACCGCAGGCAAACCAGATCCGGTAGAGCCGGAAATACGCCTCCGGCAGGGCCTCGCCCGAGGCGGCCGCCGCCCGCGCCAGATCGCGCATCCGGTGCTGGATCCAGACGACGGGCAGCCAGAAGGCCCCGATCAGGACGTACAGTCCCAGCGAGGCCACGATCCAGAATTCATGGAGCCGCCAGCCCATCGCGCCTGCCAGTAGCGCGCCCGTCACGGGCTGAAGGACAACGGCAGACGCGGTGAAAATCCAGTCGGCGATGACCACCACCGCGGCTGTGTGCGCGATGATCCGGGCGTCGCGCGTGCGGTGGGCCATCACCATGAAGAAGGCGATTCCGGCGCCGGTGCCGATCAGCACGGTCGCGCTCAGGATGTGCGCCCAGCGCAGGAGGTGAACCCATTCCATCATCGCTCCTCCGTCAGGGCCGCCGTCACCAGTGCCAGCGCCATGGCGGGAAGAACCTTCACCATCGGGCCGAGCGGGTCCAGCCAGAGATCGGGCACGAATAGCGTCGCGCCGGCGAGGTAGGCGGCGCTGAGGCCGATGGCGGCCGCGCAGGCAAGACGGGTAAAAGGCCGGAAAAGCAACGCGGCGCCGATGGCGCAGTCCGCCAGACCGCCGCCGATCACCGCCGCCCCAGCCAGCGGCGCGGGCAGGGCCCCGTCCAGCACCGCCAGTGCCGTCTCGCTGCGGACAAGGCCGATCACGCCTGACAGGACCCAGAACAGGGACAGGGTCAGCAGCAGGACCGGGAACACCAGCATGGCGCGGGCGTAGATCCGCTCCTGCAGGGTCGAATGCAGATCCTGCAGCGACGCGTCAAGGCCGCGCAGGCCCTGTCCGCTTGCAGCTTCCCAGACCGTCGGATCGCCGCGCACATCCGATTGCAGGACTTTCAGCGCGGTCGACTGAAGCGGAGACCGCCAGCCAAGCCAGCCGCCTATATCCGCGAACAGCGAAAGGGTCCGGCCCGCCCATACCGGCAATTTCAGCACGGCGCGCGCTGGCCGGAAGCCGAGCCAAAGGCGCACGCGTGCGACAAGGTCTTCCAGCCGGTGGGCTTCCGGCTCAACGAGATCCGCATCGATCGCGGTGAGGTCCTGTTCCAATGCCAGCGACACGGCTTGCGCCACATCGTTCACATGCACGGTCTGGATCCGGGATCCGGCCAGCACGAGGGGCTGGACCAGCGGAAACGCCGCCAACTGACGAAGCAGCGCCGTGCCGCCATAGGCGTGCGGGGAGAGAACCAGTCCGGGCCGGAAGATCACCCAGCGCAGGCCGCTCGCTTTCAGCGCGCGGTCGGCTTCGCCCTTGGTCCGGAAAAAGGCCGTGTCTGCCTCCGGGCCGGCGCCGGGCGCGGAAATCTGCACGAAGGTGCGCACACCGGCCTGTTCGCAGGCACCGATCAGCGCCTGGATCGACTGGCTCTGTACGGCGGCTACGCGGTCACGCAGCCCATCCTGCAAGGCGCCGGACGCATTGATGACCGCGTCGAAGCCCGAAAGGAGCGCGCGCCAATCGTCCGTGGTCAGAAGGCGTGAAAGGTCGGCCTCGATCCAGTCTGCTGCCGGCGCGGCCATCCGGCCCTTGCGGGCGGAGCGGCCGAGGCCGGTGACGGCGTGGCCAACGCGCAGTAGTTTCCGCGTGATCGCGGTTCCGATCAGGCCGTATCCGCCAAGAACCAGAACCTTCAATCGACGCCCCCTCGGCCTGGCCTATTGCTGGAAGTAAGTCAGCGCGCCCGCTGCGTCGAGGAAGGCGGGTAGGGCGGGGTCGCCCATGCGCGCGGCGACATCCGCCCGCACCGACGCAAAGGCGCGCGCTGCGTAGGCCTGCGTTGCCTGTTCGAACAGGCCGTCATCGAGTGTTACCGAGAAGCGCTTCTTCTCGCGGGAGGCGCTTGCCGCATTGGCGAAGGTCCAGGGCAGGTAGGTGCGTGAAACTTCGCCTTCGAAGATCGGCAACAGCGTCGCCGAAAGTTCTTCGAGCGGTTGGTAACCGCCCGACGGTTTAGGGTCTTCCATGTGTTCGCACCAGGCAACGACGAAGGGCGCACGGTCCTTCAGCCAGATTGCAGGCGTCGGGTCGGTCAGCATCTGCTGGAACTGCGCGGCGATCGCGAAGTCGGCCGCGCTCGGCCGTCCGCCGAAGAGGAAGAGATGGCTTTGCAGGTGTGTGTTCAGGCGCAGCGCGAATCGGCGGTAGGAGCTTTCAAGTGTCGGCGCATTGTCCGGTTCGGCGCCGACCAGCGGCAGGCGGGCGAGCATCCGGCTGGCGATCTGCTTGGCCGGCGCCTTGAAGGCGCGCGGGCGTTTGCCATCATTGAGCTGGATCAGAACACGCAAGGCGGCCGCGTCGCGGTCCGGCTGCTGGCCCCAGCGCTGCTGGAACATGCACTTGTTGAGCCACTCGTCGCCATAATCCTCAAGGATCAGCGCCAAGGCGGCGCAGGCCGGCTCTTCCGGAACCGCTTCCGGTTCGGGGTGCGCGGCATTGAGCGCGGCGAGGATCAGGGTCGAATCCTGAGCGGGGGCATGGTTCGGCGACAGGAGCAGCGGCACGGTGGGGGTCGCGGCGCTCTTGCGGAATTCTGCTTCATTGCTCGCCGAGCGTGAGACCCAGTCGAAGGCGAGCCCCTTGTAGCGAAGGGCGGATCGCACCTTCAACGAATAAGGAGACGTCTCTGCGCCGAAGAGGCGATACGCGGCCATCAGGTCACCCGGGGTTTCTTCGCGCCTGTCTAGGCAGTTCATGCCGGGCTGCCAAGCGGCGTTTGCCCGCAGCCACTTTCCCAGCTAATCGCAAAGTTACAGGTTTAAGGCCCCGGTAACGATGACGGGTGGGAGACAGTGATGCGCGTGATGCATGTAATGGCCGGTGCGGATGAGGGCGGCGCAGAGAATATCATGCTGGAATCCGTGCTTGCCCTTGCCGAGGCGGGGCTGACCCAGCATGTCGTGACGCGGCCGGGCAATACGTTCCGGATCGGCAAGTTCGAAGACGCCGGCATCGGCGTGACGACGGCGACCTTCAATACCAGCTGGCCGTTTCCCAGCCGCCGTATCATCGACGCGGCGATCACCGAATTCAAACCGGATGTAATCGAATACTGGATGGGCCGCGCCGGCCAGTTTGCGCCCGCCGCTTACCGGTCGCGCTCGATTGCCTGGTATGGCGGCTATTACAAGCTCTCGCGCTTCCGGAAT
Source organism: Hyphomonas sp. (assembly GCF_016125515.1). GTDB lineage: Bacteria > Pseudomonadota > Alphaproteobacteria > Caulobacterales > Hyphomonadaceae > Hyphomonas. Next base: position 131,216 of record NZ_WGLO01000008.1, read on the forward strand.
TGTGAATGGCATGTCGGCCTGACGATCGACCTGCTTCGCCATATCCGCGAGCAGGGCGTGCCCGAGGATCGCTCGGTGATCATCCACACCTATGCCGATTTCGAAGGCGCCGCGCCGGCGTCACGCGAACGCCAGTCAACGCCGGAGACCGCGCCCGTGGCGCTGGCGCTTGCGCGCCTGCACGAGAAGAAGGGTCTCGACACGCTGCTCGATGCGGCTGCGCGCCTGCCGGACCTGTTCGTCTGGATCGCGGGGGAGGGGCCGCTTGAAGCGGAACTCAAAGCGCAGTGCACGCAGCTCGGCCTTGATCACCGCGTACGCTTTCTCGGCTGGCGCAATGATCGCGGCGCGCTGCTGGCGGCATGCGATGTTGTCGCATTCCCCTCGCGCTATGAGCCTTTCGGCACGGTGACGGTTGATGCCTGGGCGGCCGGGCGTCCGCTGGTGGCGGCTGATGCTGTGGGCCCGGCGGCCTATGTGAAGGACGGCGTCAACGGATTGCTGATCGCCAAGAATGATGTCGACGCGCTCGCTTCGGCGCTTGGCCGGGTGATCTATGACAAATCGCTGGCGGCCAAGCTGGTTGAGGGCGGCCGGGCAAGTTATGAGGCGCAATTCACCAAAACGGTGTTCCAGCGCGACTCGCTGGCGCTGTATGAAAAGATCCGGGCCCATGCCGGACCGTTCGTAGGCTGATCAGTTTCCAGCCTTGGCAAGGAACCACGCATAGCGGCGTGCGGCGCGCCGAGCGCCGGGCCCGATCAAGATGCCGACGCCGGCCTCACGAAGGACACGGATACCATCGCGCGCGGTCGGGTGCGGATCTTCGACAGCCACTACGACGCGGGCAATGCCGGCGTTGACAAGTTTTGCCGAACAGGACGGCGCGCCGCTGGAGCGTTCGCGGCAAGGCTCCAGAGTGACATAGGCGGTGCCGCCACGGGCCCGGGCCCCGGCTTCCTCAAGCGCGATCTCTTCGGCATGCGGACGGCCACCATGGCCGGTGACGCCTTCGCCCACGATATGGCCGGCGGCATCGGTAATCACGCAGCCTACGGACGGATTCGGCCCAGTCAGGCCTTGGTTGAGTCCCGCCAGCGCCAGCGCGCGGCCCATGCGGCGCTGGTCGCGGCGCTTGCTCACGGCAGGGCCGGCAGTTTCTGTGCACGGGCCTGGTCGAGATAGCGCACCGAGACCGGCTTCAGGCTGGTATTGAGTTCGATCAGCAGGGGATTGCCGGTCGGGATCTCGACGCTGGTAATGGTTTCGTCCGGCACCTTGAAGAGGTGTTTGACGAGTGCGCGCAGCGAGTTGCCATGCGCAGCGATCAGCGTGTCCTTGCCGGCGGCGAGTTCGGGCGCGATGCGGGCGTCCCAGTAGGGCAGCACGCGCTCTAGCGTTGTCTTCAGGCTTTCCGTGTTCGGAATCGCGATGCCGCGATAGCGCGGATCGGTCGACAGGTCATACTTGCTGCCGGTTTCCAGCGGCGGGGGCGGGATGTCGTAACTGCGGCGCCAGACGTGGACCTGCTCCTCGCCGTGCTTTGCCGCCGTCTCGGCCTTGTCGAGGCCGGTGAGGCCGCCATAGTGGCGCTCGTTCAGGCGCCAGTCCTTTTCCAGCGGCAGCCAGACGCGCTTCATCTCGGTGAGCGCGAGCCACATGGTGCGGATGGCGCGGGTCTGCACGCTGGTGAACCCGGCGCGGAAATCGGCGTCGAGCTCGGCGAGCAGTTTGCCGGAAGCGCGCGCTTCGGCTTCGCCCTGTGCCGTGAGGTCGGCGTCCCACCAGCCGGTGAAGCGGTTTTCGAGGTTCCAGGCGGATTGTCCGTGGCGGATAAGAACAAGCTTGGTCATGCGGATCCTGATCGGTTGGGCGCGGAAGTTGGCGCCTTATGCGTTCCAAAAGTGAAAGATTTCATGCGTCCATGATGCGGATGAGTTCGGCGAAGGCGAGCACGACATGATAGCCGGTGGAGGCGGGCATGTCCTTGGCGAGTACCGCGCCGTCCGCGCTGAAATGGTCGATCCAGCCGCCGTCTTCGGTGAGGAATTCATCCATCAGCACATCGAAGCTGCGGCAGGCGGCGGCGGCAAAGCGGGCCTCGCCGCGCTGTTCGAACAGGGTGAGGTGGGCCTTCAGGGCTTCGGTCTGGGGCCAGGTGCGGCGCGAGGCGTCGTGGGGAGCGCCGTCGCGGGTGACTTCCTGGCAGGCGCGCCCGGCGGCATCGAGGGTGGAGACGCCGAACGTGTAGAGCTGGACAGCCGCCTCCGGCAGCGGCTTCTGGACGAGGCGCGACCAGGTGTGCAGCAGCCAGACCCATTCGAACTGGTGGCCGGGCTCGACGATCCGGGCGGCGTCGCCTTCCGGCGCGGACCAGTCGGCCGCGAATTTCTCACCCAGCAGGCCGCCCGGGCCGGCGGTGAATTTGGTGTCGAACAGGTCGATGATTTCAGCGGCGCGGTTGAGATGGCCGCCGGCCGGGTCCGACCGGTGCAGTGACAGGCAGGCCTCCAGCAGGTGCATGTGCGGATTCTGCAGGCGCGTGGCGGGGGCGGGCAGGACCTCCGCATAGCCGCCATGGACCGGGTCGCGGGCCAGCCGGTCCAGCGCGGCGAGGATCTGGCGTGCGGGCGCGAGCGGCGCGTCGCCAAGATCGGCGCTGCGGGCCGCTTCAGCGAGGCCGTAGAGCACGAAAGCGGTATCGTAGAGATCGGCCGAGGCATCGGCGAGGCCAGCGCCGTTGGTCTGGAGGGTGCGGCCGGGAAGGCCGGTCTGGGCGAGGGCGGGCCCGGACAGCACCGACACGCCGGCCTGGACAAGACGGGCGGCCGTGTCGCGCTTCCAACCGAGACGCCAGGCTTCGGCGAAAACATAGGTCTGGCGCGCCTGGACGCGGACGCGGGTCAGGTCGCGGTCCAGCTCGTCATGGTCAAGGCTCAGGACCTCCGGAAACAGGCCGGCCGGGGTCAGCCCGTGCTCCGCCCAGAGCGGAAAACAGCTGTCGAAAAGCCAGTGGCGGGCTTCCTTGGCGCGGCGGCGAAGGGCGCTTGTCGTCATTCTGGTGCAATCTCCCGGTTGCAGGTCCTGCGCTGCAAATGGCTCGCCAATCTGCCCGCGACCCTGCTAACAGGAGCCTCGAGGCTTGGCCAGCAGGGCAGGCGCCCGAGACGGAGGAAAGCAGCATGCGCGACCGGATCTTCTTTCCTCTGGCTGGCCTGCTGGTAATCCTGATGGTGTTCCTCGGCCTCCAGCCGGGCATCGGCCAGCTGCCGACCGGCGCCGTGGCCGGCGACGGGGTCAGCTATGACCGGATCGTCATCGAAGGCGCTTACCTGAATAAGGTGATTGCCGGCGGCGAGGCCCGCACGCGGCTGCAGCGTCTGCCAGACAAGCGGTATGTGCTGCAGATCGATGCCGAAGCCGATGCGCTGGCCGATGCGCCCGAGCTCGGCCCCCATTTCCGGCTGGCACCCGACATCGAACAGCAATTCTCCAGCCGGAAGCTCCGCGTGACGGTGCGCGCGCGCCCGGCCGAAAACCAGGGCGCGATGGAGATGAAGGTCAACTATTCAACCGGCCGCGCCGGCGAATCGGGATGGCACACGTTCGCACTTCAGCCGGACTTTGCCGATTTCAGCTTCGAGTATGACGTGCCGGCCGTCGTCGGCGACCAGGGCGTGGACTACATCGCCGTGCGCCCGGTCGTGCCGAACAAGCGGCGCGGCATCCTCGTCGAGCGCATCATACTCGAACGGCTGCCTTGAGCGGATTTACAGTGCGACGGCGCGTTGATTATCAAACGCGCTCTGCGCTTGCCGCTGCCGGGGGCGCATCCCGGAACCCTCAGGACTCCTCATGCGCCTCATTCTTGCGTTCTTCAGCGCTTTCGCGCTCGCTGCCTGCGTGGCAGGTCCAACCCCGGAGACACTCGTGACCCCAGACATTACGGCCCAAGCGGCTGCCTTCGATCCTGATTCCCATCTCTGGCTGGAAGCAGTCGAAGGGAAAGATGCCCTCGCCTGGGTCGAGGCGCAGAATGCGCGCACGCTCGCCGACCTGACTGCCGATCCGAATTATGCGGGTTTCGAAGCGGCGGCGCTCGACGCGCTGAATTCCAGCGAGCGGATTCCCTATGGCACCGTGCGCGACGGTCTCGTTTACAATTTCTGGCAGGACACGACCAACGTGCGCGGCCTTTGGCGCCGCACGACGCTGGCCAGCTATGCGACCGACACGCCGGACTGGGAGACCATTCTCGACTTCGACAAACTGGCGGCCGATGAAGGCCAGAACTGGGTCTACAAGGGCGCGGACTGTTTCCGCCCGAAAGCGGGCGACACGTATCGCTGCCTCATTTCACTGTCGAATGGCGGCAAGGACGCGGTGATCAACCGCGAGTTCGATCTTGAAACGAAATCGTTCGTGGACGGCGGGTTCGTCACGCCCGAGGCCAAGCAAGGCCTCGCCTGGGCGAGCCCTGACACTTTGCTGGTCACCACCGATTGGGGCGAGGGCACGCTGACCGAGTCCGGCTATCCCTTCATTGTGAAACGCTGGTCGCGCGGTACGCCGCTGGCAGACGCTGCGGAACTTCTCCGCGGTGCGCCGACCGATGTCGGCGTGTGGCCGATGACGATTAAGCTGGAAGACGGCCGCGTCCTGCAAGGCGCAGTGCAGGCCGAAACCTTCTTCACGTCGAAGTATTTCTGGTTCCCGGACGGTGAGACGGCGGCGGTGCAATGGCCGCTGCCGCCGATGGTCTCGGTCAATGGCGTCTACAAGGGCCAGCTCCTGTTCTCGCTGCAGCAGGACTGGACGCCGGAAGGTCGGGGCGCATTCAAGGCCGGGGATCTTGTCGCTTTCAACCTCGAAGACTTCCTGAAGAAGCGCCAGCTGCCCAAGGTGGAGCTGGCCTTCCGTCCCTCTGCCACGCAGGCGGTGGACGGGGTTGCGGTCGCCAAGGGCGCGGCCCTGCTGGCGATCAGCGACAATGTGGTGGGCAAGGTGCTGCGTCTTGAACCGTCCGCCAGCGGATGGACCACGGCGCCGATCGAGCTGCCGGGCTCCGGACAGGTCGGCATCGCGTTTGCGGATGAAGACGAGACGGCCGTGTTCCTCAACTACGAGGACTTCCTGACACCGTCCTCGCTGCTGAATTATGACATTGCGAGCAGCGCAGTGACGACGCTGAAAAGCCTGCCGGCCAAGTTCGACACGGCGGGCCTGAGGGTCGACCAGTTCTTCGCCACCTCGAAGGACGGCACGCGGGTGCCGTATTTCATCGTCCACCGCGAGGACATGAAGCTCGACGGCACGACGCCGACGCTGCTCTACGGATATGGCGGCTTCCAGGTGTCGATGACGCCCGGCTACAGCCCGGTCACCGGACGGCTGTGGCTCGAGAAAGGCGGCGCCTATGTGCTCGCCAATATCCGGGGCGGCGGCGAGTTCGGCCCCAACTGGCACCAGGCCGGCCTCAAACAGAACCGCCAGCGCATTTATGACGATTTCATAGCCGTCGGCGAAGACCTTGTTGCGCGAGGCATCACAAGCCCCGAGCATCTCGGCATCATGGGCGGCTCGAATGGCGGCCTCCTGATGGGTGTGATCCTGAACCAGCGGCCGGATCTGTGGAACGCGGTTGTGGTCCAGGTGCCGCTGCTCGACATGCTGCGCTACCATCTGCTGCTGGCGGGCGCGTCCTGGGTGGGCGAGTATGGCTCGCCGGACGTGCCGGAAGAGCGCGCCTTCCTCGAGACGATCTCGCCCTATCAGAACTTCGAGGCTTCAAAGCCCTATCCGGTGCCCTTCTTCGTGACCTCCACCAAGGACGACCGCGTCCATCCGGGTCATGCCCGGAAGATGGCGAAACGATTCGAAGAGGCGGGTTTGCCCTTCCTCTATTTCGAGAACACCGACGGCGGCCACGCGGCGGCGGCAGACCAGACAGCGCGCGCCAAACGCTCGGCGCTCGAATTCACCTACCTGACGCGCCAGCTGTTTTCGAAGACGGAGGAGTAGGGGCGCCCCATAGCCGGATCCTATCGGCCCGGAAGGAATTTCGTATTTGAAGCGTTCGAGCTGAATGCCGACCTCTGCCGCGACAACAATGTTCCAACGCCGGGCAAAACTGTCCGGCGTTGGTGTGTCAGGTAAGGGAGCAAACAGTGTCTGACTTTCAGTCCATCGCCGCGCGTTCATCGGCGCCTGCCAATATGGCGGTCGATGCCGGGCTGCGGGGTTTCATGCTGGGCATCTACAATAAGATGGCAATGGGCCTCGTCCTGTCCGCAGCGATTGCGGGCGCGATCGGAAGCTCAGACGCCCTCTCTGCGCTCGTGTTCGGCACGCCGCTGCGCTATGTCGTGATGTTCGGCCCGTTGGCCTTGCTGCTGGTTTCGGCCTTCGCGATGCGGCGTCCGTCACCGCTGGGGGCCGGTCTCGTCTACTGGACCGTGACGGCGCTCATCGGCGCGAGCCTGGGCGCGTGGGTCATGGCGGCGCGGGCGGGCGTTGGCGTTGATTTCCTGACCATCGCGAAGGCCTTCTTCATCACGGCGACGGCCTTCGGCGCCTTGAGCCTGTGGGGCTACACGACCCGCCGGGACCTCTCCGGCTTCGGGACGTTCCTTCTCATGGGCGTTGTCGGGTTGGTTCTTGCCTCGCTCGTCAACCTGTTCTTCGCGTCCTCGGTGCTGGGCTTTGCGATCTCGTTGCTCGGCGTGCTGATCTTTTCGGGCCTGACGGCGTTCGATACGCAGCGCCTCAAGAACGATTACTACGCGTTGCAGGGCGACCAGCGCTCCATGGCGGTCGCGACGACGCTGGGCGCTTTGTCGCTGTACCTGAACTTCGTGAACCTGTTCCAGTTCATCCTTTCGATGATGTCCGGGCGGGAAGAATAAGAAACCATCCATCCCCTTGCTGACTCTCCAGCCCCGCGGACCCAGGTGCCGCGGGGTCTTTTTTTAGTGCCTTCCGGCCATTTCGGGCAGCGTGCCCGGGTCGCGCCCATGTGAATTGTCCGGCCGCCCCGATTATGGCACGACTTGCGCCATGAAACTGGATGCGCCCGGACTTGAGGTTGCTGGTGTACGGCTGGACCTGCTGACGGAGGCCCACCGGGCTGCGCTGGCCGACTCGGGCGCCGTCGAGGCGATGTGGCAGTGGATGCCGGTCATCCCGACAGGGACCAATTTTACGGCCTATTTCGATCACACGCTGGCCGACGCCCGGGACGGTCGCTCGATTCCCTTCGCGGTGACCCGTCTGTCGGATGGCGCCTTTGCGGGTGTGGCGGCGTATCTCGATATCTCGCGTACCCACCGGCGCCTGCGGATCGGCTATCAGTGGCATCCGCAATCGATGCGCAGCGGGATCGTGCCGGCGGCCACCGCGCTGGCGCTGATTACCCGGGCGCGGCTCTGCCGGATCCGGCGGATCGAATTCCAGATCGATGAGGAGAACGTGGCGGCCACCAAATCGGTGGAGCGGCTGGGCGCGACACGCGAAGGCGTGTTGCGCAGCTATATGCGGGCCGCCAAGGGCACCTGGGCCAATATGGCGATCTACGCCCTTGTTGATAATGAGATTCGTACCGCCATGACGTTGCTCCAGGACCGGGTCGAGGCCCTCCAGACGGCTTGACCTGTGGAATACAGCGTGCTTTACGCGCCGCACATCTCGCGCAATCCAATAAGCGCGCCCTGACTGGCCCATGAGGCAAGCGGGGCCCCCCGCCCGGCGAAGTTTCGCTCAGCGGGGCTTTTCGGCTTTGCGCGTCATGAGGAGACGGAAGCGATGTTCGACACCCTGAGCGAACGCCTTGGCAGTATTTTCGACGGCCTGACCGGTCGCGGCGCGCTGTCCGAAAAGGACGTGAACGAGGCGCTGCGCGAAATCCGTGTTGCGCTGCTCGAGGCCGATGTCGCGTTGCCGGTGGTGAAGGATTTCATCGACAGCGTCCGCAGCCGCGCGGTGGGCGAAGAGGTGATCCGTTCGGTCCGCCCGGGCCAGCAGGTGATCAAGATCGTCTACGACGCCCTCGTCGACATGCTGGGGGCGGACGAAGCGGAATCCCATCTTCGCGTCGATGTTCCGCCTGCTGTCGTGATGATGGCCGGCCTTCAGGGTTCGGGCAAAACCACAACGACCGGCAAGATTGCCAAGCGCCTCGCTGATCGCGGCAAGAAGCGCGTTCTGGTCGCCTCGCTCGACGTGCGCCGCCCGGCTGCTATGGAACAGCTGGCGATCCTCGCGCAGCAGGCCGGGCCGAACGTTGCGTCGTTGCCGATCATCGCAGGCCAGCTGCCGGCGGACATTGCTCGGCGCGCCGTGCAGGCCGCCAAGATCGGCGGCTATGACGTCCTCTTCCTAGACACCGCAGGCCGCACCTCGATCGACGAACAGATGATGAGCGAAGCGGCCGAGATCGCCGCCATCGCTAATCCGTCAGAAGTGCTGCTGGTCGCCGACGCGCTGACCGGCCAGGACGCGGTGGAGACGGCGCGCCGCTTCCACGAACGCCTGCCGCTGACCGGACTTGTCCTGACACGGATGGACGGCGACGGACGCGGCGGCGCGGCGCTGTCGATGCGCGCGGTCACCGGCCTGCCGATCAAGTTCCTCGGCGTCGGCGAGAAGCTGGACGGTCTCGACGCTTTCGATGCCAAGCGCGTTGCCGGCCGCATCCTCGGGCAGGGGGACATTGTCTCGCTGGTCGAGAAGGCCGCCGAGCAGATGGACGCCGAAAAAGCCGAGCGGATGGCCGCGAAGCTTAAGAAGGGCGAATTCGATCTCGACGACCTCGCCGACCAGCTTCGCCAGATGCAGCGCATGGGCGGACTTGGTGGCATCATGGGCATGATGCCCGGCGCGCGCAAAGCCAAGGAAGCGATGGCCAACGCCAATCTCGATGACCGCGTGCTGAAGCGTCAGGAAGCGATCATCCTGTCGATGACAAAGGCCGAGCGCCGCAAGCCTGCGCTGCTGAACGCCTCGCGACGCAAACGGATTGCGGCCGGCGCCGGTGTGGATGTGTCAGACGTCAACAAACTGCTGAAGATGCACCTGCAGATGTCGACCATGATGAAGAAGATGCGCACCAAGGGCGGCATGAAGAGCATGATGGGCGCCGCGCAGGCGGCCGGTATCAGCCCGGCTGACCTGGCCAAGATGGGCGGCGGCATGGGCGGAGGCCTGCCGGGTCTCGGCGGACCGTCCGCTGGCGGATTACCCGGCCTCGGCGGCGGATCGCTGCCCGGCCTTCCCGGGAGCAAGAAGAAATGACCAACCCCGACCAGACCCTCGCCCTGTTCCAGCTGAACCAGCTGCGCGCGTCCATCGACAACATGGACTCGATCCTGATCCACACGCTGGCCGAGCGCTTCAAGCTGACCCAGGAAGTGGGCAAGCTGAAAGCGCTGCACAATCTTCCGCCTGCGGACAAGGCGCGCGAAGCCCAGCAGATCGCGCGGCTCACCTCGCTGGCGCATGAGTCCGGGCTCGACCCGGCCTTCGCCGAGAAAATCATCGCCTTCATCGTGGCGGAAGTGATCCGCCACCATGAACAGATCCGTGGCCATGAGGCCGAATAGAACAAGAACCCCGAGAGACAAGACTTAACAGGAGATCCCCATGTCACTCAAAATCAGGCTCGCCCGCGGCGGGTCCAAGAAACGCCCCTTCTACTCGATCGTCGTTGCCGACGCCCGCGCGCCGCGTGACGGCCGCTTCATTGAGAAGATCGGCACCTATGATCCGCGCCTCGCCAAGGATTCGGCCGAGCGCGTGAAGGTCGATGCCGTCAAGGCTGCCGACTGGATCAAGAAAGGCGCCCAGCCGACCGACCGCGTGCTGCGCTTCCTCTCGAAAGTCGAAGTCGACGGCAAGCCGGTCGCCACCTGGACCAACAGCAACAACCCGAACAAGGGCGCCCCGGGCAAGAAAGCCCAGGAGCGCGCGAAAGAGCGCGCCGACAAGGCCGCTGCCAAAGCCGCCGCTGCCGCTGAACCGGCTGCTGAAGAGTCTGCCGAAGCCTGAGCGGACCGGCGATTATCGCCATGTCTGGAACAGCCAGCGCTCCCTCCGGGGCGCTGGCTTTTTCATGTGAACGGATGCCAACGGCCCGCGCATGGGCCGTTCAGGCGCGCGGCAGCAAAACAGTCCGCGTTATCTGGAGACTGTGCCATGCCCCGTGATTTTCTCGCTCAAACCCTTCTGGCCGCTGCCTTCCTGGTGATCGCTGCAGCGCCCGGCGCCAGCGCCCAGAAGAGCGATGTCGAAGCCCATCGGCGCAGCCCGCCGCCGGCCAGCGGCCCGGCAGAGATCACCTTCTATTCCGGCACCAGCCTGCGCGGCACGGCAGTGACCCTGGTCGGCAATGAGCAGAGCTTCGCCAGCCTGCGCTTCAACGACAAGGCCCGCAGCGTGGAAGTGAAAGGCGGTGTCTGGCAGCTCTGCTCAGATTCCGGCCTGCGCGGCCACTGCGAATATGTCGATCGCACAGTCAGCAATCTCGGCGAGATCGGCCTGTCCGGAAACATCTCCTCGGCCCAGCTCACCTCGTATGACCGCAGCCCGCGCGGCTATGACATCACCTTCTTCGCCAACGGCAACTATCGCGGCGCCTTTGTGGGGTTCGACGAGGGCGAGGCGAGCTTCGCGCCGTTCCGGTTCAACGACACCGCCAGTTCGGTGATGATCAATCGCGGCACCTGGCTCGTTTGCGAACATGCGGACTATCGCGGCCGGTGCGAATTGCTCGACGCCTCGGTCAGCGATCTCAGCGCTATCGGAATGAACGATGCGATCACCTCGTTCCGGCGCTACGACGTCCGCCGCGAAGGCCCGTGGCGTCCGCCGGTGCCGGCGCCGGGCCATGGCGGAGCAGGGGGCTTCGAAGGCGAGCAGTCGGTCTTCTTCCCGGCGCCGACCGTTCGCGGTGCCCGCATCAGCAACCGGGACGGGGCGGCCACCCGCTTCTGCCAGGAGAACGGTTTCGACGAAGCCGCATATAAAGCACCGGGCCCTGTTCTCTCGGACGTGCTCTGCCGCTAGAAGCGGCGCATGCCAGCCAAGACCGATGACAGATTGATTGCCGTGGGCGTCCTCAAAGGCGCCCATGGTGTGCGCGGCGAAGTCCGCGTGAAGAGCTACACAGCCGACCCCGAAGCCCTGTTCGGCTACGGGCCGCTGACTGATGAATATGGCGCTGTGGTGCTGACGCCCAAATCGGCCCGGCCCGGCAAGGACCATTTCATCGTCCGCCCTAAGGAAATGAAGCAGAAGGAAGACTGGGACGCGCTGCGCGGCCGCTTGCTGTACGTGCCCCGCGCGCGCCTGCCGGCGGCCGAGGAAGACGAGTTCTACATCGAGGATCTTGCCGGGCTGGACGTCTATGCCGGCGGAGAGGCGCCCGCAGGCCGGATCAGGTCCGTGCAGAATTTCGGGTCCGGCGACCTGCTCGAAGTGGAGGTGCCCGGCCTGCCATCGACTGTCTTCGTGCCGTTCACCCGCGCGGATGTGCCGGTCGTCGATATGGCGGCGCGGCGCGTGATGATCCCGGAACTCCAGATGTGGAGCGAGCCGGGCACTCGCCCCGAAGAGGAATCCGGCGACGAATAGCAGTTTGGCGGGCGCGTGTTGCGGAGGGTTCATATCCCCCGTGTCATTTTGACGGTGTAATGGACGAAAGGAGTCCGCATGCGCCGCTTATCCCTGCGCGCCGTCGTTGCCTTGACGGTTCCCGCTTTCCTCGCCTCGCCGTCTGCGCTCGCGCAGTACGCGGCCGACTATGGACGCGGCGGTGACGATCCGCCGGCCGCCATCGCGTTGTTCAGCCAGGAGAACTTCTATGGTGATGTGCGGGATGTCTACGATCCCTTCAGTACGCTTAAGGATCTCGGCTTCAGCGACCGGGCGCGTTCGGTTGCGGTCTTCGCCGGACAATGGGAATTGTGCGAGCACTGGAACTTCACCGGCCGCTGCGTGTTCATCCGCGAGGATGTCAGCGATCTCGGCTGGTTCGGTCTCGCCGGCAAGGTCACCTCGGTGCGTCCGGTCTTTGAATATACCGAGGCCCAGCATGGCCTCATGTTCACCCGCGACAAGTATGGCTACATCCGATACGCGGACAATGAGGTCTACGGCTACGACACCTGGAGCCATGGCTATGCCAGCTCCTGGGGAATCAGCGTTTCACACTATGGATATTCGTCGGACTACTACCGGTACGGCTATTACAGCCCGACCTGGGGCTACGATCCCTACGGCTTCGCCTGGGGCCCGCGCGGCTCGATCCGCTACACCACGACCACCTATCGCCGTCTGCCGCGGCCGGTGGTGATCAATCCCTACTGGTCGGGATGGGACTATCGCCGCGCCGATTGGCGGCGGGGTCATTGGAGCTGGCGCGGTAGTGATGACTGGCGCGACCATCGCGATCGCCGCGGAGACGGTCATGGGGGCGGCCGTGGTGATGGCCACGGAGGCGGTGACTGGCGTCCGGGTGACACGGGCGGCGGCGGTGATCGTCCGCGCCGGGATGTTCCGGGCGACCGTTGGGGTCCGGGTGCCGGTGGGTCCGGCGCCGTGGCGCCTGTGCCGACAGATCCGCGCCCCGGCCGGGGCGGCGGTGACCGGCGTGGCCGCGATAGCGTAACCACACCCGTACCGTCCGATCCCGGCACGGGACGCGGCGGACGGGGTGACCGGGACGGACGGGGTGGACGCGGCAGCGGCGGCGGTTTCTCGCCAGGTACGCCTGCTGTGGCACCAACCGATAGTCCGCGTCCGGACGGCCGCCTGCGCGATGGCGAACCGGGCAGCCTGCTGGGTGGTCCGTCTACGGTTGTTTCAGATCCACCGGGCGACCGCGATGGCTGGCGGCGCGGCCGGGGTGGTGATGGAGATCGCGGTGGACGCAGCGATAGCGGCTCTGGCCGCCGGTCCGATCCGCCCCCGGCAACCTATTCGCCGCCTCCGCCTCCGCCCCCTGCGGCAGCGCCACCCTCACGTCCGGAAGTCAGCCGCGACAAGCCGCGTGACAGTGGCAAGGGTGGGTTCCGCCGCCGTAATGGCGACGACTAGGCCGAACTGAACTGGAGCTGGCTAGCCGCCGCGTGGATCGTTCCACTCGGCGGCGACGCCGTATCCGCCCCGGCGTACCAGCCAGAACATGCCGATCAGATCGAAGATCCCAGCGCCGAGGCGGCCGAGGAAACCGTATTTTGACTGACCGGCCAGGCGCGGTCGGTCGTTGACGCGTTCCTCGCTGACCTCCCAGCCCGCTCGCTTGATCAGCGCCGGCAGGAAACGGTGCATCGAGGCGAAGAAGGGCAGGTCGCGGAAAGCGGCCGTACGGATCAGTTTCCAGCCGCAGCCGGTATCGGTCGCGTCATCCTGCAACACGAAACGGCGAACGCCATTGGCGACACGCGACTGGACCCATTTGAACCCGGAATCGTTCCGGCTGTTGCGCTTGCCGGCGATGATGCCGAGACGCGGCGGCGCGCCGGGCGCAATCCGCGCGTGCCAGATGCGGGCCGTATCCGCCGGGTCGTTCTGTCCGTCGCCGTCCAGCAGCTGCACCCAGGTGCCGCGCACTTCCCGGAGACCGGTGAAGAGGGCGGCTGATTTCCCGCGCCGCGCGATGTGGGTCAGCACACGGACCGTGCCCGGCCGCATTGCCATGGCCTCGGCCAGCTCGGCGCCGGTTGCATCGCCCGAACAGTCATTGACGCAGACGATCTCGAAATCGATGCCCGAAAGCGCAGCGTGCACCTCGTCGAGAACGGGGTGCACGTTGCCGGCTTCGTTGAAGAAGGGAATCAGCACGGACAGGGCAGGGGCTTGGGTCATGCGGCTCTTGCCTAGTCCAGCCCGCGCCGGATTCCAATTGGCGACAGCGGATCAGCCCGCGAAGACCTGTTCGCCGGCATGACGGGTCAGCTCGGCGCGCAGCACGGCCGGGCTCTCGACCGGACGGCTTACCAGGTCCGAAATCGCGAACGGGGCCTTGTAGCCGTAGGTTTCGGTCCAGACGCTGTTGAGGCGGGCTTCGGTCAGGTCACCGGCAAAGGCCACCTCCTTCACCTCGGTCGCGTCCGAGCGGCGGCCGCTGCCTGGCAGGTAGATCGTGCCATTCGAGAAATCGACCGCGAAGGCGATCACGCCCGGGACAAGGAACAGGAGCAGGCCGATGCCGTCGAGGATCGCGACCGTGGGATCGATCTTGCCGTCGATCTGGCCTTTGCGTTCGGGATACATGATCGTGCCGCAGGCGCTGAGTGAGACGGCGGCAAGGGTAAGGCCGGTACCGGCCAGAAGTTGACGGCGTGACGGGTTCATTAAGCGTCTCCTTTTGGTCTGACGGCCTAGTATGAGCCAGAATCCTGCTAAGTCCTAACTCAACGATATGTAATATTGTCCGTTCCGCCCCTTGCGTTTGCGACAACACAGCGGCGCTGTAAGGTTCACAGGTGATCGAGGAGACCCGCATGGCAGTCGAATCCCACGGGCCGGATCTCGGCGCCATCGTCATCCTTCTGGGCTCGGCCGTGCTGGCTGTACCGGTCTTCAAACGGATCGGCTTCGGCTCGGTGCTCGGCTACCTGGCCGCAGGCCTCGTGATCGGCCCTTTTGGTTTCCGGGTGTTCACCGAACCGGAAGCGATCCTGCATGTCGCCGAACTGGGTGTCGTGATGTTCCTCTTCATCATCGGACTCGAGATGCAGCCCTCGCGGCTCTGGTCGATGCGCAAGGAAATCTTCGGGCTCGGCCTGGTTCAGGTGCTCACCTGCATCCTGCTTCTGTCCTGGGTCGGAGTTGCGCTCGGCTACTCGCCGCGCGTGTCCCTGATCGCCGGCACCGGCTTTGTCCTCACCTCCACGGCCATCGTCATGCAGATGCTGCAGGAGCGGGGGGATCTCGCCAAGGAGAAGGGCCAGCGGATCATTTCCATCCTGCTGCTGGAAGACCTTGCGATCGTGCCGCTGCTGGCACTGGTCGCCTTCCTGGCGCCGGGCGGGGGAGAGGTGTCGATGGCCGAGCGCCTGCACGGCGTGGCAGTCGGGCTCGGCGCGATTGCCGCGCTGGTGGTGGCGGGCCGCTACCTTCTGAACCCGATCTTCCGGCTGCTGGCGGCGGCGCGGGCGCGCGAGGTGATGACCGCAGCGGCGCTGCTCATCGTGCTCGGCGCGGCCTGGGGCATGCAGCTCGGCGGGCTGTCCACGGCGATGGGCGCTTTCCTCGCCGGCGTGCTGCTGTCGGAATCGTCCTACCGCCATGAACTTGAAGCCGATGTTGAGCCCTTCCGCGGCATCCTGCTCGGCCTCTTCTTTCTCGCCGTCGGGATGTCGCTCGATCTTGATGTCGTCGTGCAGAACTGGCGGCTGATCGCGATCAGTGTTGTCGCGTTCACAATCCTCAAGGCGATCGGCGTCTACGGCGTCGCGCGCCTGTTTAAAGCCAATCACCGCGAAGCGGTCGAACGCACGGTGCTGATGACGCAAGGCGGCGAGTTCGCCTTCGTGCTCTATGGCGCAGCGCTCGGCGTCGGGCTGATCGATACCGAGGGCAGCGCCATCCTGACGGCCATCATTATCGTCTCAATGGTGATGACGCCGCTGATGGTGGTCATCCACGACCGCCTGATGCCGGAAGTCGAGATTGACGACAGCGGCATGGAAACCCCGAAGGATGCGGTGGGAACGGCCTTGCTGATCGGCTTCGGCCGTTTCGGCCAGATCGTCAGCCAACCGCTGCTCGCGCGCGGCTATTCGGTCACCACCATCGACAATGATCCGGACATGATCCGCGTCGCGGCGTCTTTCGGCTTCAAGGTCTATTTCGGCGATGGCGCGCGGCTGGACATCCTCCACGCGGCCGGCGCGGGCAACGCCTCGCTGATCCTCGTCTGCGTCGATGACCGTGCGGCGGCGACCCGAATGGTCGAGCTGGTGCGCCATGAATTCCCGAACGCCCTGCTGCTCGCCCGCGCCTATGATCGGGAACACGGCCTGGAACTGGTGAAGGCCGGGGTGGACTATCCGGTCCGCGAAACCTTCGAATCCGCAATCAAGTTCGCCCGCGCCGCGCTCGACCGGCTGGGCGAACCCGAGGACGCCATCGACGATGCGATCGATGAACTGCGCCGCCGCGACGAGGAGCGTTTCGCCCTCCAGCTCACCGGCGGCAGGCATGCCGGCCGTGAACTGATGGTCGGCAATGGCGGGACGGACCAGCCAAAAGACGTGGACGCGCCGGAAATCAAGCCGGACGAAAGCACGATTGGCGGATGAGCGCCCGCGCGTTACACCCCGCCCATGTTCACCGCCACCTGCATCACCCTAGTGCCAGACGCCTATCCGGGCCCGCTGGGCGTCTCGATCCTCGGGCGGTCCCGCGCCGAAGGATTGTGGGCGCTGGAGACGGTCGACCTGCGCACCTTCGGCCTCGGCAAGCATCGCAAGGTCGATGACACCCCGGCCGGAGGCGGGGCCGGGCTGGTCCTGCGCGCGGATGTGGCCTGCGCCGCCATTGACAGCGTCGGGCGTGGCGGGCGTCCGCTGGTTTACCTTTCCCCGCGCGGGCCCCGGTTTGATCAGGCAATGGCCCGCCAATGGGCGGCCGGGCCCGGCGTCGTGATGTTCTGCGGCCGGTTCGAGGGTCTCGATGAACGCGCCATCGAGGCGCGGGGCATGCAGGAAGTCTCACTCGGCGACTTTGTGCTCGCCGGCGGCGATGTGGCGGCCATGGCCATGGTTGAGGCGGCGGTGCGCCTGCTGCCCGGCGTTGCGGGTAATTCGGCTTCGCTGACCGGGGAGTCCTTCGAGACCGGGCTGCTCGAATACCCCCAATATACCGCCCCCCGGGAGTGGGAAGGGCAGGGGATTCCGGAGATTCTCCTCTCCGGCGACCACAAGCGCATAGAAGAGTGGCGTTTGAGCCGCTCAAAGGCGTTGACTTTTGATCGCCGCCCCGATTTATACGCCGCTTACTCCGAACCCCCGACACCTACTGCGCCGGAGACTGGCGATGAACCTGATTAAAGAGCTTGAGACGGCCGAAATGGCCCGCGTCCTCGGCGACAAGAAAATTCCGAATTTCTCGCCCGGCGACACGCTGGCGGTGAACGTGAAGATCAAGGAAGGCGACCGTGAGCGCGTGCAGCGCTATGAAGGCGTGTGCATTGCCCGCGCCGGTCAGGGCCTCAACGAGAGCTTCACGGTTCGCAAGATTTCCTTCGGTGAAGGCGTCGAGCGCGTGTTCCCGGTTGTTTCGCCCTCGATCGACTCGATCGAAGTGGTCCGAAAGGGCCGCGTCCGCCGTGCGAAACTCTACTATCTGCGCGACCTGCGCGGCAAAGGTGCCCGTATCGCCGAGCGCACCACGGGCCACGGCATCGAGACCCAGGAAGTGGCTGTCTCGAAAACCGAGCGACGCCGCCAGAAGGACGCCGAAAAGGCCGCCCGCAAGGACACGGCTGCAAAAGCCCGCGCTGAAGCGGCCGAAGCCGCTGCGGCCGCTGAGGCTGTCGCGGCCGCCGAAGCCGCTGCTGCGGAAGCCGCCGCGGCTGAGAAGCCCGCCGAGGAATAGGATTTCCGGCTACGGCCTGGATTTCACGAAACGCCCCTGCCATCCGGCGGGGGCGTTTTCCGTTCTGGCGGCATTCAGGCAAGCTTTGCCTGCCGGATGCCGGTTCGGGCCGCCTCGCGCAATAAATTTGCGCAATGGAGCCATGCGCAGGCCCGCGCCGGGCTTTCCTCCGGCGCATCAGCCGCTATTGTGCGCCGCGCAACAGAGAGGCCGCCATGCCGGGCAAGACACTCTACGACAAGATCTGGGACACGCACGTCGTCCACACGGACCCCGCCTCTGGCGAGAGCCTTCTCTATATCGACCTTCACCTGATCCATGAGGTGACGACGCCTCAGGCCTTCGACGGGCTGAAGGCCGCTGGCCGCCGGGTGCGCCGCCCGGAGCTGACGCTGGCCGTCGCCGACCACAACACGCCCACCGAGAACCAGGCTGCCGGTCTTGCGGGCGTGAAAGATCCTGAAGCGCGCAACCAGCTGGAAACGCTGACGCGCAATGTCGCTGAATACGGCATCGAATATTTCCCGATGGGCGACCTGCGCAATGGCATCGTCCATGTCGTCGGCCCGGAGCAGGGGCGGACCCAGCCGGGCATGACCATCGTGTGCGGTGACAGCCACACCTCGACCCACGGAGCCTTCGGCGCGCTGGCGCACGGCATCGGCACGTCCGAAGTGGAGCACGTGCTGGCGACGCAGACGCTCCGCGCGCGGAAGATGCAGAACATGGCGGTCGAGGTGTCGGGCGAGCTGCGCCCCGGCGTGACCGCCAAGGATCTGGCCCTTCACATCATCGCGATCACCGGCACAGCAGGGGGCACCGGCTGCGTGATCGAGTATCGCGGCGATACGGTTCGTGCCCTGTCGATGGAAGGGCGCATGACGCTGTGCAACCTGTCGATCGAGGGCGGCGCGCGCGCCGGCCTCGTGGCGCCGGACGAAAAGACCTTCGCCTATGTGAAAGGCCGTCCCGCCGCGCCGAAGGGCGACGCCTGGGACGCCGCGGTGCGCTACTGGCAGACCCTGTTCTCCGACGACGACGCCGTGTTCGACCATGTGCTGCACATCAAGGGCGAAGACGTCGAGCCGACGATCACCTGGGGCACCAGCCCGGAGCAGGCGATCGCGTTGTCCGGACTCATTCCGCGTCCGGAGGATTTTTCTGATCCGGTCAAGGCGGGCGCCTGCGAACGCGCGCTGGCCTATATGGGCCTAGAGGGCGGAAAGCCGATTGCCGGCATACCGGTGCAGCGCGTGTTCATCGGCTCGTGCACCAACAGCCGTATCGAGGATCTGCGGGCGGCCGCCGAAGTCGCGAAGACCGGCAAGGTCGCGCCGGGTGTGCGCGCCATGGTCGTGCCTGGCTCGGGGATCGTGCGCAAACAGGCCGAGGCCGAAGGCCTCGACCAGGTTTTCCTGGCCGCCGGCTTCGAATGGCGCGAGCCCGGATGTTCGATGTGTCTTGGCATGAACCCCGACATCCTCGCGCCCGGCGAACGTTGCGCCTCCACCTCGAACCGCAACTTTGAAGGCCGTCAGGGCCGCGGCGGACGCACTCATCTCATGAGCCCTGCGCTCGCCGCCCGCGCCGCCCTCAATGGCGTGATCGGATAATCAGACTACAAATCGAGGACAAGACCATGACGACGGATCTCTTGCCGCGCCAGAACTGGACGCGGGCCGAAATCGCTGCGGTGTATGAACTCCCGCTCGACCAGCTGATGGCCAGGGCGCTGGCCGTGAAGGCGGCCAACTGGGCCGACGGCGCCGTGCAGAAGTCTCAGCTCCTGTCGATCAAGACCGCCGGCTGTCCGGAAGATTGTGGCTATTGCAGCCAGTCCGCTAAGTTCGACACCGGCCTCAAGGCCGAAAAGCTCATGCCGCTGGACGAAGTGGTCGAGACGGCCCGCCGCGCCAAGGCCAATGGGGCCGACCGGTTCTGCATGGGCGCCGCCTGGCGGTCGCTGAAGGACCGTGATCTGCCGAAAGTCGCCGAGATGATCACGGCCGTGAAGGCGGAAGGCCTCGAAACCTGCGTCACGCTCGGCATGCTCGAAGATGGCCAGGCCGAAGCGCTGAAGGCGGCCGGCCTCGACTATTACAACCACAACCTCGACACCTCGCGCGAGTACTATGGCGAAGTCGTCAGCACACGCACCTATGACGACCGGCTCGAAACCCTCGGCCGCGCCCGTCAGGCTGGCATCAAGCTGTGCTGCGGCGGCATCCTCGGCATGGGCGAGACGCGCGACGACCGGATCGGCCTGATCCACGAGCTGTCGAAACTGACCCCGCATCCGGAAAGCGTTCCGGTCAACAAGCTTGTCCCGATCAAGGGCACGCCGCTCGGCGGCAGCGAGGAAATTGATTCCATCGAGCTGGCCCGCGCCATTGCCACGTGTCGCATCGTGTTCCCGAAAAGCTGGGTGCGCCTCTCGGCGGGCCGCGAACAGATGAGCCCCGAGGGCCAGGCGCTCTGCCTGCTGGCCGGGGCGAACTCCATCTTCGTCGGCGACCGGCTTCTGACCACACCGCTGCCCGGCGCCGACAAGGACGCCCGTCTTCTGGAATCCGTCGGCGGCGGCTGTTCGAAGGGCTGAGTGCCGGAGGAGGGTTCGCGCAGGCGGGCTCAACCGGGCATCAGTTCCTCTAAACCGGCCCTTCGGTTGTCTTTCTGCGGGCACAGGCCGATATTCGGCCCTTCAAGATCATCTCTGAAGGGAAGAAACATATGTCCGGGACCGTGAAACTCGATGGCGGCATTGCGCTCGATGGCCCCCGTGGCCGCGTCTATGGCTCCATCCTCGAAACCATTGGCGCCACCCCGCTCGTTCGGGCGGAGAAGTTCGCAAAGGCCGAAGGTGTCGGCGCAGACCTCCTGTTCAAGCTCGAATTCTTCAACCCGCTGGCCAGCGTGAAGGACCGCATCGCGCTCGCCATGGTGCTCGCGCTGGAAGCGTCCGGCAAGCTGAAGCCCGGCGGCACGCTGATCGAGCCGACCTCGGGCAATACCGGCATCGGCCTCGCCTTCGTTGCGGCCCAGCGCGGTTACCGCCTGATCCTTACCATGCCGGAATCGATGTCGATCGAGCGGCGAAAGATGCTGGCCTTCCTCGGCGCCGAACTGGAACTCACCCCGAAGGAAAAAGGCATGGGCGGCGCCATCGCCAAGGCGAAGGAATTGCTGGACTCGATCCCCGGCTCGGTCAGCCCCAGCCAGTTCGACAATCCGGCCAACCCCGCCATCCATGAGAACACGACCGCCGAGGAGATCTGGGCCGACACGGCCGGCGCCGTCGATGCGGTCATCTCGGGCATCGGCACGGGCGGCACGTTCACCGGCATCGGCCGCGTGCTGAAGCCGCGCAAGCCGGGCCTCAAGATGTATGCTGTGGAGCCGGCGGCCTCGCCGGTGCTCTCCGGCGGCGCGCCCGGCCCGCACATGATCCAGGGTATCGGGGCCGGCTTCGTGCCCGCCAATGCCGATACATCCCTGATCGACGAAGTGCTGAAAGTCTCGAACGAAGACGCCCTCGCCACAGCCCGCAAGCTTGCGAAGATGGAAGGCATTCCCGGCGGCATCTCGTCCGGCGCGGCGGCCCATGCGGCCGTCCAGCTCGGCAAGCGTCCCGAGATGGCCGGCAAGACCATCGTCGTCATCCTCGCCAGCTTCGCCGAGCGCTATGTCTCGACGGCGCTGTTCGAAGGGCTGTGACGCGGGCTACTTCTTCGGCGGCAATTGCGGGGCGAGCACGGCGACCGGACACATCGCCGCCTCGTCCGGCGTCACGGTGCCGGCCGGCATCGGGTGCGGTAGTGTCGGGGTGGGGCTGAAGGCGGGCATTACGCGCGCATCGCTAAGGCCGAGGTCGTCGGCGTTCGGTCTGCCACGCTTTTCCGCGCTGCGCTCTTCGTCGGTCAAGGCGTCTGCGCCGATCTGTGCGGCGTAAAAGGCGAGGTCACGGCCCAGACGATCGGCGACCACCGCCTTGTTCGATGCGCGCACATTGAGTGCAATGTGACGGCGCACGTCTGCCGGGGAGGGCGGCCAGGCTTCGCCTCGTTCAGCCTTCAGTGTACGGAGCGCGCTGGTCAGCGCCGGGCCAGAAATGCTCATCTGCGTAGAGCGGTCGACGAAGAAAGCATGGTCGATCTCGGTGACCGGCAGGGCAAATTCCGGAGAGGTCCACACCTTGTAGAAGGTTGCGATCTTACCCCCATCGAAGGACTGCGACTGGTACACATCCCGGTAGATCTCCCCGACGGCCGGGATCGTTCCAAACGTCTTGAAGCCCACCTTCCACGCCGCGCGCCGCGCTGGGTCCATCCACACACCGCACAGGTAGATTTCGAGGGGTGAGTCCGCGTTCGCGTCGTTCAGTTCCAGCATGCGCCGCACCGCTGGCGCCTCGCTGCCAAACGCGGCGTCGAGTTCCGCTCCGCTCGTTTCCGGCTTCGCGGCGAGAAACGCATTCAGAATGGCCTGCACTTCGCGCCCATGCCCCGCCGTCGCGCCGTTCGGCCCCCATGTGATGTAGGAGGCGCGGTCATTGGAATAGCAGACCGGCTGGCCTTCTTCCGGATTGTAGCGCGGCGAACTCTGGCAATAGTTCCATTCCATGCGGTCATAGTCGGTCGCTTCGAAGGTCAGCTTCAGCGCGGCGGCCCGTGTGTCTACATCCGGCAACGGCGTGCCCGGCAGCAGGACCTGCCACAGCGCCGCCGTGATCGCGCCGCTTCGGGCCGGGCTGTCCGGTTCAAGACGGGCGGAAACGGCTTCGCATGCGCTCAGCTGCGTGATGGCGCTGCGCGTGCCGGGCCCGAAGGCACCGTCCGGCTGAAGGACCTTGTCGATGCCGCAGGCTGCCAGCGCCGGGTTCATCGCTGCCTGGAGCTGCGCCACCGCGCCGGACGCGCCATCCCGGATCATGCCGGCTCGGTACTGGTAGAGCACGGCGTCTTCAGCCGAGGCCGACGGCGCAAAGGCAGCTACGGCAAAGGCCAGAGCCAGAAGCCTGCTTTTCATGGACATGTCCTCCGTCCGTACCCGTCAGGCGGTGCGGCTCGCTGGGAGTGTAGCGCCGCGATCCCGTGCTGCCAGCCCCCAATCCCCCTACGGCATGATTTCCATTTTCCGCCATTGCTTGCATAAGGTGGCCTGCAAACAGGAGTTCCCGATGGCCCGTTTTACACTGCACGGTATTTTCGCGTCCGGCCCCACCTACAAGGTCGGCCTGATGCTGCGCCTCACCGCTACGCCGTTCAATTATGAGCATGTCGACCTCCGGGCCGGCGCGCACAAGGCCGACGCCTTCCTGATCAAGAACCGTTATGGCCAGGTGCCCGTGCTGGAAGACAGCCAGACCGATTACTGCCTTTGCCAATCCTCGGTGATCCTGGACTATCTCGCAGACGAGACCGGCCAGTTCGGTGGCAAGGACCGGGGTGAGCGCCTGCGCGCCCGCGAATGGCAGCTCTGGGGCGCGGGTACGCTGACCACAGGCATCTATCGCACGCGCGCGGCAAAGCTCGGCTTCTTCAAGTTTCCCGAACAGGTCGCCGAGGCGAACCTGCAGCTCGCCCTCGGCGGGCTGAAGGAACTGAACTCGCTGCTGGACGGCCGCGACTGGCTGGTGGGGAAGGGCCCCACCATCGCCGACATCGATATCTACGGCATCGCCGCCTATTCGGGCCAGGCCGGCATTGACCTGCAACCCTATCCGAACGTGCGCAAATGGATGGCCCGGGTCGAGGCCCTGCCGGGCTTCAAGGACGTCAACACCTGCCTGCCGCAGGCGAGCGTGGCGGCATGATCAACGGCGTCGATCACATCGTGATCCTCGCGCCGGAGATCGAGGCCGGCACGGCGGTCTATGCCGCGCTGCTCGGCCGTGCGCCGGATTGGCAGGCGACGAGCGAGGCGGGCATCGCAACCGCGCTGTTCCAGCTTGGCAATACGGCGCTTGAACTCGTTGCCCCCGCCGGCGACACGCCTGCGGCCGATCACCTGCGCGAACGCATTACCTCAGAAGGCCCGGGCCTCAAGTCGCTCGCCTTCCGCTCGGGCGACCTCGCCGGCGATCACCGCGCGCTCAGCCGCCTCGCCCTGGCGCCCACCGCCATCGAAGAGGGTGCCAGCAGGCATGCCGCGAGCGGAGTGACCCGCACCTGGCGCCGCTTCCGCTGCCCGCCGGAGCACACGGCGGGTGTGCGCTGGTTCTTCGTCGAGCCGGTCGACGGCGCCCCGGAGCCGGCCGAAGTGCCGCTCGGTTCCGTCCATGCGCTCGACCATCTGGTGATCAACACGCCCAACCCTGACCGCGCGATGGCGCTCTATGGCGCCAAGCTCGGCCTGCGCCTCGCGCTGGACCGCTCCGCGCCGGAATGGGGCGTACGCCTTATCTTCTTCCGCACCGGTGGCCTTACGGTCGAGATTGCCCATCGCCTCAGTCAGGACGAAGATGCCGCCGGGCCGGACAGTTTCTGGGGCCTTACCTGGCGCGTCGGCGATATCGCGGCCGCCCATGCCCGCCTTGCGGGTCAGGGCTTTAATGTCTCGGATGTGCGCACAGGCCGGCGTGCCGGCACGCAGGTCTTCACCGTCCGCGACGGTACCCTGAACGTGCCCACCCTGTTCATTTCCGGCGTGGCGGATTAAAAGCAGCTCCATGACCCCATTCACATCCCTCACCGGAACTGCCGCGCCCCTGCTCGAGAAGGGCAAGCCGATGTCGAATGTCGACACCGACATGATCATCCCAAAACAGTTCCTGAAGACGACGACGCGCACCGGGCTCGCCACGGGCCTGTTCCATGAGCTGAAAACCAAGGCGGATGGCTCGCCCAATCCGGACTTCGTGCTGAACAAGCCGGCCTATGCCAAGGCCTCGATCCTGATCGCGGGGGAGAATTTCGGCTGTGGCTCCTCGCGCGAACACGCCCCCTGGGCGCTGCTCGACCAGGGCATCACCTGCGTGATCGCCCCATCCTTCGCCGATATCTTCCACAACAACTGCTACAAGAACGGCATCCTGCCGGTCCGCTTGCCGGTTGATGTGTGCGAGAAGCTCGCCAAGGCCGCCGGCGGCGCCAACCATGTCTTCACGGTGGACCTTGCCACGCAGACCGTCACCACGCCCGACGGCGAGACCTTCCGGTTCGATGTCGATCCGGGGCGCAAGTCCAACCTGATGGCCGGCCTCGACGAGATCGGCGCGTCGCTGACCGCCGCGCCGGAGATCGACCGGTTCGAACAGCAGCGCCGCGCTGCCACGCCCTGGCTCGAACCCGCCCGCTAGCGCCCGATGGGAGACAACGCCATGATCCGCCCCGCCCGCCTGATCCTGCCGCTGCTCCTCCTGTCTGCGCTCGGCGCCTGTCACAACGATCCCTTCAGTATCAAGCCTGAAGTGCCCGGCGTGAAAATTCCGGAGAAGACTGCGCCCGCCGATGCGGACGCGCCGGACGGGGATGCCGAACCGGCGCCGGACACCGCTGAATGATTGTCATCGAGGGCACGGTCCGCATTCCGCCGGAAAATCTAGAGGCCGCCCGCCCGGTGATGGAGCAGATGATCCGCGCCAGCCGCGCCGAGGCGGGGTGTATCGACTATGCCTACAGCATTGACGTGCTTGACCCCGGCCTGATCCGTGTCACCGAGCGCTGGGAAAGCCGCGAGGTGCTCGCCGCGCATTTCAAGACGGCGCATATGGCAACCTGGCGCGCCTTCTTCCCGCAGCTCGGCATCACGGGCCGCGACCTGCGCCTTTACGAGGCGGCCCCCGAGCCGATCTGACCCCGGTTGCGCGCGGGCCCCCGGCTCGCTACTGACCCCGTCAACTGTGATGTGCGCGGAGAGCCCGACCCATGAAGAAGAAACTCCTCCTCCTGCCCGGCGACGGCATCGGCCCTGAAGTCACCGCCCAGGCGCGCCGCATCGCCGAACTGCTCGTGCCCGACATCGAGATCGAGACCGGCCTGGTTGGCGGCGCCAGCTTCGATGCGCATGGCACCCCGCTGACAGACGAGACGCTGGAGCGCGCCCGGCATTCGGACGCCGTCCTGCTCGGCGCTGTCGGCGGCCCGAAATGGACCGGCACTGCCCGCGACAAGCGCCCCGAAGCCGGCCTCCTCGCTCTGCGCAAGGGGCTCGATGTATTCGCAAACCTGCGCCCCGCCTTCTGCTTCCCGGCCCTGGTCGACGCGTCGAGCCTGAAGCGCGACAAGGTCGAAGGCCTCGACCTGATGATCGTCCGTGAGCTGACGGGAGGCGTCTATTTCGGCCAACCGCGCGGCATCGACGAAGCCGGCGGCCTGCGCCGCGGCTATGACACCGCCATCTACACCCATCCGGAAATCGAGCGCGTCGCCCGCGTCGCGTTCGATATTGCCCGCGGCCGCACCGGCCGTGTCCTATCGGTCGAGAAATCGAACGTCATGGAATCGGGCCTCTTCTGGCGTCAGGAAGTCACCCTCGCACACGCCGAGTTCGGCGGCGGCGTATCCCTCGCCCACATGTACGCTGATGCCTGCGCGATGGAACTCGTCCGCGCGCCGAAACAGTTCGACGTGATCCTCGCCGACAACCTCTTCGGAGACCTGCTCTCCGATGAAGCGGCCATGCTCACCGGCTCGATCGGCATGCTGCCCTCGGCCTCGCTCGGCGCGCCCGGCACGCCGGGCCTCTACGAACCGGTCCATGGCTCCGCGCCGGACATTGCGGGGCAGGGCATCGCCAATCCCTGCGCTGCCATCCTCTCGCTGGAAATGGCGCTGCGCTGGTCGCTGGGCAAGGAAAAGGCGGCCGACGCCCTCTTCGCCGCCGTCGGCAAGGCGCTCGACCGGGGCGCCCGCACGCGCGACCTCGGCGGCGAGCTCACCACCAGCCAGATGGCCGACGCGATCATCGCCGCACTCTGATCCGGCTGGACAAGCCGCCCGTCTGTGACATCCTCTGCAAAAAAGTGCGGAGGAAATGAAATGTCGTATGCTGCCGGGCGTCTGATCCATGACGCCGACTCCCATCTCATGGAAATGACGGACGTGCTCGATCCGTATTTCGAGGCGCGCCTTCAGGCCCGCTACCATGACCTGCCGATCTACAAGGCCAAGCACGCCCACGCGTCCTGGATGAACAAGGAACGCGCCCGCCACGAGGACCAAGCCTACCGCGCCGCTGCGAGCGAGGCGATCCTGCTGAAGAAGAATTACGAAGCCCTCGGATCTTTCCGGCGCGAAGACCGGCCCGCCGCGCTCGACCGGCTGGGCTTCGCCAGCCAGCTTGTCTTTACCACCTTCTGTCTCGGCAATTTCGGCCTCGACCAGTCCGGCGATATGGAGCTCTGCTACGCCGCCGCCGATGCGCACAACCGCATGATGACCGATTTCTGCGCCGTCGATCCGCGCCTGCTGGCGGTCGCCTATGTGCCGCTGGAGGATTTCGCCCGCGCCGAGGCCACGGTCAAACTCGCCATCAGGCTTGGCGCGAAGGGCATCATGGTTCCATCCGCATGCCCACAGAAACACTCACCCAGCCATATTGGCCTCGACCCCGTCTGGCGCGCGGCGGAAGAGGCGGGCCTGCCCATCCTCCTGCATGTCGGCGGCGAGGAGAAGCTGAACCCCGTCTACAAGGAAAACGGCCTGCCGCCGGTGCCGGATTTCCATGGCGGCGACGACAATTTTACCTCCGTCTCCTACATGCCCATCCCGCAATCGGCGATGCAGACGCTCGCCACGTTGATCTTCGACGGCGTGTTCGACCGGTTTCCGCGTCTCAAATGGGGCGCCATCGAACTCGGCGCCGCCTGGGTGCCGGGTTGGATGCGCTCCATGGATTCGGCCGCGCACGCCTTCATCCGCAATGAGGAACGCCTGCAGAAACTCTCGGCCAGGCCCTCCGAGATCGTCCGCCGCCAGTTCCGCGCCGCGCCTTATCCGCACGAGGATGCTGGCTGGATCATCCGCAATTCGGGCGACGAGATCTGCCTCTTCTCTTCCGACTACCCGCACGTCGAAGGCGGCCGCAATCCGCTCAAACGCTTCGACGAAACGCTCTCCGGCTGCACCCCCACCCAGATCACGAACTTCTACTCGGAAAACTTCATCGACCTGATGGGAGAAGGCCTCGCGCCGGAACTGCGTCGGCCGCAAATGAAAGAGAGCGCCTAGCTATAATCCGCAATCCGGCAGAGCAGGGGGCCGCGGAACTCGAAAAAGCTGGCCCCGCGCACCTTCACGGTCTCGCCTGCGCGCACGCCGTTCGGCAGATCCACGGCGGCGCGGCCCTCGAACTCGATTTCGGCGGCGGCCTTGCCGGTTCCTGTGACAATATTGATCAGCCGCTGGCGGCGGTAGGAGAAGGCATTGCCGGACACTTCCGCCACCTGGCGCATCATCGCCTTGCCATCCAGGCGCATCGACTGGCCGGCATTTGAGATGTTCTCGAACACGACATCATCGGTCACACAGGCCAGCATCGCGTCGATGTCACGGTCATTATAGCTTGCGATATAACGGCGGATGATCTCGTCCAGCACGGCGCGCAGATCCCTTTTTGAGTGGTTCCCCCTCCTGCCAGCCAGGGGCGGATTGCACAAGCCGCTTTAAGCCGGGGGCGAGATGCGCCATATAGCCCCCCTGTCATTGGAACTGGAGACACTCATGGGCACGCGGATCGCGGTTGTCGGCGCAACGGGCAATGTGGGGCGCGAGCTCTTCAACATTCTGGACGAGCGTCTCTTCCCGGCGGACGAAGTCTTCGCCGTCGCCTCGCGCCGTTCGATCGGCAAGGAAATCTCCTATGGCGACCGCACGTTGAAGTGCCACGACCTGGAACAGTTCGACTTTTCGCGCGTCGACCTCGTGCTGATGTCGGCCGGCGGCAAGGTGTCCAAGCAGTGGGCACCGAAGATCGCCAAGGCCGGCGCCATCGTGATCGACAATTCGTCCACCTGGCGGATGGATCCGGACGTGCCGCTGGTCGTGCCGGAAGTGAACGCTGAGGCCGTCATGGGTTATGCGAAGAAGAACATCATCGCCAACCCCAACTGCTCCACCGCCCAGCTCGTCGTCGCGCTGAAGCCCATCCACGATGCAGTTGGCATCAAACGCGTTGTCGTGTCGACCTACCAGTCCGTTTCCGGCGCCGGCAAGGAGGCCATGGACGAGCTCTGGAACCAGACGCGCGGCGTGTTCGTAAACGACGAGCCGGTGATGGAAGTCTTCCAGAAGGAGATCGCCTTCAATGTCATCCCGCAGATCGACGTGTTCATGGAGGACGGCTTCACCAAGGAAGAGTGGAAGATGACCGTCGAGACCAAGAAGATCCTCGACCCCGCCATCGAACTGGTCGCCACCTGCGTGCGCGTGCCGGTCTTCGTCGGCCATTCCGAAGCTGTCCACATCGAGATGAATGGCCCGCTCAGCGCCAAGCAGGCCCGCGCCCTGCTGCGCGAAAGCCCGGGCCTGATGGTCGTTGATGATCCGGCCGAAGACCTCTACATCACGCCGAAGGAATGTGTCGGCGAATGGGCGACCTATGTCAGCCGCATCCGTACCGACAAGACGGTCGAGCATGGCCTTGCCTTCTGGTGCGTCGCAGACAACCTGCGTAAGGGCGCCGCCCTCAACGCGGTCCAGATCGCCGAGGAACTCCTGAACCGCGGCATCCTAAAACCCGCAACCGCAAAAGCCCGCGTCTGACCTTAAACACCCGTCCCGCGTGCGGGAGAGGGCGGACCGGTCCGATCGGGCCGGGACGGGTGAGGGCCTTGCTCAAAGCACGCTGAAATCCAACACCTCGAATCCATGCCCTGTCGCCTCCACGAAGCGGCGGAAATCGGCTTGTGAAATCGCGGTCGTACCGGTGTTCACCAGCGGGTGGAAGTTCACCATCTCCGCCGCTGCCAGCACGGCGTCCACCAGGAATCGCACGCGCCCCGCCTTGTCGTTCATCAGCGCAAACGCCGTCACCGAGCCCGGCACCACGCCCAGGACCTCGGTCATCAGCCCCGGCGCTCCAAAGGACAGCCGCGCCGTTCCGATCAGCTTGTGCAGCTGGTTCAGGCGGATCGATCCATGTGCTTCCGCCGCGATCAGCACCAGCTGTCCGTCCTTGTCCTTCAGGAACAGGTTCTTGGTGTGCGCGCCCGGCATGTCCGCCTTCAGCGCGGAGGACTGCTCGACCGTGAACATGGCCTCGTGCCACACGGTCGAATGGGCAATGCCGAGGGCATCGAGATAGGCGAACAGGTCATCAGGGCTTGCAGGCATGGCGCCCATTCGCCAAGACTTGCCCGTCCCGTCAAGAAACGATTGCCAAGCTGACATGCGCCTCGAATGCTACAAGATCTACGATGTCGCCCCGGAGATTGTCCCCGGCCGGTCTGACCGGGCCTGGATGGACGCGTTCGTGGACCGCCACCCCTATCGCTGCCTGCCGCTCACCATGGCGAACTCCACGGGCTGGGAAATCCTCTGCCCGATCGATATCAAGGTCATCTGGAATGGCGGCCCGCGCAACGAAGACATCATCCTGAAAACCACCGGCGATCCGGCCGCCATCGCCAGCTTCGCCGACGCCCATTTCATGCGCGGCATCGTCACCTTCCACACAGGCCACCTGTTCCGTACCCCGCCTGGCTGGGGCGTCTGGGTCACCGGCCCGCCGAACTGGCCGAAGGACGGCATCGCCCCGCTCACCGGCCTTGTCGAAACCGACTGGCTGCCTTTCCCGTTCACGATGAACTGGCAGATGACCCGCCCCGGCGAAGTCATTTTCCGCAAGGGTGAGCCTTTCGCCTTCATAACGCTGATGGAACACAAGCGCCTCGAGGAGATCGAGCCGGAGCGCAAGCTGATGCGCACGAATCCCGAGCTTGTCGAAGAATACAACGCCTGGCGCGACAGCCGCGCGGACTTCAACACCCGCCTCAAATCCGGCGAACAGACCGCCATGAAAGAACGCTGGCAACGCCACTACATGCGCGGCGAAAAACCCACCGGCGACAAAGCCGACGCCCACCAGACCAAACGCCGCCTGAAGCCCCCGAAAGAGGTGAAGTAGGGTTGCGTCCACGCCCTCCGCCCAGTCGGTGAGGGGAGGGCGGCGCCTCGCTTTTTGGGATAGGCGGACAGGCCGACGTTGATTGGCATGTTTGCTCCCCGCTTGCGGGCAGGCTCGGGGTGAGGGGCCGAACGGTCTAGCCGTTCCGCCCTGCCTTCTCGTCGATTCCGCTGGTGCCCTGCCGGGCCTCCAGCGCCGCGGCCACATCATCCAGGCTCACGCCGCGCGACCGGAGCGCCACGAAGACATGGTAGAGCACATCCGCCGCCTCGCTCGCGACCCGTGCATCGCTCTCGCCTCGCACGGCGTCCGCCAGCTCGCCGCCTTCCTCGGCCACCTTGGCCGCGCAGGCGTCCGGCCCCTTGGCGAGAAGTCGCGCGGTCCAGCTCTTGCCGGCATCGCCTTCGGCGGCGCGCGCATCGATCGTTTCGGCCAGGTGGGCCAGCACCGCGCCGAGGCGGGCAGGGGAGGCAAGGGCGGTCATGGGTCAGTCTCCTGTTCCCCGCCGTTTAGCGCCCCGGCGGTCCCGCGTCACCCGGCAACGCTTGACGTCCCCAGCGGAAGGGCGCCAGCTTCAGGCACAGGATCCGGAGGAAATGCCATGAAAGACCGCGTCACGATTACCATGCTTGAAGACGGCGTTGCCGATGTGCGCCTCGTGCGCATGGACAAGATGAACGCCCTCGACAACCTGATGTTCGCCGGCATCGCCGAGGCGATTGCCCAGCTGAAGGAAACCAATGGCCTGCGCGTGGTCGTGCTGTCCGGCGAAGGCCGCGCCTTCTGCGCCGGGCTGGACCTCTCCTCCATGGCCCAGCCGGGCGACGGCAAGAAGCAGGGCGAAGGCGCCACCGGCAGTCTCGGCAGCCGCAGCCATGGCATCGCCAACCTCGCGCAATATGTCGCCTGGGGCTGGCGCGAGCTTCCGGTGCCGGTCATCGCGGCCGTGCACGGCGTCGCCTTCGGCGGCGGGTTCCAGATCATGTCGGGCGCTGACATCCGCATCATCCATCCCGATACGCGCTGCGCCATCATGGAAATGAAGTGGGGCCTTGTGCCGGACATGGCGGGCTTCCCGCTTTGGCGCGGCAATGTGCGCGACGATGTGATCCGTGAGCTGACCTATACGAACCGCGAGTTCAAGGGCCGCGAAGCGCACGAACTCGGCTTCGCCACCCAGGTTTCCGACACGCCGCTGGAAGATGCGCTGTGGCTCGCGAAGCTCATGGCCGGCAAACACCCGGCCGCGATGTGCGGGGCCAAACGGCTCTGCAATGCGATGGCCGATGCCACCGACGCCGAGCTGCTCGCCCTTGAAAGCACCGAGCAGCTGAAGGTCATCCGCACACCGAACCAGATCGAAGCGGTGATGGCCGAGATGCAGAAGCGCCGCCCGTCCTTCGCCGATTAGTCAGACCGTCCGCACCGGCGCGCCGGCCTTGTTCAGCGCGCCGCGTGCCTCAGCGAGGGTGGCTTCGCCGAAATGGAAGATCGACGCGGCCAGCACCGCGCTCGCGCCGCCTTCCAGAACGGCCGGGGCGAAATCGTTCACGCTGCCCGCGCCGCCGGACGCGATGACGGGAATGGTGACTGCCGAGGACACCGCCTTCAGTAGCGCGATGTCGTAGCCGGACTTGGTGCCGTCGCGGTCCATCGAGGTGAGGAGGATTTCGCCCGCGCCGCGCCGGGCGGCTTCGCGGGCAAATTCCACCGCGTCGATGCCGGTTGCCTTGCGTCCGCCATGGGTGAAGATCTCCCATCCTTCGCCGGACTTGCGCGCGTCGATGGCAACCACCACACATTGCCGGCCGGCTTTTGCCGCGCAGGCGGAGATCAGCGCCGGGTCGGCAACGGCGGCGGAATTGATCGCCACCTTGTCCGCGCCCGCCCGCAGGAGGGCCACCATGTCCTCCACCGAGCGCACGCCGCCGCCCACCGTCAGCGGCATGAAACACGCCTCGGCCGTGCGGCTCACCGTGTCCAGCAGCGTGCCGCGGCCTTCATGGCTGGCCGTGATGTCGAGGAAGCAGAGCTCGTCCGCCCCTTGCGCATCATAGGCGCGCGCCAGCGCCACGGGGTCGCCGGCATCTTTCAGGTCGACGAAATTGACGCCCTTCACGGTGCGGCCGTCCTTCACATCGAGACAGGGGATGATGCGCGTCTTCAGCATGCGCGCGGTTTAGCCTCCCGGCGCCGCGTGCGCCATCCCCAATCCGGCCCAATCAACCGAGAAACATAAAATGAACAAAGCGGCGGAGTCACGCCAGGTCCTGCACGCCGCTGAAGCCGATCGG
The DNA here is from genome assembly GCF_016125515.1 of Hyphomonas sp. Taxonomy (GTDB): domain Bacteria; phylum Pseudomonadota; class Alphaproteobacteria; order Caulobacterales; family Hyphomonadaceae; genus Hyphomonas. The sequence goes on from NZ_WGLO01000008.1 coordinate 164,173, forward strand.
TGAAATTGCGCCGATCGTCCGGAGGCGGATTTAACCCGTCCCAGGTACAAAAAGGTCAACAAAGGGGAGTGAGAATGCGCCTGTCTGCCGATCTGCGAAGAGGCCTCGTATCCGGGGGACTGATCACGGCGTTCTCCGTCTTCGCCTCGGTCGTGCCGACTTATATCTGGCTGCAGATCGACCCCGTGATCCGCGCGCCTGATGTCCTGCTCAGCGCCCTGGTGCTGCCGATGCTGATCGCGCCGAGCTGTGCCTTCTACATCATCCGCGCCCGTTTGCGCGCCGACCAGCTGGCGCGGCAAAACCACCGGCTGGCCAATGTCGACGAGTTGACCGGCCTGCCCAACCGGCGCGCCTTCTTCGCCGCGGCCCAGGGCCTGCAGGCGGCGGCCGGCCAGAACCGCGTCTTCGTCTGCGCTATCGCCGACATCGACAATTTCAAACAGGTTAACGACACGTTCGGCCACGAGGCTGGCGACCGCGTGCTGAAAACCGTAGGCGGAATATTCCGGTCCATGACGCCCGGCTCCGGCATCATCGCGCGCCTCGGCGGCGAGGAATTCGCCATGGCCGGCGTGTTCGGCGACCGCTATGCCGCGCAGGTGTTCTGCGAGCAGATGGTCGCGCGGGTGGCCGCCGAAGCCGGCCTTGCCATCGAGCGTCAGGGCCGCCTCACCATCAGCCTCGGTTTCTGCATCGCGGCGCCGGGCGAAACCGTCTCCACCCTGCTCAGCCGCGCCGACCATGCGCTCTACCAGGCCAAGCTCGCCGGCAAGAACTGCGCGCTCGACGCCGAGGTTACGTGGACACAGCGCGCCCAGGCGGCAAACCACTAGCCCGGGCAAAAAAGGTTTCCGGATTGCCGGAACGGCAGGTAGGCTCGCGGGCCGGAAGGGGACGCTACCATGAAAGTACTGATCACTTGCCTGTTCAGCGTGCTCCTGTCGGGCTCGCTGGGCGCAGCGGCACAAGGTTGCTCGGTGGACCAACGCATCGAGCTGGCGAAGGCCGGCTACGACAAGGCCGAGGTCGAGGTCCTGTGCGCGACGGATATGTCCGCGCCGGCGGTTGCCACTCCCACCCGCACACCGGACGAAGTGCTGTCAGCCGCGAGCTACGACGCGGATGATGACGGTCCGCTCAAGCGCATTTTTTCCAGGCGTGAAAAGTGTGAATTCCTTTCCGACATGGTCCGGGTCAATAACAACAAGAAGACCTTCGGCGGTTATTATTCAAAGCTGATGCGCTACGGAATTTTTGATGTCGGCAAACACCAGGCCCAGCTCGTGTCTGACCGTGGTGCCGGAACTTTGTCGGCCTCGATTTCGATGACGGCCTGGGGCCTCGGCGCCGCAAACGAGACCTGCTACGCCTTGCTCATCCGCCGTCAGGATATTGCGCCGGAAGCCTTCGACGCCGCGGTGGCCGAAGCGCAGGCGGAGTTTGACGCCGTGCGCGGCGCGCTCATTGCAAAAGGCGTTGAGTTCGATTGAAGCGCCCGGCCCGTTTGGGGCGGGGCCGTGTTTCTGCTATAGAGGCGCGGGGGTCTTGAAACAGAAGGGCGCAGCGCGCCCGGGAAAGGAAAGACATGAGCCTGAAACGTGAAACCCTGAAAGCCGCCGAGCGGATCCGCCAGGACGACACTGAGAACCTCTGCCGCCTCGCTGCGCGGCTCACCCAGCTGCAGGCCGATGCCGGCACGCCGGACGAAACCGAAACCGACCTCGCCCACGCCCTGCGCAACCGCCGTATGCTGCGCCGGCCGCTCTCCTCCGCGCGCTAGCGCCGGAAGAAAATCCGGTCCGCCATCAGCGCGAGCGGCACAGGCACGGCAGCGGCCAGCATCAGCGGCCAATACGGATGAAGCGCTGGCACAGCGTTCCATGCGGCTTCCGACATGGGCAGAATGAGCGCGGCGCCGATAATTCCCGTCAGCACGATGAGTGTATCGAGAACCAGCCGGGGCAGGATGACCATCAGCGCCAGCACGGACCAGACCGAGCCGATGGCGGCCAGCCACAGCGCGGCCAGCCCGCACAGCAGGAAGAGTCCGGCCACTACGAAAATCGGCAGCTTGGCCAACGCGGGGCGCACCAAAGGCAGCTGAGGTGGGCTAAGCACCAGAGGCGGTGCACGGGGCGGCTCGACGAGCATGTGAAGAACATAACACGAACACGATAAAAAAGTCAAAGCCGTGGGCGATGAAATTCCGGTTAGGGTTATGCAGCTTCGATCCGTTTACGGATGAGCAAAGGCGTGATGGACTACAGCTTAAACTATCCCACCAAATCGCTCGCTACTCCAGAAATTCCGGAATAAATTTTCAACCTTGTCAAAGGTTACCTCAATTCCGCCGCTCGCAGCTTCCGGTCGGCGACAATATTGCAAACGGGCGCCAACCGGCTCTGATCTTTCTTTGTCATCATGAGCCGATTCGCCTTGTAAATGTTAAACTTTAGAGATTCTTGGAAGCTACCTCAACAGCCTCCGCCACCTCAATATCGCCGTCATACAGCGCGCGGCCCAGGATTGTGCCTTCGATGGGGGTGCCAGGGGCGGCGCGCAGGCGCCGGATGTCGTCCACGCTGGCAACCCCGCCCGAGGCAATGATTGGTATACGGACGGTATTGGCGAGGCCCGAGGTGAAGGCCACGTTCACGCCGGTCTTCAGGCCGTCGCGGCTGATATCGGTGGCGATGATCGCGGCCACGCCGCAATCCTCGAAGGCGCGGGCGAGGTCCACCGCCGCCATGTCGCTCGTCTCGGCCCAGCCTTCCACCGCCACCATGCCGTCCTTCGCGTCGATGCCCACCACGATCCGGCCGGGCAGGGCGCGGGCAGCAGTCTTCACCAGTTCCGGATCGCGCAGGGCCACCGTGCCGAGGATGACGCGCGAGATGCCGGCCTCCAGCCAGGCGTCGATCTGCGCGCGCGTGCGGATGCCGCCGCCGAGCTGAACCGGAGCGGGCGTGGATTTCAGGATCGAGGCGACCGCGTCGCGGTTAACCGGCGCGCCCGCAAAGGCGCCGTTCAGGTCCACCACATGCAGATGGGTGAAGCCCATCGCGTGAAAGGCGGCGGCCTGGTTGCCGGGATCGGTGTTGAACACCGTGGCCGCGTCCATCTCGCCGCGCAGCAGGCGCACGCAGGCGCCGTCCTTAAGGTCGATGGCGGGGTAGAGGGTGAAGGTCATGGGGTCCAGTTCAGGAAATTGCCGAGCAGTGCCAGCCCCACCTTCTGGCTCTTCTCCGGGTGGAACTGCGTGCCGAACAGGTTGTCGCGGGCAACCGCCGCCGCGAAGGGCGAGCCGTAATCGCACCAGGCGGCGACATCGGCCTCGTTTTCCGGGCGGAAGACATAAGAGTGGGTGAAATAGGCATGCGTGCCCGCGCCGAGCCCGGCGAGCACGGGGTGCGCGTCCGGGAAGGCGAGCTCGTTCCAGCCGACATGCGGCACCGGCAGGCCGGGCGCGGGCACCAGCCCCTCGACCAGCCCGTGGATCCAGCCGAGGCCGCGCGTCTCGCCGTCCTCAAGGCCAAGGTCCGCCATCAGCTGCATGCCGACACAGATGCCGAGGAACGGGCGCGCGCGCTTCAGCACGGCGTCTTCCAGCGCTTCGATCATGCCCGGAACGGCGCGCAGGGCGCCCGCACAGTCGGCAAAGTGGCCGACGCCCGGCAGCACGATCCGGTCGGCGGCGGCGAGGTCGTCCGGCCGGGCGGTGATCTGGATGTCGTGCGCGCCGGCGGCGGCGGCCACAAGGGCGCGCCCGCACGAGTGCAGGTTGCCGGAGCCATAGTCGATGAGCGCAACGCGGGACATGGCCGGGCTCATAGCGGCGCGGGCGGGCCGTGGCAATTGAGAGGTGTTTGGGGTAATCTGCTGGTCCACGCCGCAAATGCGAGGCTGACCTATGGGGACGAAACCGAACCAGCCCGCCGGCCCGGCTTCTGCGCCCGGCCCCGCTACGGAATCCGCGAAGGTGTTCCTCTCCTATTCGCGCAAGGACGCTGCCTTTGCCGACGAACTGGTGGCCGGCCTGCAGGCCTGCGGCTTCGAGGCCTATATCGACCGGGAAGACATCGCGCCCGGCGAAGCCTGGGAAACGCGACTGTCGGGCCTGATCGCGGAGGCCGATACGGTCATCTATGTGATCTCGCCGCATTCGGTGAATTCCGAACAATGCCATTGGGAAGTGTCCGAGACGCTGCGGATGTCGAAACGGCTGTTGCCGGTCGTGTGGGCGCCGGTGCCGGAAACGCAGATGCCGAAGGAACTATCGCGGCTGAATTTCGTGTTCTTCGATGGCGGCAAGAGTTTCGCGCGCGGTCTCGCCGATCTGGCGCAGGCGTTGCGGGTGGATGTCGGCTGGATCCGCGAGCATTCACGCCTCGGCGCGCTCGCCCGGCGCTGGGATGCACGCGGGCGGCCGGACGAAGCGCTGCTGCGCGGCGAGGAGCTGAACGCGGCGCGCGACTGGGCGGCGGCCCGGCCGCCCAGCGCGCCGGCGCTGACCGATCTGCACTCGGATCATATTGCCGCAAGCCTTGCCGCGCGTGAGGCCGCCGAGCGCGAGGCCCGGGTCAAACGGCGCGGCGCGGTGGTCCTGTCGATGCTGGTCGCAGGCGCCATGACGCTGCTGGCAGCCGGGGCTGGCTGGCAGGCCCTCGAGGCGCTCGAGGCGAAGAAGGTCCAGGAGAACCTGAAGGTGCAGGCCATCGCGGCACTCGATGCGCTGGACGTGAAAACAAACGAGCTGGAGAAATCAAACCTACGTCTGTCTGCGGACATTGCGCTGCGCGCGCCGCCCTCGGGCGCGAGATACGTGACGATCCAGGGCGGCTGGTTTCCGCTGGCTGCGAAGTTCTCCGGCGCCATCGCCAAGGTCGAGCGGCAGGATGCGGAGGGCCGGCTCGCCGCCGCTCAGTCCGGCATGCTGATCGATGGCAGCCTGCTGCGCGGCGGCGATACCGGCACCTATCTCCTCGTGCCCGCCATGCGCAGCGTGGCGGAGGATGCCGCCGCATTCGTGCTGCCCAACGCCTTCGTTCCCGGTGCGGACGAGTCCAGCCCGCCGGTCGAAGATGGATTCGAAGCCGGCGAAGTGCCGCTGGATGCACCGCCGCTGGAACAGAAAATTGTCAATTTCACGTCTGCCGGGCCGCCGGTCAGCCTGCGTGCGCTGTTCCCGGTGCTCGATGGCGAGACCTGGATCAAGGGGGCGGAGCTGATCTGGTCGACGCCCATGCACATGAGCGGGGTAGATCCGTTCGAACTCTGGCGGCTCGACGCGCCGCCGCCCTTCGGCGCGCGGCCGCTGGTAAGCGAAGACATCGCCTGTAGCATCCTGGAAGGGGAGGTGAGCCCGGCCAACATGCCGGGCCGGCCGCTGGCCCTTTACGGCATCGGCGACGCCGCCTTGGGCGGGCAGGCGGTCACCCTTTTCGTGTCGGAGCTCGAAGACGCGTCTGATCCGTACAGGATCTATTATGCCCATTCGACCACGCTTGGCGCCTTCGGTGCGCCAGTGTTCGACCTGACCAGCGGGCAGGTCGTTGCCGTGCATATCGGCTCGGTTCCCGGAATCCGGCTCGACAGTCCGCGCAGCGGGTTCGGCGTGGCCCTGCCGATGATCCTCGACCAGATCCGGCAGGAGATCGACCCGGCCGAGGGCACCACGCCGCTCGACCTGATCTGCCCCGCCTGACCGCGAATCGGCTTGGAGGCGGCGGCGCAATCGTGCGATAGGCGTGGCCCATGGACCTCATCATTCTTCTTGCGCTGATCGCGCTGAACGGCCTGTTCGCTCTGTCCGAACTCGCCATCGTGTCTTCCCGCCACACGCGGCTGCAGTTGCGCGCCGAAAAGGGCGACCGGGGCGCCAAGGCCGCGCTGCGCCTGCAGGCCGATCCTTCGCGCTTCCTGTCCACTGTGCAGGTAGGCATCACGCTGATCGGCATTATTGCGGGCGCCTATGGCGCCACCGCCCTGGCCGAGGATCTCGCGCCCTGGATCGCGCGGACGATGCCGCCGCTGCAGCATCAGGCCGGGCTGATCGCTTTCGGTGTGGTGATCGCGGCGACGACCTACCTGTCGCTCGTCATCGGCGAGCTGGTGCCGAAGCGGATCGCGATGACCGCGCCGGAAGCCTTCGCCTGCGCGATTGCGCCGCCCATGGCCTTACTCTCGCGGGTAGCCTTTCCGCTCGTGTTCGTCTTGCGTGGCTCGACCAACCTGATCCTCGGCATCTTGGGTCTGGCGAAGGTCAACACCCATCAGGTCACGGAAGAAGAGATCGAAAGCGTGATCGAGGAAGGCGCCGCGAGCGGCGCGATCGAAGACGGCGAGCGCACGATGATCCGCAGCGTGATGCGCCTCGCCGACCGCGACGTGCGCTCGATCATGACCTCGCGCAAGGATGTGGTCTGGCTCGACCTTGACGATCCGCCGCAGGACCTGCTGAAGCGGATGGCAGAGAGCGGCCATTCCCGTTTTCCGGTCGCGCGCGATGACCTCGAGAAAGTGATCGCAATCGTTCAGACCAAGGATCTTCTGGCGCAATCCGGCGGCTGCCGGATACCGGACTTCGAGGCGGCCGGGCATCCGCCCTTGTTCGTGCCGGATACGATGACGGTCCTGAACCTGCTCGAGAATCTCCAGAAAAGCCCGGTACAGCTCGCACTGGTCGTTGATGAGCTGGGACACGTCGAAGGCATCGTGACGGCCGCCGATGTGCTCGGCGCGATTGCCGGCGATGTCGCCTTCTCGGACGGTGATGGCCTGGCGCGCCCGCAGAAGCGCGAAGACGGCTCCTGGCTGATCGACGGACGCATGGCGCTGGAGGATCTGGAGATCGTTCTCGGCACGGATGTCCGGAGCGAGGAGGACGCCTCCTTCGCCACCGCCGCCGGCCTCGTGATCCATCATCTCCAGCGCGTGCCGCAGTTGTCCGACACGATCGTCTCGAACGGCTGGCGGTTCGAAGTGATCGACATGGATGACCGGCGGATCGACAAGCTGCTGCTGTCGCGCCTGCCGGCCCGTGACGAAGACCCGACCGGCTGAGGTTAGCCCAGCGGGATCCAGTTGCCGTGGAAGCCCGGCGGGATGCGGTGCGGAATGGTCACCGCCGCCACCGGCGCGCGGGTAAAGTCCTGCGCGTCCAGGATGACGAGATCGGTGGTGTCGGTGTTCGTGTCGATCACGTAGCCGACCAGCCAGCCCTCGTCTTCGCCTGCCGTCGCATGGGCCGGCACGAAGACGAATTCGCCCGGCACGCGGCCCGAACCGAAATCATGGACCTCGCGCGTCCTCGCGCCAAGATCATGCTTGTAGATACAGGTCGCGCCCATCCATTCGGCCACGCCGGCCGGGGGCAGGGCGACCGTGTAGGCGAAGCGGTAGGGTTGGCCGATCCGGCGTTCGTCCGGACGCGGAAATTCCTGCGGCGCGGCGTCGATGACGGTGCGCGTGACCTTGTGGGTGACCGGGTTGATCTCGAGGCTTTCGAAATCGGTAACCGGTGCATTCGGGCCTTTCTGTCCGTCGTCGAACACGCGCGAATGCACCGCCGCGTCCATGATCACCGTGCCGTCTTCCGTTTCGTAGGCGTTGGCCGGGTGGAAGATGTAGCAGGGTTCGACATCGCACCAGATGATATCGTTGCCTTTCCCGGATCGGAGGAGGAGTCCGATCCGGGCAGCGTGCTTCGGGTTCCAGCGGAAGGGGAAGTTTTCGCCGGCCACGAGGGCGGACATAGAGAAGGTGACCGGCAGGTCCATGACGATCACATAGTTTTTCGTCAGCATGCAGTCATGGATCGAGGGGCCGTCCTGCACGGCGATGGGCTCATGGCGGATTACCTGGCCGTCCTTGCCGATCACGGTGTGCCACACAGTGGTCTGTTCCATCGCATTGTAGCAGATGGCGTGGGTCTCGCCGGTTAGCGGATCCTCGTGCGGGTGGGCGGTGAAGCCCTTGGCCAGCAGGCCGCCGAAATCGTTGCGGGCGCGGCTTTCAAGGTCTTCGGAGACTTCGACGGGCAGGCCGCCGGCTTCGACGATCGCCCAGATCTTGCCGGCCATCGCCACGACGTTCGTGTTCGGACTTTCAAAACGAGTCGCCGGTCCGGGGATGGTCGCTTCGCCGAGCGCCTTGCTGATCGCGGCCGAGCGGACCCAGCGATTGCGGTACCAGAGTGCCTTGCCGCCTTCGAGGCGCACGCCGTGCAGCATGCCGTCGCCGGCAAACCAGTGATGGGTAGCAGGGTTGGGCGGGGCGAAGGGGTTCGGGCCATTGCGCAGGTAGAGGCCGTTCAGCCCCGCCGGGATCGTGCCGGTGACTTTCAGGTCCGTGAAGGTCTGCTCGGCGCTCAGCGGGGTGTGGATTCCGGTCAGGTAGGGGTTCGGCTCCTTCGCCTTGCGATGGGTCCGGTTGAAGTTCGCGACCGTCATGATCCCTTGGGTGACGACACCGCGGATGGCAGTTTCAACGGGGCTGGGCATGGAAGGCTCCTGTGACGAAGTGTGCGGGTTGAACGGGCGCGGAATAATGTTTACACCGATAACATGCCCGAGAATGATAACACTGTCAACATACCATCCGACAAAAGTCGCTACCATCATGGCGATCTGCGCGCCGCGTTGATTGCCGAAGGCCTGAAACTGATCGACTCAGGCCCGGCCGAAGCGCTGAGCCTGCGCGAGATTGCGCGCAATGCAGGCGTGTCGGCGACCGCGGTCTACCGGCACTTCCCGGACAAGGCCGCGCTTCTGGGCGCGCTGTGTGCGGAAGGCCAGGTGATGCTGGCCCGCGCGTTCCGCAATGCGATGCAGGCGGCCCAGCCGGGCTTGGAGGCGTTCAATGCCATGGGCCGGGCTTACGTCCATTTCGCCCTCGACCATCCTTCGCTTTTCCGTCTGATGATGGCGCAGCCGGGAAGCGGTCCCGTGCCGGTGCCCGGGCTGGGGGAGGGGACGGACCATAACGGCATGCAGATGCTGGTCGATGCAATCGACGGCGTCTTCGGCGCCGAAATGCCCAAGCATGTGCGCGAGGCACGCCGGCTGAAAGCCTGGTCGCTGGTGCACGGCCTCGCCATGTTGATGCTCGACGGCCAGGTGCCGGCTGACCGCGCGCTGATCCCGGCGGTCGTCGACGCCCGGATGATCTAAGGCCCTGTATTCAGGGCGTTTCTATAGGCTGCCCTTGGTGCTGGCCGGCTTGCCGCCGAGCTTCGGATCGACCGCGATCGCCGTCCGCAGGGCCCGCGCTGTGGCCTTGAAACAGCTTTCGGCGATGTGGTGGCAGTTCTCGCCGTAGAGGTTTTCCACATGCAGGCACATGCCGCCATTGCCGGCGAGGGCATGGAAGAACTCCTTGAAGAGTTCGGTGTCCATTTCGCCGATCTTGTCGCGCGAGAAGCTGACTTTCCAGATCAGGTAAGGCCGTTTGCACAGATCCAGGCTCGACCGGGTCAGCGTCTCGTCCATCGGGATATAGGCATGGCCGAAGCGCGTGATGCCGGCGAAATCGCCCAGCGCCTTCAGGATGGCCTGGCCGATGACGATGCCGGTATCCTCAACAGAGTGGTGCATGTCGATGTGCAGGTCGCCCTTGCACCGCACGGTCAGGTCGATTGCCGAGTGGCGCGACAGGCTGTCGAGCATGTGATCGAAGAAACCGATCCCGGTGTCGATATCGGATTTGCCGGTTCCGTCCAGGTCAACGGTGACAGTGATGTCCGTTTCCTTGGTCTTTCGGGTGATCGTGGCGGTGCGGGTCTTGGTCATGGCAGGCATATAGTCCGTAGCGAACATTACAGCTAGCGCAGGATGTTCACAGATTCCTAAACATCTATGCCGCAGTTTGCAGGGGATTTTCCGAATCGGGGCCCCAGGCGGCATTGGATTGAAACGCGTAACCTTCCTCGGCCGGTTGACCGGTAGCCTTTCGATTACGGCCTTCGCCGCAATCGCGGGCGCCTCTTTGGCCTTCATCCTGTACAGCGTCGCGCTGCTCGCGGTCATGAGTTACAGGGCCTTCGTGCTGGGCCTGCCGTTCGGGTTGGCCGTGCCCTGGCAGGTCTGGTCGACACTGCTCTTCGTTTGCACCGTGCTCTCAGCTGCCGGTGCCTATGTCACGGCCAAGCCGCTGCAGGACCTGTTCAACCGTTTCACCGCCTACATGCTGACCGACCGGCTGGACGCCCAGGCCGAACTCGACTCGCTGCAGTTTCCCGAGCTGCGCCGTCTGCGGGTTGCGAGCACCCGGGCGGTCCGCAAGCTGCGCCGCGAAAACGAAGTGCTGCGCCACATTGCCTACAAGGATGGCCGCACCAACCTGCCGAACGCGATTGCGCTGGAACGCCATGTCAACGCGACCCTGCCTGAGGCGAGCTTCGACTATCCGGCTGCGTTCCTGCTGCTCGACATCGACCGGTTCGGCCAGCTTCTCGAACAGGTTGGCGCGGCCAATGGCGACGCTCTGCTGGAAGCGGCTTCGAAGCGCTTGACCCGCGCCCTGGCCGAGCTCGGCGATCCGGCGGCGGTCGCCTTGCGAGGCAGCATGCTGGCGGCGATCTCGGCGGACAAGTTTGCGCTCTACCTGCCTTCGGCCATCAACCGTGACCATGTCATCTCCATCGCCCGCGCCGTCCGGGCAGCGTTCGCTGAACCGTTCGACCTGCCGACCCGGCAGGTGACGATGTCGATCTCTGGCGGCATCGTGATGGCACCGGAGGATGCGGAGTCCTTCCCGAAACTGATGCAGAACGCGAAGCTGGCCGTGCGGCTTGTGCGTTCAGAAGCGCAGTCCGGCTTCCGCTTCTTCACGCCGCGCCTGACGCGGATCGTGCAAGGCCGCTACCGGTTCGAGGCCGAGCTGCGCGACGCGGTGGGCAACAAGGAATTCAAGGCCGTCTTCCAGCCGAAGATCGACTTCCAGACCGGCCGGATCACCGGCGCCGAGGCATTGGCCCGCTGGCGCCGGCCGAACGGCAAACTGATCTCGCCCGCGACCTTCATTCCGGTGGCCGAGCAGGCCGGGCTGATCGATGCGATCGGCATGCAGATCCTCGAAGCGGCGTGCGAAGCCGCGCGCACCTGGCAGCTCGAAGGCTTCGACCTGACCGTTGCCGTGAACGTTTCGCCGAGCCAGTTCCAGCGCCACGACCTGACCGACTCGATCATGGCGGTGTTGCGCCGCACCGGTCTGCATCCGAACCGGCTGGAGCTGGAGATCACCGAGAGCATGGCGGTGTCTGATCCGGCGCGCGTGGCCGAGTTCATCTCGCCGCTGCGTGCGATGGGCACCAAGCTCGCGATCGACGATTTCGGGACCGGCCATTCGAACCTTGCGACGCTGACCCAGTTGCCCTTCGACGTGTTCAAGATCGACCGGCAGTTCGTCTCCGCGCTTGAAACCGACAAGCAGGCGCCGGCGATTGTCGAGATGATCCTCGCGATGGCCGAAACGCTTGGCCTGAAGACGGTGGCCGAAGGCGTCGAGACGACCAAGCAGGCCGAGTTCCTGCGGCGGCGCGGTTGCACGATGGCGCAGGGCTTCCTCTACAGCCCCGGCCTGCCGGAAGCGGCCTTCCTGGATTTCCTGCGCGCCTGGAACCCTTCGGCGACCAGCCAGATCCAGGACTTCCAGGAACGTCAGGCGCCGCGCCGGTAAGTGTTCACGCGTTCGCCGCCAAGCAGGGTCTCACCGGTCTGCACATAACCCATTTTCGCAGCGACCTTCGCCGAGGCGATATTGGCCGGCTCGATCACGCAGCTGCTGATGCCGGGCCGGTTTGCGTCCAGCCATTCATGCATCGCTCCGACCGCTTCGGAGGCGATGCCGCGTCCCCAGGCGGCGGGCGCAAAGGCCCAGCCGGCTTCCGGGCCGGGGACAAGGTGTTCGGGCAGGCCGCGTTTGAATTCCGCAAAGCCGCCTTCGCCGAGGAATTCGCCGGTCGCCCGGTCGGTGACCACCCAATAGCCATGGCCGACCATGGCCCAAAGACCGGCGCCGCGCAGCAGCGCGAACCAGACCTCCTGGCGTGAGCGTGGCTTGCCGCCGATGAAGCGCACAACGCCCTCATCGGCCCACATGGCGGCAGCCGGCTCAAGGTCGGCACGTTCGGCCGGACGCAGGCAAAGCCGTTCGGTTTCGAGGACGGGTGCCTTCACGCGCCGGCTTTCATCTTCGCCAGCATCGCGCCCATGGCGGCGTGAACGGTCTGGATGGCCTTCAGGGGACGGACCATCACCTTGAAGTCCATGATCTGGCCGGCGGCGTTCCACTCGATCATGTCGACGCCGTTGACGAGGATGCCGTCCATCTCGGTCTCGAATTCCAGCACCGCCCGGTCGCCGCAATCGAAAACGCGGGTATAGCGGAAACTGTCATTGCCCAGCGTTTCGCCGGCCGCGAGCAGGTAGCCCATTGTGATCATCTTGCCTTGCTGCGGCGTGTGGACGACCGGGCTTTTGAAGACGACGTCATCGGCGAGCAGGGGCGCAAGGCCGCCGGGCGAGTGGTCGCGGTCCATCCAGTCGAACCAGGCCTGCAGGTTCGGGCTGTGGCCGGTGGTCGGGATCAGGTGCTTTGCCATTATGAGGTCCTCCGGCGCGCGAGATTAAACGGGGCAGGGCAGCGCCACAATCGGAGTTTTCGGACTCACGCGTACCCGAGAAAGGACAGAATCCTTGCGAGCACGCCGCGGTCAAGACAGAGCTCGCGGTGGTCGAGACCCGTGACACCGTGGACTTCGGCCCCGGGCAAGCTTGCGGCGACACGCGAGATTTCGTCAAGCGGACAGCCAACGTCTGCCTCGGAGCCGATGAACAGAAGCTTGCCCTTGAAACCGCCGAGGGCGCCGGCAAAGTCGAACGGACCAAGTTCGCCGCCGCCGTTTGCGCGGATGATCTCAAGCGCGCGCTCGAGCACGGCAGGATCGGTGCCCTGCCGGCGCTTGGCTTCGGCCCAGCCGAGCACAGGCGGAGCAATGAGGATGACATAGTCCGCGCGCGCACCATTCCGGATGGCGTTGGCTGTCGCGACGCAGCCGAACGAATGCGCGATGATCGTGTCAATGGGCGCTTCGGCAGTGCAGACTTCGAGCACCGACTTTCCGGCGACCTCGCCGCCATATTCCATCAGTTTCGAGGCGCCATGTGCGGGCAGGTCCATCAGGAGGACTGGACGCGAGCTTGCGAGGAAGTCCTGTGCGAACTGGCGCCAGATGCGGTGCGTGTCGTTCCAGCCATGGACGAACAGCGTCGCGGGGCCCGTATGTCCGCGCCAGAGTGGGGTATCGCCGACATCGCAGCGCGCATTCGGCGGCAGCATGTTCTGGCCGGGCGCGGCGCTGATCGGACTCGGGGTCAGTTCGTCAAGCAGCGCGCGAACGTCCTCGTTGATCTGCTCTGACATGGCGTTTCTCCCACCGGTATCTTCATTGCAGCAGCGGGAGACGTCAATGCGCGGCGAGTATCAAGCGGCGTAGGCGGCCGCGAGGTCGGGGTCTTTCGAGGCCACGAGGTCGGCGAGGTCGGAGATGACTTTGGCCTGTTTCCAGGTGGCGTCGTCCTGCATCTTGCCGTCGATCATGGCCACGCCGGTGCCGTCCGGCATGGCGGCGAGGATCTTGCGGGCGAACTTCACTTCCTCCGGGTCCGGAGAGAAGACGCGCTTGGCGATGGCGATCTGGTTCGGGTGGAGCGACCAGGCGCCGGAACAGCCGAGCAGGAAGGCATTGCGGAACTGCTGCTCGCAGGCATCGAGATCGGAGATGTCGCCGAACGGGCCGTAGAAAGCGTTGATGCCAGCCATGCGGCAGGCGTCGACCATGCGGGCGATCGTGTAGTGCCAGAGGTCCTGCTGGGCGTTGGCGCGCGCGCTTCCATCCGTATGCGGATCTTCCAGCACGCGGTAGAAGGGGTGACCGCCGCCGACGCGGGTGGTTTTCATCTTGCGGTCTGCGGCCAGGTCTGCCGGGCCGAGCGAGATGCCCTGCATACGGGGGGAGGCGAGGGCAATCTCCTCGACGCGCGCCATGCCCTGCGCGGTTTCGAGGATGGCGTGAAACAGGATCGGGCGCGTCAGGCCGGCTTTGGCTTCGAGCTGGGCGACGTACTGGTCGGCGAAGTGAATATCCCACGGGCCTTCGACCTTCGGCAGCATGATGACGTCGAGCTGGTGGCCGGCCTTGAGGACCAGTTCGGAGACATCGTCCTGGAACCAGGGTGAGTTCAGCGGGTTCACGCGGCTCCAGAATCCGGTGCCGGATTTCTGCCAGTCGCGCATGTTCGCCATCTCGACGGCGCCTGCGCGGGCGGCGTCCTTGGCGTCGGCGGGGATCGCGTCCTCGAGATTGGCCAGGATCACGTCCACCTGCTTGGCCATCTCCGGCACCTTGGGGCGGATCTTTTCGTTATGGCCGGGGACGAAATGGATCATCCGCTCGAGGCGGATGGGCAGGTCGCGCATCGGTTCGGGCGCGCCGATGGCGAGCGGCTTGAAGAAATTGCGCGGCGTTTTCTGAGACATGCTGGCCCCCTCCGGTTATGCCAGAGGAATAGGCGTCATGTTGCGCTGCGTCAAAGGGCGGGGGCGGCCTGCGGCGGCAAGCCTCAGCTGGACGAGGACAGGCCAGCTTCGATGCGACGCTCGGCGGCCAGGGCGCGCCGGAAGACCACAACGCCGATGGCCAGCACGATCACGGCCGCAATGCCCTCGCCGCCGAAGATGATCGGCTGGCTGGCGTGCAGCTCGGACAGGATGGCCCAGGTGGAGGTTCCGAAAAAGATTGCGGCGATCTCGACCATGAGAAGCGTGGCAATCAGGGCACGAAGTGTGCGGCCCATGCAATTCCCCGAAGGCAAACACCAGCACGCGCTGGCACAATTGCCCGTATCTCACGGCGAAAATCGTCCCGCAATGGGTGTTTTACCGCTGGCGGCGGCTCAGCGCGTGAACGTGTAGGCGTTGCGCTGGAAGGCGGTTGCTTCACCGTCCGGATCGATCGTCTTGCGGATCGAAAAACGGGTCTCGCCGAGCGTGTAGGTGTGGGTGCACACGGCCGGGAGGTCGTTGTCCTCGCAAAGTCCCCGCGTTTCGACCACGACATCGCCATTCGCGAGAACCTCGCGCGACATGACAGGCTCGCCGTCGATCGCGGTTCCGCCGGGGTCGATCAGGTAGGTGGAAGGGCCGTCAGCGGAGGGCTCGTCCAGGTACCGGAAGAAGATTTCGAGGCCGCCCTCAATGCGGCGAACCTCGGCGGCGGTGCGCAGGGGCACTTCGCCGAAGGGCGGCGAGGCAGAGACGCAGGCCGACAGCGCGGCAGCAAGCGACAGGGCAGCGCGGCGGAACATGGCAATCCTCCGGAGGTTGCCCTGACTACGGGTTCAGCCTGCCATCGGATGGGCGGTCTCGAGCAATTCCTGGAGTTCGTCAGTGAGGACGTGGGTGTAGATCTGCGTCGTCGCGATGTCGGCGTGGCCTAGCAGCATCTGCACGGCGCGCAGGTCCGCGCCGCCTTGTAGCAGGTGGGTCGCATAGGCGTGGCGCAGGGCGTGCGGGTGGACGCGCGCGGGGTCGAGTCGGGCTTCGACCGCGAGGCCTTCCAGCAACTGGCCGAGACGGCGGCGCGTCAGGTGGCCGCTCGCGCCGCGCGAGGGGAAGACGTAGTCCTCGGCGCGGGCCGGGGCTTTCTCCCTGGTGCGAGTCGCCAACCAGTCGGCGAGGGCCTCCAGTGCGGGCCGGCCGAGGGGGCAGAGGCGTTCCTTGCCGCCCTTGCCGCGGATGATGATGTCGCTGGTCACCCAGCGCGGCCCCTTGCGGCGGGGCAGGCTGCCGAGGGTGAGGGAGACGAGTTCGGAGGCGCGCAGGCCGGCGCCGTAGAGCAGTTCCACCAGGCAGCGCAGGCGCGTGTCGTCCCCGCAGGCGAAGATCAGGGCCTTCATCTCCTCGCGGCTCAGCACGTCCGGCACGTCGCGTGTGGGGGAGGGGCCGTCAAGGCGGGCGGTGGGGTCGTCCTTGCGGTCGCCTTCCTCAAAAAGGAAGCGGAAGAAACGGCGCAACGCCGACAGCTTGCGGGCCTGCGAGGCAGGGGCGAGGCCGCGCTCGGCGAGGTCGTTGACCCAGGCGCTGAGTTCGGCGGCTTTCACCCGGGTCAGGCGACCGCGGCAGAATTCGGACGCATCGATCAGGTCGCGGCCATAAGCATCGAGCGTGTTGGGGCTGGCGCCCCGCTCGGCGGACATCATTTCGAGGAAGGCGCCGATGCGCTGGCGGTCTGACATGCCGGCAAGGCTAGGCCATCCGGTTTAAGGGCGCGTGAAGCGGCAGATACTGACGCCCGGGCGGACCGGGCTTCTATTTCTGCGCGGGACGACGCGCAGATTAAGATAGAAATAGGCGCGGGCGATTTGGGGTTTCAGCGCGCACGAGTCGCTGCGTCAGGCGCCGTTTACCCTGAGGTTCACCGAAAGAAAGCGGCTAGAAAACGCCTTCGACGGGAATCCGGGTCTCGGTGTCCGGCGGCGGGTTCTTGACGGCCTGCTGCCCCAGCCACCACATGCCGCCCAGTGCCGCCACGAGGAGCACGACGAAGCCGATCAGGTATTTGCGCATGGATTTCTGCCCCGAAAGCTGATTTTGCGAGCGAATCCTGCCGCCCGAATGCGCCGTCTATGTGGCAGGTCTAGGACATGCGTGCAACGCCGGGTAAGAGAGAGACATGCCGGACGAAACTGACCCTTCAAGGCCCGACACGATAACGGGCCCCGCCTATGCCGGGCGCACGATCGCGCTTGTGGGGCTGATGGGCGCCGGGAAGTCGACCGTCGGGCGCCGGCTGGCGGAAAAGCTGGGACGCGCCTTCTATGACAGCGATGCCGAAATCGAGAAGGCGGCGGGCCTGTCCATCTCCGACATCTTCGCCCTGCATGGCGAGGCGGACTTCCGACGCGGCGAGAAACAGGTGCTCAAACGCCTGCTGGACCTGCCGCCGCATGTTCTGGCGACCGGCGGCGGGGCCTTCCTCGACGCCGAGACGCGCGCCGTCATGAAGGAGAAGGCGGTCAGCGTCTGGCTGAACGCCGATCTGGAGACGCTGTGGCGGCGCGTTCAGAAGCGCGACAACCGGCCCTTGCTGAAGCGCGCCGACGCCAAGGCGCACCTTTCCAATCTCGTGGCCGAGCGCCAGCCTTTCTATTCCCAGGCCGACCTGCATGTCCTGTCCAAGGACGGCCCGCACACCAATACTGTCAACGCCATCCTCAAGGCGCTGCAAACCTGGACGCCTGCATGACCCCGTCTTTGCCCCTGGAAACCGTTCGCGTCGCGCTGGACGCGCGCAGCTATGACATTCTCGTCGGCCATGGTGCCCTGTCGGCGCTGGGCGAGCGGCTGTCTGCGCTTGTCAAGCGCCCGCGCGCCTTCGTGCTGACGGATGAGACGGTCATGCGCCTGCACAAGCCGCGGCTCCAAGCGGCCGTCGCCAAGGCCGGCATCGCGCTCGACTGGCGTGCCGTGCCGCCCGGCGAGCAGACGAAGACCTTCGCGCAGCTGGAAGGCGTGCTCGACTGGCTGCTGGCGGGGGGGGCAGACCGGGGCGATGTGCTGATCGCGTTCGGCGGCGGCGTGATCGGCGACATGGGCGGCCTGGCAGCCAGCCTGATGAAGCGTGGCATGGGGTTTGTACAGGTGCCGACGACCCTGCTGGCGCAGGTCGATTCCTCCGTGGGCGGAAAGACGGGCGTGAACACGCCGCGCGGGAAAAACCTGGTCGGCGCCTTCTACCAGCCGCGCCTCGTGATCGCCGATACCGAGTTGCTCTCCACCTTGCCGGAACGAGAGCTCAAAGCCGGCTATGCCGAGATCCTCAAATACGGCCTGATCAATGACGCCCCTTTCTTCGCCTGGCTGGCGCAGCAGGGCAGCCGGGTGCTGGCGCTGGAGCCGGACGCTGCGCGGGAGGCAGTCGCGCGGTCGTGTGCCTCCAAGGCGGCGATCGTCGCCGAGGACGAGACTGAAACCGGCGTACGCCAGCTGCTGAACCTCGGCCATACGTTTGGCCATGCGCTGGAAGCGGCGAACGGCTATGGACCGGACTTGCTGCACGGCGAGGCCGTGGCGCTGGGCATGGCACTGGCCTTCCGGTACGGCGCAGAGCTGGGCGTCACCCCGGCGGCGGACGCCGCGCATGTGGCGAATGTCATCGAAGCCTCCGGCCTGCCGGTCAGCCTTGCCGGACGCGACCGCGCCCGGTTTACCGCCAAACGGCTTGCCGAACTTATGCAGCAGGACAAGAAGGCGCGCGGCGGCCGCGTTCCGCTGATTCTCGCCCGCGGCATCGGCGCCGCCTATATTCATCCGGATGCGGATCTTGCGTCCATCGAAGCCTTCCTCGACCGAGAACTCCTTGAAACAGCCTGAAGAGACCTTTTACCCGACATGATTGCCGGTTACCTGATTGCCATCGCCCTGCTGCTTTGCTTGTCTGGATTTTTTTCCGGCTCCGAGACGGCGCTAACGGCTGCCTCCCGCGCACGGATGCACCAACTGGACAAGGAAGGCGACAAGCGCGCCCGTGCGGTAAACCGGTTGCTGGCCAATCGCGAGGATTTCATCGGCGCGATCCTGCTGGGCAACAACCTCGTCAACATCCTGGCATCGGTTCTGGCTACGACGATGTTCACCGCGCTGTTCGGGCAGGGCGGGCTGGCGCTGGCGATCGCGACGGCGGTCATGACCATCACGGTGCTGATCTTTTCGGAAGTGATGCCGAAGACCTATGCGATCTCGCGCCCGGACAGTGTCGCGCTGGTCGTGGCCCGGCCCATCGGGCTTCTGGTGCGGGTCGCCTCATGGATCATCAAGCTGATCCAGTTCATCGTGAACTTCATCCTTTCGGTCCTGGGTCTCGGCACGCCGGCGAGACCTGTTTCGGCGGAAGAGGAGATCCGCGGGGCCATCGATCTGCACGCCATGGAAGGCGGAGTGGAACAGGAAGACCGCCTGCGCCTCGTCGGCGCGCTCGACCTGAAGGAACTTACCGTCGAAGACGTGATGATCCATCGCAAGAACATCCAGATGCTGAACGCCGATCTCGACCGGCGCCAGCTGGTGATGAAGGCGCTGGCCAGTCCGCACACGCGCCTGCCGCTTTACCGGGGCGAGAAGGAAGAGATCATCGGGATCCTCCATGCCAAGGACCTGCTGCGTGCGGCATTGCCGCTCGGAGGAGACCTTTCGAAGCTCGATCTCGACACGATCCTGCGCAAGCCATGGTTCGTGCCGGAGACGACGCCGGTGAAGGACCAGCTCGACCAGTTCCTGTCCAAGGGCCAGCATTTTGCGCTCGTGATCGACGAGTATGGCGAGTTGCAGGGGATGATCACGCTGGAAGACATCCTCGAAGAGATCGTCGGGGCGATCCATGACGAGCATGATGTCCAGATCCAGGGTGTGCGCGTGCAGGCAGACGGATCGGTGAATGTCGATGGCTGGGTACCGATCCGCGATCTCAACCGGGCAACCGGCTGGAATCTGCCGGATGAAGAAGCCGTCACCGTGGCGGGTCTCGTGATCCACGAAGCGCAGACCATTCCGGAGACCGGACAGAGCTTCGTCTTCTACGGCTACCGGTTCAACATCCTGCGCCGCGCCCGCAACCAGGTGACCGGGCTCAACGTGTCAAAGGCCGAAGTCAGTTGATCAGGGATTTGCTGCCGGCGCACTGGCCTTCAGCGCGAGGGCGTGCAGGCCGGTGTCGAATTCCTTCTGCAGCACCATCATGATGGTGCGCTGGATCTGAACCCGCGACAGACCTTCGAACGCTTCGGCGACGATCTCAACCGAATAATGCGTTTCGCCTTCGGGTGACGCGCCGGCATGGCCCGCATGTTTGGCGCTGTCATCGCTGACTTTGAGCGAAACCGGCGCGAAGGCTTCGGTCAGGGCCTCTTCAATTCGCGTCTGTCTGTCACTTGGTTGTGGCATCTTTAAGCGGTGCTCCCTATTATCACAGGCCATGTCCGACAGCGATCCCTTCCGCTACCGCGTTAAGTTCAAGGATATACGCGTGAAACCTCCCGCGGACGAGGCGTCGCGTGAGCGCGCCAAGCAGACGCGTGTGTGCGACGAACCGGGTTGCGATCTGGAAGGGGCCCATCCAGCGCCGCGCCGGAATGGCAAGGGACGGCATTTCTTCTGCGAGCAGCACGTCTCCGAATACAATCGCCGGTTCAACTTCTTCGAAGGCATGAGCGAGGCCGAAGCTGCCGCCTTCGTGCGGTCGGAGCGCTATGGACACAAGCGGACCTGGCGGTTCGGCAGCGGGCCAGTGGGCGGCAAGCGCAGCGCGCAGGTGCATGATCCGCGCCGTTGGGCCGGACGCGGCTTCTTCGATCTGGATGACATGCCGGCCGCCGAAGCCAATGTCGCCAAGCACCGTTCCAGCCTGCAGGTGCGGGCGCTGCGCGAACTCGACCTGGAGCCGGACGCCGCGCCGCCAGAGATCCGGGCGCGCTATGCCGAATATGTCCGGCGTTTCCATCCGGACTCGAACAAGGGCGACCGGTCCAGCGAGCACAAGCTGCAGCGCGTGATCCGGGCCGGCAAGCTGCTGAAGGCCTCCGGCCTGATGCGGTCCTGACGGGCCTGCCGCGCGCGCCGCGCATGCCGCATGGACAGGGGCAAGGTTCCTGTGGTCAAAGGCGACTGAATCTGGCAATCGCGGCGCCTGTAAGGGCGGCCGGCAAGAGGCATCGGGCATGAGCAAGGGATTGGTCACGGTTTTTGGCGGGTCGGGCTTCATTGGCCGCTACACCGCCCGGACTCTGGTGGAGCAAGGCTGGCGCGTGCGCGTCGCCTGCCGCAGGGTCCACACTGCGATTGACGTACGCCTCGCCGGACCGCCGGGCTGGGTCGATATCGTGCAGGCCAATGTGCGTGATCGCGCCTCGGTCGACCGGGCGCTGGACGGCGCCGATGCGGTGATCAATCTCGTGGGCATCCTCTACGAAAGCGGCAAGCAGACCTTCACAGGCGCCCATGTCGATGGCGCGGCCCTCGTGGCGGAAGCGGCAGCGGCCAAGGGCATCACGCGGTTCATCCAGGTCTCGGCCATCGGCGCCAGCGAAACCTCGAAGTCGCCCTACGCGAAGAGCAAGGCGGCCGGTGAGGCGGCGGTGCGTGAGGCGATTCCCACCGCGACGATCCTGCGCCCGTCCATCGTGTTTGGGCCGGAAGACGATTTCTTCAACCGCTTTGCCGGTATGGCCCAATCGGCACCGATGCTGCCCGCCATCGGCGGCGGCAAGACGAAGTTCCAACCGATCTATGCGGGCAATGTCGCCGAGGCGATTGCGGCCGCTGTCAGTTCAGAGGCGGCCGACGGCAAGACCTTCGAACTGGGCGGGCCGTCGGTCTACACGTTCAACGAGCTGTTCGACGTGATCCTGAAAACCATCGACGAGAAGCGTTTCAAGATCGGTCTGCCGTTCTTCATCGCCCAGCCGCTCGGCTACCTGGCCGGCGCGGTGTGGCGGTATATGCCGCCCTTTTCGTGGGGCATGCTGGGCGGCCCGCCGGTGACCGGCTCGCAGATCGAACTGCTCAAGACCGACAATGTGGTGGGCGAAGGCGCGCTGACGATTGCTGATCTCGGCGTCACCGGGCTTGAAACGGTCGAGGCGATCGTGCCGCGCTACCTGTGGCGCTTCCGCAGCTACGGCGAGTTCCACAAGCCCAGCGAAGCCTGAGACAGGCTCAGACGACCGGCACCGGCATCATTGCGATGAGGGCGATGCCCAGCAGGATGCGGTAGGCGACGAAGGGCAGGAAGCTCATTCGGCGCACCAGCGACATCAGGATGTAGATCGCGACCAGGCCGGACAGGGCCGAGCCGATGCCGATCGCAATGGCTTCGGAGGCAGTGACCGTGACGGAGCCGACTTCGCTGCCGAAGAAGAATTCCGCGATCATGTACAGCCCGACCGCCGAGAGGACCGGCGCGCCGACCAGCATGCCGAACTTGGCAGCGTCCGGCCGTGAATAGCCGAGGGCCCGCGCGGTGGTCATGGTGATGCCGGACCGCGAGGTGCCGGGCAGGACGGCTGCGATCACCTGGACCGCACCGATCATCATCGCATGGACAGGCGTCAGGTCGTCGAGCGTGCGGGTACGCTTGCCGAACATGTCGGCAAGGCCGAGCAGGATGCCGAAGCCGATCAGCGGGATGGCGACGCCGTGCACCGAACGGACGGCCGCGTTCATCTCGTCGGACACAAGAAGCTTGGCGGCGGCGAGGCCGACGATGGTCAGCGGCAGGGAGGCGAGCAGGTTCATCGCCAGGCGCTCACCGGAGCTGAGCGGGCGTTTTTCCTTCAGCGCGGCCGGAAGGGCGAAAACGCCGAAGATCGCCTCGCCGATCTCCTTGCGGAAATAAATCAGCATCGAGGCGACCGTGCCGAAATTGGCGACCGCGTTGATCAAGAGCTCGTCCCGGCCGACATAACCGAAATAGTCTGCCGCGATCAGCACGTGGGCGGAGGAGGAGACCGGCAGCCATTCCGTGATGCCTTGGACGATCGAGATGATGAGGATCTGGAGAAGGGACATGGACCGGGCACCGCTGACAGCAAACAGTTCTGCCCTTAGCGCAGAAAGGTGAACGATTGAATCGTTTGCGGCTGCGCCCGATGTGAAAACCCCGCAGGGCCGGCTGGCCCATGCCCTCAGAAATCCAAATATCAAAATGATACTAGATTTTTGACAAGCAGCTGCAAATTGTATTCCAGCACACAGAAAATGGCCATTAAGATATCAATATGGTATTGTTCTCTGAAATCGCACTTGGCGTGTGGGCGGCGGCGCTCTAACAGCAGGGCTCCGCGTGCGCCCATGTGGGATTGTGCGACGACAGGGAGAAGCCGGTATGGCGGAGCGTATGCTGCAATTCACGAAAGTGTCCCGGTCGATGCCGGACAAGCGCCCTGCGCCGGTGCGCGCGGCCGATTTCGATGAGATCTATGCAGACTTCTCGCCCGAGGCCGCGCATGCGCAGGCCAGCCGCTGTTCGCAATGCGGCGTGCCGTTCTGCCAGCAAGGTTGCCCTTTGCAGAATAATATTCCGGATTGGCTGAAGCTGGCGGCAGAAGACCGGCTTGAGGAAGCCTGGCGCGTTTCCTCGGCCACCAACAACATGCCGGAAATCTGCGGCCGTATCTGCCCGCAGGACCGGCTGTGCGAAGGCATCTGCACGATCGAGCAATCGGGCCATGGCACGGTGACCATCGGTTCGATCGAGAAATACATCACGGACACGGCCTGGGCCGAAGGCTGGGTCCAGCCGATCAAGCCGCCGCGCGAACGTACGCAGTCGGCTGGCATCATTGGGGCGGGGCCGGGTGGCCTTGCTGCGGCGGAGCAGCTGCGCCGCAAGGGCTATCAGGTCACAGTGTACGACGCCTATGACCGGGGCGGCGGCTTGCTGATGTACGGCATTCCGGGTTTCAAGCTGGAAAAAGATGTCGTCGAGCGCCGCATCGCGCATCTCGAAGCCTCCGGCATCACCTTCAAGTTCAATACCCGCGTCGGCAAGGACGTGAAGCTTGCGGCCCTGCGCGTCGAGCATGACACGCTGCTGATCGCGACGGGCGTCTATGCCGCGAAGGATCTCAAGTGCCCGGGCAGCGGCTCTGACGGCGTGCTGGCCGCCCTCGACTATCTGACCGCCTCGAACCGCAAGGGTCTTGGCGACGAGGTTCCCGGATTCGACTCCGGCGACCTGAATGCCGAAGGCAAACGCGTGGTTGTGATCGGCGGCGGCGATACGGCGATGGACTGCGTGCGCACCGCCATCCGCCAGGGCGCGAAATCAGTGACCTGTCTCTACCGGCGCGACCGGGCCAACATGCCGGGCTCGCAGCGCGAAGTTCAGAATGCGGAAGAAGAGGGTGTCGTGTTCGAATGGCTCGCCAATCCGGAAGCCATCCTCGACACCAAGGCGGGCAAGGTGAAAGCCGTGCGCGCAAGCCGGATGAAACTGGGCGAACCGGATGCATCCGGCCGCCAGAGCCCGATGAAGACGGGCGAGACGTTCGATGTAAAGGCAGACCTTGTGATCAAGGCGCTCGGCTTCGATCCGGAAGACCTGCCGCAACTGTTCGATGAGCCGGCCCTGACCGTGAACCGCTGGGGCGCCGTGCGGGTGGATTATGCGACGATGCAGACGAGTCTGCCGGGCGTTTATGCCGCCGGCGATATCGTGCGCGGGGCCTCGCTTGTGGTCTGGGCGATCAAGGATGGCCGCGATGCGGCAGAAGCGATGCACAAGGCCATGAAAGCCATGGCGTCTGACCGAGTGGCGGCGGAGTAAGTTGATGAGCGAATACGTAAAGCAGTACGAAGCCAACCGTCAGAAACTGATCGACGGCCATGCCTATAATCCGGAAGACGAGAAGGACGCGTGCGGCGTCGGCCTCGTTGTCTCGCTCGACGGCAAGCCGAAGCGCGAGATCGTGGCCATGGGGATCGCGGCGCTCAAGAATGTCTGGCACCGCGGCGCCGTGGACGCCGATGGCAAGACCGGCGACGGCGCCGGTATCCGTCTCGACGTGCCGCAGGATTTCTTCCGCGAACATGTGAGCCGAACGGGCCATACGCCGACCGATGACCGGATCTGCGTCGGGCAGATCTTCCTTCCGCGGACGGATTTCGGCGCGCAGGAGGCCGGCCGCACGCTGGTCGAGCGCGAAGTGTTGCACTTCGGGTTCTACATCTATGGCTGGCGCCAGCCGCCGGTCGATGTTTCGGTGATCGGGCAGAAGGCGAAGGATACGCGCCCCGCCATCGAGCAGATCATGTTCCGCGACGCGCGCGGCCGTAGCCCGGAAGAGCTGGAACGTGCGCTGTACATCTGCCGCCGCCGCATCGAGCGCCGCGCGCGCGAGATGGCTATCCCGTCCTTCTATGTGTGTTCGCTCAGCCACAAGTCGCTGATCTACAAGGGCATGTTCCTGGCGGCTGACATCGACAATTTCTATCTCGACCTGCGCGACGAACGGTTCATCTCGGCCTTCGCGATCTACCACCAGCGCTATTCGACCAACACGTTCCCGCAATGGGCGCTGGCCCAGCCGTTCCGCATGATCGCGCACAATGGCGAGATCAACACGCTGCGCGGCAACAAGAACTGGATGAAGAGCCACGAGATCCGCATGGTCTCGGAGGCTTATGGAGAGCATGTCGACGACATCAAGCCGATCATCCCGGACGGCACATCGGATTCTGGCGCGCTCGATGCGGTGTGGGAACTGCTCTGCAAGTCCGGCCGCCCGGCGCCGATGGCGAAGGCGATGCTGATTCCGGAGGCCTGGTCGAAACGCGAATCGGTGATGCCGACGGCGCACCGCGCGCTCTACGACTATTGCAACTCGGTGATGGAGCCGTGGGACGGTCCGGCGGGAATTGCGGCCTATGATGGCCGCTGGGCTGTCGCGGGGCTTGACCGCAACGGCCTGCGTCCGCTGCGCTATGCTCTGACGACGGACGGTATCCTGGCGGTGGGATCCGAAACCGGCATGTGCCCGCTCGGCAATCACGAGATTGCAAAACGCGGCTCGATCCCCGCCGGCGGCATGATCGCGGCCGACCTGAAGACCGGCAAGTTCTACGAACACCGCGAGATGGTCGACTATCTCGCGGCGCAGGCGCCGTATGAGGAGTGGCTGCAGGCGGTGACCGAGCTCGAGCCGGAAATCGGCCCGGGCCCGGAGCCTGTGCTGTTCAACCGCGAAGACATGCTGCGGCGCCAGACGGCAGCGGGCTATTCGCTGGAGACGTTGGAACTGATCCTCGCGCCGATGGCGGAGAGCGCCAAGGAAGCAATCGGGTCGATGGGCGACGATACCGCGCCGGCCGTCCTGTCTTCGGCCTTCCGCCCTATGAGCCATTTCTTCCGGCAGAATTTCAGCCAGGTCACCAACCCGCCGATCGATCCGCTGCGCGAAGGCCGCGTGATGAGCCTGCGCACACGGTTCAAGAACCTCGGCAACGTGCTCGATACGGACAAGTCCCAGCAGGAGATCTTCGTACTGGAGAGCCCTGTGCTCACCACCGGCATGTATGACCGCCTGCTGACGCGGCTCGGCCTCGGCACCGAGATCATTGACTGTACCTTCGCGGCCGAGGACGTCACGGCGGCGGAAGGGGAGGCGCTCAAGGCAGCGCTGGAGCGCATCCGGCGCGAAGCAGAGGAAGCCGTCCGCGCGGGCCGCGAGCACATCATCCTGACGGACGAGAACCAATCGGCGAGTCGGATTGCCGTGCCGATAATCCTTGCAACCGGCGCGGTGCATTCGCACCTCGTTGCGCAGGGCCTGCGCACCTTCTGCTCGATCACGGTGCGTTCGGCCGAATGTCTGGATACGCACTATTTCGCCGTCCTCGTCGGCGTCGGAGCGACCTGCGTCAACGCCTACCTCGCGCAGGATGCTATTGCGGACCGCCACGCGCGCGGCCTGCTCGGCGACATCACGCTCGGCCAGGCGGTGAAGAACTACAAGGAAGCGATCGAGGCGGGCCTTCTGAAAATCATCTCCAAGATGGGCATTTCGGTCATTTCGTCCTACCGGGGCGGATACAATTTCGAGGCGCTCGGTCTCTCGCGGGCGCTGGTGGCGGACTATTTCCCTGGCATGTCGAGCCGCATTTCCGGCCTTGGACTTGCGGGCCTTGAGGAGAATGCCCTTGCGCGCCACCAGAAGGCGTTTGACGAAGACGTCATCTCGCTTCCGGTCGGCGGGTTCTACCGGCTGCGCGCGTCGGACGAACTGCACGCGCTCGACGGCACGCTGATCCACACACTGCAGGCGGCCTGTGACCGCGGCGACTATGCGATTTATCGCAAATATGTCGACGCCGTGCACGCGCGCGACCCGATCCAGCTGCGCGACCTCCTCGACTTCAAGGCGGCCCGCCCGCCGGTGCCACTGTCGCAGGTCCAGTCGATCAACGAGATCCGCAAACGGTTCGTGACCCCTGGCATGTCGCTCGGCGCGCTGTCGCCCGAGGCACACGGCACGCTGAACGTCGCGATGAACCGGATCGGCGCAAAGTCCGTGTCCGGAGAAGGCGGGGAAGACCGGGCGCGCTACCGGCCGCTGCCGAACGGCGACAACATGAACTCTGCGGTCAAGCAGATCGCGTCGGGCCGCTTCGGCGTCACGGCCGAATACCTGAACGAATGCCGCGAGATCGAGATCAAGGTGGCCCAGGGCGCCAAGCCCGGCGAGGGCGGCCAGCTTCCGGGCTTCAAGGTGACCGAACTGATTGCGAAGCTGCGCCATGCCACGCCCGGCGTGACCCTGATCTCGCCGCCGCCGCACCATGATATCTACTCGATCGAAGATCTGGCCCAGCTGATCTATGACCTGAAACAGATCAACCCCGATTGCCGTGTTTGCGTGAAACTCGTCGCCCAGTCCGGCGTCGGCACGGTCGCGGCTGGTGTGGCGAAGGCGAAGGCGGACATCATCCTGATCGCCGGCGGTGTGGGGGGCACGGGTGCCAGCCCGCAAACCTCGATCAAGTATGCCGGCCTTCCGTGGGAGATCGGCCTGGCGGAAGCGCATCAGGTGCTGTCGCTGAACAACCTGCGCGACAAGATTACCCTGCGCACGGACGGCGGCCTGCGGACAGGGCGCGACATTGTCATCGCGGCGATGCTCGGCGCGGAAGAGTATGGCATCGGCACAGCCTCGCTGGTGGCGATGGGCTGCATCATGGTGCGCCAGTGCCACTCGAACACTTGTCCGGTCGGTGTCTGCACGCAGGACGAGGCGCTGCGCGCGCACTTCTCGGGCAATCCCGAAAAGGTCGTGAACCTGATGAGCTTCATCGCAGAGGACGTGCGCGAGATCCTGGCTTCGCTCGGCCTGAGCTCGCTGGACGAAGCGATCGGGCGCACCGACCTGTTGAAGCAGGTCAGCCGCGGCGCCGCCCATCTCGACGACCTCGATCTCAACCCGCTCCTCGTGCAGGTCGATTCCGAAGCGCCGGTGGTCTACAAGCCCAACCGCCGCGAGCCGGTGCCCGACACGCTCGACGCACAGATCCTGCGCGATGCCGAACCCTTCTTCGAGCGCGGCGAGAAGATGCAGCTGGAATACGGCGTGCAGAACACGATGCGGGCCATCGGCGCGCGGGCAAGCTCACGCATCACCCGCAAGTTCGGCATGCAGTCGCTGCCGGAAGGCCGGCTGCACATCCGGCTCGAAGGCTCGGCCGGCCAGTCGCTCGGCGCGTTCAGCGTGCAGGGCCTGCTGCTGGAAGTGCTGGGCGATGCGAACGATTATGTCGGCAAGGGCCTGTCCGGCGCGACCATCGTGGTCACCCCGCGTCCGCGCGACCGGCGTACGGCGCTCGGCGATGCGATTATCGGCAATACCTGCCTGTATGGCGCAACCGCCGGCAAGCTGTTCGCGGCCGGCACGGCGGGCGTGCGGTTTGCCGTGCGCAACTCCGGTGCGAAGGCGGTGGTCGAAGGCTGCGGCGCGAATGGCTGCGAGTACATGACCAATGGCCGCGCTGTGATCCTCGGCCCGGTCGGCGACAATTTCGGCGCCGGCATGACGGGCGGGGCGGCGTTCATCTGGGATCCGTCGGGCCGGTTCGAACAGGTCGTCAATCCGGACTCGATTGACTGGTATCCGCTGGCCGACATGCCGGAAGAGCATATCGGCGAGGCGAAAGCCCTGATTGAAGAACATGCGCGGCGCACCGGCTCCGTGCGCGGCAAGGACCTGATCGACAATTGGGAGACGACCCTCAGCCAGATGCTGATGATCGTGCCCAAGGAAATCGCATCGCTGCTTCTGGCCCGGAAAGTTCCGGCGAAGAAGAAGCAGGCCGAACGCGCCTGACCCTCCGGGGTCAGGCCGACGGTTTCTTGCGGCGGATGCGCGGCCAGATCAGGCGCAGCCAGATCCAGAGCAGCGCGCCGATGAGGATCAGCCAGGGCAGCCCCACCGCAAAGGCGGTGACGACGGCTGCGATGGCGCTCGCCAGGTTGTAGAAGAAGTTGCCGAACGCGTCGCCGAGCGGCGAAAGCGCGCCTTGCGAGACCGGGTTGCGCTTCGTCTCATAGCTGACCGACAGCTGGCTCATGTCGACCCGCACGCGCAAGGCGGCAAGGCTGGACTTGAGCGAGTCGATCTCGCCATTCACGCGGGCCAGTTCCCGCTCGGTTTCGAGAACATCCTTCAATTCACCGGGCCGGCTTTCGAGCAGCTTTTCCAGACGCCCGCGCAGCGTCTCCTGAGCCTTGAGCCGCGCATCGGTGTCGATGATGGACACGGTCAGGTCTTCGGCCGTGGTCTGGCGCGTCGTGATCTCACCCTTGGCGGCCGAAGCTTCGGCTTCGACCCCGCTCAGGAAGGCCTCGATCCAGGCCGGTGTGGCGCGCAGGTTGAGGGATGCGGAGGCTTCGTCCTCGGAATAGGCGTTGAGCCAGGAGTTGGTGATAATGCAGACGGACGGCCCCGCCTTGTTGCAGGCGTCGATATGGCCTTGCATGGTCGGCTCGATGGCCTTGACCGGCAGGCGCATTCCGATCGAGTGCATGTAGGCGATGTATTGTTCCTGCCCCGGCTGGACGGACCCGTCGCTGGCGCCTTCTCCGCCGATGGCGGACTCTTGCGCTTCGTACATGGGCTCGGCCATTTTCATGGCCGCTTCAGGCGCCATCGCCGGGCTGGATTCATAGCCGCGGTTCGGTGCGCCGCAGGCCGCAAGCATGAGTGCCGATGTTCCGGCAGCCAGCAGATGTCTGAGTTTCATGGTATGGTCCTCCCCAGATGGGCATTCACGCATCATCGCCCGTAAAATGGCAAGAGGTTGCCCGAACCGGGGTGAGTTTGCGTGAGGATCAGGGCCGGAAGGTGACGCGCCGCTCGCCGGGCGTGAGGACACGCTGCGCGTGGTGGATATAATCGACCAGAAGCGCGCGGGTGTCGCGCGGGTCGATGATCTCCTCGGCGAGGAAGCTCTCGGCCGTCCGGAAGGGCGAACGGATCGCTTCGAACTTGCGGTAAAGCTGGGCTTTCAGCTCTTCCGGATTCTCCGCTTCCGACAATTCCTTACGAAACGCCGCCTCGATCCCGCCTGCCATCGGCAGCGAGCCCCAGTCGCCGCTGGGCCAGCAATAGCGCCACTTGGTCTTCGACTGGTTCATCATCGCGGACCCGGCCAGACCGTAAGCCTTGCGGATCACCACCGAGCAGACCGGCACGTCAGCCTGATAGACCGCCGTCATGGCGCGCACGCCGGCGCGGGTGACGCCGGCCGTCTCGGCTTTCACGCCGACGGCGAAGCCGGGGCAATCGACGAAGTGAACCACCGGCAGGTGGAAGGTCGAGCACAGGTCCATGTGGCGGGTGACCTTGTCGCAGACATCAGCCGTCCAGGCCCCGTCCAGGAAGAAGGGATCGCCGGCCAGGATGCCGACCGCATAGCCATCGATCCGGGCGAGACCTGTGACGATGCCGCGGCCCCAGTCATGGCCGATCTCGAAGAAGCTGCCCTGATCGACCGCAGCCTCGATGATGCGGCGCGGCTTGTAGGGCGTGCGCCCGTCCTTCGGCACGATCGAGAGCAGGCTCTCTTCCCGCCGTTTCGGATCGTCCGTCGGCGGACGGCGCTCCGGAATCTCATGGATGGAGGAAGGCAAGTAGGACAGGAACCGCCGGGCCGCCGCAAATGCGTCAGCTTCCGAATCGACGACATTGTCGACCGTGCCGTTCTGGGCCTGGATCTTCCATCCGCCGAGTTCTTCCTTGGTGACATTCTCGCCCAGCGCGATCGCCACCGGCGGCCCGGCGACGAAGACCTGGCTGAGTTCCTTGACCATCACGGAGAAGTGACTGGCGGCCACGCGCCCCGCGCCCATGCCTGCGCAGGGGCCCAGTGCCAGCGACACGAACGGCACTTGCGACAGGCCGTGCACGATCTCGTTCCAGCCCGGCGTTTCGGGAATGTAGGTGCGCGGGTCCTTCTCCAGGCTCTTGACCGAGCCGCCCCCGCCTGTGCCATCGATCATCTGAACCAGGGGCATCCGGTATTCGGTCGCCATCTTGATCATCTGGACCATCTTCTGCCAGATCGACGCGTCCGAGGCCCCGCCGCGCACGGTGAAATCGTCGGCAAGGATCACCACAGGCCGGTTTTCGAGCCGCGCCCGGCCGGTCACGGAGGTAGACGGCGTGAAGGCTTCGAGCGTGTCGTCCGGCCCGTAGACCGCCTTGCCGGCGATCTTGCCGATTTCATGGAAGCTGCCGGGATCGGCCAGGAAGGCGACACGTTCCCGTACCGTCAGCTTGCCGCGCCCGCGCTGGCGTTCAACCGGCTCATCGCCGCCCATCCGTTCAGCCAGGCGCTCGCGCCGGCGCAATTCTTCGATCGACTTTTCCCAACTCATGATTTGCAGGTGATCGCCTTGCCGTTGGGCGCGTCAAGGGAATCTTCTTGCTCCTCGCGTTCCGGTTTGCTTTATCCCTGCCAGACCCAATTCCAAGGAGGATCACCCGGATGGATCTCGCAGAACTCACCGCTCGCGCGTCTGCTGCCATGGCAGGCGGCAGCGATTTCAAGAAAAAAGTCAAATTTGACTTCGGCAGCGTCGGCAAATTGCTGATCGATGGCGTCAACAACACCGCCAACAATTCGGACGATCCGGCCGATGCGACGATTTCGGTGAACTGGGATGACTTCGCCAAGATCGCGTCGGGCGCCATGGATCCCACGATGGCCTTCATGCAGGGCAAGTTGAAAGTGGCCGGCGACATGTCGGTCGCCATGCAGCTGCAGAGCCTCATGAAGAAGCTCGCCGGCTGAACCTGCCCGCCCGTCAGGGCTTGACCTTGAAGGCCGCCCGGAGACAGCTTCGGGCGGCCTTTCATTTTTTAGCAGGAGGCGCGACATGGCTGACACGCAGTCGAGACCGTCCGAGTTTGTCCATGTGAAGAACAATCCGGCGCCGGGCGGCGCCCGGGTCGTCTGGTTCAAGGGTGCCTCAGGCCGGTCCCTGCGTACCTGTCTTGCGCCGGCCCTGTCGGCGTCCAAGCCCCGCGGCACGGTCATCGTCTGTCCGGGCCGCACCGAATTCATCGAGAAATATTTCGAGGTCGGCCGCGAACTCCAGAAGATGGGTTTTGCGGTCCTGATCCTCGATTGGCCGGGGCAGGGCCTGTCCGAGCGTCTGCTCGAGGACAGCAAGAAGGGCCATATCGACCGGTTCGAGACCTTCATGGGCGCGCTGGCGCGGGGTCTTGAGACGTTCAACGACCAGTTGCCCCAGCCGCGCGTCTGCCTCGCCCATTCGATGGGCGGCGCCATTGCGCTGGCGGCCATCGCCCAAGGACTGGTGAAGGTCGATGCGGCCGCCTTCTCGGCGCCGATGTGGGGCCTGAAGTCAAAATTCTTCGGCATGAGCTATCTCGTCTGGGCCATGCGCGCGACCGGCCGGTCGGGCGACTATGCCATTCAGCCGGGACCGGCGGAGCGGTTCGAGAACAATATCGTCACCCACGACAAACGGCGCTGGGAGATGCAGCGCGATCTGATCGAAGCAGCGCCGGATCTCGAGCTCGGCCCGGTCACCTGGGGCTGGCTCGGCGCGTCGCTGGACATCCTCGCCACCTTCACCAAGCCGAAGGCGCTGTCGAAAGTCACGATCCCGGTCTTCGTGGCTTCGGCAGGGGAGGAAAAGCTGGTCGACAATGCCTCGCATGCGGAGATCGCGCGCCGCCTGAAGGATTGCGAGCACATCACCGTCGAGGGCGCGATGCACGAAATCCTGATGGAGACTGACGACCGGCGCGCGGAGTTCTGGTCCGGCTTTCAGCGCCTGCTGAAGCGCGCGGGCATCTGAACATCAGCCTACAAACAAAAACACAGGGGAGGCCAAACTGCATGTCACTCATTTCGCTTTCGCGCATCATCGCGCACTGGACAGCGATCCAGCCGTCCTGCGCGGCGCTCGTTCACGAAGGCCACTCGGTCACCTGGGCGCAGCTTGAGGCGCGCACCAACCGGCTGGCGCGCGCCTATAAGGCGCTGGGCGTCAAACAGGATGACTTCGTCACCATCGCGCTGCCTAACGGCATCGAGTTCTTCGAAGCTTGCCTTGCGACCTGGAAAGCAGGCGCCACGCCGCAACCGGTTTCGGCCCGCATGCCGAAATTCGAGCGCGACCAGATCGTCGAGGTCGGTGAACCCAGCCTGGTGGTCGGTGTCGAGCCCGGCGAATATGCGCCGACCGCCTGCCTGCCGGCGGGCTATGTTCCTGATGCATCGCTCTCCGATGCTCCGCTCCCGGAGGTCACGGCCGCCAGCTACAAGGCGATGACGTCGGGCGGATCGACCGGCCGGCCCAAGCTGATCGTGTCGAAATCGCCGGCCGCGGCCGATCCGGACCTGCCGCTACTCAACATCGAGCAGCAAGGCTGCATGCTGATCCCCGGGCCGCTCTATCACAACGGCCCCTTCCTCTGGGCCATGACCGCGCTGTTCAAGGGCTGCACCGTCGTCGTCACGACCCGGTTCGACGCCGAGGAAACGCTTCGCCTGATCGAGGCGCACAGGGTCGACGTGATCTATACGGTACCGACCATGATGCGGCGCATCTGGGCGCTGCCGGAAGAAGTGCGCACGAAGTATGATGTCTCCAGCCTGAAGGCGCTCTGGCATCTCGCGGCGCCGTGCCCGCCCTGGCTGAAGGAATGCTTCATCGAATGGCTCGGCGCTGAAGTGATCTGGGAACTCTATGGCGGCACGGAAGGGCAGGGCTCCACGACCATTCAGGGTACGGAGTGGCTGACCCACAAGGGGTCTGTCGGCCGGCCGGTCGAGACGTGCGAAATGAAGGTGGTGGATGAAAACGGTGCGACGCTGCCGCGCGGCGAAGTCGGCGAAGTCTTCATCCGTCCGCTGGCCGGCGCGGGCACCACCTACCGCTATATCGGCGCGGAAGCCAAATCGATCGAAGGCGGCTGGGAAAGCCTGGGCGACATGGGCTGGATGGATGCCGAAGGCTACCTCTATCTGACCGACCGGCTGTCGGACATGATCCTCGTCGGCGGCGCCAACATCTACCCGGCCGAAGTCGAGGCCGCGATCGACGCCTTTCCGGGCGTGCGCTCCTCCGCCGTCATCGGCCTGCCGGACGAAGACATGGGCGCGCGCCTCTACGCGGTGGTCGACCGGCCGGAAGGACCGGCCGATCCGAAAGCGATGGAGGCCCATCTCGCGGAACGGCTGGTGCGCTACAAGATCCCGAAACAGTTCGAATACGTGACCGAGCCGGTGCGTGATGATGCCGGCAAGGTGCGGCGCAAGGCGCTGCGCGAGGCCCGCCTGGCCACCTCTTGACTTCCCCTAGGGCGCGCCACCTCCCGTAGGCCACAAACAGGAGGAACGTTCCATGAAAGTAGCAGCCGTCAAGAAACCCGGCGGGCTCGACAAGCTCGTCATCGAGACTCGTCCGGACCCCAAGCCGAAAGCCGGCGAAGTACTGGTCCGCGTGCGGGCGAGTTCGCTCAACTATCACGACTTTGTCGTTGTGCTGGGCGGCATCCCGACCCCCGACGGGCGCATCCCCATGTCGGATGGCGCCTGTGAAGTGGTCGCCGTCGGCGAGGGCGTCACGAAATGGAAGGTGGGTGACAAGGTCATCTCGCTCTTCTTCCCCAGCTGGCAGTCCGGCCAGATCGAAGCGGCCGGGTTCGCCAGCGTGCCGGGAGACGGCGCAGATGGATTCGGCGCCGAGCTCGTCGCCGCACCCGAAACGGCCTTCACGCGCATGCCGGCGGGCTGGTCCTTCGAGGAAGCTGCAACGCTACCCTGCGCGGCGCTCACCGCCTGGCGGGGCATGTTCGTGGAAACCCGCACCAAGCCCGGCGACTGGGTGCTCGTCCAGGGCACCGGCGGCGTCTCTATCTTTGCGCTGCAGTTTGCCAAGGCGGCCGGCGCGCGGGTGATCGCCACATCCTCCTCCGACGAAAAAATGGAGAAGCTGAAGGCCCTCGGCGCAGATCATGTGATCAACTACAAGACGACGCCGGAATGGGGCAGGAAAGCGTTTGAGCTGACGGGCGGGCGCGGCGTGGACGAGGTCGTCGAAATCGGCGGCCCGGGCACCATGGCCCAGTCGATCAATGCCTGCCGACCGGGCGGCCACATCTCGTTGATCGGCGTGTTGACCGGCGTCTCCGGCGAGGTGCCGACCGCCGCGCTCTTCTCGCGCAATATCACCCTTTCGGGCATTACGGTCGGCTCACGCCGCCATCAGGAAGACATGGTCGATGCGCTGGACGCGAGCGGCATCCGGCCGGTGATCGACAGCACCTTCCCGCTGGACCAGATCGCCGCCGCCTTCGCCCACCAGGCCAGCCAGAAGCATTTCGGTAAGATCGTCTTGACGATCTAGGTCCCGCGGCAGCGGAGACGCCGGCCTATTCGGCCGGTGTCTCCGCCACGCCGAGGGCTTTCGCCTTTTCTGACAGCGGAATCACGCTCTCGCCATTTTCCG
The DNA here is from genome assembly GCF_016125515.1 of Hyphomonas sp. Lineage (GTDB taxonomy): Bacteria > Pseudomonadota > Alphaproteobacteria > Caulobacterales > Hyphomonadaceae > Hyphomonas. The sequence continues at coordinate 199,763 of NZ_WGLO01000008.1, forward strand.
TGTCTGGATCGCCATTTGCCCGGTGGATGGCGATCACCACGCCCGAAAGGGCCAGGATCGCGATCAGGTTCGGGAAGGCCATCGCCGCATTGGCGATATCCCCGAACAGCCAGACGAAGTTCACCTGCGCGATCGCGCCGATGAAGATGATCACACACCAGAGATAGCGGAACGGCTTCGTGGCCCATTCCCCGATCAGGTAGGTCACGGCCTGTTCGGCATAGTAGGACCAGCCGATGATCGTAGTGAAGGCGAAGAGCGTCAGGCAGAGCGTGACGATCCAGCCGCCCACCGGGCCGGGCAAGGCATCGGTGAAGGCATGATTGGTCAGCGTGGCCGGGTTGACGCCTTCGGCCAGCCAGAGGTGCGAGGTCGTCTCGCCGAGGCCGGCGGCGACCATCGCCGGATCGGCCAGGAACTTCGCAGAGGTTTGGAACGATCCTTCCGCCGTGATGATCACCAGGGCCGTCATGGTGCAGATCACCAGCGTATCGACGAACACGCCGATCATGGCGATCTCTCCCTGCGTCGCAGGGTTCTTCATTTGCGAGGCGGCGTGAGCGATGGGCGCTGAGCCCTGTCCGGCCTCGTTGGAGAACAGGCCGCGCGCGATTCCGAAGCGGATGGCGGACAGCACGGCATAGCCGGCAAGGCCGCCCGCTGCCTGCTGCAGACCGAAGGCGGACGAGAAAATCATCCCCAAGGCGTGCGGCAGTTCCTGGACGTTCAGGCCGAGCACCACAAGGCACATCGAGACGTAGACGATCGCCATCGCCGGCACGAGTTTCTCAGCGACGCTGCCGATCGACTTGATCCCGCCGATGATGATGACGAACACGAGGGCCGCAACGATCACGCCGATCAGCCAGGTCGGCGCGTTGATGCCGAAGGGGCTGAGTTCGGAAACGATATTCTGGGTCATGCCGTTGGCCTGGACCATGCCGCCAGTCGCCGTCGCAGAAAGGATCGTGCCGATACAGAAGAGGATCGCCAGGAACTTCCAGTGTTTGCCGAGACCGTTGGCGATATAGTACATCGGGCCGCCATTGAGGCGGCCATACTCGTCGCGTTCGCGGAACTTGATGGCCAGCGAGCTTTCGGCGAAGGCCAGCGCCATGCCGAAGATGGCAGTGATCCACATCCAGAACACGGCTCCCGGTCCGCCCAGCGTGATGGCGGTCGCCACGCCGACGATGTTGCCGGTGCCGACCTGGCCAGACAGGGCGGTCGTCAGCGCCTGGAACGGCGTGATGGCGCTCGGGTCACCATTGCCCTTGCGACCGGCCCAGACCTCGCCCATCGCGGGCAAAAGGCGCACCACCGGGCGAAAGCCGATCCGGATCATGAAAAACAAGCCGGTCCCCAGCAACAGAACGGCAATCGGCCCGAACGGCAGGACGGACTGGCCGTCCCATTCACCGGCCCAGATAAAGCCGCTGACATTGTTCACGCCGTGCTCCAGCGCTGGATAGATCGTTTCGAACATGTGTAAGGGCCTCCCCGGCGCCAATCGTGTCAATTTGGGGGCACCCTAACCGCGTTTGCCGGCGTGTGAAGGCGTTCACTGCCTTGAGCCCGCCCGAATGGCGGAAGGTTCTTTCAGCCTGCCCGCATTTGAGGCATAAGCCGCCCGATGAGTGCTGCCCCCGACGCGAAGCCGTTAAAAGGCCTGTTTATCAGGACCCACGGCTGCCAGATGAACGTTTATGACTCCGAGCGCATCCGCGATGTGCTGAAGCCGCTCGGCTATGCACCCGTGGACGCGCCCGAAGGCGCCGACCTCGTGGTGATCAACACCTGCCATATCCGTGAGAAGGCGACCGAGAAGGTCTATTCAGAGCTCGGCAAGCTGAAGCGCATGAAAGAGGCGTCCGGTGGGCGCATGACCATTGCGGTCACCGGCTGCGTGGCCCAGGCCGAGGGCGCAGAGATCATCCGCCGCCAGCCTGCGGTCGATCTTGTGCTGGGACCGCAAGCTTACCACAAGCTGCCGGAAATGATCGCCCGGGCCAGCCGCGCGGTCGGCGACCGGCTCGAAACCGAGTTCGATACGGTCGAGAAGTTCGACGCCCTGCCCAAAACGCGCGATCCGGACGGCCCCACGGCTTTCGTCTCGGTGCAGGAGGGTTGCGACAAGTTCTGCACCTTCTGCGTGGTGCCCTACACGCGCGGCGCCGAGATTTCGCGCAATGTCGATGATGTCGTGGCCGAAGTGCGCGACCTTGCGGGCAAGGGCGTGCGTGAGATCACGCTGCTCGGCCAGAACGTCAACGCCTTCCATGGTCCGGCTCCGCGCCTTGAGGGCGGCGAGGACTGGACGCTCGGCCAGCTCGTGCGCCACCTCGCACGCATCGGCGGCATCGAGCGCATCCGCTACACCACCAGCCATCCGCGCGATATGGACGACGACCTGATCGCCGCCCACGGCGATACGCCCGCCATGATGCCTTTCCTTCACCTGCCGGTTCAGTCCGGCTCGGACCGGATCCTGAAGGCGATGAACCGCGGCCATACGGCGGACCAGTACCGGGACATCATCGCCCGCGTGCGCGCTGCCCGTGCGGATATCGCCATCGCATCGGACTTCATCGTCGGCTTCCCGGGTGAGACCGATGCCGACTTCGAGGCAACGATGCAACTGGTGCGCGATATCGATTACGCGATTGCCTATTCGTTCAAGTATTCCGCCCGGCCGGGCACGCCGGCAGCCGAGATGGCGCTGCATGTGCCCGAGGACGTGAAAGACCGGCGCCTCCAGGCTTTGCAGGCCTTGCTGCGCGATCAGCAGACCGCGTTCAACCGCGCACAGATCGGCCGCACGATACCGGTCCTCGTCACGGGGAAGGGGCGCAATGAAGGCCAGATGCACGGCCGTTCGCCCTATCTGCAGGCCGTCCATTTCGACGGCACCGAAGCCCAGCTGAACCAGCTCGTCGATCTCAGGATCGTCGATGCCAGCCTCAATTCCCTCACCGGCGAGCTTGTCCGGGTCTGCGAGCCCGCTCAGTGAGCGCGAAACGTCCGCAGACCCCCGAGACTGTAAGCCGTGTCTACCCGGTCAACCAGGCCGAGCGCCTGCGCGACCTGTGCGGCCCGCACCATCGCAACCTCACCCTGCTGGAGACGCGGCTGAAGCAGTTTGGCCTGCGCGCCGAAAGCCAGGGGGGCGGCATCCGTCTGGATGGCACTGAAGAAGGCGTGTCGATGGCCGAAGCGGCGCTGGCCGAATTCGAACGGCGCCTGCGCAACGGATCGGAAGCCAGCGAGATGGAACTCGACGGCGCGCTTCAGGCGGCGATGTCGCCGTCGCAGTCCTTCAATGCCCTGAAAGGCCTGCGCAAACCGGTCACCGCGATGACGCGCGGCCAGGCGCGCTATATCGAACTCCTGTCCCAGCCGGACAATGCGCTGGTCTTCGGCGTCGGTCCCGCCGGCACGGGCAAGACCTTTCTTGCGGTGGCCACCGGGGTGGCCGAGTTGCAGGCGGGCCTGCGACAGCGCCTGATCGTAACGCGCCCGGCGGTCGAGGCCGGCGAGAAGCTCGGCTTCCTGCCCGGTACGCTGGAGGAGAAAGTCGATCCCTACATGCTGCCGATCTGGGACTCGCTGCGCGAGCTGATGGGTCAGGAACAGATGGAACGGCGCATGACGCGCGGTGAGATCGAAGTGGCCCCTATCGCTTTCATGCGCGGGCGTACACTGAAGAACGCCTTCGTCATTGTCGATGAAGCGCAGAACACGACCGTCGCGCAGATGAAAATGGTGCTGACCCGGCTTGGCCGGGACAGCCGCATGGTCGTCACCGGCGACCCGGACCAGGTCGACCTTCCCGGCAACCAGCCTTCCGGCCTCAAGCATGCGCTGAAGATCCTCGAACCGGTCGAGGGCATCGTCACCCACCGCCTGACCGCCGCGGACGTTGTGCGTCACGGCCTCGTCAGCCGGATCATCGATGCCTACGCCGCAGCAGGCGAGAGCTGAGCGCGGCCATGATTGACCTTGCCTTGATCGTGGAAGGGGAGGCCTGGCCCGCCCTGGGCGATCTCGACGGCCTCTCGCGGCGCGCCTTTGCCGCTGCCGCCGCCGAGGAACCGGCCGAGGGTCTCGTCTCCCTGCTGCTGACCGATGACACGGAACTTCAGCAGCTGAACCGCGACTTCCGCGGCAAGGACAAGCCGACCGATGTGCTCTCCTTTCCCGCGCTGCCGATGGACCGGCCGCTGCTCGGCGACATCGCCGTGGCCCATGGGGTGGCGGCGCGCGATGCAGCCCTCCAGGGCAAAAGGCTGGAGGATCATCTCGCCCATCTGCTCATTCATGGTTATCTTCACCTTCTCGGACATGACCATGAAACGCCCGACGAGGCGGCGGTGATGGAGGCGAAGGAGATCCGGGCGCTTGCCTCGCTCGGTATAGCCAATCCATATCTGCTCTGCGACACAGGCCCCAATGAGTGATTCTGATTCCTCCGACGCCCCGTCTACCGGCCGGATACGCGGTCTCTTCGGGTTCCGCCGCAAGCCGACAGCGGCCGAAACCGCCGCTGTGGCCGAAGCGGCAAAGGAAGACGGCGCCCCCCAGGTCATGCGCCTCGGCCTCGCCGAGTTCGAGAAGCTGCGCGTGTTCGACGTCATGGTCCCGCGTGCCGAGATCAAGGCGGTTGAGGCCGGCACGGAGTTCCCGGATCTCCTGAAAGTCTTTGCCGAAGTCACCCATTCGCGCCTGCCCGTGTTCCGCGAGACGCTCGATGACCCCATAGGCTTCGTGCACATCAAGGATGTCGTCAGCGAACTCGCCAAGGACACCCCGCCGCCCAAGCGCCCGCTGGAACGCCTGCACCGCGAAGTGCTCTATGTCCCGCCATCAATGAAGCTCACGGACCTGCTCGTGAAGATGCAGGCGACGCGCATCCATCTCGCGCTTGTTGTCGATGAGTATGGCGGCACGGACGGCCTCGTCTCGCTGGAAGATCTCGTCGAGGTGATCGTCGGTGACATCGAAGATGAACATGATGATGACGATCCGATGTTCATCCGCCGCAGCGCCCGGATCTGGGAAGTCGATGCGCGGATGGAGGTCGAGGAATTCGCTGAAGAATCGGGCATCGATCTCGGCCTCACCGACAGCGATGCTGAAATCGATACGCTGGGCGGCATTGCAGTTGCGTTGGCCGGCAAGGTGCCGCTGCGCGGCGAGGTGCTGCGTCATCCCGGCGGCGCGGAGCTGGAAGTCATGGAAGCCGACACGCGCCGCGTCCGGCGGTTGAAACTGCGACTGCCAGAACCCCCCGCGTCCGCGACCCCCGAGGAGTAGAGTTTCATGTCCACCGCTGTCCGCAGCCACGGCTTCACGGCTCTGGGGCCCTTGCACGAGTCGCTCGCGCGCCTCACCGGCTGGCCCGCGGCCGGCGCCGCCGCCCTGTTCGGCGCGCTTGCCGCCTTCGCTTTTGCGCCCTTCCATTTCAGCGCGGTGCTGGCGGTGTCCTTTCCGGCCCTCGTCTGGCTGATCGACGGCGCGCGTGCCCACAAACGCTGGGGCAGGGCAGTGGCGCTGCGCGGCTGGGCCTTCGGGTCGGGCTTCTTCCTCATCAGCATGCACTGGACGGCGATGCCCTTCCTGGTGAACCCGGCCGAAAGCCTGGCCTTCATCTGGCTGCCGCTGATCGTGCTCCCAGCCGGCATGGGTCTCATCTGGGGCGCCTGCGCGGCGATGGCGGGCGCGTTCTGGTCCGCCTCGCCGTCGCGCATCTTTGTCTTTGCCCTGTTCTTCGCCATCGCCGAATGGATCCGCGGCCACCTGTTCGGCGGCTTCCCGTGGAACCTGCCGGGAACGACCTGGATTCCCGGCGGCGCGCTGTCGCAAGCCGCGTCGCTTGGCGGTGTCTACTGGCTGACGCTGATCACCGTGTTCGTGATGGCGGCGCCTGCGGCGCTGGTGGACACGCGCGACGCGCGCGGCCTCGGCTTGCGCCTTGCGCCGTCCTTCGGGGCGGTGATCCTGCTCGCTTTCGGCTGGGCCTGGGGCGCAGAGCGCACGGCCGAGCGTTCGCCGCTGACCGATCAGTATGTCGTGGTGATGGATGCCGGCGTGCCGCAAGCGGAGTGGGACCGTCTGCCCAGCGGTCCGGTGCTCGGCGTCTATGTCAGCATGCTGAACTATCCCGACAGCAAGCCCGGCGACATCGTCGTCTGGCCGGAAGGCGCCGTGCCGGGTTTCCTGCTTCAGGAATCGGCCTCGCTGGATGCCATCTCTGCCTATATCGGCGAGCGCACGCTGATCGTCGGCGCGACGCGCTATGAATGGTTCACGGACGATACGCCGGTCTATTACAACAGCCTCGCCGTGCTCGATGCGAATGCCAACAAGACGGGTCCGATCTCGCTCTATGACAAGCACCGCCTTGTGCCCTTCGGCGAACTGGCAGCGGTGGACTTCATCCCCTTCGGGCGCGAATTCGCCGCGCTCCTGCCGCCTACCACGCAGCGCCTCGCCGCCTCCGGTTTCCGGCCCGGCGCCGGCGCGACCGCGATCGACACCGGCAGGATCCCGCCATTCGTGACGCTGATCTGCTATGAGGGCCTGTTCCCGGAGATCACCCGCAAGGCCAACCTCATCGACCGCGCGCAATGGATTGTGCTCGTCTCCAACGATGCCTGGTTCGGCGCCGGCATGGGCCCGGCCCAGCACTATGCGCAGAACAGATACCGCGCGATTGAAACCGGTCTGCCACTTGTGCGCGCAGCCAATCGCGGCATGTCCGGCATCGTTGATGGCTATGGCCGCGAAACCATGCGCACATTGCCTGCGGAGACCGCACCGGAAGGTTGGTCAACCACCTATGGCCGAGACCGGATTCCCGAACCGGCACCGCCCACTGTTTACCAAACCCGTCTGGGCGCGGGACTGTTCTGGTTCAGCCTCTGCCTCTTCGCACTACTGGCCTTCCTGAGCTGGAGGCGTTAAGTCCGTATCTTCGATGGCATCGCAGGCCGAACGGGGAAAATATGACGGACAGCAAGCTTCCGAGCGGAATCGATCGGGTCGTCGGACAGCGAATCCGGTGGCGTCGCCGCGAGTTGAAGCTGACCCAGGAACGGCTGGGTGAACTCCTTGAGCTGACGTTCCAGCAAGTCCAGAAATACGAGAAGGGTGTCAACCGAGTGTCGGCCGGGCGCCTCTATGAAATCGCCGGTGTGCTTGGCGTGCCGATCAGCTACTTCTTCGAAGGCGCGGAAGAGTTCCTGGATGCCGAACATGCAGAATTTGCCGAGGATGAGGACGAACCCCATGCCCCGGTGATGACGCCGGAAACGCTTGAGTTGATCTCGGCCTTCCACAAGATCGAAGACGTGTCGCTGCGTAAATCGCTGCTCAACACCGTGCGCGCGGCGGCTTCCGCCTTCGACAGTCGCTCCAGCGCCGACTGACGCGGCGCAAGATGAACAACGCTGATCACAAGGACCTCAGGGATCGCCCGATCCGCACCTTCGGCCGTACCGGCGGGCGGGCGTTGTCGCCGCGTCAGCAGGCTCTGTTCGACACGCGGCTCGATCACTGGCGCGTGCCTCCGCCGCTCCCAGCGCAATTTGCCCCGGACAGCCTCTTTGCGGGTGCGCCGCCCGTCTGGCTCGAGATCGGCTTTGGCGGCGGCGAACATCTGGTGGCGCAGGCCGGCGTGCATCCGGAGGTGGGCTTCATCGGCTGCGAACCCTTCGTCGAAGGTGTCGCCAAGGCGATTGCCGGGATCGAGGACAACCAGCTCGCCAATGTCCGACTTTGGCCGGATGATGCGCGCCTGTTGCTGGAGGCCCTCGCGCCGGCCTCGATTGCGCGGACCTTCATCCTGTTTCCGGATCCCTGGCCGAAACGGCGCCAGCAGAAACGCCGTCTGGTCCAGCCCGCTTTCCTGAATGCGCTCGCCCGCGTGCTGGCGCCGGGCGCTGCGGTGCGCTTTGCCACCGACGTGGCCAGCTATGCGGATGAGGCCTTGCTGGCCGTCCTCTCCAGCGGCCAGTTCGACTGGACGGCAGAGCGGGCCGATGACTGGCGCCTGGCGCCTGCGGATCATGTCACCACCCGCTACGAGACCAAGAAACTCGGGGATTGCGCGCCGGTCTTCCTGGATTTCCAGCGGCGCTGAGCCTGTGGATAATCTTGACGATTTGGCCGTTTTATGCGCTTATACCGACCATCGAAACCGGTCGGTCTGAATATCAAGACCCCGTCAGACCGACGGCAATGACTTTCCCTCCTCCGCTTTCGATGGGCACCAGCCCGTCGCAATCCCGCGACTGCTGCGGCCCGGTAACGGTAAAGGAAGGCCATAATGGCAACCGGAAAAGTTAAGTGGTTCAACGACCAAAAAGGTTTCGGCTTCATCAAGCCGGATGAAGGTGGTGCGGACGTTTTCGTTCACATTTCCGCCGTTGAGCGCTCTGGCCTGCGCACGCTCGCAGAAAACCAGGCCATCTCGTATGAGCTGCACAAGGACGAGCGCCGCGGCAAGACCTCGGCTGTGGATCTCAAGATCCTCTAAGCCTGTCGGCCCGCCAAGGTCAGGAAGCGGCGGTCCGGGAAACCGGGCCGCCGTTTTTCGTTTGGTTCAGCGCCCCCCTCGACATCGGGGCAAATCGCGACTATCTAGCCGCCAAGTCGAAATATATCGGCGGCGGGTCCGGAAACGGGTCCGCCGTTTTTCTTTATCCGGATTTGCCGCGCCGCGTATGATTGCACTGACTGAACAGGAACGCCGCCTGCTGGACCTGCTCCGCCCCGTTGCGGAAGGGCTTGGTATGGAAATCGTGCGCCTGCGGGTCTCCGGAGGCCGGCGCCCGCACCTGCAGATCATGGCCGAGCGGGCAGGGGGCGCGCCGACCGATGTGGAAGACTGCGCCCGGCTCAGCCGCGCGGTGTCGCCGGTGCTGGAAGCCGAGGATCCGATTTCGGAGGCCTATATCCTCGAGGTCTCGACGCCCGGCATCGACCGGCCGTTGACCCGTCCGGGCGATTTTGCGCGCTGGATCGGCCACGCGGCCCGGATCGAACTGGCGCGCCCGATTGATGGGCGCCGCCGGTTTACCGGCACCATCATGTCGGAAGACGAAGCCGGCGTGCATATCGAACTCGACGACGAGACCGAACTGGTCGCCGGCGTCCATGAAATGAGCCGGGCTAGCCTCGTGCTGACCGACGAATTGATCGAAGCGGCCCGCGCCAGCGGAAACCTGCCGCCCCAACCCGACGAAGACATGCTCGACGATTTTGAAATCGACGAGTCCGAAGACGAAACTGACGAAGAGACAGGAGATCTCCAATGACCACCGTAGGCGTATCCGCCAACCGGCTCGAAATCCTCCAGATCGCGAAAGCGGTCGCGGAAGAGAAGTCGATCGACCAGCGCATCGTGATCGAAGCGATGCAGGAGGCTATCGAGAAAGCCGCCAAGGCAAAGTACGGTCAGGAGCACGACATCCGCGCCCGGATCGATCCCGCGACCGGCGAGCAGACGCTGTGGCGCGTGCAGACCGTGGTCGGCGACGAAAACTTCGAAGACGAAGCCAAACAGCTGCGCCTGGCCGATGCCAAGAAGATCGATGTCACCCTCCAGATCGGCAGCGAACTGAAGGAAGAGCTTCCGCCCTTCGATTTCGGCCGTGTGGCGGCCCAGACCGCCAAGCAGGTGATCACGCAGAAAGTGCGCGATGCCGAGCGTGAACGTCAGTACAATGAGTACAAGGACCGTGTCGGCGAAGTCATCAACGGCATCGTCAAGCGCGTCGAGTACGGCCACGTGATCGTTGATCTCGGCCGCGCTGAGGGCATCATTCGCCGCAATGACGGTATCCCGCGCGAAAACTTCCAGCCGAACGACCGCGTCCGCGCCTATCTCTACAAGGTCAGCCGCGAGCTGAAAGGCCCGCAGATCTTCCTGTCGCGCGCCGCGCCGGACTTCATGCGCAAGCTGTTCGCCCAGGAAGTGCCGGAAGTCTATGAAGGCGTGATCCAGATCAAGGCCTGCGCCCGCGACCCGGGCAGCCGCGCCAAGATCGGCGTGATCTCCAACGATTCCTCGATCGATCCGGTCGGCGCCTGTGTCGGTATGCGCGGTGCGCGCGTCCAGGCCGTTGTCGGCGAACTGTCGGGCGAGAAGATCGACATCATTCCGTGGAACAATGACGCCGCCACGTTCATTGTGAACGCACTGCAGCCGGCCGAAGTGTCGAAAGTGGTACTCGATGAAGACGAGCGCCGCGTCGAGGTTGTGGTTGCGGACGACCAATTCCCGCTGGCTATCGGCCGGCGCGGCCAGAACGTCCGTCTTGCCTCCCAGCTCACCGGTTGGCAGATCGACCTGATCACCGAGTCGTCGGATTCGGAGCGCTACCAGAAAGAGTTCCAGGAGCGTACCGACCTGTTCATGAAAGCTCTGGATGCGGACGAAACGCTCGCCCAGCTCCTCGCTTCGGAAGGCTTCGAATCGGTCGAAGAGATCGCCTTTGTTGCGCCGGAAGACTTCATCACCATTGAAGGCTTCGACAAGGATGTGGCCGAAGAGCTGCAGGAACGCGCCCGCGAGTTCCTTGACCGTGTCGCCGCCGAGAACGATGCCAAGCGCCGTGAACTCGGCGTGGAAGATGCGGTGATGGAACTCGAAGGCATGACGCCCGCATTCGCCGTGAAGCTCGGCCAGGAAGGCGTGAAGACGGTGGAAGACGTCGCCGGCCTCGTGCCCGACGATATCACCGGCTATCGCGAGCCCGGTCCGGACGGCAAACCGGTCTGGGTCGAGGGCATCCTGAAGAAGGGCGAAATGCGCAAGGACGACGCCCAGATGTTCATCATGAAGGCACGCGTCCTCGCGGGCTGGATCGAACAGGAAGCGATCGACGCGATGCTCGCCGAACAGGCCAGCACCGAAGGCGCGGCACCGGAGCTGACGGAAGAGGAGCGCGCGCTCCTCGCCCTCGGCGAACTGGGCAACAATGACGACGACGACACCGACGCCCTTGCAGAGGAACTCGGTATCGACCTGGCAGACCTGCAGACGGAGGGCGGCGATGAAGAAGCCGTACCCGAGCAGTGAACCGGGTCTGATCCCCGACAATGAAATGGACAGCGACGGCGATGCTTCGGCATCGCCGGAGCGTCAGTGCGCGGTCACGCGGGAGCGCCTTCCCAAGGAGGCGATGCTCCGCTTTGTTCTGTCGCCGGACAATGTCGTAACGCCCGATCTTGCCGCCCGGCTGCCCGGACGCGGCGTCTGGGTCACGGCCGAGCGCCGGCATGTCGATACGGCCGCCGCAAAGGGCGCATTCGCGCGCGGGTTCAAGTCGGCCGTCACCGTGCCGCCAGACCTGTCGGACCTTACCGAACGCCTTCTTCTGAAGCGCTGCATCGAGCTCCTCGGCCTTGCCCGCAAGGCGGGGCAGGCGATCCAGGGCCACGACCAGGTGCGCGATGTCCTGCGCAATGAAGAGCCCGCCTTCCTGCTGGAAGCATCAGACGGGGCCGAGGATGGCCGCAAGAAGGTGTATTTTCTGGCGAAAGCCATATATAGCGCCGTGAAAGTGGCCGGAGCGCTCAACTCTCAGGAATTGGGCATGGCTTTCGGACGCGACCGTGTGATACACGGCCTCGTCCGTCGTGGTGCCATCGCGAAGAACTGGGAGACGGCCTATCGGCGTCTTGTCGGTTTTCGCCTGGCGCCGGAACTTGACTGGTTCCCAGAACCGGAACGGTAACGAAATCATGCCGGACGCATGGGCGGCCCGGCCAAGACTGTGATATGTAGGACGAATGAGCGATAACAACGATCAAGGCAATTCCGGTGGGCGCAAGCCGCTTACCGTCGTGCGGAAAACCTCCGGCACGGTGAAGCAGAGTTTCAGCCACGGCCGCTCCAAGCAGGTTGTGGTCGAAACGAAGAAGCGCCGTCCCGTCACCGCTGGCGGGGCGCCTGCGTCCGGCCAGCCTGCGGAGGCTGAGGCGCCGGCCAGCGAGTCGATGGAGGCCAAGCTCGTTGCGCTCGCCTCCAAGCTCGGCATCACCGTCGCCGAGCTGAAGGCCCGCCAGAAGGTGCTTGAGCAGCGCAAGGCTGAAGAAGCCGCGCGCGCCAAGGATGCCGAGAAGGAAAAGGCCGCCCAGGACCGTCTGCGCACCGAGCAGGAGCGCAAGGCCATGGAAGGCCGCGAACGCGAAGAGGCCGAAGCCCGCCGCAAGGCCGAGGAAGAAGCCCGCAAGGCCGCTGAGGCTGCTGCCGCCGCACAGCCGGTCGAGCGCGCCGCCAGCCCGCGTCCGCGCGCTGCTGCCGCCGTGCCGGCCGCCTCTGCGCCGGTCGAGGATGAAGATGCCGGCCGCGTCAAGCGGGGCGGCAAGGTTGCCAAGGATGATCGCGCCGGCGGTGACCGGGCCCGCGAAGCGGCTGCCCGCAGCCGTGATACCGGCGAACGCCGCCGTGGCAAGCTGACCATCGCATCGGCGCTCGGCGACGATGCCGACCGTCAGCGCTCGCTCGCCTCTGTGCGCCGTGCCCGCGAACGCGAACGCGAACGCAAGATGGGTGGCGCGGGTGACCGTGAGAAAGTCTCGATCGAAGTCACCTTGCCGGAAACCATCACGCTGCAGGATCTCGCCCAGCGCATGAACGAACGCGTCGCCGACGTCGTGAAGTTCATGTTCAAGCAGGGCGAAATGCTGCGCGGCAACGATATCGTCGATGCTGATACCGCAGAGCTGATCGCGGCCGAGTTCGGCCACACCGTGAAGCGCGTGTCGGAAGCCGACGTCGAGATCGGTCTCGAAGGCGAGGCCGATGATGAGGGCGAATTGCAGCCGCGTCCGCCGATCGTGACCATCATGGGCCACGTCGACCACGGCAAGACCTCGCTGCTCGACGCCCTGCGCAAGACCGATGTTGTCTCCGGCGAAGCCGGCGGCATCACGCAGCATATCGGTGCCTACCAGGTCCAGCTGAAATCCGGCGAACGCATCACCTTCCTCGACACACCGGGTCACGCGGCCTTCACGGCGATGCGCGCCCGCGGCGCGAACGCCACCGACATCGCGGTGCTCGTGGTTGCGGCGGATGACTCGATCATGCCGCAGACGGTGGAATCCATCAATCACGCCAAGGCGGCCGGTGTGCCGATCATCGTGGCGGTCACCAAGACCGACCTGCATGATGCCAACCCGGAAAAAGTGCTCACAGACCTCCTGCAGCACGACATCCAGGTCGAAGCCATGGGCGGCGCGACGCAGGCTGTGAAAGTCTCGTCGAAAACCGGCGCGGGCCTTGATGACCTGACCGATGCCATCACGCTGCAGGCCGAGATCCTCGAACTGAAGGCCAACCCCCACCGGGCTGCCGACGGTGTCGTGATCGAATCCAAGCTCGACAAGGGCCGCGGCCCGGTCGCCACCGTGCTCATCAAGCGCGGCACCCTGAAACGCGGCGACATCGTCGTGGCCGGCGCCCAGTGGGGCAAGGTGCGCGCACTCGTCGACGAGCGCGGCCAACAGCTCGGCGAAGCCGGCCCGTCGCTTCCGGTGGAAGTGCTGGGTCTAGATGGCGCGCCCGATCCGGGCGAGGCCCTCGTCGTGGTCGACAGCGAATCGCGTGCCCGGGAGATCACGGAATACCGTGCCCGGACGAAACGCCAGATTGCCGGCAATGCCGGTGTGGCCGCCCGCGTCTCGCTCGACCAGCTGCTCAGCCGCCTCAAGGATGGTGCTGTCGAAACCCGCGAACTGCCGATCGTGCTCAAGGCCGACGTGCAGGGTTCTGTCGAGGCCATCTCGATGTCGCTGGACAAGATCTCGACCGAGGAAGTCCGCGGACGTGTCGTCCACGGCGCTGTTGGCGGGATTTCCGAATCCGATGTCCTGCTGGCCAAGTCGTCGAGCGCGCCGATCTTCGCGTTCAACGTCCGCGCCAACAAGCAGGCCCGCGACCTCGCCGAGCGGGAAGGCGTGGAAATCCGCTACTATTCGGTGATCTACGACCTGATCGACGACGTCAAAGCGACCCTGTCGGGGATGCTGGCGCCCGAGAAGCGCGAAACCTTCCTTGGCTATGCCGACATCCTCGAGGTCTTCAACATCACGAAGACGGGTAAGGTCGCCGGTTGCCGGATTTCCGAAGGCAAGGTGCTTCGCGGTTGCGGTGTGCGCCTGCTGCGCGACAACGTGGTTATCCACGAAGGCCGCCTGAAAACGCTGAAGCGCTTCAAGGATGAGGTGACCGAAGTGAACGCGGGCATGGAATGCGGCATGGCCTTCGAGCGCTACGAAGACATTCGCGTCGGCGACAAGATTGAATGCTTCCAGGTAGAGGAAATTGCAAGGACACTCGCTTAATCTCTTCCGGATGAGCGAGTTACTTTCAGTTTCCGGGCGGCTGAAAAGCCGCGATTTAAAGCGTCTGATCCGGCTGAGCCGGAGCGGGACCGTCGGGCCGACCACGCTGTACTATGCCGGCCTCACGGCGCCGATCATCTCGGCCAGCGTGGCCCTGCTCGCCCAGGATACGGCCCGCTCGCTGGGCTGGGACGCCTATTCCCAGATGATGACCTCGGCAAGCCTGGCCGTGTTCGCTGGCATCACCTGGTATGTGATCTTCATGCGCTGGTCCTACCGCCACCGCCCGGGCCGGGGCACCGAGAGCAGCCACGAGACAAGCGTGGAGGCCTCGCCGGAGGGGCTGGTCGTGCGCCGGGGCGCGGTCGAGACCCGGATTGCCTGGGACGGTGTGCGCAAAGTGTCATCCAACAACGGACACCTTGCAGTGTTTGTGGAGGGCGCCGATATGCTGATCATCCCGGACGACTGGTTTGGGCGCGATTCCGCGCGCTGCGCCGCGTTCAAAGACTATGTGACCGCAAAGGTGAGCCGCTGATGGCCCGCAAGACTTCCACACCCGGCCTTCCGTCGCAGCGCCAGCTGCGCGCCGGGGAAATCATTCGCCACGCCCTGGCCGAGCTGATCGCCCGCGAGGATTTCCGCGATCCTGAACTGGCCGGTGTGCTGGTGACGGTCGGCGAAGTGCGCTGCTCGCCGGACCTGAAGCGTGCCAATATCTTCGTCACGCCGCTCGGTGACGATACGGAGGAAGGCCGCCAGAAACTCGCGGCGGCCCTGAACCGGGCGTCGGCTTTCCTGAGGGGCCGTTTGGGGCGCGAAATCGAGCTGAAATTCACGCCCGAGCTGCATTTCATCGCCGACAAATCGTATGATGAAGCCACCGCCATCGACCGGCTGCTGGCCGATCCGCGCGTGCGCCGCGACGTCGAAGGCTGACGCCGGCGCAGCTTTTGCCGCGTTTCTGCCTTGATGCTTTGTCATTTGACAGGGGCTCGCCCACTTCCGAGAGGGAGACTGGGCAGAAAGCCGGGGATTTAGGGCATGCAACGCCAGACGATTGATGAAGAAGGTGCGCGCCAGGGCGAAGTGTCCGCCGCATCGCTGCAATTGGGCGACGACACGATCGCCATTCGCCGCATCGCGACAATGAGTGTGGAGCGCCACGAGTTCTTCCCGTGGGACACGCCGGCCAATCGCAAGACCCAGAGCGTTTACGCTACCGCCTGCGTCGGTTTCCTGTTCTTCGGCCTTGTCGGCGTCGCCGCCTGGGCCGTAATGTCGGGCAATCCGGAAGCGGGCGTCCTCGCCCTGATGACCGGGGCCTTCCTAATGCTGGTCGGCCTCTTCCTCGGCACGCGGGCGGCGATGATCGCCATGCGGCTGAAGAAGAAGGAGCCCTATTACCGTCTGCTGATCGGCACGTCGGACGGGCGCCAGATCCCGCTGGTCGACAACAACCGGGAAGTCCTGGTGAAGATCCGCGATGTCATCCGTCACAAGATGGACACCGGCGACACGACGGTCACCGGCGATTTCGATCTCAACATTGACAGCGTGAACCTTCGCCTGCCGCGCGGTGCGGCCACGGCTGCCAGCCCGCGCGTCGTCATTCCGCCGCCGGTCGAGGATGACGACGACCTCCTGGATCCCAAGACGGTTTCCTGAGGCCGCCGCCAAAACCCGGGTCAGACGACGTTGAGATGCACGTCGATATTGCCGCGCGTTGCGTTCGAGTACGGGCAGACCTGATGCGTTTCATGCACTAGTGCCTCGGCTTCCGCGCGGTCCACGCCCGGCAGTGACACATCAAGCGCGACTTCGAGCGCGAAGCCTTTGCCTTTGGGATTCTGGCCGATGCCGACATGTGCGCGCACGGACGAATCCGCAGGCACCTTCACCCTCATCTGGCCGGCGACGAATTTCAGCGCTGAATGGAAACAGGCGGCATAGCCGGCGGCAAACAGCTGTTCCGGATTGGTGCCCGGCCCGCCCGCGCCGCCGAACTCCTTGACCGTGTCGAGCTGGACGCTGAGGCGCCCGTCATCGGTTTTCGCTTCGCCGGTGCGGCCACCGGAAGAGGTGGCGTGGGCTGTGTAGAGGACGTTCATCGGAGGCTCCTTTGCTTCAGGCTAAATATATAGAGAGCAATTAAATTGTGTACAAGACAATAAGCGGCTTTTTTGCCGTACCTGGCCCTTGCCCTAGCGTGCGCTCAGCGCGCTGCGCAGCTTCTTGAGCTTCTGGCGGAGGCTCTGGATCTCCGAGGGGGAGAACCCGCCCGCTTCGGCCAGCCTGACCGGAATGCACGCGGCCTTCGCCTTCAGCGCCCGGCCCTCCGGGGTCAGGCGCACCAGCACCTGGCGCTCGTCCTCGGCATTGCGGGTGCGGGTGACCAGGCCCGCCGCTTCGAGGCGTTTCAGCAGCGGCGTCAGCGTGCCGGAATCGAGGAACAGGCGTTCGCCCAGCCGGCTGACCGTCACGCCGTCCTCTTCCCACAGGCTGAGCATCGTCACGTATTGCGGATAGGTGAGGCCGATCTCGTCGAGCAGCGGTTTGTAGACCTTGGTCATCTGCAGCGAGGCCGAATAGAGCGCGAAGCAGAGCTGGTTGTCGAGAAGCAGGGGATCTTCGGTGTTCGTCATGGCGGGGCCCCGGTCTGGTCTGCTAAATATGGGGTGAAATGGCGATGACGCAATCGGATTGCGTGCAGTATGCAGCCCGGACGATTGACGCGGGCCGCAGGCACCGGGTATGCGCCCCCCAGAAGTGTTCCGATCCGGCCCCGCGTTCGACCCGCCCGTCCGGACCCAGTGGAGAGACCCCGTTGTCCCGTCAGAGAAAACGCAAGGGCGAGCCCGTCACGGGCTGGCTGAACCTTTTCAAGCCCGTCGACATGACCTCCACCCAGGCGGTGGCGATCATCAAGCGCCTGTTTAATGCCGAGAAGGTGGGCCATGGCGGCACGCTCGATCCGCTGGCGGACGGCATCCTGCCGATCGCGCTCGGCGAGGCGACCAAGACGGTCCAGTGGGCGATGGATGCGCACAAAGAATACGTCTTCACCATCCGCTGGGGCATTTCGACCGCCAGCCAGGACGCGGAAGGGGAGGCGACGGCCACCTCCGATGTCCGCCCCGGCCGCGAAGCGGTGGAAGCGGCGCTGAAGGCCTATGTCGGCACGATCCGCCAGATCCCCCCGAAATTCTCCGCCATCAAGGTGGACGGCGAGCGCGCCTATGACCTGGCCCGCGGCGGAGAGACGTTCGAGCTGGAAGCCCGCGAAGTGGATGTCCACGCGGCGACAGTGATCGGTATGCCGGATGCGGATCATTCGGTGATTCATGTCGTCTCCGGCAAGGGGTTCTATGTCCGCGCGATGGCCCGCGACATGGCGGCCGATCTCGGCGCCGAGGGCCATATCAGCCAGCTGCGGCGCACGCGCGTCGGCGCTTTCGATGCGGCCGGCGCCGTCTCCATCGCCGACCTCCAGGCGCTGGCGGATGACCGTCCGGCCCTGATGGCGCATCTGAAGCCCTTGCATGCTGTGCTCACCTCCATGCCGCAGGTCCAGATCAGCGCAAACGATGCCGGCAGCCTGCGCCAAGGCCGCACGATCATGCTGATGCCGCATGTCGTGGAAGCCTGGCGTGCGGGCCGCAGCGATGATGACGACCGGTTGGCGCTGGCCCTCGCCGGCGACGACGCGGTCGCCCTCGGCGAAGTACGCGCCGGCCATTTCGAGCCGGTGCGTGTGTTCGCAGGCTGATCGCGCTTAAAGCGTCGCCATGTCGATGACGAAGCGGTACTTCACTTCGCCCTTGACCACGCGGTCATAGGCGGGGTTCACGTCCTTCATGTTGATCATCTCGATGTCGCAGACGATGCCGTGCTCGGCGCAGAAGTCGAGCATCTCCTGCGTCTCTGCGATGCCGCCGATGCCGGAGCCCGCGACGCGGCGGCGGTTGGCGAGCAGCAGGCCACCATGCATCGGCTCCAGCGGTTCGATGGCGCCGACGATGACCATCGTGCCGTTGCGGGCGAGCAGGCCGAGATAGGGATTGAGATCGTGCTTCACCGGCACGGTGTTGAGCAGGAAGTTGAAACTGCCGAGATGGGATTTCATCTGTGCACGGTCGGTCGAGACGAGCACATCCTTCACGCCGAGACGGCGGGCGTCTTCGCCCTTTTCCGGTGAGGTGGTGATCATTACCACATCGGCGCCCATCGCCACCGCGAACTTGATGCCCATATGGCCAAGGCCGCCGAGACCGATGACGCCGACCTTGTCGCCTTTCTTGACGCCCCAATGCTTGAGCGGCGACCAGCTGGTGATACCGGCGCAGAGCAGGGGCGCGGCTGCGGCAGGATCGAGCTTCTCCGATATCTTCAGCACGAATTCGTCGCGTACGACGATCTGTTTTGAATAGCCCCCGAAGGTCGGCCCGCCAATCACCGGCTCGGTGCCCCCATAGGTGCCGACCGAGCCTTTCTCGCAATACTGCTCGTCGCCGTCATGGCAGGCCGGGCATTTGAGACAGGCATCGACGAGACAGCCGACCCCGACCAGATCGCCCACCTTGTGTTTCGTTACCTTCGGGCCGATTTCGCGCACCCGGCCGACGATCTCGTGGCCCGGCACGAAAGGATAGCGCGAGCGGCCCCATTCATTGCGGGCTGCGTGGATATCGGAATGGCAGATGCCGCAATGCGTGATGTCGATCAGCACATCGTCCGGCTGCAGGTTCCGGCGCGTGATCTCGAAGGGTTTCAGCGGTTCGGTGGCGCCCTGCGTGGCGTAAGCGGCAACCTGCATGTTCGTGTCCTCCCGGTTCGTTTTGTTGGACCCAGCGTTTCACTTGCGGGCGGCTGTGTCCAGCAAGGACCGGAGTGCAGGCAGCACATGCGGCCGGTACGGCGGGGGTCGTCCGGTGCGTGTGGCCCCATTCGTGAGACGGCGTGCGGCGCTAGGACGAGTCCGGGCAGGGCGCGCCCGGCAACTCGCACTCCAGCGCCCCCAGCGGTCCACGACGCGGGCGAGACGGTTCGCCATCAGATTGAGCAGCGCGCCGATGCCCGCCAGCGTGAACACGGGCACGATGGCGAGCTGGATGATATGGGCGATGTCTTCAGGGACGGGGGGTGGGGGTCATGGTGCGGGTCCAGAGCGAATCTCGCTGCAGCGTACGCTGAACGGCGCCGGAATCACCCCCACCCCTTCCCATAGCCCCCCATTTGAGTCATAAGCCCGCTTTTGGGGCGGAGGCTTGCCTCTTGACCCTGCTGGACGACATCCCGGCTGTGGCCAATTGAACAGGGCCGTTCCCAAAAAATCCCGCCAATTCAGGCGTTTATAGAAACCAGCGCCCTTGGGCGCGAAACCAGAAGGCTATCCGATGTCGATTACCCCTGAGAAGAAACAAGAGCTCATCAAGCAGTTCGCCACGAAACCGGGCGACACGGGCTCGCCGGAAGTGCAGGTCGCGATCCTGACCTATCGCATCAACAACCTGACCGACCACTTCAAATCCAACAAGAAAGACAACCACTCCCGCCGGGGTCTGCTGACCATGGTCGCCACCCGCCGGAAGCTCCTTGACTACGTCAAGGGCAAGGATGAGGCGCGTTACACGAAGCTCATCACGGAACTCGGCATCCGCCGCTAGGTCCGAAACAAGCCCGCCGGGCAATAGGGCCGCGGCGGGCTTTTTGTATGTGAAAGAAAGACAGACATGTTCAATACGCAATCCGTGTCGCTGGAATGGGCCGGCCGCACACTCACAATCGAGACGGGCCATGTGGCGCGTCAAGCCGATGGCGCCGTCATGGTTACCTATGGCGAAACCACGGTTCTCGCGACCGCCGTCTACGCAAAGTCGGCCAAGCCGGGACAGGACTTCTTCCCGCTGACCGTCAACTACCAGGAAAAATACTTCGCATCGGGCCGCATCCCCGGCGGCTTCTTCAAGCGTGAAGGCCGCCCGACCGAGAAAGAGACGCTGACCTCGCGCCTCATCGACCGCCCGATCCGCCCGCTCTTCGTCAAAGGCTTCAAGAACGAAGTCCAGGTTGTCGTCACCGTGCTCTCGTATGACCTCGAGAACGATGCAGACGTTGTTGGCATGATCGGCGCGTCTGCCGCGCTCGTGCTGTCGGGTGCCCCGTTCATGGGCCCGATCGGCGCGGCCCGCGTCGGCTACATCAACGGCGAATACGTCATCAACCCGACCATCGCCGAACTCGAAGACTCCGATCTTGACCTCGTCCTCGCCGGCACCGCCGACGCCGTGATGATGGTGGAATCGGAAGCCTACGAACTTTCAGAAGAAGTGATGCTCGGCGCCGTTGTCGCCGGTCATGACGCGATGCAGCCGGTGCTAGATGCGATCATCGCGCTCGCCGAGAAAGCCGCGAAAGAGCCGTTCGAATTCCAGGCCGAAGACAATTCCGGTGCCGTCAAGGCGATCGAGAAAATCGTCGGCAAGGACCTGTCGAAAGCCTACAAGATCACCGCGAAAGCCGAGCGCTATGCCGCTGTCGGCGAAGCCCGCGACAAGGCGAAAGCCGCCCTCGTCGGAACCGCGGAAGCGCCCGGCGAAATGTCGGAAGAGCTGTTCAAGGCTGCCTTCAAGGAAGCCGAAGCTTCGGTCGTGCGCGGCGACATCCTGAAAACGGGTGAGCGCATCGACGGCCGCAAGCTGGACCAGATCCGTCCGATCGTCGCCGAGGCAGGTTTCCTGCCCCGCACGCACGGCTCGGCCCTGTTCACGCGCGGCGAAACGCAGGCGATCTGCGTGACCACGCTCGGAACGTCCGATGACGAACAATACATCGACGGCCTGGACGGCACCCGCAAAGAGAAGTTCATGCTGCACTACAATTTCCCGCCCTACTCGGTCGGGGAGACGGGCCGCATGGGCGGCGCTGGCCGCCGCGAGATTGGCCACGGCAAGCTCGCCTGGCGCGCGCTGCAGGCTGTCCTGCCCAAGCATGAAGACTTTCCGTACACGATCCGTCTCGTCTCCGAGATCACCGAGTCCAACGGCTCGTCCTCGATGGCGACGGTCTGCGGTTGCTCCCTCGCCATGATGGATGCCGGTGTGCCGATCGCACGGCCGGTCTCGGGCATCGCGATGGGTCTGATCCTTGAAGGCAAGGACTTTGCTGTCCTTTCCGACATCCTCGGCGACGAAGACCACCTCGGCGACATGGACTTCAAGGTGGCCGGTACCGCCAATGGCGTCACCTCGCTGCAGATGGACATCAAGGTTGCCGGCATCACCCGCGAGATCATGGGCAAGGCCCTCGATCAGGCGAAAGGTGGCCGTGAGCACATCCTCGGCGAAATGGCGAAGGCCCTCACCGCTTCGCGCGGCAAACTGGCTGAAACCGCGCCGCAGATGGAAATCATGAAAGTGCCGACCGACAAGATCCGCGACGTGATCGGTTCGGGCGGCAAGGTCATCCGCGGCATCGTCGACGAGACGGGCGCGAAGGTGAACATCGATGATGACGGCACCGTCCAGATCTCGGCGCTCGACCGCAAGTCGATCGACGCGGCGATCAAGATGATCAAGGGCATCGTGGCTGAGCCGGAAGTCGGCGAGATCTACGAAGGCAAGGTCGTCTCGATGAAGGACTTCGGCATCTTCGTGAACTTCTTCGGTCCGAAGGACGGCCTCGTCCACGTCTCGCAGATGGCCAACAAGCGCGTCGGCCATCCGAAAGAGATGGTGAAAGAAGGCGACAAGGTCTGGGTCAAGCTGATGGGCTTCGATGAGCGCGGCAAGGTCCGCCTCTCCATGAAGGTCGTCGACCAGGAGACCGGCAAGGAAATCGAAGGCGCTGAAGCCGGCGCCGAAGAATAAGTCCTGCCACAGGACAGAAGCAGGGAAGGGCCGCTCCTCGTGGGGCGGCCCTTTTTCATGGGCGTATGTTTGAGGTGCCCAGCGCTGCTGCGGCGGCCGCGATGGCGCGGGCGACATCGGCCTTATTCGTCCGCCAGCTGACGACGCTGACGCGCATCACGCGTCGCCCGTTCCAGGTGGTGCCCGAGAAGAAGGCCTCTCCGGACGCATTGATCCGGGCGATCACGGCATCCGTGAACCGGTCATTCTCTGTGTCGCTCCGCCCCGGTTCCTCGAACCGCACAAGTCCCTGGTTCAGGGACGGCGTATTGAGCGCGCGCGCACCGGGCAGGGCGCCGATGCCTTCAACAATCGCCCGGCAATGCCGGCAGCAGCGCTCGACGAGTTCTGCGACGCCTTCGCGCCCGAGTTCCTGCAGGGCGACGTAAACCGGGATGGCCCGCGCGCGCCGGGACAGTTCGAGGTTCCAGTCGTTCGGATCGCGCGCCTCACCGCTCGGTGACAGATACGCCGCGCCCATCGACATGGCGGCCCGATGCGCGTCGGCGTCGCGGACAAGGGCGATGCCGCAATCATAGGGGACGTTCAGCCATTTGTGGCCGTCCGTCGCCCAGCTGTCGGCGCCGTCGATGCCATCGGTCATTGCACGGAGTTTCGGGCTGACGCGGGCAAACAGGCCGAAGGCCCCATCGACATGAACCCAGGCGCCGGCGCGCCTGGCAAGCGGGATGAGGACCGAAAAGTCGTCGAAGGTGCCCACGTTCAGGTCTGCCGCGTTGAGGCAGACGATCGTCGGGGCGGCGCCTTCTGCGAGGCGGCGCTCCAGGTCGCGGGCCGACATGTCGCCCATCGGGCCTGTCTCGACATCGACCAGGCTGTTCTGGCCGAGGCCGAGATAGCGGGCCGCGGCATCGATTGACTTGTGCCGGTTCTGACTCGTCAGGACGCGGATTGCCGGCGCGCCGGAGAGGCCTTGCATCTCCACATCCCACCCGCGCGCCGCGAGCATGCGGTGGCGCGCTGCCGAAAGGCAGACTACATGCGCCAGCTGGCAACCGGTCGTGAAGGCGAAGGAGGACTCGCGCGGCAAGTCGAACAACTCCTTCAGCCACGCGCCGGTGATGTCCTCGATCATCGCGGCCGCCGGCGCGACGCTGTAGAGGCCGACATTCTGGTCCCAGGCCGAGACAAGCCAGTCTGCCGCCAGCGCGCCCGGCAATCCGCCGGACATCACCCAGCCGTAGAACCGACCGCCCGTATTGGCATTGAGGCCGCCGCGCGTGTTGGCTGCGAGGGCGTCAATGAGGGCTGCCGGATCGCCCGGCTGCTCGGGCAGGGGGCCGCCGAGGGCCTTGCGCAGGTCTGCGGCGGTGGCGGTCGCGCCTGCCGGCGCTGTGTCCAGTTGGTCCAGCCACACGCGCGCGTGGGCGATGGCCCGGTCGAGCGGATCGGTCATGCCTGTCTCCCTTGCGCCAGTCATACGACGCACGGCACGGCGTGCCACCCGGAAAGTGTTGGGGCAAGGCGCGCGCTTTTCCGTTGAAGGTTCTCTGTATTTGCCGCTAAAGGCGCTGCATGACCAAACGCAAATCTTTCCTCATTGCGATGTCCGGCGGGTCCGGATCGGGCAAGTCGACGCTGGCTGTGGCGCTGCTGGAGCGGCTCGGGCCCGGCAAGGCGGTGATGTTCGGCGAGGACGCCTACTACCACCCGATGAGTCATTACGGCTCGCCGAAGACCGAGGAAGAGCGTCACGCCCTTGTCGCCGGCATCAACTATGACGACCCGAAATCCAAGGAAGTCGACCATCTCGTCTCCGACCTGAAAGCCCTAAAGGCCGGCGAGGCGGTGGAGCAGCCGATCTACGACTATGACCGCCATGACCGCTCGGCCCGGACGCGCCGGATCGAGTCCGCCCCCGTCCTGATCCTGGAGGGCATCCACGCGCTGTCGATGCCGAAGATCCGCAACCTCATCGACCTGTCGGTCTATGTCGATACGCCCGATGACCTGCGTCTCGCGCGGCGCATCCGCCGCGATGTCATCGAGCGCGGCCGCACGGTCGACTCGGTGCTGTTGCAATACATGTCCACGGTCCGCGCCGCGCACTACCGCTTCACCTATCCGGCCATGTTCGAGGCCGATCTGGTGATCGCGGATGAAGGCGTGCCGGCCTATGGCGACGTGAAGCCTTCGGCCGATGCCATCGAGCGGATGCTTGCACCGGTGCTGGCGCGCCTGCAGACGGCCGGCGTCATCTGACCTGCCATCCGGGCGGTGAACGCAGCCGCGAAGCGTGCTAGGCTCGCCTGCGCATGTACAGGTTCCTGCTCCTTGTCCTGACGGGTCTGACCGGCTTGCCGGCGTTCGCCTGCGACCTGCATCTGGAGGGCCGCCCGCCTGAAGTGGCAGGCTATGTGGAGACCGCAGAGGCCTGCCTGAGGGCGCCGCCGGAGGGCTTCCTGTTCGATGCCGAGCTTGAAGGGGGTTTCCTGCGCCTCGTGAACGAAGAACGCCGCGCCGCGGGGCTCGCGCC
Organism: Hyphomonas sp.; assembly: GCF_016125515.1. GTDB lineage: Bacteria > Pseudomonadota > Alphaproteobacteria > Caulobacterales > Hyphomonadaceae > Hyphomonas. The sequence continues at coordinate 224,522 of NZ_WGLO01000008.1, forward strand.
GGTGCAGATGCGACCCGAACTGCGCGGCGCCGCGCGCTTCCATTCGCTCGACATGGCGGTCAACGGCTTCTTCGGCCATAACGGACCGGATGGTCATGACGGGGTGTACCGCATCGCTGCGCTCGACCGGACGGCGCTGGTGGATTTCTCGGCAGAGAATGTCGCGACCGTCTCGAAAGGCTCCGGCCGGATCGATCCGGATTTCGCGCTGCAGCGCCTGCACAACAACCTGATGAACAGCCCCGGCCACCGCGCCAACATCCTGCATCCCAAGGCAACGCATGTGGCCTTCGGCGTGGTGCGCACTCGCGGCGGCGTCTGGGTGACGCAGCTGTTCCTCAGCCTCTCGGGCACGCTGCCGGAGGCGGCGCCGCTGCGCCTGTCCGCCACCTCGCGCCTGCGCGCGCCGCGCGGGTTGGACGGGTGGCAGTTCGTGCGTTTTGATCTGGTCACGGAGGAAGGCGAGGCGGGGCCCGCCGTCGCCCTGCCGCCGCGCCGGGGCGATGCCCGGCTCGCCGCCTACGCCACCCAGCCCGGCGATGACGCGCTGTCTTATTACTGGATCCGGTTCCTGGGCCCCGCCGTCACCGTCACGCCCTGAGCGGGCTCACAGCCAGCTGGCGATCGCTTCGAGCGGCTTCTTGATCAACGCGTGCTTCGGCACCACCGCGCCGTCGGCAGGGTGTCCCGCCACAAGGATCAGGAACGGCTTCTCCGTTTCGGGGCGCCCGCATATACCATTCAGGAAGGCCATCGGGTTCGGCGTGTGCACCAGCGTCGCCAGCCCCGCCATCTGGCAGGCGGCGATCAACAGGCCGGTCGCGATGCCGACACTTTCATGGATGTAGTAGTTCTTCCGGTCTTCGCCCGCCTGCACGCCGCCCCGGCGCTGCGCGAATATGCAGATGAGCCAGGGCGCCGTTTCCATGTAGGGCTTGTCGGCATCGGTGCCGATCGGCGCCAAGGCTTCCAGCCAGTCTTCGCCCGCTTTGCCGGAATAGAAGGCGCGCTCTTCGGCTTCGGCGGCGAGGCGGATCTCGCGTTTCTTCTGTGCGCTGCCGACGCACGCAAAGAACCAGGGCTGATGATTGGCGCCCGACGGCGCGCGGGCGGCAGTGCGGATGCAGGCTTCGATCACGGCGCGGTCGACCGGTTTGTCCGAGAACTGACGAACTGAACGGCGCGACGACATGGTATCATGGAAGGCCGCCGCCCGCGCTTGCATCTCGGACGCCGTGTAGACCGGAAATCCGGTCAACGGCACATGCGTTTCGGGCGACGTCTTCACGGGCTTGCCTGAAGGTAAGCGGCGCGCGTCAGCAATTTCGAGACGGCGAAGTCCATGTAGCAAGAATGTGAAATATGGCGCGCCGGCAGGCCGGGCTGTTTCACTTCCGCCATGTAATAGGCTGAATCCGGCGGACACAGCCATTCCTCACGCCCGTACGCGTCGATCTCGTTCAGCGGCACGGAATGGCTCAGGCGGTCCGGCCCGTTGAGGAAGCAGGGGTCGGCGAGGAAGGCATCGAGCTCTGCTGCCGCGCCGGCCTCCAGCGCGGAGGTCAGGTAGGGCGGTGGCGGCGGCGAAGGTGGCTCGGGCGTCCAACCCTCGAATCCCGGCAACAGGTTCCCATCGGCATCGACCGGCGGGGGAGGTGGGGGCGGCGGAGGCGGCGCCCCGTAATTGATATTGTTCGTCGCGACCTGCCAGGTTCCGGCTGCATCTTTCCAGAGCGTGACGCGCGAATCGAGCGGCCACATGCCGGTCGGCGGAACGCGCACGCGCAGGCGCGTTGCGGCGTCTTCTGCGCCAGGCGGCAGCGGCGTGGCGGCCGTGTATTCAAGAATCCAGGCGGCGCTTTCGGCTTCGTCGGCCGCGTTGGCGGCCTTGATTTTAGCCACGTCGAACTGAGCGGCACCGGCACAGACCGTGCCGTCCGCCGCCAGCAGCTGCAGAGGGGCGGGCCGGGTCTGGCAACCCGCCAGCACAAGGGCGAGGGCAATCAACGGCGTCGTCAGACAACTTGCACCGCGCAACATGGAAGGCCCCCGCTGGATGGACCGCCGGAACGTCCTGCAATTTACCGGGCGAGGCAAGAGGGGCGCGCCGCACAGTTTGGCGGCGCACCCGGTTTCATCCGCTCAGCAATTGTCCGGCTGGGCCCGGACGAGCTGCAAGCCGCGCCGCGTGATGCGGTACGGCTTGCCGCCTTGCGAGGCGATGGTGCGTCGCCGCTTCAGTTTCCGGAACAGCTCCATGTCGAGACTGGCGAGCCGCCAGCCGTCCCGGGTGTAGCAATGCACTTCCAAAGGCTTGCGCGTCTCGTCGCGGATGAGTTCGATCCGCCCGCCCTGGGCGAGCAGGTGGAGGATGCGCTGTTCAGCGCGTGAAATGTCCATTTGTAGAAGTCTCTGGTCCCACGCCCCGCCATGGCGGATGGGGCGCATGAAAACGTCTCTGGCGCCTCCGGTCGGGACGGGCGCCAGGCTTCACGCTTTCGCCGGCCTGCCTTGCACGGATATCCGTGCGGGAACGGCAGGCCCTCTAGCGGGACTCAGACAGGTTCAGAGACATAGGCACTCCGATAGGAGTACTTATTTTGCGCTTCGCCGTTGCGCCGTCAAGTCAGACGAAATGATCGATCCCCTCGCCGAGGATTGCGACCCAGGCATGCTTGCGCCCTTCGTATACGGAATATTCCGGAGACGGGAAGGCCGGGTCCGCGAAGGCGCCGACCGCAAGGGCCGTTAGCCCGGGCATTGCTTCAGCCGTGTACCACAAGGTCGAGCCGCAGTCCGGGCAGAAGTGGAATGTCGCACGATTGCCGCTGTCGGAGATTGCGGTCCATTCCTTGAACGTGCCTGAAACAGAAACCTGCGCATCAGGCCAGCGGGCCTGCACCGCAAACGCGCTGCCTGATCGCCGCTGGCAATTCAGGCAATGGCATACGGAAACCCGCACGGGCTCGCCTTCACAGGTCACCGTCAGCTGTCCGCACCGGCAGCTTGCCAGACGGGCGACCATCGAAGGCTTAATCCTCTTCGCTGGCGTCCGGCACGCCGACGGCGTGGAAGCCGGCATCGACGTGAATGACTTCGCCGGCGATCGAGCGGCCGAGCGGGGAGAGGAGGTAAAGCGCGCAGCCAGCGACGCCTTCCATGCTCGTGTCTTCTTTTAGCAGCGACCAGCTGCGCCCGGTGCCCATCAGGCTCTTGCCGCCGCGGATGCCGGCCAGCGACAGCGTGCGCATCGCGCCGGCGCTGATCGCGTTGACACGGATGCCCTGCGGGCCGAGGTCGCGCGCCGCGTAGCGGGTGGAGGCTTCCAGCGCCGCCTTCGCCACGCCCATCACGTTGTAGGAGGGCACGGTGCGCTCGGCGCCGAGATAGGTCATGCAGATGATCGAGCCGCCGTCCGGCATCAGTTCGGACGCGCGGCGTGCGCAATCGATGAAGCTGTACACGGAGATATCCATCGCGCGGCGGAAGCCCTCGCGGGTGGTGTTGGCGACCATCGAGCCCTGCAGCTCATCCTTGCCGGCAAAGGCGATCGAGTGAACGAGGAAATCGATCTTGCCCCACTTTGCCTTGATGGCCGCGAAGGCGGCGTCCATCGAAGCGTCGTCGGTGACGTCGGCGGGGATCATCGTGTCCATGCCGATCGACTCGATCAGCGGACGCACCCGGCGCTCCAGGCTTTCGCCCTGATAGGTGAAGGCAATCTCGGCGCCCTGCGCGGCCAGCTGGCTCGAAATGCCCCAGGCGATCGAGTTCTGGTTCGCCACGCCCATCACGACGCCGCGCTTGCCCTTCATCAGGTCGCCCTTGGGCATGTTCCAGTCATCGGCCATCAGGGCCTCCCTTGATTGAGTTTACCGTCTTTCGCGAGGGCTAGGCGGGCCCGGCGGAGACGTCAAGTTGGCGGCACGCTTCGTGCAAACGGCTTGTAGCAGACAGGGGCGCGAGGCCCCGCTGACCTGCCGGGAGACACCATGCGCATTGCCATCGCCATTTTCGTGATCGTGGGCATTTTCCTCGAGCCGTGCTGGGCCGCCGCCGGCGGCTTCTGAGCGCCGCAAATCGCTCGCCTCACAGGCGAGCATGCCCTGTCTGGACGGGCCACGCCACACGCCGTCTTGTGGACAGTTTGTGGACGGGCGTTCAGCCCTCTTCGGCGAGGTTCTTGAGGCCGACTTTCATGTCCAGCGCCGTGTAGACGTGCTGCCCGTCGACATATACCCGGCCATCCGCAATCCCGAGGTTGAGCTTGCCGCGGCGCACGCGCTTGATGTCGATTTCGTAGCGCACGAGCTTCTTGTCCGGCGTGATCTCGCCGGTGAACTTGACCTCGCCGACGCCCAGGGCGCGGCCCTTGCCGGGCGAGCCCGACCAGCCAAGCCAGTAGCCGACCGCCTGCCACATGGCGTCGAGGCCGAGGCAGCCCGGCATGACGGGGTCGCCGGGGAAGTGGCATTTGAAGAACCAGAGGTCAGGGTTGATGTCGAGTTCGCCGACCACGTGCCCCTTGCCGAAGGTGCCGCCATCAACGCTGATCTCGGTGATCCGGTCCATCATCAGCATCGGCGGTTCGGGCAGCTGGGCATTGCCGGGGCCGAAATAGCCGCCCTTGCCGGATTCGAGCAGGTCTTCCTTGGTGTAGGACGACTTGGGCGTGTGGTAATCGTGCGGTCCGGACATGCGGGCTATCCTGTCAAAAGGCGCTGAATCAAGCGGCTTTCCCACCGTCTGGCGGCGATAATGTCAACCTTTTGTCGCGGTTGCGCCCCATAGCAGGTCGCGCGGTGCCCAGCCCTGATACCGCCCGGCAGTCACCTGGCAAGCATCGCGTTCGCAGTCGCCAAGGTCCACCAGCACGTCCTTGCTGACCGCCGCGATCTCGCGGCTGTCGTCGGCGCGGCCAGCCTTGAGGGCGAACGGACCCCGCGTCAGCGCCTTGCGGGCGTCGGACAGCTGGGTCTTCTCGATCCAAACTTCGTCGCCTGTATGATCGCGCACGTAGCGCCAGTCGCCGCTTTCCTTGAGAATCAGCACCGGCAGGCCGCGGCGGACGTATTCCCAGCGCACGGCATAGTCTCGGCCCGGCCCGATCCGGCCGTTCACCTTCTCATGGCGTAGCGATTCGAAGCGCGGCACTTCCTTGCCGGAGAACCGGCTGATCTGGACCTCCTCGAGGCTTCCTGCCGAAGCCGAAGGCAAACCGGTCGAAGCGAACGCAAGGGCGAGTGCAAGAACTGCCCGTTTCATGTGCAACCTTCCGCAATTTCCGGGAGAGAGCCATTCTCTCAGGTGCACATGAATCCCAGGTAAAACGACGGGTCATTGGCGCGGCAGCCATGCTCTGGTAAGCGGCAATGACAATAAGCACATCTGTGGGAGTCCCATGCCAGCCTCGAAGTTGAAAGTCGTCGTCACCCGCAAGCTGCCCGCGCCGGTGGAATTGCGGATGAAAGAGCTGTTCGACGCTCGCCTGAATGAAGCGGACATTCCCCTCACGCAGGAACAACTCGCCGAGGCGATGCAGACGGCCGATGTGCTGGTGCCCACCGTGACGGACCGGATCGACGGACGCCTGATGGCGCGTGCCGGCCAGCAACTGCGCCTGATCGCCCAGTTCGGGGCCGGGGTGGACAATATCGACGTGGCGAGCGCCATCCAGCGCGGCATCACGGTGACCAACACGCCCGGCGTGCTGACCGATGATACGGCAGACGTCGCCATGGCGCTGATCCTGGCCGTGCCGCGCCGCCTGCACGAGGGCGCACAGATCATGGATGGCGGCGGCTTCGATGGCTGGACGCCGACCTGGATGCTCGGCCGGCGCCTGTCGGGCAAGCGGCTCGGCATCATCGGCATGGGCCGTATCGGCCAGGCGGTCGCCCGCCGCGCCAAGGCGTTCGGCATGCAAATCCACTATCACAACCGCAAGCCGGTCGGCCCGCGTATCGAAGAAGCGCTTGAGGCCACCTATTGGGACTCGCTCGACCAGATGCTGGCCCGCATGGACATCGTCTCGGTGAACTGCCCGCACACGCCCGCCACCTTCCACCTCATCAACACGCGCCGTCTCGCGCTGATGAAGCCGGAAGCCTACATCATCAACACGGCGCGCGGCGAAGTGATCGACGAAGCGGCGCTCGCCCGGGCGATCCGCGGCGGCCAACTGGCCGGGGCCGGTCTCGACGTGTTCGAGCGCGAGCCGTCCGTGAACCCGGACCTGATCGGCCTGCCGAACGTGCTGCTCCTGCCGCATATGGGGTCGGCCACCATCGAGGGACGCACCGAGATGGGCGAAAAGGTCATCATCAACATCAAGACCTTTGCCGACGGTCACCGCCCGCCCGACCGCGTGATCCCTGCCATCCTCTGACCTCAGTTGCCCGGGCCGGAGAGTCCTTCAAGGGCTACTTCCGAAACGCCGTAGACGTCGCTTGCGAGGAAGGCGCGCAGGTCGCTTTCCGAAAGTTCGGCTACTTCTTCCTGGGGCAGGTGGCCGACGCCCGGATAAATAATAAGCTTCGCACCGGGGATCGCTTCGGCAAACCGCTCGCCATTCTCCACCGGGATCAGGTTGTCTTTCTCGCCATGCATCACCAGCGTCGGTGTGGTGATCGTCGCGAGCAGTTCCGGCGTCGCCTCCCGGCGTTCGCCCTGGCCGGAGACGAGTTCCAGCAGTGCCGCACGGTGGCAGGGCGCACGCGACAGCGTGGCGTAGCGTTCCACCATTTCGTCGGTAACGAAAGACGGATCACCGAAACTGTTTTCCAGTCCGCCCCGGATCAGCGTCGAAAGATCGAGATCCTTCATCACGCGGCGCGCGAGGCCGATGTCGAGCAGACGGAAAACCAGGGGCCGGCTGTCTTCCTCCGTTTCGGGATGGGGCCATCCAGCGGAGTCGACCAGCACGAGGCCGTCCAGACGATCCGGATGCGTCAGTGCATAGTTCCACGCCGCGCTGCCGCCCATCGAATTTCCGGCGAGCGTGAACCGTTCGATCTCCAACGTGTTGGCCACGCGGTTGATCGTGTCGACAAATTGCTGCGGGCCGATGGTTCCGTTGTCGAGGCAGCGCGACAGGCCGTGGCCGGGAAGGTCGAGGCTGACGACGCGGTAATCGCGCTTCAGGTTGTTCACCCAGGGCTCCCAGGTGTGCAGCGACGCAGAGAAGCCGTGCACGAGGATGATCACCTTGCCATCGCGCGGGCCGACATCGCGGAAATGCACGCGCATGTCATCGCCGAACGCAATGTAACGACTGTCGGCATTCGCGTAGATCGCTTCGAGTTGTTCGTAGGGGATGTCGTCCCGGCGCAGCGTCATCCACCCGGCGAACAGGATGACACCCAAGGTAACAACAACGGCAAGAAGGCGTCTGAACATGGCAATTCGCAACTTTTCAAAGCGGGCGTTCGCGAGATAACCCCCTCCTGTGGCGCGGTGTCAAACCCTCAGATCAGACGTGACACACAGGACATGAAGTGTCGCGCATCAGGCGAACCATGCGGGACGTACCACTGAGCCCGTCAATCAGCTGGATCCGGCCGATCAGCGGCGTGCCTGCGCCGGTGATGAGCTTCAGCGTTTCAAGCGCCATCGCGGAGCCTGTAATTCCTGTAACAGGTCCGGCGACGCCGACTTCGTCGCAGGCTTCGGCGGCGGGCGGTGATTCGGGCACCCAGCATTGATAGCAGGGCGCATCGCCCTGCACGCCAGAGGCGAAGACGCTGACCTGTCCGGTCCACCCGCTGGCGGCGCCGGAGACGAGCAGCCGGCGGTGCGCATGCGCGAACCGGTTCAGCGCAAAGCGGGTTTCAAAATTGTCGCTCGCATCGATCAGGATGTCGCCGGCGGGCGTCTCGCCGGGCGCAAAGCGCCGCGCAACACTTAGGATCGTCAGGTCCGGATCGATCGCGCACAGCCGCTCGGCGAGACGCTCGGCCTTGCCCGCGCCGGCGTCGGCGGCGCCGAACTGGATCTGGCGTTGCAGGTTCGACCGCTCGACCGTGTCGTCGTCCCAGATCTCGATCCGTCCGACACCGGCGGCCGCAAGGTAGAGCGCGCAAGGCCCGCCGAGGGCGCCGGCGCCGATGATCGACACCGAAGCCGCGCGCAGCTTCTGCACGCCGGGCCCGCCGATCTCCTTCAGGAGGATGTGGCGGCGGTGGCGGTCGATCTCTTCTGCCGTCAGGCTCATCGCGCGCGCCTCAGGGCTGTGGACGAGAGCGGATTGTCTGACCCGCGCAGATACACCCAGGCCGGCGGCGTGCAGCCGGCAAGGCGCGCGGCGTCGGCTTCGCGCAGGCGCGCATGTGCGAACCGCCGTGTGAAGGGCAGGGCGCGCGAGAGCCGTGTGCCGGGGCGCGAGACAATCGCGATGGGCACCATGCGCGCAATCGTCTGCCAATCTTTCCAACGGTGGAAGGCGGCGGCGCTGTCGGCGCCCATGATCCAGACGAAACGAGCCCGGGGGGCGGCGGCCTTCAGAGCGGCCAGTGTATCGACGGTGTAGGTGAGGCTCAGCTGCGCTTCGATATCGCTGACCTGCATGGCCGGGCCGGTCGCGAGGGCGCGCGCCGAAGCCAGGCGCGCCCCAAATGATCCGTGTTCGGATTTAAGCGGATTGCCGCGCGCGACAATCCACCAGACCGCATCAAGGCGCAGTCGCTTCAGCGCGGTTTCTGCGACGTGCAAATGTCCGCCATGGGCCGGATTGAAACTTCCCCCCAGCAGGCCGATCCGCCGTCCCGCCGCCGGACCGGGCAGGCGCGCGCGCGTCAAGGGCGGACCTGTCCGGTGCCGCGCACGGCATATTTGTAGGTGGTCAGCTGCTCCGCACCGACCGGCCCGCGCGCATGGATGCGCCCGGTCGCGATGCCGATTTCGGCGCCGAAGCCGAACTCGCCGCCATCGGCAAACTGGGTGGAGGCATTGTGCAGCACAATGGCGCTGTCGACGCGCGCCAGGAAGGTTTCGGCGGCTGCGGCGTCTTCGGTGATGATGGCATCAGTATGTCCGGACGACCAGCGGTCGAGGTGGGCGAGCGCGCCCTCCAATCCATCGACCATGGCGATCGACAGGATCGGCGCCAGATACTCGGTTGACCAGTCTTCCTCCGTTGCCGGAACAATATGGGGCAGCACGGCGCGGGCACGTCCGTCGCCGCGCAGCTCGCAGCCCGCCTCTTCGAGCGCGGCGGCGATGCGCTGCAACAGGGCCGGGGCGACGCCCGTATCAACAAGCAGCGTCTCGGTCGACCCGCACACGCCGGTGCGCCGCATCTTGGCGTTGACGGCAATGCTGACCGCTTTTTCCGGATCGGCCGCGGCATGGATATAGGTGTGGCACAGGCCTTCGAGATGGCCGATCACCGGAACGCGCGCTTCGGCCTGTACACGCTCGACCAGGCTGCGCCCGCCGCGCGGGACGATCACGTCCAGCGCGCCGCCGAGGCCGGTCAGCATGTGGCCGACCGCTTCGCGATCGGCGGTGTCGACCAGCTGGATGGCATCCTCCGGCAGGCCTTCCTGTTTCAGCGCGGCGCGCATGGCGCCTGCCAGCGCCCGCGACGAACGCAGGCTTTCCGAACCGCCGCGCAGGATCGCAGCGTTGCCTGAGCGCAGGCACAGCGTGCCGGCATCGGCGGTCACGTTCGGGCGGCTTTCGTAGATGATGCCGATCACGCCGAGCGGCACAGCCACCCGTGCGATGTCCAGCCCGTTGGGCGGCGTCCAGCGCGCGAGTTCCCGGCCGAGCGGATCGGGCAGGGCGGCGATCACGTCCACGCCGGCGGCGATGGCCTCTACCCGGCCGGCGTCCAGTGCCAGCCGGTCGAGCATCGAGGGGGCGAGGCCCTTGGCCGTGGCCGCAGCCATGTCCGCCTCATTCGCTGCCAGGATCTCCGGCGCGGCGGCGCGGATGGCGGCGGCGATAGCGGTCAGGCCGCGCGTGCGGTCGTCAGCGCTGAGCAGGCCTAGCACGCGCGAGGCGGCGCGGGCGCGCGCGCCCATGTCGTGCATCCGTTCGGCAAGGGCCGCGTCAGGGGGCTGGGTGGCAAGGGTCATGGTGGGAGGGATGTGCCGCAAATGGCCGGCGCAAGCAAGGTTTCGCTCAGGGCAGCAGGTTCAGCAGGGCGAAAGCCGCCTCGCCCACGGGGGTATAGGTGTCCTGATGGCTGGCGACCGCGCTGACATACACGGCCTCAGAAAAGGCGCGCAGGTTGTGCAGCCGGGCGAGCGCCGCTTCGGACCGGTAGGCGACCTCGCGCAGCGGATCGTCGGCCGGCCAGAGGCCCGTGAACCAGGCCGTCCATTCCTCGTCGGTGAAAAGTTCCCGCTGGGCGAGGTACATGACCGGCGCCGCGAGGCGTTCGCTCTCCCCGAAAATGTAGGCATGGTCGGGCGTGCCCACCTTGAGCGCAATGGCGGCGAGAATGGCTTCGGCCTGCGGTTTCGTCAGTCGGGGGTTGAGCGAGAGTTGCATCAGCAGGTCGGCCGTGTGTGCCACGCCGTGGCGCCAGCCTTCAGTGTCGGAGAAGCCGCGATAGTCCGTCAGGTTCGCGAGATAGGTATGAGCCGCCGCAATCAGTGCGCTGCGCGCGGCCTCATCCATCCAGGGCGTGATCCGGTCCGTGCGCGCCACCTCCGCCAGGGCGAGCGCCGCGAAGGGCCCTCGGAAGCCGCCTGCATCCTCATCGGCCTGGGCGAGGCGCGACAGCAGTTCTGCCTTCAGGGGACGGAGGGTTTCAGGCCCCACAGCCTCGCCGCGCAGCAGGCCCGACAGGGTTTCATAGGCGTAATGGTCGCGCACGGCCGGGTCGGGGTTTTCCAGACAGTCCGGCAGGGAGAGGACCAGCGCCGCCTTTACCTCCGCGCTCATGGCGCGCGTCGTCTCCAGCCAGGCGTCATCCATCACGGCAAGACCCGCCGGAACCGTGCAGCCGGATGCCGCCACCGGGGCAGGAGGTGACGAGGCGCAGGCGCTGACCAGAAGGGTGGACAGGAAAAGCAGGTTTCGCATTGCGGCCTGTCAGTCTTCTTCGCGTACCACGCGGAAGCCGATCTGCCGGTCGCGCGTGGTCACCGAGATGCGCGCACGGTTGGCAGCGCGGTGCTCGGCCTGGCCGCTCTTGATCGAACCGCCCCGCACGACGCGGCGCCCGCAATCGCCGGAGAGCACGGCGCTGCCATCCGTTGGCGTATCGGAATATCCGTTCACGTAGCAATCCTCGACCCATTCGCGCAGATTGCCGAGCATGCCCTGCAGGCCGAACGTATTCTCCGGTAGGCTCGCCGCTTCCCGCAGACGGTCGCGCGGCGCTTTCATGGAATCGAACCGTTCGCCCCACCAATAGGCCGTGCTGGTTCCTCCGCGTGCGGCATATTCCCATTCTGCTTCGGTGGGCAGGCGATAGGTGCGCCCCTCTTTGGCGGAGAGCCATTTGGTGTAGGCCGTTGCATCGCGCCAGGAAATTGCGGTGGCCGGCAGGCCATCGGACTCGCCCGCCGGCGGTCGGTATCCGTTGCAGCCGCCATCGGCGAGGCAAGCAGCCCATTGCGCCGCCGTTATCTCAGTCTTGCTGATCGCGAAGGGCTTCACGGTCACATCATGCACCGGGCCCTCGATGGGCTCGCGGCCGGATTCGGTGGCCGGGGATCCCATGCTGAAGGTTCCGCCCGGCAGGCTGACCATGGCCGGGCAGACATCGCAGACCGGAGCGACAGGCTCGGGTTCGGGTTCCGGCTCGGCGGGCACGTCAACCGCTGGCGCCGCCGTCTCCGTGGCGGCGGTTTCGATCACTTCGGGCTCGGGCAGAGCCGGCGCTTCTGGCGCGGCCGGCGCATCGGCCGCATCCGCCGTCAGCGCCGCGTCATCGGCGGCCGTGTCATCGCTCGGGATCAGGTTGGCGATGACCCATCCCGCCAGGACGATGGCCACCAGGCCGCCCAACACCAAGGGCAGCGAAGACCCGGACTTTTTCGGCGGCGCCGAGGCGGCGGCAACCGGCTTGGCCGGGGCGGGCTTCGGTGGGGCAGGGGCGGGTTTGGGCGCAGGTGCCGGTGCAGCAGCGCGCGGCGGCGGTGGAGGAGGCGGAGGTGGAGCCTGAGGTGGGGGCGCAGGCGGCGGCGCAGCAGCCCTGGCATGGGCGCGCGCGATCGCGGCGATCCGGTTGCGCGCGAGGTCCGAGTAGTGGCCGTCCGGATAGCGTTTCAGGTAGGCTTCGAAATCGGCCTTGTCGTCGGAATCCTTGACCGACGTCCAGAAGGTCAGCTCCATCGTCATGTCGGCGGCCTGGCCGGGCGCGGGAGGCGGAACAGGTGCGGGCTTGGAATCGGATGCGGCGGCCTGTTCGGCGGCGCGGCGGATGTCGGCGACGAACTCCTGCCAGCGTACATCGCTGCGATCGCCGTCCCATCCGATCAGGTCCGCGGATTGGGTCAACTCGAACATGATGGGGCGTTCGGCATCCTCGATCATCGCGGGCACAAGCACAGACGTGCGCTGGCCGAGCGTTGCCTCGGTGCGAACCCATTTCGATTTCACCGATACGGCCGACCACAGCACAACCACGACATCGGCGTCGCGCAGCATGCCTTCGGTCACTTCGTCATAGGTCTGACCGGCACGCAGCACCTTGTCCCACCAGACCGAGAAACCTTCCGCCGTCAGCGCTTCTGCGAAGACCTGCGCCTTCGGGCGATCTGCCCGGCTATAGGAAAGAAAGATAGCAGCCATGCATGCGTCCCCTGAGCGCGGCGCTTTTTCAGGCTCGCGCGCTGGGCGAACCTTGCACAAAAATGGCCTTTGCCAAAGGGGGCGCGGCCGGCTTCATCCGGTTGCAGCGCTGCAGGGGCTGACAGGTGCGGGAAATGCCTTAAGTTCAGGCTCAAGAAACGTGGAGGAAACAGATGATCGACATCGAGGCGATGCCTTATCTCGCCAATGTGACCGGTGTGCAGGCGGCCCGCCGCCCCGCTGAAGTGGCATTGTGGTTCGAAGGCCGCGCGACCACCTTTGCCGATCTCGAGAAACACGCAAACCAGGTCGCGAACGGTCTCCTCGCGCTTGGCGTGAGGCCGGGCGACCGAATCGGCTATCTCGCGAAGAACACGGACGTCTATTACGAGATGCTGTTCGGCGCCGCGAAAGTCCGCGCGGTGATCAACGGCGTCAACACGCGCCTCGCCGCGCCGGAAGTGAAGTTCATCCTGTCGGATGCGAAAGCTACCGTGCTGTTCGTCGGCAAGGATTTCTACGCCATGATCGACACGATCAAGGCCGAGCTGCCGGACCTGAAGCGCATCATCACCATCGATGGCGACCGCGAGGACTGGGATTTCTATCCTTCCTGGCGCAATTCGAAATCTGCCGCCGATCCCGGCATCAAGGTGGAGGGCAACGACGATGTCATCCAGCTCTATACCTCGGGCACGACCGGCCTGCCGAAGGGCGTGCAGCTGACCAACGACAACTACCTGTCCTTCTTCTCCCAGGCCAAACTGCTCGAATGGTCGAGCTATGATGCAGGCGACGCGGTGATGAACGCGATGCCGCTGTTCCATGTCGCCGGCGTCAATGCCGGCGTGCTCGCCATCGCCCAGGGCGCCAAGACGGTCGTCCTTCGCGAGATCGATCCGCAGCTGATCCTGAAGCTGATTCCCGAACACCGGATCGCGCACGCTTTCTGGGTGCCGGCCGTCATTCTGATGCTCACCCAGCAGCCCAATATCAAGCAGATCGATTTCTCCAGCCTGAAACAGGTTTTCTATGGTGCCTCGCCGATCTCCGAAGCGCTGCTGCGCACGGCGGTCGAGATCATGGGCGCACGGTTCACGCAGCTCTACGGGCTGACCGAAACAGTGGGCGCGGGCACCTTCCTGCCGCCGGAAGCGCATGATCCGTCCTGGGGCAAGCTGCGCTCCTGCGGTCTGCCGTGGCCGGGCGCTGTGGTGCGTGTGGTCGACGGCGAAGGCAAACCCGTTCCCACCGGTGAGGTGGGCGAGATCGTCATCAGGTCCGGCTTCATCATGAAGGGCTACTGGAACCGGGAAGACGCGACCCGGGAAGCGATCCGCGACGGTTTCTTCCATACCGGCGATGCCGGGTATTTCGACGAGGACGGTTATCTCTACATCCACGACCGGGTGAAGGACATGATCGTGTCGGGCGGCGAGAACGTCTATCCGGCCGAAGTCGAGAACGCGATCTTCGGCGCGCCGGGTGTGGCTGATGTCGCCGTGATCGGCGTGCCGGACGAGAAATGGGGCGAGGCCGTGAAAGCCATCGTTGTGAAGAAGCCCGGCGAAGATCCGTCCCCCGAGAGCATCATTGCCTGGGCACGCGAGCGGATCGCGGCCTACAAGTGTCCGAAGTCAATCGACTTCATCGAGGCCCTGCCGCGCAACCCGTCCGGCAAGATCCTACGCAAGGACCTACGCGAGCCCTATTGGAAGAGCATGACGCGCCGGGTGGGCTAGGCGTGCTTCAGTGCGCGAGGCGCATCCAGTCGCGGGCGGCCTGAAGGGCCAGTTTCACTTCCTCGGAGGTCAGCATTTCGGCCATGTCCTGGCGCTGCGCCTTGGCCTCTTCATGGCCCCTTGCGGCGGCGAGGTTGAACCATTTGTGCGCCTCGACGAGGTTGACCTCGGTGCCCGTGCCGGTCGCATAGGCGAGGCCGGCGCGGTAGAGGTCTTCGGGGAGGGAGTGGGCGCCGATCAGCGCGCCGGGCTCCATCGGGATATCTGAATAAGCCATGTTCTTTGTCCTTTGACACCTGCCGCAACTGGCTGGGGTTTTCCCATGTCCGGGCTGCGGCCCAATCACCTGCCGGACCATCCGGCAACGGATCAAACCTGACGCAGAGGGGTTTTGGCATGGTTAACGGCGCGCAACGGTTGGCGCGGCTTGGTTAAGCGGCGGGCCGTCCGGATTAACATCTGGCTGGAATCGCAGGTTCCGCTCAATCCGTACCCGGAAAACGCCGGTGCACAGGCAAGGCATCGAAGTGAGCCATCCAGATCGGCTGCTCGGCCGTCTGGACCCGGTTGACGGGTGCGAATGCGGACGGATCGTCCAGCGTCACGGACTGGAGGTCGATCCGGCCGGGCATCATTGCGGGGTTCGTGTAGAACAGGCCGGTGCCGCATACGGGGCAGAAGCTGCGGACCGCGTCCCTGGACGACCGATAGGTGGCGGGTGCGCCTTCGGTGACAGTCAGGCGGTCTGTGGGCATGAGCGCCCAGCTGAACATCGGCGCGCCGGCGCTGAGCTGGCAGTCCCGGCAATGGCAGATCGACACCCGGTCCGGCGGGCCTGAGAGTTCATACCGGATCGCGCCGCACTGGCATCCGCCCGGGATCGCCATGGAAGGCCTCCAGATGTTCATGTTTTGTTCAAAATGTCATGGCGCCGGCAGTGAGTCAGAATGAAAATCCCCGCAGGTCCGGAGACCCACGGGGATTCTGCAATTTACCTGGGCCTGGCCTGAGATCAGGCGGCGATCTTCTTCTTGGCCAGCGACTTGGCGAGTTTCTCCATCGCCTTGCCCTTGTCGATGTTCTCGACAGCGGCCAGTTCGCGGGCCATCCGGTCCAGCGCGCTCTCATAGAGCTGGCGCTCCGAGTAGGACTGTTCCGGCTGGTCATCGCCGCGGTGCAGGTCGCGCACGACTTCCGCGATCGAGATCAGGTCGCCCGAATTGATCTTTGCTTCGTATTCCTGGGCGCGGCGCGACCACATGGTGCGCTTGATGCGGGCCTTGCCGCCGAGCGTTTTCAGGGCGTCATCGACCAGTTTCGAGCCGGCCAGGGCACGCATGCCCGAGGCTTCGGCGCGATTAGTCGGTACGCGCAGGATCATCTTGTCCTGATCGAAAGCGACGACATAGACTTCGAGTTGCATTCCGGCGACCGTCTGCTTTTCAACGGCCGTGATCCTGCCTACGCCGTGGGCCGGGTAGACAACGCTTTGCCCGACCTCGAACGCCAAAGTCCGAGTCTCTGCTTTTTTCGCCATATCTGAATTGACCCTTTTTTCTACACACACGAAAGCGACGCCTCCCCGCCCCAGGTCCCGCATTAAGGCACTGAGTTAGGAAATCCCGCTTCTTGATGATTATTGATCAGAACCAAGACATAGCACGAATTTGGCGCATTTACAACAGTTGCCCACAGAGGCAGCCGTTTCGTAAACGGAATGGAATCAAGCGCCTCGTTAACGTTTGAGGTGCCTTGGAAGCTGTTGCAGCTGCGGTCCGAATCAGTCCGCAGCGGCCGTTCAGTCGCCTGTTCCGGGAGCCGGGCTGAAGTATTTCTCCAGCTTTCCGGTCTCCTGCGCGAACTTTTCGCGGTCCGCCGGAGGCTCCTTCATCCGGGTGATATTCGGCCAGGTCTTGGCAAACTCAGAGTTGAGTTTCAGCCATTTACCGTCCGGATCATCCTCCGTGTCGGGTTTGATCGCCTCGACCGGGCATTCCGGCTCGCAGACGCCGCAATCGATGCACTCGTCCGGGTGGATGACGAGCATGTTCTCGCCTTCATAGAAGCAGTCGACCGGGCAGACCTCCACGCAGTCCATGTATTTGCAGCGGATGCAGGCATCGACAACGATATAGGTCATGGGAGGGCAATACTCGTGGGCGTTTGGGATCAGGCCAGCCAATTGGCGGCGCGGGTGTCATCTGTCAATGCGGCGGGCTGAACCGCGCATGCAGTTTCGCTCACACGGCTCCGGCGCTGCGCGCTTCGGCCCGTTTGCGGGCTTCGGCGCGGCTGATGTCATCGACATATAGGAGGCCGGCGACGTGGCGCACATAGGCCTCTTCCTCGTCAGACCGCTCACCATCGGCCAGCACGACCCGGTAGATCGCCTCGATCACTCTGACCCGGTCAGCGAGGGGCAGTTTTTTCGCGTGCTTGGTGAACTGGTGGCTACCCACGGCCTCCTCGGCGAGAGTCTCGGCCTGGGCCAGAACGGCATCGGCCTTGTCGGCATCGAACGCGAAGGATTCCAGCAGGATCTCCGCGATCATGTCGCTCTCGATATTGACGTAGACGCCATCGACCAGCGCCGCCTCGACCAACAGGGCCGCGACCGCCACTTCGGCCGGCATCGGCAATTCGGCGGGCGTTTTCGCGGTGAACAGGCTTCTCAGGGATTTCATCATGTCAGCGACTCCAGCGGCCGGTACAGCGTTCGCGCTTCTTCAGCGGGCCCGCGGCGGGCGCCCAGATCGAGCACTTCCACGGTCAGGATATCTGCCCCTTTCCCGAATGTCACGATATCGCCGACCGTAAGTGTGGCGCCCGGCTTGCTGGTGCGGCGGGTCTGGCCGGCATGCGAGAGACGCAGACCAGCCTTGCGGACATGCGCGGTCGACAAGGCCCGCGTGCGAAAGAATCGCGCTCGCCAGAGCCACACATCGACCCGCACGGAGGTTTCCGCGCCGACGTCCGGCGTCATCTGAAGGGGCGGTACCGGAAGGCGCCGGGCGCCGGGCCGGGCGAGGGGGCCGGCTTGCGGGCCTGCTTGTTGCGGGCAGGCTTCGGTGGTTTCGGTGGGGGCAGCAGCGCGGCGAGCGCCGCGAACGGACTATCGGGATCGACCGGTTTGGACCGGCGCTCCGGGGGCCGAGGGCCGCCGCCCTGGCTGCGTTCGGGCCGAGGTCCGGACCGGTTGTCTGCGCGGTTGCCGGGCCGGCGATCCGGACGCGGGCCCTCCTTGGACGCGCCGCCGTCGGCTTTCGGGTGGGGGCGCCGGGCCGGGCGCTCATCGCCCTCGGGCCGCGACCGGGCAACATAGCGCCACCGCGTCACCGCGCCGGTTTCGGGATTTTTCTCAGCGGGCGCGATACCAAATCCTTTGAGCACCGCCGGCCAGTCATCGGCCGGGCAGGAGACGACCGAGGCGAGTTCCATCGGAATCTCGAACGTGCTCTTGCCGGCATCCTTTCGGCGCTTGGCGAGTTCCCAGCCGAGGCGTTCGGCGAGGTCGGCCCGCACGGCGCGGCGTCCGAAGCGCAGGTAGCCATTGGCGGCAAGGGCGGCTTCCGGCCAGGTGCCATCGAGGCCGAACGAGCCGGCCCCTTCCGGCGCGAGCGGATATTCCGTGGACGATTCAACGGCTTTAAGGATCGCGATCATGCGCTGCGCGGCCGGCTTCTGTGCATCCGGCGCATAGGCGGCGAGGCGGCCCGCGCGGATGCCGGCGGCCTTGAGGGCTTCGCGCTGCTCCGGCGTCAGGCGCGGCGCCGACTCGTCCGTACGCAGATCAACGGCCGCGCCGCTTTCTAGGATACGGAAGGCGAGGCCGCGCAGCAGGCTTTCCAGCGCTTCGCCGCTGCGGGCAAAGACGAGCCGCGCATGCGTCGGCAGCACGCGGCCGATCTCGCCGCGCACCCATTCCTCGATCCGCGTCAGCGCCGCCTGGCGTTCGGATGCGTCCGCTTCCAGCGCACCGATCAGTTCGATGCGCGGCGTCATCCATTGCGCGCCCTTGGCAAGGCGGGCAACAGGCGCGTCCTTGTGCTCGATCTCGGCGGCTTCGGTCAGCTTGAATGCTTCGGCGGGCGCGGCGGCGATTTCCGCAAGGCGCGCGGTCAACATGGGGCGCACAGCGGCGAGCGCCGCGCCGCGCACAGCCTTGCCTTCCAGCGTTCGCGCATCGACCACGGGTTCAAAGGTCAGGCCTCGCAGACGGCCGACCAGATGGCCTTCCACGGTCACGTCGCCGTCGGGCGTCAGTTCAGTCACGAGTGCGTCTTCCTTCTTCAGGCTTGCGAGCAGCGCGGTGGTGCGCCGGTCCACAAAACGTGCCGTCAGCGCTTCGTGTAGCGCGTCTGACAGGGAGTCTTCAATCTCCCGGGTCTTCTCTTGCCAATAAGAGGGGTTCTCCAGCCAGTCCTGCCGGTGGGCGGCATAGGTCCAGGTGCGGATCGCGGCGAGGCGTTGTTGAAGCTGGTTGATATCGCCGCGCACCGAGGCCAGGTCTTCCATCCGCCGGCTGAGGCCTTCATCAGACAGGCGTGCATCGGGATCGGCCAGGGTTTCGGCAAGGCCCAGCACCAGCCGTCCGTGACCTTCCGGCCCGGCCTTGCGGAAGTCCGGCAGGCGGGCGAGATCCCAGAGGCGGCGCACCTTGCGCTCACCGGTCACATTGGGTCCGATGGCTGCGTCTTCGCTCATCCGGCGCAGCACCCATTCATCAAGGGCGCGCGGATTGTGGATCAGCACTGGATTGCCGGACGGGCGTTCGAGCGAACGGATCAGAGATTTGAGGCTCGAATAGTCGAGCGCAGAATTGCGCCACTGGATCGCATCGACCGGATCGAAGCGGTGGGCCTCGATCGCTTTCCATTCCTCTTCGGCGAAGGGCGGGCAGCTTCCGGTTTCACCGAATTCGCCATCTGTACGGAACCGGCCGGCGCGGCCGGCGATCTGCGCGCTTTCGGCAAGGCTTAGCGGGCGGTGCCGGCGGCCGTCGAATTTCGAGCGCGAGGCGAACACGACACGCCCGACATCCAGGTTGAGTCCCATGCCGATGGCATCGGTAGCGACGATGTAATCGACCTCGCCGGACTGGTAGAGTGCGACCTGGGCATTTCGGGTGCGGGGGCTGAGCGCGCCCATCACCACCGCGGCGCCGCCCTTCTGCCTGCGAAGCAGTTCGGCAATCGCGTAGACTTCCTCGGCGCTGAACGCGACGATGGCGGTGCGCTTGGGCAACTTGGTGATCTTGGAGTGACCGGTATAGCGCAGCTCGGAGAAGCGGGGGCGCGGCTCGGTCTCGACGCCGAGCTTCAGGCTTTTCAGGAGGGCGCGCATGGTGTCGGCGCCGAGCAACAGCGTCTCGTGATTTCCGCGCATGTGGAGGATGCGGTCGGTGAAGACATGGCCGCGGTCATCGTCTTCGGCGAGCTGGATCTCGTCGATGGCCACGAAGTCGGCCCGAACATCCGCCGGCATCGATTCCACCGTGCAGACGAAATAGCGCGCGGTGGGCGGCTGGATACGCTCCTCGCCGGTCAGCAGCGCTGCCGCGGCATAGCCCTTGGCGGCGACCACGCGGTCATACACCTCACGCGCCAGCAGCCGCAGCGGCAGGCCGATCATACCTGTGCCGTGGGCGAGCATCCGCTCGATGGCGTAATGCGTCTTGCCGGTGTTGGTGGGGCCGAGGATGGCCTTGAGGACTGTCATTGCGGGAGAGGGGTGGGGATGGCCGGGGACGAAGTCAAGCGCGGGCGGCGGTGAGGCGCCGGATCATGCCATGATCGTGCGGATGGAAGGCAGGTGGCAGGAGCGTGCGTCCGTCATAGACCGCACCATCGAGGTTGACCGGGCCCTGGTCATGCCAGAGGCAGATGGCGCCGCAGAGATTGGCCTGCGTGAGGTTTGCCCGGCTCAGTGAGGCGCCGGTGAAGTCTGCGCCGATCAGGCAGGCGCCCGAGAGGTCAGCCCCCTTCAGGCAGGCATGACGCAGGGACGCGCCCCGCAGATGGGCCCGGCGTAAGGTGGCCGACATCATCCGGGCATAGTCGAACCGGGCGCCTTCGAGATTGGCCCAGTCGAGACAGGCTGCGCGCAGTTCGCAGTCCCGGAACACGGCGCCGGAGAGGTCCAGACCGCCGAGATCGGCACGCAGGAAGTCCTGACGCTCGATCGATGCGCCGCGCAGGTCGGCGAGACCGAGTTCCATTACCCGTTCAGAATCCATGTACCGGATCGCAACCACGCCCAGCTCCCATTCCCGCGGGGCAGGATGGGGTGATTGGCGGCGGGGCGCAATCTCTCTCCTGCCGGGTTTCCGTTTGACCCTGCACCGGGGGTTGGATACCCGGGAGGACGCGTTTCTGAAGGCGGCTTTCCCATGCAGGTCCATCGCTCCCTCCTGTTCGTGCCTGGTGCGCGGCCGGACCGTTTCGGCAAGGCGGCCGCCGCTGGCGCGGACGCCGTGATCATCGACCTAGAGGATGCCGTTCGGCCGGAAGACAAGGCGCAGGCCCGGGCGGCGGCGCTGGACTGGCTGGCGGCAGGAGCGGCCGGGCCGGTCGGCCTGCGGATCAATTCGCCACGCACGGCGTTCGGCTGCGCCGACCTTGCCGCGCTGGCGGCGGCCAGTGCGGCGCGGCGGGCAGCTTTCGTGATGGTGCCCAAGTCCGAGACGGCGGTCGACCTCGAGATCGTTGCCGAGGCGCTCGGCTGGCCGGCGCCGCTGATCGCGGTGATCGAGAGCGGCCGCGCCCTGGCGAATGCCTTTGCGATTGCGGCGCAGGCGGCCGGCGGCGTACTGTTCGGCGGCGTCGATTTTTCCGCCAGCCTCGGCGCCGACGTGAACGACTGGGACGCGATGCTGACGGCGCGCGGCACGGTTGCCGCCGCCTGCGGCGCCGCCGGGGTGCCGGCCTATGATGTGCCCTTCCTCGATACGGGGGATACGGAGGGTCTCGCCGAGACGACACGCCGGGCGAAGGCCGTCGGATTTTCTGGACGCGCCTGCATCCATCCGGACCAGGTCGCGGCGGTGAACACCGTATTCACGCCGAGCGCGGCCGAGATTGCTGAAGCCCGCGCCGTGCTAACCGCGATGGAGGCGGCGGGCGGCGGAGTGGTGCTACATCACGGCAAGATGATCGACCGGCCCGTAGTGCTGGCGGCTGAGCGCGTGCTGTCGCGGGTGCGATCGGATTGAGTGGACGTGTGCCGTGCGCGGCGGATTGAAGGAAAGACTGTTATGATGCTCCGTATTCCTACAATATTGGCCGCCGCCCTTCTGGCGCTGTCGGCTTGTGTGGCCGGGCCATCCGGGCGAGCAAAGGATGCGCCTCCGCTGGAGGCGGTCGCGTCTGTCGATATCGCGCGCTACATGGGGCTCTGGTATGAGATCGCCCGGTATCCGACGAGCTTCCAGAAGGATTGCGAAGGCACGACCGCCCAGTACACGCTGCGCGACGATAGTCGGGTCGACGTGGTCAATACCTGCCGCTTCGGCACGAAGGATGGCGAGCCGCGGTCGGCCGAGGCGGTGGCCCGCGTCATGGAGGGCTCGAACGGTGCCCGGGTCTTCGTGAACTTCGCGCCCATTCCGCTGCCGGCGGGGCGGGGTAATTACTGGATCATCCATCTCGACGAAGGCTATCAGCATGCCCTTATCGGAGAACCATCGGGACGCTTTCTCTGGATGCTTTCGCGAACGCCGACGGTGACGCCGGAGGTGCGCGCCGAGTTGGATGCAGCGGCAAAGGCAAAGGGGTATGACCTCAGTATGCTGAAGGAAACGCTTCAGGAACCTTGAGGAGGAGCACATGACGGACATCACGGTTTCACCGGTGGCTCATGTCCGCGGGGGCCGCGCCGAGGCGAAGGACGATCACTGGGGCGAGGAGCAGGCGCGTATCGTGCTGGCTGACACGCTGCCCGCTGAGGCGCTGATGGGGCTCGATGCGTTCAGTCATGCGGAGATCCTGTTCCATTTCCATCTGGTGCCGGACGAAAAGATCGAGACCGGAGCGCGCCATCCTCGGGGCAATCCGGACTGGCCGCGGATCGGCATCTTCGCCCAGCGCGGCAAGAACCGCCCGAACCGGCTTGGCGTGACAGTCTGCCGGATCGTCTCGGTTTCGGGCCGGGAGATGATCGTCGAGGGGCTGGACGCCATCGACGGCACACCGGTGATCGACATCAAGCCGGTGATGCGGGAATTCCTGCCTCGCGGCGAGGTGCGCCAGGCTGACTGGGCGAGCGCGCTGATGGCGCAGTATTGGTGAGGCTTCGGCGTTTTCGTTTGCCTTGCCCCACCCTCCCTAAAATGGGGAGGGGACATGTCACTCTATGTGACGCGCTCAGCCAGCCCAACGGTGCAGCCTGTCCCCTCACCGGTGGCGGAGAGGGTCAGGGCGGCGCCGAGGCCTAGCACGAACATCCGGACCTTCAGGGCCGTCCAGGAGAGGTGTTTGCGGATAAGGGCGCTTGGCGCCCGCGGAGACGCCCGAGCTTCGACCTCGCTCAGCATGAGTTGGGCGGGGTTGGGGCCGAGCGGGGGGCGAGGTTTGTGGGCGGGGCGGGTTGCCCGGCGCGGGGGCGATGGGCTAGAGCGCAGGGCTTCAAACTTCCAGCGTCAGGAGCCTTCGATGGCCGGTCATAGCAAATGGGCCAACATCCAGCACCGCAAGGGCAAGCAGGACAAGAAACGCGCCGTCCTGTTCTCGCGCCTCTCGAAAGAGATCACGGTGGCCTCGAAAATGGGCGGGCCGGACCCGAACATGAACCCGCGCCTGCGCCTTGCCGTGCAGAACGCCAAGGGCGCGTCTGTGCCCAAGGACAATATCCAGCGCGCCATCGACAAAGGCCAGAGCGGCGGCGGTGCTGATTATGCCGACATCCGCTATGAAGGCGTCGGCCCCGGCGGCGTCGGCATCATCATCGAGGCCTCGACCGACAACAAGAACCGCACCGCGACCGACGTGCGCTCCGCCTTCGCCAAGAATGGCGGCGCACTCGGCACGACCGGTTCGGTATCCTTCAATTTCGACCAGCTGGGCGAATATGAATTCCCGCTGGAGGCCGGCACGCCGGACGAGGTGATGGAAGCGGCGATCATGGCCGGCGCGCAGGACGTGGAGTCCGACGAGGAAAGCCACTGGATCTATACCGCGCGGGAAGATTTCGCGGCGGTCGGCACCGCTCTGGCGGAAGCCTTCGGCGAGAAGGTCGAGCCGAAATCGGCGAAGATTATCTGGAAGCCGAAGGTCAATGTGGCGGTCTCGGGCGAAGCAGCAGACCAGCTGATGAAGCTGCTCGATGTGCTCGACGAACTCGATGACGTGCAGAACGTGTTCGATAATTCCGAACTTTCGGAAGAGGAAATGGCGCGGCTGGCGGGCTAGGCCCGAAGCGGCCGGGGAACGGGGATATCATGCGGATTGCCATGACTTCGGATCATGCGGCTGTCGGGCTGAAGGCGGCGCTGACGGATTGGCTGCGCGCGGAAGGCCATGAGGTCGAAGATCTGGGTACGGATGGCGAGGCGAGTGTCGACTATCCGGATTTCGGCTACCGGCTGGCCGGGCATATTGCGGCCGGCAAGGCCGAACGCGGCGTTGCGCTGTGCGGCACCGGCATCGGAATTTCCATCGCGGTCAACCGCCATCCGGGCGTGCGGTGCGCGCTGGTGTCCGAACCACTGTCGGCGACGCTGTCGCGCGAGCACAATGATGCCAATGTGATCGCTATGGGCGCGCGCATCATCGGCATCGAAATGGCCAAGGCCTGCCTTACGGCCTTCCTGACGACGCCCTTCGGCGGCGACCGTCATGCCCGCCGTGTCGGCAAGCTGGGCCAGCCGCCGGTCTGAGCGCGCCATGATCAAGATCGAACAGCCCGGAGCCGCCGACATCGATATCCTGCATGCGATGCTGCGGGAAACCTACTGGTCGCCCGGCGTGCCGCGCGACACGGTGGAGCGAGGTTGCGCCAACTCGATCTGCGCGATTGCCCGCGACGGCAACGGGACGCTGATCGGCTTTGCCCGGACCATCACCGACCGGACGGTGTTTGCCTGGGTCTGCGACGTGATCGTGGCGCCGGAACACCGGGGCAAGGGACTCGGCCGCGGCCTGGTGCGTTCACTGATGGAACATCCGGACATGCAGACCGTGAGACGCTGGATGCTCGGCACGGCGGATGCGCACGGCGTCTATGCCGAACTGGGCTTCGGCCCGATCAGGGCGCCCCAGCGTCTGATGGACCTGATCAAGCCCGCGCATTACGCGAAGCCCGAAAGCTGACGCCGGCAAGGCGCTTCTAGGACCCGAGCCCCAGGCTTTCCAGTATAGTTTCGGTGTCGGCGCCGAGCCGCGGCGGGGGCAGGCGGTGGCTGCTGGCTGGCGTTTCCGAGAAAGCGACGGGGTGGCGCATCGAGCGGTATTCGCCGATCTCCGGGCTCGAGACCTTTTCGAAGAAGTCCGTGGCGACGAGGTGGGCGTCGGTCAGGACTTCCGGCAGCGTATTGTAGCGCATCGCGGGGATATTCGCCTTGTCGAGCAGTTCCAGCCATTCGTCCGTGGTCCGCGTGGCGGTGACGTGTTCGATGAGAGCATAGAGGGCGCCGGTATTTTCGGTGCGGGCGGCATAGGTGCTGAAGCGCGGGTCCTTGAAGACGTCTGGCTGGCCGCCGATTTCGAAGAAGGTTTCCCATTGCTGGTCCGAGTACGGAACAAGACCGATATAGCCATCGAGCGTGGGGTAGGGGCGCCGGTTCGGGTTGACCGAACGGGTATAGGCGAGCCTGCCCTTGGGCGGGATGAAGGTCTCGCCATAGAGGTTCTCGACCATGTTGAAGAAGGTGAAGCATTCCAGCATCGGCACCTGCACGAACTGGCCTTCGCCGGCGCGGGCCTTGTGAAAAAGGGCGGCGAGGGTTGCGTAGGTAGCGAACAGGCCGGCCGTCTTGTCGGCGACGAGGGATGGGGCGTACTCGGGGCGGCCGCCGGAGCGGATGGCGTTGAGGTCGGCGAAGCCCGATGCGCCCTGGATGAGATCGTCATAGGCCTGACGGAATTCATACGGCCCGCCTTTGCCGAAACCGGCGCAGTGGACGTAGATGATGGCGGGATTCAGGGCCTTCACCTGTTCATAGCCGAAGCCGAGGCGTTCCATGCCGGCGAGGCGTACATTGTGGAAGAAGACATCGGCAGTCTTGAGCAGCTCGGTGAGCGCGGCCTTGCCTTCGGGCGTCCTGGCGTCGAGCGTGATCGACTTCTTGTTGCGGTTCAGCGCCATGTAGATCGGGCCGAGATCACCGGTCGGCGACGCGCCGGCATAGCGCATCGTATCGCCCTTGCCGGGCGGCTCGATCTTGATCACTTCGGCGCCGAGGTCGGCGAGGATCATGGTCGCGAAGGGGCCGAGAACAACTGTGCTCATGTCGATGATGCGGACGCCGGATAGCGGGCCGGGACGGGGCGCGTCGGTCATGCGGCGATCTCCTGGTAGCCTAGCGGTTAGTGGCCTGCAGGCGCCCTCGGAATCAAGGGCTTTCCACGCGTCATGCCAGCGCGCGCCGGGCCGCCTCGATGTGCGCCATCTTGGCGTCGAAGCGCGACCAGTCGTCGTGCTCGGCGATGGGGTCCCAGAGGGCTTCGACCTCTTCGATGACGAGGCTGACCGGGAGAGGGGCCTGGAAGTAGGGTTCGGCGAGGCGTTCGGGCCGGACGGGCGCGCGGTCCAGCAGCGCGGCGCGGACCGGTTCGAAGCGGGCTTCGGCATAGAGCGCGGCCTGGGGCGAGGCGGCGGCCCGATCGGCGGAGGCGGCGCCGCCGAACCAGTCGAAGAAGGTTTGCGGCCAGCTGGCGCCGCTGTCGGTCATCCATGCATAGAAGACCTGCAGGAAGCCGAGATCGCGGGCATGGTCGCCGCCCGAGGCAAGACCCAGCAAGGCATGGGTGTGCGCGGCGAAGCTGTCGCGGTAGGCCGCTTCGTAGGGCGCCAGCGCCCGGGCGAGGTCTTCTGCTTCGGCGAGGAGCAGCATGGCGGAGGCGAGCTGTTGGAGCGCCCAGCCACCCTGCAGGGGCTGTCGGCCAAACCGGTAGAGACCGTTCTGGTCGAAATAGGCGGCGGTGAAGTTCGGATCCGATTGCGGCAGGAAGCGCCAGGGGCCGAAATCGAAGGTCTCGCCGGTGATGTTGAAATTGTCGGTGTTCATGACGCCGTGCACGAAGCCGGCGGCCATCCATTGGCCGATCATCCGGCCCGTGGCGAGGGCGATCTGCTGCAGCAGGGCGCAGGTCTTGTCAGCCATCTCCGGATGGTCTGCAGCAGGGTGGAATTCGGCCACGCAATAATCGACAAGTTCGGCCATGGCGTCCCGGTCTTCCAGCCAGGCGGAGCGCTGGAAGGTTCCGAACCGGACATGGCTGTGGGACAGGCGCACGAGGACCGAGCTGCGGGTCGGCGAAGGCTCGTCGCCGCGTTGCAGGGCCTCACCGGTCTCGACAAGGCTGAAGGCCTTGGATGTGTTGACGCCGAGGGCTTCCAGATAGCTGGCGGCGAGGATCTCGCGCACGCCGCCCTTGAGGGTCAGCCGGCCATCGCCGTTGCGTGACCAGGGCGTTCGGCCGGAGCCTTTGGTGCCGAGATCGAGCAGGCGGCCGGCCGGATCGCGCAGCTGGGCAAAGAGGAAACCGCGTCCGTCGCCGAGATCCGGATTGTAGGTGCCGAACTGGTGGCCGTGATAGCGCATGGCCAGTGGCTGTGGCAGGTTGCCGGGCAGGGGGCGGAACCTTGCAAAATGTTCCAGCCAGTCCGGCGCGGACAGTTCCCCCAACCCTACCGCTTGCGCCCAGCGCTGGTTGCGCCAGCGCAACACTCGCTGAGGAAAATTTGCAGGTGTGACGGGATCGGCAAATCTTGCCGCGAGTTTCTGGAAGGGCGGCATGTGAGTTCCGTTTTCGTATTCACACGTGGTTGCTGAGCGCATTGAGGTAAAGTGATGCTTAACCGCCATGTCGGGACGGGTTGGTTCTAAATTGGTATGCGGCGGCGCAGCACACAAGCCCTCTTTGCGACCGGGTCGAGACGCTTAAGGATGGAAATTGGTCAAATACATGACAAGTGGCAGAAGCTTGCGCCAGACCATAATAGTTTCGGGAGGAAACGAATGAAAACTTTCAAAGGAATGCTGTTTTATGCATCAGCCATTGCGCTGAGCAGCAGCTTGGTTGCTCACGCTCAAGAAGCCGATGACGGCGAGCGCAAGCTCGGTACGGTGACGGTCACGGGTTCGTTCATTCAGGGCACACCTGAAGATGCGGCCCTGCCGGTGGATGTGCTGAGTGCGCAGGACCTCAAGCTTGAAGGCAAGCCGACGATCACGGAGCTGATCCGCAACCTCGGCCCCTCGTCCGGTGTGGATGGCCAGACCAACCAGTTCGCGTCGAACGGCCTCGAAGGCACGTCGAACATCAACCTGCGCGGCCTCGGCCCCGCCCGTACGCTGGTGCTGATCAACGGTCACCGCCAGACCTATCACCCCTATTCGATCGGTGAGCAGGCGCAGCTGTTCGTCGATACGAACAACATTCCTTCGGCCGCAATTGGTCGGGTTGAAGTGTTGAAAGACGGTGCCGCGGCGCTTTACGGATCGGACGCAATTGCCGGCGTTGTGAACTTCATCACAAACCAGGATCTCGACGGTTTTGAGGTCGGTGGTTCGTTCTCGCAGTTCGACGGATCCGATGGCGACTTCGACATCTCTGCGGCCTATGGCCTGCAGGGCGCGAACTTCAATTGGGTGACCTCGGTTGGTTACAACAAGCGCTCGGAAGTTCTGCTAAGTGAAAAGGACTGGGCTGTCCGGCCATTCGCCGAAAACCCCGTCGGAGGCTGGTCTTCGCTGTCGAACCCGGGCCGTTATGTGCCACTCAGCGCCGGCTTCACGCCGCTGGCAGCAAACGTCAACGATTTTGGGTGCGATGAAGCCGGGGGCATATACGCAGGCGCTGCAAGCTCCTGCTATTTTCAATTTACGCAGTTCGACAACCTTGTCGAAGAGGAAGAGCGCTATCAGGTCTTCTCAGAATACAACCGAAACCTCGGCAATGGTGCTGAACTGCACCTTGAAGCAATGTATGCTTACTCGGATGTGCCGACCTGGAAAACCTCTCCATCCTATCCGCCGCAGGTTCTGACCAACCAGCTGCTGCTCGCCAGTCACCCTGGCTTCATCCAGTACAACCTTGACAATCCCGGCGTCTTCCCGGCCGGCACGGCGGCAGCGCTCTACATCGGCCGGTCGTTCGGCTATGGCGGCTCCCCCCTTACCGGCGGAGCGCAGGAAGGTTATCGCACCAGCGAAACCTTCCGCGGGTCAGGCGGCCTCAAAGGCGACTTCACCAACGGCGTGAATTACGACGCGACCATCAGCTATTCGACAACCGAAAGCGAACGTCTGACCAATGATACGTACATCACCGGTTTGACGAACGCGCTTCGCGGATTTGGCGTTTGTACCGATCCGAACACCGGCTTCGACCCGGCAACCGGCACTTCGCCATTGTCAGCCGGTTATGCGGGTACGCTCGCCGCCGGCGTCGGTTCGTGCGAATATTACAATCCCTTCTCCAACGCGATTCCGTTCAACGCTGTGACCGGTGCGGCAAACCCGACGTTCGTACCAGGCCTTGAGAACACCGCCACGCTTGCAGACTGGATCACCGATCCTAGCCTGACCACTGCGAAGACTGACTTGCTTGTCTTTGATGGCATCCTGTCGGGGGAGAGCAGTGTCCAGGCCTCGGGCGGAGCTGTCGGCTGGGCTGCCGGCATGCAGGTTCGCCGCGAATCCTACAAGCTTGATCCGTCGGCGTTGACCGACCTGTCGGTCACGCCTGGACCGGGCGGCACGGGTCCGTATTCGTTCCTTGCTGGCACGCTGCCATCGGATGAATCGCAGACCATCTATGCCATCTTCGGTGAACTTCAGGTACCTCTCTATGACAACCTGAATATGCAGTTCGCCGTACGCTACGAAGACTACGGCGGCGAAATCGGATCGACATTCGACCCGAAAGTCGCTGCGAAATGGGACGTGACAGACAACTTTGCCTTGCGCGGTTCGGCCCAGACCTCCTTCAAGGGTCCGACGCTCAACCAGCTCGGCGGTGTGGGCACCAGCCTGCAGTTTGTGGCTCCGACGAGTGCGTTCAAAGCCGTAGACACCTTTGGCAATGCTGACCTGAAGCCGGAATCGGCCTTCAGCTTCAACGTCGGTGCCCTCTATGACACCGGCAACTTCCAAGCATCGCTCGACTACTACAACTTCGACTTCTCCGACCCGGTGATCGTCGAGGAGCAAGCGCAAATCGTGAACGCGGCCGTGGCTGCACTTGCGACGGCGACTACGGCAGATGATGCGATTCTGTCGAGGATCACTTTCAACAATCCGCTGGCGCCTTCGGCGTCAACGATTTCCCGCATCCGGGTGAACGTGACCAACGGTCCGAACATCCAAACCTCGGGGATCGACCTGCGAGCCAGCAATGTGTGGGATGTGGGTAGTTCCGAGTTCACGTTGGGTGCGGATGCGACGTACATCATCGAGTACGTGGTAGACCCCTACATCGTCGAAGGTCTTGCAATTGGCGGCGGCGACTATGTCGGCCAATTCAACCGGTCAAACTTCACGCGCTCGATGCCGCAATGGAAGGCCAACGTTTTTGCCAACTACGCTATCGGTGAGCACAATCTGCGGGCCGTGATGCGTCATATCGATAGCTACAAGGATGAACGTTCAGCCGCCGCACGAGGCGGTGTTGGCGAGACAATTGATAGCCAAACGACGTTCGACCTCTTCTACAACTTAACATCGGAAGCCTGGGGTCTCGACTTCGGCCTGTCCGCTGTGAACGTTACGGATGAAGATCCGCCCTTCGCGGCTTTCGACGTCAACTATGATCCTTACACGCACAATC
This sequence comes from Hyphomonas sp., assembly GCF_016125515.1. Lineage (GTDB taxonomy): Bacteria > Pseudomonadota > Alphaproteobacteria > Caulobacterales > Hyphomonadaceae > Hyphomonas. Next base: position 255,000 of record NZ_WGLO01000008.1, read on the forward strand.
CATTCGGGCGTACGTTTAAGGTAAGTGTGACCAAGCGCTTCGGTGGCAGCAACTGATCCATAGGACTGTTTGACAAAACAAGACGGCCCCCGGAAATCCGGGGGCCGTTTTTCTTTGCCGGTTTGCCCAGCAACAAAAAGGGCGGACCCGAAAGCCCGCCCTTTCCCGTTTGAGGACACGGGGCTTTAGCCGCGGATCGTGAACTCGATGCCGATGGTGCGGCCCGGCTGCAGCGGCTGGAAAGTACCGGCGGCCGGGTTCGGATCGAACGGGGCGTTGACACCGTTCGACAGGTTCTGGCCACCCGGAACCAGCGGTGCAAGCGAACCGCCGAACGGCACTTGCGTATCGCCGCCCGAGACGACCTCGTCGAGCAGGTTCTTGCCGAACAGCGAGACCGACAGGCCTTCATACGGCGTGTTCCAGGTGAAGTTTGCGTCGACCTGGTCGGCTTCGTTGATGTAGCCGAAATTGTTGTCCGTATAAGCAAACTCGTCGCGGTGCTGGAAGCTCACGCGCGAGACGAGCGACCCGCGCTCTGCAAGATCGAGATCATGCAGCAGGCCGAAACCGTAGGTGGTTTCCGGCACGCGGGGCAGGGCGAGCGCGAGGTCCTCCGGACCCAACGAACCGTTGCCCGAAATATCGAACTTCACAGCGGTGTATTCGGCATCGAGGATACCGATGTTGGCGGTCAGCAACAGGTTGTCGGTGAGCGCGTAGCGGCCTTCGGCTTCGAAGCCGAGGATTTCGGCGTCGGCCGTGTTGATGATCGTCTGGGCCACGCCCGAGGAAGGCGAGGACAGGTTGAGCTCGCGCTGCATGTTCGTGATGTCGTTCAGGAACACGGCGGCGTTGAGCTGGCCCTTGCGGTCCTGCGTTTCGTATTTGAAGCCAACCTCGTAGGAGTTCACTTCTTCCTCATCAAAGGCGCGGCTGCTGCCGGCCGGGAACAAGGCCTCGAAGGCGACAGCGTTGGTGATGCGGAAGTTGTAGCCGCCCGAGCGTACGCCCTGGGTGTAGTGGCTATAAATCTGCATCAGGTCGGTCGGCGTGTACTGGAAGCCAATCTTCGGGTTCAGGTTCGACCATTCCTGCGAGTCGGTGAAACCGTTCGGCTCACCTGGCACGAAGGGGTTTGTGCCCGTCGTCGGGCAGGTATTGTCGACCACCGAGCAGAACGGGCGCGGGCGCACGTAGGTGATGTCTGCGATCTTTTCTTCCGTGCCGTAGCGCAGGCCGAAGATACCGGTCCATTTGTCCGTGAACGCATAATCGACCTGGCCGAAGATGCCATACACGGTGTGGTCCTGACGGCCGCCGCCGTTGAACTGGGCCGCCGTGACGGTCGGAAGGTTGCGTCGTTCAGTGTAGGCGATTTCCTGGTTGAACCAGAACACGCCCGTAGTGACGTCGGCCTTGCCGAAGGTGCCGGCATAGCGCAGCTCGTTCGAGTATTGCTCCTGGACGAGTTCAGTATCCGAGTGGAACAGGAACAACGGCAGGGCGTCGATGTCCCCATTCGAGGTCGAGTCGAGGTCGCGGTAGCCGAAGATGTTCGTGATGCGGCCATTGCCGAAGCTCACGTCATAGTCGGCGCGCAGCGTGGCGAAGGTCGTGTCGGCCTGGTAGCGGCCGATATTGTCGACGGCGAGATCGAAATTGTCGCGGCTGTAGACGCCGGAGTTCTTTGCGGCCGGACCATCGGTCTGGGTGGTGAAGGATTCCAGCTTGCCGAGCAGGGTGAAGTCTTCGGTCGGCGTGAATTCCAGCGCGCCGCGCACAATGAAGGTCTGGGCCTCACCGATGTTCGAGTTGTCGAACTTGTTGTTAAAGTAGCCGGAATCGTAATTGTAGTAGGCGCCGATCTTGCCGTTCAGGAGACCTTCGGCGATCGGGCCGGACACGCCGGCCTGCAGGGTCGACGAAGGGCCGCCGCGGCCGTCATCGATCGGGCCTTCATAGGTGGCCTTTGCCTTGTACTGGAAAGTGTCGGTCGGGTTGCCGGTATTGATCAGCACCGCGCCGCCGGTGGTGTTGCGGCCGAACAGCAGGCCTTGCGGGCCGCGCAGGATCTCGACGCTGTCGAGGTCGAACAGGTCAAGCACCACGCCATTATTCACACCGAGATACACGCCGTCCACGAACACGCCGACGGTCGGGTCGATTGACGGGATCGAGGAGTTGATGCCGAGGCCGCGGATCGAGAAGTTGGCGGTGCCGCGCGCGGTGCCGATGTCTTCCAGCTGGATGTTCGGGGCCGAGTAGGACAGGCTGGAGACGTCGCGCACCTGAAGGGCGTCGAGCGTTTCGGCGTTGAAGGCGGTGACGGCGACGGGAACCGACTGGACGTTCTCGACGTCTGCTTTCTTGGTCGCGGTGACTGTGATGGTGCCGAGGACGCGGTCGATGGCGGACTCGCGTTCGGCGGTCGCTTCAGGCGTTTCCGAAACCTGAGCATAGGCCGGCACGAAGGCAATCATTGCCGCCGATACCGACGACATCAGTACTTTGCTGAATTTCATTCCTGGGAGTTTCCTCTAAGTGATTTCTGTGCGGGACGGTGGATCCCAGCGCGTCACTTAGGGTAATTCCTTTCATATAGAATAGAGTCAGGCGCTTGTTTTTTCTATAAAGTTGGGGGTGTTGCCCCAAGGACACGCCTTGGCGCTTTACAAGGTTGTCATGCCCGAAATTACAGCGCGCCGAGCGCTTTGCCGGTGACCACGCCGGCGTCGCGCGCGGCGAGGCGGGCGGTCGAGGAAATGTGAGTAAGATTGAGGAAGCCGTGCACCATGGTGCTGTATTCGCGCTCCGAGGCGTGCACGCCGAGGCTGCGCAGCTTGGCGGCATAGGCGAGACCCTCATCGTGCAGCGGGTCCCAGCCGCAGACGATAATGTGTGCCGGCGGAAGGCCCCTGAGGTCCTCGATCGGCGAAAAAAGCGGCGACATGCGCCGGTCCATGCTGCAGGCAGGGTCGGCGAGGTAGTGACCCTTGAAGAATTCGAACAGGCTGGCCGAAATGAAGAATCCGCTCTCCTGCGGCGACATCTTCTTTGTGCGAATGTCGGCAAACTGGAGCAGGGGGTAGAGCAGCAGCTGGAAGGCGGGTTTCGGGCCGCGGGCGCGCACCATCTCCTGGCAGAGATAGGCGGCGAGGTTACCGCCTGCGCTGTCGCCGGCCACCGCCATGCGGGCTGGGTCGATGCCTGCCACGGCGCCGGCCTTTTCCTGGATCCAGGCCCAGGCGGCGAGCGCGTCGTCATGCGCGCTCGGGAAACGGTGTTCCGGGGCGAGGCGGTAGTCAACCGCGATCACCCGGCAGCGCGAGCCTTCCGCAAGGCGACGGCACAGCATGTCATGGCTGTCGAGGTCGCCGAGGACGAAGCCGCCGCCATGGAAGAACAGGATGCCCGGACCCGGTGGGACACCCGCGCCAAGCGGCACATAGAGGCGCGCCTTGATGGGGCCGGCCGCACCCGGAATGATCAGGGGACGGATCTCGGCCAGTTCCGGCGCATCCGGCTCGCTGGAATAATCAATCTTGAGGAATTGCTGGCGCAGACGGTCGATCGGCAATTTCAGGTCAAGCGGCTTCAGTTCCGGCAGATTGAACCGGTCCCGAAAGCTGCGGAGGGCATCGTCAAACGTCATGAACGCGCCATTGCCTGCCAATTCTGACCAAGTGATGGCAGTTCTCTGGCGATGCAATCAGCGGGCCAGCCGGAGCCCGTTCAGAGCGCGATCACGCCTTCAGCCAACGGCTCGGCATACAGGGCCTGCACAAGATTTGCGCGGCGATTGACCACGAGGCGCTGGTTTACATAGCCCTTGTCGGTGATCTCGCCGGCATCGATGCTCGGCGGTTCGATCATGACCATCAGGCGCTTGATCCGCCGGGACGAGCCTTGTTCGGCGGCGTTGAAGGCGGCAGCGCGGCGGGCCAGATCGGCCTTCAGCGCGGCCATTCCCCCGGCGGCGTCGCCAGCCGCCTTGATGTATTGTTCGGCGGCAGCCGGCGAGGGCCATACCAGCGCGGTGGCAAAATCCTTGTCTTGGCCACAGATCACGGCGTCGAAGATCAGGGGTGAGCAGGCCGCCACGAAATCCGGCCGCAGCGTGCCGACCGAGACCCAGGTGCCGGAGGAGAGCTTGAAGTCTTCGCCGACGCGCCCATCGAAGACGAGGCCCTTGTTGGGATCGGTCTCGTCAACAAATTTCACAGCGTCGCCAAGGCAATAGAAGCCTTCTTCATCGAACACTTCGGCATTCTTCTTCGGGTCGTTATGGTAGCCGGGCATGACGGTCGGGCCCTTGACGCGCACTTCCAGCTTTTCGCCATTGGGCACGAGTTTCAGCGTCGTGCCGGGCAGCGGCAGGCCGATTAGACCAACGCGCTCGACTTCCCAATGCACGACGGTAATGCCTTGGGTTTCAGTGGCGCCGTACATGGTGACGATGGGGATACGATGACCCGTCGCCTTGATGGCGAGGGCTTGCAGGCGGTCATAGAGGTCGTCGGACAGTGTTGCTCCGCCATACCCGATGGAGCGCATATTCTTGAAGAACGCATTTAGAAGCGTCTCGTTCTGCTCCATCTCGTCGGCCAGCATCGACAAGGCTATGGGCGCTGTTCCGAATACGGACGGGCTGCAATCGCTGATATTGCGGATGGTTTCGCGGAACAGGGCCGCGGTCGGCTTGCCGCCGTCGATCCAGAAGGTCGAACCGTTCCAGAGCGCGCTGTTGAAGTTCACGTTGGAGCCCGAGATGTGGTTCCAGGGCAGCCAGTCGAGCAGGTTGTCGACCCGGTCCGGATCGTGGTCCGGGTCGCGGGCATTGTCGCGCAAGCCTTCCTGGCCGGCGATCAGCGAACACATGGCGCCCTGCGTCTGGGGGACGGGCTTGGGCATGCCGGTGGAGCCAGAGGTAAAAAGGTATTTGCCGATACTGGCATCGGTCAGGCTGTCGCGCGCGGCGGTGACGGCTACGGTCGGCGTGGTGGCCGCGAGGCTGTCATAGGCGAGTACGGCATTGTCGCCGTCCGGTTCGGCGGTGACGATCCTGAAGGCGCCGGCGGGCAGCGCGGCGAGGGCCCTGCGGAAGGGCGCAAGCTGTTCGGCGAAGACAATGGCGGGCTTCACGGCGTCGAAGCAGTGTTTCAGCTTGTCGAAATCGGTCGACATTGTGGAATAGGGCACCGAGATAGGCGCGGCCGGGGCGCCGATTTTCTGGGCGGCGAGAATGACCATCGCGGCGCGGATCGAATTGCCGGACAAGAGCATCACGGGCGCATCGGGGCCGGCGCCGATATCGAGAAAGGCCTGCGCGAGGGCGTCGGTGATCTCTTTGGCTTCGCCATAGGTCAGCGTGATCCATTCATCCGTCTGCGGAGCGCGTTCGCGCAGGAAGGGTCTCTCCGGGTGCTGGGCGGCGCGTTCGTCCAGGGCATGCGGAATCGATCTCGGGCGCGGACCGGGGGCCTGACGGGCGGAGATGTAGAATGCCCCGTCTTTCCGGGTCATCGTGACGTCCGGCAGCTTCTGCGGCAGCGGACGGAAGGCAGGCAGGGGCTGGGCCTCGGTCATGGCAGGTTTCCTCCGGTGTCGATGTGTTTTGCCGAGCCATAAAGACTCCGCTCCGCCATTCAACGGGTGACGCCGCGATAGGCTGCGCCGTCAGGCTTCGGCTTGGACCGCGTCAGCCACCAGCGTCAGCGCCTGCTGCATCAGGGCTTCGTCGAGCGCCTCGGCCATCACGCGGATCAGGGGTTCGGTGCCTGATTTGCGCACGACCATCCGGCCGCGATCGCCCAGGACGGCTTCGGCTTCGGCCAAAGCGGCTTTCACCCTGTCGGACTCGAGCGGGTTGGCGCCGGAATAGCGGATGTTGGACAGTTTCTGCGGCGCCGGCGTGAAGACACGCAGCATGTCGGAGGCCTTGCCGCCGCGTGCGGCGAGGACGGACAGGACCTGCAGACCGGCCAGCAAGCCGTCGCCCGTGGTCGAGACGTCCGACAGGATGATGTGTCCGGATTGTTCGCCGCCGAGATTGAAGCCGTGCTGGCGCATATGCTCGCCGACATAGCGGTCGCCGACTTTTGTGCGTGCAAGGACGAGTCCGCTGGCCTTAAGATATGCGTCGAGCCCCATGTTGGACATGACGGTGGCGACCATGCCGCCGCCTTTCAGGCGCCCGGTGCGGTGCATCTCGCCCGCGATCAGCGCCATCACCTGGTCGCCGTCCACTTCCGCGCCCGTCTCATCGACCACGATCAGCCGGTCGGCGTCGCCATCGAGCGCGATGCCGATATCGGCGCCGGTTTCGAGGACAGCCGCCTTGAGCGCGCCCGTGGCGGTCGAGCCGACGCCGGCATTGATGTTGATGCCGTCGGGCGCAGCGCCGATCAGGGTAAGCCGGGCGCCGAGCTTGCGCAGGGCTTCCGGCGCGGTTTCGAATCCGGCGCCGTGGGCGCAGTCGAGCACGATCTTCAGTTTCGAGAAATCCTGGCCCTTGCCGATGGTTTCGAGACAACGTTCCAGATAGCGGGCGGCAGCGCCGGGCAGATTGGCCAGTTCGGAAATGGCGGCCGGTGCGGCGTAGGCGCCCTCGAAGGCGGCTGCCATGGCGGCTTCGAGTGTTTCCTCGACTTCATCCGTGAACTTCACGCCTTCGGGGCTGAAGAGTTTCAGGCCGTTGTCTTCAAACTTGTTGTGGCTGGCCGAGACCATGAAACCGAGTGCCGCGCCGGTTTCGCGGGCGATCAGCGCGACGGCGGGTGTCGGCACGATGCCGAGGCGCACGGGCGTTACACCCATCGAGGTCAGCCCGGCGATCAAGGCGGCTTCGATCATCTCGCCGGAGCGGCGCGTGTCGCGGCCGATGACCACCTCGCGCCCGCCCTCGGGCGCAAAGGTGCGCGCCGAAGCGATCGCCAGCCGCAAAGCGGTTTCGGCCGTCATCGGGCGCTGGTTGATCCGGCCGCGGATGCCGTCGGTGCCGAAATACTGCCGGGCCATGGAACCTCTCTTTGCTGGCCCCCTAGCTGCCAGAATTCACCTGAACTGGAAATGGCCGGGCGGCGACTCAGGCTGGAGAGACGTCGCCATAGACCACGAAGTCCGGATTGTCGTAGCCGCGCGCGCGCTTGCCGTAGAGCAGGGGGGCGCCGTCAAGCTGCAGCACCCGTCCGCCCGCGGCTTCAACGACGGCCTGGCCGGCGGCTGTGTCCCATTCCATCGTGCGTCCGAGGCGGGGATAGACGTCCGCTTCGCCGGCCGCCACGAGGCAGAATTTCAGCGAGGAGCCGGCCGCCACGATTTCATGGACGTGATAGTTCGCAAGCCAGGCATCGGTTTCGGGCGAACGGTGGGATTTCGAGGCGACGGCGGAGAGGCCCGCAGCCGGCGCGCGGCGGATGCGCAGGGTCTGGCGCTCGGTCGGAAGGGAGCCGCCCGGTGCGGCTTTTGCCTGCCAGGCCGAGGATGGGCTTTCGGCGACGAACAGACGGTCCAGCGCCGGCGCGTAGACGACACCCATCACGGCGCGGCCGTGCTCGACTATGGCGATGTTGACGGTGAACTCACCATTCCTGGCGATGAATTCCTTGGTGCCGTCCAGTGGATCGACCAGCGCGAAGCGTGCGCCGTGTTCAGGCACGATGCCGTCCGCGACCGACTCTTCTGCAATGACCTTGAGGTCCGGGTCGGCCTCGGCCAGACGCGCGAGGATCAGCGCCTCGGCGCGGCCGTCCGCTTCGGTCAGCGGGGACTTGTCGTCCTTGGTGTCGACCGAGAATTCCGTGCGGTAGATCCGCATGATTTCCTGGCCGGCATCCAGGGCGATGCGGGCGAGCGTGTCGGGCGTCAGCGCCATGACGCGGCTTACTGCATCACGCTGAGCAGTTCGACTTCGAACTGGAGCGGGGCGTTGGGCGGGATCGGGCCGCCGGGCGTGCCTTCTTTGCCATAGGCGAGGTCGGCGGGGATGTAGAGCATCCAGCGGTCGCCCGGCTTCATCAGCGCGAGGGCCTCGACCCAGCCGGGGATGAGGCCATTGGAGGGGAAGGCTTCCGGGTCGCCGCGCTCATAGGAGGAATCGAACGGCGCGCCGGTCTCGGCCAGGCGGCCGTCATAATGCACCAGGACGAACTGGCCGTTGACAGGCGGGGCGCCCGACGGGTCGCCGCTGGCGAGCACGACATATTGCAGGCCCGACTCGGTTGTCTTCACTTCTGGCAGGTCCGGGTTCCACGGGAAGTACTTTTTCCAGGCGGCGTCATCGGCGTGTTTCGGAACCTCGACTTCGAGCAGCTGGACGAGGAAGACGAGATCGTCGCCGGCCTTGATCACATTGCCGCGCGGCTGGTCGCCATAAGCAAGCGCGCTGGGGATGTAGAACAGGTATTCGGCGCCTTCGGTCATCTCCTGCAGGCCCATCGTCCAGCCGGGGATCACCTGGTTCAGCCTGAACTGGGCCGGCGCGCCGCGATCAAAGGAGGAGTCGAACTTCTCACCGGTGGCGAGGCGGCCTTCATAGTTGACGCTGACGCGGTCGGTCGCGACCGGACGCTTGCCGTCCTTACGGCCTTCTTTCAGCACGATGTATTGCAGGCCCAGATTGCCCTTGATCACGCCCTCGGCGTTGGGGTTCCAGGGCAGGTGATCCTTGAAAGCTGCAGGCATGATGTCATCCGGTGGGTTTGAGGAATCGGTAAGTGAGGGAGCGTTGGGCTTGCCTGGCGAGACCGTATCCGACCGGACAAAATAGCTGGCGGCAAACAGGGCCACGACCATGCAGACGATCATCCAGATCGGCGAGCCGCCTTCTGCTTCGGGGGATTTTTCCTGGGGTGTGTCGTTCATGGCGTGACCTGTTCGATTGAAACGAATTCTGGTTGGGTTTGTGTACGGAGCTTCTGGATCAGAGCGCGCGGGGCGGGTAGCCAGCCTGGGCGAGGGCGTCGATGACTTCCTGCGTATGCTGGCTGTCGCGCGTTTCCATCAGGATGTCGAACTCGGCGCCCTTGGCCGGCACGTCGAGGGCGATGCGGTTGTGCGCGACTTCCATGATGTTGGCGCCGTTGTCGCCGATGATCTTGGACACCAGCGCCAGCAGGCCCGGCCGGTCGTCGCCGATGATCCGGATGCGCGCGAGGCGGTTCTCGCGCACAAGGGCGCGGGTCAGGACCGAGGCAAGAAGGCGCGTGTCGATATTGCCGCCGCACAGGACGAGGCCGACCTTGCGCCCGTAGAAGCGGGACGGGTGGGCGAGCAGGGCGGCGAGACCGGCTGCGCCCGCGCCTTCAGCGATCGTCTTCTCGACTTCGGCGAAAAGGGTGATCGCCCGCTCGAGGTGTTCCTCCTCGACGAGCAGGATGTCGTCGACCAGCTGTTCCGCGATCTGGCGGGTCAGTTTGCCGACTTCCTTCACCGCGATGCCTTCGGCGATCGTGGCGCCGCCCATCTTGGGCGACTTGCCGCGTAGCGACGCATGCATGCACGGATACATCGCCGCTTCGACGCCGATGATCTTGATGTCAGGCTTCAGGGCCTTGGCCGCTGTGGCAATGCCGGAGATCAGGCCGCCGCCGCCGATCGGCACGACGAGCGTGTCTAGGTCGGGCTGATCGGCCAGCATTTCGAGGGCGATCGTGCCCTGGCCGGCGATGATGTCCGCATCGTCGAAGGGGTGGATGAAGACGAGGCCTTCCTTCTCACCGAGCTTCAGGGCGTACTCCTTGGCCTCGTCGAAGATCAGGCCTTCGAGGATGACGCGGGCGCCGTGGTCGCGGGTGTGCTCCACCTTGTTGAAGGGGGTCGTCTCGGCCATCACGATCGTGGCCGGGATGCCGAGGCGGCGGGCATGGTAGGCGACGCCCTGCGCATGGTTGCCGGCCGAGGCGGCGATCACGCCGCGGCGCTTTTCATCATCGGTCAGCTTGGACAGCTTATTGAGGGCGCCGCGCTCCTTGAAGGCGGCTGTGTACTGGCGGTTCTCGAACTTGACCCAGACATCGGCGCCGGTGATAGCCGAAAGGGTACGCGAGTGGGCCAGTTCCGTGCGCTCGATATTGCCTTCCAGCACCTTGGCGGCGGCCCGCACATCGGCAAGCGTGACGAGGGCGTTCGGGGTCAGGGTATCAGGCATGGGAACGGGTCCGGCTAAAGCGGGCGCACCCTATGCGGGGAGGGGGGCAAAGACAAGGCGGGGCTGACGCCGGGCTCGCAAGTGGGGCCGAACGCGCTGTCTTGTATTTTCGGGGCTTTATCCGGCGCTTGGGCTTGGTAAACGAGTAGCGGGTGTCGAGGCGTCATGAAACCTTTCGAGGACAGAAAAACTATGAAGATTCCCATCACGGCCGCGCTGGCCGCCTTGTTGGCACCGGCCATCGGAGCCTGTGCTTCGGCCTCCGACCCCACCATTGCGGACCTGGCCATCCGCAATGTCACAGTCGTCAGCCCCGAGCGGGCCGGGCTTCTTGAGCATGCCGATGTCCTGATCGATGAGGGCCGGATCGTTGCGGTCGGGCCAGCTGCGCCGGGTTGGCTTGCGGCGCATGAATTCGACGGTTCGGGCCTGTTTCTCACGCCTGGCCTGATCGATGGTCACGTACACCTCTATCACGCCACCGGCCTGAAACGACGGTATACGGACTCGTTTGACGCCCTTTACGCGGCCTTCCAGGCCCAGCAGCCGCGCAGCTTCCTCTATTTCGGCTACACTACGGTTGCCGAACTGAACGCGGACTTCGACACCAACCGCGACTTCGAATCCGCGCCTCTGCATCCGGACCTGATCCATTGCGGCCAGGGTTTGGTGTTGTCGAATGATTTCATGGCAACGGATTTCGAAAGCGAGGAAGAGTTCCTCGCTGCATTCCCGAACTTCCTGCATGACCGGTTCACAACACCTGACCTTCCGGCCGGATTTGATCCGGCAGACCATACGCCGGCCGCGACGGTGGCGAAGATCGCCGAGAGCAGTGGGCGCTGCGTAAAACTGTACTATGAAGAAGCGCTCTGGTGGCCTGCAGAGTCCCGGCCGCCGTTCGGCCTGCCATCTGAGGCGATCGTGCGCGAAGTCGTTGCCGAGGCACATGCGCGCGGTATGCCGGTGCTGCTGCATGGCACGACACCCGCGGCCTACACGCTTGCGGCGCATACGGGTGTCGACGCGGTGGCGCATGGGCTCTGGGATTGGGAGGGCGCTTATCTCGGCCATGACGAGATCCCCGCAGCTGCGACCCAGGCCATCGAAGAGGTCGCACAAGCCGGCGTGGCGGTGCAGCCGACGGTGCAGACGCTGAACAACACGGTCTCACTGTTCGAGACAGCGCTTCTGGACGAGCCCGGTCTGAAAGCCGTGTTGCCGCCGGCCTATATCGACTACCTGCGCACCGATGGCCAAAAGGGCAGGGATGATTTCATCCGGCGCAATGGTGCGGTGATCGCCGACGCGTTCGACAAGGGCGAGGCAGCCAGTGCGGATCCGGAAGCAATGGTCAGAACCTATCAGGCTCGGCTGGAACGACTGGTCTCGCAGATGAACACTGCGGGCACTCACTTCCTGTTCGGCACCGATACGGCGGTCGGCGGTTCCGGCTGGGGCAATCCCCCGGGGCTGAACGGCTATTGGGAAATGCAGGACTGGGCGAAGGCCGGCATACCGCTCGCGACCATCTTCAAAGCGGCAACGCTGGACAACGCGGCCGCCTTCGGAATTGACGGCGAAGTTGGAAGTGTCGAGGTCGGTAAGCGTGCCAATCTGCTTCTGCTCTCAGGCAATCCGCTGGACAGTCTTGAGGCCTACGACGAGATCGACAAGGTCGTTCTGGGCGGGACTGTCATCGACCGCTCTGCGCTCGCGGCGGGGAACTGATTTTACGGCGGATGGCGATCGCCCGACCGGCCCGTCGCCTTAGACCGCCATCAGGCCTTCGACGCCGGGCGCGGGGTCGTGCTCCGCGACCCAATGGCCGGGGCCGACGGGGACGAGCTTGGCCTGGTACTGGTCGGCTTCCGGGTCGTCGACGACCTTGGATTTGAGGAAGCGCAGCGCCGCGCGGCTGTCGAGCGGGCTCGGCAGGTCGCCGGTCAGGCGCAGCTTCTCGCGGGCGCGTTCCCCTTTCGGGTCCGCGTTAGGAACCGCCGCGATCAGGGCCTTGGTGTAGGGGTGGCGGGCATCCGTGTAGATCGAGTCGCGCCCGGCGAGTTCCACGACGCGCCCGAGGTAGAGCACCATCACGCGATGGCTGATCTGGCGCACGACGGCGAGGTCGTGGCTGATGAAGATCATGGCGAGGCCGAACTCCTTCTGGAGTTCGATCAGCAGGTCCACGACCTGCGCCTGGACCGACACGTCGAGCGCGGAGACGGCTTCGTCGCAGATCACGAGCTTCGGCTTCAGGATCATCGCGCGGGCAATGCCGACGCGCTGGTTCTGGCCGCCGGACAGCTCGTGCGGATAGCGGTTGATCAGGTTCGGATCGAGGCCGACGCGGGGCAGGATCTCGCGCACTTTGGCTTCGCGTTCGGTTTTCGACAGGTTCGGTTCGTGGACCAGCAGCGGCTCGGCCACCGAGGCGCCGATGGTCATGCGCGGGTCGAGGCTCGCCAGCGGGTCCTGGAAAACGATCTGGAGATCGTCCCGCAGGGCGTTCATCTCCCGGGCGCCGGCCTTGGTGATGTCCTTGCCGAGCCAGGCGACGGTGCCGCTGGTGGGCGGGATCAGTTTCAGCACGCCTCGCGCCAGGGTCGACTTGCCGCAACCGGATTCGCCGACGACGCCGAGCGTTTCGCCGGGCTTCAGGTCAAAGCTGACACCGTTGACGGCCTTGAGCGGCTTGGTGCGTCCGAACAGGCCGCCTTTGACCTGGATGGGGAAATGCACCTTCATGTCATCGACGCGCAGCACCGGCTCGATCGTGTCGGCCGGCGGCGGCGACAGGGCGGGACGGCCGGGCGGGTCCGGCAGGTCAAGGCGTGGCACGGCGGCCAGCAGCATCTTCGTGTAGTCGTGCTTTGGCGCATAGAAGATATCGTCGGTGGGGCCCTGTTCGACGATTTCGCCGTAGCGCATGACGATCACGCGGTCGCACATGCGGGCGACGACGCCCATGTTGTGGGTGATCAGTACGATGCCGGTGCCGGTTTCGCGCTTCAGCTCGTCCATCAGTTCCAGCACCTGGGCCTGGACAGTCACGTCGAGCGCCGTCGTCGGCTCGTCCGCGATCAGCAGTTTCGGGCCGCAGAGCATGGCGATGGCGATCATCACGCGCTGGCGCATTCCGCCCGACAGTTCGTGTGGGAACTGGTCTAATCGGCGCGCGGCTTCCGGGATGCGGACGTGTTCGAGCCATTCTACGCAGCGCTGGTTGGCCGCTTCGCCCTTCAGGTCCTGATGCAGCGCCAGGATCTCGCGCATCTGGGCGCCGACGGTCATGTGCGGGGTCAGGCTGGTGAGCGGATCCTGGAAGATCATCGACATCTCGGCGCCGCGGATCCGGCGCAGGTTCGCCGTCGAGGCGGTCAGCATGTCGGTGCCGTTGAACAGGATTTCGCCTGACGCGCGACCATTGGCGGCCAGAAGCCCCATCGCGGCGAGGGCGGACTGGCTCTTGCCGGAGCCACTTTCGCCAACGATGCCGAGGCATTCGCCTGCAGAGACGGTGAAATTCGTGCCGCGCACCGCATTTACGGTGCCGTCGGGCGTGGTGAAATCGACCGCGAGGTCTTTGACAGTGAGAATGGTCATGACCTGAGGAGTAGCGGGGCAGGCCACAGGCGCAAGAGGCCCGGCGCAGAAAACGCAAACGCCGCGTCCCGATGCAGGCGGGGCGCGGCGTTCAGGTTTCGTCGGCCTGAGAGGAGGGGCTCAGAACTTGTAGCCGAAACCCAGTCCGACAACGAGCGGGTTGATGTCGACATCGGCCTTCACAGTGGCGCCGAGGGCGGTGGTGAAGTCGACCGTGACATCGGAGTTGATCCAGATCTTCTTGATGTCGGCGTTGAAGGCCCAGCCACCCGGCGTGCCGTCAAGGTCATAGTCGAAGCCGAGTTGCAGCGCCGGCCCGATGCTGGAGTCGTAGTCGATACTGTCGGCCACGGCGCCTTCATCTTCGCTGTAGAACAGCGTGGCGTTGATACCGGCGCCGACATACGGCTTGAACTTGCCCATGTCGGTGAAGTGGTATTGCAGCGTCAGCGTCGGGGGCAGGACCCAGACATCGCCGATCTTGACGTCAGCGCCGGCTACAGCGGCCACGTCGGTTGCGGTCACATCATGCTGGGCCGTCGCCAGGATGAGCTCGGCAGCAATGTTCTTCGTGAAGAAGTAGGAGATGTCGAGTTCGGGGACGTACTCGTCACTGATCTTGACGCTTCCGCCCAGAGGCGCGCCGGCGACCGAGAGGTCGGCCGACTCGCTCGGCAACACGCCGATCACGCGGCCGCGGATCATCCACGGATTGTCGTCGGCAGAAGCAGTGCCAGCGATCCCGGTGAAGGAAGCGCCGGCCATCAGAGCGGCAAGAAGAAGCTTTTTCATCGCTTTGGTCCTATCCTTTTTGGACTGTGATGGTTCTCGATAACCCCCTGTAATTGCTTCGGATATCGGGCAGCTTGACGCGCGGCTGCGAGCCGCGCGACACAGACGCGCGACTAGGTAGTCGTCCGTATTGAGACATTCCCCCGAAGGCCGCAGGTTCGGCGAACTGCGAAGGGGACTCGCAGGAGATGTGCAAGTCACGCTGACAAATGCCGCCTCGGGCCAGGGCGCCTGACCCCAAGGAAAGACTTGCTCTTCGCGGCTCCAGTTGGGAACATGGGACTTTCCCTGTTTCCGGCTGGAGTGTGCCTAGATGCCCGTGATGAACTTCCTCACCCAATGCGTGTTCGATGCTGGCGCGCTGAAGCAGCTCGCCTCGCTGGCCAAGGCGCGCGGTATCACGCGGCCGTTTATCGTGACCGATGCCGGCATCAAGGCATCGGGCATCCTGGCCAAGGTGGAGGATGCGCTGGGCGTGGCGCCTGCGGGCGTGTTCGCGGAGACGACATCGAACCCTACCGAGACGCAGACGAAGCAGGCAACGCAGCTCTACACAGAGTCCGGCGCGGACGGCATCATCGCGGTGGGTGGCGGCTCGTCCATGGACCATGCCAAAGCGATCGGCCTCCTTGCGTCGCACAATGAGCCGCTGGAAACCTATGCCGCGATCATCGGCGGCGCCAAGAAGATCGGCAAGATCCCGCCGCTGATTGCGATCCCGACGACCGCTGGCACTGGCTCGGAAGTGTCGGTCGGCATGGTCATCATCATGGAGAATGGCCGCAAGGAAACCTTTGCCTCGCCGAACCTAATTCCCGTGGTCGCGCTGTGCGATCCGGACCTGACACTCGGCCTGCCGGCCGGCCTGACGGCGGCGACCGGCATGGACGCGTTGACGCACTGCATCGAGGCCGTTCTGACGCCTTCGATCAATCCGCCTGCGGAGGGTATCGGCTATGACGGCGCGCAGCGTGCGTTCGGGCAAGGTATGCTGAAGCGGGCCGTGAAGGACGGATCGGACGCTGAAGCACGCTGGCACATGATGATGGCAAGCTATGAAGGCGCACTGGCGTTCGTGAAAGGCCTCGGCGGCGTGCACGCGCTGAGCCATGCGGCGGGCCGCCTGGAGCAAAAGAAGCTGCACCACGGCACGCTGAACGCGGTATTCCTGCCGCATATACTGCGCTTCCATGACGGCGCGGCCGACGCGAAATATGTCCGTCTGCGGCAAGTCATGGGTTTGAAGGCCGGCGCGGACCTCGCCGATGCCATTCAGGATCTCAACGATGCCATCGGCATTCCGAAGAATCTGTCGGCCATGGGGCTTGAGGCGTCGGATGGTCCCGGCATCGTCGACTATGCGCTGAAAGACCTCGCCCATTTCGGCAACCCGCGCCCGATGAGCGCGGATGATTATGCCAAGGTCTTCGAGACGGCGCTCAAATAGGAGGTTCGCGCCTTGGCCCGCAAGTTTGGACCCATCCTGAAACTGGCGGCCGGCCATCATGGCGGCGAAAAATCCGTGCTCGCCCAATCGGCAAATACGCATGCCGTGCGCAACCTCGCCAAGGTGCCTGCGGACCGGCTGCTGTCGGTTATGACGAAGTGCGTGTTCAATGCCGGGTTCAACTGGAAGGTCATCGAGGCGAAGTGGGACGGCTTCGAGGCTGCCTTCGAGGGCTTCGATCCGGGCAGGCTCGCTTTCTTCGGCGATGAGATGCTGGACCGGCTGGTCTCGGACGAACGGATCGTGCGCAACGGCCAGAAGATCAAGGCCAGTCTCGAGAATGCGCGCTTCGTTGCCGAGGTTGAGAGCAAGGAAGGCGGCTTCGGCAAGTTCCTGGCCAACTGGCCGGCAGAGGATCAGACGGGCCTGATGGACGCGCTGAACAAGCGCGGCGCGCGCCTCGGCGGCGCCACAGCGCAGTATTTCCTGCGCTTTGCCGGCTGGGATGCGTGGATCGCGTCGAGCCATGTCTGCACGGCGCTGGTGCGGGAAGGCGTTTTGGCGAAGCCGGCGGCCACCAGCAAGGGCGACCTCGCGCGCCTGCAGGCAGCGATCAATGAGTATCACGCTGACAGCGGCCTGCCGCGGGCGCAGATCAGCCGGCTGCTGGCGCTCAGCGTCGGCTGATCACTCGGCGTCCAGAACCGGCAGGGTGAGGGCTGCTTCGATATCGGCCCAGTTCACCAGCTTGAAGTTCTGGTCTTGTCCGGAATTCGGGTTGCCGTCATCCTGGACGATCAGAACGCCGCGCGGAAAGCCCGGAAGGGCGCCGGAATGGATGTCGAGACCGTCCGTATGCGTTACATCGTCGATGCCAAGCACCGTGTTGGCGCCAATTGAGAAGCTGCCCATGGCGGCATGCGGCGCCTTCCGGTCATAGACCACATAGCGGTTGTCGGTCTGCGCCGAGGCGACGATCCAGCCCGCACCGTCCTTGCCGCGCCAGACCGACACGCCCTCGACATCGGCCACGAGGCCGGCCCTGCCGCCGACTTCGTCGATCAGCTCCGGCACGGGAGCCGTCTCGCGGTAGGCAAGCTTCCAGAGGCCGCGATCTTCCTCGCCGACGAACATCAGGCCCAGGGTTTCGTCGAATACACAGCCTTCAAGCTGGGTGTCGAGTTTCACCGACTTGAGGAGTGTGCCGGCCAGCGCGCCGGGCGCGGCGTCGAGTTTCCAGAGAAGAACTCGGCCGGTCGACCTCGTCCGACCGCTTCGGCAGCTACCGCTTCTCGAACGTGCCGGCCGGCGACTACACCCTGTCGGTCTCCTATGTCGGCGCCCCGCGTCTGACCCGCTCCATCTCGGTGGCTGAATCCGGCGAGATCGTGGTTGACCTGACCGTCGGCGAGAATGTGCGATATCTCGACAACGTCCTTGTGGTCGGCTCCGCTGCGGCGCAGGCCGGCGCCATCAACCAGCAGCGCGCCTCAAACGCCCTGATCAATGTGATCGACAGTGACGGCCTCGGAAATTTCCCCGACACGACGGTTGCCGATTCGCTTTCGCGCGTTTCCGGCCTGTCAATCGAGACGGACCAGGGCGAAGGCCGCTACGTATCGATCCGCGGCATCAACACGGACCTGATCTCTTCCAGTATCAACGGCGTGCGCACACCGTCGCCGGAAGACCGCCGCGGCGTACTGCTCGACGGCGTTCCGTCAGATCTGCTCGACACGATCGAAGTGCAGAAATCGCTGACCCCGAATGTCGACGGCGACAGCATTGGGGGCGTGATCAACCTGAAAACCATCTCGGCCTTTGACCGCGACGGCCGTTTCATCCGTGCTAAGATCGAAGGCCAGTATAACGAGATCACCGAAGAGATTTCACCCAAGGGCACGTTGACCTATTCGGAAACCTTCGGCGACAAGCTGGGTGTGGCCCTGTCGTTCAACTACCAGGACCTTCGGATTGAAACGCACAACAACGAAACCGGCGGCTGGGGCGAAGTTGACGGCGCTGACTTCCTCGTGCCTCAGGCGGGCACCTATTTCGTGCCAAACGACGACTATGAAATGCGCTGGTATGATCTGACACGCACCCGCTACGGTTTCGTCGGAAACCTGGAATATCGCGCGACCGAAAACACGGACCTCTATCTGCGTACCCTCTTCAACCAGTATGAAGACGACGAAGTCCGCAACAAGTTCGAGTTCCGCGAATTCGACGAAGAGATCGTGTCGGCAACGCCGACATCTGTTTCGATCCGTCGCGGCGAAGTTGATGCCGAGGTGCGCGTTCGCAAGGAAGTTCGCAAGATCCAGACAATCGCCTTGGGCGGTGACACCCGCCTCGACGACTGGAAGTTCGACTATGAAGCCTCCTACGCCTATGCCGAAGAGGATGACAGCGACAACCACGACGTTGCCTTCCGCTCCACGCCGGAACAACGAAACAATACGGTCGGGTCGATCACCCTGGATTTCTCGAACCTGCAAACTCCGATTATTTCGGGACAGGCGTTGGCGTTCCTGCTGGATCCCAACAATTACGAACTGGACGCGTTCGAGCGTGAATTCACCACGAACGAAGACACCGAGTTTGCGGGCAAGCTGAACATCAGCCGCGACAGCCTGTTGATGGGCACGCCGGTGGAATGGAAAGGCGGTCTGAAATACCGGACCCGCGAGAAAGTGCGTGATGTCAATCTGGACGTCTATGAACCCGGTGAAGTGCTCAGCGACTACGTTGCCAGCAACACGGAAGTGCCGGGCTGGCGCCTGCCGAACTTCATGCCGAGCTGGCCGAGCGCCAACCTGACGCGTGCCCTGCGCAACACTGTGACAGCGGCCGACCGCGACGATGCTGCTTCCGCATTCGAGAGCCTTTCTGCCGATTACAATATCCAGGAAGACATCCTGGCGGCGTACGGTATGGGAACGTTCGAGAACGGTCCGCTCACGGTCGTTGCGGGCGTGCGCGTCGAACAGACTAACGTTGACAGCCGCGGAAACATTTTCACCGAAGGCGATGATCCAGCGAGCGTGACGCCGCGCACTTTCTCTGACGACTACACGAATGTCCTGCCAAGCCTGAACGTCAAATATGCCTTCACGGACAATATCATTGGTCGCGCGGCATACTATGGCGCCCTTGTTCGTCCCGCGTTCGGCGAAATGGCACCCGTTTTCGTCTACAACGAAGACCAGGACGGCGCGTTCGTCGGCAATACCATTCTTGATCCCTATGAGGCAGACAACTTCGACCTTTCAATCGAGTTCTACCCGACCAGGCTTTCTGTCTTGTCCGTCGGCGTTTTCGCCAAAGAGATCGACAATGCCATCTTCCCGACGACGAAAACATTCGATGTCGTCTTTGGTCAGACGTCCATAGACCTGAGCGAGTTTGGCGCAGGCACGGTTGCGGTGCCGAGCAGTCTGATCGTGGCGAATCCGGGTGATGCACCAAATCAGTTCGAAGTCGACAGCTACGTGAACGTCGGATCTTCGGAAGTGCGCGGCATTGAGTTCAACTATGTGCAGAACCTTGGCGACCTCTTCCCGGTGCTGGACGGCTTTCTGACCTCCGCTAACCTGACCCTCACCGACTCCGAAAGCACGCTTCCGGATGGTCGCAAGGTACCGTTCCTGAAGCAGTCTGACACGATCTGGAACATCGCGCTCGGCTATGAGAAAGGCCCTTGGGACCTGCGGGTTTCGGCGAACTTCCGTGACGACTATCTCGACGAGTTGTTCGGCGCGAATATCGATCGGTATACCGACGACCGCACTCTGGTCGAAGCGTCCGCCAAATACACGATCAACGACAACTTCCAGGTCTATCTCGAAGGCAAGAACCTGACGGATGCCGAAGAATACTACTATCACGGGAACGAGAACCGCCTGTCGCAGTATGACGAGTTTGGCAGGAGCTTCGTGCTCGGCGTACGCGTCACTTACTGATCCGGCAAATCGCAATCTCGGACGGAACGGGCTGCAGCAGAACGCTGCGGCCCGTTTTTTTTGGGTCAGCGGCGCGGCGTCCACCAGGCCTTGAGGCGGGCGACGTAGGCTTCCGGCGTTTCGGCGGCGAGGGGGGCGGCGGTGCGGAAGGCACGGCGCAGGGCGCGGCGGCGCGCCTTTGCAATGAGGGTGAGGGCAGCGCCGGCGTCGTCTGCGGAAAGTTTGCGCGGCGACAGTCCGCCTACGGCGGATTCGAGCAACCCGAGGTCGCGCCAGAGACCGAGATCGTCGCAGAGCTTCTCACCCGCTTCGGCATAACCCTGCATTACATCCGGAAAGGCGCCGCGCAGAAGCAGTGTCTGGTACCAGTGATCCTTCGCGCGCTTGCGAAATTCATGTACCGGCTCCTCATCCGTCGCCCGCCGCGCTGCGGCCATGGATTTGCGCAGCCGGCGGTGGGCGCGTTTCAATCCTGGTGCGAGCGCCTTCCAGCCTTCCGCCTCCAGCGCCCAGCCCTCGA
Organism: Hyphomonas sp.; assembly: GCF_016125515.1. Lineage (GTDB taxonomy): Bacteria > Pseudomonadota > Alphaproteobacteria > Caulobacterales > Hyphomonadaceae > Hyphomonas. Next base: position 275,480 of record NZ_WGLO01000008.1, read on the forward strand.
CGCGTTCTGCAGCGGCGGACATCTCTGCGGCGAAGCCGGCGAGCAGCCGGCGATGCGAAGCGGCGCTGCCGGCCGGTTTGGCGGCGAGGGCGGCTGCGAGTTTGCCGGCCAGATCGTCCGGCAAGGGCAATGCAGCGACAGCTTCCGTGAGGGCGCCTGTGTCGCGCAGCGCCGACAATTCGCCGGCGGCCGCGCGCAAGGCCGCGATCTCGGCGGCGGCTTCGGGAAAGACGGGCGCGACCAGGCGGATCAGGGCGCGCAGGCGTTTGGTGCCCTTGCGTGCGTCGTGGACCTTGCGGGCAAGGGGCAGGGACGGGTCTGCCAGGCTGGCCTGAATCTGCGCAAACTCCGCCGCGGCAATGCGCCGGACGCTTTTGGTGACCGATTTCTCGCCAGCCTTGAAACGGTAACCCATGACCCCGCGCTCCCCTCCTGCGCCCCAGATTGCACAGGCGTTTGGCGACTTCCAACGCTCTCGCGCACGCGGCGACTACAGGTTTCTGGAGCCCCGAAGGGCGCCGCTGCCGGAATTCGCTTTCCGCAGGGCCCCGAATCCGCCGATAAATGCGTTCATGCTCGGAAACCTCCAGACGCTGCTCAACAATCTCGCGCTGATGACCTGCGCAGTGGCTATCGGTGCGTCCTGGGTGGCCTCGATCGTGTCGCCCAATTGCAGCTTCGACAAGCTGACCGGCGCGCGGGCAGACGGACATGTCCGCGAACTGATCCACCGGACGAGCCCGCAGCTGGGCTTTCTGATGGCCGTCTCAGGCGGCTTGTTCCTGTTCGCCTCCAGCCTGATTGCTGGCATCGTCTCGATCGTGGCAGCGTTCGGCTTCTATGCCACGCGGATGCTGCTGGCGCCGAAAGAGGGCAAGAATGCCCCCGGCGTGCGCACCCGGCGCAAGGAACAGCGCGGCACATCGGTCGCGCTGTCCCTGACCTTCACCGCGGCATCGATGATTGCGGCGGTGCTCGGCCTGTTCGGGCTCTAGTCCTTCACCAGCCAGAGACAGCCCATCTCGTGGAGCTGACGGAAGCTCTCCGTGGAGCGTTCCGTTGCGCCCCGGGCGAGGCGGCCAGCGGTTTTGCGGTTCGCGGCCAGCATCAGGACGCAGATCAGAAGGCCGGCGCCCGCCGTCCACCAGCCCACCGGCAAGGCGGCCAGCACCCCAACCAAGACGGCCAGATAGGCCAGCGCGTCGAGCAGGCGGATGCGCACGTCCAGCCATCGGCCGAACGGTTTCAGCAGTTCGGGCTGGCGGTGCAGCGCCTCGGCATCGATCGCGAAATGGGTGCCGGGTGTCTTCTCGAAGACCAGCGCCCGGGTCATCCGTCCACCGTCATGCGGGTTCGGTTTGCAGCTCAGGAACATGGCAGATTCCTCGTATTTCGCCCCAGACGCCGAAGTTTTAACAGCAAGGCCTGACCTGAATATTCCCATTCGCGGGAAAATTAGTGCTTCATCAACAGCTTGCGTTAACCGTCGAATATTGCGCGCAGCGGGCGAGGGCCATTGCGGGATTGAAATCCTGCGCCTACGCTGCACTGCAACATGAACGGTGAGGCAGACGATGCTCTATTCACTTGTCGAGATGAACCGGGTGGCGATGGCACCGATGCGGCTGATGGCGAAAGCCGGGCGCGCCGCGCTGGCGTCTCCGCTCAACCCGATGGGCCAGACAAGTTACGGCAAGTCGCTCGCGGCGATGGCGGACGTGTTCGAAAGCGCGACGCGCTATTACGGAAAGCCGGAATGGCGGGTCGACTCGGTGCGGATCAAGAGCATCACCGTGCCGGTCACGCCGATGGTCGCCTGGCGCTCGCCCTGGTGCAATCTCATCCATTTCCGCAAGGATCCCGACGCGCTGGCGATGACCCAGCGGGCAGGCGCCGCGCCGCTGCCCCGCATGCTCATCGTTGCGCCTCTGTCGGGTCACTATGCCACGCTGCTGCGCGGCACGGTCGAAGGCTTCCTCGAGACGCATGACGTCTACATCACCGACTGGACCGATGCGCGCATGGCGCCGATCTGGCTCGGCCGGTTCGATCTCGACGATTATATCGATCACATTCGCAAGGTGCTGACCCATCTGGGCGGCGGCGTGAACGTGCTGGCGGTCTGCCAGCCTGGCCCGCCGGTACTCGCCGCCATCTCGATGATGGCCGAGGATGAGGATCCGGCGTTGCCCGCGACGATGACCTTCATGGGCTCGCCTATCGATGCGCGCCTTTCGCCGACGGTTCCGAACAAACTGGCCGAAGAGCGGCCGTTCGAATGGTTCACTGAGAACATGATCCACACGGTGCCCGCGCCCTATCCGGGTGTGATGCGCCGCGTCTATCCGGGCTTCGTGCAGCTCGCCTCGTTCATGAACATGAACTGGAGCCGCCACGTCGATGCCCACTGGAAGTTCTTCAACCACCTTGTGGACGGGGACGGCGAACCGGCCAGCAAACACCGCGAATTCTATGACGAGTATCTCTCTGTGCTCGACCTGACGGAAGAGTTCTATCTCCAGACCATCCAGCGCGTGTTCCAGGAACACCATTTGCCGCGAGGGATCTACAAGTATCGCGGCGAGCGCCTGGTCAAACCTTCGGAGATCCGCACGGTGGCCCTGATGACGGTCGAAGGGGAAAAAGACGACATTTCAGGCATTGGCCAGACTCAGGCCGCGCATGATTTGTGCACGAACATTCCGAAAGACATGCAGATGGACTATATCCAGCCAGGCGTGGGTCATTACGGCGTGTTCAACGGCTCACGCTTCGAAACGGAAATTGCGCCGCGCGTAACTCAGTTCACCCGCCGCTTCACCAACCGCACGCTCGAAGAAGCCGCGGCCGCCCGCAAGCGCTGACGCCGTCAGCTGCCGCAGCAGCAGGCGTCGAAGTCCAGCAGTTCGATTTCGGGGCTGAGGTCGCCGTCCTTGGCCGGCTCTTCGCCGGCGAGCGCGGTCGACAGGTATTTCTTGTTGTCATCGCAGAAGATCGTCGCGACGCAGGCGCCGGGCCCGAGGCGTTCGGCGGCCATGACGGCGCCGATCAGGTTCGCGCCTGAGGAAATGCCGACACCGAGGCCGAACTCGCGCGCTAGGCGCTGCGCCATGCGGATAGCGTCACCGTCCGACACGGCAATTACATCATTCAGTTCACGGAAGTCCACCAGCGCCGGGATGAAATCGTCCGAGATGCCCTGGATCCGGTGACTGCCCACCTTGTGACCGGTCGAGAGGGTGGGGGATTCCTTCGGCTCCAGCGGATGGATCCTCACGCCGGGATGGGCGGCGCGCAGCGCCGCGCCGACACCCATCACGGTGCCGCCGGTACCGACGCCGGCCACGAATGCGTTCGGTGAGAGTCCGAGACAGGCGAGCTGGCGCAACAGTTCGGGGCCGGTCGTCTCGACATGCGCGCGGGAATTGTCGCCGTTCGAGAACTGGCACGGCAGGAAGACATCATTGCGGGCTGCAGCGAGGCGCTCGGTGGCGGCGATGGCGCCCAGGAAGCCGCCCTCGGCCCGGCTGACCAGGTTGAGGCGCGCGTCCAGGCTGCGGAGCAGGCATTTGCGCTCTTCGCTCATCCAGTCTGGCATGAAGATCTCGACCGGGTGGCCCAGCGCGCGGCCAAGGGCGGCGAGCGCAATGCCGGCATTGCCGCTGGTCGCTTCGGCAATCGTGTCGCCAGGCTGCAGCACGCCGGACCGGTAGGCCCGGCTGAGGATCGACAACGCCATCCGGTCCTTGATGGAGCCGGTCAGGTTGTAGTGTTCGGCTTTGGCGTGGATCACGTGCTCGCGGCCGCGATACCTGAGGCGCACTGAGATCAGCGGCGTGCGGCCGATCAGGGCAGCAAGGCTTCGCAGGCGCGGCGGCCCGGCGAAGGGGCGCACGGGCGCCGCCGTTTCGTCTGAAAAGGAGTCGCGCGAGGGCAGGGCTGACATGGAACGCTCCGTCTGGAGCTTTGCAGGGTGCGCTGCCCGCGATCAAATTTCATTCCAGTATTTCGGGATTTGCCACTTTTTGTGATCAATAAATTCGGATATCCAGTTCGATTATGGAAAATATTGATGATACGGACCGTCTCATCCTGAGGGCGCTCCAGGCGGACGCCAGCACGTCGCTCGAATCGCTGGCCGCGGCCGCCAGCATATCGGTGAACACCTGCTGGCGGCGGGTGAAGCGGCTCGAAGAGGCAGGAGTCCTGGTGCGCCGGGTGGCGCTGGTTGATCCCGAAAGCGTCGGCCTGGGCCAGACCGTATTCGTGGCGATTCGCACGCGGGAGCATTCGGCCGATTGGGTCGAACGCTTTGCCAAGGCGGTGCGCAGTCTGCCCGAAGTGGTGGAATTCTACCGCATGGCGGGGGATGTGGATTACCTGCTCAAGATCCAGGTCGGCAGCGTCAAGGATTATGACCGGGTCTACCGCGCGCTGATTTCGCGGATCGATCTTGCCGATGTGAGCGCCACGTTCGCGATGGAGTGCATCAAGAACACGACCGAGCTGCCGCTCTGACCTAGCGCGGCGGCTGGACCTGCTCGGCGGGCACCGGCGAACGGAATTGTTCCTTGTGGCGTTCCACCGACGTCAGACCGAGTCCGGTCGAAATGGCAGCGGCGATTGCCGCGCCGATGGCGGCGCCGATCACCTGCCGAGTCTGTCTGGAAAGCTGCATCGTTCCATCCCCTGTCTGTAGGGGAGACGGGTGCAAGGGATGTGCCTGCCGGCGTGCCGGGCCGGCCGCAAGGGAAACGTTTCAGGGAAGAAGGCCGCGCCCGGCCTCCGCCTCACGGAGATCCGCGCCCACGTGATGATGGTCATGATCATGGTTATCGAGCACCCCCTGGCCATGGAGCGGCAGCGCGAGAATGGCGAGTGCAAAGGCGACGCCCGCGCCGAGGGCGCTGAGGCCGCGGGCCGGGGAGACTTCGCCCAACGGCTGCATCATGGGTCCCGTCGCGACATAGATCAGCAGGCCGGCGGACACCGCATAGAGCGCCGCGATGGTGTCCGCGCCGAGGCCGGTGACGAAGAGGCCCGAGACCAGCGCGCCCAGCGGCGTCGTCGCCCCGGCCGCGAGGAAAGCCCAGAGCAGCGCTTCGCGGACCTTGAACCCATGCCGGGACAGGATCGCGAAGGCGATGATGCCTTCGGCAAACTCGTGGAGGATCAGCCCCAGAGCCGCATAGACGCCGGACTGGAAGCTGGCCGCGAAGGAGACCGAATAGATCACGCCGTCGAAGAAGGAATGGATCGCCACCGCCAGCAGGGGCGTGAAGGCGAGGGCGCGCGAATGGCCGGCATGTTCCTGGAAGAGGGTGCGCATCGCTAAGCTCATCAGCAGGCCGCCGAAGAAACCGCCCAGCACGAATTGACCAGCGCGGGGCAGGGCCGCCATGGCTTCCGGCACGATGTGGAGCAGGCTGGTGGTAATCAGCATGCCCGCCGCCGACAGTGCGAACAAGCCGGACTGGCGCGCCGACCATTCGCTACGGAACGCAACGGCCGCCAGTCCCAGCGACGTGACCAGCGCGGCGAGCAAGCCGAAGGAAACGGAGGCCTGGAGGGAAAATGGCATGTAAGGGCAGATCCAGTTGGCGCGGCGCGAAAAGACGCCCGGCGGAGACCGGAAGGCGCTTGCGAGAAGTGTTATATTGTTTCAATATGACCTTGGCGAGCAGAATCTTCGCCTGCCGCCGCGCGCCTCCCGATATCCCTCTGCCTGGAGCCTTGCAGATGAGCCACCTTCTGTCCCGAACCCTGGGTCTCGCGCTGGGCGCGGGCCTGCTCTTTCTGGTGGCCTGCAGCGCCAAGGAGCCGGCTTCACCGGCGCCCGCCGAACCGGACACCAGCGCCGCAGCGGTGGCGGAGCCCGCCGAGACGCAGGCGGATCATGACATGGACGCGGCCGGGCATGAGGACCATGCCGATGACGATGAAACGGGTGGCGGCACGCCCCACGTGCACGGGATCGCCGATCTTGCGATCAGCCGCGAGGAGAACATCCTGTTCGGTGAGCTGATCTCGCCGATGGCCAATCTGGGCCTGTCCGAATCCGATGGCGCATACACGGACGTCGTAACCGCCGAACTGGGCGGTCTGGTCGAGATCGTCGGCGGCGAATGCGCCGCCAGCGTGCCGCATCCGATGACCGACAGCAGCAGCGGACATACCGACAGCATCGTCCACTTCACCTGGACCTGTGCCAAGCCGGATGCCGTGACCGCGATCCGCTTTGCCGGCTTCGAGGCCTTCCCGGTCTTCGAAAAGGTCGGCGCCGTCTATGTTACGGCCACTGAACAGCGGGCCGGTGAGCTGACACCGGCAGCGCCCGAACTGTCGCTCAAGTAGTCCGGCGCATGAACGAGTCCATCATCGAGGTTCGCGGCCTCGGCTTTGCCTGGAAGCACGGGCCGCAGGTGCTCGACATTCCGGAGTTCGGCATCGAGCCCGGCGAGCGGGTCTTCCTGCGCGGGCCTTCCGGTTCCGGCAAATCCACACTTCTGGGCCTGATCGCAGGCGTGCTCGCGCCACAATCCGGCACCATCCGTGTGCTGGGTGAGGACATGGCGAAACTGTCTGCCGCGCGACGTGATCGTCTGCGCGCGGATCATGTCGGCGTGATCTTCCAGATGTTCAACCTCGTGCCTTACCTGTCGGTCACCGGCAATGTGCTGCTGCCGCTGCGCTTTTCGCCGGCCCGCCGTAAGGCGGCCGGTGCGGATGCGGAAGGGGAGGCGCGCCGCCTTCTCGCGCGCCTGGGGCTTGACGATGAGGCGCTGTTGCAGCGCCGCGTGTCGGACCTGTCCGTGGGCCAGCAGCAGCGTGTCGCCGCCGCGCGCGCATTGATCGGCGCGCCCAAGCTGATCATTGCTGACGAGCCGACCTCTGCGCTCGACGCCGATGCCCGCGACCGGTTCATCGCGCTCCTCTCCGAAGAGGTGACACGCTCCGGTGCGAGCCTCCTGTTCGTCAGCCATGATCGCAGCCTGGCGCCCCTCTTCACCCGGGCGGTCGATCTCGCCGCCATCAACCGTGCGGGAGCGCCCGCATGACCGCGCTGCTTTCTCTGGCCTGGCAAAGCCTGCTCAACCGCAAGGGCTCAGTGATCCTCACGATCGTCGCGGTGGCCCTGTCCGTCGCGCTATTCCTCGGCGTCGAGAAGGCGCGCAGCGGGGCGCGCGAAGGCTTCGGCAACACGATTTCCGGCACCGATCTGATCGTCGGCGCACCGACCGGCTCGGTGAACCTGCTGCTCTATTCCGTCTTCCGGATGGGCAACGCGACAGCCGAAGTCTCCTGGCCGACCTATCGCAAGATTGCCGAGCGCCCGGATGTCGACTGGACCGTGCCCATCGCCCTCGGTGACAGCCACCGTGGCTACCGGGTTATGGGCACCACGCTCGGCTATTTCGATCACTACAAGTTCGCGGGCGGCCAGTCGTTGACTTTTGCCGAAGGCCGTCCGTTCAATGATCTTTTTGATGCCGTCATCGGCTCCGAGGTGGCCCTCGAACTCGGCTACACGCTGGATTCACCGCTGATCCTCTCGCACGGCCTTGGCAGCGCCGAGCTGGGCGGCGGGCACGAGAACCGGCCGTTCCGCGTGGCCGGTATCCTGAAACCGACCGGCACGCCGGTGGACCGGACCGTGCATGTCTCTCTGGAGGCGATCACCGCCATACATGTCGGCTGGGAAACCGGCGCCAAGAATCCCCTCGCGGATACTATTCCGGAGGACATGATCCGCTCCTTCGACCTCACGCCCAAGACCGTCACGGCCATCTTCGTCGGCCTGAAGCGCAAGGGTACAATCCTGACGACCCGCCGGGCGATCAATACCAACAAGGGCGAACCCCTGATGGCGATCATCCCCGGTGAAGCGCTGGCCGAACTGTGGAGCGTCACCGCAGTGGCTGAACGCGCCTTGCTGGCGGTGTCTGCTTTCGTCATCGCGGTCGGGCTTGTCTCGATCCTCACCTCGATCCTCACCAGTCTCAACGAGCGCCGGCGGGAGATGTCGATCCTGCGGGCCACGGGTGCGCGTCCGCATCATGTCTTCTTCCTGCTGGTGCTGGAGGCCGGGCTTGTCGGTTTCCTCGGCGCTCTGCTTGGCATCGTGCTGGTGCACAGTCTTATCGCCGTGCTCGCGCCGCTGCTGCAGGCCCAGTATGGCGTCTCCTTCGGGCAGGGCCTGCCGGGAATGGTGGATCTCGCCGTGCTCGGCGCGGTCACGCTCGCCTCGCTGGTGATCGGGGCGATCCCGGCCGCCACCGCAATGCGCCGTTCGCTGGCCGACGGGCTCAGCGTGCGGCTGTAAGTCATGGTTTTCGGCTCTGGCGTCTGGCGCCCGGGCCGCTTAATTAGGAACACATGATGAAAACGCTTCACGCCTCCGCCCTTACCGCCACGCTGATGCTGGGCCTCGCCGCTTGCGGCGCTGCGCCGTCTTCGGACACTGCCGACGCTTCTGCGCCTGCTGCAGCCGCAGAAGCAGCGACAGTCCAGACAGCCGAGGCCGCGCCTGCGGCTGAAACGGCGGTCGAGGTGACAGAAGCTGAAGCCACATCCGGCCCGCAGGTCGGCGACAAGATTGGTGAGACCGCCGCAGACCGCGCCGCCGCCCGCGAGGCCAAGGCCGCCCAGCGCGCCGCCGATGCCAAGAAGCGCGACGAGGAACTCGCCGCCCGCGGTATCCAGCGGATCGGCTGGGAAGACCTGATGCCCGAAGGCGAAGAAGAACGCCTCGCCCAGATGTACCAGGCGCAGATGGCGATGCTCTATTCCGGCGCCGGCGTGTCGGAAGGCTCGGCCGCAGACACCGCCGTGCAGATCGGCACGTTCAACACGGTGAAGGAACTCAACGGCAAGAAGATCCGCATCCCGGGCTATACCGTGCCGTTCGAATACGGCGCCGATGCGCAGATCAAGGAATTCCTGCTGGTGCCGTATTTCGGGGCCTGCATCCACGCGCCGCCGCCGCCGCCGAACCAGACCATCTTCGTGATGGCCGACAAGCCGATCAAGATGAAGGATCTCGCCCAGGCCGTCTGGATCGAAGGCACGATCTATACGCAGACCCAGAACAGCGAGCTGGCGGACGCGGCCTATACGATCAAGCTCGACAAGGTCGAGACCTACGAATATTGACCGCGCCCGATCCCAGCCGTCTTAAGTGCGTCGCCTGGGACTTTGACGGCGTCCTCAATCGCAACATCCAGAATGGCGCCTTCGCCTGGTCGCGCGACTTCGAGCGCGACCTCGGCCTGTCGCTGAAATCCTTCAGTGCCCACCTGTTCGGCGGGCGGTTCCAGAAGGCGATGGTCGGCGAGGCGTGCCTCGTGGAACTTGTCACTGAATGGACGCAGCAGAACGGCGCCGAAGGGCGCGCCCGCGAGATACTCGACTACTGGTTCCACAAGGATGCGATCCCGGACCATGACACATTGGCGATTGTTAGTGCCCTGAAGGGCAAGGGCGTGCGCAATGTGATGGCCACCAACAACGAGATCCACCGCACCCATTATATTGAGACTGATATGGGCTTCGGCGCGCATATGGAGCGCATCTTTGCGGCGGGCCGCATGCGGATCGCCAAGCCCGACACGGCCTATTTCGCGCATATCGAAACCGAGCTCGGCGCAGATCCCGGCGAGATCCTGCTGGTGGACGACCTGCACGAGAACATCCTCGCCGCGCGCGGCCGCGGTTGGCAGACCTTCCATTTCACCGAAGGCGCTCATGATGATCTGGCAGGCGCGCTGGGCCTCGGGCCGCTCGGCGCCTATGGCGTCTCGCCCAGCAGGTAGCGCGGCCCGGCGCCGGTCGCGCCGGCCTTGTCGCCGGCATTGTAGAGCGCGCATTTCTTGAGGGACAGGCAGCCGCAACCGATACAGCCGTCGAGGCGGCTGCGCACCTGCTGCAGCGTGGCGATCCGGGCATCGAGCGAGGCGCGGATCGAGCGGCTGATCCGGGCCCAGTCTTCCGCCGTCGGTGTCCGGCCGCTCGGCAGTCTTGCGAGTTCGCCGGCGATGTCCTCGATCGACAGGCCCAGCTGCTGGGCGATCCGAATGAAGGAGAGGCGCCGAATATCCGCACGGCGGAACCGGCGCTGGCCGCCCGGGCTGCGGATCGGCGTGATCAGGCCCCTGGCTTCGTAGAAGCGGATCGCCGACACAGACAGGCCCGTGCGCGCGGCGATGTCGCCGATCAGCATCACATCATCTGCCCGCATGAGGCACTTCCAAAATAATCCTTGACCTAAATCTAGGTTGAGGTTGCACAAGGCGGGCGTCAACCCTTCCGCAGCTGAGAAAAGGACAACGGAACATGGCGCAGACACGACTTGAACACGTAAACCTCACCGTCAGCGACCCGGCCCGCACCGCGCAGATGCTGGTGGACCTGCTGGGCTGGAAGATCCGCTGGCAGGGCCCTGCGATGGCGGGCGGTTTCACCATCCATGTCGGAACCGACACGGACTATCTGGCCGTCTATGCTGCCCCGCCCCAGCCGGGCGCGAGGGCGGGGTTCAAGAAAGGCGCGCCGTTGAACCATGTCGGCATCGAAGTGGACGATCTGGATCGCGTGGAGCGTAAGGTGATTGCCAAGGGTCTCGTGCCCTTCAGCCATGGCGACTATGAGCCTGGCCGCCGCTTCTATTTCTTTGATGCAGATGGAATAGAATACGAAATCGTCAGCTACGCCAAAATCTGATCCGGAGCCGGGCAAACATCCGGCCAAAAAAGAAGGGCGGCCGTTTGGCCGCCCCTCACTACTCTACTCGGGTACTCTACTGTTCACGAGAATGCAGGTGTAATCCCTAACACCGTGTGAACGACGTGACGCAATCAGCTCTGTTTGGCGAGCAGGTTGCGAATTTCTTCCAGCAGCACTTCCTGGCGCGGCGGGGCCGGGGGAGGGGCAGCTTCTTCCTTTTTCTTCAGCGTGTTCATGCCCTTGATCAGCATGAACATCACGAAAGCGACGATCAGGAACGAGATACAGGCCGACACGAACGCGCCGATCTCCATGATGGCGGCCGGTTTGGTCACTTCCCCGGCAGCGTCCACGACGGCCGGCGAGATGGTAACCTTGAGCGTGGACAGGTCGAGCCCGCCCATGATCGGCGCCAGAAGCGGCAGGAACACGCCCTGGATGAAGGCGGTGACGACCGTTGCGAACGCGCCGCCCATGACAAAGCCCACGGCCATGTCGATGAGGTTGCCCTTCATCGCGAACTCTTTGAATTCCTTGAGCATAATTCCCCCTTGTCGAAATCCGGCTACCCAAAGCTACAGGTTCAGATTGCGGGGTTTGAGCGCAGCGTCAAGCGGGGCTGACATGAAGCCTGCGCAAGACAGGCCGCTTCACCGGGCTTCCGGATCGTCGCCGCCATTGACGCGGGCGCGCAATTCCTTGCCGGCCTTGAAGAACGGGACAGCCTTGGCGGGAACTTTCACAGGCTCGCCGGTACGCGGATTGCGTCCGCGGCGGGCGTCCCGCTGGCGGACCGAAAAGGCGCCGAAGCCGCGCAATTCCACCCGGTCGCCGCGCGACAGCGCTTCGCCGATCTCGTCCAGGATCACGTTTACAACCTTCTCCACGTCTTCGTGACGCAGGTGCGGGTATTCAGCCGCGAGCTTATCGATGAGTTGAGACTTCAGCATCCTGTTGATATTAAACGCATTTGCGGCGGGAGCGCTAGGCCCCCGCCGCAAACATTGCTTGAATTTTAGATAGGCCGCGTTGCCGGGCCCGGCTGGTCTCAGCCTTCGGACATCAGCTGTTCAGCCTGGCCCTTCCAGTCATCACGCTCCATCCGGCCCTGGAAGGCGAGCTCTTCTTCGAGGCTCGCAACCTGATCGGCCGACAGTGCGGCGACCTGCCAGAAGTGGAAGATGCCTGCTTCGTTCAGCTTCTTCTCGAACGCCGGACCGACGCCCTTGATCTGCTTCAGGTCATCCGCATCGCCTTGCGGGGCGGTGAGACGGCCTCGTGCGTCGAGGGACTTGGCATCGCCCTTCGTGGCCGGAGCAGACTTGGCTTTGCCTTTGGTACCCGAGGAAGCGAGGGCTGCGCCGAGGATGTCGCCCAGCGAGGCGCCGGCATCTGCCGAACCATACTGTGCAACGGCTTCGGCTTCTTCAGCGATCTCCAGAGCCTTGATCGACAGGGAGACGCGGCGCGTCGCCCGGTCAACGGTCACGACTTTTGCGTCGACCTTGTCACCCACGGCGAAACGCTCGGGGCGTTGGTCGGCGCGGTCACGGCTGAGGTCCGAACGGCGGATGAAGGTGCGGACCGGCGGGTTGCCGAATTCGACTTCCAGACCGCCCGAGGTCACTTCCGACACCGTGCAGGTGACGGTCGAGCCGCGCTTGATGCCGGCATCGCCAGCCGCTTCGATCGGGTCACCCGACAGCTGCTTGATGCCCAGCGAGATGCGTTCCTTGTCGACGTCGACATCAAGCACCTTCGCGTGGACACGGTCGCCCTTGGTGTAGGCTTCGATGGCTTGGTCGCCCGGCTTGTCCCACGAGATGTCGTTGATGTGCACCATGCCGTCCAGGTCCGGGCCGAGGCCCACGAACAGGCCGAACTCGGTGATGCCGCGCACTTCGCCTTCAATTTCCGAACCGATCGGATGTTCAGCCAGGAAGGCATCCCACGGATTGTCCATGGTCTGCTTGAGGCCGAGCGAGATGCGGCGCTTGTCGGAATCGACGTCCAGCACTTCCACTTCGACTTCCTGCGAGGTCGAGAGGATCTTGCCGGGGTGCACGTTCTTCTTGGTCCAGCTCATTTCCGAGACGTGGATCAGGCCTTCGACACCGTCTTCCAGCTCCACGAAGGCGCCGTAGTCGGTGATGTTGGTGACCGTGCCCTTGAGGCGGGCGCCCGTCGGGTAACGGGCCGAGATGTTGTCCCACGGATCCGAACCCAGCTGTTTCATGCCGAGCGAGATACGTTGGGTCTCGGGGTTGATCTTGATGATCTGGACTTCGACTTCCTGACCCACTTCGACCACCTGCGAGGGGTGGTTGATGCGCTTGTAGGACATGTCGGTGACGTGCAGCAGGCCATCGATGCCGCCGAGGTCAACGAACGCACCGTAATCGGTGATATTCTTGACGACGCCCTTGCGCACATCGCCTTCGGCCATGTCGCTGACGATTTCGGCGCGCTGTTCGGCGCGGCTCTCTTCCAGGATCGCACGGCGCGAGACGACGATGTTGCCACGCACGCGGTCGAGTTTCAGCACGGCGAACGGCTGCACTTCGCCCATCAGCGGGCCGACATCGCGCACCGGGCGGATGTCGACTTGCGAACCGGGAAGGAAGGCGTTGACGCCGCCCAGGTCGACCGTGAAGCCGCCCTTGACGCGGCCGGAGATGGCGCCCTTGACGGGCTCGCCTTTGGCAAAGCTGCGCTCGAGCTTGACCCAGCGCTCTTCGCGGCGGGCCTTGTCGCGGCTGAGAACGGCCTCGCCGAGGGCGTTCTCGATGCGGTCGAGATACACATCGACGATGTCGCCGGGGGCCGGCTGTTTGTCTTCGAGGGCGAATTCCTTGACCGGGATACGGCCTTCGGTCTTCAGACCGATGTCGACAACGATCGCGTCGTTATCGATGCGCAGGACGGTGGCCGGGATGACCTGGCCTTCCTGCATGGCGCCGGCAGCTGCCGAGCTTTCGAACATCGACGCAAAGTCGGCCGACGTGGGGTTCATTTGGTTGGACATTTTCTCTCCGGGTAAGGGCATGAATGGTTCAAAGGCAGGCGTGCACCATTGCAGCCTGCGGACATCCGGCCCCTTGGGGTGGTCTTGATCTGTTGCGGCACCGCCTGTTTGGATTGAGCCCCAGGGGCCCTCAGGCAGTCTTTCCACGAGCGAGGGCGGCCTCAACGGCAGCCAGCGCCTTTTCCACAGCCGCGTCTATAGTGAGATCAGTCGTATCGATCAAGATGGCATCGGCGGCCATGGCCGCAGGGGCGTCGGCGCGGCCCTGATCGCGCGCATCGCGGATTTCGAGCTGCCGGATCACCTCGTCCAGCGTGACCGGATCGCCGGCCTCCGACAATTCCTTCCAGCGCCGCGCGCCCCGCTGGTTAACGTCCGCGTCCACCCACAGCTTCACGTCGGCGTCAGGGGCGATCACCGTGCCGATATCACGCCCGTCGAGCAGGGCGCCGCCTTCGCGGGTTGCAAAGGCCCGTTGCAGCTCGAACAGGGCCTGGCGCACGGACGGGATCGCCGCCACAATGCTCGCCGCCTTGCCGGCCTCGGCCGACCGCAACTCGTGTTCCACGAAGTCTGACAGGTCCAGCGCGCGGGCGATATCGGCCAGAGGCCCCGCCGCGTCGAGCGGCACGCCCTGTTTCATCGCCGCCACGCCGACCGCTCGGTAGAGCCGCCCGGTGTCCATGTGCGGCAGCCCGTAATAGGCCGACAACCGCTTCGCGATCGTCCCCTTGCCGGAAGCTGTTGTGCCATCAATCGCTATGATCATGGCGCCGGGGAGTGGAGGAGGGGCGGGGGCGAGTCAAGTTCCCCGGCTTTCGCTCACACCCCGCCTCGGCGGGGGTGAGCGCAATTTAGGTTTCACCTCGGCGCCATCCGGATGCCGCCATCGAGGCGGATACATTGGCCGTTGAAATAGGTGTTCGTCGCCAGCTGCAGGGCGAGCGAGGCATACTCTTCCGGTTTGCCGAGGCGTTTGGGGAAGGGCACCGAAGCCGCAAGGCTGTTGAGCACCTTGTCGGAGGCGCGCAGCATGAGCGGCGTCGCGAAGATGCCCGGCATGATCGAGTTCACCCGGATGCCGATATCCATCAGGTCGCGTGCCATCGGCAGCACGAGGCCGTTCACGCCTGCCTTGCACGAGCCGTAGACAACCTGTCCGATCTGGCCGTCCTGTGCGGCGACCGAGGCCGTCAGCGTGATGCAGCCGCGTTCGCCATCCTCCAGTTCCGGCAGGTAGGCCATGCCCTCGGCCGACAGCGAGGCGATCCGGTAGGAGGCCACCAGCACGCCCTGCGCGCCGAACGCGTAGTCTTCCGTCGGCAGACGTTTGTAGCGGGCATTCTCCTTGTCCCAGCTCAGTGTCTTGCCGCCCTTGGCGGCCATGGCGCAGTGGACCGTGATCCGCTCCTGGCCATTCGCCGCGCGGGCCTTCTCGAAGCCGGCCACACAGCTCGCCTCGTCCATGATGTTGACGTTGCAGAACATGCCGCCGATTTCCTTGGCGGTCGCTTCGCCGGCCTCGGCGTTGATGTCGAAGATGGCAACTTTTGCCCCGGCCTTGGCGAGGGCGCGGGCGGTCGCCTGGCCGAGGCCCGAGGCGCCGCCGGTCACGACGGCGGCGGTGTCCTTGGTGATCTGCATGATATGTCTCCCTTTGTCGTTTCTGTCTTGTCTGCAGGCGGATTATGTCAGGCTGTCTCGGCGACGAAGCCCTTCCAGGTCTTCATGTAATTGAGGAAAGCCGGACCGAGGCGTTCGGCCTTCAGATGGCCTTCCGGCACGGGCAGGGCGATCGGCTCGAAACAATTGTCCTTCGCCACCCTGGCCGGGAAATCATGATGCAGGATCGCGGCGCGGCCGATGACCACGAAGTCGAGCCCGGCTGCCAGGGCTTTCAGGCAATCTCGGCCGGTTGTGATCTTGCCTGCCGCGCCCAGCCGGCAGGTGCCGCGAGGAAGGGCGCCGAACAGTTCGACCAGCGACTTTCCCTTGAAGGCCTCGTCGGCAGGTTCCTTGAAACTGTCCCACAGGGACATGTCGAGATAGTCGATCCGGTCATCGTTCAGCAGCGCGCCCGCGAGCTTCAAGATCTCGCCAAGGTCCATCCCGAAGCGTTCCGGCGACAGGCGCACACCCAGCGAAAAGTCCTTGCCGCAGGCAGCGCGCACGCCTTCGATACATTCATACAGGAACCGCGCGCGGTTCTCGAAGCTGCCACCATATTCGTCCGTGCGCTTGTTCACCTCGGCGCTCAGGAACTGGCAGATCAGGTAGCCATGCGCCCCGTGCAGTTCCACGCCGTGGAAGCCCGCCTTTTCCGCGCGCACTGCCGCCGCAATGAACGCGTCCCGCGAGGCCTTCACCTCGTCGAGGGTCATCGCCCGCGCGCCGAACTCGTCATTGGCCGAGGGGCAGTGCGGCGCCTCGCCGATTAGTTCCTTCGGGCTGCGCATGCCGGCATGGTGCAGCTGCACCACCGAATGCGTACCGGTCTGGTTCAGACCTTTGGCCAGGCGCGAGAGGCCGGGCAGGTGCTTGTCCGCAAAGATGCCCAGCTGGCCGGGAAAGCCCTGGCCCTTGGCCTGCACATGCGCCGCGCAGGTCATCGTCAGACCAAAGCCGCCTTCAGCCCGGTAGGTCAGCCAGCGATATTCATCATCGCTCAGCACGCCGTCTGCATGGCTTTGCCAGTTGGTCAACGGGGCCAGCATGAAGCGGTTCTTCAGGGCGGGGCCACGGGCGAGGGAGAGGGGGGCGTGCAGGTCTGTCATGCCCGCACAATGGCGCGGGCGCGCGCCGCGTCAATTCTGCCGCTAGGGTAGGGGTGCGCTCAGAAGGGGTTGTCCCAATCGCCAAGGACAAACCGAATCTCGCGGGTAAGAGGCTCGCAGCTATAGGTTTCAGCGACCGACAGCTCGTCCTCCAGGCGGCTACGGAGGCGGCGATACAGGTCGCTCAACTCACGTTCCTGATCATAGTCACGCACTCCGCCTGCGAAATAGTCCTCCATCGCGTAGGTCCATGTGTTTATGATACCCGTGGCACGCCGTTCGGTTGTGTCGCACTCGGCCGAAGTCGCGGCCGGCGGGGCTTGCGGTGAATACTCGGTCTGAGAGTTCTCAAATGTCATAATCCCGGCGCTGGCCGTCATGGAAGTTTCAGGCGGCGGGGCGTATTGCGTGGCATATTCTGAAGCGTTGCCGCTCCATGCCAGGTCGCAGGCTTCGACGATCTCGGCCAACCTGGTGCTGTCCGCGCCCACTTGCGCCTCCAGCGCGGCGGCTTGCTGCGCGACGGCGGCGCCGGCGTCCTTCGTGTCGCTCATGGCGGCGAGCGTTTTTTCTGCGCCCGCGCGGTCTGCCGCGCTACGTTCGGGCGAGGTCGTGGCTTGCCAATCCAGCTGATAAGCCGCCGCGCATGTCAGCGCCGAGACATCGCCGTTTCCACTCTCAGCGGTCGCGGACGTCACCGGTGTGCTCATTAGCAGAGCGATTGCGCCGCCAGCGACAATAGTCCTCGAAGTCATCATCAGCGGCGTCCCAACAGGCCTGACAAATATACATTTGTCCCCTTCTATCCGGGAGCTTGAGTCGCACGCAACGACCATCAAAACCTTCCGAACTATTCGCCCCGGCGCCGAATTGCCCTCAAGCGCTCCCGGTCTGGCCTGAGTTCATTCCCGGGCAGGACAAGGCATGAAACATACCGAGATCTCGAGGTGGCAGTTGGTGGCGCGCCGCGTCAATTTCTATCGCTACGGCAAGCCGCTTTGATAACGCGCATTCTCCTCCGCGAAGATCGCGCGGATCACTTCGCCATTGGAGGGCTGCTGCTCCAGAGTTTCCGGGTCCCACTGGTGGCGCTCGGTGGCGAAGAAGTCGCCGCCATAGATGTGCAGCCCGCCGGTGAAGCGCGTCAGCGGATTGGTCACCGAATGTACCGCGTCCTTGCCGAGCGTGGCGACATCGCCTTCGAACAGGCAGTTCGCGCCGCGCGCTTCCAACCCGCCCTTAGTCTCACGCCACAGGATATTGTCCTCGCGGCCAGTATAGATGCCGATCAGCGCCCACATGTTGTGATCATGCGGGCGCAGGCTCATGCGCGGCGTCCAGGTTGCGGCGAAGATCGTCAGCGTGTCGGAGCGCAGCAGCACGTCCATGGCCGCCTGTGTTGGCTCGCCGAGCCCTGCCAGTACCGCGCCCGGATCGTTCAGCGCACGCGTCAGCACCTCGCGAACCGCCAACATTCCGTCCGTCTCCCGCAGCGCCGCCGCGCAATCGGCAGCAAACTGGTCGCGGTCGAATTTCAGTCGATGGGCCATCGGGCGTGTTCCTGAACGAGCCCACACTATGCGCTTCCCGTTCCGGTCTGGGAACGGCCCGTCCCGTTTTATCCGGCGCCGATATCCGCCCCCAGCGCCGCCATGTGGCCGAGGAATTCCGGATAGCTGGTGTCAATCATCGACACGTCGTCCACGCTTACCGGCTTTTGCGCCGCTGTTCCCATAACCAGCGCGCTCATCGCGATGCGGTGGTCGTGGCGCGTCTCGACCACGCCGCCGCCCGGCACCGCGCCGCCGCAGCCCTGAACCGTGAAGCCGTCCTCGGTCTCTTCGACCTCGACGCCGTTTACGCGCAGCATCGCGACAATCGCTTTGATCCGGTCGCTCTCCTTCACGCGCAGCTCGTCGGCGCCGGTCACCCGCGTCTCGCCCGTCGCGAAAGCCGCGAGCACCGCCAGGATCGGGAACTCGTCGATCATCGAGGCGACGAGGCGCGTCGGCACGGCGATTCCCTTGAGGTCCGCATAGCCGGCATGCAGGTCGATCAGCCGTTCGCCGGCCGCTTCGCCGCGTTCCTCGGCGCCGAGATGGGCGCCCATCAGGTTTGCGGCGTCATAGAAGCCCGACCGGGTGGGGTTCGACATCGCGCCTTCCACCATCACATCGCCCTGCGGCGACAGGATGCCGGCGGCGATCAGGAAGGCGGCCGAGGACGGGTCGCCCGGAATCGCCGCGTCGACAGCAAACAGCTTCTGCTTGCCCTCGATGGAGATTTCGCTCGCCCCGCCAGGGTTCGACCTGAACCCGAGCTTGGCGCCAAAGCCCTGCAGCATCCGCTCGGTATGGTCCCGCGTTGCCTTGGCTTCCAGAACGGTGGTTGTGCCAACTGCGTTGAGGCCCGCCAGCAGGATGGCCGACTTGACCTGCGCGCTGGCCTGGGGCGGGGCGTAGTAGATCGCTTCCAGGGCGCTCGATCCTGTCAGGGTGAAGGGCAGGCGGCCCTCCTTTCCGGCCGTATCGCGCATCCCCATCTGTCGCAGCGGGTTCAATACCCGGTTCATCGGGCGCGAGGAGAGCGAGGCGTCCCCGCACAGATCTGCGGTCAGGTCGAACCCTGCCATCACGCCCATCATCAGGCGCGAACCGGTGCCGGAATTGCCGAAATCCAGCACGTCCGAGGGGGAGGTGAGACCCCTCGGGCCCACGCCGCGGACTTCCCAGGCGCCGGGGCCTGTATTGGCCACTTCCGCCCCCAGCGCGGCCATCGCCCGGCCGGTCCGGATCACGTCATCCCCCTCCAGCAGGCCGGTGAACCGGCTGGTCCCGGAGGCCAGTCCCCCGAAGATCAGGGCCCTATGGCTGCATGACTTGTCACCCGGGGCGCGGATGGTGCCGCTGAGGCGGCGCACGGGTCGGCTGGTCCAGACCATGGAGAATGCCCTGCTGATAAGAGAATGGCGACTTGAATTCGGGCTTTGACAGCGCCGGGCGTTCATGGCAAGCGCGCCAACTTCCAATAGGCCTTTTACCTCAAAGAGGAGCGCGCCCCCGTGTCCAAGGACAAGCTCGGAACAAAGCAGGTCTGCCCGTCCTGCGAGTCGCGGTTCTACGATCTCAACAAGCGCCCGGCGGTTTGCCCCAAATGCGGCGCTGAATTTGATCCGGAAGACGAAGTGATCCGCACCACCATCACCAAGGTGAAGGCGAAGGCCGCCCGCGCCGCCGTGAAGGCCGTCGCGGAGGATGATGACGATGTCGACGAGGAGGACGATGCCGTCGTCCGGGACGACGACGATGAAAGCGCCGAGGTCGAAGAGATCGAGGACGAAGAGGACGACGAGGAAGAAACCAAGGAACTCGTCGGCGAAGACGATGACGTGATCATCGAGGATGCCGAGGACGAGGAAGAAACGCCTGCGCCGGGCAAGGTGCCGGCCGGATTCACCGAAGACGGCGCCGATGACGAAGACGATGATGTGATCATCGCCGACGATGACGACGAGGATTTCGAGATCGACGACGACGATGAGGGCGACGATGACCTCGCCCTCGACGACGATGATGATGAACGGTGATAAATAGGACTTGAAAGCGCGAGAGGCTGAGACTAATCCTCCCGCTTCCCGGTCAGGGGCCATAGCTCAGTTGGGAGAGCGCTTGCATGGCATGCAAGAGGTCGTCGGTTCGATTCCGTCTGGCTCCACCAGGACCTGTTTTCTAGGCAGATCCGTCAAATTCCGTGCACCGGGCCTCGCAAACACGGGCCTGTGAGCTCGCGCCGTGAACTTGCCGCATCCCGGTGCTTGAACCGGACACATTCGAGGCCCACTTTCCTGTCATGGCAGGCAGCCAGCCTGCCAGCGTTCCCGACCCGGGGCGCGGAAAGGAGTGGACCCATGACGACCGGCCTGAAATCGACCGCCTTTGAAGGCAATTCCTTCGTCTATATCCGCCATCTCGATGACGGCGAAATCCGCAGCCTCTTGCCGCCGGATGCCCTCGACGATGTTTCAGATCCCGATGATCTGTTCGTTGTCGCTTCGGCCGATGGCCAGCGCCTTGCCATCGTGGAAGGCCGCGAAGCCGCCTTTGCCGCCGCTCTGGCGAACGACCTGAACCCGCTCAGCGTCCACTGACGCTGCAGCCCTGACCAGACAACAGCCTTGGCCGGCACGCCGCCGGCCGGGGTTATTTTTGAGCCGGCGCCGGTCCCCGCCGCCTTGCTTTTCCCCCGTTAGGCGTTGACACTTGGCGCGTCCGATCCGGGGAGAATTCCATGAAATTTTCGCACGCCGCGCTCGCCGCACCGCTTGTCCTGTTGATTGCCGCCTGCGGCGAGAAGCCGGCCCCTGTTGACGCCGCGCCTGCCGGCCCGGTGCCGCTGTCGGCCGAGGGTGATTTCGGCGCGACGCTGCAGGGCGCCCTGATCTCGGCCAAGCCGGGCGACACCATCCTGATGCCGGAAGGCACCTTCGCGCTCTCTGATTCGCTGTCGTTGGATGTCAACGGTGTCACGCTGCGCGGCGCGGGCCAGGACAAGACGATCCTGGACTTCGCGCAGCAGTCCGGCGCAGGGGAGGGGTTGCTTGTCACGTCCGATGACGTGACGCTGATGGACTTCGCCGTGCGCGATACCAAGGGCGACGGCATCAAGTCCAAGGGCGCCGACCGGATCACCTATAAATACCTGACCGTAGAATGGAGCGGTGAGCCGGACGAGACCAACGGCGCCTACGGCGTCTACCCGGTCGAATCGAAAGACGTGCTGATCGAGAACGTCACTGTGCGCGGGGCCTCGGATGCCGGCATCTATGTCGGCCAGTCCTCGAACATCATCGTGCGCAACTCGATTGCCGAATTCAACGTGGCCGGTATCGAGATCGAGAACTCCACCGGCGCGGACGTCTATGGCAATATCGCCCGCAACAATACCGGCGGTATCCTGGTGTTCGACCTGCCGGACTTGCCGGTCATGGGCGGCAGCACGACCCGCATCTTCTCGAACGAGATCCTTGCGAACAATACGCGCAACTTCGCCCCGGCCGGCAATATCGTCGCCGGTGTGCCATCGGGCACGGGCGTGATCATCATGGCCAACCGCAATGTGCACGTGTTCGACAACACGTTCGAATCGAACCGGTCGGCGCACGTGATGATCAATGCCTACACCCAGCCGTTCACGGATGAAAAATACAATCCGCTGCCGCGGGACATCGTGTTGCGCGCCAACCGGTATGCGGATGGCGGAACAGATCCGCAGGGCATGCTGGCGCCGCTCGCCGCCGCTGTCGGCGGCACGCTGCCGCCCATCGTCTGGGACGGCGTGACCAGCTGGCCGGGCGCCGAAGCCACCGATGTCAACCTGACCATCGGCGAGGCCGAAGATGTCGGCTTCCTGAATCTCGGCGTCGGCGCCTATCCGTTGGACGCGGCGAAGATCAAGCCGTCCACGGAGCGCCCCGCTTCGACGCCGCCGATGGAGCCGGCCGCCATCGTCCTGCCGCAGGACAAGAGCTGAGCATGCGTCTCGCTGCCCTGTTCCTGGCTGTATTTCTCGGCGCGTGCAGCGCCGGCAAACCGTCCGGCCCGAACCTTGACCTGATCCTCGCCGAAACCCCGGCGCAGACGCTGTCCGAGTACGGACTGTTTGCGAACCTCGCGTCCGAAAAGCCCGCCAAGGGGGTTGTGCCTTATGACCTGATCAATCCCCTGTTCTCGGACAATGCGCTGAAACACCGCTTCGTCTTCGTGCCGGGCGAAGCGCAAGCCGCCTATGATCCGGTCGATGCGTTCGATTTTCCGGTCGGCACCGTGCTGGTGAAAACCTTCGCGTTCGCGCCCGACCTGCGCGCCCCGTCCGAAGGGCAATACCGCGTCGAGACACGTCTCCTGATCCACAAGGCGTCCGGCTGGGCGGCGTTTCCCTATATCTGGAATGAAGAGGGCACCGAGGCGGTCTATTCCCCGGTGGGCGGGCACCGCACCATCGAGACGGTCACACCGCAGGGCGCCCCGATCCGCTTCAACTATTCCGTCCCCAACCAGAACCAGTGCAAGACCTGCCATCAGGCCGGCAGCGCGCTTTCGCCGATCGGCCCGAAGGCGCGCAACCTCAACCACCATGAGCAGCTCGAGAACTGGGTCTCGCGCGGCCTGCTCGACGCTCTTCCGGCGAGCGTGCCGGCTGCGCCGGAAGTGTTCGACGTTTCGTTGCCGGCAGATGTCCGTGCCCGGGCCTGGCTCGATATCAACTGCGCCCACTGTCACAAGCCGGACGGCTCGGCGTCCAATTCCGGTCTCTGGCTGGCCGCGACCGAGACCGATCCGGTCAAGCTCGGCATCGGCAAGCATCCGGTCGCAGCCGGGCGCGGGGCAGGGACCTTGTTCAAGGTGATCGTGCCCGGCGCGCCGGACCGGTCCATCATGGCCTACCGGATCGGCTCGACCGAACCCGGCATCGCCATGCCGGAGCTCGGCCGCTCGACGCCGGACCCCGAAGGTCTCGCACTGATCCGGCTCTGGATATCCGAAATGGACGCGCCCTGAGCATGGGAGCCAGTTCCCGCATTCTCGTCGATGCCGATGCCTGTCCGGTGAAGGACGAGATCTACAAGGTCGCCGTGCGCCATCAGGTGGCGGTGGTGATCGTGGCCAATTCCTATATCCGCATTCCGGAACATCCGCTGGTTTCGCGCAAGATCGTCAGCGACGGTTTCGATGCCGCCGATGACTGGATCGCGGAGGCAGCGACGCCGCTGGATGTCGTTGTCACGGCGGACATTCCGCTCGCGGATCGCTGCCTGAAGGCCGGCGCCCGGGTGCTCGGCCCGACCGGCAGGCCCTTTACGCCGGACTCAATTGGCGGCGCGCTCGCCACACGGGCCATCATGGCCGACCTGCGCGTCGGCGTCGCCGGAATCGGCGCGGGCGGCCCGGCGCCCTTCTCGAAAGCCGACCGCTCACGCTTCCTTTCCGCGCTCGATACGGCCCTGGTGGCGGCGAAGAAAGCCGCTGGCTGAGGCGGGCTGCACACTTGCCCTTAACGGGCAGCATGCTAAGGGCCGCAGATGAGCCAGATTACGCTGCACAAGGGGGATCTCCCCAAAGGTCTCAGCTTCGGTCCCGTCGTGGCGGTCGATACAGAAGCGATGGGGCTCAATCCGAACCGGGATTACCTGACCCTCGTCCAGCTGTCCGCCGGCGATGGCACGGCGCATCTGGTGCAGCTGACCCGGGACTTCGACTGCCCGAACCTGAAGGCGCTGATGACCGATCCCAAGGTGGTCAAACTGTTCCATTTTGCGCGCTTCGATATTGCCATGATGCGCAAATGGATGGGGATCACGGTCGCGCCGGTCTGGTGCACCAAGATCGCGTCCCGGCTCGCCCGGACCTATACCGACCGCCATGGCCTGAAGGATGTTGCCCGCGAGATCGCCGGCATCGACATGTCCAAGGCCCAGCAGAGCTCCGATTGGGGCGCCGACACGCTGTCGGACGCACAGATCCAGTATGCGGCCTCTGATGTGCTGTACCTGCACCAGATCAAGGCGGGCCTGGAGGCGATGCTCGTGCGTGAGGGCCGCCTGGGGCTCGCCGAGGCCTGTTTCGGCTTCCTGCCGGTGCGTGCGGAGCTCGACCTTGCCGGTTGGGGCGAGGAAGACATCTTCGCACACAGCTGAACGCTGCCGCCCGCGCTTTCACTCCGGCGCCATCGCGGGTAAGCATGGAGCCTGAAACCATCGCAGGATCAGGCCGCCCACCATGGACGCCAGCCTTCACCACGACCCCGCCACGCTGTGGGCGCCCAAGCGTCAGCTCACGCTGGCCCAGGCGCGCCGCCGGTCGGAACGTGTGCGCTACCTGCGCTATGGGCTTGTCGGGGCCGCGGCGGTTTCGATCGGCCTGTTCCTGGGCTTCGTTTTCCGCAGCGCCCTCAGCCAGGATGCCCGCCCACCCGCCGTTCGTGACGATGACGCTGTCACGATGATCAATCCGCGCTTCACCGGGCGCGATTCCGAAGGGCAGGTCTTCACGATCACCGCCGACGCGGCCCAGCGCCGCCGCTCGGCGAATGGTGTGGTCGACCTCGTCAATCCGGTGATGCGGGACGGCAACGGCGCCGAACTGAAGGCCCCGACCGGTTTCTACGACCGCGAGAAGGGTGTGCTGGAACTCTACGAGGACGTGAACATCCGCGACAGCGCCGGCTATGCCTTCTCGACCAAGGGTGCCCGCCTGATCCTCGGTGAGGACAGGGTGGAGGGACTTTCACCTTTGCAAGGCAAAGGCCCCCTTGGCGATATCGAGGCGGACTCGTATGAAATTCTCGATGGTGGCAACCGGATTGTCTTTACGGGCAATGTGCGCACTGTGATCTATCCTCAACCGGCCGAAGAGCCTGCAACGTCTGAAAGTGAGCAAGATGGCACTCCGTAAAGCCGCCGGCGCAGCCCTTGGACTGGCGATGATGGCCGCCCCGGCCGTCGCACAGATCTCTTCTGAAGGCGGCCCGATCTATATCAACTCGGCCCGTACCGAGAGCCTCGAGAACGAACACAAGGTGCTGCTGGTCGGCAATGTCGACATCCAGCAGGGCTCGGCGCGCCTGCGGGCTGACACCGTGACCATCCGGTTCACCGGCAAGCCCGCCAAGCCCGGCAATTCCAGCATCGTTGGCGGGTTCGGACAGGTTGAGAATATCGTCGCTGAGGGTAACGTTTATTACGTGACGCCGGAGCTGAAGGCCAAAGGTGACCGCGGCGTTTACGAACTCGCGACCGACACGATCACGATGACCGGCAAGGTCGCCCTGATGCGCGACCGGGACGTCGCCGAAGGCGAGACCCTGCGCATGGAGGTCAAGAACCGCCGTACGACGCTTGAAGGCGGCACCGGACGCACACGGATGGTGATCGATCCGTCGAGCCAGCCGGCTGAGAACCAGTGAATTTGATCAGACAGGTGAAACCGATCTTAAGCATGCCGGGTTAAGGCTGGGGGAGGCCGGAAAACGGCTGCAGAAGGATGGACAATCGGATGATCGAAGCGGCCGAAGGCCTGGTGGTTCAGAATCTTGCCAAGTCGTTTGGCAAGCGCCAGGTCGTGCGCGACGTGTCCCTGTCCCTCGCCCGCGGCGAAGTTGTCGGCCTGCTTGGACCCAACGGGGCCGGCAAGACCACCTGTTTCTACATGATCATGGGACTGATCGGTGCCGATTCCGGCGCGATCTCCATCGACGGCGAAGATGTGACGCGCCTGCCGATGTACCAACGCGCCCGTCTGGGCGTCGGTTACCTGCCCCAGGAAGCCTCGATCTTCCGGGGCATGAGTGTAGAGGAAAATGTCATGGCTGTTGCGGAACTGGTCGAAAAAGACCGCTCTGCCTGCCAGGCCCAGGTCGACAGCCTGCTCAGTGAACTGCACGTGGAACACCTCCGCAAGCAGCCGGCCACCTCCCTGTCGGGCGGTGAACGGCGGCGTGTCGAGATTGCACGCGCACTCGCATCTCGTCCGAGCTTCATGCTACTGGACGAACCGTTCACCGGCATCGACCCGCTGGCCATCTCCGACATTTCCGACCTTGTCCGCTTCCTCAAGCAGCGCGGCCTCGGCGTTCTCATCACGGACCACCAGGTCCGCGAGACGCTGCAGATCGTGGACCGGGCCTATGTGATGTATGATGGCGCTGTCCTCTTTGACGGCACGCCTGAAAACGTGCTGCGCAATGAAGACGTTCGCAGGGTCTATCTGGGTGAGCAGTTCGCCGCTTGATCTCAGGGGGCGCGGCCTATGGCCATGAAACATTCTCTCGACATGCGCCAGGGCCAGTCCCTGGTAATGACGCCGCAACTCCAGCAGGCGATCAAACTTCTGCAGCTGTCGAACCAGGAGCTTGCCGAGTTTGTCGAAGCCGAACTTGAGCGCAATCCGCTGCTGCTCAAGGTTGAGGACGAGGGCGCGCCGGTTGTCGAAGCCGCCGAGCCGCAAGGCCGTGAGGAACTGTCGCTGGATGACCGCTCGGGGCAGGGGGAAGCGCGCGAACAGCTCGATGCTCCGGGTGAAGACGTTTATGAGCCGGGCACCGGCTCCGATGCCGGCGAGCCAGTCAACGCCTCCGGCCCTTCGGCCACGACCGACTGGTCGAGTGCCGGCAGTGGCCAGCAGGCTTCCGAAGATTTCGACTATACGGCCAACCTGTCGAGCGATGTGACGCTGGCTGAACACCTGCACATGCAGCTGAATTTCGCCGGGCTTTCGGACGTGGACCGCCTGATCGCGGCCCGCCTGATCGACGAGACCGACGAGACAGGCTATCTGCGCGCCCCGCTGGACGATGTCGCGCGTTCGCTCGGCGCCGACATCGCGAATGTGGAAGCCGTGCTGCGCGTCTGCCAGGGTTTTGACCCAACCGGCGTGATGGCCCGCTCGATCCCGGAATGTCTGGCGCTGCAGTTGAAGGACCGCGGCCGTCTGGATCCGGCCATGCAGGCGATGCTCGACAATCTCCACCTGGTCGCCAAGCATGACATCAAGGGCCTGATGGATGTGTGCGGTGTCGACAAGGCCGACGTCCAGGACATGCTGCTTGAGCTGCGCCAATTGTCGCCGAAGCCTGGCGCAGGCTTTTCCAGCGATACGACCGTTGCCGTGGCGCCGGACGTTTATGTCCGTGAGCTGCCGAACGGCATGTATGCGGTGGAACTCAATTCCGACACGCTGCCGCGTGTCCTGATGGACAAGGCCTATTACGCTGAGGTCACGGCGCTGCCGATGCGAGAGAAGGAAAAGGAATTCATTTCCGAATGCGCGGCCTCGGCGACCTGGCTGATCAAGTCGCTCGACCAACGGGCCCGCACGATCCTGAAAGTGGCGAGCGAGATCGTCCGCCAGCAGGATGGTTTCTTTGCACACGGCGTGGCGCATCTGCGGCCTCTCAACCTCAAACAGGTGGCGGATGCGATCGAGATGCATGAATCGACCGTCAGCCGCGTGACCACCAACAAATACATGGCCACGCCGCGCGGCCTGTTCGAACTCAAATACTTCTTCTCCGCCTCGATTCCTGCGACCGGCGGCGGCGAAGCCCATTCGGCCGAAGCCGTCCGTCACCGGATCAAACAGCTGATCGATGAGGAAGCCGCCGATGACGTCCTGTCGGACGACCAGATCGTCGAGATCCTCACCGGCTTCGGTATCGACATCGCCCGCCGCACGGTGGCGAAGTACCGCGAAAGCCTGAACATCCCCTCGAGCGTCCAGCGCCGCCGGATGGGCAAGGCGAGCTGACGGGTTCGCTTCGGCGCTTTGCTTTTGCCTCGGCCCCACCCTGGCCCTCCCCCAGTTCCGGGGAGGGCCAGGGTGGGGCCGAGGCAAGCACGACCATCGGGACTGGCATGGTCATCCGGATAAAGAGCGTGACCCTGCGATTTCGCGCAGCATGAGCTTGGAGGCGGATCGGTCAGTCCAGCAGGGCTTCGACCTGGCGGCGGGTTGGGAGGCTGGGTTGGGCGCCGGGGCGGGTGCAGGCGGCTGCTCCGGCGGCGACAGCAAAGGACAGGGCCGCTGCGTCTGACTGGCCTTCGATCAGGGCCGTGGTGAGCGCGGCGAAGAAGGTGTCACCGGCGCCGACTGTGTCGACGACCTGCACGGCGGGCGGCCGCGCCGAAGCGATCCGCTCGCCGCTTAGCCAGAGCTCTGCGCCGTCACCGCCGAGTGAGATGGCCACACGGCGTCCGGGGGCGTGCAGGGCCGCGCCATAGAAGGCGGCTTCGGTTTCGTTGACGACAATGAGATCGGCCTCGGCGAGCAGCGCGTCTGGCACGGGCAGGGCCGGGGCGAGGTTCAGGGCGACGAAGCCTGTGGCCTTCTGCGCGGCGGCGAGAAGGACCGGGACGGGCACTTCCAGAACGCCCATCATGTGACCGATGGCTTCGCTATGGACATCGGCGGGGGCGAGCGCATTGTTCGCCCCCGGACAAACGACGATCAGGTTTTCGCCATCCGGCGCGACGGCGATCAGGGCGACGCCTGTGGTCTCACCGTTCAGGGAATGGGTGGCGGAGAGATCGACGCCGCCGGCCCTTAGCAGTTTCAGCGCCTCTTCCGCCATGTCGTCATGCCCGACGGCAGCGATGAGCCGGACGTTCTGGCCGAGGCGGGCGGCGGCGAGCGCCTGGTTCGCCCCTTTGCCGCCCGGATAGCGCGCGAGGCGCGCGCCGGTGACCGTTTCGCCGGGATGCGGCAGCGGCGCGCCGGAGGCGACGAGATCGAGATTGACCGAGCCGACGACGGTGATCATGCGCGCGCCTTCAACAGATCTTCGACGAGGGCGAAGAAGCCGTCTGCATCGGCGACAGTGACCCAGCGATGGGGGGCGCGCGGGCCGTCCTTGACGCGCGTGCGGCCAAAGTCCTTGCCCGGACGGGTGACAACGCTGACGCGGCAGCGCTTGGTCTGGAAGAGGTGCGGGGCGAGCACCCAGCCGACCGTGGACGGATCATGCATCGGCACCTGCATGCCGGGGCGCCAGCGCAGCTCCAGCCGGTTGGCGGCGTCGAGCAGGTCAGCCATCAAGGCGGCATTGCGGCCGGGCAGGGCGCGGATCCGGTCCACGCGGGCCTGCTCGGCGCGCACCTGGTGGGTCGCGTCGAGGGCGAGCACGACGGTGGGCAAGCCCGCATCGAAGACGATGGCAGCCGCGTGGGGGTCAGCGTAGATGTTGAACTCGGCGGTGGGCGTGATGTTGCCGCCGGCGGTATCGGCGCCGCCCATGATGACGAGCTCGCGGATCCCTTTAGCGATGTGCGGTGCCATGATCAGGGCGGTAGCCAGATTGGTCATTGGGCCGGAGATGATGACCGTGTAGCCGCCTTTGGGCGAGGCGGAGAGCTTGTCGATCAGGACATTGACGGCATGGCCGGCGGCGAGCGGCGCTTTCGGATCGAAGACGTCCATGCCTGCGATCCCGGATTCGCCGTGGAAATCCTCGGCGGTGACCATCTTGCGGGCCATCGGGCGCGGGCAGCCGGCATGGACGGGAATGTCCGCCCGGCCCATCCGCTCACAGACCATGCGCGCATTGCGGCTGGTGAAGGCGAGGGGCACGTTGCCGGCCACGGTGGTGATGGCCTCGACATTGAGGCGCGGGCTGAGGAAGGCCATGATCAGCATCACCGCATCATCGATGCCGGGATCGCAATCGATGATCAGGGGCAGGGGCGTGTCGGTCATCCGCGGGCTCTCAATTCGGCGATGGCGTGGGTGAACTGGGAATCAAGCGGCGGACTTTCCAGCGTCTGGCCCAGCACCTCAAGCGCCATCTCGGCGGTGATCTTCACTTTCTTGCGGCCATAGAGACGCGCGACCATATGGCTTTCGGCGCAGACGCTGCCGTTCGAGACGAACTTGTGCTCGAAGCAGAGGAACGAGCCGTCCCAGCCGGCGAGGCGGGTCTGCACCTCGAATTTCTGCGGGAAGCGCAGCATGCGGATATAGTTGAAGGATTCGAACTGGACGATCGGGATCCAGCCGCGTTTGCGGTAGGCCTTCAGGGCGCCGGTGCGGCCCATGTAGTTCATCATGCCGAGATCGGTGAAAGAGGAATAGCGCGAGTTCGTCATGTGGCCCATCGGGTCCTGGTCGCCCAGCCAGACGGCGGAGCGCACGATGTGCAGGTCCATCAGGCCAGTGTGCACCTTCGTGAAGAAGGCGGGCAGGAAAACCCGCAGGAATCGGAAAAAGAGGTTCATGTCTGGCCCGGTCGTTTCCTCGGCGGAGTGTTATCCCTCATGTCTATGCGAAGCATGAAGGCGCGTTTCAAGCGCCATGCCACAGACAGGCCGGATGACCGGCGAGGACGCGTTACTCGGCGGGCTGGCTAAGCGCTTCGGTTTCGGCGTCCAGACGGCGGGCAACATCGCCGGGCGATCCCGTGCGGCGGGCCAGCAGGCTGTAGGCGGCGGGTACGACGAGGAGGCTGACCGAGACGGCCGCGATGGCGCCGAAGAGCACCACGACACCGATGGCCAGGCGCGTTTCGGCGCCGGCCCCGGAGGACAGGATCAGCGGCAGGGCTCCGGCCGCGGTGGTCAGGCCGGTCATCAGGATCGGGCGCAGGCGGGCGAGGGCGGCCTCCTTGAGGGCGACGTCGAAATCCTTGCCCTCGTCGCGCAGCTGGTTGGCGAACTCGACAACG
Source organism: Hyphomonas sp. (assembly GCF_016125515.1). Taxonomy (GTDB): domain Bacteria; phylum Pseudomonadota; class Alphaproteobacteria; order Caulobacterales; family Hyphomonadaceae; genus Hyphomonas. Next base: position 306,209 of record NZ_WGLO01000008.1, read on the forward strand.
AGAATGCCGTTCTTGGCGGCGAGGCCGATCAGCATGATCAGGCCGATCTGCGTGTAGATGTTCAGCGTCTGGCCGGTCATCCAGAGACCGAACAGGCCGCCGGCGATGGTGGCGGGCACGGCGAGGATGATGACCAGAGGGTGGATCCAGCTTTCGAACTGGGCGGCCAGCACGAGGAAGACGATCAATAGGCCGAGGCCGAAGACGAAGAGGATGGACGAGCCGGACGAGCGGAACTCGAGCGACTGTCCCTTGAAATCGATCTGGGCTTCCTGAGGGAGCACGTCGCGGGCCACGCGCTCCATGCCGTCGAGAGCGGTGCCGAGGGTGACGCCGGGCGCGAGGCCAGCGTCGATCGTGATCGCCCGGACGCGGTTGTAGCGGTTGAGCGTGGGGCTGTCGGCGTAGGGTTCGATGGTGACGACGGCGGCCAGCGGAACCAGTTCGCCGGACTGGGCCGAGCGAACATATATGTTCTGCACATCATTGGGCGTGCTCTGCTCGGTGCGCAGGCCTTCAAGGATGACGTCATATTCCTCGCCATTGTCGATATAGGTCGTCACGCGGCGAGCGCCGAGCATGGTCTGCAGGGTCGATCCGATTTCGGAGACCGTGACGCCGAGATCGGCAGCGCGATCATAATTTATCTGTATACGGTATTGCGGCTGGGTTTCCTTGAAATCCCAATCGATATCCGTGAGGCCGGGATTGTCCTTTTCGAGGGCGGCGACGAAGGTGTCGCGCCATTCGACGAGCTGCTCATAGGACGGACCGCCGATGACGAACTGGACCGGCTTGCCGCCGCCGCCGGCGAGGCCCTGGCGCATGATGGCGAAGGCACGGATGCCGGGCAGGTCAGACATCTTGCCGTTGATCTCGGCAATGATGTCATTGGCCGGGCGGCGGCTCGCCCAGTCGTCGAGCACGGCGACCACGTTGCCCTGATTGTAGGCGTTGGAGCCGAAGCCGGGCGCGCGCACCAGCAGGCGGCTGATCTCCCCGGACTCGGTGTAAGGCAGCAGGCGGCGTTCGATCTCGTCGAGATATTTCGACATGTATTCGAACGAGGCGCCTTCCGGGCCGCGCACGCTGATGAAGAAGCTGCCACGGTCTTCCTGCGGCGCATATTCCTGGCCGAGATGCTGGAACAGGAACCAGATCGCTACGAAGGCGCCGATCAGGCCAGCCACCATGATGATCGGGAAACGGACGATCACGTTGAAGACGTGACCGTAGAGGAATTTCAGCCCGTCGAAGATGCGGTCGACGATGTTCGGCAGGAGCGCGAGCAGGCCTTTGCGGTTTTCCACATGCGGCTGGAGGATCTTCGACGCGATCATTGGCGACAGGGACAGGGCGACGAAACTGGAAAAGCCGACGGCGGCGGCGATCGTGATCGCAAATTCGGTGAACAGACGGCCCGTATTGCCCTGCATGAAGGTGATGGGAATGAACACAGCCATCAGCACCATGGTGGTGGCAACGACCGCGAAGCCGACCTGGCGGGTGCCGTTGAACGCGGCAACGAGCGGGGTTTCGCCCAGCTCCTCCATGCGGCGGTGGATGTTCTCGAGCACGACGATGGCGTCGTCCACGATCAGGCCGATGGCGAGCACGAGCGCGAGCAGGGTGAGCAGGTTCAGCGACAGGCCGAGACCGAGCATGACCATGAAAGTGGCGATCACCGACACGGGTACGGTGACGGCGGGAATGATGGTCGCCCGGGCACTGCCTAGGAAGAGGAAGATCACAAGGGTAACGAGCAGGACGGCGATGCCGAGCGTCAGCCAGACTTCGCGGATCGACGCTTCGATGAAGACCGAACTGTCGAACGACATGTAGATCTGCATGCCGTCGGGCAGGGATTTGTTGAGCTCCATCGCCAGCCCCTTGGCGGCCTTAGCCACCTCGACCGTATTGGCGGTCGATTGCTTGACGATACCGAGTCCGATCATCGGCTGGCCGTTGCCGCGGAAGGTCGTGCGGTCATTCTCCGTGCCGCGTTCGACGCGGGCGACATCGCCGAGACGGACGAGATAGCCATCACCCTGGGCAATCACGAGACCGGAGAAATCCTCCGCCGTGCGGAAGGCGCGGTCGATGCGCATGGTGTAGTAGAGGTCGCCGGATTCGAGGTTGCCGGCGGGGGCTTCGATATTCTCGGCGCGCAGAGCGCGTTCGATGTCGCCTGAGGTCAGGCCGCGTGCGGCGAGAGCCCGGCGGTCGATCCATACACGCATGGCATAGTCGCGTGCACCGCCGACCTGTACGCGGGCCACCCCGTCGAGGGCGGAGAAGCGGTCGACCAGGTAGCGGTTGGCATAGTCGGTCAGCTCGGGCGTCGCGAGCCGTTCGCTGGCGAGGTTCATCCAGAGAATCACATCGGAATCGGCGTCCGCCTTCTGGACTTCCGGTGGATCGGCTTCGTCGGGCAGGTTGTTGAGGATGCCGGAGACGCGGTCGCGCACATCATTTGCGGCGGACTCGATGTCGCGCGTGATGTTGAACTCGATCGAGATGTTCGAGCGGCCATCGGAGGAACGCGAGTTGATAAAGCGCACGCCTTCGACGCCGGCGATCCGGTCTTCGATGATCTGGGTGATGCGGGTTTCGACGACCGAGGCCGAGGCGCCCGGATAGTTGGTGCTGATTGAGACGACCGGCGGGTCGATATCCGGATACTCGCGCAGGGACAGGCGCGAGAACGCGACCAGTCCGAACACGATCAGGATCAGCGCCAGGACCGAGGCAAAGACCGGCCGCTTGATCGAGGTATCCGAGAGCAGCATCGCCCTACTCCCGGTTCGCGCCGGCGGGCGATCCGCCGCCACCTGCGCCGCCGGGGAGGGACGGTTTGAGGATCGACTGGTCGCGAACGATCATGGCGGCGCCTTCGCGCAGGCGCAGCGCGCCTTCGGTGACGACCTTCTGGCCGGTTTCCAGACCCGAGAGGATTTCGACGCGGCCATCCTGGCGCAGGCCGACCTGAACCTTCACACGGTTCGCGATGGGGCCCTGTGCAGTCTCGGACACGGCCCAGACGAAGGTTTCAGGGCCAAGTGGCTGGAGCGCCACTTCCGGCACAGACAGGGTCTGGCGCGGATCAGCGAGCAGGGTGACGGCGACGAACATGCCGGCTTTAAGGATGCCGTCATCGTTCGGGATCATGGCGCGCACGCGCACCGAGCGCGTGACCGGATCGATCATGTTGTCGATGCTGGAGACCTTGCCCTTGAAGGTGCGGCCGGGAAGGTCGGCGCTGCGGGCCTCGATCTCGAGGCCGGACTTCAGGCTGGTCAGGAAGATCGAGGGGACGGCAAAGTCGAGGCGCATGACGCTGTCGTCGATCAGGGTGGCCACGACATCGCCGGGACGGACGAAGGAGCCGACGCTGACCTGCCGGAAGCCGAGCACGCCGTCGAAAGGCGCGACCAGCACGCGGTCGCGCTGGCGCGACTGGACGGCGCGCAGCTGGGCCGCGGCGGCATTGGAATTGCGGCGGGCGACTTCAAGTTCGGCCTGGGAGACGGCCCCTTGTGCGGCCAGCGGCTCAAGCCGGGCGAGATCCTGGTTGGCCTGGGCGAGTTGGGCCTCAGCCGCCTCGACCAGCGCGGTCTGTTCGCGCTGGGCCAGCGAGATCAGCGTCTTGCCGGCCTTCACGCGCTCCCCATCCTCGAAATAGACGGCCGTGACGCGGTCGGACGCGCTGAGCGTAAGGTCGGCGCGTTCGTTGGGTTCCAGCGTGCCGATGGCCTCGACGCGGTTGGCGAAAGTCTGCACGCGGGCCGGTTCTGCGAACACGCTGGCCGGGGGCGGGCCGCCGCCGGGCCGGCCACCGCCGCTGCGCTGCTGTGTCAGGCCGGGCGTGGCCATCAGCAGACCGAGCGCGACGACAGTCACGGTCCGGGTCAGGGGGTTGCGGATCAGGATCTTCATGGTCTTGTTCCTAGCCCGCCCGGAAGGCGGTGAGTTCTTCATCGGTCCAGACGCCGCCCAAGGCGCGATAGGCGCGGATCGCGCGCCGGGCAATTTCAGCTTCGTTGACGGCAAGCCGGTCTTCTGCATCCAGAAGGGTGCGCTGCGCATCGAGCACGTCAAGCGAGGAATCGAGGCCTTGTTCGAAGCGCAGGCGCGCCAGTTCGTAAGAACGCCGCGCGGCGGTCAGGGCGGCGTCGAGGTCGGCGCGGCGCTGGCGTTCGGTCACATAGTTCGAAAGCGCGGTCTCGGCATCGGACAGCGCGTCCAGAACGGCGGCCTCGTAGTCGGCGGCGGCGCCAAGGGTGCGGGCATCATTGACGTCGATCTGGACATAGACGCGGCGCAGATCCGGGCCCGACCAGCTGATCGCGGGGCCGAAAGAGAGGCCGATGGAGTCCTCGTTGAAGGCGACGCCGGTATCGCTGATGACGCCGAACAGGCTGGTGTTCAGCGTGATGCGCGGGAAGAGGCTGGCGCGGGCCGCTTCGCCGAGGGCGAGCGCGCTGCCGATACGCGCTTCGGCGCGGCGCACGTCCGGACGGCGTCTTAGCATCTGTTCCGGCGTGCCGGTATCGAGCCCGGCGACGAGGCGCGGGATGCGCTTGGCCTGCGCGGTGTCGAGGTCGAGGGGCAGGGTGGCGGCCTGACCGGTCAGCGCGGCGAGGCGGCTGCGGGCATCGGCGATACTGGCCCGGAAGACCGGCAAGGAGGCGAGCGTGGTGCGGTACTGGGCCTGGGCGCGGGCCAGGTCGAGCTCGTTGGCGCGGCCATTGTCGAACAGGGTCTGGACGAGGTCGAGGCTGTCTTTCTGGACCGAGGCATTGGTTTCGCCGACCGCGAGGCGGGCTTCGGCGCTGCGCAGGTCGATATAGGCGAGGGCGGTTTCGGACGCGACCGTGACGGCAAGGTCGCGGCGCAGTTCGCGGGCGGCGGCCTCGTCATAGCGGGCCGCCGCGATGGTATCGCCGAGGCGGCCGAACACGTCGAGTTCCCAGGCCGAGGCGAGGGCGGCGGTGCCGCCGGCGTCGAAATCGTCGTTGCCGCCGGTGGGACGGCTGACTGTGGCGCTGGCGGAGGAGGCGAGGTTGGGGCTCTTGCTGAGGAGGGCGAGGCGCAACAGCGCTTCGGTCTCAGACACAGAATAATCTGCCCCGCGCAGAACCGGTGAGGCCGCGAGAGCGGTTTCGACGACGCGTGACAGTTCCGGATCGTCGAAGCCGGTCCACCAGGCGGGGTTCGGGGCGTCGCTTCCGGGAAGGGCGAGGAAATCCGGGCCGGTCTCGATCGGGGCTGGCCCCGCCACAGGGGCTTCGGGCACACCGGCGCAGCCTGCCAGAATGAGCGCAGCGAGCAGGGCTCCTGAAATCAGGGCCGGCCGGGCAAATTGGAACCTTGTCATAAGCCTCGACAGATAGACGGGGAACCTTACCGATCAAGGCAATAAACGCTTTGAGCCCGTTAAGTCCCTCTTGTTTAGCATAAACGCTTTTCCGACCTTTGTCCGTCGCTCGATTCTGCAAGAATTACGCGTGCTTCCGGTTTTAATCGCGAACGGGGCAGCCGACGCGGCTGTTCCGGCTCGCGTTCCCTTAAGAATGCCGGCGCGCCGGGCGCAAAATCGCCCAGATAGCGGCGCGCCAGATCTTTTCTATCGACTGGCATGCCGGGCGGGTGCTGGCCATCGACCTGCCGGCGGTGGACCTCACCGGAATCTCGTTTGCGCAGACGTTCCGATAAGGCCGCCCGGCGGAGCAGGGTGCCTAGAAGTTCACGCGGTTCGACACAGCGCCATCGACGATGAGGTTCGATCCGGTGGTGTAGCTGGACAGGGGACTTGCGAGAAAGACCGCCGCGTTGGCGATTTCCTGCGGCGTGGCACAGCGACCGGTGGGGTTGCGGGCGTTGGCCTGCGCGAAGAAATCCGGTGCGTTCCTCTTTACCGTGTCCCAGACCCCGCCTTCGAAAAAGACCATGCCGGGCGACACGACGTTGACCCGGATGCCGGCCCGGGCGTGCTGACGTGCGAGGCCCTTGGCCATGTGGATCAACGCCGCCTTGATCGGGCCATAGCTGTCAGCGCGGTCGGCCTGCGCGGCGGAGATCGAGGAGATGATGACGAAGGCGGCATCGCCATGGGCTTCGGCGCCTTTGGCGAGCAGGGGCTGGGCGGCGTCGAAGGCATTGACGGCGGCGAGCACGTCGAGTTGGAAGTTCTGGGTCCAGGCGGCGGGATCATTGCCCTGCGCCATGGCCCCGGCATTGGACACGAGAATGTCGAGACCGCCGAGTTCGCCGGCGGCCTTGCCGATCCAGGCTTTCAGGGCGTCGCCGTCGGTGACATCGACCGAGGCGCCGGTTGCTTTAACGCCGAGGGCCTTCAGCTCCGCGACGGCGGTCGCCACCTGATCGGCGTTGCGCGCGCAGACGCCGACATTCGCGCCTTCCTTTGCCAGCGTTTCGGCGATCGCCCGGCCGATGCCGCGCGTGCCGCCCAGGATAAGTGCGTTCTTGCCTTTGAGGTGCATGTCCATGGTGTTTCTTCCCTGTTTTTGTCGGGCAGACAGTAGATGGGATCAGCGTCTTTGCAATCGGCCGGGTTCGAAGCGGGTTCAGCCTTCGAGATCGCGCCGGGCGATCGCCGCTTTGGACCGCAGCTCCTGCGCGGCTTCGGTCTTCTGACCTTTGCCTTTGGGGTGTGGCGCGCTCAGCCCGTTTTCGTCGGGCGTCCGGATCGCGTGCTGGTGATGCGACCGGTCAGCCCGCGATGGCTTCTGCCGGTTTTGCGGCAGCGCCGATGAAAGCGTGGCGCAGGGCGCTGCCGTCGGCGGGTTCGGTGGTTTGGATGAGCACGATGCGGCGGGTTTGGCCCTCGGGGCCGAGGATCGCGCGGCCGCGTTCCACGACCTGTACCCAGAGGCCGGAGGACATGCGGATGCGCATGCGGTGGACGAGTTCGGTTTCTCGCCCATCAAGCATGGCCTGGTAGGCGTCGCGGGCGGCGAGGCGGTCATCGGGATGGATGCGGGCGATCCAGTCGAAGATTTCTTCCGAAGTGGGCTCGGCGCCTTGTGCGAACATGTCGGCCCAGCCTTCGGAATAATCGACCCGGCCATCGGCGACCGACCAGTCGATGACGCCGGCCGCAAGCAGGTCGCAGGTGACCTCTGCGCGGGCGGCGAGGAGGTCGGCGTCGCGGACCTTGAGATCGTAGCGCTGCCATTCGTTCTGGATGATCGAGATGGCGAGGGTCAGCGCGAGCAGAGCGGCGCCAAGCAATGCGGCAAACTCGTACCGGCGCGCAATCAGAACCGAGACGGCGGAGCGCGGCGTGCCGACATAGGCGATCTGCAACATGTCGTCGGCGACGGTTCGGGTCTCGATGAAGGCGCCAGTGTGTTGGCCCTCCGAGCGGGCGGCGGCGGAGGATTCATCCGCATGCAGAGGGCGCCAGCCGAGAGCAGCGGCTGCGAACTGGCTGTCGGATTCGGCGAAGGGAGCGGCGGCAGTGGCCGCGGTGAGCACGGCCTGGCCGTCACGGTTAAGTAGTGCAGCGCGCCAGCCGGGGCCGGAAGCGGCGCCGGCATTCAACGCGGACTGGAATGCGCCGGAGCGCAGGACCATGGCGGCGGACAGTATGCGGCCATCCGGGGTCGGCAGTGGGAGGTAATAGGCGGCGCGCCGCTCAGAGACCGGGACAAGCTCGAGCCCGAGCAGTTCTTGGCCTGCGCGGCGGCTGGTGGACGGCGGCGAGATGCGACCGGCGGCGTCGGATGGCATTTCGCCGAAGATTCCCGCAGAATGTCCGTCCGGTGTGAAAACGACGATGGCGGTGACCGGAGAGGTCGCAAGAAGGCGCGTCAGCGCAGCATTGATGGCGACCCGCTCGGCGGCGGAGGTGTCCGCCGCGTTTGCGGCAGCAACCAGCGGTGCGGCGGAGAGCGCGACGGACTGGATGCGGGACAGTTCGGCTTCGGCAGCAACCTGGCCCGCGGCGGCAGCGCCGGCCAGCGCGCGGCGGCTGGCAGCGTTTTCACCGGACACGCTCAACCAGGCATAGATCAGTATACCAAGTATACAGCCAGCCAGTGTGGCGACTTGCACGGCGCGCATCAGGAAGGGATCGCTACGCTCGAGGCGGCGGGTCAGGCGGGCGGCGGTCTGGGCCGGGCGGGAGAAGGCTTGCGTCATGGCTGGATCCATGCGCCGGGATTAAAGGGGTCGGCCGGCAGGTCGCCGCGCACGAGACCGGCGCGCCCGCCGGGCACCCATGTCAGCGCAAAGCCGATGCTCACATCCTCGTAGGCGTGGGAGAGGATGGCGGCGGCATTTGCAGAGAATATCACGTTGTGACTGACGCGCCGGGCGAGGGAGAAATCCAGAGCGCCGGCGAGGCCGGAGCTCCTGGAGCCGCCGAAGAGCGTCTGCGGCGCGGCGAGCAGCGGATTGGCAGGGCCGGCATCTTCTTCGATCGACTCATAGCCGGCAGCAAGATTGGCGCGCGCGATCCAGTCTTTCAACGGATCGGTCTGGGCATTGAGCGACCAACCGGCGCGGTGGAAGGATTGCGGGCTGAAATAGCCGCTATGGCCGGGGGTGAAGAAGTTCGTGTTCCGGTCATAGGCTTGGTATTGGTAGAACGGACCGGTGACCAGATAGGCGAAGCCCGCCTTGTCGAAGGCGCGCGAGGCCGACACTCCCGCGCCGACCATTGTATTGTCGGCAGTGTTCACGCCGTCGAGCGAGACGGCGGAAAGGTCGGCCTGCACGGTGTGGGATTGGCCGATCGGCAGGCGCGCGGAGAAGCGGGCACCGGTTTCAGTGACGCGGCCGAAAGTATTCCCGTCGGCGTCCTTCCGTCCGGCCATCGAGAGAATGCTTTCCGTCTTTGGACGGACGAAAGCGCGGGCTTCGAGCGCGCCGCCGTGAATGTCGCGGGCGACGGCAATCTCGGCATTGATGGCGACGTCGGCATCGACGCCGAGGGGCAGGAGGCCGACTCGGGCAGCAAGGCTCGTCGCGCCTTCGCGGCTCCAGGCGGCGTAGGGTGCGGCGAAGGTCGCGCGCCGGACCGTGCCGCCAGCATCGAGGGCGTAGACGGACAGGCCGGCCTCGAAACGATCGGCGCCGCGCGTGGTGCCGGCGGACGTGGTGGAGACGAAACCGGTCAAGCGGTTTTCGCCGGCCTTGCCGCCCTGGCGGCGCGCGGAGACGGACTGCCGGTACCAGGCACCATCAAGGCCATCCAGCGCCTCATAAGTGTCCGGCGCATGGGTCCGGGCGATGAGGTAATCGCCTTGATCAAAAGCGGCGGCTGCATAACGGGCCTTGACCTTGCCGCCGAGCGGGCCGCCGAGGCTGCGGGCGAGGGCGGCCGCGGTATCGAGATCGCCTGCGCGCTGGGCAGCGAGCGCGTAACCTTCGGCGGATTCGGTGTCGGACTGTTCCAGATAGAGGCGGCTGAAAGCGTCGGCGGCGTCGCGATCCTTGCCAAGCTGGAGATCCGACCAGGCGGCGCGCATCAGGGCTGGGCGGCGCGAGGGCGGGTAGCGGGCAGCTTCGAGGGCGAGACGGCGGGATTCGGCAAACGCGCCTTGATCATACGCTGCGGCAGCGGCTTCGAGATGAGCGCTGGCGATGAGGGCGTCTGCGGGTTCGGCGAGATCCGGGTTGGCGCGCGCGGCATTCGCAGCGAGCGTCGTCGCACCGGTCCAGTCGCCGGCCTCGCGGCGAAGGGCGGCTTCGCCGAGATCGACCCGGGCGCCGAGAGCGGCGGCAAGAACGGGGTCTTTGACTTCGCCGGCAGCAGCGCGGGCGGAGGTGATGTCGCCGCCGGCGAGCTTCGCCATGACGAGGCCACGCAAGGCGTCGGTGTCGTCGCCGAAGGCGTAGGCGCGTTCAAAATAAGCTGCAGCGCGGGCGGCATCGGCTTCGAGGAACGTCCAGCCGGCTTGAGTCAGCAGGCGCGCATCGTCGGACTGGGCTGCGAGTGTCTGAGCGGTGGCAAGATCGCCAGTAGCAAGGGCGGTTTCAAACCGCTGCCAGCGCTCTGCACGCGCGAGGCGGGTGTGGGCGAGGCGGATGCGGGGATCGGTGCTGCGGGCGAGGACGGGGAGCGCGGCGACCGCGGAGAGGCCGTCAACATCAAGCACGCCGAGGGCGCGGTCGGCGAGGACGGCTGCGATGTTCGGGTCAGAACAGTTCGTCAGAGTACGGATGTAGAAGGCGTTGATGTCCGGCTGTGCGCCGAGTCCTTCGAGCGCGTCGGCGCGGGACCAGAGATGGAAAGGCGCCTCACACGTGGATTCTGGTGACGGGGGTAGCAGGGCAAGCGCGCTGGACCAGTCGCGGGCAGCGAGGGCGGTACGGATGTGCTGGTCGCGCTGGCCAGCGGTCAGATAGGCTTTGAGGTTGGAGGGCGCTGTCCAGGACGGGTTGGCAGACTGCATTGCGCGCAGGACTTTCTGCGCAGCGTCCCAGTCACCGCTCGCGCCGAGATCCCAGACGGCCTGGACGAGGGCGGGGGCAGGTTCTTGGATCGGGTCTGTGGCGACGCTTCCTTCCGCGGATACGGTCCGGGGAATGCCGATGGCGAAGACGCCTTCGGCCAGCCTGGTCCGTGCGCCCTGCGCAGTCGCCGCCGGACACGCTGCAGCGAGCGCGACACAGGCACTGACCACGGCCGTGCACAGGTGGCGCGTCGCCAACCTCATTTATCGTTCATGCGCTTGCGCATGTATCGGGCGATCAGGGCCAGCACAGCGGCGAGCGCGAAGAGGACGGCGGCGATCGAGAGGATCCAGCCCCAGGGCGTGCGGCCGGCGGCCAGGCGTGCCTTTTCACCGGCGGGCATCGAGCCGATCTCGAAACCGTTGCTGGCGGCCTGGGTGACCATCGTGGCCGCGTGCTCGCGCCAGACAGCGGTGCCGCCCTGGAGCTGGCTCCAGTGACTCGGCTGGACGAGCGCCCGCGTTGAAGCGAGCAGCTGCGTGCCGGTCTCGGCGGTGAGGACTGTGACCAGGTGGCCGGGGTGCTCGGGCGATTCGCCTTCGATCAGCAGGCCATTATCGCCCAGGTCCACGGTGGAGACATTGCGGGTGAAGCCGTCCGGAGCGGCGCCGGAGAGGAGATTTGACATGCTCAGCTCGGCGGGCAGGAAGCCGTTCAGGTCCGGCCGCGTGCCCACGATCAGCGTGTGGGCTTCGGGAAGTTCCAGCCCGAAGCCAAAAGTGGCATCCGTGAAGATCGTACCATAGATCTGGCCCAGGCGGGCGGCGAGCGTCCATACGGCGGCGGCTGTGTTGCTGCCGGTATCGGTGGCGCGGATCGCGACGGGCTGCGTGCCGGCGCTGGTATAGGGGAAGCCTGCCTCCGACAGCAGGGCAAGGTTCGGCAGCTCGACATATTGAACCGCAGGCGGAAGGGTCAGCGTCGAGGTGTCCTTCAGAATGAAGGCGAGGTGGCGCGTGTCGCGGGCAGCGCATTCGCCGGCGGCGCCTGTGGACAGCTCGATCTCAAAGCGGACGCTGTTATGGCCGGGGCGGAATGCCGCGGCCGGGACGGCGATCTCGTAGCCGGGAGTGACTTCGCCGTCGGGGTTGGTCAGGCGGATGGCGCGCTGGAACTGGTCATTGACAAGGATGTTGACGACCGACTTGTCATCAAGCCCGGCGCCATACGCGAAATCAAGCGAAAGGAGGACTTCCGCACCTGTGCGGAAGCGGACATCGGCCGGCAGGTCGAGCGTGAAGCCGGCCGTACCATGCGCCTCGCCGAGCAGGGACGCATTGGTGAGGCCGAGATCCTTCAGCGCGTACTTCGCTTCGGTGCGCAGCGTCTGCTTTCGGGCCATGAGATTGCCGGTGGGCACCTCGCCCGGCGACAGGACGAGGGAGGCCGTATCGGAGAGAGGGAAGTTGACGGCGGCGAACGCGCGCACAGCGCCTTCAATGGCGGCAGGCGTGCGCCCGGACAGGACGATCAGGAAGCGCGACCGGTCGACAGGGGAGGGACCGATCGACAGCCACGATTCGTCGCCCTTCAGGCTGGAGAGTGCGGTGGGGGCGAGTCCTGCGAGGTCTTCCGGCGTGCCGATGGCGATCAGGTCGGACTTGCCCGCAGTGGCGGAGAGCATGGCTGTATCCGCGCGCGAGATGCGCGGTACGGTGTAGCCGAGGCGGTTGGCCACTGCCTGCGAGGCGAGTGCGCCCCAGCGCAGCGTATCGGCGGTCATCTCGCCGCGGCCGGTGATGAGCGCAAGGTCCTCAACGCCGCCGACGCCGGCGGTGAGGACGGCGGAGAGGTCCGCCAGCGACGCGGTGAAGGGTTCGCGCGCATATATAATCTCGACATAGGAGCGCGACGTGTCGATGTCGGTCCAGAGTTCGGCAGCGTCGGGGTCCTGGCAGCCATAGGTGTAGCGCTGCACGGCGTCGATCTGCAGCGTGTTGAAACCCGACACGAGGATCGATGGATCGAGGACGATCTCGTTGACGGCGGCGGCATGCTCGGTAACGCCGTCGATCTGCGCGATGAAGCGATCGTTGAGTTCGAGGCGAAGCTGCGGCTTCGAGCCTTCCTGGGCGCGGCCGCTGACATGACGGAGAATCAGACGCGCGGACTGGATGTCCGCCTGCGGTGCCATCGCGAAGGAGACCTGCTCGGTGGCCTTCGCGCCATCAAGACGGATGGAGCCGGGTTGGGGTCGCAGCGCGGCGAGCGGCAGGCGCGCGCGCCAGAGACCATTCTCCAGCGCCTCGGTCGTCATTTTTGGGTCGTCGCGGTAGCGGGCGTAGACGTCATAAACGGCATCGTCATTCGGGGCCTGCTGCGCTGCGGCAACCAGCGGTGCAAGCGGCGCGGCGGCGAAAGCGAAGGCCAGCGCGGCGGCCAATGCGGGCGAACGAAGGGCGGAGATCATGTGCGAACTTCCCGGGTGATGGCGCGGATATGGATGAGGGCGTGGGACAGGCTGGAACGGACGAGGCCAGCGATCTTCGCGCCCATGTGGTCGGCGCGGGCACGGCTATCGCGAAAGGTTTTCCAGTTCTCGCTGCGCGAATACATGAGCGCGACAACGGCGGACCACTGGTCGGGCGTGCGGATATCAAAGCTCAGACCAAGCTTCTGGCCGCCCGGCTCGTTGAGGACAGAAAGCACCTTGAGGTCAAGCTGCGTGGGTGAAGCGGCGCCGAGTTCCTGCGCGTTCGCCGTGAACGCGTCGCCGGCAGCAAAGCGCCTGGTACCTGCATGAGAGACGCGCACGCCCATGCCGGTGACGGAGATGTCGGTCATCGTGCCGGCTATATCTGTGCCCGGCTGGTAGAGCGTGACCGGGCGGTCCGTATCGAAGCGCGGGAAGACGCGTTGCTGGGAGCGTTCGTAGAGAACGCCGAGCGCCGAGACGAGCAGAAGCAGGTGGAACGTGTTCCAGAAGAGGAGGACGGAGATGACGCCGACGCCGACAGGATCGAAGAAAAAGCGGATCGTGCCGGCGATCTGGCCGAGGCAAACGATGGCGATCAGGATATAGAAAGGGCGGGCGAGCGGCGAGACGAAGTTCTCGTCGAGGTTTTCGCCCTTGGGCGTGACGGCAAAGCTCGGCGAGCGTGGATTGCGTAGCACCTGGAGGATGGCGCCCGAGCAGTGGATGGACTGGATAACCTCGTACAGCTCGGACGCAAACGCCCAGCGCGTGTGCCCGTAAAGGATGGACGACAACATCAGTGCACCAACGATGTGCGGGAGGCCGTACATCAGGAAGTCCGACAGGTCGCCGACATAGACCTGTATACCGAACAGCAGGTAAAGCAGGGGCCCTAGGATGAAAGGCATCCGGGCGAGCGGGAAGAACCAGTAGAAGCAGGAATTGAAATAACCGATACGCTGGGCGAGCGTCAGGCCCTTCTTGAGCAGCGGGTTTTTCAAAAGGAAGATCTGGACCATGCCCTGGGTCCAGCGCATCCTTTGCACGATGAAGCCCGAGAAGGTCTCGGGCGACAGGCCGGCGACCATGGGACGGTCGACATAGGCACTTCGGTAGCCCCTGGAATGGAGCTCGAGCGCGGTTTCGGCATCCTCGGTGATCGTGTCACCCTGGATGCCGCCGATCTCCATGATGTGTTTTCGCCGGAGCAGCGCCGCCGATCCGCAGAAAAAGGCGGCGTTCAGCCCATCCAGTCCGCGCTGGATGACGGAGTAGAACATTTCGTTCTCGCTGGGCATCTTGCGGAATGTGTCGAGGTTACGCTCCAGCGGGTCCGGATTGAGGAAGAAGTGCGGGGTCTGGACGAGGAAGAGTTTCGGGTCCTCGATGAAATAGCCCACCGTGCGGGTCAGGATGTCTGTAGACGGAATATGGTCCGCATCGAGGATCAGGATCAATTCGCCGTCGGTCTTCTGCAAGGCGGCGTTGATGTTGCCGGCCTTGGCGTGATTGTTCTTCTCGCGGGTCAGGTAATGGGCGCCGAGGCGGGCACAGACTTCCTTCAGATGGTCATGGCGGGCCTGCGCTTCGGCGGCCTTCTTGGGGTCGGACTGATTGCGCTTGCCGTCTGTGCCACCATCGTCGAGCAGGTAGACCTTCACGCGGCCGGCGGGGTAGTTGACATTCAGCGCTGCCGTGAGTGTGACCTCGAGCAGATCGTCAGGCTCGTTATAGCTGGGGATGAGGATGTCGACGGTCGGGCAGGCGGCTGCAGATAGCGGCGCCGGACGGGGCTGGCGCTTGTAGACATCGACGGAGAGAAAAGTCGAGAGGAGGAGGAGAATGTATCCGTAGGTCTCCGCGCCGAGGAGAAAGATGCCGCCGATGATGGAAAGCAGGGAGTCTGACGGCATCGTCTCCGTCACCCGCCAGATCATGTAACGGGTGCTGGTGAAGACGATCAGCAGCGCGACGAAGGTGCGGAAGGGACCGCCGGACGGGCGCAGCCAGCTCATCAAGACGTAGGTTGCGATCGTCGCAATGCAGAGCAGGACCTGCACATGGTCCGGCGTAGGTGCGGCGGCAATGAGCGCAATGCTGGAGAGACCTGCGGCAGCACTGATCGTGCGCAGCGGCGCGAAGCGCGATGCGGGCCGATAATTTGCTGAATGTGGTGTCGCGCGCACCATCGAGGTAATCCAAACTTACTACTCCGAATGAGGTATGACATTTCAAAGTGAATTCAGCGATAATGGAGAGTAATCGGAAACCAGTAAGTGTTAACATCCGGGACAGTTCGGTTGTTGATTGAGTCGTCGGCGCTCGCTGCGTTTCCGTCGTTGAATTTTTCAGCTCAGGCATCCGGCGGGCGCATCGATGCGAAGGTCAGAGTTGGTATAGTCCGACAGCTGACGAATAGCCGAGAGCTCCGGCAGAGATTGGGCGGCGCGATTGCGTGCTCTTTAGATGGCGACACAAACCATCCTGCTCCTAACGGGTCTTCTTGGTCCCAAGATTTTGCTGGCCCCGCTGGCTGTTCTTGTCAAAGTTCGCCGCCGGTTCAATGCCGGCGCCGGCCCTACCATGCATAACCCCTTCGCATCGGCGCCTCGCGGGTGGCAAGCACTGATGCTAAAGCATGTCTGTTTCATCTACGAAGTGCACGTTCGTGCGCATCTGTGAAAGAGATCGATCAGTTACGAACCATCGTCCAAGGTTTCGGTCTGACGCGTTCAGCGGCGATGCCTTCAAGGACTTCGGCGAACTCGCCTGGAGCCCGTGGCAAGTCTTCGATGAATGCGCGCCACTGCTGCTGCTTCTGGTCGTCCGCCGCAAATGCAGGTCTCAGCGCGTCGGGCCGCTCTGCCGGGATCGCTGTCTCCCTGCGGGCAAAGATCGACGCGATGGTCTGCGCAAGCCTGCCACCCTCGAAGCTGAACGACCGGCTGAGCATCCAGATGTCGTAGAAGTCTTTTATCCGGCTGTTCGCCCGGCCCAGCGCCACCATCGCCTGGAACGTCTCGGCGATGAACGTCTGGCGCGCATGAGCGCGCAATCTGGGTGCGGGGAGGTCGAGCAGGACAGGATTGTCAATGGCTTCGGCCCGGGCTCGAGGGCATCACCAAAGCCGATATCAATCCTCAGATTGATCCGCACGCCGCCGAATGAGACGACCCGAAAGGCCGCCCGATGGCTTTCCCCCGATGCGGGCCAAATGACGCCCAGGATCTACCTAGCCTTCCGGAGCCGTCCGGCGATGCGCAGTGCGTTCTCCTCGACACAGCCAGCGGCTTGTTCAACGTAACCGGCAGCGCTCCCGGGCAGCGCCTTTACGGCCTTGGTTACCCCGGCTCTCTGGGCGACACACTGGTCCACAATTTCCCGCACCCGTTCGCGGACATCGGCCGGGCGGTAACTGACTGTCACCGCGATGGCGTCCCAATGATGCGCGCCCAAGTCGCTCGGCTTGCGTCGCTTCCCGGCGATATTCTGCGCGAAGTACTGAACGACATTCGGCCAGGTGAGGACGGTGGAGACATCGTAGAGCGGCGCGAGACGCGGCTCTGACCCTACCGGCAGAAGGAGGGAGTAATTTTTTGCGTGGGCGTCGGTGTTGGCGGCGAGTATGTTGAAGATCGTCTGATCGAGCAATGACAGGGCATCCGTTGGTGGCAGGTGCCGGCCTGTACGCAGCAGGGTTGCCAGATCCGGTCCTGGCCTTGTGCCGCGCTCATATTTTCGTCCGGGCGGAATACCATTTGCTTGGGCGAAATCTTCCTGATGTACCCTCTGCAGCGCGCCCGACCGGCCGATGCGCCGGTCATAGCGTAGCACGCAGATTGCTTTCCGCTTGCCTGCAGGAAGGATCGACGCTTCCGCCGCAGGGATGCCGACCGCCTGCGCGAGGCGCAGGCAGTAAGTCTCGTTCTCGACAATTCCCGGCAGGATCGGATTGTCCGGTTTCAGGATAAGGGTGGAGGGCGCGCCGTGGCGCGGGACAGCGAGAACGTCACCGTCGGCAGGCACCCTCAGAACAGGCGTGCCGCTGGCGTCGAGCACGGCGAGCGCCGATTTCTTCTGCCCGCCTGCGAGGGAGAGCCGGACGCCGTCCTCCCCGACTAGAAAGGGACGCTGCTGCAGGTCATCGAAGTGTCGTTCCAGAGCGGCTTCGGGATCGGCTTCCTGGTAGAACTCCGTGAGCGGGGTATAAGTCCACGCCGCGCGCTCGCAGGGCGCGCCGAAGGAGAGCGCGCCGGCCGTGTCCCCGCCGATCTCATTAAGGATGGCGAGCGTGTCAGAGCGGTCGAGTCCCAGGGAGCGTGTCAGGATGGACAGCTGCTCTTCTTCGGGAAGAAGATTGGCGAGCCAGGGGGAAATTACATCAGAAGGGTAGGGCGCCTGCCGGAGAGGCAGGGTGAGGGACAAGGGGAAGGCGCCCTGGGTGGCTAGCCATGCAGACGTATAGGCAAAGCCGAGCGCGCCGTCCTCCGCAACCGTGACATCGCCAACGTGCAGCGAGTCAAACCATACCGGCACAGCTTGGCTCATGTGTAGTCACCCAGATCATACCCGCCGGGCCTTATGGCTGTAGGCTGCAGGACGTCGTCTTCCCGGTCCTCAAGCAGGTCGCCCGCGCTGACCCGCAGGGCGGCGGCGACCCTGTAGAGGGTGGTGAGGCGCAGATCACGCTGGCCGGTTTCGATCAGTGACAGCGCTGATGCGCTGATGCCGCTGAGACGGGCGAGCTCATGTAGGTTCAGGCCGCGCGCCTCGCGGGCTGCGCGGATTCTGCCTCCGGTGTTGATGAGGTGGTCCTTGTCTGTGTCGTAAGTCATCCCGATTATCCGGTTTATCTAATTCGATAAATTTACGGCTTAATCAGCCTCAAGGCAACATATTTTATCTAAAACAGTAAAATAGATCCAAGCGGGCGCATAATGAAGGATAATTTATCTAAAACGATAAAATCGAGGCCAGTTCCTACGCCGCTCGCCAAGCGCACGATCATGCTTGTCTGTGAAAGAGCTCGTTCGGCTACAAGCCATGGTTCAAGTATGAGGTCAGAAGCCTTCGTCAGCCAGGGCGCGCCTCGGGATGAAGGAAGTCGATGACGGCATCTGGCTCGTCTCGTTCATGCAATACGATCTCGGATACGTTGATCTCGAGGCCAGGACGCTACAGACGGTAGACAATCCGTTCGGGGCGAAAGTGTAACCAGCTTCTCCGGAACGTTTTGTGACCTATGTGTCCGGAATGGGCCTTTGTCGAATGGCGCACCGATGAAGGTGAAAATCGGTACCAGTTTGTAATAACTGTTTCAAAGAACTAAGTCGCCGTTTCTTGCCTGTTCCTATTTCTTAGGTCGGCACTGATCATCCGGCACCACCAGATCAACATGCGAGACTCCGATAGCCTGAGCGAGTTCATATAGCGTCACGACTGTCGGATTCCGTTTGCCTTGCTCCAAGCCACTCAAATACTGCTGGCTGAAACCTGAACGCGCCTCGACTTCCTCCTGGGTGAGGCGCTTTTCGCGACGAAGCCGCGCAAAATTACGGCCTACCAGCCTTCGCATATCCATGCTGAGAGGCTAGCCATTTACATACTTTAGTGTTATGTACTATAGTATGTATTTTAAGGCCGCAGCTTATTCCGACCACTTATCGTCAGGAGGATGTGGATGTCAGGCAAGTCTCGTCGCCAAGCAATTGTCCAGCGCGGCCATTCGCAAGCAGCTGACTTTGATGCGCGGGCGGCCGACGAAGCTGCTGAAATATGTTCGGCGTGGCTCACTCGACATGCAGAACACGAAAAGCTCATCAGACGATGGCAGAGGTTGGAGACTCGCCTCATCCATGAGCATGACTTGTTCAAGCTGAACAAACGGGAACGCGCGTCGCTTTCAGGGGCCCGCGAACTGGACGCCATAAATGCTCGCCTCCTTGTGCTTTATGAACAAAATCAGAAAGCGCTTGTAGCCTTGCCCGCCGTGGCCGCAGCGACCACCAACGGGGTTGTTTCCAAGCTTTCCGTCGCGCTTGCAAACATTGACCGCCACGAGAGCAAGGCCACACATCAACTCATTCAAAGCGTCATAAGAGACCTAGAAATGGTCATGCAGGTTCCGGGCAAATAAACACAGCAAAGATACGATCGAATATCCGTTCGGAGCGAAACCGTAACCTATCTCTCCGGAACATTCTGTTACCTATGTTTCCGGGTTGGACCAAACAGGAATGGCGCACCCAAGAGGATTCGAACCTCTGACCTTTGCCTTCGGAGGGCAACACTCTATCCAGCTGAGCTATGGGTGCCTCGCCAGAGCCGGTGTTTAGGCGAAGGCGGCGAGGGGTGCAACCGCGTTTGCGCGCGGCGCAGAGTGTGTCAGACCATGGACGCGGCGCGACGAACCGCTAGGTTGCGTCCAAACGCTCCCGTTCCGTCTGTCCGAGGTCCCATGCGCCTGAATCCGATGATCCCCGCGACGCTGGCCGCCTTTGCCCTGCTGACCGTGCCCGCATGTTCCGGCGAGCAGAAGGCCGCGCCGGCCGACGTGCCCGCGGCGGCGGATGCTCCGGGGGGCTGCGAGCGCCCGGCCGATCCGGACGTGGTGCGCGCCGAAATGGAAGCGGCCGAAGCGCGCGTCATTGCGGTGGCCGAGGCCAGCCGGGGCGGCGGGCATCCGGCGCTCTGGACGCTGAAGGACGAGGACACGACGCTCTATCTGATGGGCACGGTGCACATGTTGCGGCCGGATGTGGACTGGCGCACGCCGGAGGTCGACGCCGCGATCGATTCGGCCGACACGATTGTGTTCGAGGCCGATACGACCAGCCCCGAGGCCGGCCGCGACCTGATGAAGTTCTTCTCGACGCAAGGCATGTTCGGGGACGGCACGCAGCTGACCAGCCTGCTGACAGAAGGCGAGGTGGCGCTGCTGAACGAAGCGCTGGCGGAAGTCGACCTGCCCCTGGCGGCGGTGCAGCCGATGCGGCCCTGGTATGCGGCGATCAACCTGTCGGTCATCCAGATGACGCAGGAAGGGTTTGATCCGTCCTCGGGCGTGGAGATGAAGATCGAGGCGGAAGCCAAGGCCCGGGGTGCGGCCTTCGATTACCTCGAGACGGTTGACCAGCAGCTCGGCGAATTTGCGGGGCTCGATAACTGCGCGCAGATCGAATTCCTGATGCAGACGGCCGAGGGGATGAAGGAGGGGACCGAAACACTCGACCTCCTGGTGTCCGAATGGGCGGACGGCGACACGGTTGGCCTCGCCGCCCTGCTGGCGTCGCCGGACTCGTTCGGGTCAGACGCGGCCTATGACGCGCTTCTGAAGAACCGAAATGCCCGCTGGGCGCCCCTGATCGCCGGCATGCTGGACGAGCCGGGCACCCGCCTCATCGCGGTCGGCGCCGGTCACCTCGCCGGCGAAGACAGCGTGATCGCGATGCTACGCGCTGAAGGTTATGAGGTGGCGGGGCCGTAGCAAAAGCCGGCACCGGCCCCGTCCGGAAACTGTCTACACGGAGAGGGCGACTTGTGGACGGTTCGGAGGCGGGCCCGGGTCAATCGGCGGCGCGTTTGAGGGCAAGCAATGCCTGGTCGAGCACGGCCTGGCTGGAGGTGCAAACGATCTGGCCGCCGAGTTTCGGGGTGTTGCCGCGCCAGTCGGTGGCAAGTCCGCCTGCGCCGCGCACGACCGGGATCAGCGCCGCCACATCCCAGCTCTTGAGGCCGGATTCCGCCACAAGGTCGATCGTGCCGGCCGCGACGCGGGCATAGCCATAGGCGTCGAGGCCGTAACGGGTGATGCGGGCGGTGGCGCGCAGATGGTTCCACGCGCCTTGTTCGGACGGCGTGAAGATGAAGGGGTCGGTGGTCGCGATGGTGGCGCGGCGGAGGTCCTCGCAGTCCGACACGCGGATCGGATGGCTGCCCGTGTGCGTATCGAGGCGGGCGCCGCCGGGCCAGCCGAGATAGCGCTCGCCGACGACCGGCTGGTCAATGACCCCGATAACCGGCACGCCGTCCGGATCGACAAGGGCGATCAGCGTAGTCCAAACCGGCAGGCCAGCGACGAAAGCGCGGGTGCCGTCGATGGGATCGAAATACCAGCGGTAGCCGGTTGAGGAGGGGGTGTCGTCGAACTCCTCGCCGGTGACGCCGTCGCCGGGCCGTTCGGCAGCGACCAGGTCGCGCATCGCGGCTTCGGCGGCGCGGTCGGCTTCGGTGACGGGATCGAAGGCGGCGGTGTCCCCGGCGCCGGACTTGTCGTCGACGCCGTCCAGCTGGCGGAAATGGACACGAATTGCCGCCCAGGCTGCGTCTGCAAGCCGGGCGGCAAAGACCAGATCAGGTTCGAGGGATCGGGATTGGGTCATCCGGCGAGGCGATGCCCCGCCGGTTGAGGAAGGTCAAGCAGCGCCGGAGTTGGTGCCGTCCTGCTCGAAGGCTTTTGCCAGCTCGAGGAGGCGTTTGCGGGGGCGTTCGCCAAGCCGGTAATAGGCACGGACGAGTTCCAGGGTTTCCTTCTGGGAGAGGATATCGCCTTCCATCTGCTCAGCGTCGTTGGCCGCGTTGGGCATCGGGTTGGCGGTGGCCATGCCGTCGAAGAAGTATTGCACGGACACGTTCAGGGCCCGCGACAGGTCGAACAGGCGCGAGGCGGTGATGCGGTTGGCGCCGCATTCATATTTCTGGATTTGCTGGAATCGCACACCCACTTGTCCGGCCAGTTCCTGCTGGGTCATCCCCAGGAGGCGCCGGCGGCGGCGCAGCCGCTTGCCTACGTGCAGATCAGTTTCGTCAGCCATGTTCCCTCTCCGATTGGCTTGGGACCGGTATCAGTCCCAAAATTGGAATTTCGCGCGATTTCTACGCAATTGGCGTGCCGGACGCTGAAATCTGCCCGAAATGCGGGCAAGGCGCGGGCAGGAGGAGGGTGCGTCAGTTATTCACTTGGCGTATTGTGCATCGCAACATAAGTTGGTCTTGCACTTCGGTGCAACGCCTCTGGCGTTTCCTCCCTTTGACTTCGGCCGCGCCCACGGGCGCGGCCCTTTTTTTCGGGGAGGGGGGGCAGGTGGCCGGTGCAGCCTTCAGACGGAACGGAGCGTTCAGGTGCGCGGCAGCAGGCGCGCGGCGTCGATAATGTCCGTCATCACGTGCTGCAGGGCGTCTTTCAGGGCGGAAAAGCCGGAGGCCCGGGTAATCCGGTGCTCATCCATGTAGAGACTGCGGTTGATCTCGATCTGCAGGGCGTGGGTGCCCCGGCGGGGGCGGCCATAGCGGCGGGTCGTATAGCCGCCCGCATAGGGCGCATTTCGGGCCACCGAGAAGCCGTTTGCCCGGAAACTGCGCTCGACCCGGGCCATTAGCCGCGGATCTGCGCTCGATCCGAACCGGTCGCCGAGCACGATGTCGGTCAGGTTTCGTCGCCCGGGCTGGACCGAGGGCATCGAATGGCAGTCGATCAGCAGGGCATGGCCATGATCGCGCCGCAGGGCGTCCAGGGTGCTGGCGAGGTGGTCGTGATAGGCGTCATGGACCCGGGACAGGCGTTCTTCGCCCTCGGCGCGCGACAGGAGGCGGCCATAGATGGCCTCACCGCGGGCGCCGACCCGGGGCAGGCAGCCGAGGCCGGCCTCGACACGGACCGTGGGCAGGCCGCAGGGCCGGGGCGGGCCGTCCTGGAACATCGAGGCGTCGAGTTCGTTGGGATCGCGGTTGAGGTCAACGACGGACCGGCCGTACCGTGCGGCCAGCAGGCCCGCGCCGAGGGACGGGGCGGCTGCAAACAGCTCATCCACGAAGGCATCTTCGGTACGGCGCACGTCGATCAGGGGCACGCAGAGCGCGGCCTGCATGTCGGCAGGGTAGAGTGAACCGGAATGCGGGCTGGCGAAGAGGACCGGCGCGGCCAAGGGCTGGGCCTCGGTGAACTCGAAAGGCGCCTCCAATCCGGCCGGGGGCGGCTCGGCCACAGGGTCCAGTCGCAGGGCGGGGTAGGTCTCGCGCATTCTGCTAATGGTTTGAGAACCGGTAGCAAGGTCAAGGGGTTTCGTGCCCCGACGTGTAAAGATTGGCCCGCCGGATCGGGGTCTGTTCACGACTGATTTACCTTCATTCGCCTTTATGCGCTAATCGGCACTGAGTCGCTGCCCAAGAGGAATACGTGACCAAGATCCTGCTCGCGGAAGACGATGATTCGATGCGCGGCTTCCTCGCGGCGGCCCTGCGCCGTGCGGGGCATGACGTGCAGGATTATGCGGATGGCGAAGGCGCCCTGCAGGCGCTGGAGCGCGAAGTTTTCGACCTGCTGCTCACCGATATCGTGATGCCGGGCCTGGACGGGATCGAACTGGCCCGCCGCGGCGCCGAACTGGACCCGGCCATGAAGATCGTTTTCATCACCGGTTTCGCCGCTGTGGCGCTCTCGTCCGGCGCGCCGACCCCCGCCGGGGCCAAGGTGCTATCCAAACCCTTCCACCTGCGCGAAATCGTGGAGGAAGTGGACAAGGTGATGGCGGCCTGAAACCGCCCCCTGCGCGGCGAAAGCCCGCTTGACGCCGCACGCCGGATTGTCCAATACGCACCCTTCGCAACGCATGGCCGCTCCGGCCGTCGCCGAGCGGGCGGTTAGCTCAGTGGTAGAGCACTACGTTGACATCGTAGGGGTCACAAGTTCGAACCTTGTACCGCCCACCATTCGAAGCTCCTAATTTCATAGGGGATTTGGACTCGGCGGGGACCTGAACACTCCCAGAAAAATCAGTCTGTCACACCCACGTCACAACGAGTGAGTTCAGACAGATGGCTAACATCAGAAAGCGCGGCGATCGCTGGCAGGTCCAGATCAGACGCCAGCACGCTCCAAACGTCACCCGCAGCTTCATCAAACGCGCCGATGCGGAAGCCTGGGGACGCGAGATGGAGGTCGAGGCGGACCGACGATGCCTCAAACACGACCCTCGGATCCTGGATCGCATTACGCTTGGTGAGCTTGTGGTTCGCTACCGGGACGAGGTCTGCGAGTTCAAGAAGAGTAGGGATGTCGAGCGGACGCTCTTGAACGCCTTCCTCCGGCACCGCTTGGCGAAGCGTCCCCTCTCTCAGGTCACCGCCGCGGACTTTGCAAAGTACCGGGACGAGCGGCTTAGGAACATCTCCGCGTCCGGACTCAACCGTGAATTTTCGCCGCTCCAGCACATGTATGAGATCGCGTTGTCGGAATGGGGTCTCCCTCTAATCGAGAACCCCCTTAAGCGCGTCCGCAAGCCTCAGAACAATAGGCCGCGGACTCGCCGCCTGCGGGACGGTGAGTACGAGCGGCTGCTGGCTGCTGCTGAGGACCGACGAGTGACCTATCTGAAGCCAATCATCGTCCTGGCCGTTGAGACGGCTATGCGCCGAGGAGAGATCCTCGCTGCCAAGCGGTGCCATCTGGGGGAAGGGATGAGGAGCTTGCACATCCCCGAGACCAAGACAGGGGTGCCTCGCACGATCCCTCTATCGGCTGTGGCTCGTGAGCAGATTGCGAGTCTGGACCGGCTGCATCCCGATAGCCTTCTGTTCAATGTGTCGTCCGATGCATTCAAGCTGACCTGGACGCGAACGGTTGCAGCCGCGGAGCTCGAGGACCTTCACTTTCACGATCTCCGGCATGAGGCCGTTTCTCGGCTGTTTGAGCGCGGCTTATCGATGCCTGAGGTTGCCTCGATCAGCGGTCACCGGGATTTCCGGATGCTAGCGCGATATGCTCATGTCCACTTCTCCGCATCAGACTCGGGTTGCTTGGGTGTCAATCGGCGCGCAAAATTGACCCCCTATCGGCGTGCAAAATTGACCCCACCTGCGCGGTGGTAGCTGGCCCAGGCCGGTGCAACTTTTCAAACGAGTGGAACCGGCCTGGGCCAGCGGGCGGCAAGGCGCTCAGGC
>NZ_WGLO01000024.1 GCF_016125515.1 Hyphomonas sp.
CGCCGGATAACGCTCAATAATGCCATGTCCAACACTCCATGGTCCCCCGCTCGCCAAAGCCCGGGACCGGTTCAAACATGGGTCAGTTCTCAGTGGAAATTTCTGCCCTCCCAGGGTCAATTCTCAACGGCAATCAACACGCTGGGCCAGATCGGGCAGATCGGCCAATGCCCTGATCAGGCGACCGCGCGCCCCATTCCGTCGATACGCGACGGCGCAAGTTCAACGCGATTGCGGCCATTCTGCTTTGCCACGTAGAGCGCCTGATCGGCGCGCTCCAGAGTGGCAATGATGTCCAGTTCGCGGAGCGTCGGCTCGCTGATACCAGCGCTGATTGACACGCTGAACTTTCCGTCTTTGCCCGAAAATCTAAGCTCTGAGACCGCTTCACGTAGCCGGTCGGCCAGGACAGCTGCTTTCGACGTCTCAGTCTCCGGCAGCACAAGCGCGAATTCCTCTCCGCCAAGACGACCCAGCAAGTCCTCGTCGCGGATGTTGCGCGTCACACAAGACACCAGTTGTGTCAGCACTTCATCGCCAACCGCGTGACCATGCACGTCGTTTACCTTCTTGAAGTGGTCGATGTCGAACATCACCGCCGACATCGGCTTGCAGTGGCGGCTGGAGCGCAAGACTTCACGTTCCGCAAAGCGATAGAACGCCCGGCGGTTCAGCGCTTTCGTCAACGGGTCGGTCATAGCCAGATCGAACAGGTCGCACTTGTCATGCTCCGCCTCAATCAGGTCGCGCACCGCATATCGCGCGGCACTTCGGACACAGATGTCCTGGCTCATGATAGCGGCGAAGCTCTGCAACATCTGAAGCTTGTCGTCCCCAAAGACCTGCGGAACGTCACTCAGCAGGCAGAGGGAACCGAACCGTTTTCCATCCGGATCGCGCAGCGGCGCGCCCGCGAAGAAAGCGATCTTCGGCGAAACCGTTACAACGGGGTCCAGAGCAAAGTGAGGCTCTTGGCGGACATCGTGGATCGCAAAGGCGGATTGAGCGAGATTGGCATGCATGCAGAAGATGTCGAGCCGCTCGGCGTCTCGGGGATCAACACCATAGTCCGAGCTGTACCAGCTGCGGTAACGTTCATTCAGCGACGCCAGAACAATAGGAACGCCGAACGCCTGCGCTGCAGTCTGAGCGATCTGCCCGGCAAAATAGCCCTCCGCGCCATTGAGGATCCTGTAGCGCTGAAGCACCTCGTTCTTCTGCTGTTCAAAATGGGGGAGCGAAAAGATCATGATACGGAACTTCAAACTGCGTGATTCTGATTCGCAGACTAAAGCGTGAGCTGTTTAGCATTGGTTATCAGACCAATACCCGTTTAAATACTGAGGTGTACGCCCTGTTCCTGAGACCGTTCTCAGCGATTCGGCACCATCGTCCGCAGCTCCCGGCGCAGGATCTTTCCGATCGGCGACTTGGGCAGCTCCTCCACGAAGTGGATCTGCCGCGGACGCTTGTAACCCGTAAGCTGAACAGCGCAGTGCGCCAGGATCGCATCCTCGGTCAGGGCCGGATCGCGGCGTACGACGAAGGCATGCAACTCTTCCTCGGAATTGCGGGCCTTGATGCCCGCGCTGGCCGCCTCCATCACCCCCGGACAGGCGTTCAGCACTTCATCCACCTCGTTCGGGAATACGTTGAAGCCGCCAACCAATACCATGTCCTTGGCGCGGTCCACGATCCGCAGGTAACCGTCCGTATCCAGCACACCGATGTCGCCAGTGCGCATCCAGCCATCCACAAACGCGGCGGCCGTCTCGTCCGGACGGAACAGATAGCCCGTCATCAGCTGCGGTCCTCTGGCAACGATCTCGCCGGGCTCACCAGGCGCGCAGAACCGTCCGTGTTCGTCCATGATCGCAATCTCGGTGCCGGGCAGCGGGAGGCCCGCCGTCCCCGGACGCTTGCGCGCGTCGTGTGGATTGATGGCGAGCAGCGTCGTGGCCTCGGTCATGCCATAGCCCTCCACCACCTCGGTCGAGGTCATCTCGCACCAGCGCTGCGCGATCATGGGATCGAGCGCTGCGGCGCCGGAGATGGTCAGGGACAGGCGCGGCGGGTTCGCCTTGAACCACGGCTCTTCCATCAATTTCGCGAACAGCGAATTCACACCCGGGAACATGTCCGGCTGGAATTTCCGGAAGCTCTTTTTAAGGTTTGACAAGGGACGCGGGCTGGGCGCGAGAACGACATGTACGCCGTGCCGCAGCGCAATGATCGACGCGAACAAGCCAAACACGTGGTAGACCGGCAAGACCAGAAGCATCGTCTTGCCTTCCAGATCCGTCAGCTGGGGCGCAAGGCTCACGAACTGGTCGATATTTGTGACGAGTCCGGCTTCGGTCAGACGAACGCCTTTCGACACGCCCGTGGTGCCGCCGGAATACTGGTAGATCGCATCGCGGTCCGGCGACAGCTCATCCGTATAAGTAGCCGCCGTCACCGCGAACTGGCCACCCACCTCCAGCGCCTCGCGCAGCGTCACATGCCGGATCGCCAGCGGACGTGCCATTCGCTTGACCTTGTTGAGCAGGAAGTCCAGCCCAGCGCGCTGCAGACCCGGAAAGAAATCGGTCAACGACACTGAAATCACGTGGCGCACATTCGTGCCGCTCACAGCAGCCTCGATCGTGTCGGCAAACAGGGTCGACCCGATCAGCACTTCAGCCTTGCAGTCGCGCAGCTGGCGGCGGGTTTCCGTCTCGGTGTAGAGCGGATTGACGTTGGACAGCACAAGGCCGGCACGAAGGATCCCGAGCAGGCAGACCACATAGCTGATACAATTCGGCGACTGCACAGCGACCACGCTGCCCGGCTTGAGGTTCAGCACTTCGCGGAAATAGCGCGCCAGATCGGCAGACTGCGCTTCGGCTTCGGCAAAGGTCAGCGTCGCCGACAAGCCGTTCGGCAGCGCCGTCGTCAGGAACGGTTTTCTGCCATGCTTCAGAACGGCTGTCTGGAGAATAGCCTCCAGAGGCTCGGCGCGATAATCCGCCAGTGAGTTATGGAACGCGAGCGCCTCGGCATTGTAGAATTTCAGGTGCGCCAGCGGAGCGGACTGCGAATGGGAATGGAACGCGCCTGCACGCATGGATCGCCTCTATATCTGTGAACGGCGCCCACCTTTTCATAATATGGTTTGAAAACGCCGCAGGCGCGGGCATCAATTTGCCCGCGCCTGCTAACGTATCATCAAGGATTGGCGCAGCCGCTCAGTTCAGATGAACGTAAGGCCCGCGCAGGGTGTAGATGTCCTGACCGACGGCCACATCGAGGTCGAGGAAGCCTTCGAGCGACCGGCCTTGCGCGCCGCTGATCCGCCGGCCCGATCCACGTGCCAGTGGAGTGCCCTGCTTGTCGCTGAGCGACCAGCTGACCGGCGTCATGTCATCGCTGAACAGGTCGGCCTGGATCAGGGTCGAGCCATTCATCCGGCTCGGAAGAGGCTTTTCGAGCGCGCCATCGATCCGCGCGAACAGCTGCACCACATAGATTTTTCCGCCAGCCACATATGTGCCCATGCCCGCATGGGTGAACCCACGCCGCAGATTCTCGGCATTGTCGGCGTCGGACTGGATTGCCGAATGGATTTCCTCGGCCGACGCGCGGGCATCAAGCACAGCAAGACTGCTTCCGAACGATCCGATGAGCGCAGAGCGCTCAGCCATGCGAACCTTGTCGAGTAGCGAAGCGCCGGACGGATCGGCGTAGCCGACATAGCCGCGCAGCGCCATGTCGCGGGCATGTGCTTCGGCAACGGATGCGAGACCAGCGTCGTTCGCCAGCGGCGCGAGCGCGGACTGCATGCGTGTCGCGTTGGCGAGATCGAGCAGTGCACCATCGACATTGCGCTGGCTGACCGGACTTCCCGAAATCTCTGCCGCCTGGGCGAAGCTCACAGGGGTCGGTTTTGTTTCAGCAGTCGCCAATCCGTGCGCCGCAAGCGCCAGCACCAAGAGTGACATGGAAATGGAAGAGCGTTGTAACATAACTGTCACAATGTTCCTGTGACGCATTTGTGTCAAGCATGTACAGTGTGCTGTACTTTTTTTGTATCCTTTCGATTTGACGCAGTCACGCGGCCGCTTGCCTACATGCTTTTGTCATGGCGCCGTCATGTAACTGCCCTACCGTTTCCCAAACGACCGGGCTGGCGCCATGACGATTTCGATCGACGACGAACTGATGACCTTCACCTGGGTACGCCTTCGCGCTGGTATCGAGCCGTTCGAAGTGCGCAGGCTTCTTCGTCTGAAGGGGCTCACCGAGCCTCAGATCCGCGCCCTCATGCAGGAAGCTTATGATGGTCGGCGCCCGGTCTCGGACGTCCACCACCCGGCCCTCGTCCGAGCGGCCATAACCCTTCGCGAGCAAACCCATCCCGACATCCATCGCGTGCCGGTCGGCAAGGCACAGCTCTATGTCTGGAACAATTTCCTGCGGCCAGAAATCTGCGACAGCGTCGTCGACCTGATCGACCAGCAATTGCGTGCCTCCACCACAGCAGACACGTTCGGCGATCCGAAGATCCGCACGTCCCGCACCTCCGACATAGGCATGCTGGGCCACGATCTCATCATGCAGCTGGACGAGCTGATGGCCGAAGCGATCGGAATCCATTGGTCCTACAGCGACATCACACAAGGTCAGCGCTACGATCTCGACCAGGAATACCGCGCGCACTACGACTATTTCGTGCCGGGCTCGCACGAACACCAGGTGTACTGCCAGCTACTGGGCCAGCGCACATGGACCTTCATGATCTATCTCAACGACGTCGAAGAAGGCGGGGGCACGCGGTTTCGGCGGCTCGAACGCACCATCCTGCCCGAAAAGGGAAAAGCGGTGCTCTGGAACAATCTGAACCCGGATGGCTCAGTCAATCCGTACACGATCCATCACGGCATGAAGGTTCGCAAGGGCCGCAAGTACGTAATCACCAAATGGTTCAGGGAGCGCGGATGGGGCGAAATGTTTCCATCTGAATACTACACGAACCTGTAATTGTTGCCGATCCGACACAAGTTCGGCTGAAAAGCCGGTGTCACGCAACCGTCATCTAAACTTGCGGCAACTGTTGCAATCGTTTCTTAAGGCTCTGCTCGCGGGTAGGCGGGTGTCATCGTCTGAAATGCGCGGCGGACGTCTCCGCCGAAGCGCCCGCAAAGGGATCAGGACGGAGACTTCTACATGCTGAAACTCAAACCTTTCCGGTCGGCGCTGCTTGGTTGCGCGGCCGTAGGCATCCTTGGCGCCTGCAGCGGCTCCAGCGATGTGGCTTCGCCCGGCGTCGGTGCCTTCGTGCCCGCCCCCACGCCGACGACGCCCACCCCGACCACACCCACCCCGACCACGCCAACTCCCGGCACGCCCGCCGCGGATTGCCCGGCTGGCTTCTCCAACGTCGGCACCGTTTCCAACAAACGCATCTGCCAACTGCCGTCCACCATCACCGGCAATCTCGTGGTTCCCGCGCGTGCTGGCACAATCTACTCCATCAGCGGCCGCACCCAGGTCGGCACCGACCAGGGCCCGAACCCGCTCAGCCCGCTCACGGGCAGCGCCGCCGGCATCCTGACCGTCGAAGCCGGCGTCACGATCTTCGGCAACTCGGGTCTGGACTACCTCCTCGTGAACCGCGGTTCGCAGATCTTCGCTGAAGGCACGCAAACCAACCCGGTCATCATGACCAGCCGGCAGAACGTCGAAGGCACCGCCACCGACACGTCTATCGGCCAGTGGGGCGGTCTCGTGATCGCCGGCCGCGGCCCGACCACGGACGGCTGCACCACGGCGTCCGTCACTCCGCCGAACATCGCCTGCGAAGCGCAGGTTGAAGGCACCAACGGCTTCTACGGCGGCAACTCGACCGCCGATAACAGCGGCCGCATCCGCTACCTGCGCCTCTCCTTCTCCGGCTTCGAACTGGCGCCCGGCAACGAGCTGAACGGAATCACCCTGGCCGGCGTTGGCTCGGGCACCACGATCGACCACGTCCAGCTTCACAACAGCTCGGATGACGGCATCGAAATCTTCGGCGGCAACGTCAACCTGAAACACCTCGTCATTTCTGGCGCGGATGATGACGGCTTTGACCTTGACTCCGGCTGGCGCGGCGCTGCTCAGTTCGGGATCATCTACCAGCGTACCGGCGGCGGTGACCGTGGCTTCGAAGCCAGCTCGCGGGGCACGAACACCACGGACTTCTTCTCGCGCCCGACCTATTCGAACTGGACCATCGTGGCCCGTTCGTCGGCGACCACGGGCCGTGCACTGACCTTCAACAGCGGACACACGGGCCGGGTCTACAACTCGGTTATCACGGCGGCTGACGGCTCCACCAAGCAGTGCATCAACCTTGATGGCGCTGTGACGCTCACCAACGCCAGCTACGGCGCTGCGGGCTCCACCACGCCGACCGGCCCGATATTCAACTCGGTATTCCTGTCCTGCGCCGGTGGCAGCTATCACGGATCGGGCACGCTCACGGACGCCCAGGTCCAGGCCCAGGTTGAAGCCGGCACGAACATTGTCGTCGGAACTTCCACGCTGACCGGTGGGTTCATCAACGGCGCGAACGAAACTGCGGTGCCTGCGTCGACCTTCCCGACCTTTCTGAACACCGGCGTGGGTCTGTCGGGCTCGACCACCACGAACTTCCTGACCCCCGTCACCTATATCGGCGCCGTGCAGAACGCCTCCGATACCTGGTACGCGGGCTGGACCTGCGGCATCCCGGGCCAACCGGCCTGCTGATCCGAACTGCGACGACCGGGGGCCCATCGGGCCCCCGGTTTTCTGCATCATCCCAATTTTTATCAGGGCCCAATCCGATGAAATTCAACTCGCTCTCTCTCCGGGCGCTGCTGATCGCTTCAACAGCGATGCTGGCGCCGGAACTCGTTTACGCACAGACCGAAACGGACGTCGAAGCGGAACCGGAAACCAACACGGCTGAACCGTCTGACCTGAAACTTCAGGAAGTCGTGGTGCTCGGCCGTTACATTCCGGAAGTGCTGCGGAGCACATCGGAAGTCGCCGCCTTCCTCGCGCCGGAAGACCTTGCCCGCCAGGGCGATTCGGACGCGGCTGCCGCGCTCGCCCGCGTCACCGGCCTCAGCATCGCCGAAGGCAAGTTCGTCTATGTTCGCGGCCTTGGCGAGCGCTACTCGTCCGCCCGCCTCAACGGCTCGCCCCTGCCCAGCCCGGAACCGCTCCAGCGCGTTGTTCCGCTGGACCTCTTCCCCACCAAGATTCTCGAGAACGTCCTCGTCCAGAAAACCTATTCTGCGGAATATCCCGCCGAATTTGGCGGCGGCATCATTGATCTGCGCACGCTGAGCATTCCGACCGAGAGCTTCCTCGATCTCAAGATCAGCGGCGGCTGGAACAGCGAAACCACCAACCAGTCCGGCCTCGTTTATTCCGGCGGCAGCACCGACGCCCTCGGCTTCGATGATGGCACCCGCAAGCTGCCCGGACCGGTGCGGCGCGCCATGGCCACCGGCCAGCGTATCGTGAACGGCAACTTCACGCCGACCGAGCTTCAGGCCATCGGCACGAGCTTCACCAATGCCGAGATCAACCTGCTCCAGCAGAACGACAACATCCCGCTCGACGGCAGTTACTCGGCTTCAGGCGGCACCTCCTTCGACATGGGCTCGTTCGAACTCGGCATCGTCGGCGTTCTCGGCTACAGTAACGAGTGGCGCACGCGCGAAGGCCGCCAGGAAGTCGGCGAGATCAGCGGCGGCATCCTGCTCGCGCCGTCCTACTTCGACTACACCCGCACCACGCAGGACATCGGTCTCGATGGCATGCTCGGCATTGGCCTCGATTTCGGCGACGACAAGATCGACTGGACCAACCTCTACATCCGCCGGACCTCGAAAGAAGCCCGGTCGACCGAAGGTTTCGACGATCTGGCATCGCGCTTCACCCGGACTCACCGCACCGCCTGGTACGAGCGCGAACTATACAGCACACAGCTCAACGGCAAACACTTCCGTGGTCCCTGGACCTTCGACTGGCGCACCGCCCTGTCGCAGACCAAACGCGACGCCCCGTACGAGCGCGACATCCGCTATGTCGATTCGCCTGTGCTATCTGGCTATGTGTACAACCCCACCGGCAATGGCTCGGCCAACAACCTGTCCTTCAGCTACCTGGACGATAAGGTGATCAGCGCCGGCGCAGATGTCACCTATACCCAACCCGTCTCCTCGGCACGCGACATCGAATACTCGGCCGGTTTCGAAGCCTACAAGGACGAACGCAGCGCCCAGCAGCGCATCTTCCAGTTCATCCCAGCCAACCCGCCGCTCGATTTCCTGTTGACCCAGGAGCGCGCCGACTACCTGTTCGCGAACTACAACATCAACCCGGTCAACGGGTTCGAACTTCGCGAGATCACCGGCGCATCCGGCTCGGCCGCCTATGACGCCGATCTCGAAGTCGTCGGCCTCTACGGCAAGATCGACGCAGAAGTCCTTCCGCTGGTGCGCGTCGCTTTCGGCGTGCGTTATGAAAACGCCGTCCAGTCGACCACACCGCTGTCGCTGATTGCGTCGGAAGCCGCGCCCACCGGCGCACCGAGCGTGAAGAACAACTACATCCTTCCCGCCGGCACGCTGACCTGGAACTTCGCCGAGGACCAGCAGGTCCGCCTCGGCTATTCCAAGACCATCGGACGTCCGCAGTTCCGCGAACTGGCACCGCAGCAATACTACGACCCGGACAGCAGCCGCATCTTCATCGGCAACCCCTACCTGACCGACACCGAGATCACCAACATCGACGCGCGCTACGAGTATTATTTCGACCGCGGCCAGTCGCTCACCTTTGGTGTGTTCTACAAGGATCTCGACAAGCCGGTCGAAGCCGTGGTTGTCACCCAGAGTGCCTCGGTGTTCCAGACCTACCTCAACGCACCGAAAGCCATCCTCACCGGCGCCGAGGCAGAGTTCAAGCGGACCTTCGAATCGCCCTTCAGCGGCCCCTTCCTCGGTTCCAAGGACTTCCTCGTCCAGGCCAACTACACCTACACGACATCGGACGTGCAGGCCGGCGCCGGCGATGTGGTCTATCCGCTGCAGGCCGCGGGCCAGCCGCGTCCGGCCACAAACTTCATCGTCGATGGCTCGCAGCTGCAAGGTCTCTCCGAGCACCTCGCAAACCTGCAGCTCGGTTGGGAAGACGAAGCCGCGAAGTCGCAGCTCACGCTGCTTGCCACTTATGCGAGCGAGCGCATCACCGCGCGCGGTCCCGGTGGTCAGCCTGACTTCGTGCAGGATCCCGGCATCAACCTGGACCTCGTCTACAAGAAAGGTCTGGAACTCCGCGGCCGTGAATTCACGTTCGACTTCAAGGCCCAGAACCTGCTCGGCCAGGATTTCGACGAATACCAGTCGGGCAGCGGCGGATACGTTCAGGTCAACCAGTATGACGTCGGCACGACGATCTCTCTTGGTCTGAGCACGGAGTTTTAACCTGCGCGTACGCGGACCACGGCCGCATTGCAGTCGGAGACCGTTGCCTTGGCGCAACGGTCTCGTGACTGAAACAAAAATGGAACCGTTTCGTCGCGGAACTGTCGCACAAGTGTGATTAGCGTGCAGGGGCGGATCCAAGGGGTTTCGGATGGTTGCACTTTTCAGAATGGAAAGAAGCGTTCCTTACGCGCGCGTTGAGCAAGCCGGCCGTCTGGCGGTCGAATCGCTCCTCACGGTGACGGCGGGCTTGCTCCTCGGGCGCCTGGCTTGGGTCGCGCTCGCGCCAGGCGCTGCAGTACCTGCCCCGCTCGACCTTGCTGCGTCGCAGGTGCCTGATTCCAGCCTGCCCGAACAAGCCCTGCTGGTTCAGATCAACCCGTTCGACGGACCAAATGGGCTGGAACTGGCAAGCCAGACAACCAGCCGTGAAACAACGCTTGATCTCAAACTCGCCGGTGTGCGCGCTGTCGAAGGCGACACGATCGCCAGCAGCGCCGTCATCTCATATCCGGATGGCCATCAGGCACGGTTCGTGCCGGGCGATCAGGTCATGCCCGGCGTCGTCCTCGTGAACGTGACAGTGGATTCGGTGCATCTCAGCCGAGATGGCACGCTCGAGTTGCTAAGTCTCTATCCCGCCAATCACGAACTTTTTGCACCTTCGACACCCACGCCGGAAACAGCGCCGTCCATGGACAGCGCCGCCCTGTTCACCTCCGCCGACATCGCCCCCGCCTTTGAGGTCACGCCGGCCAGCCTCGCCGCCGACACGATCCTGACGCCGGAATATCGCGGCGGGCAAGTTTCAGGCTACCGCCTCGCACCGCGCGGCAATGGCGCCTTCGAAGAAGCCGGCCTCAAAGCCGGTGACCTGATCCTGCGCATCAACGGGCAGGCCATCGAGGGTATGCGCCCCGACCAGATCAATCGCACGGTCGCGACAGGAACGGATGTGGCACTCGATGTCGTCCGTCAGGGCGCCATCGTCCGCCTGCGCGTCGCGCCCAACGCAAGCCTTTCCCAATGAAAAACCGGATCCTGTTTGCGGCCGCCGCCGCGCTTACCGTGTCCCAGATCGCGGGCGCCCAGGCGCAGCCAACGTCTGAGGAAAAACACGTTCTCAAGCTCGATGATGTCGAGCTGAACACGCTCATCGCCGATGTGTCGATGCTCACCGGCTACACCTTCATCACCCACCCGGATGTCCGCAAGGTGCGCGTGTCGGTCGTCTCCCAGACCCCGATGACGTCTGCCGAGGTATTCCAGGTTTTCCTGACGACGCTCCGCGTTCAGGGCTTCGCCGCGATCCCGGCCGGCAAGGACACTTACCGGATCGTGCCGGAAGCCATCGCGGCCACCGAAGCGCCGACCTCCGGCCAGGGCGCCAATGCGTTCGTCACCGAGATCTTCAAGCTCGACAATGCCAACGCAATGGATGTCGCCCAGCAGATCAAGCCCATCCTCGACAGCCAGGGCCAGGTCGCTGCGAACACTAATACGAATACGCTCGTCATCGTCGACTATGCTTCTAATATCCAGCGCGTCCGCCGGATGATCGAGACGATCGACCGAGACCAGACGGTTACGGAAACGGTGGCGCTGCGCAACGTGCCCGCGCTCGAAATGGAAGCCGTGCTGAACCGCCTGCAGGGTGATCCCGCCTCAAGCGGCGGTCAGACGCAGAATGCGCGCCGTTTCGTCGCCGTCGCATCGCAGACCAGCAACGCCATCCTGCTGCGCGGCGACACGGCCTCTGTCGAGCGCGCGCGCCGCGTTGCCCTGCAGCTCGACCAGACCGAGCCACAGCGCGACAATATCCGCGTGATTCCGTTGAACTATACCGACGCCGCCGAGATCGTTCCGATCCTCGAGCAACTCGGCCAGAGCATGGCCGCTCAGCGCGCGCCGTCTGACACGTCCCCGGCGTCCCAGTCGATCTCGCACCACCCGGCCACGAACTCCCTGATCATCAGCGGCAATGCCGAAACGCTGGTTGCCATGGAAAAGGTCATCGCGGCGCTGGATGTGCGCCGCCCGCAAGTGATGGTCGAGGCGATCATCGTCGAGATGTCGGATGACACGACCAAGGAGCTTGGCCTTCAGTTCCTGCTGTCGGGCACTGGCAACAGCGATGTGCCCTTTGCTTCCACCAACTTCTCGCGCTCGGCGCCGAACCTCCTGGCGCTGACCGGCGCCCTGGTGACGGACGCCTTCACGGATCTCACCACGGACAACCCCTTCCGTGACGCAGCGATCAGCTCATTGACGGGTTCCAGCGGCCTCACCCTGGGCTTCGGCGGACAGTCTGGTGACAGCCTGTTTGGCGTCATTCTCAACGCGGTCGAGAATGATACAAACTCGCGAATCCTTTCGACTCCGTTCGGCATGACCCTCAACAACGCAACTTCCTCGCTGATCGTCGGTCAGGAAGTTCCGGTCACAACCGGACAGGTGCTCGGCGATTCCAACTCAAACCCGTTCCGCACGGTCGAGCGCGAAGATGTCGGCATCAAGCTCGAGGTCACTCCGCGCATCGGCGAAAACGATACTGTCCGCCTCGACATCCGCCAGGAAGTCTCCAGCGTCTTCGGCAGCGTCGGCACGGTCACCCCTGACCTCATCCTCGACAAACGCGAGATCACGGCCAGCGTGCTCGCAGATGACGGCGAAATCATCGTGCTCGGCGGCCTCGTGGAACAGACCGATATGCTGCGCGGGTCCAAGGTGCCGTTGCTGGGCGATATCCCGGTGGCCGGCCGGCTGTTCCGCTCAAATGGCAAGGCCTCCGTCCGCCGCAACCTGATGGTCTTCCTGCGCCCCACCATCGTGCGCAGCAAGGAAGATGCCCGCGATCTCACCGACCAGAAATATCTCTATGTGCGCGGTCAGGAACTGATGCGCGGTGTCACGCCGGAAGGCTCCATCGATCACTTCGTCGCAGACGTGTTGGGCAATGCAGGCCCGATGGGGCCGGCGGCCAGCACGTCGAGGTAGGCGTCCCATGCGCGCGCAGGTCCAGTATGCGTTCGCGAAGGACAAGGGCTTCGCTGTCATCCCGGGCCGCGAGCCCCTAACCGTCGCGGTGCGTGAAGGTGCCTGTCCGCTCGCCCTCGCTGAGGTCCGCCGCGTCCTCGGCCAGGCCTTCCTACTCGAACTGCACTCCTCGGTCGAATTCGAACGCCTCCTGTCTGAAGGCTTCGGCGGCGGAGCGCTCGACGGCACAGCCGCAGCCGCCGCCGAGAAGCAGCAGGATCTCGAGGCCCTGTTCGACGGTATTCCGCAGACGGAGGACCTTCTGGCCGGCGAAGGCGACGCTCCCATCGTCAGCCTGATCAACGGCCTCCTGCACGACGCCATAAAGCGCCGCGCCTCGGATATCCACATCGACCCCTTCGAGGAAAAGCTCTCCATCCGCTACCGCATTGATGGCGAGCTCCAGGAAGTTCTCGTCGCCTCGCGCCGCATCGCCGCGCCCCTGGTCTCGCGCATCAAGGTGATGAGCCGGCTCGACATTTCCGAGAAACGCATGCCGCAGGATGGCCGCGTCTCGCTGTCACTCGGCGGGCGCGCGCTCGACGTGCGCGTCGCGACTCTGCCCACTCGCTATGGCGAACGCGTGGCCCTGCGCATCCTCGACACCCGTCAGGCCCTGATCGGCCTCGACGGTCTCGGCATGGACGCCGCCACCCATGACCGCTTCAAGGCGGTCCTCGCAGAGCCCAACGGCGTGATCCTCGTCACCGGCCCCACCGGGTCCGGCAAGACGACCACGCTCTATTCCTCGCTCGCCCTGCTCAACACGGGCCGCGTCAACATCATGACGCTCGAAGATCCGGTCGAGTACGGCCTCGACGGCATCAGCCAGACACCGATGGATCACAAGGTCGGCCTCACCTTCGCCGCCACGCTCCGCTCGATCCTGCGCAACGATCCGAACATCGTCATGGTCGGCGAAATCCGCGACGCCGAAACGGCCGAAGTCGCGCTGGAATTCGCCCTCACAGGCCGCCTCGCTCTCTCCACGGTACACACCAACAGTTCAGCCGGCGCCATCACTCGCCTGCGCGACATGGGAATCGAGAGCTTCCTGCTCGCCTCTACCCTGCGCGCCGTGCTCGCCCAGCGCCTGCTGCGCCGCCTCTGCCCGCTCTGCAAAACGGCGTTCCAGCCGGACGCTGCCCTGCTTGCCCGTCTCGGCCTCCCGGCCGACTTCACCGGCACCTTCTACCACCCCGGCAGCTGCGACGCCTGCGCCCGCACCGGCCATTCCGGCCGGCTCGGCGTCTATGAACTGCTCGTCGTCAAAGCCGACATCAAGCGCCTGATCCACGAACAGGCGAGCGAAGAGGCGATCGAACGCGCCGCCTTCTCTAATGCCGAAATGCTCTTCACCAACGGCCTGCGCCACGTCCTCTCGGGCGAGACCAGCCCGGAAGAACTGCTCCACGTCTGCCGCAGGGAGTCCTGGTCTAATGGCAGCGTTTGACTACAAGGCTCTGACGGCTGACGGCCAGCGCACCAGCGGCGTCATCTCCGCCGACACGGCCCGCGCCGCCCGCCGCGAATTGCGCGCGCGCCAACTGACGCCGGTCGAGATCCACGAGGCGGGTCACGCCAAAGCCGGCGGCCAGCGCCTGCGAGCCCGTTTGTCCCACAAGGAACGCACCCTCTTCACGCGCCAGCTCGCCGTCCTGCTGCAATCCGGCATGACCGTTGAGGAAGCCCTCACCGCCGCCGCCGCTGATGGCAATCCGAAATCGGTAAAAGCGCTCGTGCTCGGCGTGCGCGCGCAGGTCCTCGAAGGCGTATCGCTGGCCGATGCCTTGCGCTCCGCGCCCGCTGCCTTCCCGCCGCTCTACCGTTCGGTTGTTGCCGCAGGCGAAGCGGCCGGCCGCCTTCCCCCCGTACTTGAGCAACTCGCCACCAATCTCGAGCGCACCTACCGCATGACCGCCACCGCCCGCGCGGCGCTGGTCTATCCGGCCGTGCTCGGCGTCATGGCGATGCTGATGGTGTCGGCGCTCATGGTCTTCGTCGTGCCCAAGCTGGTCGAACAGTTCGCCATGCTCGGCACCACCGAGCTGCCTGTGCTCACCCGCCTCGTGATCGGCACATCTGATCTCGTGCGCAGTTGGGGCTGGCTGATCGCGCTTATCGTCGCTGGCGTCACCTTCCTGTTCACACAGGCCTTGCGCACGCCGGCCTTCCGCAGATCGCTCGACGTCTTCCTGCTGGGCCTTCCGCTCATCGGCCCGTTGATCCGTACCCTGTCGGCCTCCCAGTTCGCCCGCGTACACGCGACGCTCGCCAGCTCCGGCGCAACCGTCCTCGAAGCCCTCTCCGCCGCCCGCGGCGCCATGGGCAACACGGTCTTCCGCGAGGCGGCCACAGCCATCATCGAAAAGGTCCAGCAGGGCGGCTCGCTCTCATCGGCCATGAAAGCCACCCGCGCCTTCCCCCCGCTTCTCACCCACATGGTGCAGAGCGGTGAAGCCGCCCGCGACGTCCCCGCCATGATGAACCGCGCGGCCGACTTCCTCGAAGGCGAATTCGAAGCCACCACCCGCACAATGCTCAGCCTGCTTGAACCGCTGATCATCGTGGTCCTCGGCGGCGTCGTCGGCACCATCGTGCTCTCGATCATGTTGCCGATCATGCAGCTCAACACCCTTGCCCTCGGTTGACGGAGGAATTCATGACCCATCCCGCCCTATCCCGCCGCAATGCGGCCCGCCGTGCCCTGCAGCGCGGCTTTTCGCTCGTTGAACTCATGGTCGTGGTCTTCATCATGGGCCTGCTCGCGACCCTGATCATCGTCAACGTCGCCCCGGTCGGCGACCGGTCACGCATTTCGAAGGCAAGGTCGGATATCGCCAGCCTTGAAAGCGTCCTCGAACAGTACAGCCTCGACCTCTACAACTATCCCAGCGCCGCCGAAGGCCTTGCTGCCCTCTCCGCTCCGCCTCCGGGGGTAGATGCAACGCTGTATCGTCAAGGCGGCTATGTCCGCCGTATACAGAAGGATCCGTGGGGCAATCCCTACCAGTACGTGATCCCGGGCACGCGCTCCGGCGGCCGGTTCGATCTCTACTCCTTCGGTGCGGACGGCCAACCCGGCGGCGAAGGTCCCGATGCCGACATCGGAAACTGGGACTGACCCGGCATGCCTGGCCGCACCTCGCACCCTTGCATCGCTCGACCCCGCGCCGCGCCAGCGCGCGAGGCCGGCATGTCGCTGGTCGAGGTTCTGGTCACACTGTCGATTGCGGCGCTGGCATCGGTGCTCATCGTCGCAACAGCGCGCCCGGCCGATCCCTTGAAATCCGAATCCGAACAGCTCAGCCGCGCTGTCGCCCAGCTTGAGGCGCGCGCCCGTGTCTCTGGCCGGCCGACCGCACTCATGCTCGACGAGACCGGCTATACCGGCGCCGACTGGCAAGGCGGTGTATGGGTGCCGGCCCGGTCGTCGCGGCACACCTTCGCGCGCGGCGTCACCGCCCGCCTTCCGGACGCACGCGCAGCCCGCAAGAGCGATACGGGATCGACACCCGCGCTGATCTTCGACCCGCTCAGCCCTTCCGACCACACGCCGCTGCGCCTGCGCAACAAGACCGGCGAGCACGACATCCCGGTGGGCGGCTCATGAACACCCGCGGCTTCTCCCTCCTGGAAACCATGGTGGCCCTGTCCGTCTTTTCGGTCGCCGCCATGGGCCTCCTGTCGCTCAACACGCAGTCGGTCCGTATCAGCGGCGAACTCGACACGCGCCTTCTCGCGCGCACGGTGGCAGAAAACGTCGCAGTAGATACGGTTACCCGCAATCTGGACGGCATCGGCCGGACCACTAATGGTGAACAGGTCCAACGCAAGCGGACGTATGAATGGACCCGCACGCTCGAAGCGG
The DNA here is from genome assembly GCF_016125515.1 of Hyphomonas sp. Classification (GTDB taxonomy): domain Bacteria; phylum Pseudomonadota; class Alphaproteobacteria; order Caulobacterales; family Hyphomonadaceae; genus Hyphomonas. The sequence goes on from NZ_WGLO01000024.1 coordinate 16,411, forward strand.
CATCAGGCAGCGGGCTCTATACCGTCCGCATTGATGTCACCGAAGCCGGCAGCGACCGCGTCCTCGCCCGGCTTTCCCTGCTCACCATGGGGAGCGAGACGCCATGACCATTCGTTTGCGCGCCCAAGCTGGAGTCACGTTGATCGAGACGCTGGTGGCGCTGTTCGTGATCGCCCTGATGGCCACCGCCGGCGCGGTCATGACCGGCCAGTCCCTGCGCGGTGCCCGCGCAGTCGAAACACGCGGCGACGCGGCAACCAACCTGTCCTCGGCGCTCGCGATGCTCTCGGCCGATCTCGCCGCCTATGCCAGCCGCCCGAGCCAGGATGCCACGCTCAGCGATCCACCCTTCGCCTTCGAAGGTTATCCGCCGCGCGCCGATGGACGGCTCATGATTTTCGTGCGCAATGGCTGGCAGAATCCAACGGGAAGTCCGCGCAGCGACCTGCAGCGTGTCGAATATCTTTACACGAACCGTTCGCTGATTCGCCGCGCCTGGTCAGCGCCTGATCCGGGTCCCGCCACACCCTCGATTGACCAGACGCTGCTTACCGGCCTGCAGCGGATCGATATCCGCTTCGGGCGCGGCGACACGTGGCGGTCGGAATGGCGCGTGCGCCCGGATGGCGAGCAGCCGGGTCCTCAAAAAGCCGAACTGGTCTTCACGTTCGGGGATGGCGACACGCTCACAGCCCGCTACCTCATCGGAGGCGGCGCATGATCCCCGCAAGTCGCCAGGCGGGCGCTGCCCTGCTGTCGATCCTCCTGATCGTCGCTACGCTGTCCGTCGCCGCCGTGATGGCGACCGGCGCCATCGCCCGGCAGACCGCCATCCAGAAACTTGGCGCCCGCCGCGCGGTCGCGGCGTGGGCCGCCCGCTCGGCCGAGGCCGCCGCCCTGGCCTCCGCCTCCGATCTCGTATCCGCAAGCCGCCTGCCGCCCACGGGCGACGGCGCCGACCGGGCGCAGACCGTTGCGCTGCCAGTCGAAGGCGGGCAGGTCGTCCTCACGATGCAGGAGCAGCGTCCCTGCTTCAACCTGAACACGCTCGGCGATCCCGATCCCCTTGTCCGCGAGCAACGCAGCGCGCAGCTCACCTTGTTGCTCGAAGAGCTCGGCGTGCGCGGCAATGAAGCGGATGCCCTGATCGCCACGCTGGCGGACTGGATCGATACCGACACCGTCGAAAGCCCGGCTGGCGCCGAGGACACCACCTACCTGTCACGCGAAGACGGCTTCCGCGTCGCCAACCAGCCACTCCGCAGCCTGAAAGAACTCGCGGCCCTTCCCGGCTTCACGGCCGACCTGCGCACTGCTCTCGCCGCCCATACCTGCGCCGCGCCCGGCACGGACATGGCGCCGCTGAACCTCAACGCCTTCACCGCCGCGGATGCGCCGCTGGTGCACGCCGTCACGCAAGGCACACTGTCGCTCGCCGAAGCCCGCCGCTTCATCGACGCCCGGCCCGCCACCGGCTGGGCCAGCCTTGAGGCCGTGCAGACATACGCGGCCAGCCGCCCCGCCCTTGAACAAGCCCTCACCGGCCTTCCCCTGACGGTCCGGGGCGAGTATTTCGTTGGCCGGGGCGATGTCCAGCTCGACGCTGGCAGCTGGCCCTTCCGCTTCATTCTACGCGCCGGAACGGCCGCCCCTGCCCGCATCGTCTGGCACACTTTCGGAGACGCCGGATGAGCGCTGAACTCTATATCGACCTTCCGGCGAGCCCCGGCGCACCGCTCCGGATAGCCCGCCTGCGAGGCGGTCAGCTGGAGGAGGTGTCCCCCTCCAGCCTGACCGTCAGCAGCCGGGCGAAAGCCGTCGCCTTCGGCCCCGCACTCGCCGTCAGCCGCTTCCGCATCGCGCTGCCCGCCCGCAACGAGAGCGAAGCGCGCAAGGCCGCCCTCTTCGCGCTGGAGGACGATCTCGCCCAACCCGTCGAGGAGATCGCCGTCACCCTCGGCCCGCGCCTCGCCGCCGGGCCCCCGCGCGATGTCTATGTCGTTGACCGCGCCCTCTTGAAAGCCTGGCTCGCCGAGCTGGACGCTCTCGGCCTGACCGGATGCCCCATCATTCCCGAAGCAAGTCTCCCGCCCTCCGGCGCGCACGTCTACCGCTTCGAGGACCGCCTCCTGCTCGCCGCCACCGAGCGCACCTTCGGCGCCGATGCCAGCCTCCCCGAAGAAGCTCTCCGTGCCCTGATCGACGCTGCCGGCCTCACCCAGGCCCCGGTCACCCATGCCGGCGCGCTCGCCACGCTCGCCCAGCTGCACGCCGCCAATCAGGGCATCATCCTCGATGGTCCGGACGGCATGCCCGCCCGCCGGCCCGGCACCCGGGGCGGCCGCGCCTGGTTCACGGCCGCTGCACTCGCACTCGCGGTCTGCGTCCTGTGGCTCTCGGCGGTCTGGCTGGACACCCGCAACCTCGCCGCCGCCGCAGACGCACAGGACACGGCCGCCCGCCAGCGCTTCCACGCGCTCTATCCCGGCGCGCCCGAGCCGGCCGACCTCCATGCCGAAATCCGCCGCCAGGCCCAGCGCGCCGAAGCCGCCCCCCGCACCCGCTTCCAGCCGCTCGCCGCCGCCGTCTACGCCGCCCTTGCCGGCAGCGACACGATCCGCCTTACGCGCCTCAGCTGGACCGCCGCTGACGCCGCCCTGCACGCCGATCTCCACTTCGCGGGCCGGGCCGATGAAGCCGCCTTCCACGCCCGCCTCCAGGCCGCCGGCTGGGCGTCCGAGACCACCGTCGCCACCGACACCGCCCTCGGCGTCGATGCCACCATCACCGTGAGGGCCCAGCCATGATGTCCTGGTGGTCCGCTCGCGCCCCGCGCGAAAAGTTCCTGCTCACCCTCGCCGGCCTGCTGGCCGCGGCCGCGCTGCTCGTCCAGGGCGTTCTGGTGCCCTCGCTCCACGCCCGCGACGCCGCCCGTCAGCGCGCCGATGACGCCGCGCGCACCCTCGTGCGCCTCGACCGTCTGCAACAATCCGGCGCCGCCTACGCCCCGGCAACCGCGCCCATGGCCCCCGCCGAAGCTGCCGCCCGCGCCGCACAGGCCGCCACTGAGCTCGGCCTCACACTGCTCCCCGGCGCCGATCCCCTGCGCTTTGCATTTGACCCGGCCGAGCCGACTGTTGTCTTCTCCTGGATTGACCGGGTCGAAGCCGAATCCGGCCTGTCGCTGCAGTCTGCCGAGCTGGCATCTGCCGGCGCAGGCCAGGTCGCCGCGACGCTGGTCTTTGCTGGAGATCCCCCGCAATGATGCGCCTGTTCCTTGTCCTGCTCCTCGTCGCCGGCTTCTTAGCCGGCGTCTTCATCTTCGCCCCGCTCGGCCAGGTCCTGCAGCTCACCGGCGCCAGCAAGCACGGCTTCAGCTGGACCCGCGCAGAAGGCTCGGTCATGGACGGCCGCCTGCAGGGCATGAACTTCCAGGGCAAGAATTACGGCGATGCCGGCCTCAAGCTCGACCCCGGCGCGCTGCTGGGCGGTCGCGTCCAGTATGCCATCGACTGGGCCAGCGAGCAGGGCCGCGGCATCGGCAACATCTCCTTCGGCTCCGGCCGCGAAATCGAGATCCGGGACTTCGACATCGACCTTGACCTCCTCCGTCTCGAGCAAGCCGCACGCTGGATCCAGCAATCGGGCGGCCGCGTGCAGCTCACCGGCGGCAAGGTCCGCTTCAAGGACAACCAGTGCGCCGAGGCCACCGGCACCGCCCGCAGCGACGTGCTGGACCGCAACCGGGAAATCCTCGGCTCGGGATGGACCGACATGCAGGGCGACCTGCACTGCAATGAGGGTGACCTCATCATCCCGCTCCAGTCTGAAAACGGCTCCGGCACCCGCTTCCTCGCCCAGCTGCGCGTCGCCCCCGGCAAACCCGGCCGGTTCGAAGCGCGCGTTTCCGGCATGATCCCCCGCCAGCTCCAGTTCGCGCTGCCCATTGCCGGCTTCAAACCGGACGGCAACGACTTCGTCTACGCCTATGCTTCTTCGCTCCGGAACAGCCCGTTATGACCCGATCTGCCCTTTTCGTCCTCGCCGCCGCCGCGCTCGCCGCCTGTGCCGGCACGCCGAAAGAAAACTCCGCCGCCACCGCTGAAACGCGCGCTGCTGCAATCGACACGGTCCCGGACACCGGCCTACCGGCCCAGCGCCTCGAACCCGGCCAGTGCGGCCTGTTCCTCTGGAGCATGTCGGCCCCGCGCAAGTTCGTGTTCTTTTCCGAGGCGACGTCCGGCGGCGGCCTCGTCCTGATCAACGACGAGCCCGTCCGTGTGCAGATGACCTCCACTGGCGGCGACGTCTTCGGCCAGTTCCTCACGAACAGCGAATTCCAGGATGCCACGACCGGCCGCATCGTGCAGGTGATGATCAATCCCGGCGAGTCGCTCGAAGGCGGGCAGCGCGTGGAGAGCGGCAACCTGCTCGTCCACAATACCGACGGCTGGGAAACCGTGCTGCCGGTCACCGGCGTACGGGCTTGCCTGCCGGGCTGACCTCAGGGCTGGGCGTCCGGCGCCCGCCCGGTCGTCAGGCCCCGCGCTTCCAATTTTGCCCAGGCCTCTTCCGGATCGTCCGCAAAGTCGAAGCCGTTCAGGTCTTCCGGGCTGATCATGCCCGCGTCCAACAGCGCATCGAAATTGATCACCCGTTTCCAATAGGCGCTGTCATAGAGCACCACCGGGATCATCGGCGCCTTCTGCGTCTGGCTCAGTGTCAGCAGCTCGAACAATTCGTCCAGCGTGCCGAAGCCGCCGGGAAACACCGCCAGCGCCCGTGCCCGCATGGCGAAGTGCATCTTGCGCATCGCAAAATAGTGGAACTGGAAGCACAGCTCCGGCGTGATGTAGGGGTTCGGCTCCTGCTCATGCGGGATCGAGATGTTGAACCCGATGTTGACCGCCCCGGCATCGTGCGCGCCGCGATTGGCTGCCTCCATCACCCCCGGTCCGCCGCCGGTAGCAATCACATTGTCGCGCCAGCCATGATCCTTCGTCAGCGCGCCGCCGCGCTCGGAGGCGATCCGCGCAAACCTCCGCGCGGCCTCGTATACGCCCGACTGCCAGGCATTGCCGTTTTCCCCGACGCGCGCACTGCCGAACACCACGATGGTCGACCGGACACGGTAGGCGCGCAGATGCTCCTCGGCCTTGGCGTATTCCATCATGAAGCGGGCCCCGCGCATCGAGTCGCCAAGGATGAACTCCTGATCCATCGCCGCCAGTTTGTACGTGGGCGCATTCTTGTAATCGGCCATCGGTCTCTGCTCCATTCTACAGGTTCCCGATAACCGCCTGCGCGCAGATGGCGTCAACCCCCATTGCTCCACGCTTCATACGGAGGTTCCCGTATCTCGCGGCACTTGGTACATCTCTACAATCAGACACGCCGGATTTCTCCGGACTGGAGCCCGCCATGACGCCCCACTTTGCCCGCCTGAAACCCGCCGCCCTTGCTGCCGCCTTGATCTCGGCTGGCCTGCTCGGCGCCTGCACCAGCACCGCGACGGACACCGCCGCGACCGTCCCCGCCTCGACACCGAAGCTGCGCGGTCAGGCGATTGCCGAACAATACTGTTCGGGCTGCCATGCCATCGGGCGCAGCGACAAGAGCACCCATCCGGATTCGCTGCCCTTCCGGAAGATCTCGATGCACTATCCGGTCCGCAATCTCGAAGAGGCGCTCGGCGAAGGCATCCTCGTCGGCCATCCCGACATGCCGCCCTTCCAGTTCGAGCCGCAGCAGATCGACGATCTGCTGAGCTATATCGAGTCGATCCAGGACCCCGCCTGACACACCGGATTTTAGTTGCAGAAGTTCCGTCTTGCGCCACGCGCCGGACCGATGACCACAAGCCAACGCGCGTCTGAATCCGGCAGGACATATGGCGTGTTAATCTGACCGGATGACCCGAGGCCATTCCATCTCCGGCAATCCCGGCGCCCGCGTGGCGCAGCCCACCTGGACTTTGCTGCGCAGCTGGATCGCGCTCCTCTCCCTTATGCTCGGCGCGCTGACCCTGATTGCGCCCTCGCCGCTGCGCCGCCGCGGGCTACGCACACTGGGGAAACCCCTCGGCAAACTCGAACAGATCCTCCGCAGCCTTCTGGTTTTGATGCACGCACCCGCTGCCCCGGCCAAAGGGATGCCCTTCATAGCGCGCTCTGGATCGGACGCGCCGCGCCGCCAGCGCCGCCGCCGGCATTTTTCCCTCACGTTAAGAAAGTTCAGCTGGGCGCCCATCCCCCTGACGCTGCCTGCCTCCGCACACGGAACTTCCGGGCCCATCACGGCATAACGCCTCGATCCTTCCGCCGCCCTCAAACGCCGCTTTGACGCCCTCCGCGCGATGCTTGCCGAGCCGGCGCCCCACGCCGCCCGGATGACCGCGCTGCTGGCTGCACATGGCCTGCGGCTGCACGCGCCGAAACCGCTCATCCCGGCGGCCGTCGTCTGGACACTCGAACACGGCCACGCGCCCGTTAAGGCACTGGCGCACGTTCCCGCACATCCCGATACGTCCTGAACGCGGCCCTTTCCTGGCAATCCAGCACTTTTCAACGGCCGCAGCCCCTGCGTTCCGGTCGCACCTCCTGGCGTGAACAGAAAAGGGCGGACCAACCGGCCCGCCCTTCCCTCAATCTACGCTACGCTACACTTCGAGCGGGCCCTGCGACCCGGCCGCAAGCCTTAAGCCAGGTCGAACCGGCCGAGGTTCATCACCTTTGTCCATGCCGCCACGAAGTCCTTCACGAACTTCGCCTGGCCGTCATTCTGGCCATACACTTCGGCAAGCGCCCGCAGCTGCGAGTTCGAACCGAAGACGAGGTCGACACGGGTCGCGGTCCACTTGGTCTTGCCCGTCTTGCGGTCACGGCCCTCATAGGTGCCATTGGCCGCCGGCTGCCAGGAAGTGCCCATGTCGAGCAGGTTGACGAAATAGTCATTCGTCAGCGTGCCCGGACGATCCGTGAACACACCATGCTTTACGCCGCCGGTATTCGCGTCGAGGGCACGCATCCCGCCGAGCAGGACCGTCATTTCCGGCGCAGTCAAAGTCATCAGCTGGGCCCGGTCGACCATCAACTCTTCCGCAGGGCGTTGGATGCCCGGACGGAGATAGTTGCGGAAGGCATCGGCGGTCGGCTCGAGCGGCGCGAAGGAATCCGCGTCGGTCTGTTCCGCCGTCGCATCCATCCGGCCCGGCGTGAAGGGCACCTTCACGTCATGTCCGGCCTTCTTTGCAGCGGCTTCAACGGCCGCCGTACCGGCCAGCACGATCAGGTCGGCCAGCGAGACTTTCTTGCCGCCGGTTGCGGCGGCGTTGAAGTCCTTCTGGATTCCTTCCAGTGCGGACAGCACTTTCGCGAGTTGGGCCGGATCGTTCGCCGCCCAGTCTTTCTGCGGCGCCAGACGGATCCGGGCCCCATTGGCCCCGCCCCGCTTGTCGCTGCTGCGATAAGTGGCCGCCGAAGCCCAGGCCGTGTTCACGAGCTGGGAGATCGACAGACCGGAGGCCAGGATCTTGGACTTCAGGTTTGCGATGTCGGCGTCGTCAACCAGCTTGTGATCGACCGCCGGGACCGGGTCCTGCCAGATCAGGTCTTCCTTCGGCACTTCCGGGCCGAGATAGAGCGTCTTCGGTCCGGAATCGCGGTGGGTCAGCTTGAACCAGGCGCGGGCAAACGCATCGGCGAACTCTGCCGGATTGGCATGGTAGCGGCGCGAGATCTTCTCGTAGATCGGATCGAAACGCAGCGACAGGTCCGCCGTCGTCATCATTGGGGCGTGCTTCTTGCCGGGATCATGCGCGTCGGGGATCATGTCCTCAGGACGCACATCCTTCGCCCGCCACTGGTGAGCGCCCGCCGGGCTCTTCACCAGTTCCCACTCGTAGCGGAACAGGACGTCGAAATAGCCCATGTCCCACTTCGTCGGGTTCGGTTTCCAGGCGCCTTCGATGCCGCTGGTGATGGTGTCGACACCTTTGCCGCTGCCCATCTTGTTGATCCAGCCGAAGCCCATCGCCTCAAGCGGCGCGGCTTCCGGTTCCGGCCCGACATTCGATTCAAGACCCGCACCATGCGCCTTGCCGAACGTGTGGCCACCGGCCACCAGAGCAACGGTCTCCTCATCGTTCATCGCCATCCGTGCAAACGTCTCGCGCACGTCGCGGCCCGAAGCGACCGGATCGGGATTGCCATCCGGACCTTGCGGGTTGACGTAGATCAGGCCCATCTGAACCGCGCCGAGCGGGTTTTCGAGATCGCGGTCGCCGGAATAGCGGCTGTTCGGCTTGTCGCTCGTCGCCAGCCATTCGGTTTCCGAACCCCAATAGACGTCTTCTTCCGGTTCCCACGTATCCACGCGGCCACCGCCAAAACCGAAGGTCTTGAAGCCCATCGATTCGAGCGCGACGTTGCCGGCGAGAACCATCAGGTCCGCCCAGGAAATCGCGTTGCCGTATTTCTGCTTGATCGGCCAGAGCAGACGGCGGGCCTTGTCGAGGTTGCCGTTATCCGGCCAGCTGTTGAGCGGCGCAAACCGTTGCTGGCCTGCACCTGCACCCCCGCGGCCATCGCCAACCCGGTAAGTGCCGGCGCTGTGCCAAGCCATCCGGATGAACAGACCGCCGTAATGGCCCCAGTCCGCCGGCCACCAATCCTGGGAATCGGTCATCAGCGCCTGAAGGTCCGCCTTGAGCGCGGCGTAGTCGAGCTTCTTGAAGGCCTCGGCATATTCGAAAGCCGGTCCCATCGGATTCGACAGCGACGATTGCTGGTGAAGGATTTTCAGGTTCAGCTGGTTCGGCCACCATTCCGAATTGGTCGGCGCCGCGGCATTCGTATGGCTGCCGGCGCCGTGGATGACGGGGCATTTTGCTTCGGTCGTCATGAGTTTCCTCCGAGGGTTGTTGTGGGGTTGAACGGGTGCAGCCAAGCTGACCATATGCGAGGCATAGAGCAAATAGATTTTAGGTCACGAAGGTATAGGCCGCGTCACTGGCATATGTTCGGGACATTCGGCCACTCGACCGGCGGAATCGCAAACCAGGCCCGACGCAGGGCCAATCTACTGTACTTGCGTGTCAGAAACGTCGGCGTCAGGAACGCTCTCGTCAGCCGGCGCGCTTTCGGTGTCCGTCTGTTCGGCCGGCAATTCCTCGAAACTTCCGGTCTCATCCGCAGCCTGGTCCATTTCGGGCAGCATGGCGAGCCATTCCACGCCGAGACCGAATTTCGGATTACCGAGTTCACGGTAGCCGAGCACTTCGGGATGCATCGAATTCCACACCTCAACGGCATAGGGCTTGAACAGCTCGATCGAGACGGCCATGTCGCAGATCTCGCTTTCGACGCAAATCTGAAGAGCATCGAAAAAGTCGAAATAGACGAAGACATCCGTCAGCTTCAGATCGACCGAAGCCGGATCGGCCATATAGTCATAAATCTTCTCGCGCGCCGCGAGTTGGTCGCTTCGGCTGAAGATCTCGAACATCTTGAAGGTTTCAAGATAGGTCGCCTTGATCTCGGCGTTGAACTGGGCTTCCTGCAGCTCGTATTCCTTGACCGCCTGTTCGTATTCCTTGTCCGCCTGCGCCTGCTGCTGCTCAAGCGCTGTCCAGCCACCGGCACCGGCGCCGACAATCCCGACCCAGGTGGCGATCACTGTCGACCAGCCTGCAAACCCCATCTTCTCCGCCACCCGAATTTTCCTTCCTTACACTGATTGTTGATCGCCGGCCGTCGCCAGCAAAGCGAGAATGCCTTGGGAATCCCGGCGCCATTGGCGCCAGCGGCGCAGCAGCAGGGCAGATACGAGCCACCCGAAGAAGTTCTGACGCATGGAGAACCCCAGATGCGTGATGAAGACTTTCAGGACGGGCTCCGCCTTGCCGGCGTTAGGCGATTCTGGCGCAACCTGAGCCCAGCAGCCTCTGAAGATGTCATACAACGTGTCCGTATCTGTGGCATTATCGACCACCAGAACCGCCCGCTTGATCTCAACCGTGTCCAGCACCCGGCCGATCTCATAGGCGCAGCCAAGGTTCTTCGGGTCGAAGCCGCGGAAGTCCAGCATCACCACTTCTGCATCCTGCATCATCTGGTGGACGGCAGGACGCCACATGTCGTCATGGCAGAAAAAGGCGCGGCGCGGATAATAGCCGCTGGGATGCACTTTCGGCCCCATGATCGCATTGATCCGCGCGAGCAGCTTGCCGAGATCGGTCATGAAATTTCGCTGCACCGACAGGAAGACTGGAATGATCACGAACGGCATGAGGATCAGGAAGGCTGCAATTGTCAGCAGGAATTCGATCTGGATGGGCGACAGACCGATTGGCAGGATTTGCAGGATGAAGGGCTGTTTCGCGGCGAGGATGGCCAGACCCGAGGCCAGTGAGACCAGCGTGAACTTCACTATATCGCCGCGCATGCCGGAGAACTGGTAGCGGACGAAGGACGGATCGGCGATCGTCGCGCTGGCGCCGACGAAGGACCAGGCCTTCGCGATGGTGCTGAAGGTCTCGTTCGCATTTCGGTCCATGCCAAAGACGCGCAGAACCAGAAGATCCTGTTTGCCAGCCGTTCTGCTCCGCATACGGTTGAGTGCGACCAGTATGCATATTGCAATCACGAACCCGGCCCAGACAGCGAACCCTCGCACGCAGCCGGCCGCGTCGATGAAGCCGAAATGATAGAGCGACAGGATTGGCGCGAGCATCAACGCAATCGTGATGAGGGCGCCCCAGAGCCCGAGCGGCCTTCCGATCACAGCAAGGAGAATCCAGATCAATGTGCCCAGCATGAGTTGGGCAACCGGCACCATGCCGGGTCCCGCAACCATAAGCGTGGCGGCTGGCAGGAGGATCAGCAGAAAGAGGAGCCACCAGCGAGTGAACGCATTGTTCCGGCGCAGACGCTTGAACCGGGCGCGGGACTCTTCATAGCGCGCCACTTCGTCCAGATGGCTCAATTCATGAAAGGTCAACGCGCCTTGGGCGGAACTCGCTCCGCCGGACGAAGGCGGCGCGCTCAGCGTTTCAGTTTCGGCGCCGTGGGCCGATGGGCGCATCATGAAGCGCAGCACGAAGAAAATGGTGATGCCCTGAACCGCGAACAGGGCGAGGAAAGGAAACAATGTGCGCGCCGCAAATTGCAGCGCGAAATCCAGCACTGATGCGCCATCAAGGGCCGACGCTGCGCCGAACAGGCTGCCGCCCATCAGATCGGGTATCGGCTCCTCGTCTTCCCAGCCCTGCGTGCCCCAATCCTGGAACTCGTCCTCATAGGGCTGATGGAACCAGGTGATGCGGAACACGCCTTCAGCGTCCGGCGGCGCGGTCACGTCGATCGACCAGGCTTCCTGCCCGTTGGAATACAATCCGATCTGGTCCGAGCCTTCATTCTGCGTTTCGGTATCGACCGCCGACCCATCTGGTCCGGAAATTACGACGTGGAGACCGACGGTGCGCGCATCGAACTGGATGGTGAAATACCCGGCCGGCACGTCCAGAGCGAAGCTTTCCGAGGTGCCCGGCGGCAGACGGACATACTGGTCTTCGCGCGCCGGTTCGAGGAATTCCTCCGAGGTGACGGCCGGCAGCGGCGTGCCTTGCCCTGTGGCAGCGCCGGAGGCGAACAAACCACCGATGATTGCAATTGCGATCAGGGTCCGGTTCAGGACTTTCAGGCTGCGTACAACCGCTCCGAACATGGACCCCACCCCCGTTTTGTCTCACCCTTCCTTCTGCGAGGAAGCTTGACCGACAACCCAACACAGTTGGGCGGATATGTCACCCTGAATGTCACAAAGCGGCTGCAATTACGTTTGCAACGGCTTGAATTCATTCAAAGCGTCCGGCGCGTTGCTCCAGCGTCATTCCGTGTGCGGAGCGGATGCCTTGAGACGGGGCGCAAGGAACTCCGCCAGCGGTTTCGCGATCAGGACCACGCCTTCAGCCGTCGGATGCAGGCCATCGGCCTGAAGCAGCGTGGGATCGGCGGAAATATCCCCCAGCAGCGAGGGATAGTATGGCACACCGAATTCACGGGCGAGGTCCGGATAGATGGCGGCGTAGGCGGCTTCGCGACTGCCGGGCTGGATGTCGCCGCGCGGCGCAAGGCCGACGAGTACGGCCGGCATGCCGGCCTCTTTCGCCCGGGTGAGGATCGCCGCAAGATTCGCGCGGGCCACGTCCGGCGGCACACCCATCAGGTAGTCATTCGCGCCGAGCGCGATGACCACGAGGTCCGGTTTGGCTTCGGCCACGCTCCAGTCAAACCGGGCAAGACCGTTGGCGGTTGTGTCGCCGGAAACGCCGGCATTGATTGCAACCGCGTCCAGGCCGTTGGCTTTCCAGACCGCTTCGACCTGCTGGGGCAGAGCCTGCTGCGGCTCAAGGCCATAGCCGGCCGTGAGACTGTCGCCCAGGAAGACGACGACTGTTGCTGCGCGGGGAGCTTCGACCTCGGGGGTGGCGACGGACGGCAGCGTCTCTGGCGCGGCAGCGGGCGCGGCCGGCCTTCCGCAGGCCGCGACGAGCGCAGCAAGCCCTAGCGTGCCGATCACAAGACTGTGCTTGACGGCTTGTAGAATACCGGAGGCAAACAAGTTCATACTTATCGATAGACAGCGAGGCCGCTACTGACAATGTGCGCCGGCATCAAGAGGAAGTGAGCCTGAATGACTGAAGCGTTGCGAATGACCGGCGTGTGGCTGACCTTTCCGGCGGCGAGCGGGCCGCTCGATATCCTCAAAGGACTGGATTTCAGCGCTGAGGAAGGCGAGAGCGTCGCCATCGTCGGGCCGTCGGGGTCCGGCAAGTCATCGCTGATCGCCGTAGCGGCCGGCCTCGAGCGCGCGAGCCGGGGTGAAGTCACTCTGCTGGGCGAGCGGATCGAGGCCTATGGCGAGGACCAGCTCGCGCGGCTGCGGCGCGGGCGCGTCAGCATGGTGTTCCAGTCCTTCCACCTCCTTGAAACGATGACGGCGTTCGACAACGTGCGCGCGCCGCTGGAGATTGCGCGGCTGGACCGGGTGAATGAACGCGCCAACGAAGCACTGGACGCGGTGGGCCTGTCGGCGCGGCGGATGCACTATCCGGGGCAACTGTCCGGCGGAGAGCGCCAGCGTGTGGCTGTGGCCCGCGCGTTGGCCTGCGACCCGGCGCTGGTGTTCGCGGACGAGCCGACCGGCAATCTCGATGCCGAGAGCGGACGGGTGGTGGCGGACCTCCTCTTCTCCATCGCCAGAGCGCGCAAGGCGACGCTGGTGATCGTGACACATGACGCCGAGCTGGCAGCGCGGGCGGACCGGACCGTGTCGATGCGCGACGGGCATTTCGTATGAACAGCGTTTCAGCGAAACTGGCCTGGAGCGAGCTTTCGGGCGGCATTCGGGGCTTCTGGATCTATCTCGCCTGCCTGGCGCTGGGCACGGCGGCGATTGCGGCGGCGGGATCGGTCACACAGACCTTTTCGCGCGGCGTGGCCGGCGAGGCACGCAACCTTCTGGGCGCGGACGCACAGTTCACCACGGCGCAGCGCCAGCCGAACGATGCCGAGCGCGCCTTTGCCGAGAGCCTCGGTACAGTGTCGGAAAGCGTGTCGCTGGATGTGATGGGCACTGCGGGAAAGGCCCGAGCGCAGGTGGACATTCGCGCCGTGGACGGACGGTATCCGCTGCTCGGGACCGCGACGCTCAGCGGCGGCGAGACCGATCTGCAAGCCGCGCTGGCCAAGCGGGGCGAGCGATGGGGCGCCGTGGTCAGTGCGTCTTTCCTCGAGCGTCTGGATGCCAAAGTCGGCGACGCGGTGGAACTCGGGCCGGTCGACGCGGTCATTGCGGCGCAGCTTGATGCAGTGCCGGACCGGATCGGCACCGCGGGCGGGTTCGGGCCGGAAGCGATGGTGTCGCTGGAGGCGATGGAAGAGGCCGGGCGACTGACGGCCGGGCAATTGTTCCGCGCCAGCCTGCGTGTGCTGTTCAAGCCGGGCCAGACCTTCGAGGCCGCCAATGCACGTTTCGAAGAGGACTTTCCGGACGACGGCGCGCAGTTGCGGGGACCGGAAGATGCCATCGACGGCCTTCAGAACCTGCTGAAGACGCTGAACAGTTTTCTCGCAGTGATCGGGATTGCGGCGCTGGTGGCGGGCGGCGTGGGCGTGGCGCAGGCGACGTCGTCGTTCCTGGAGTTGCGCCAGCAATCCATCGCCGTGCTGAAAGTGTTCGGCGCGGATGCGGGCACCATCCGGGCAGCCTATTTGATGCAGCTCGGCGCTTTGGCGCTGATCGGCACACTTGCCGGCACGGCGCTCGGGGCAGCGGCGCCTTTCTTGCTGACGATATTCGCGGGCGGATCAATTCCGCTGCCCCAGGCGCTGGGCCTTTATCCAGCGGAACTCCTGAAGGCGCTCGGGCTGGGCCTGCTGGCGGCAGCGGTGTTTGCCCTGCCCGCCATAGGCAAGGCGCGGGCGACGCGGCCCGCCTCCCTGTTCCGCCGGATCGGGGATGCGGGGCCGGCCGCGCCGGCGTGGCTTGAGCGGGTCTGGGCGGTTGGCGCCGCCCTGACCTTGACCGCGCTCGCCGTGCTTACAAGCTTCCGGCCGATGCTGACGGCGATGATCCTTGCCGGCGCCGTCGTGACGGCGGGCATATTCGTTCTGGCGGCGCTAGCGGTGAAGCGATTGGCGCGAGCCTTCGCGGGCGGCGCGCGCGGGTTCTGGCGGCTGGCACTCGCGAACCTCGGCGGGCCGGGGTCACTGGCGCCAACGATCGTGCCGGCGCTGGGCCTCGGACTGGCGCTGCTGGTACTGGTCGTCTCGGTACAGTCAAACCTGATCCGGCAAATCACGGCGACGGCTCCGGCGAATGCGCCCTCGCTCGTTTTCTCGCAGATCCCGTTCGAGAAGGTCAGCCTGTTCGGCGATGTGATGAAGGCGAATGGTATCGATACGGACGATCCGAATGCGTTCCGGAAAGCGCCGTTCCTGCTGGCGCGGGTGACGGCGCTCAAGGGCAAGCCGCTGGTCGAGGAAGACGTGGCGGAGTCCGAACGCTGGGTGGTGCGCGGCGAGACGAGCCTCACTTATCTGGCGGAGAAGCCACTCGAGACGGAGCTGGTCGCCGGAGATTGGTGGCCGGAAGATTATACCGGCCCACTTCTGGTGTCTGTGGAAGTGGACGCGGCGAAGGGCCTTGGCATCGGCGTTGGCGACACAATCGGATTCCGCATTTTCGGGCGCGACGTGACGGCGACCGTCGCCTCGCTGCGCAAGGTGGATTGGGGCACGTTCGGCATCGGATCGAACACCGCCTTCATCCTTTCGCCCGGCACGCTGGAAGCGGCGCGGCCGGCCTTTGTGGCGATTGCACGCGCAGCGCCCGAACAGGAGGCGGCCATCATGACGGCGCTCGGCAAGGACCTGCGCGAAGTCGTGGTGTTCCAGACGCGCGCGGCGCTGGCGACGGCGGCGCGCGTGTTCGGGCAGATCGCGGTGGCGGTGAATGCGGCCGCCGGCATCGTGACGCTGGCCGGACTTCTCGTGCTGGTCGGCACGTTTGCCTCGCTGGCGCGCAAGCGGCGCAGCGAAGCGGCTTTGCTGAAAGTGTTCGGCGCGGCGCGCGGCGAAATCCTGCGTCTGTATGCCGGGGAGTTCGCCCTTGCGGCAGGCGTCGCCGCCGTGATCGGCACGGTGATCGGGATCGGGGCGGCCTACCCGATCGTGAAGTTCGTGTTCGAAGCGCAATGGTCCCTGCCCTGGCAGCCAGCGCTGATGGTAATCGCGGCCGCCGTCATTGCATCCGCCGTGGGCGGCGCAATCGTGGGGATAGCCACACTGTCGCGAACTCCGGCGGATGTCCTGCGGACTCCTTAAGGCGTCTGGCTTGGTAAGCCCGAGCCTTTATCGGGCCCCTGAAGTTGCCGCCAATGCTCGCAGCCGTCTGGAGTAAAAAGCCAAGCGTGGATGAAAATTCACAGACAGGCCGAAGAATAAACTGAAGTCTCCGCGCGTTGTCGGACCAACAACACAGAGGAGACTCAAATGAAGCGCTCAGTCATTCTTGGATGCGTCTCGGCGACATCCCTGCTGCTCATGGCCTTTGCCATGGCCGGCACGGCCCAGGCCCAGACGGTACCGGGCAGCGGCGTGTCGTCGGACGATATCGGCGCAGACGGCCTGAAACGGCGCGGCGATGGCAGCATCGATGATGATGACAATGGCAGCGACGTGGACGACGACATCGGCGATGACGGCCTGAAGCGCCGCGGCGACGGCAGCATCGACGACAACAGCGCGGACGATGACCGTGACGACCGCAGCAGCGGCGGTGGCCGCGGCGGGCATGACGATGACGGCGCAGACGATCGCAGCGACGACCGCAGCTCCGAGGCCCGCACGGAAACCCGCTCTCGCGACGACAGCGGCGAACACCGTGAACGCACGCGTGACCGGGACCGGGATCGTGATCGCGACCGGGATCGGGACAGAGACCGGGATCGCGACCGCGATCACGACAGGGGCCGCGACCGGGACCGCGATCACTGAGACTCGAATTGACGGCGCCGGCTCAGGTTACTGGTGAGGTGAATCCAGTTTCCGGGCCGGCGACCGCATGCCAATAAACAGGCCACATGGAGGGGACCCTATGCGCAACAACTCAAACAAATACTTCGCACCTGTCGTTTTTGCTGCAGTAACCGCAGCTTTTGCTGCACCTGCGGCCGCTGAAACCAGTGTCCAGTTCGGAACCGGCTTCGAATATTCATCGGGCAATTACGGAAATCCGGACGACACGACCATCTACGAGATCCCGTTCACGGTTCTGTTGATTTCTGCTGAGAACTGACCCGGGGTTTCCATCGAGAACTGACCCGCCTTTAGACTATCTTTCGAGTTTCATTTGCGGGTCAAGACGATGCCTTCTCCTTTTTCGATTTCGGCTTCTGCGCCGAGCTATTCTTGA
>NZ_WGLO01000014.1 GCF_016125515.1 Hyphomonas sp.
GAGCCACCTTCGCTTTGAAAGCCGGACTGTGATTCCGGCGGGGTCGTTTGGGCATGGTCGTCTCCTGTGCTCGGCAAAATAGCCGATCTGCAGGCAGAAATCTCACCTAACCACCCTGTTCAGATTTCCCGAGCCACCTCTGTACACTGATACCGTCGGGGGGCGTCCACCCCATCGCTTACGTCTGAGGCACTGCGCCGGACAGCAACCTGGAGCCTTCCAGCAGCCGGACGGGCACTTCACTGGCACCGTAGACGCCCGAACCGACAGAAGCGAGCCGCAACGAAGCGAGTTGCGCGCCGGTCAGCGTGTGCGCGCGCCTCGCGAGCGGCTGGCCATTGACCGAAAGGGCGAGGTCCGTTTCCGTGATTGACAGGCATATCCGCGCCTCGCCTGATTTCGGCCAGGGAAAAGGCGCGGCCAGAGTGTTCGGCATACGTACGACGCGCACAGATCCGTAATCGGTGAGGTCTGCCGGATCAATGCCCTTGTCCCGGCCAGCATCATAGACCGTGCCCCGGCGGCTTGCGAGTCCGAGCGCCAGGCCGTTGTCGTACCAGGCGGCAGAGTGAATACGGCGCGCCCACATTTCGTCGTACAGCTCCCCATCCGGCGTGGTAGGGTCACAGTCCTGGGCCGCCGCTTCCAGTAGCAGAGCCACTTCATCCCGGTACGGACAGCTATTGGAGCGCGCATCCTGGCCGCCGAACAGGGAGAATGCTTGCCAGGTTTCAGACGCAGAATCCCCTGAAAGGAGGTATCCCCACGGATAGTGCCCCACCCAGATTTTTCCGCCATAAATCGTCAGTGTCTGGCTCTCGCCATAGGCGTAGACGTTCAGCCCGGTGCCGAGCTTCTGCATGATGTCTTCGCCGAATGTCAGCGCTTCAAGCCGTTCGCCGTCGAAGGCCAGAACGAGGCCGCTGGGAAAGTGGCCAATCAGGAGGCGTTCTCCGGCCACGGCCATCCCATAGCCTTCGTTGCCGGAGCGGAAGACGTGCGCGAAATCGGCAGCAACCTCGATGCCCGCCCGGGTTATTCGGTAAAGCCGCATCGTCCGGTCCGGTGACGCATCGGCGCCGTCCGTCAACCAGAAAGCACCGCGCCAGCCGATGATGGCGTAAACATCCGACGCGGCGATCCAGTGATAGCGCCGGATATTGCGAGCGGTTTCCCACGACGGCTGCCAGTCTGCGACCGTTATCCACGCCCGGCCCGATGCTGAATCAACATGCGCCACCGCGATGCGCCCGTCATAGTAAGCGCTGGTGCGGATGGACCCGCAATACGACAGGACGGGACGTGCGCCATAGAAGACCTGCTCGACGCCGTGCGGAAATATGAGATCGAACGCACCGACCGGAATGACATTGCACAAGCTGGCGGCCGGCACCGGATTAACCGGCGTATAGTTTGCCCACCGCTGACCATCAAAGGCCCTGTGGGACGCCGTATCGATCAAGGTTTCCCGAACATTGCGAAGATCGGGCCTCCAGAAGGTTTCTGAAGGCCGCCCGAGATCTTCGAACTCAGGCATGTCGTCCGGCCTGCGGCAAGCGCATTCGATATGCCGGAAGGAAAGCAGCCCGCGCGTTTGCGCTGAGTTTGGAAAACCAAGGCTCAGCCGGACTCCATCGCCCTCATACTCCGCCAGCGTGCCAAGCGCGCGGCCGGTATCTTCTCCGAGTTCAAGCTCAAAGCAGGCTTCAACCTGGGGAAGGCAAAGCGCGTGGGGCATATTCAATCTCCTCTGCGCAATCCCTCGAAGCGGGCTGCAAAACACTTAAACGCGCAGGAGAGGAGATCCCGTCGTCGTTCAGACGTATATAAGACAACACACCTGGCGGCGCACTTCAATCCACAAGATAAGATGCAATATTCAGTCTCGCGCGATGCCGGCCCATGCAGGTCTTGATGCGCTCTAGGTTCGCGCGGGTCCAGACCACCGTGCGCGCGATGCCTTCATCAATAGCAACCTCGGTCTCAAAAGCCAGCTTGCCGCGTGACTTGGCAGGGTCTCCGAACCGGTTTCCGGAGCTGTCCCAGTCACGTCTCGGCTTAAGCTCATGCGGCGCGGTGTTCCCCGACTCGCGGTTGATCAGGTCAGCGAGCTCACGGATCGTCACTTCGCGCCCGGACGCGAGATTGTAGGCTTCGCCGGGTTCGCCCATCAGCGCGCAGGCAATCAGCCCGCGCACGATATCGTCCACGTAGATGAAATCGCGCGAAGTCTCACCGGCATTGTCGAGCGGCAGCGCCTCGCCATGCAGCGCCTTAAAGACGAAAGTCGGCGTCACATTGCGCCAGACCGTATGCGGCGTACCGCGCCAGTCGCCGGCGCCGAGAATCTCGCCCGGCCCATAGACATTCTGGAACCGGGCTTTCACGAACGGCATCTGATGGCGCGTGAAAAAGTAGTTCCCGTACATTTCACCAACCAGTTTCGAGATCGAATAGGGACTGTCCTGATAGAGCGACACCGGCGCATCCTCCGGCGTCGCGGCCGCCGCGCCATAGGTCTTCTCGGCAACCGCGCATCCCGCCGCCGAATAGACGACCTTGCGGACCGGTTTCATGTCCTTCAGCCGGTTAAACAGCTTGAGGCTCGTGAGCGTGTTGTTCGCATGGTCCGCCAGCGGATCGGCAATCGATGACTGGTTGCCATGATAACACGCGAGGTGCCACACATAGTCGACATCGCCCGGAAGCAAAGCCAGAACCGCATCATCTGCAATCGAGCCTCGAATCAACTGAACCCGCCCATCGCCGGGAACGTTCGAGAGATCGGCCGACAGGAAATTGTCGACGATAGTGACGACTTCCGCCCCCTCTGCGAGCAGGCGTTGGACGAGGTTTGAACCTACAAACCCCGCCCCACCGATCACCAGTGTCCGCGCCCCGGAAAGCGACAATGCCGTCATGATCCATATCCTGCCGGCGGGCGCACATGCCCATAGACCGTATGCACACCGTTTACATCATACCAGGCCAGCATCCGCTTCAGGCTTTCGCCAAAGCTGATCTCGGCCTTCCATCCAAACGCCGCCTCCGTGCCTGAAGGGTCAAGCACGACCGCAGCCACATCGTCCGCTCCCGGAGGAACCACCTCCGGCTCAGGCGCCTCGGCGCCGAGATAGGAAGAAACCCCGTCATAGACTTCGCGGATCGAATGCCCTTCGCCGCTGGAGGCATGAAACACGCCGCGCGGCCCGCCCGGAACAAGAGCGAGGTCAATCAGGCGGATGAAATCCTGCATGTCGAGAAAGTCGCGAACGGTATCCGAACAGAAACAGGCCTTGCCGGCTTTCAGCCGCGAATAGAATGCAGGCATCGGCCCGATCGAGAGTCGCGGTCCAGTAACATTAGCGATCCGGAAAGATAGGGCATCAAGGCCGCTCGCAAGCACATAGAGCTCACCTGCAACTTTCGAAACACCATAGCTCGTGAACGGTCGCAGCGGCGCGTCGATCGCAACCGGCACAACGTCCGGCCGGCCATAGCATAGCGCTGTCTGAAGGTTCAGGAACCGCACGCCGCCCGCCGCCTCTGCCGCGCGCACGACATTCAGCGTGCCCGCGGCATTGACTTCAAGGTCACCGGCCCAGTCGTCCGGATCCTTGTAGCTCGCCGCCGCATGAATGATCGCCTCCGGGCGAAAACTCTCGACTTCCGCCTTCACCAGCGCCGCGTCCGTCACCGATCCTGCAACCACGCGCAGGCGACTACCTGCGGGCGGCAAGGCCTCACGCACCGATGTTGTGAAGGTGTCGATCACCGAGATCTCATCGCCGCGCGCCAGAAGGTGCTCAACCAGATTGGCGCCCAGGCAACCCGCCCCGCCGGTGATCAGTACTCGCATGTGTTCAGCGCTCGCCCGTCGTCTCGGCGGGGAGCTTCAGATGTGTATACTCTCCCAGCACGCCGTATTCGCGGTAATAGTCGATCGCCGCCGGAATGAACTCCGTCAGCGGCGTAAACCGGATCTCGCCGAAATCCTTGAACGTCCGGCTGGGATCGAGAAGGATCGAGGCCGCGTCATCGGGCCCCAGCGGGCGCACTTCGGGCTCCGGATAATCGTTCAGCTTCATCGCCATCACGACGGCGTCGTAGAGTTCCCGGATGGCAATATCCTTGCCTGAACTGAAATGATACGTGCCCTGACCTGCACCATCGGCCGCCCGCACGACTGTTCGCGCGAGGTCGCCCGCATAGACGAAATCCCGGCGCGCTTCGGTCACAAAACAGCGCTTCCCGTCGCGCAGCCGCGAAAAGAAGATCGGCAACGGGCCCGACACATTACGCGGGCCGATGACATTCGCGAGCCTGAAAGTCACGAAGTCGAGGCCGGAAAGCTCGATATAATCCTCGGCCGCCGTCTTCGAGATGGCATAGCTCGAATTGCCGGGGTTCTTCGGGTGCGAAAGCGTGATCGGCTGCTCGAGCGGTTTGACACCGTAACAGAGCGCTGTCTGAAAATAGATGAACCGGCCGGTCTTCGCCGCCTTGGCGGCCTTCACCACATTGACGGTGCCGACGACATTGGTCAGCGTGTCGGAGTACCAGTCCTCCGGGTCCTTGTAGGAAGCGGCGGTATGGATGACGACATCCGGAGACACCGCCTCGAACACGCGGGAGATGAATGCCGGATCGGCAATCGAGCCTTCCATGAAGCTGGAAGCGGCGCTGGCCGGCGGCAGGTGTTCCGGCCGGCCAGTGGTGAAATCGTCGAGGCCAATCACTCGGTCACCCCGAGCCAGCAGCAGTTCAGCGACGTGCGAGCCGACCTGCCCGGCAGCGCCTGTAATCAGGATAGTCTTCTGTGTCATGCAACGCAGCTATAGACGGCTTGCCGCCCCGCGCCAACCGGGCGCGGCGGGCAAAGCGCAGGCCCCGCCTTGCGCGGCCCGCCGGGGCATGGGAAGGCGCAGACGAAGCCTTGGCGAGACCAAATTGAGCGACCTGAAACCGCGCTATTATCTCCTGGCCGCGTCGCAGATCGCGGATGATCCGCGCGTCCGGCGCATGGGCGACAGGCTGCATGCCATGGGCCGCGACGTCACGGGAATCGGCCTCGCCGGCGCCCGCTCAGCCCCGCCGGACTGGCCAATCCTGAGTGTCAGCCTGCCTGAACGCGTGGTCACGCAGACGATTGCGGCAAAGCTCGAACGCAAACTCGTCAGTCTCGCCGTCTCGCCGATGATCCCTGCCGCCGCGCTGCTGGATATGGCCGGCTCAGCCCATGCCGGATCGGTGCGCGACATCCGCACCCGGATCCGCAGCTTGAACCGCCCGGTGCCGGGCCTGTTGCGGGCCGCAGAACGCCGCCTCGCCATGCTGCGCCTGTCACCGGAAGAGCAGCTATATGCGAGGTTCTGGCGAATGTGGCCTGCCGCCGGCGTCCTGCGCGCCGCCGCCCAGGGCCTGCCCGGCCCGGCTATCTTTGTCGCCAATGACTGGCAGATGCTCCCAGTCGCCGCAGCAGCCGCCGAAGAGGCCGGCGGCATCACCGTTTATGACAGCCACGAGCTGGCCACTGAGGAATATGCCGAACGGCCTGAATGGCGCCGTGCCGTCCGGCCTGTCGTCGCAGGCATCGAGTCGCGCTACGTGGAGAACGCGCGGGTCATCAGCTCGGTCTCACCGGGTATCTCGGCGCATCTGCAGAAAGCTTACGGCGTGAGCGCCCCGCATTTCACGCTCCGCAACGCGCCCGCCTACCAACCTACCCCCTTCAGGCCCGCCGGCCGCCCGATCCGTGTCCTCTATCACGGCATCGTTGCGCCCGGCCGGGGCCTCGAGGCCTCGATCGAGAGCGTCGCGCGTTGGCCGGCAGATTTCAGCCTCACCATACGCGGGCCGTCGAGCCTGCCGGGCTATACTGAGCAGCTCACCGCGCTCGCCGCCGCAAAAGGCGTCGCGAGCCGTGTCATGCTCGCCCCGCCCGTCGCAATGACGGCGCTGGTCGCTGAGGCGCGCCCCTTCGATATCGGCCTTATGGCCCTGCCGGGCCACTCCCTCCACAACCAGTTCGCCTTGCCCAACAAGGTATTCGAATACCTGATGGCCGGGCTCGCGCTCGCGGTCAGCGACCTGCCGGAGATGGCAACGCTCGTGAAGGAGACCGGCGCTGGCTTCCTCGTCGGGGATGGCTCCGCCGCAGCCATCGCTGCTGCGATCAATGCGCTGGACCCCGCCGTCCTCGATGCCCAGCGGGCGCGGGCGCTGGAAGCGGCGAAAATCTACAACTGGGAAACCGAGTCGGCTTCCGTAATCGACGCCTATGAAAGCGCCTTCCGGGCGGCTATCGGGTAGGCCATGTGCGGTCTCTTCATCTCGGTTGGCTTCGCGCCGGATCGGCGTCACATCGACGCCGTCGTTCACCGCGGCCCGGACGGTGAGGGCTGGCGGGTTTTCGACAGTCCCGCCGGGCCGGTCGCGCTCGGCCATCGCCGCCTCAGCATTATTGACCTCGATACCCGCGCCGCCCAGCCGATGGCGACCCCTGACGCGCGATACTGGATGGTCTTCAACGGCGAGATCTACAATTACATCGAACTGCGCGACGAGCTGCGCGCCGCCGGAGCCGTATTCCGCACCGAATCGGACGGCGAAGTCCTGCTCGAAGCCGTTCGGGCCTGGGGGCCCGCTGCGCTCGACAAGCTGATCGGCATGTATGCCTTCGCGATCTGGGACGACCTGGAAAAGACGCTGCTGATCGCCCGCGACCGGGTCGGTATAAAGCCGGTCGTCTACCATGCCTCCGCCGGAGGCGCCGCTTTCGGCTCGGAGATCAAGCAGCTGCTCGACCTTCCGACGTTCGGGCGCAAGATCAACCTCGCCCGCGCCCACAATTTCTTCTCGAACGGCGTGACCGACCACCTCTCCGCAACCATGTTCGCGGATGCCGCAAATCTGGGTCCCGGCCGCTATATCCGGCTCGACCTCAAGACCTGGCGGCCCGGCCAGCCGCTGCCGATCACGGACTACTGGCGCCCGCCCGGGCCAGACGGCCGGATCTGGTCCGAAAAGGAGGCTGCGGACAAGTTCCGGGACCTGTTCCTGGACTCGGTCCGCCTGCACATGCGGGCAGATGTGAAGGTAGGCTCGTGTCTCTCCGGCGGCCTCGACAGTTCCTCAATCGTCTGCGCCCAGATGGCTTCATGGCCGGCTGGAACCGAACCGTTGAATGCCATCAGCGCGGTCTTCCCCGGATCGGCGGTGGACGAGTCGCAGTTCATTGATGACGTGATCGAGACCTCCGGCGCGAACTCGATCCGCACCACATTTGATGTGGGCGCCTTCATGGAAGATACGCAGGCCGTACTCACCGCGCAGGACGAGCCCTACGGCTCGACCAGCCTGCATGCTCAGTACCGCGTCTTCAAGACGGCCCGCGAGAACGGCATCAAGGTCATGCTGGATGGTCAGGGCGCGGACGAAATTCTCGGCGGCTATCATGGCTGCTTCCATTTTCACTATGCCCGCCTGATCCGGCAACGGAAATTCGGTGAGCTCCTCAGAACGCTCGCCGAGCGAAAAACCTGGCACGGCATCGGCTATCGCCAGCAGCTCTGGCCTTACCTCTCGCGCCTGCCCGCGCCGCTGCGCCGGCTGGTTCGCCCACCCGGCCCCCCGGCGCCGCCCGGCCTTGGCTGGATGGATACGCCGCTGATGCGCGCGCACGCGCCGAAAGAAGGCGACACCCTCTCGCAGGCCCTGGCCGCCGAAGGCCTTCCGCCGGTCGTCGGCCTCGGCCCCTACTGCGTGATCCTGACGCGCTCGACCAATCTGCCAATGCTGCTGCGATACGAAGATCGCAATTCGATGGCACACGGCATTGAAGCCCGCGTACCTTTCCTTGATCACCGCCTGATCGAATTCTGCCTGCGCCTCGGCGATCAGCACAAGATCGTCGGCGGCGATACCAAGCGCGTTCTGCGCACGGCAATGACAGGACTCCTGCCGGAAACCGTCCGTGAGCGGAGAGACAAGCTCGGCTTCGCCACGCCGGAGGAGACCTGGTTCAAGGGCCCGCTGCGGCCGGTAATCGAAGCCGGTATCGAGGATACCCTCGCGCTCTACCCGGAACTCTTCAACGCCGCGCTCGTTCGCCAGCATACACGCGAGATGCTGGACGGTGTCCGGCCATTCGACTTCTCACTCTGGCGCATTTATATCTTCGGCGTCTGGGGCCGGAACTACGGCATGAGCCTCTGATTAACCTCGCCCCCGCCAGGCGAGGCCTGCCCATCGCGCCGGATCGCGCGCCAGATGCGCATCGAAGTCGCGCTGATCCTCTTCACTGAGCGATACGGGCCGCGGCGCAGAAAACTGCGGCAAACCAGCGCGCAGGCGCCCGCGCAGGATGCTCAAATTACTGACAATCCGCTCCACTTCAGCGTCCGGCGCATCCAGGAAGTCCTCATACCAGAGCGACGCAAACCGCCCCGGCGCCAGCCGATCGCCTGCCTCGGATACTGCCCGCGAAAACTCGAACTGATTCTCGAGCACCTGCGCCGCCGGAGAGAGTTGCCGCAAGGCCTCCACATTTCGGGGTGTGGCCGAATTCCACGTGCGCGGATCACCCTGCACGGTGTAACGGGCCGCGAGATCGGACACGGCCGCCGCCGCCGCGTCCCGCCGGATCCAGATGAAAGCGGACCTCGGCGCGGCTTCTGCGAGCGCTTTGACCCGGAAACAGTTCCAGGCATTCTTGGCGAGCAGCGGCCCGCCGGTCGCCGCCTCGATACAGGACAGGGTCCGGCGGAAATGCACGGACCGGCCCGGCAACAGACCCGCGCTGACCTCCTCGGACGGATGACCGCCGCCGCACCAGTTCGCGAAGATCGCCGATCCCTCGGACGGTGCGTTGCGGCCTTCCGTCTTGCCGAAGCGGCTCTCGAATCCCTCGGGCATGCTCTCTGCGCGGCGCGCCCGATAGCTCGCGAGGATGCCCACCGCCGGGTGAAGCGGGGTTTCAGCATTCGCTCGGTTGGAGATGCATGCGAGGCCCAGCGCGCGCGCAAATGCCTGATAGAACAGGGTACTGCCGGTGCGCGGCGCGCCGAGGATGAACACACAGGCCGCCTCTGACGGCCCCGGGTGCGCCGCGAAGAGTTCGGCCTCGACCTGCGCCGGATTATCTTGAAACGTCTGGTTCATCAGAAGATCCAGTTCGATTGCATCGTTCGAGCTGTCCATAGCAGGAACTGCCGCCTTGACGACAGCCGCTTTGAACGTGTTTACAGCCACCTGACCCAATCGTCCCAAGACAGAGCGCGCCAGCCATGACCACTCCCGCCCCGGCTATCAGGATTGCGCAGATTGGCGCGGGGTACTGGGGCAAGAATCTCGCCCGGAATTTCGCAGAACTCGGCGCCCTTGCAGGCATCGTCGACGGCCATCCGGCCACGGCTGCGCGTGAAGCCGAAAAGAATGGCGTGCCGGTGCTTTCGCTCGATCAGGCTCTCGCGGATCCGGCTATCGCCGGCGTGTCGATCGCCGCGCCGGCCGAGCACCACGCTTCGCTCGCGCTGACAGCATTCAGCGCAGGAAAACACGTCTTCGTCGAGAAGCCGCTCGCGCTGACGCTGGAAGACAGCCGGGCAATGTGCGCCGCGTCCGAAACCGCAGGGCGCATCCTGATGGTCGGCCACCTTCTGCAGTATCATCCGGCGTTCCAGACGCTGCTCGATTTCGTGCAAAGCGGCCAGATTGGCACCCTGCGATATGCTTATTCAAACCGGCTCAGCCTTGGCAAACTGCGCACGGAAGAAAACGCCCTCTGGAGCTTTGCACCGCACGATCTGTCGATGCTGCTGGCGCTGTTCGGCGAACGCCCCGAGACGGTGTCCGGCGGCGGCAGCGCCTGGGTGACACCCGGCCTCGAAGACGAGTTCCGGCTGGACATGACCTTTTCCGGCGGGCGCCGGGCGCACGTGTTTGCCTCCTGGCTTCATCCGTTCAAGGAGCATCGCCTCGTGGTCGTCGGCGAGACCGGCATGCTTGTCTTTGAAGACTCGGCCACGAAGCCGGAAGACAAGCTGCGGCTTTACCGCCACACAGTTGACCACAAGGCCTCCGGGCCGGAAGCTGTCAAATCCGATCCTGTGGCGCTTGCCTTCCCGGCCGATGAGCCGCTGAAGCGCGAATGCCAGCATTTCCTCGATTGCTGCGCCTCGGGCGCGACGCCGCGTACGGACGGAACTGAAGCCCTGCGCGTCGTTGAAACACTCCTGCGCGCCGAAGCCGGCGCGCGCTCTGGCGTGATGGTAACCTAGTTTCCGGCCCGAACGGCCGCTTTCATTCCTTTGCCCCCTCCACGCGTAGAGAGACCAGCATGCTGACGACCTCGAAATCTGCTGAAACCATGTCAAGGACCTATGTCGCGCGCGCGCAGAAGCGTGACCTTTGCATCGGCATAATGGGGCTTGGCTATGTCGGCCTGCCGCTTTCGGAAGCCTTTCTTTCGGCGGGCTTCCGAGTGCTCGGCTTCGATATCGACAGCGCCAAGATCGACGCGCTCACCTCGGGCAAGACCTACATCGCGCACATACCCGATCAGCGGATTGCGGCGATGATGGCGACCGGACGGCTCGAAGTCACATCGGATGAAGGCCGGCTCGCCGCTGCGGACGCGCTTCTGATGTGCGTTCCGACGCCGCTGAACATTCACCGCGAGCCAGACATATCTTACGTCCGTCACACAACGGAAATGATCGCACGCCATTTGCGCCCCGGACAGCTGGTCGTTCTGGAATCGACGACCTATCCCGGCACGAGCGACGAAGTCGTGCAGGTGATCCTTGAAACCACCGGCCTGAAAGCCGGCGTCGATTTTGCGATCGCCTATTCGCCCGAGCGCGAAGATCCCGGCAACATTGACTTCTCGACATCCAGCATCCCGAAAGTCGTCGGCGCCAACACGGACGCCGAACGCGAGATGGCGATTGCGGTTTACGAGGCGATCACGAAAGTCGTGCCGGTCTCGGACATGAAGACGGCTGAAGCCGTTAAACTCACTGAAAACATCTTCAGGCTGATCAATATCGCCCTGTCGAACGAGCTCAAGACTGTCTTCCAGGGCATGGGCATCGACGTCTGGGAAGTCATCGACGCCGCCAAGACAAAACCGTTTGGCTTCATGCCTTTTTATCCAGGTCCGGGCCTCGGCGGTCACTGCATCCCTATTGATCCCTTCTACCTCACCTGGAAGGCGCGCGCACATGGCGAGACGACGCGGTTCATCGAACTGGCGGGCGATGTCGTCACCCGCATGCCGAAGATCGTCATTGAGGCGCTCGCTGAAGCGATGAGCGCGCACCTTCAGAAATCGGTCGCCGGCAGCCGTGTCCTCGTTGCAGGCCTCGCCTATAAGAAGAACGTCGACGATATGCGTGAGAGCCCATCGTTGCACCTCATTCACATGCTGCGAGAACGGCGCGCACACGTCGATTATCATGATCCGCACATCCCCCTTGTTCCGACAACGCGCGATCACCCGGAATTCTCCGGGATGAAATCCGTGGCGCTGACGGAGGCTAATCTCAAGTCCTACGACTGTGTGCTGATCTCTACCGATCACGACGCGGTCGATTATGAATTTCTTGTCAGGCATGCGCCGCTTGTCATCGATACGCGGAACGCCGCAAAGAACATCTCAGCAGACCTTCGCCATAAGATAGTGAAGGCCTGATAGGGAGTTTGGTCCGGCGTGCAGGGGAAACGCGAGTTGCAGAAACTGCTCATCCTCGCCCGGCATTATCCTCCCGCAATTTCCGGCGGCGCGAGGCGTCCCTTTCTTCTGGCGAGAGGCCTGCGCGCAGAAGGCGTTGATGTGCGCATCTGCGCGCCGTCTTTGCCCGAAGGCGAACCCGGATGGGCGGTTGCACATCCGAACCGCGATCCTTCGGACGCGCCGGCCTCCCCCGGCTTCAGCCTTCGCGCCGTTGCGCGGGACTGGCTGCTTTGGCCGGACCCTGACATTCGCTGGTGCGCCCGCGCCGCGCGCACAGTGATCGCGAGCGGCTGGCGGCCGGACTGGGTGCTTTCGACAAGCCCGCCTGAATCCGTTCATGTCGCAGGCGAGCGCCTTGCATCTGCGCTTGGCTCCCGCTGGGCGGCGGACTTCCGCGACTCCTGGCTCGATGCGCCCCACCGCGTCGAGCGGCGCCGTTGGCATCGACGCCTTGGAGAGCGATGGCTCGCCCGGCATTTGTTGCCGAAGGCCGACCTTGTGCTTGCAGTAGACCCGGTCGTCGCAGCCGAAGCGGCGAAACTGGGTGCACGAGCCCCGGCGGTGATGCCGCACTTCACTTCGGGCGCACCGGCAACGCCGCATGTTTTCCCGCCCGCAACCCTCAACATTGTGCATGCCGGTTCTATTGAGCTTTCCGACCCCGAGGCCCGCATCGAAGCCCTGCTTGCGCCATTCGAAAAAGCCGCTTCGGCGCGCACAGAGCTGCGCCTCCACCTTGTCGGTCGCATCAGTGCGCGCGAGCGTGCGGCGATCGATGCGAGCTCGGCAGCGGGCGCTATTATGACGTACGGGCCGCTGCCTTACGAAGAAGCGCGCAGCTACATGGCCGGAGCCGACGCGCTTGCCTTCGTCGCTTCCGGAAAGATGCATGTTCCACCGAGCAAGATAGCCGATTATCTCGCGTTCGACCGACCGGTTCTGGCCTGTGGCGAAGGTCTCTGGCGCGCCGATCCGCGCGTTCCGGCCACCCGGGCCGTCGACATTCTGCTCGGCTTGCAAAAAGGCGCGGGCAGGAACGTTGCGGCCTTGACCCTGACCGAGGCCGAAGCGGCCAGGCTGTTTCTTGAACTCGCCGCAACTTGCTGTAACGAGGCGTGATTTGCGGCCCCGAAACCGTTCGTTTAGTCCAATTGCCGCAAGGCCGAACAAAGGCCAAATTGAGGAAAGTCGCGTAAATGTCCATCGCCTTCATCGACCTTCAAGCCCAGCGCAAGCGTATCGAAAAAGAGATCAATTCTGCGGTCCAGAAAGTGATTGAAGGCGGCGCCTACATCATGGGTCCGGAAGTGAAACAGTTCGAGACTGCGCTGGCCGCCTATTCCAGCGCCAGGCACGCGCTGGGCTGCGCAAACGGAACCGAGGCGATTGTCCTGCCGCTTATGGCTTGGGGCCTGCGGACTGGTGACGCCGTCTTCTGCCCGAGCTTTACTTTCTGCGCTACCGGCGAAGTTGTGCCCTGGATGGGCGCCACCCCGGTCTTTGTCGATGTTGAACCGAATACCTACAACATCAACCCAGACCATCTCGTCGCGCAGATCGAACGCGTGCTCAAGGAAGGCAAGCTGAAGCCGAAAGCCATCATCGGCGTCTGCCTGTTCGGCCAGGCCGCCAATTATCCGCGCCTGCGAGAGATCGCCGACCAGTACGGACTGAAACTGATTGCCGACAGCGCGCAAGGCTTTGGCACGACGATCAACGGCAAACACCCGTCAGACTGGGCCGATTGCGTTACGACGAGCTTTTTTCCCGCCAAACCTCTGGGCTGCTACGGAGATGGCGGCGCCATCATCACCAACGACGCCGCACTGACCGAGGTGATGGACAGCCTTCGGGTCCACGGCAAGGCGGTCGCGTCTGACCTGAAGGGCAAGACGTTCGACCATGATCCGAAGTATCTCAACATGCGGGTTGGCATGAATTCCCGCCTCGACACGATCCAGGCCGCGATCCTGAACGAGAAATTGAAGATCTTTGCGGACGAGATCGACAAGCGCAACGTTGTCGCGGCGCGCTATAACGAGCTGCTTCGCCCGCACGTCGCCGCCGTGCCTTTCGTGAAGCCGGGTTACATCTCGAGCTGGGCGCAGTACACGATTGAGCACGACAACAGAGACGGCCTCGCCGCGCACCTGAAGGCGCGCGATATTCCTACCGCAGTCTATTATCCGGTGCCGATGCACATGAACGAAGCCTATCGACGCTGGGCACCGCCTGCGGGCGAGTTGGCGGTCACAGAAAAACTGTCAACGCGCGTGATATCGCTGCCGATGCACCCCTACCTCGATACGGCGACGCAGGACGTGATCATAGATGCCGTCCGCAGCTTCAACGGCTGAAGCGGGGCGTCGGCCCGGTCATGCCGGCCGCTTGTTCAGCAGTCCGAGAAGATAGGGTCGGAAACTGTTGACATAGCCATGGGCGAGGCGTTCGAGCGCCTCGTCCGTCACGAACCCTTTTCGCCAGGCGATTTCTTCGAGGCAGGCAATCTTCAGGCCCTGGCGGCGTTCGACGGTCTGCACAAAGTGGGATGCGTCGAGGAGGCTGTCGAACGTACCGGCGTCGAGCCAGGCGAAGCCGCGCGGGAGGCAGACAACGTTGAGCTTGCCGTCCTTGAGGTAGGCGGCGTTGATATCCGTGATCTCGATTTCTCCGCGAGCGGAGGGCTTCACATTACGGGCTATCTCGACCACGCCTGCATCGTAGACATAGAGGCCGGTTACAGCCCAGTTGCTTTTGGGGGATTTCGGCTTTTCCACGATCGAGACCGCCCGGCCGGACTTGTCGAGTTCGACGACCCCGAAACGTTCGGGGTCCTGAACCTGGTAGGCGAAGATAGTGGCCCCGGATCCCGGCTGGACGGCGTCCATAAGCAGTCCGGAGAGGCCTGCGCCATAGAAGATGTTATCGCCGAGAATGAGCGACGCCGCTGAACCTTTGAGAAAGGACGCGCCCAGAATGAAAGCATCGGCGAGGCCGCGCGGCTCGTCTTGCACCGCATACTGAATATCGATTCCGAGCGAATGTCCGTCTCCGAGCAACGCCTTGAAGGAAGCCAGCGATTCCGGGGTCACGATGACGAGGATTTCGCGAAGGCCTGCAAGCATGAGGACAGACAGCGGATAGTAGATCAGAGGCTTGTCATAGATCGGCAGCAATTGCTTGGAGAGGCCGCGCGTTGCCGGATCGAGCCGTGTGCCGCGTCCGCCTGCAAGAATGATACCCTTCATGCGCGCATGAGCCCTTTTGTCTTTGCGGCCGAAGCCGAGTTTTTCGTCTCGAAGCTTAGCCCCAGTATACTGCAGGTCAACCGGGCGACCGCGGCGTGAGGCATTCATCCGGCACTCAGGCCGAGCCGCTGGCCGGTATAGGCGCGTGCGCGTAGCGGCGCCCACCAGTCTTCGTTCTCGAGATACCAGCGCACGGTGCCTTCCATGCCGGCTTCGAAGGCAATTTTCGGGCGCCAGCCGATATCGTGCGCGATCTTGCTGCAGTTTACGCTGTAGCGGAAATCATGCCCCGGCCGGTCCGCGACAAAGCGGATCAGGTTTGCGTGCGGTGCGCGCTCCGGGAAGCGGGCATCGAGCAGGGAGCAGATCGTGTTGACAACTTGCAGGTTAGTACGCTCGGCGCCGCCACCAATCATGTAAGTCTCCCCCGCCGGAGCCATGCGGGCGAGCGCGATCAGGGCGCGGGCATGATCATCGACGCAAAGCCAGTCACGCACATTTTCACCCTTGCCATAGACGCTGATCGGCGCGCCCCGGAGCGCATTAAGGATCGTCAGTGGAATGAGCTTTTCAGGAAACTGACGGGCGCCGTAATTGTTGGAGCAGTTCGAGACGACGACGGGCAGACCATACGTGCGATGCCAGGCGCGGACGATATGGTCAGAACCCGCCTTGCTGGCCGAATAGGGCGATGAAGGGTCATAAGGCGTCGCTTCGGTGAACTGGCCTTCCGCCCCGAGCGCGCCAAAGACTTCATCGGTCGAGACGTGCACGAAGCGAAAGCGGGCGGCCTCTTCAACCGGGAGCTTTGTCCAGTATTGGAGGGCGGCTTCGAGGAGTTGGTAGGTGCCGACTACGTTTGTCTGGATGAAGGCGGCGGCGGAATCGATCGACCGGTCGACATGGGTTTCAGCGGCAAGGTGGAAGACGGCGTCCGGGCGGGCCACGGCCATAAGGTCACGCATCGCCGGGCCGTCGCAGATATCGGCCTGAGCGAAGCGGTAGCGCGGATTGCCGGCAAAGGCGGCGAGCGAGGCGAGGTTGGCGGCGTAGCTCAGCTTGTCGACGACCGTGAGTTCGGTATCCGGTTCCTGCATAAGTGCATGGCAGAGGGCAGACCCGATGAAGCCGGCGCCGCCCGTCACAAGGTATTTCATGGCGCTCTCCGGTACAATTCAGCAACGTCGTTTGAGCGCGCATAGCATGGCGGCGCGGCCTTGCGGAATAGGTTGCACTGAAGCGTCCGGCAGATCGCAGCTCAATCGGCGCGGCAGGCGTTGCCTCAAGGGACGCCGCATGCTAACCGCGCCGCAAAGCATATAAAGGATCGTTGATATGGCTGCTCAGGGCAAAGTGAAAGACTACCATGTCGCGGACATCTCGCTCGCCGAGTTTGGCCGCAAGGAGATCGCGATTGCCGAGACCGAAATGCCCGGCCTGATGGCTGCGCGCGAGGAATTCGGGCCCTCGCAGCCGCTGAAGGGCGCGCGCATCTGCGGCTCGCTGCACATGACCATCCAGACCGCGGTCCTCATCCAGACGCTCGAAGCCCTCGGCGCAAAGGTGCGCTGGGTCTCCTGCAACATCTACTCGACGCAGGACCATGCCGCCGCAGCGATCGCCGACAACGGCACGGCCGTCTTCGCCTACAAGGGCGAGACGCTGGAAGAATACTGGGACTATACCGACCGCATGTTCCAGTGGCCGGACGGCAAGGGCCCGAACCTGATCCTCGATGATGGCGGCGACGCCACCATGTACCTGATCGTCGGCGAGAAGGCCGAGGCGGACGCCTCGATCCTCAACAATCCGGGCTCGGAGGAGGAGAAATACTTCTTCGCCCAGATCCGTAAACGCATGCAGGCCTCTCCCGGCTGGTTCGGGAAGACCAAGGCCGGCGTGCGCGGCGTCTCGGAAGAGACGACCACGGGCGTCAACCGCCTCTACCAGCTCGAGAAGAAGGGCGAGCTGCCCTTCCCGGCCATCAACGTCAACGATTCCGTCACCAAGTCGAAGTTCGACAACAAGTATGGCTGCAAGGAATCCCTCGTCGATGCGATCCGGCGCGGCACGGATATCATGATGGCCGGCAAGAAGGCCTTTGTCGCCGGCTACGGCGACGTGGGCAAAGGCTCTGCCGCATCGCTTTCCGGTTCGGGCGCCCGCGTGGCCGTCTCCGAGATCGACCCGATCTGCGCCCTGCAGGCGGCGATGGACGGCTACGAAGTGATGACCATGGACGAGGCCGCGCCGAAGTTCGACATCTTCGTCACCGCGACCGGCAACAAGGACATCCTCACGCTCGACCACATGCGCGCGATGAAGGACATGGCGATCGTCTGCAATATCGGCCACTTCGACAACGAGATCCAGGTCGAGGCCCTGCGCAATTACCAGTGGACGAACATCAAGCCGCAGGTCGACATGATCACCTTCCCGGATGGCAAGCGCATCCTGCTGCTCTCGGAAGGCCGGCTCGTGAACCTCGGCAACGCCACCGGCCACCCGAGCTTCGTGATGTCCGCCTCGTTCACCAACCAGACGCTCGCCCAGATCGAACTCCACGTGCGCGGCAGCCAGTATGAGAACAAGGTCTACACCCTGCCCAAGCACCTCGACGAGAAGGTTGCCCGCCTCCACCTCGACAAGCTTGGCGTCAAGCTGACCGAGCTATCGGGCGAGCAGGCGAACTATATCGGTGTCGAGACCTCGGGCCCGTTCAAGCCGGAACATTACCGCTACTAACTACCGGGGACGCGCGTGGCGCAGGGTTTCATACTCACCCTTTCCTGCCCGGACCGGGTCGGCATCGTCGCGCGCCTCGCGCGGCTGATGGAGCAGCATGACTGCTTCATCGTGGCCTCGCGCACGTTCGGAGACATAGAGACCGGGCGCTTCTTCGCCCGGCTCGTCTTCAACATGAACGGCAACGGCGACCAACCCGGCGCCGTGCGCGCCGGGATGAAATCTGTCGGCGAGGAGCTCGCCGCAGACTGGACGATCCGTCCGTCTGCGGAGCGGATGAGAGTGCTCCTGCTCGTCTCGAAGTCGGATCACTGCGCCAACACGCTGCTCTACGCGGCGCGGCGCGGCGAACTCCCCATCGACGTGACCGGCATCGTCTCCAACCATGACACGCTCAAGGCGAGCTTCGCGCACTGGAACCTGCCCTGGTTCCACGTGCCGGTCACAGCGGCGACGAAAGCCGCCGCCGAGGCACGCCTGATGGACATCGTCGCAGAGACCGGCTCCGAACTCGTTGTCCTCGCCCGCTACATGCAGGTGCTCAGCCAGGACGCCTGCCGCAGGCTCGAAGGCCGCGTTATCAATATCCACCATTCCTTCCTGCCAGGTTTCAAGGGCGCGCAGCCCTACCATCAGGCCCATGCCCGCGGCGTGAAAGTCATCGGCGCGACCGCGCACTATGTGACCGCCGACCTCGACGAAGGCCCGATCATCTCGCAGGTCACCGAACACATCGACCATTCGTTCACGCCGGACGACATGGTCGAAACCGGACGCCATATCGAAGGCATCGCGCTCCTGCGCGCGGTCAAGGCCCATGCCGAACACCGCGTCTTCCAGAATTCCGGCAGGACCGTCGTCTTCGCCCGCTAAAACCATCAGCCCTCAGAGGAAACAAGACAATGTCCCTGAAATCCCACGAGTTCACCAGCGAGAGCGTTGCCGAGGGCCATCCCGACAAGGTTTCCGACCAGATTTCTGACGCTGTCGTCGACCTCTTCCTGTCCCGCGACCCGACCGCAAAGGTCGCCGTCGAGACCCTCTGCACGACCAACCTCGTCGTCCTCGCCGGCGAAGTGCGCACCAATAACGGCGCGGTCATCACCCGGGAGGAGATGAACGAGGCGGCCCGCAGGGTGGTCAAAAAAATCGGCTATGAGCAGGAGGGCTTCCACTGGCAGAACATGACCGTGCAAAACCACGTGCATGGCCAGTCGGCCGAGATCGCGCAGGGGGTCGAGGCCGGCCAGGGCCTCTTCAAGGAAGAAGGCGCCGGCGACCAGGGGATCATGTTCGGCTATGCCACGACCGAGACGCCGGAACTGATGCCGGCAACCCTCGTCTATTCCCACCAGATCCTCGAGCGCCTTGCGCAGCTGCGCCATTCCGGCCAGCACAAGCAGCTTGAGCCTGACGCCAAGAGCCAGGTCACGCTGCGCTATGAAGGCTCGCGCCCGGTCGGCGTCAATGCCGTGGTCGTCTCGCACCAGCACAAGAAAGACGTCAGCCAGGAAGAACTCCGGGAAATCATCCGCCCCGTCGTCCAGTCCGTGCTGCCGGACGGCTGGTTCCCGCCGGAAGACAAGTTCTACGTGAACCCTACCGGCAGCTTCTATATCGGCGGGCCGGACGGCGACTCCGGTCTCACTGGCCGCAAGATCATCGTCGATACCTATGGCGGCGCCGCGCCGCATGGCGGCGGCGCCTTCTCCGGCAAGGACCCGTCCAAGGTCGACCGTTCGGCCGCTTACGCCACCCGCTACCTCGCCAAGAATATCGTGGCCGCCGGGCTTGCCGAACGCTGCACGATCCAGGTCAGCTACGCCATCGGTGTCGCCCAGCCCCTGTCGATCTATGTGGACACGCACGGCACCGGCAAGGCCGACGAGGACCGCATCTCCGGGGCCCTGCGGAAACTGTTCGATCTCTCCCCGGCCGGCATCCGCAGGCACCTGAGCCTTGCCGCGCCGATCTACAGCCCGACGGCCGCCTACGGACACTTTGGCCGGGCTCCGGGCACGGATGGCACGTTCAGCTGGGAGAAGACCGACCTTGCGGCCGAACTCAGGGCGCTCGTGAACTGAAGCGCCGCGCAGCCTTCAGGGCGAGCGGGGCCCAGACCCGCGGCCGCCAGCAGCAGGAGTGAAGCCGAGAGTGGGGCAAGCTGACTTGTCTACAACAGCGCATACTGATATCATTACTATCGTAATGGAGGCTTTCCAATGGCAAACGTCGTTACCATAAATCGAAAGGACGTCATCGAGCTGATCGAGCAGGCGGCCCTTAAACTGACGGGCGGCAACAAGACCGAAGCGGTCGCACTTGCGCTCCGGCGCCTGCTGGATCAGGACGCGCGCGCCGGAGACCTCTTCGGCGCCCACAAGGGCGGTGTTCGCGTCGGTGCCGGAATCGACCTGACCGAACCGGCACTGGACGTGGAGCCTGACGCGCAGACAGGCCGCGAGCTGGAACATTGACCGGGCGACTACTGCTGGACACCCATATCGTCCTCTGGCTCGACAGCGGAGACGCGCATTTGCGCCCCGAAACGCGAGCTACCCTCGAGACGTGCTGGCGCGCCGGGGGCACGCTGCTGGTAAGCGCGGTCACAGCCTGGGAGATAGCGCTCCTGTCAGATCTTCGCCGGATCCAGCTGGACTTACCCGCAGCTGACTGGATTGAGCGCTTTCTGGGGCGTCCCGGCGTAGAGGCCGTGCCCCTGTCCTGGCGCGCCGCATGCGGCGCCTATGGGCTTAAAGACCTTAAACATCGCGACCCTGCCGACCGAATGCTGATTGCGACAGCGATAGAATTGAAGTGTCCACTTGTTTCATATGACAAGCGCATCACAGAGTTCGCGCTTGCCTTTGGGGGCCAATACCGCTTTTCGCTTTCCGGGCCTGTTACGGACCGCTTTTGAACCCGCCGCGGGCGCGGGGAGTTCCTTCATCTGCGCCGTCAGCGCCGACGACAGCAAACCTCTGGCCGCGCTGCGGACAAGGCGGCAAGCTGGTAATTGTCCTGCCGTGCGCCCACGCCGCAAGATTCGGCAAGACTGGGCATTTACGCGTGTCATGTTTTGACAGACGCGGGTCGGCGCTGACTGTTTACTCTCAATTGCGGCTTTAACTACGGAGGGGCCCGCGCGCCGGCACTCACCCGCCGTTCAGGCCTGTTCCGATTAGATCCCTGTTCACGCCCGGGCTCTTGCCTGACGGCGAATTCCCGCAATAGTGCGGGATAACCGTGTCCGGCATCATTCCGGCGTAATTCTGGAGTTCGCTCAATGGCTTTCGATTCTCGTCAGGAACTGGACAGGACGGAATGGCGCAGCCCCGGCGGCGCCGATTTGCTTGAAGCAACCACCTTCAGCATTGGCGCATCGCCTGCCTTTTATGCCCCGCTGGACACATCCTTCGCCCCCCCCGGGCGCGCCACCTTTGCCTACCGCACCCATACCCTGAACTGCTGCCCCTGCGGGCAGGATCACTCAGCGGAGTTACTGGCACATAAGAGCGCCATTGCGGCAGGCGCGCTCCAGGCGCAGGCCGCCGCCGGCCCCCTGAACGCTCCGCCCGGCTCCCCGCAGGCGGCGACCTTCAGCTTTCCCGGAGAAATTCCCGGAGATGTGTCGACAACCTTCACGCTGAATATCGGCGATACAATCATCAGCCAGATTGAGACGAGCGGCGACCAGGACTGGTTCCGGGTCGAGTTGCAGGCAGGGGTGACCTACGAGTTTACCCTGAACGGCACCGGGGCAACACCTCTTGGCGACCCGTTCCTCGAGATCATGAGCTCTGCCGGCGTCCAGCTCAAGACGAACGATGATGGCGGCACGGGACTCAATTCTCTGCTGCGGTTTACGCCGACGACGACGGGGGTCTATTACATCAACGCGCATGGCTGGGCCGACGCGAACGGCGTCACCGGAACAGGAAGCTATGCCCTGTCGGCGATCCAGGCCCCGCCTCTGCCCACA
Source organism: Hyphomonas sp. (assembly GCF_016125515.1). Taxonomy (GTDB): domain Bacteria; phylum Pseudomonadota; class Alphaproteobacteria; order Caulobacterales; family Hyphomonadaceae; genus Hyphomonas. The sequence goes on from NZ_WGLO01000014.1 coordinate 21,713, forward strand.
TACTCGATCGGGCAGATCGCTCAGTACCTGGTCAACGGCTCTGAGCCAGGGCTCGGCCCGCGCTGGCAGACCACTACGATCACCTATAACATTGAAGACCTCAATGCGGATGAGCGGGCGATGGCAGAGCGCGCGCTCAACATGTGGGCAGCGGTTACACCGCTGACCTTTGTCCGCACGACCGGTACGGCGAATATCACATTTGTAAACTCCGAGGCCGACGATCCGAACGCCTCAGGCGATGGTGATCCGTCCGCTTATGCCCGCACCTCCACGAGCGGATCGTCGATTGTCTCGTCCCTGATTGTGATCAGCTCAAACTGGGCACCGCCGAATCCGGCGTCCAGTTCAGGCTGGTTCGACAGCTATGCCCAGCAGACCTATATCCATGAAATCGGCCACGCCCTCGGCCTTGGACACTCCGGGCCGTATAACAACACCGCGGACTATGGCACGGACAATATCTACACCAACGACATCATGGCCTATACGGTCATGTCATACTTCGATCAGCTCGAAACCGGCTTTGGCAGCTTCCGGTATGTTCTTGGCCTGCAACAGGCAGACATTGCTGCAGCCCAGCTCCTTTACGGGACAAACCCGGCCGGCACGTTCAACGGCAACACGACGTTCGGGTTCAATTCCTCCGCGCCCGGCACAAACATTGACTGGTCGCAATATGTCCTTGTGAGCGGGGTCACATATCTGCGCCCCCCGTCGATGACGATCTATGATACGGGCGGCGTCGACACAATCAACCTTTCGGGCTTCGCCCAGCCTCAGATCCTTGACCTGCGCCCCGGTACGTTCTCGAGCCTCGGCGACCGCCCGGGGCAGACACCGGTCCACTACGTCAATGTTGTCGCCATTGCAGAAGGCACAATCATCGAGAATGCCGTCGGCGGCAGCGGTAATGACCGCATCACTGGTAACAGCGCCAACAATACGATCACGCTTGGCGCCGGCGCCGACACCTTCGTCTACGCTCCGAACGGAGGCGCAGACACGATCACGGACTTTGCTGTTTCCGCCGACAGAATAGACCTGACAGCGTTTTCCTCGGCCGACGCGCTTGCTGCCTTCAACGGCCGCACGAGCTCGGGCGGCGGCACATTGCTGACCTTCGGCGCCGGCCAGACCATCCTTCTTCAGGGCGTTTCGACCGGGCAGCTCGCCCAGTCGAACCTGATCCTCTCCGCCAGCCCGCCTCCTCCACCTCCACCTCCACCTCCACCTCCACCTCCACCTCCACCTCCACCTCCACCTCCACCTCCACCTCCACCTCCACCTCCACCTCCGCCGCCGGTGCCGACGATTTCAGGCACGTCCGGCAATGACGTGTTGAACGGCACGGCCGGCGACGACGTGATTGACGGCCTTGCCGGCAATGACACGATCTTCGGCCTGGGGGGCAACGACACGCTTCTGGGCGGCGCGGGCGAGGACAACCTTCACGGCGGCGCGGGGGCCGACACGCTGAACGGCGGGGCGAACAACGACAACCTTTACGGCGACGCGCAGGACACCTTCATCGGGGGTGACGGCTATGAC
>NZ_WGLO01000013.1 GCF_016125515.1 Hyphomonas sp.
AATCTCGGCTCGACTATGCGGTGTGGTGCGGGCATTCTCGTGGATGTCCATTCGGTGTCCTTTCCTGGAGTTGAAGTCTCGCAACCTCAATCTCCTCGGTCAGGCCCGAATGGACAACCTATTGAAAGATCACACCTAGTCGCCGACGCGAATCACACGGGACTGGGACGAGCTGCTGAAGTCCTTTTTGGAACTTGCGGAGACCCCTTTGTTGCCCTCGCCGCGTTTCACTTCGCGGACCGTGATGGAGCTCTCGCCGACTCGGTGGAGCACGAATGCCTGGTTGGCGCCGTCGCATTTGACGCGCACAACCGCCGTGCGGCGACCTGCGTCAGCTGCGCGGTCCAGCGCCGCGCGCGTCGCGGCTTCGGTGGCGGCAGAGCAGGTATCGGCGAAGGCAGGAGCGGCGAGGCAAAGAAGCGCTGGAAGGGCTACGAGGCTGCGTTTCATCGGTGGGCTCCCTGGACGGCAACCCGGACACGCTAACCCATACTTTACAATCCCTTAACCGGTTACGCCCCGTGCGGGAGTTCACACGGGCCGAACAAGCCGGACCCGCGAGAAATTCGCGTCCCATGCCGCTCGGCGTCCGCGCCGGAAGAGGTCACCGCGGCGGCGCCTAATTAACGGCGCGCACGGCCCAGGCCGCGAGGCCCGCTAGGATTGCGATCAGGCCGAACCAGCCCCACCAGGGCGCAAAGCGCTCCGGTGCGGGCGGCGGCGCTGGCTCCACGTCGAGGCTTTTCTCGAAACGGTCCATCAACTCCGGCAACCGTTTCAGCCGGTTCGTCACTTCACGGACGTTTTCGGTGATCATCCGCACGGCGCCCTCGGGACCGAAATTTCGGCGCATCCAGCCTTCGATGACGGGCTCGGATGCGTTCCAGATATTGTGCGACGGATCGATCGTACGGGCCACGCCTTCGACCTGCACCATCGTTTTCTGCAGCAGGACGAGCTCAGGCCGCAGCGCCATGCCGAACGTATGCGTGTAATCAAACAGCTGCAATAATACCCGGCCCATTGAGACTTCTTCGGCCGGCCGGCCGAACAGGGGTTCACCGATCGACCGCAGCGCCTGCGCAAAATCGCCGACCGACTGGTTCGGCGGCACATAGCCCGCTTCGAAGTGCACTTCGGCAATGCGCATGTAATCGCGCTTCAGGAAGCCCCACAGGATTTCCGCAAGGAAACGGCGCTCCATCGGACCGATCCGGCCAATGATGCCGAAATCGACGAGCGCGATCCGGCCTTCCGGCGTGAGGATGGCGTTGCCTTCGTGCATGTCGGCATGGAACACGCCGTGTTCGATGGCGCTGGCGAGGAAGCCTTGCGTGATGTCGTTGGCTAACTTTTTCCGGTCAAGCCCCGGGCGGTCAAGAACACCGGGCGCGGTCAACGGCGTACCGTCGATCCAGGAGATCGTGAGCACACGGCGGCCCGTGCGTTCCCAATCGACTTTCGGGATGTCGAAATAGCCTGTCTTCTGGTGGATGGCGTGCATCTCGTCAGCGCCGCCCGCTTCGAGGCGCAGGTCCAGTTCGCGCAGCATGGCGTTCGAGATGGTCTCGGTGAAGGCTACCGGGCGAAGGCGCCGGCTTTCGCTGGAGACGCCTTCGAGGGTGCGCGCGGCGCGCCGCATGGCCGAGAGTTCAAGTTCGAGCTGGCGTTCGATGCCGGGGCGGAGAATCTTCACCGCCCGGTCGCCGTCCGGCAAGGCCATCTGGTGGACCTGCGCCAGCGAGGCGGCAGCGACGGGCTCCGACAAGCCGGGAAACAGGCGCGCAGCCTCTGCGTCGCCGAACTCGGCGACCAGTGCCGCGCGGGCTTCTTTCATGGAAAAGGGCGGAAGCTGGTCTTTCAGGCGCGACAGGTCGCCGGCCACTTCGGAGCCGAAAACGTCCGGCCGCGTGGCTAGAAACTGGCCGAGCTTGATATAGGCGGGCCCGAGCCCTTCCAGCGCGCGCGCAAGTCTCTGGCCGGGCCGACCCTTGGCGCCGCCGCCAATAAGGCGCAGCACGCTGCCCGCGATGCGCGCCGGCAAAGGCAGGCGGGATTGGTACGCACCCGGCAGAACGACATCATGCCGGGCGAGCGCTGTGCCCGCCCGCATGAGGCGCCTGTAGTCGGAGAGCGCCTTCAGCACCTCTAGACCGCCCAGCCGAAATGGAGCGCGGCGATGCCGCCGGAATAATTGGTGACGGAGACTTGCTTGAAACCGGCGTCTTCGATCTCGGCCTTGAACACGGATTGCTCCGGGAACCGGCGGATCGATTCGACAAGGTATTGGTAGCTTTCCCGGTCGCCTGCAACGAGGCTGCCGAGCGGCGGGATCACGGCAAAGCTGTAGCCATCGTAGGCCTGCTGGAAGAGCGGCGCCGTCATGTGGCTGAACTCGAGCACGGCAAGGCGCCCACCGGTCTTCAGCACGCGCCGGAATTCGCGCAGGCCCGCCACACGGTCGGCAAAATTGCGGATGCCGAAGGAAACGGTGACCACATCAAAGCTCTTGTCCGGATAGGGCAGCTTCTGGCCATCCGCGCACACCCAGTCTAGCCGGCCTGCCCATTTGGCATTGTCGGACCGCGCCTTGCCGGCTTCCAGCATGGCATCGTTGATATCGCATACGATGGCGGTCGCCTGACGGGTATCGCCGCGCCGTGCGCCCGCCTTGTCCGCGAGATCCAGGAAAGCCCGCGCCAGCTCCCCGGTGCCGCCGGCGACGTCGAGATGACGTTCGCCCGGCTGCGGGTTCACCTTGTTCATCGCATCATGCTTCCACAGCCTGTGGACGCCGGCGCTCATCAGATCATTCATCAAGTCGTAGCGGGAAGCGACCGAGCGGAACACGCCTTTGACGCGGGCGACCTTCTCGGCCTCCGTCACCTCTTCGAACCCGAAAGAGACTTTGCGCTGTGTTTCGTCCGTTCCAGCCATGCCGAGCCACCTTACATGCCGCCGCCTGCTTAGCGTATATGCGATAAGGATGCCTGAATTACCTGAAGTCGAGACAGTTCGCCGCGGACTTGCCCCCGTCATGGAGGGTAGGCGCATCCTGCGGCTGGAACAGCGGCGAGCGGACCTGCGCTTTCCCCTCCCCGACCGGTTCGCGGAGCGGGTAGCCAATGCGCGGATCGACCGGCTCGCGCGGCAGGCGAAATTCCTGGCGGCGTATCTCTCCACGGGGGAAGTGCTGGTGATGCACCTCGGCATGACCGGGCGCTTCACGATTGCCGGAGGGCAGCCGGGCAGCTTCCATCACACGACCGGCGGCGCACTGGCGCACGACCATGTCGTCTTCCACATGGAAGGCGGCGAGACGGTCACCTACAACGATCCGCGCCGGTTCGGCTTCATGGAACTCTGGCCGGCCGAGCATTTCGGGGCTTATCCAAGGTTAAAGGATCTCGGGCCCGAGCCACTTTCGAACGGATTTTCAGCCGCTTACCTGGACCGGGCACTCGCCGGAAAGGCTGCGCCGATCAAAGCGGCCCTGCTTGACCAGTCGATCATCGCTGGGCTCGGCAACATTTATGTCTGCGAGGCGCTCTACCGGGCGGGCATTTCGCCCAAACGCCTGTCGCGCTCCGTTCCCGGTCAACGCGCCGCGCGGCTCGCTCCGGCCGTCAATGCCATCATCGCCGAGGCTATTGCGGCTGGCGGATCTTCTATTTCGGACTTCGCCGCGACGGACGGTGCGCTCGGCTATTTCCAGCACCGGTTCGACGTCTACGACCGCGAAGGTGAGCCCTGCAAACATTGCGGATCGATCGTGAAGCGGATCGTGCAATCGGGGCGGTCGACCTTCTACTGCCCGGCCTGCCAACGCTGAGGCCGCGTTGTCTGACGGATGCGGCCAATCCTGCTTTGCAGAGTTCGGCTGATTGCTCAGTTTAGCCCGGCGCCTTGTGCGGGGAGCTGGCCTGCGTAAAGGTAAGTTCCGAAAAGAAACGGGAGAAGGCGATGTCACAGAGCGCAGCATTGATCGTGGGGGCCGGCGATGCGACAGGCGGCGCCATCGCCCGGGCATTTGCAAAGGATGGTCTCGTGGCCTGCGTCACGCGCCGCCCGCGCAATCTCGACTCCCTCTCCAGCCTTGTGTCCATGATCGAAGCGCAGGGTGGCAAGGCGCGCGCCTTTGGCGTCGATGCGCGCGAGGAAGACACAACCATTGCACTGGTCGACCAGATCGAGGCCGAGGTCGGCCCGCTTGAAGTCTGCGTGTTCAATATCGGCGCCAATGTCCGCTTTGGCATTACCGAGACAACGGGGCGCGTCTACCAGAAGGTCTGGGAGATGGCGGCTTATTCCGGCTTCCTTGCCGGACGCGAAGCGGCGCGCGTGATGAAACCGCGAGGACGCGGCACGATCCTGTTCACAGGCGCGACGGCAGGTGTCCGCGGCCGGGACGGCTTCTCAGCCTTTGCCGGCGCCAAGCACGCGTTGCGGGCGCTCGCCCAATCCATGGCCCGCGAACTCGGCCCCCAGGGCATCCATGTTGCGCATGTCGTGATCGACGGCGCCATCGACAGCGGGTTCATCCGGGAAAACCTGCCCGATGCAGATGAACGCCGCGCGCGTGACGGTTTGCTCATTCCAGACGAGATCGCGAAGAATTATGTCTGGCTGCACCATCAGCACCGTTCGGCATGGACCCATGAACTGGACCTGCGCCCCTGGTGCGAGATGTGGTAGCGGGCCTTCGGCTCAGCGCAGGCTGCGTAGGAACTTGACCAGCGATTTGAACCAGGCCGGCCGGGAGGCCGGATTGACCTCATAGCCGAACACCTGCTTGCGCAGGCCCGTGGGCAGGTAGCGCAGCAGAGTGAAGCGCGCTGCGCGAACATGGCGGAACAGGCCCGTGCCTTGCGACAGTGTCAATTCCCGGCAGCGGCGCAGAAGATCGGGAATCGTGTCTGTCGGCACCGGATGCAGGTCCGGCGCATACATCAGCGAAATCAGGCGTTCCTTGATGTGGTAAGAGTCCGACTCGCCCAGCGCAGCGCCAACGGGCAGGTTCAACCGCGCGGCATGATCGCGCAGCACGGCATAGCGCGCATGGTCGTGTTCGATCCGCCAGCGAGCCCGCCTCGCCAAGGCTTCGAGGCTGGCGCGGGTGTGTTGCGCGTCATGCAGCCGATAGGCTGATATGACATCCGCTTCGCAACTGACCGCGCCATACAGCGGCGCAGCCACAGCAACGTGTCCGTCGCCGCCATATCGGAAGGCTTCCGCGTCCATCGGCATATATCTTTCCATCCGCACACGGTCGAAAACCATGCCTGACGTGATGGTGCCGTCATACCGTCCGCGCTCGCGCAGTTCGGCCGAAATGTCGCCCTTGGAAAACCCGCGCGGCGGATGGATACCGCCGAGTTCGGCTTTGGGGTTCGTATAGCGCATCGGGTAAAGGTACAGCGAAACGCCCGGCTTGCGGTTGGCGAGGATACGTTTCACTGCGCCCGGCAGGAGAAAGTCGTCCGCATCAAGGAACATCACCAGTTCGCCATGCGCCTGGGCGAAGCCGGCATTGAAGCCCGCGCCCTGCCCGCTGTTGACCGGCAGGAAGACCGGGATCAGCTTGTCCCCGTAAGACTCGATCACTTCACGCGAATTGTCGGTCGAACAATCGTCCACCACGATCAGCTCGATTGCCTCACCCTGAGACAGAACGTTTTCAACTGCAGCAGGAAGGTATCGGGCGTAATTGTAGTTCGTGATGATCACGGACAATGCAGGTGCGGGCGCCTTTCGAGCGGCGTCCGAGGCCGTCGGCGGCGGCAACGTGTCCAAAGTCCTTGCCTCTTGCGTGAGCATTTATCGATAGCAGCAAATATCAGGCCACGCCGAAAACGTCACCCCCCCCGCTGAGCGGGGTGGTTAACGAACGCCGATCAGATCATGCCGCCATCAGTCGGCAGACCGAACAAGACCCGTCCGACAAGCTCCAGCGTCGAGGGCGCCGTTACGATATGTTGCGTGATCGCATGCGCGTCGCGGAACCGCCGCTGGAGGTCACTCGCCTCGAACAGGGCCGCGCCGCCGCCGAGGTCATACATCGTGCGGCAGATATCGGCGCCGGTGCGCGTCAAATGGGTGCAGGCAAGCCGGAGATCGGCGCGAACACTCATGGGAATGTCGTCCGTTTCCTGCGCGATCGACCAGACCCGGTCGATCTCGGAATATAGGTAAGCCCTCGCGGCCCGCCATTGCGCTTCGCACGCGGCGAAGTCCGCCTGCATGGATTGCCGCTCGGAAAGCGTCTTGGACGAGCCCTGGCTCTTCTTGACCGTCGCGAGGGCATGGAACGCGTCGAGCGCCCCGCGCGCATTGCCTAGCGCAACGGCGCAGACGCCCAATGACAACAGCCCGAACGCCGGAAACTTGTAGAGCGCGCCCGCTTCCCGCGGCTTGTCGGATACGAGCGAGACCGAGCGGCCGGCCGGAACCAGGATGTCCTTCACCTCGAAGTCGCCGGACCCGGTGCCCTTCAGCCCCATCACATGCCAGGTGTCGATCAGCGTGGCCTCGGCAGCGGGAAACACCATCATCCGCGTATCCGGCGCGCCGGACGGCAGGCGTTTCATCTCGCCATTCTCCCAGATCGTGCAACTACCGCACAGCCAGGTGCAGTTGGCCGAACCGGAGCCCCACTGCCACCGGCCGCTGACCCGGTAATGATCGCCCTCGGCCACGGCGCGGCCCATGGGCGCAAACACGCCGCCCGTGATCGTCATCGGATTAGCATAAATTTCCGCAGCATACTGCGGCGCCATATAGGCGGCATTGAGCGCTGTCGTGGAGGCAATCATGGCGCACCATCCGGCGCTGGCATTTGCGCGCGCCAGGGTCTCGGTGATCTCGACGATCTCGCGCGGCGTCGATTCCAACCCGCCGAAACGCTTCGGCGTCACCATACGGAACACCCCTGCGGCGGCGAGTTTCTGCGCAAGGTCGGCCGGCAGGCGGCGGGCGTCTTCCATCTCGGCGGCGCGGGCCGCGAGTTCAGCCAGCAGAGGTTGGACGGCAGAGATCGGATCGTTGGACGGGACGGTATCGGGCATGGGCTGACGCTAGCCGCTTTGTCGCCGGGTTCAAGGCTTGAGTTCGCTGTGCAGCCGCGCCGGCGCCGCATGACGCCAAGACATCGCCAGTACCGAGCGCAGCGTGGCGGCGTCGCAGGCCTTGAGATGGATCGAGGTCGCGCCCTTCTCACCCCATTTGTTCGGCACGGGAAAGAAGATCGATGGCTTGACCGAGCAGAGCATCTGCTGTTCGTCCGGCGTCAGGAACACGTTCGCGAATTCGTTGTGTGGTGGCAGCGTGCAGAAAATCTTCCCCTTCAGCGCATCGACGCGGAAACTCGTCCAGTCAAAATGGGGCTTCTCGATCGCCCGGGGCAATGCCAGCGCGGCGGCACGCAGAGTGACGGGCTCGATCACACCATCCTCCTCACAGGGACAGGGCACCCAGGATTGCCGCTGCAAGCAGGGCTGAAAGGATGATGCCGAAATAGACACTGTCCAGCAGGGCGGTTCGCACAATCGAAGCAAACTTCCCGCGCCCGTAGACGACCCGGTTCAGCCGGTAGAGATACCAGTTCGAATAGACCACCAGCGCCAGAACCACCCACCCCATCCCGATCAGCATCGACACCAGAAATCCGGCCGACATGGCAAGAAACAGCGCCGCATGGAAATGCAGCGACACGATCAGATGATCGAAGAACAGGAATTGCCGCCGCCAGAGGTAAACCACACCCAACAGGCAGGCATAGACCGGAAGCAGCACGAACATCATCCGAGGGATCCATTCCTGCGTCTTGGCGGCCAGGCGCATCGGATCTTCCATGACCTCGGCGAAGGAAGCAGCTTCCGGATTGCCACGCTCGCCGGCCTCCCGCATCGCATCAATGGCTTCCTGCGGCACGAAGCCAGCCCATTCTTCCTGCGGCGCACTGTCGGCACTCACATCGCCCGGCGCAGCCGGCGGTTCGGGCACCAGACCCGGGATGCCGCCCTTCCAGGCGGCCTCAACCGCGTCGAGCGCATGCACCTGCTTGAGATATTCTTCTTCGGTGGTCTCTCCGTCCGCGTAGGATTGTTCGATCTCTGCGCGAGCCTCTGCGATGGAACGCCCGCCATCGGTCCGGATGCTGATCCCCTGCCCTGTCACCAAAGGCAACAGGACAAAGAAAACCAGTGACGCGAACACATACAGGCGGAAAGGCGGGATGAACCGGGTGCGCTGGCCATCAAGATAGGCGCGTGTGATCCGGCCCGGATGCAGCATCAAGTCCGGCAGGGTGTGGGCAATCCGGCCATCCAGCGAAAAGAACGTCTCGAGACTTTCGCCAAGCAGCGACCAGAACGGCTTGCGGATGCTGCGTCCGCTCTGGCCGCAATCCTGGCAGAAATCACCCGCAAGCATGGCGCCGCAATTGAGGCAGGTTTCGCCGCCCGGACCCGGCTTTGCCCCCGCAAGACCCGCAACCGAATCGGCCGCCAGATGCTCGAAGGCCCCCTCCGCCGCGCCGCTGAACTCGTCACTCATGCCTGTTCCCCTGAACGCATCCAGACATAGCGCACGTCCGGTTCACGCTCTTCATTCGCTGATCCATCGGTGAACTCAACAACCTTGAACCCAAAGGATTCGTAAAACCGGCGCGCGCGATCATTGCGCTGGAAGGTCCACAACTCAAGTTCGGCGCGGGTTGCCATCGCTTCCTGCAGCAGCCGCCGACCCAAACCTTGGCGCCAGGTGTCCGGCGCGAGGTAGAGATGATCGATCCAGTTACCGCGAAGCGCCATGAACCCGGAAATCATACCATCGATCTTGGCAACCCGGACATCGGTACCGGGCAAGACGACCGTCTCGAAATGGTGCCGCACGTCGCGGGGCGAGTGCACGACCGTCAGCCATGGCATCGCGGCCGCGCGCGCCGCCCTGTGGATCTCAGCAATTTCCGACGCATCTTCCGGCTGCGCCGAACAGATCTCGACGCCGGGCTTCATCTGAAGATCTTCGGCTTGTTGGCCTGGAACCTCGCGCCCGCCTCGCGATAGCGCGGCGCTTTGCCGTCAGGCGCCAACGCATAGGTCTGCTCGCGCAGGTATTCCATCAGGCCACGGCGCTTTCCGGCCATCTCGATGGCCTCAGGCGTCAGGGTTTCGCCGATCTCGACGCGCAGCGTCTTGCCCATACGCCTGCGCACTTCGCGGAAAACCAGCGCAAGCCGGAGTTCCAGCGACAGGTGGGAGGCGATCTGAAACAGGCGCGAGTTCTGGCCATCAAAGAAGACCGGCGTGACGTGCGCACGTGACTGCGTGATCAGTTTCGCCGTAAAGGGCTTCCATTCATCGTCCACCGCCAGCGGATCAAAAGGCCTCGGCGTCGTCGCTACACCGCCGCTTGGAAATACCACAATACACCCGCCGCCTTTCACATGCGCGAGCGCGTCCCGCCGCATGGTCACATTAGCCTCGACGGCTTCGCGCGTTCCGGCAAAGTCTACCGGCAGCAAGTATGGCCGCGCCTCGGGCAAGGCGTCGAGCACGGAATTGGTCAGCACCTTGAAGTCCGTTCGGCGCAGGCTGATCAGCCAGCTGATGATCAGACCATCGAGTACGCCAAAGGGATGGTTTGCGACGACGACCAGAGGACCGTCGCGCGGGATCAGTGCATGTTTGCTGGCGGAGAACTGGACGTCGAGATCCAGTAGCCGGATCGCCGCCTCAAAAAAGGGGACATCGCGCGACAGGTCGGCGCGGTAGTGATCATACAGTTTCTTGATTCTGGGCTGGCCAGACAGGCGCTCAACCGCCTGGACTAGGCGCCGCTTCAGCGGATCGCCGAAATACGCGGCGTAGGACAGCTCCGGGACGTGGTCCACGTTGCTCAAAGCCGCCACATCCGCGCCAGATTGTTCTTCTGCATGTCCGACGAGCCGCCGACGATCGGCATACTGAGCAGTTCGCGAACGTTGCGCTCGATGTCATAGGCATCAGACAGGCCATACGCTCCGATGACCTGCTGGCAGATCAGGCCGATCTCTATGCCTGTATCGGCGACGAACAGTTTTGCCATCGCGGTCTCGGCCGAACAGGGCTTTCCCTCCCCCGCCAGCCAGGCCGCATGGTAGAGCATATGCCGGCAGGCCGCGAGCTTGGTGCGTGCCGTCACCAGCTTATGCGCGACCGCCTGATGCTTGCCGATGGGTTTTCCGAACTGGACACGCTCGCCGGCATATTTCCAGGCTTCTTCCAATGCCGCCCGTGCGATGCCGTAGGCCACAGCCGTGATCTCGATCTTCTCGACGTCCAGGGCGCGTCCCGCCAGCGCTTCCCAACCCTTGTTCCACTTTTCCGGTCCGCCGACGATGGCCGTTTCCGGCAGGCGCACATCGTCCAGGTAGACGTCCATCGAATGGGTGTAGCGCAGGTTCGAATGTTCGATGGGCTGCATCGACACGCCCTTGGCCTTGGTCGGGACCAGCACGAATGTGAGATTGCCGTGCCGGTCGCCCGGTTCGCCCGAGCGACACAGGCAGTAGATATAGTCCGACCAGTCCGCGCCTGTGCACCAGCGCTTCGCGCCGTTGAGGACGAGCTCTCCGTCTTTGCGCACTACCCGCGTCTCGACACTCGGCAGGTCCCCGCCCACGTTCGGTTCAGACAGACCGTAGCAAAGGAACATCTCACCGCGCGCCAGCTTCGGCAGCAGCGCTTCCTTCTGTTCCTTCGATCCGTTCTCGGAGATATTCAGCCCGCCATAGAAGGCCGCATGAATGAACGGCCCGGCCATGCTTGGCCCACCTTGGCAGAGCTCCTCGATGACGGCCGCGGCCGCATAGATATCTTCGCCCTGTCCGCCATATTCTTCGGGGATGGTCAGTCCGATCAGGCCCATCCCGGCGAGTTCGCGGAACAGGATACGGTCCCAGGTGGCGGCCTTGTCCCATTCCCGCCGTTTCTCGCGCGGCATCTTCTCCGCCACCCAGCGCGACAGCTGGCGGCGGATCTCGGTCACGTGTTCAGGCTCGGCGGCAAAGCTGGTGGTCATGGCGGGATTAGAGCCTTCTTTGGCGCGGTACGAAAGGGCCTGGTGTCGCCATCTTCAAGCGCGAAGCACGCAGTCGTCACGATCAGCCGTGCCCATGGGCCGACTCGCCATGCGTGGAGGAATCGAGTCCATTGGTTTCATCTTCGGCACTAACCCTCAGCGCGACGACGCGACGGATCGTCAGAAGGATCCCGGCCGACAGGATCGCCGAATACAAGCAAACACTGACGACGCCGGTCAATTGAGCCAAAAGCTTGTCGGCGAATGTGATGTCACCCAGACCCGGCGCCAACGGACCGAAGGAAGCCAGGAATGGAATCAGCAATGTGCCGAGGATTCCCCCCACTCCGTGAACCGCGAAGACGTCGAGGCTGTCATCGATCTTCCAGCGGCCTCGGACATAGACGACCGCCATGTAGCAGGTACACGCCGCGGCCGCGCCAATCAGCAGCGCTCCGGCAGGACCGACCGAGCCTGCGGCCGGCGTGATGGTCGCAAGTCCGGCGATTGTGCCGGTTGCAATGCCGACAAGGGTCGGCTTGCCATACTTGACCCATTCGATCGCCATCCAGACCAGCGCCGCAGTTGAGGCTGAAAGATGCGTTATCAGCATCGCGTGTCCGGCCGCCGCATTTGCGCCGAGCGCGGAACCTGCGTTGAATCCAAACCAGCCGACCCAGAGCATCCCTGCGCCCAGCATAACGAAAGCCGGATTGTGCGGCGGGCGCAATTCGGCTGGAAAGATAGCACGCTTACCCATCAGCAGTACGAAGACGAGTGAACTCACTCCGGCCGTCGCGTGCACAACCAGACCTCCGGCAAAATCGCTCACGCCCAATTCGGCCAGCCAACCACCACCCCAGACCCAGTGGGCGACTGGCGCATAGACGAGGAGAAGCCAGAGGCCGCTGAAGGCCAGGACGGCCGCAAAGTTCACGCGTTCTGCATAAGCCCCCACTATCAAGGCTGGCGTGATGATCGCAAAGGTCATCTGGAACATCACGAAGACCGTCTCGGGTATCGTTCCGACAGTGGCACCAGGCGCAATTCCGGCAAGGAACGCTTTGCTGAACCCGCCCCAGATCTGGCCCGCGCCTGCCGCCGGCCCGTTTCCGTCACCGAACGCAATCGAATAACCGGCAACGAACCAGAGAACCGACATCAGGCAGGCAATCGCCAGACACTGCGACAAGACCGACAGCAGGTTTTTCCATTGGACCAGGCCGCCATAGAAGAGCGCCAGGCCGGGCAACGTCATGAACAGCACCAGCGCGGTCGAAGTGAGGATCCAGGCCGTGTCACCCGTGTCTGCCCAAGCGGCGCCAGCGCCGGACAGCATCATCGCGAGCATGATCGCCGCGCGCGCCAGACCGGCACGGGAAGCTGGTTTGGTATTCATCATCGGAGCCCTCCCAAAGCGTCCTGCTGCAGCGCTATTCCCGAACGCGGGCGTTGTGACCGCCCGCTATTGAGTCCGCCTGCACTCTGGTTGGACTGACCAAAATTTCGACGCGCGGGCAAGCACACATTTGTGCTCGCGCACCGTGCCGCTACGGAAGGCGGGACGCCGTTCCGATTTCTTCGATCAAATAGGGCGTCGACTGGTAAACTTGGTTGATCCAGTTGCCGAACAGGAGATGCGCGTGGCTACGCCAGCGGTTGAGAGGCGGGCGCGACGGGTCATCGCCCGGGAAATAATTATGAGGCACAGTGATCGGAATGTTCTGCGCCCGGTCACGCTCGAACTCTTCCTTCAGCGAGAAGGAATCGTATTCAACATGGTTGAACATGAACAGGCTGCGCCGGCCGGCATCCTGCAGGAGGCACGGCCCCGTCTTCTCGCAATCGACCAGCAGGTCGAGCGACGGGCGCGCCAGCACGTCTTCGCGTTTCACCTCGGTCCAGCGCGAAACGGGGATCAGGAAATCATCGGAAAAACCGGAAAGGTAAGGCGACGCCGGGGCCAGGTTGCGCTGGCGGAATACGCCGAACGCCTTCTCCGCGAGCTGGTATTTCGGCAAGCCATGGAAGTGGTATGCCGCGGCCATCGCCCCCCAGCAGATGTAGAACGGCGAATGCACATGCGTGCCCGTCCAATCGAAGATCTGCCGCAGCTCGTCCCAGTAGGTCACTTCTTCGAAGGGCATCTGTTCCACCGGCGCACCAGTCACGATGAAGCCGTCAAACTTCCGCTCACGGATCTCTTCCCAGGTCTGATAGAAGCTGATCAGGTGTTCCGCAGACGTGTTCTTCGGCTGGTGCCCGCCCACCCGCACAAGCGTGAGCTCGACCTGCAAGGGCGAGGCCCCGATTAGACGGGCAATCTGCGTCTCGGTACGGATCTTGTTGGGCATCAGGTTGAGCAGCGCGATCTGGAGCGGGCGGATATCCTGCCGGATGGCATCGGAATCACGCATCACCGCCACGCCCTCTTTCAGCAGCGTTTCCGCAGCCGGAAGCGAATCGGGAATCTTGATCGGCATGACAAACTCGTCCTCATCGGCCCGCTTCAGAGGACAAACAGCCGCTATGGAGGGTGAAAGGCGGGAGCTTTTCCCCGCGTCTCGGCCCTTTAGCGACTTGTTTAACGTGGCTGCAAGCCGGCCGGCCAAATCACCACGAAGGCGCATTTAGCGCGGGCCGGGTGGCGCGGCAAGTCCTGGCGTGACGGCGGCTCGCCCGCAAAGATAGCCTGAAATTGCGAACCCACCCGCGATCACCGTATGGAACATCAGCATTACCGGCGCCTGGGCATTGCCGGCAACTGATATTGCCGCCAAGCTGGCCGCCCCCGTCGCCGTCGACAAAGCATACAGGCTTCGTCGCATGCCCCCCGGGCTGAAGCGCACGGCGCAGGCCGCGACAAACCCGCCAAACAGGATGGCCGCATACATCAGATCCGCCGGATCCCCTTCATCGCCCACAATGCCGACCGCAAGCGCCGACCATATTACGGCGAGGCCCGTGAGCAGAGCCAGCGCAAAGCCAGCCCTGTAGGACCAACTGTTCGAAGCCCTGAGGCCCATTACGAATACGCCGCCGAACGCAGTTATCAATCCGCCAGCGACCAGGAAATCCACCAAGCCCCAGCTCATCGGTCACCCACCGGTCAGTTTCGGCGCGCGCTTTTCCTTAAATGCGGCCACGGCCTCACGCCGGTCGCCCAGATAGTTTGACACGCTCTCCCAGCCGATACTGGCATCCATCAGCTGGGCCGCAAGCGCCCGCAGCGGGATGTTCGCTGTCGTCTTGGTCCAACGCACCGCCCATTTCGGGTTGGCAAGGATCTTGCCGGCAATCTCATCGACTTTCGCGTCGAGATCTGATCCGGGTACGGCATAATTAATCAAGCCGAGACGCTGGGCTTCCGGCGCGCTGAGCAGGTCGCCGGTCATCAACAGCTCCTTGGCCTTGGCGAAGCCGATTAGCTGCGGCCAGATCAGCGCGCCGCCATCGCCCGCCACCAGCCCAACCTTCACATGTGGATCGCCGATCTTCGCTGTCTCGTCGGCAATGATTACATCGCAGAGCAGCGCAATCGTCGCACCGAGGCCGGCCGCCGCACCGTTCATCCGGCAGACGATCGGCTTCTCCATCTGCAACAGGGTGACCACGATCTGCTTGGCGTCCCATCCGATCGCGCGGAAGCGCTCCGGATGCGCGATCTGTTCCTCGAACCAGTCGAAGTCCCCGCCTGCACAAAAGGCCCTGCCCTTGCCGGAGAGGATGATGAGGTCGCTTTCACTGTCCCGCTGAAGACAATTGAAGATCAGGGCGAGTTCCGTATGCATCTGTTCGTCGACGCCGTTCACCGGATGGGACGATGTGATGAAGGCCGACAGCACACGGCCTTTCCGCTCGAACGTGAACCGCTCCCATTTGTCTTTCGTGATGTCGTAGTTCGCGCTCATGCTATCCTCCGGCGTTCTTGGACCAGACTAACTGTGTCGGCGCCAATGTCACGGGGGATGACCGCGACTTGCCGCCGGGCTAGAAGACGTAGTCCAACAGAGAGCGCCTATGATCAGAGACACCCTCTTCCTCCTGCCGCCCGGTTTCGAAGCCAATGGCCGGCGTGAATTCTGCCCCGAATGTGCCGAGATCTGGGGCGTGCTGTCCTGGTTTCCCGCCCTCAAGGAGACGCTGGACATCGTCTATGTCGGCATCGACCATCCCCGCGGGCCCATCTCGGCCCTTCTGGGTGAGGGGCGCCACAATGCGCCGACCCTCGTGTTGCACCCCGCCAGCCCGCGCGGGCCCGGCCTGGACTATGCCGAAGCGGGCGGCCGCGCCTACCTGCCGTCCGCCCGCCTGATTGCCCGTCATTTCGCCGCCGTCCACGGAACGCCTGTGCCGCGCGGGCATTGATGCCCCCTTGCCTCCCGCTGCGTCAGGCCGTCCAACTCACGCCCGATAACACTGAGGAAGAACGACATGCCCGCAGCGCCGATCAGAACCCGCATCACCGACATGCTCGGCATCGACAAGCCGATCATCCAGGCCGCTATGGGATGGATCGCCCGCTCGCAGCTGTCCTCCGCCGTCTCGAATGCCGGCGGCATGGGCATCATCGAAACCTCTTCGGGTGAACTCGACGCCATTCGCGAAGAGATCAAGAAGATGAAGACCCTCACCGACAAGCCCTTCGGTGTGAACGTCGCGCAGGCCTTTGTGCGCGATCCGGGCATCATCCCCTTCATCATCGACCAGGGCATCCGCTTCGTGACCACCTCGGCCGGCGACCCGATGAAATACACCGCCGCGCTGAAGGAAGCGGGCCTCACCGTCTTCCACGTCGTCCCCTCCCTCGCCGGCGCCTTGCGCGCCATCGAGGCGGGCGTTGACGGCCTGATCGTGGAAGGCGGCGAAGGCGGCGGCTTCAAGAATCCCAAGGACGTGGCCTCGATGGTCCTCATCCCGCAGGTCTGCGAACAGGTCTCCGTGCCGGTCGTCGCGGCCGGCGGCATCATGGATGGGCGCACTATGGCCGCAGCCTTTGCCCTCGGCGCCGAAGGCGTATTGATGGGCACCCGCATCCTCTCGTCCGCCGAAAGCCCGGTCCACCCGAACTGGAAGGAGGCCATCATGGGCGCCGATTCCACCGACACCGTCTTCCTCAACCGGTCCGGCCCCGGCCCGGCCCTGCGCGCGCTGCGGACCGAGCGCACCACGCGTCTTGAAAAAGAAGGCAGCCCAAACATCTTCGGCGAGTTTGCCGGCACTCAGGAAGTCTATTTCGGCGGCAATCTTGAAGCGGGCATCGCCCTCACCGGCCAGGTCGCCGGACGGATCCACGCGGTGAAGCCGGTCGCGCAGATTTTCGAGGAGACGCTGGAGGAATATCACCGCGTCGTGGCGCGCCTGCCGGCCTGAGCCGACTCTGCCGACCGCACTGGATATCCGCGCCGAGCCCCGCTAGATCCCCTGCAAACGTCTTTTGCTGAGGATCCGTGATGACCATGACTGAAGCCCTGAAAGGCGGCGCTGCCGCCCTCGCCCTTGCTGCCGCGACCGCCTGCGCCAGCACGCCCGCCGAAGCGCCGGTGGAGCGCATTGCCGAGGAAGCCAAGCCGGCGCTTCCGGAGATCCAGGTCACCGACGCCGAACTCGAGGGCAATCCCTTCCGCGCCGAGTGGGCCACGCCCTATGGCCTGCCGCCGTTCGCCGATATCAAGGACGAGCATTTCAAGCCCGCCATCCTCAAGGGCATGCTGGAATCGCGCGCCGAGATCGCTGCGATCGTCAACAATCCGGAAGAGCCCACGTTCGAGAACACCATCCTCGCGCTCGAAGTGTCCGGCGAGTCACTCAACAAGGTGCTCAACGTGTTCGGCAACCTGTCCAACACCGACACCAACGACACGATCCAGGCCCTCGAAGCAGAAATCTACCCAATGCTGACGCGCGAGCGCAACGCCGTCACCTTCAATCCCGTGCTTTTTGCGCGCGTGAAGTCGGTCTACGACCGCAAGGACAACCTCGGCCTCGATCAACAGGACGCGCGCCTCGTCGAACTGACCTATCGCAACTTCGTCCGCGCAGGCGCCGGTCTTTCGCCGGACGTGCAGGCCGACGTCGGCGCCATCAACGAGCAGCTTTCGACCCTGACCACCCAGTTTGGTCAGAACCTGCTCAACGCCACCAAATCCTTCAAATACGAAGTCACCGATGAAAGCCGCCTGGCCGGCCTTTCGCCCGACCTCAAGGCTGCTCTGAAGGTTCCCGGCGAAGACCGCTGGCTGATCGGTGTCGACCGCGCCGTGTTCGAGGACGTCATGAAATCGGCCGAAGACCGCGAGCTGCGCCGCGCGCTGTTCGACGGCTACCGCCTGCGCGCCTCGTCAGGCGAATATGACAACGGTCCGACCGCTATCAAGATCGCCCAGCTGCGCGCCCGCAAGGCCGAACTGATGGGCTACAAGAGCCATGCCGACTATGTGCTCGAGAACCGCATGGCGAAAACGCCTGACGTGGCGATGGACTTCCTCGCCCAGGTCCTGGCGCCCGGGCTGCAGCGCGCAGATGAAGAGATCGCCGACATGCAGGCCCTCGCCGGCGACACGTTGACGATCTCCGGCGAAGACTACTGGTACTATTCGGAGAAAGTCCGCGCACAGAAATATGCGTTCGACGAATCCGCGCTACGCCCCTATCTCGAAGCCAGCGCCGTGCGCAAAGGCACCTTCGCCGTGGCTTCCAGGCTCTTCGGCATCGAATTCACTCCGGTCGATGTGCAGGCCTGGAACCCCGTCGTCGAAGCCTGGGACGTCACGGACAAGGAAACCGGCGAGTCGCTCGGCCTGTTTCTGGCCGACATCTATGCCCGCCCGTCGAAACAGGGCGGCGCCTGGATGAGCGCCTACCGCGAGGAATCCAATATCGGCGGCAAATCGATCCGTCCACTGATCACCAACAACCTGAACCTCACCCAGCCGCCGGCCGGCGAGCCCACGCTGCTGGCGTTCACCGAAGTTGAAACCATGTTCCACGAGTTCGGCCACGCCCTGCACGGCCTTCTGACGAATGTGCGCTACGCGTCCTACTCGGGCACCTTCGGTGGGCCGGACTATTCGGAATTCCCGTCGCAGGTTCTGGAACACTGGGCGATCGAGCCGGAAGTGCTTGCGATCTACGCCCACCACTACGAGACCGGCGAGCCGATCCCGCAGGACCTGGTCGACAAGATGAACAAGGCCGCGACCTTCAACCAGGGCTTTGCCACCACCGAGTTCATCGCCGCCTCGCTGATCGACCTCAGCTGGCACATGCTGTCCTCGGAAGAAGCCGAGAAGATCACCGACGCGCGCGCTTTCGAGCTTGAAGTCCTCAAGAAGTACAACTTTCCTGAAGTCATCGAGCCGCGCTACCGGACGAACTATTTCAGCCACATCTTCGCCGGCGGCTACTCGGCCGGCTACTACGCCTATCTCTGGGCCAATATTCTGGACTCGGATGGTTTCGCTGCGTTCAAGGAAACCGGCGACATCTTCGACCCGGCACTGGCCGCGAGCCTGAAGCAATGGGTCTTTCAGTCCGGCGGCCTGCGTGAGACGGATGAACTCTACCGCAATTTCCGCGGCGCGGATCCGTCGATCGAGCCCCTGCTCCGCGACCGGGGCTTTACCGAAGCCGCGCCGAACTGAAACAGCGCCTGCCTCGACAAACAAGAGCCCCGCCAGCGAAGGCGGGGCTTTTTCTTTCCGGCGCGAGATCGCCGCGCGTCAGCCGCTGACTGATTCCTTGCAGATCACGGCACGCACATCCTCTTCGGTCCGCGCCTTGCGCAATGCATCGCGCACCGTGCTCTGGCGGAACACGCGGCTTACCTGGGCCAGCGCCCGCAGATGATCCGCGCCCGAACCATCAGGCGCCAGCAGCATGAAGACGAGATCGCAGGGCCGCTCATCGATGGCTTCGAAGTCGACGCCGTGCAGCAGGCGCATGAACCCGCCAACCGGCTTTTCCAGACCCGGCAAGCGCGCATGCGGAATCGCCACGCCTTCGCCGACACCGGTAGACCCCAGTCGTTCGCGTTCCATCACGGCATCCTCGATGGCCCGCGCGCCGATCCCGGTGGCCTCGCTGAGCGCTTCACACAGGACATGAATCGCCTGTTTGCGGCTCGAAACGTCCTGAAGGGGGATGATCACCCCACCATGAAGCAGGGCACTCAAATCGGTGGCCATCAATCTACCGTTCCGTTTCACTCAAGTGCGAGGTGCGTTTTCTGGGTCGACCCAGCCAATGTGCCCGTCGGGGCGGCGGTAGACCATATTCAGGCCGTCATGGCCAGCGTTCCTGAACATTAATGCTGGGACATCTTGCAATTCGAGCTGCATTACTGCCTCCGAAACAGTCATTGTGCGGATCTGCACGCTCGTTTCTGCAACCGTCAGGGGAGCGTCACCTGCTTCCATACCCCCATCTTCTGAATCTTCCGTTTCCGACACACGGATCAGGGCCTCGGAGGCCGGCATCGCCGGCATGGGCTGCGGGGCGGATGCATGGTGGTCCTTCAGGCGGCGCTTGTAGCGGCGCACCCGTTTCTCCATCTTGTCGAGGCTGACCTCCAGCGCAGCATAGGGGTCGTCGGCGCGGCCGGTCGATTGCAGCACGATTCCAGACGGCAGGTGCACGTTGCAATCGACTTCCACGAACGGGCCATGCTGCGAGACGAACACGTTGGCTTCGCCGGTCCGGTTGAAATACTTGGCGACCGCGGCTTCCAGGCCATCCTCGATCCGTCCTCGCAGCGCCTCACCCAGGTCCATATGCTTACCGGTGATCTGAATCTGCATGGGCGTCTCCTTTGCGCATGTCGGGTCTGAAGTATGGCGCAAACTAAACCCCGGCGCGACCCCCATTAGGACCGCGCCATGGCAAAAATCTGTAACCTTCAAGCGTTTGTGTGGCGCACAGCCTGCCAGATCCGGAAGATGGCCGGCCCTTCGACCAGGTGGCGCCAGGCGAGCCGCCGGGGCTGCGAGGCCAGCAGGAACAGCCATTCCAGACCCGCCGCCCGCATCCAGCGCGGCGCCCGTACCACCCGGC
Organism: Hyphomonas sp.; assembly: GCF_016125515.1. Taxonomy (GTDB): domain Bacteria; phylum Pseudomonadota; class Alphaproteobacteria; order Caulobacterales; family Hyphomonadaceae; genus Hyphomonas. Next base: position 20,113 of record NZ_WGLO01000013.1, read on the forward strand.
CCGAGAGGAACTCCGGGCTCGCTCCGCACCACAGCGCCACGCTCCCTGCGTCGCCGCGTCCCAGGGCGGCGGCAGCCAACATTTCCTGCTGGGGGCCGCCGACACTTAGGAAGTGGAACCGCGCCGGGTGTGCAGGGATGAAGGCGGCTGCCGCCGAGATCGCCTTCGGATTCTTGCGTCGAGGGTTGGGCGGCTGATGCCAGCGGATGTCGGTCAGGCCATACCTCGCCCTGAGTGCCGCGATGTCCTCGTCCACGCCGCCGATGATCACCACCGGCACATCGGCGCGGATCACGTTCTCGAACAGGCCGGCCACGACATCGGCGCCGGGCGAGGCCGGCAGGTCCATCCCGTCAAACCCGGCCAGCCGGGCCAGGATCCGGCTGTCATTCAGCATGAGGCCGTCTGACCGGTAGAGCGGCCACAGGTCCGGCTCCCGCTCCGGCTGCACCCGGTGATCAGTATTCGGCGTCACGACATAGGAAAACGGCGCCCCGGCAGACGCCGTCGCCGCCAACCACGCCACCGCCGCCGCCGTCTCCATGGGCTCGAACGCGAGCCCATGGACCAGACCTTGCCGGCGTGTGCGTTCACCTTGTCCATCCCTGCCCTTTCACGGAAGCGTCCAAGCCAAGCAAGCCACGTTCCAACTCACGCGCTTTTCTTCTCCGCTTTCGCGTAGCCGTGTTTTTTGAGGAGGCCGCGCAGCTGGTGGTAGGTAAGGCCCAGCGCTTCGGCGGCGCGGCCCTGGTGGCCGCCGGAACGTGCGAGCGCCGCGTCGAGGAGGCGCAGCTCGTAGAGGCGCACCGCCTCCGGAAATCCGCCCGGAACAGTCCATAAGTCAGGGGTCTCTACAGGGCCGTTTTCTGGACGGTTTATGGACTGCTTTTCGGGCGCGCCTGACGGTCTCCAGGGCGAGGCAAACGGGTCCAGTGCGGCGGGGTCGAACTGCACCGGATCGTCCGGCGCGGTGATCAGCGCGCGGTGCGCCAGCCGCTCGGCGAAGTTGCGCAGCTCGCGCACATTGCCCGGCCAGTCATGCGTCTCGATTGCGGCAATCGCTGACGGAGCAAAGCCCGGAAAGTCCTGCGCCAGCTCCACCGCCATGCGTCGGGCGAAGAAATCCGCCAGCAGGCTCTTGTCGCCCGGCCGCGCCCGCAGCGGCGGCAAGGTGATCACGTCGAAGGACAGACGGTCGAGCAGGTCCCACCGGAACTTGCCCGCCTCAGCGAGGCCCGGCAGGTCCGCATTGGTGGCCGCTACGAGCCGCACATTCGTGTTCAGCACCTTGGAGCCGCCGACGCGCTGGAATTCGCCATACTCGACCACGCGGAGAAGCTTTTCCTGCAGCGCCTGGCCGGCTGTGGCGATTTCATCGAGAAAGATGGTGCCGCCATCGGCCAGTTCGAACCGGCCGCGGCGCATTTCGGTCGCACCGGTGAACGCGCCGCGCTCATGTCCGAACAGTTCGGAATCAAGCAGGGTCTCGGTCATCGCCGCGCAGTTGACCTTCACAAACGGCCCTTCCCAGCGCTTCGACAGGAAGTGCAGACGTTCGCCCACCAGTTCCTTGCCCGTGCCGCGCTCGCCGATCACCAGCACCGACCGGTTCAACGGCGCGACGCGGCTCGCATGCTCGAGCGCGGTCAGCCAGGCCGGGGATTCACCGATGAGCTGTGTCGGACGGTCCATGATGCGGTGTATTTAGCCAATATTGATTGCGAAAACGACTATTTTTTTAGCTATTTTGACCAACCAAGTCGCTCACGCAGGCGCTCGAAAACTTTTTTATCAAGCTTTTTCAATGCACTATAAAATTAATTTTGAACTGGCACGGACCTTGAAAACAGAAAAGGCATCAGGCGACGGGCGTTGCCAACCCCATGAAGGACCAGAAAAGACCATGAGTGACCACGACTACCGCTACCCACCCCGTTCCGACTCCGGCCGTTTCGGCCGCTGGCTGTCCACGCGGTCGGCCGAAACGTGGATGTTCTTCGCCGCAGGCGTGTTCCTCGGCGGCTTCTTCTTCTGATCCCGGCTAAAGAAAGGAATTCAAGATGGGTCTGTTCTCCCGCCTCAGCGACATCATCAACTCGAACCTCAACGCGATGCTCGATGGTGCCGAAAACCCCGAAAAGATCGCCCGCCTGATCATCCAGGAAATGGAAGACACGCTGGTCGAAGTCCGCACCGCTGCCGCCCGCGCAATGGCCGACAAGAAGGAGATGGAACGCGACATCGTCCATTTCTCAAGCATGCGCGACGAATGGGCCGCCAAGGCCGAACTTGCCATCGACAAGGGCCGCGAGGACCTCGCCCGCGGCGCGCTTCTGGCGAAACAGAAAGCGGAATCGGAAATCGAACGCCGCGTTTCCGCCATGGGCTATGCCGAGGAGGCTTTCGCCAAACGTCAGGAAGACCTCACGAAGCTGCAGGCCAAGCTCGACGAAGCCAAGTCCAAGCACCGCGCCTTGGTGATCCGCCGCGAGGCCGCCGAGCAGCGCATCCGCATGCGCAGCCAGCTTTATGATGGCCGCGCGGACGAAGCGATCGCCCGCTACGCCCACCTCGAGCGCAAGGTCGACGAGATGGAAGCCTATGCAGATGCCATCCGCGGCGCCGAGCCGAACCTGGCGCAGGAGTTTGCCGAACTCGAGCAGAACGAAGCAATCGAGAAGGAACTCGCCGCATTGAAAGCCCGCAAGGGCAAGACCGCTGCGAAGAAAGCGGAGGGCTGATCCATGCTGATGTCCGTAGTCACCCTCATCGGCGTGCTTGCAATCATCTGCGCACCGGGCCTGATCGCGGAAAGCCGCGCCAATGCCCGGACCCGCAAAGCTGAGGCAGATGCCTGATGGATGAAGCCGCCATCGTCCTTGTTGCGATCACCGGTACGGTCGCGCTGTTCATCATCCTTCCGGGCATGATCCTGCACTACGTCACCCTGTGGCGCCGGCAGAAGACCTTGCAGCCGGATGATGAACGGATGCTCGAAGACCTGTGGCGGTCCGCCAAGGCCATGGAGCGCCGCATCGAGACTCTCGAGGCCCTTCTGGAAAAAAACGAGGCGGACGCGCCGCGCCGTCCGCCTCGCCCCACCCGATCAACTTTTGAAGACTGAGGAAACACCTCCATGTCCCGCTCTTACGATCCTTACGGTTCGCCCAATCCCAAGCGCTTCTTCCGTTCACGTACAGACAAGGTGGTGGCCGGTGTATGCGGCGGCCTTGCCGAACGCTACGGCTGGGATCCACTGCTGGTGCGCATTGCGGCCGCCGTGATGTTCTTCTTCATGGCCGGCCCGCTGATTGTCGTCGCCTATGTCGTCGCCTGGGTGATCACCCCCTATGCGCCGATCGGCTATGGCAGCTTCAGCGCCGAGGAAGACGCTTTCTGGCGCGGCGTATCTGATCGCCCGCGCGCGACGTTTGGCAACATCAAATACACCTTCATGGATCTTGACGAGCGCCTGAAGAACATCGAACGCACCGTGACTTCGGACGAATGGCGCCTGCGCCAGGAATTCCGCGACCTTGAAAAGGGCAACTGAGGACAAGCCTCATGCAACCGTCTCAACCACTTCTTTTCAGACCAAGGACCGGACCAATGACCAAGGGGACACTTCTTCGCAACAACCGAGTTCTGGGCGCGCTCGCCTTGACGGTCCTGATCGTCGCGATTGGCCTGACCCAGTTGCAGGGCGGCCTGTCGATGGAACTCGGCGACTTGCTGCTCAGCGTGCGTCCGCATCAGGAAGGCGGCCTTCTGGTCTCCTTCGTCCGGGCCTCCTGACGCATTCAGGCGCGGCGCAGGCCGCGGAACACGAAGCGCATCGGGCTGACAGCCTTCAATGCGCCGAGTGACGCCGGACGCGGAGCGCCCGTCAGCTGCGCCGCCAGAATGCCGGCGGCCCACGGCGCCCAGGTAAACCCCCGCGCACCATACCCACCCGCCACATAGATACCCGGCAAGAGAGGGGCGTCCGAATCCACGGAGCGCCCCTTTTTCATGGGCTCAAACAGGGCCGCGGCAGCCGACTCATCGGGCACCGCGCCGATCAGCGGCAGACGATCCGGCGTTGTGGCGCGCAGGCTGGCGCGGGACGAGACCTCGCCGTCCCTTGCGTCGCGCACCCACCAGGGCGACAGGTGTTCGAGGCCTGCGAGATTTTCAGCGCGCGCCGCTGGCGTGCCGCCGGGCGCATAATCCGGGCCAGAACGTTCGAACGTGGCGCCCCAGAGGCGCAGCGAGCCGGCCGCGAGCGCGTAGGTGCCCGAGGCCATGCCGGATGGCGGCGCCAGGACCGGACGCTCCACAAAATCCACCTGCCCCAGTCGCGCTTCAAGCGGCAGGACCGGCGCAAGCGCGGCGGCGCCCATGCCATTGGCCAGGATGACAGCGTCGAATGTCCGTCCGTTCACGGACTTGTTTTCCAGCCGCACATCTACGGCGCTGCCGAAATGGCACGTCACATCTGCAAGCAAGCGGGTCACGAGCGACGCGGGGCGCAGCACCAGCGCCCGCTTGTGCAATAGCCTGCCGCCGCGCACGACTTCCAGATCCTCGAGCGGCAGCGGCGGATCGGCCAGCAGCTTTTCGAAGCGGGCGACTTCAGTCGCATTGCGCGGCGATTGCAGGACGTCGGCCGCCTCGGCCTCGGGAAACGCCTCATAGAAACTGCGGGCTGCGAGGTAGGCGTCCAGCAGCAGCCCGGCTTCGACCGTATCCCCGGCATCGAGACGGGGCATCAGAAGGCCGAGCGGGTTTCCGCTCGCGCCGTGAGCCGGACCGGGCGCCGGATCGAACAGTTCGACCTCGATGCCCAGGCCTGAAAGCGTGTGCGCCAGCGAGGCGCCCGCGATGCCCGCGCCCAGGATCGCCACACGCCGCGGCGACTGCGCCGGGCTGCGCAGGCCGAACGTGTCCGCGCTTGCGGCCGGCGCCGAAGCGAGGCGGGCTTCGAGGCGTTCCCGCTTGCGGCCATGACCCCCTGCCTTCGCCACATCGAAACCCGCTTCCGATAGGCCCCGCCGCACTGCGCCGGCGACCGTGAACGTGCCGAGGCGCGCACGCGGCGCAGAGCGGGCGGCGAGCTCCGGATAGATCCACGCGCCCCACATGTCGGCATTTTTCGCCGGGCTGAATCCATCGAGGAACCAGGCATCGGCGCGCAGCACACTTTGCGGCAGCGTCTCGCTTATGTTGCCGAGATGGAGGATCAGGCGGAGACCGTCTTCCGGAAAGTGCAGCGTGCGGACACCGCGCACCGGGCCTGGCCATTGCGCGATGAGCTGGTCTGCCAATCCGGCGAGCTCCGGCCAAGCGCCGAGCGCGCGGCGCGCATCGTCCTGCCTTAGTGGATAACCTTCGAAACTGACGAAGGTGAGCTGCGCATCCCGCGCCGGACGATGCGCCCGCCAGAGCTGCCAGAGCGAAAGAAAGTTGAGGCCCGTGCCGAAACCGGTTTCAGCGACCGTGAACTGATTGCGGCCCTCCCACGCCTCCGGCAGGCCGCAGCCTTTCAGGAAAACCGTGCGCGTCTCCGCGAGCCCGTCCTGCGCAGAAAAGTACACATCGTCATGTGTTTGCGCGACGGGCGCGCCGTCTGCGCTCCAGTTGATTATGGGAAAGGTGAGGAGGCGTGCCATTGAGTCCCCCTACCCCGGACCCCATCTGTTGAGTAGAGGCTGCATGCTGGGACGTTTCGTTCCACCGCCCTCCGTTGACTGAAGGGCCGCATTCCTTGCGGTTCACTGAAAGGAGACACTCATGGACAAAGAACATCTCAAAGGCACTGCGAAACAGGCAGAAGGCCAGGTCAAGGAAACCGCCGGCAAGCTCACCGGTGACAAGAAACTGGAAGCCGAAGGCAAGCTCGACAGAGCCGAAGGCGAAGCCCGTAAAGCTGTCGGCGACGTCAAGGACGCGCTGAAGAACTAGGCCTGACAGGCCATTTCCGGGGCTGGGGCCCTGTCGCTGCATAAGTGCTATCGCGCACCCCCCATTGCTGAATGCAACAAGCCACTCCACCTTCTGCCCGGCACGGCGCATGAGGAACCCGAGATGAGCGAACTTGTCGTCACCCGCGAAGATGGCCCGACTGGCGGACGCTATCTCACGACCATTGATGGCCACACCGCCGAAATGACCTACTCGAAAGCCGGCACGACCCGTGTGATCATCGATCATACGGGCGTGCCGGATGCGCTGCGCGGCAAGGGCGCGGGCGTTGCGCTGGTCAAGCGCGCGGTGGAAGATGCCCGTGCGGCCGGCGTGAAGATCATTCCGCTCTGCCCCTTCGCGAAAGCACAGATCGAAAAACACCGCGAATGGCAGGACGTGCTGGCATGACACCCGAAATCCGGCATGACGCCGACCGGCGCCGCTACAGCCTCGTGATCGACGGCGTGGAAGCTTACCTCACCTATGAGCGGCCCCGCCCCGGCGTGCGCCACATCACCCACACGATCGTGCCGGATGCCGTCGGCGGCCGCGGGATCGGCAAGAAGCTGGTGACCCGGATCATGGATGACATCCGCGCGAAGGGCGAGACTGTGTCATCCTCCTGCTGGTTCGCCACAGGCCTTATTGACAAGACGCCGGACTGGTCCCAGCTGCGCGCATGACACGCCTGCCCTTCTGGAAAACCAAGACCCTCGACCAGATGGACGAGGCCGAGTGGGAATCGCTCTGCGATGGCTGCGCCAAATGCTGCCTGCTCAAACTCGAAGATGAGGACACCGGTGAGATCGCCTACACGCGGCTGCACTGCAAGCTGCTGGATGCAGGCACCTGCAAGTGTTCGGACTATCCCAACCGCAAGCAGCACGTGCCCGACTGCGTGAAGCTGACGCCCGCCGGCATTGAAGAGCTGCGGTGGATGCCGAAGACCTGCACCTACCGGCTTGTGCACGAAGGCAAGGACCTGCCGGACTGGCACCATCTCGTCTCTGGAGACCGGATGCGCGTGCACACCGAGGGCCATTCCATCCTGGGCCGGACGGTTTCCGAGGAGACCGTGTTCGACGAGGACCAGGAAGACTGGATCGTCGATTGGGAAGGCAACGAACCCTAGACGACCGGAGGATTCGAGAGATTCGAGGGGCTGGCGTGGCGGCGCAGGAACGGCGCCGTCACGAAGCGGACGAGTGCCGGCGTGCTTTCATCGACAACCCAGCGATAGACCCGTGCAAACGGATGGCGCGATTTCCGGATGAAGTTCGAGTCGCGGACCCTTGCATAGACAACGCTCAGCGACAGAGCTGCGGCAGAGGACCAGGCAAAGCGGAACGGATCGGCCGGCGCAGCCGGATCCCAGAGGTGGATGGCATAGAGCAGGATATTGCCGAAGCAGAAGGTGAACAGGCTCGTCCGCCCGAAGATCATCCAGAAGGATTTCGTGCCCATGCCCGACAGGCGGCGGATGGCTGTGAACGCTTCCACGAAGATCACCGTCGCTGTGCAGCCGAACAGCAGGTAAATTGGGTGGTTGGTGTTGCGCAGCAGGTTGCGCACATCCGGCAGGCCGATGTTGTAGTTGCCGAGGATCAGCCAGAGCGCTGTCACGCCGAACAGGGCGGCAAAGGCGAGTCGGAGGGTCCAGCCTGGTCCGGACAGCAGGAATTCCCGCCCCGGACGAGCCTGCCACAGCCGGCCCAGCAGCATGCCGAAGACGACAAAGCCGAGACCGTGGATCACGGACGGGCCAGTATGGCCGAGATACTGCCCGCCATAAAGGAAGGCCGACAAGGTTTCCGAACCGGCAAAGCCCTGCAGCGGCGGAAGTTTCGAGATCAACGGGAAGCAGAGCTGGACCAGCACAACCATCGCCACCAGGGGCGCGATGCCCCGCGTCACGCTGACATGTACGAGCAGCGGCGCGGCCAGAAGCAGCATCGAATAGAACTTAAGGATGTCCGTGAACGGCGTATCGCCGAGGAACAGTGCGCACCGGATGAAATAGGTGAACGGCAGGCCGGCGGCGATGCACATGCCGGCGCAGGTCAGCACGTAGAGCAGCCAACATTGCAGCGAACGGGTCAGCAGGCGCTGGGTGACTTCCACCTGACGCCCGGCTTCATACTGGCGCGCATAAACGAGTTGTAGCATGCAACCGAAGAGGCAAAAGAAGACCGGCGGCGAGACACCCAGGAAAAACCGCAAGGAATAGATGGCAAGGCCGCCCTCCCCCATATTGGTCGCCGTCAGGGCATGCCCGATGATCACGAATATGATCGCGACTGATCGTGCAAGGTCGATCCCCAGATACCGCATGCGTCATTTCTCCAACCCGGTTCAACGCAGGCCCTAGCAAATTCGGCGCCAGATACACCGCGACGGCGAGGCCGCCGGCGCTAAACGGGGCCTTAAGGTAAACCGGCCTAACTGGCGCTATGGACGTCTTGCCCGCTTTCCTGTCCCATCTTGGGAACGAGCGCCGAATGGCGGTCAAAACGGTCGAGGCCTATGGCTCAGACCTCTCTGCTTTTTTCGGTTTCCTGCGCGGCCATCTTGGCGCCGAGCCGACACTGAAGGCACTGGGCCGTCTCCAGGCACGCGATATCCGCGCCTATCTCGCAGCCCGCCGGCGGGACGGCCTGTCGGATGCGTCGATCGCCCGGCTGCTGTCCTCGATCAAGGCGCTTTACCGCTGGATGAGCCGGGCACACGGAATCGAGAATGCCGAAATCGGTTACCTCCAGGGGCCGCGCCGAGCGCCGCGCCTGCCCCGACCCGTCTCGATCGAAGCGGCGAAGGACATCCTGCACGAAGCCGACACCGAGCCCGATGCTGACCCCTGGGTCGCCGCGCGCGATGTTGCCGTGTTGTCGTTGCTCTATGGCGGCGGCCTGCGCATTTCCGAAGCGCTCAGCCTGACAGGCGCCCATCTGCCAGCACCCGAGCGGCTGCGCATCACCGGAAAAGGCGGCAAGGTGCGGATCGTGCCACTGATCGCGCCCGTGCGCGAAGCGATCGACGCCTATGGGAAACTGTGTCCCTATACGCTGACCCGGTCGGGCGCATTGTTCCGAGGCGCCAAGGGCGGACCGCTCAGCCCACGGATTATCCAGGCGCGGATGCAGATGCTGCGCGGTGTGCTGGGCCTGCCCGAAACGGCGACGCCGCATGCGCTTCGCCACGCCTTTGCGACGCACTTGCTCGCCAATGGCGCGGACCTGCGTGCGATCCAGTCCCTTCTGGGCCACGCCTCGTTGTCGACGACCCAGGTCTACACCGCTGTGGATTCAAGCCGGCTGCGCGCCGTGCATGCCGCCGCCCACCCCCGGGCCTGACGTCAAGGACTGAGCGCTGCCGTGATGGCATCGGCCAGCAGACGCCCCGCCGGTGTGAGGCGCAGCTCTGCGCCCTGCATCTCCGCCCAGCCCTTTTCGACGAACACATCGATCTTGTCCTTGGCGAGCGGCGCGCCCGCCACCGTTTCGATCCGGCGCAGGTCAATGCCCTCCCCCGCCCGCAGGCCCATGGCGAGAAGCTCGCGGGAAATCTCGAGCTCGGTCAGCTTGGCGGCATTTCCCCAGCCATTCTGCAAGGCTTGGATGTTGGCGATGTAGGGTTCGGGGCGGCGTTCCGCCTCGCTCGCATAACGGCTGCCGCCGACCGTGATCCGGCCATGCGCGCCGGGGCCGACACCGATCCAGTCACCACCGCGCCAATAGATCAGATTGTGCCGGGACTGATGCTGCGGTGAGGCGGCATGGTTGGACACTTCATAGGCCGGCATCCCGGCGGCCTGTGTTACGCTCTGCGTCAGTTCGTAGAGGTCCGCCTGCGCATCATCCTCCATCGGCTTGATATCGCCGCGGCCGACAGCCAGGCCGAACGGCGTCTTCGGCTCGAAGGTCAGTTCGTACAGGGACAGATGAGGCGCGCCGAGTGCCAGTGCGTCCTTCAACTCCATCTCCCAGCTCGCCGGGCTTTGCCCGGGACGCGCATAGATGAGGTCGATCGATACCGACGGAAACACTTTCAGCGCCCGGCTGACCGCCTCGGCGGCCGACACCGCATCATGATCGCGCCCAAGAAAAGCGAGCGACGCATCGCGCAGCGACTGCACGCCGATCGAAAGACGCGTGACACCGGCGCGCTGCAGTCCCACGAGATCGGCCCGCAGCACATCGTTCGGATTGGCCTCCAGCGTGATCTCAGCGCCGCGCTTGATGCCGAAGGCCTCTGCGGCGGCCAGAAGGATCGTGCCCATCTCGTCCGGTCGCAGCAAGGCCGGCGTGCCGCCGCCGAAATAGATCGTGTCGAGCGCACCGTGATCGGGCATCCGGGGGCGGTGCGCGTGGACGTCTGCGGCAATGGCCTCGACCAGCGGGCCACTGTCGCGGTCCTTGGCGGCGTAGACGTTGAAATCGCAATAGGGGCATATGCGGGTGCAATACGGCCAGTGCACGTAGAGCCCGAAGCCGAAGTGCGGTCCGAAAGGCGCAGGGGTTGGGGTCACGGCAGGAGCGCCGCGCGAAGTTTCTTCACCGCAGCGGCGCGGTGGCTCATCGCATGCTTCCGGTCGGGGTCCATTTCACCGAACGTGATCGTCTCGCCATCGGCGACGAAGACCGGGTCATACCCGAAGCCATGCGTGCCCCTCGGCGGCCAGACCAGCTTGCCGTGCACATCGCCTTCAAACACGGCCTCTCGTCCGTCCGGCCAGACGACCGCCAGGGCGCAGACAAACCGGGCCGACCGGTCGGCCGATCCGCTGGCGGCCAGTTCGGCCTCGACGCGCTCCATGGCGCGGTAAAAATCGCGCGGCTCGCCCGCCCAGCGGGCGGAATATATGCCCGGTGCGCCGTCCAGCGCAGTCACCGCCAGTCCGGAATCGTCCGACAGGGCCGGCAACCCGGTCGCCTTGGTCGCGGCGCGCGCTTTCAGCAGCGCATTTCCCGCAAAAGTTGCTTCGGTTTCCTCGGGCTCATCCAGGCCCAACTCGAGTGCCGAGACCACCTGAAACCCGTGCGGTTCGAACAGGGCCTTCAATTCTTCGACCTTGCCGGCGTTATGGGTAGCCGCCAGAAGGCGTCCGGGGGCGAGCCTCTGCGACGATTCGGCGGAAATAACTGCCATAATGGCTCCATTCTTGCGTTGTGCGCGAACTCATATATCGTTATTCGGTAATATTGGGACAAGGTTCACGCTGAGTCCCGTTTCATAAACCATCAAGGATAGAGGGTGAAAAGACCACGCATGCCAATCACCGGTCGCAACTCCATGGCAGAAATCATGACCGTGCTCGTCACGGTCGCCATGTGGATCGTGGGCGCGATGGGCGTGATCGGCATTCCGGTCCTCGGAATCGGCCTGGCCGCCAGCCTGTCGGGCGGCACGACCGAGTTCTCCGGAATCAAGGCGCTGGCGGACGGTGTGGTGCCGGGCCAACTGGTGATCGGGCTTGCGGGCCTCATCGTCATCGTCCCTGGCGTGATCTACATATGCCTGCAATTGCGCCGCATCCTCCTGACCCTGGCCGACGGCGACCCGTTCGTGCCGGAGAATGCCCGGCGCCTGTCGAGCATCGGCATTGTGATCGCGATCATGGAACTGATCCGTATCCTCACCGTGATGGTCGTGCGCCTGGTTCCCACGCTGGTGGGAGACGAGCCGCCGCGCATGTCGACTCAGTTCATACTGTGGATATCGGTTGCAGCACTGTTCGTGCTTTCCCAAGTTTTCCGCGAAGGCACCCGCCTGCGCGACGAAGAAAAAATGACCATCTGAGGAGCGCCCTAGGCATATGACCATTCGTGTGACCCTCGACCGAGTTCTGCTGGAGCGACGCATGTCGCTCACGGAACTTTCCGAACGCGTCGGCGTGACGTTGGCCAATCTCTCCATCCTGAAAACCGGCAAGGCCAAGGCCATCCGCTTCTCGACGCTGGAAGCCCTTTGCCGGGAGCTGAAATGCCAGCCCGGCGACATTCTCGTGTTCGACACGGAAGACGAAGAAGGTGCCCGGCGGGTTGCCGCGGAGTAAATTGCTCTGTCGCCGCGGCTAGATTCAAGGCATCTTGCCCCAGACCGGAGCTCCGAAACGGCGCTCATGGGCGAAAGGAATGGACAACCACCAACCGGTATTCGGACGCCTTCGGCGTGACCTGAATTCGGCTGTCCGGCTTTCCGAGATCAATTTTCAATGCAGAGGTTCTGCGACACGCTCGGCCTCCGGATGATGAGCATTTACATGTTCCTCCTATCAGCGCGGCCGATTTCGGGTCGGACATATTCATCTATGCCTTCGGCTATCCACAGGAATGGTCGGCGAAATACAGGAGTGAGATTCTCAAGTACGTCGACCCGCTACGCCGGCTCTCCATCCAGCGCACCCATCCATTCTGGTGGTCGGAAATTGCATACCTGACTCGTCTGGCCCCGGATGAAACCGAATACATAAAGGCTGCAAGAGCGGCAAACCTTCCGGAAGGCAGTTGCGTTCCAGTTTTCGGACCGAACGCCCACAATGGATATTGCACCGCGAGTTTTGGAGAGGAACCGCCGCATACTGACGATCAACTGATCACGGAAATCCACGCAGCCTGCCAGTTTGCGCACCTGCGCTTCTGCGACCTGATCCTGAAATCCCTTCCCGCGTCGACAACATTGTCCGACCGTGATCGGCAGATCGTTGGCCGGGTGGTCCGTGGGCAATCAAATCAGAATGTTGCTTCGCAGCTCGCGCTGTCCACGAACACGATAGATACCTACGTGCGTCGCTGTTTTGACAAGCTTGGTGTTAATGATCGGGTCACTGCAGGATTGAGAGGGCTCGCCCTCGGACTTGTCGATTGATCCTGCGCCCGACTGCACGGCCTTATGCCTCAGTCAGCTTTTTCGCTGGTGTCATGGATTTCTATGGCAAGCGACATTCTTGGATCAGATATAATGAGTCCCATGAGTTGGATGAACGTCATTGCGTCGGAGTTGCCCCGTATGCGGCTCTATGCGTCCGCAGCGCTGGGCAGCCCGGTCGACGGCGATCTCGCCGTCGAAAAGGCGCTTGGCCCATTTTTCATCACTTACCTGCCCGGAAAGCCGGACCGGATGGTCCTGTTCCGGCTGCTCGACCTCGGCATCCGCAGCACGACCTCCCTGACGGACTTCGAACGCGAAGAGCTGCTCAAGCACATGGCCGGTTTCGATCCGTCCGAAGCGGGTGACATTGTCGAGTGGGATCCCACCCGGTCGCTAATGCGTTCAACCAGCTAAGACGGCGCGCTGGGCGGCAAACAGCTCATTGCAGCCCTTCTCCGCCAGCGCAATCATCGCCTCCAGCTCAGCGCGCGTCATCGGGCGGGCTTCGCCGGTGCCCTGCACCTCGATGAACCCGCCATCCGAGCTCATGACCACGTTCATGTCGGCTTCACCGCTGGAATCTTCAGGATAATCAACGTCCAGCACCGGATGGTTCTGGAAGAGGCCGACCGAAATGGCCGCCGCCTGTTTCTGGACCGGATCTGCCTTGATCACACCCTCGCGCTGCAGGTAGCGGCAGGCGAGCGCCAGCGCGACAAAGCCGCCGGTGATCGAGGCCGTCCGCGTACCACCATCCGCCTGCACCACGTCGCAGTCGATGGTGATCGTGTTCTCGCCGAGCGCGGCAAGATCGATGACCGAACGCATCGAGCGGCCGATCAGGCGCTGGATTTCCTGGGTCCGGCCGGACTGCTTACCGGCGGCCGCTTCCCGGCGTCCCCGCGTATGGGTGGCGCGCGGCAGCATGCCGTACTCGCCGGTCACCCAGCCCTGCCCCTTGCCTTTCATCCAGCCCGGCACACCCTTTTCCCAGCTGGCCGTGCACAAGACCTGCGTATGGCCGAACTTGGCGAGGCAGGATCCTTCGGCATATCGGGTCACCCCGGTCTCGAGGGAAATGGGGCGCAATTCGTCGAAAGCGCGCCCGGACGGGCGGAGAAGGCTGGGCATGACGCGGAATCCTTATAGGTTCCGGCCTGATTTGCGGGTTTTGTGCGGCATGTCCACACCCAAAGGACGTGCTGGAGGAGTAAAGGCCGGACATGGCGAGTGATATCGAGATTGCGCGGGCCGCCAAGAAGCAGCCCATTCTGGACATTGCCGAACGCGCCGGCATCCCTGCAGGCGAAGTCATGCCCTACGGCCACGACAAGGCCAAGCTGTCAGCCCGGTTCATCAAGGGCCTGCGCCCGCAGAATCTTGGCAAGCTGATCCTCGTCACCGCAATCAACCCTACCGCCGCCGGCGAAGGCAAGACTACGACCTCGATCGGCCTCGCCGATGCGCTCGCCCGTATCGGTGCCAGGACGATGCTCTGCCTGCGCGAGCCGTCACTTGGCCCCTGCTTCGGCATGAAAGGCGGCGCGACCGGGGGCGGCCTCTCGCAGGTCGTGCCGATGGACGATATCAACCTGCACTTCACCGGCGACTTCCATGCCATCACGGCCGCGCACAACCTGCTCGCCGCCATGGTCGACAATCACATCCATTGGGGCCACAGCCCGCGGATCGATCCGTCGCGGGTCACCTGGCGCCGCGTGCTGGATATGAACGACCGCAGCCTGCGCAGCGTCGTGTCCGGACTGGGCGGACCGAGCAACGGCACGCCGTCCGAAACCGGATTCGACATCACGGTCGCCTCCGAAGTGATGGCCATCCTGTGCCTCGCCCGCGATGCTGGCGACCTCGAATCCCGCCTTGCACGGATCATTGTCGGCTACACCCGCGAACGCGAGGCCGTCACGGCAGCAGACATCAAAGCCGTGGGCGCCATGATGGTGCTGCTCAAGGACGCGATCCAACCCAATCTCGTGCAAACGCTGGAGAACAATCCCGCGCTCATTCATGGCGGCCCTTTCGCCAACATCGCGCACGGTAGCAATTCGGTGATCGCCACACAGGCCGGCATGAAGATGGCCGACTATGTTGTCACCGAAGCCGGCTTCGGCGCCGATCTCGGTGCCGAGAAGTTCCTCAACATCAAATGCCGCCAGGCCCATCTGACCCCGGACGCGGCCGTGCTGGTCGCGACTGTCCGTGCCCTGAAGATGCATGGCGGGCTTGCGAAGGAGGATCTGGCGACTGTGAGCTACAGCGCACTCGAAAACGGATTGTCCAATCTGGGCCGCCATATCGAAAACCTGCGCCAGTTCGGGCTTCCGGTCGTCGTTGCCGTCAACCGCTTCACCACCGACACCTCCGGCGAGCTGGCCGCAATCGAAGCCTACTGCGCCAAGGTCGGCGTGCCGGTGGCGCTGTGTACGCACTGGGCCGAAGGCGGCCGCGGCGCCGAAACGCTCGCCCGCACGGTCATCGACCTGACCGCCCAGCGCCAGGAGCCGTTCCAGCTGCTCTATCCGGACGACATGCCCCTCTTCGAGAAGATCGAGACGGTCGCCAAACGCATCTACCGCGCCGCACGTGTCGAGGCGCCGCGCGCTGTGCTGAGCCAGTTGAAAGCCTGGGAAGCCGCCGGCTTTGGCAAGCTGCCGGTTTGCATGGCCAAGACGCAGTACAGCTTCTCCACCGACCCTTCCCTGCTGGGTGCTCCGGAAGGCCATGTCGTGCGCCTGCGCGAGGTGCGCCTGTCCGCGGGGGCAGGTTTCGTGGCCGCGATCTGCGGGGACATCATGACGATGCCCGGCCTGCCCCGCCGCCCCGCCGCCGAGGGCATGCACCTCAATGCAGGCGGCCAGATCGAAGGCCTGCACTGAAGCTGTTTAGCCAAAATAGAAAATAGGCTTGCTGGCGATTAGCATTTTTGCTAATTAGCAGACATGGAAAATTCCGTCTTCAAGGCCCTGGCCCACCCGGCCCGCCGTCAAGTCCTGACAATGCTGCGCAAAGGCCCCCGCCTTGCCGGCGATCTTGCGGCCGAATTCGAGGCGAGCTGGCCGACGATGAGCCGGCACCTCGCCGTGCTCAAGGACGCCGACCTGATCACCGCCGAGCGGCAAGGCAACCAGATCCTCTACCGCGTCAACACGAGCGTCCTGGAGGACGCCGCCTCCGCCCTGCTCGGCCTGATCGGCCGGGACGAAGGAGACGATCAACTGAAGGAAGCTGCCGAATGAAACCCTTTGCAAAAACCGGACTCATCTGGACCGCAGGCGCAGTTCTCGTCACGTCGCTGATCACTGCCGGAACCTGGACCTCGCTGCCTGCCACCGGCGAAATCCCGGTGCATTGGGGACCGGACGGCACGCCGGACCGCTTTGGGGGGCATCTGGAAGCGGGCCTGACCCTGCTGGCGATGCCTGTGATCAGCCTGTTCGTGGGCCTGATCCTCGCTTTGGCGCCCAGCTTTGATCCCCGCAAGGAGAATATCGAAAAGGGCCGGCGCGCCTATCTCGCGGTCTGGATCAGCGTCATGCTGCTGCTCGTGCTGGTACACGGCGGCGTCGCGCGCATGATGACCGCGGGGCCGGAGGCCGAGTCGGGCAGCTTTGTCCGCTGGGTGATCGCAGGCAGCGCGCTCATGATCATCGTGATCGGCAATTACCTGCCCAAGACGCGCTCCAGCTTCTTTTTCGGCGTCCGCACGCCCTGGACCCTGTCTTCGGACATCGCCTGGGAGAAAACCCACCGGTTTGCCGGCCCGCTGTTCATGCTGGCGGGCGGGCTGGGCCTTGCCGGCGCCTTCCTGTTCAACGGCATCTGGCTGGCCCTGCAGCTGTCGGCGCTGATCATGGCGGCGGCCCTCGTTTCGGTCGTTTACTCCTATTTTGCCTGGAAAGGCGCCGCCGACCGCGACGATGGCACCGGCCTGACCGTCTGAACGGCTATTGAACACATGGCCTGCGCTCCTTACTCCATGAGCATGGCCGAGCGTTTCGAAACAGAATCCCTCATGCAGCGCCTCGATCAGCGCTCCCGCGACATTTTCCGGGAGATAGTCGAAGGCTATCTCGCAAGCGGCGAGCCGGTCGGCTCACGCACCCTGTCCAAGGGCGGCATCCACCTTTCCCCGGCCTCCATCCGCAACGTGATGGCCGATCTCGCCGAACTGGGCCTGCTGGACGCGCCCCATGTCTCGGCTGGCCGCACGCCGACCCACAAGGGGCTGCGCCTCTTCGTGGACGGGTTCCTCGAGTATGGCGAGCCATCCAGGCAGGACAAGAATGCGATCGAAGAGCGCCTCGCGGCCGCCGGGGCTGACCTGGAACGTGTGCTGGGCGAGGCGTCCGACATCCTGTCCGGCCTGACTGGCGGCGCCGGGCTCGTCTCCTCCCCCACCCGCGACGCCCCCGTGCGCCATGTGGAATTCGTTCCGCTGGCCGGCGGCGACGCGCTGTGCGTGCTGGTCACCGACGACGGCGACGTCGAAAACCGCTTCATCAAGGTGCCGGAGGGCCTGCCGGTCACTACGCTGATCGAAGCCGGCAATTACCTCTCCACCCGCCTCAAGGGCCGCACCCTCGCCGAAGCAACTAATGAAGTGCGCGAGGAATTGCGCACCCGCCGCGCCGCGCTGGACAGCGCCGCCGCCACGCTGGTCGAAGCCGGCCTTGCCCAATGGGGCGGCGATGCGCCCGGCCGGGGTCGCAGCCTGATCGTGCGCGGGCGCGCCAATCTCCTGGAGGACTCCAAGGCGGCTGAGGATCTCGACCGTGTGCGCCAGCTGTTCAACGAGCTTGAACGCCAGCAGAGCCTCCTCGAAATACTCGACACGACACGGGGCGCCGAGGGCGTGCGCCTTTTCATCGGGTCGGAGAACAGGCTTTTCCCGTTATCGGGTTCAAGTGTGATAGTGGCTCCCTATATGGGGGGCACTAAGCAGGTGATCGGGGCACTCGGCGTGATCGGGCCAACACGGCTCAATTATGCCCGGGTTATCCCGATGGTCGATTATACCGCGAAAGTGGTCGGCGAAATCCTCGCTGGCCGGCGCGGCAAGGATGGGAAGTCATGAGCGATACTTCGAACACAGGCGAAACGACGGATATCGAAACCGCCCCCGAGGCTGCGGCCGCCGAAACCCCGGCGCCGGCCCCGACACCCCAAGAGGTGATTGCAACCCTTGAGGCCGAGAAGCGGGAACTGAACGACAAGTTCCTCCGCCTCTTTGCGGACCTCGACAACACCCGCAAGCGCGCGGAGCGTGAAGTGGCCGAAGCGCGCGTCTATGCCATCGGCAAGTTTGCAGCCGACCTTCTCAACGTGGCCGACAATCTCGCCCGCGCCCTGGCCGCCCTGCCGCAGGCCGAGCGCGAGACGCTGACCGATGCGGGCAAGAACCTGCTCGGCGGCATCGAGATGACCGAGAAGGAACTGCACACCGTACTGACGCGCTACAATGTCGTGCCGGTCGACGCCGCCCCCGGCGCCCCGTTCGACCCGAACGTGCACCAGGCTGTGGCGCAGATCCCGTCCGACCAGCCCGCCGGCACCATCGCGCAGCTCTTCCAGCCCGGCTGGCGCATCGGCGAACGCACCCTGCGCGCCGCCATGGTCGCCGTCAGCGCGGGCCCGGCGAACTAGGGAATGATCTTCCACGCCGTGACGGTGCCGGGCTCCCAGTTCGGAACGATCACGATATCTCCGTACACGTTCAGATCGTTCTGAAGGATGCCGTCGGCCTTGGTGTCGATCACCTTGGTGACTGTTCCGTCTTCGCCGACATGGTAGATCTCGCCCGGCCAGCTGGACACGAGATAGCCGCCGCCGGGGACGAGGCCGATCCCGTCTGCATCCTTCATGCCGGTGGCGATCACGGTCTCGGCGCCGGGCCCGCGATAGTCGATCAGTTTGCCATCCGCCATCGTCGCGATCAGCAGCCGGTCGCCATCGCCGAGAACGCCATTGATACCGGCCCAGCCGTCTGACTGGGCGAAGACTGACGCCCCCTCTGGGGTGATCTTGTGGATCGTCGCGGTGCCGGAATCGGAGACGAGCACATCGTCCTTCCACACCGTCATGTCGTTCAGGAAGCCCGCGCCTTCGATCAGCGCCTTTCCCTTCGCCTCACCCGTTGCCGCGTCAAACATCGCCACACCGTCCCGGTCTGCGGCATAGAGGATGCCGTCCTTGACGGCGAGACCCGCCGGGGCGTCCATGCCGTCCACGAACCTGGCCGCCGCCACCGTGCCATCCGCATTCAGCCGCGAGATATAACCGTTGCCGTCCTTGGCATCTTCCGGACCCGGACCGATGTTCGAGATGAAATAGCTGCCATCCGACGCGAGCGCCGCGCCCTCCGGTGCCTCGAAGCCCGAGGCGGTCCACATCAGCTCCAGTGAGCCCGGAATGGGCGCGGGCGGCGCGGCGTCTTCGGCAGGCACAACGAGTTCCGGCTCAACCGGCGCCGGCTGGCTGCAGGCGGCCATCATACCGAGCGAAGCGGCCAGAATCAGAAATGTGCGCATGCGTTTGTCTCCCCGAATGGCGTGTCGGGGAAACTATGACACGAGTGACGCCCCCAGAGCCAGCCTTCCGGGGCCCCGAGCAGGCTCAGACCTGGCTGCGCCGATCCATGCCCTGGCGGTCCAGCATCCAGCCCGGATATTCCGGCGCCAGCGCCGAGACGGCGTCGAGCGCAGCAAGGTCATCGCTGTCCAGCGCCACATCCAGCGCGCCGAGATTGTCCGCCAGCTGGTCCATCGTCCGCGTCCCGATGATCACGCTGGTCACATGGCCCTGGTGCAGCAGCCAGCCGAGCGCCACCTGCGGCACCGTCGCGCCGTGCTTTCCGGCGATCCGGCGCATCTCGTCGATGATGTCGAAGCCTTTTTCCTTGTTCACGGGCGGGAAGTCGAAAATCGTGCGGCGCGCATCATTGGGGCCCGCGCCGTCCCGGCTGAACTTGCCGGACAGGAATCCGCCGGCCAGCGGGCTCCACGGCAGGATGGCCAGCTGCTGGTCTTTCGCCATCGGCACGACTTCGCGCTCGAGATCGCGCCCGGCGATCGAATAATACATCTGGCAGCTTTCGAACCGGGCCAGCCCGCGCCGCTCGGCATAGGCCACCGCCTTCATGATCAGCCAGGCAGGCATGTTGCACAGGCCGACATAACGCACCTTGCCGGACCGGACGACCGCGTCGAGCGCCTCGACGGTTTCCTCGATCGGCGTGAGCGGATCGGTGCCGTGCACCTGGTAGAGGTCGATAAAGTCGAGGCCGAGGCGCTGCAGGCTCGCATCGACCGCATCGAAAATGTGTTTGCGCGACAGGCCGGAAATGTTGCGGGCCGCCGTCTCGCGCCGCTCGGCCTCTGCCTTCTGGGCCCCGGTCGCATCGTCCGGCACCCGCATCGAGACCCGGCCGAAGACCTTGGTGGCCACGACGACCTCGTCGCGCGGCAGCCCGTTATTGCGGATAGCCTGGCCCAGCATCGTCTCGGACACGCCCGCCGAATAGACGTTCGCGGTGTCAAAGAAGTTGATCCCCGAATCCCACGCCTTGCGCACCAACGCGTCGGCCTCGTCCTGCTGCTGTTTGCCGATGAATTTCCAGATGCCGCCATCCCCGCCAAAAGTCATCGTGCCGAGGCAGAGTTTCGATACGATCAGGCCGGTCCGTCCAAGTTTCGCATATTTCATCTAGGGCAAATCCTCTGTCTGGCGGGCTAAGATGGGGGGCAAAACGGATATGTCGAGCCAAACCGCCGGCCAGCTCCTCGCCGGATCGCCCGGCAGGGCGCCTTCTCGCGCCTACTGAGAACCGTTTTCAAAGCCGCGCAGGCCTGTGCTTGCTGGGAACGCGGCAGATCGTCCACGTCATCCAAATGTGCATCCGCCCCTTGAGCGGCGGGGTATTCTTCCCATATCGCAGACCGAACAGGTGAGTGGATTTAAAATCCGTCGTCACCGCTCAAAACGTGAAACTTGAAAGAGCCATTGGCGGCCGGGGCTGCTGAGCAGACCGAACCCAAACCCCGCGAACGGCAGCTGACAGAAGAGAGAGACAGTATGAGCAAGATCATTGGCATCGACCTCGGCACCACCAACTCGTGCGTGGCCGTCATGGAAGGCGGCGAAGCAAAGGTCATCGAGAACGCCGAAGGCAACCGCACCACCCCCTCCGTCGTGGCCTTCACCGAAAGTGGTGAGCGCCTGATCGGCCAGCCCGCCCGCCGGCAGGCCGTCACCAACCCAGACTTCACCTTCTACGCCATCAAGCGCCTGATCGGGCGCACCTTCGACGACCCGACGGCCCAGAAGGACAAGGCGATGAGCCCCTTCGGCATCGTCAAGGCGCCGAACGGCGACGCCTGGGTCAAGGGCCGCGACAAGGACTACGCCCCGCAGGAGATCTCGGCCTTCATTCTCACCAAGATGAAGGAAACCGCCGAGGCCTATCTCGGCGCGAAGGTCACGCAGGCGGTCATCACGGTTCCGGCCTACTTCAACGACGCCCAGCGTCAGGCCACCAAGGATGCCGGCAAGATTGCCGGCCTTGAAGTGCTGCGCATCATCAACGAGCCAACCGCAGCCGCCCTCGCCTATGGCCTCGACAAGTCGGGCAACAAGACGATTGCGGTCTACGACCTTGGCGGCGGTACGTTCGACGTCTCGCTGCTCGAGATCGGCGACGGCGTGTTCGAAGTGCTCTCCACCAACGGCGATACCTTCCTCGGCGGTGAAGATTTCGACCTGCGCATCGTCGACTTCCTGACCAGCGAGTTCAAGAAGGATCAGGGCATCGACCTGAAAGCCGACAAGCTCGCCCTTCAGCGCCTGAAGGAAGAAGCCGAGAAAGCCAAGAAAGAGCTGTCCTCGACCACGCAGTACGAAGTGAACCTGCCGTTCATCACGGCAGACGCGACCGGCCCGAAACACCTCAACATCAAGCTGACGCGCGCCAAGTACGAAAGCCTTGTCCAGGACCTCGTCGACCGCACGATCGAGCCTTGCAAGAAGGCCCTGAAAGACGCGGGCAAGACCCCGGCGGACATCGATGAAGTCGTCCTCGTGGGCGGCATGACCCGCATGCCGGCCGTGCAGGACGCGGTGAAGAAGTTCTTCGGCAAGGAACCCCACAAGGGCGTGAACCCGGATGAAGTGGTTGCCATCGGTGCGGCGATCCAGGGCGGCGTCCTGCAGGGCGACGTAAAGGACGTGGTCCTGCTCGACGTGACCCCGCTCTCGCTGGGCATTGAGACGCTGGGCGGCGTGTTCACCCGCCTGATCGAGCGCAACACGACCATCCCGACGAAGAAGTCCCAGGTCTTCTCGACCGCCGAGGACAACCAGCCAGCCGTGACGATCAAGGTTGCGCAGGGCGAGCGCGAGATGGCCGCTGACAACAAGCAGCTCGGCCAGTTCAACCTCGAAGGCATTGCCCCTGCCCCACGCGGTCTGCCGCAGATCGAAGTCACGTTCGACATCGACGCCAACGGCATCGTCTCGGTCTCGGCCAAGGACAAGGCCACCGGCAAGGAACAGCAGATCACCATCCAGGCGGATGGCGGCCTGTCGGAAGCCGACATCAAGAAGATGATGGCCGAAGCCGAAGCCAATGCGGGCGCCGACAAGGCCCGCCGCGAACTGGTGGAGGCCAAGAACCATGCCGAAGCGCTGATCCATCAGACCGAGAAGCAGCTGGTTGAGCACGGCTCGAAAGTGTCCGATGCGGTCAAGGGCGAAATCGAATCGGCCATTGCCGACCTGAAGACAGCCGCCGCCGGTGACAACACCGCCGACATTCAGGCCAAGCATCAGGCGCTCATGACGGCCGCGATGAAACTCGGCGAAGCGATCTATGCTGCCGCCGGCACGGCCGCTGCCGAAGCGGACGGCGCCAAGGATGACGGCGTGGTGGACGCCGACTTCGAAGAAGTCGACGACGCAAAGAGCGCTTGAGGCATCCTCCTCTCAAAGACAGAACCCGCCGGAGCGATCCGGCGGGTTTTTTCTTTGGAGGCGCCGGCGCTCCTGCCGGAAGACGCGGCCAGAATCCTAGATCACCACAACCACCTTGCCGGTCGCCTTGCGCTCCATCAGCTCACGGATGGCCTCGCCGCCTTTTTCGAGCGGATAGGTGTTCGAGATGTGCGGGCGCACCTTGCCGGCCTTGTAGAGCTCGAACAGTTCCTTGACGTTCTGCGCATGCGCCTTGGGATCGCGCGCCACGGCGGCGCCCCAGAACACACCGCGCACGTCGCAGCTTTTCAGCAGCGTGAGGTTCAGCGGCAGTTTCGGAATACCGGCCGGGAAGCCGATCACGAGGAAACGCCCTTCCCAGTTCAGCGCGCGCACCGCCGGCTCGGCATAATTTCCGCCCACACCGTCATAGACGATGTCAACGCCGCCGCCGGAGATCGCCTTGATGTCGTCGGCAAATTTCTTCTGGCCGTCGCGGTCAAGCTCGCTCGCATAGACGAGGCCGAGATCAGCGCCCTTGGACAGACAGAAATCGACCTTCGCCTGCGACGAGGCCGCAGCGATCACTTTCAGGCCCATCGCCTTGCCGAGTTCGACCGCGGCAATACCGACCCCGCCCGCCGCGCCGAGCACCAGCAGCGTTTCGCCCGGCTTGGGATCAGCCCGGTCCTTCAGCGCATAATACGAGGTGCCGTAGGTCATCATGAAGGCGGCAGCCTCATCGAACGGCATGTTGTCCGGAATCGGCATCACGGAGTGGGCGGCGGCCAGCGCGTATTCCGCCATTCCGCCGCTACCGACCGAGGCCAGCACCCGGTCGCCCGGTTTCACATGACTGACGCCTTCGCCCAGCGCGGAGACAAATCCGGCCACTTCGCCGCCCGGCGAGAACGGGCGCGGCGGTTTGAACTGGTAAAGGTCCTGGATCATCAGCGAATCGGGGAAGTTCACCCCGCACGCCTTCACCTCCACCAGCACCTGGCCTTTGCCCGGCGTGGGCGTGGCTACGTCTTCGATCACGAGGGCCTCCGGCCCGCCTACGGTTTTCGACAGCACGGCTTTCATGCGCCACTCCCTTCACGGCTTGTTGTTTGTCCGCCCTGACGGTAGCCATGCGCCACACCCACGCCAAGCCTGACGCGAGGGGAAAGAGGCAAAAAGAGATGGCAAAAATCTGGGCACTGGCCCTGCATGGCGGCGCGGGACCGATCTTCGGGCGCGACTATGCGCCGGAAGAGGCGCACATCCGGGGCCTTCTGCGCGACGGCGCCGGCCGGCTGGCCGCCGGCGAGGCCGCCCTCGACGTGGTTGAAGCCATGGTGATGGAGCTCGAAGCCTCGGGTCTCTACGTGGCGGGGCGCGGCGCCAGCCCCAATACGGCCGGAAACTGGGAACTCGACGCTGCCATCATGGACGGGCGTACCCGCCGCGCCGGCGCTGTCGGCGCCCTGCAGGGCTTCGAGAGCCCCATCCAGGCCGCCCGGGCCGTGATGGAGCGCACGCCCAACGTGATGCTCGTGGGCGATGGCGCCGCCAGCCTCGCCGACGCTGCGGGTCTTGCGCGCGTGCTCGACCCCTACAGCTATTACGGTGCCGTCGATGAAGACACCGTCCAGGAAGATGATCCGCCCCCCGGCTCGAACATGGGAACGGTCGGCGCCGTTGCGCTCGATGTCTACGGCGACCTGGCTGCTGCCACGTCCACCGGCGGCGTTCTCTCCAAGACGCCCGGCCGCATCGGCGACACGCCGATCATCGGCGCCGGCACCTGGGCCGACGAGCGCTGCGCGGTCTCGTGCACCGGCCTCGGCGAGTATTTCATCCGCGCCAACGCCGCGGCCGACGTCTCCGCACGGATCCGCTATGGCAACCAGCCGTTTGCATCCTCCGTCCAGGGCGCCCTCGATGATGTGAAGCGCCTCGGCGGCAATGGCGGCATGATCGCTGTCTCCGCCTCCGGCGAACTCGCCTGGGGCTTCAACTCGTCCGGCCTGAAGCGCGGCCTCGCCGACTCGCGTGGCCGGTTTGAAGTGGGCACATTCCTGTGATCGCCGTGTTCTGGATCCTTGTCGCCGCGCTCGGCTTCGCCATCCTGCTGGCAGCGCAGATGCGGATGCTCTTGTCCATCGTGCTGCGCCGCGCGCTCGCGGACAAGTTCGGCGGCAAGCACAAGGACGCGCGCTATCGCACCGCCCTTTTTGAAGTCGGGCGCGGCGCACCCACCAGCGAAGACACGCTTTACCTCACCACGGAATATCCCCGTCCCCTCGCCCATCTCGCACTGGCGCGGCGCGTGTCGCTGATCGCACCCGGCCTCCTGCTGATCGTCGTCCTTGCCGGGCGCTTTGCCCTTGGAGTCTTCGGACCATGAGGGGATATTTCGCCATCGGCGCCGAACGCATTTCCAAGCCGCGCAACCTGGGTGCCCTGATGCGCACAGGCCATGCCTTCGGCGCGAGCTTTGTCTTCTCGATCAATGCCGCCAAGGACATCAAGGCCGCGCATTCGGCGGACACGTCCAAGAGCGATGGCCAGATCCCGTTCTACCAATGGGACTCGATCAACGAAATGCAACTGCCGCGCGGCTGCCAGCTGGTGGGCGTGGAACTCACGGACGACGCCGTGATGTTGCCGACCTTCCGGCATCCTCCGCAGGCGGCCTATATCCTTGGACCGGAAAAGGGAAACCTCTCACCCGCGATCATGGAACGCTGCGCCCACATCGTGAAGATCCCGACCAAGTTCTGCATCAATGTCAGCCTGGCGGGCGCGCTGGTCATGTACGACCGTCACCTTTCGATGGGCAGCCATGCGCCGCGCCCGATCATGCCGGGCGGGCCGGATGCACCGCGCCGGAAACATGTTCCGGGCCCGGATCGTCAGAAACCGGGCAGCGAGTCCTGATCAGTCGCCCAGCAGGCGCTGCAGGAAGCCCATCACGCCAGTGAAGCGCAGGCCGCCATCGCGCACCGCCAAGGCGTAGCAGATCTCGCCCTCGTCCCCGACCGGCTGGTGCAGGTCGTTCGGGCCGTTGATCACCACTTCGCCCGGACCATAGCTGCCGCGCTCGTCAGAAAACCCGCCGGCCACGACCAGAGTGTATTCGTTGCCCGCATGGGCGTGGCGCGGAATGCGCGCGCCCGGCGAGATCCGGTAGAGTTCGGTTTCAAGCTGGTCGCCGCTGCGCAGGTTGAGGCGTTTCAGGCCCCGCCCCATCGATTGCCAGCCGGTCTGCACAATGGCATCCAGCGCCGCGCTGCGCAGGGGTTCAGGCAGCGCCAGAACCTCGTCCATGGCCTCGCCGGCCGCGCGGCCCGCTTTGACCGAAAGGTCGGCGCTCACCTCAATCGCATCGATTTCCGCCAGCGCCCGGTCGAGCGCGCCCGCACTCAGCGCGGCCTCCGGCGCAGTCTCCAGCAGACCGCCGGCGATCATTTCGCTGGCCGCCACAGAGCGGCGGATTTCGGGCCGCAGCACGCTCTGCGTCTCCACCATCAGGGTGAAGGCGGGATCAAGGCAACCGGCCGCATAGGCGGCATAGAGTTCGCTGAAAGAGGGGGCGGCAGTATCTGTCATTGGGTCTCGGTATTCTGGGCGTCTGTCAGGAAGATTGTCCGGCAGGGGCAATCGTCAAGGCCGGCCGGTCATTCACGTTCATGCAGGCCTCCCCTAAGCTTCTGGAAAGCCAGCCGGATCCGGGATTTTACCGTGCCCAGCGGCAGATTGAAGGCTGCGGCGATCTCGGAATGGGACAGCCCCTCATAGAAAGCCGCCCGCAGCAGGTTCTGCTGGTCCTGCGGCAGTTTCAGCAGTTCGGCCCGCACGGCCTCTTCCATCTGGTCCTGCGCCATCAGCGCATCCGGCTGCTCGATCTCCGGCGGGCGCAGGATCGGGTCATCGGCGGGCAGTTCCGGCCGGCGTTGCCGGCGCTGCGCGTCGATGCGGCGGTTACGGGCGATCCGGAACAGCCAGGTCGACACCGAGGCCTGCTTGCGATCGTAGAGATCTGCCTTGCGCCACAGCGAGACCATCACGTCCTGCGCCAGCTCCTCCGCCTCCCCGTCCGAGGCGCCGAGGCGCAGCATGTAGCTCTTCAGGCGGGGCGCGTAGAAGGCAAACAGCTCCGCAAAGGCCTCGCGCGAGCGCGTCTGCGCGATCGCCGCGATACAGTCGGCGTGCCGCTCACGTTGAGCGGTGTCCCCTGTACGGACCGGTTTATCGAACACGCGTAAGCTCTTCCCCTGGGCAGTCGTCGCAGTTTCAACTGCTCATGGCTGTAAAGCAACCAGGGTGGTTAACCCATCCGTGCGAGACGCGTTATATGTGATTCCCGTGGTCGCGCACGCGCGCGACTGCCCTTACAGTTAAGTCGCAGCCAGCCTATGGGAAGAGACCATTGAACACACCTTTCAAGCCCTTGCGCCGCTTCTTGCAACTCGCGCTCATGATCGCGCCCATCTGCCTCGCCGCGCCGGCCTTTGCTGAGCCGACCGCCGTGGGCCGGTTCAAGGACTGGGCGGTCTTCACCGAACCGGCTGGCGACGACCTGATCTGCTATGCGGCGACCGAAGCGACCTCCAAGTCGCCCTCCAAGGCCAATCACGGTGCGGTCTGGTACTATGTGACCAGCTGGAAGTCCGGCAAGGCGAAGGCCCAGCCGAGCATCAAGGTCGGGTTCAATTTCAGGGAAGGCTCCAGTCCGAAGGCCAAGGTCGGCCGCTCCGTCTGGACCCTGTTCACGGCCGGCGCCGAAGCTTTTGCCGAGGATGCGGATGACCCGGCCATCGTTGAAGCGCTGCGCAAGGGCTCCAGCCTCGCCGTCGAAGGCACGTCTGCGCGCGGCACCAAGGTGTCCTACAAGTTCTCACTGAGCGGCTCCTCCGCCGCCATCGACAAGGCCGCCGAGGCCTGCAGGTAAGCGCTACCAATCCGGCCGCACGAAGCGTTCGGGGAACTTCCCGTCGGCTTCGGCGTAGTAGGACAGCACCTTCGCCATGTCGCCGGCCGCATCATCGGTCACCGGCAACGGCCCCTCGAGGCGCAGCACATGCGTGCGATAGTCCAGCACCGCCATCAACAGCGGCACACCGGCCGAGCGCGCGATATGATAGAAGCCCGTCTTCCAGTTCGGATTGGCCTCCCGCGTGCCCTCCGGAGCGACCGCCAGATGCATCGTCTCGCGGCTCGCAAAGGCCTGGCGCATCTGCTCGACATAATCGTTAGAGCTTGACCGTTCGACCGGCACGCAGCCCGAGCGCTTCACGAGCCACCCCAGCGGCCCGCGCACCAGCGCGGCCTTGCCCATCCAGTTCAGCTTGACGCGGTACCAGCCCGCCACCGCCACCATCGTCAGCCCGTCCCAGTTCGACGTGTGCGGCGCGGCCACGATCACCGATTTGGGCACCTGCACGGGCCAGTCTGACCCCACCCGCCAACCGGTGGCCTTCAGGTAGAGCCAGGACAGGCCCCGGATAAACTCGGAAAAGACGCCGCGATACGGCGCGCTGCGCCCGAATGGCCCCTTGGGCCGCCGCGTCGGTGCTGGACTGGTCATCACCGCACACGATCCGTGCTTTGCACACGATTACCATATACCGGTACGCGAATTCCTGCACAAAACGAGGGAAAAGACAGCGCGTGCGGGAAAAAGAAAGCGGGCGGCGATCCTGAGACCGCCGCCCGCCTGTCAGCCTTAAAGGCCGGACACGATTACTGGGTAATCGGCGTCAGGATGATTTCCACGCGGCGGTTGGCAGCGCGGCCTTCAGCGGTCGAGTTGTCCGCGATCGGCTGGGTCTCACCCATGCCGATGGCGTTGATGCGGACAGCCTGGGTGCCCCGATTGATCAGGTAGGTGCGCACCGCGGCGGCGCGCTGCTGCGAGAGGGTCATGTTGTAGTCGTCAGCGCCGTCAGAGCTTGCATGGCCGATGATGTCCACGGCGGTCGACGGATATTCGACCAGCGTTTTGGCGACATCGTTCAGCGGGCCGTAGAAGCCCGGCTGGATGGTGGCCGAGTTGACCGTGAAGGTCACGTTCGACGGCATCGTCAACTGGAGCTGGTCGCCCTGGCGGGTCACTTCGATACCCGTACCGGCGGTCGCTTCCTTCAGCTTGCGCTCCTGCTCGTCCATGTAGCCACCGACAGCAGCGCCGGCGATTGCGCCGACTGCGGCGCCGATCGCAGCGTTGCGCTTGTCGTCACCGCCGGCCGCCATGCCGACGCCAGCGCCGAGGATTGCGCCAGCTGCGGTGCCGGTCAGGACGCGCTGGCTCGGGCCGTTCTGACAGGCCTGGACCAGCGGAAGGACCAGAGCGACGGCAATAAATGCGTATTTCTTCATGTCTTGGACTCCCTTGCATGAAACTGTTGGCCGGGCTTGTGCCGCATCCGACCTGAACCCTGCCCAACGGAGCCGGAAATCACCCTGAATCTAGGTCAGAATAAGGCTTTTGCAGGAAACCCGAGGCTTAAAATCCGTCCATGTTGGGCGGGTTTTCCTTAATCCACAGCCCATGATATAGGCCCGCCGATGAGCACGACCCTCGATCTTTCCCGGCGCCCGGCGCCCCAACCCGGCCCGCGCACGCTGGCCGGGCTGTCGATACCAGCCCTCAAGGCCGAAATGGAATCGCTGGGGCTGGATGGTAAACAGGCCGGCATGCGCGCCAAGCAGCTGCGCCGCTGGATTCACCATTTCGGCGCTCGTGATTTCTCGGTGATGACCGATATCGCGAAGGATTTGCGCGCCCGCCTTGCGGACACCTACACGCTGACCCGCCCCGAAATCGCCGACCACCAGATCTCGAAAGATGGCACGCAGAAGTGGCTCACCCGCTTCGCCCCCGGCGTCGAAGGCGAAAGCGTCTATATCCCGGATGTCGGCAAGGCGGGCGCGCTCTGCGTCTCCAGCCAGGTCGGCTGCACCCTGAACTGCACCTTCTGCCACACCGGCACGCAGGCCCTGGTCCGCAACCTGACCGCCGCCGAAATCGTCCAGCAGGTGCTGATCGCCCGCGACGCGCTCGATGAATGGCCGAGCGCGGACGAAGACCGCCTGCTCACCAACATCGTCTTCATGGGCATGGGCGAGCCGCTCTACAATCTCGACAACATTGCCGAGGCCATCGACACGATCTCCGACGGCGACGGGCTCGCCATCGGCCGGCGCCGCATCACCGTTTCCACCGCCGGCGTTGCGCCGAAGATCCCTGAACTCGGCGCACGCACCAATGCCATGCTCGCCATCTCGCTGCACGCGACGAATGACGACCTGCGCAATGAACTCGTGCCGATCAACCGCAAGTACAACCTGGCCGAACTGTTCGACGCGATCCGCGCCTATCCCGGCGTCGGCAACTCGCGCCGCGTAACCTTCGAATATGT
Organism: Hyphomonas sp.; assembly: GCF_016125515.1. Taxonomy (GTDB): domain Bacteria; phylum Pseudomonadota; class Alphaproteobacteria; order Caulobacterales; family Hyphomonadaceae; genus Hyphomonas. The sequence goes on from NZ_WGLO01000013.1 coordinate 50,316, forward strand.
CATGCTGAAGGGCGTCAATGACACGATTGCCGAGGCGCACGATCTCGTCCGCCTGCTGAAGGGTGTGCCGGCGAAGATCAACCTGATCCCGTTCAACCCCTGGCCGGGCAGCCCGTATGAGTGTTCCAGCTGGGACACGATCGAGGCTTTCGCCGAGATCCTGAACCGCTCGGGCTACGCCTCCCCGATCCGCACCCCGCGCGGACGGGATATCCTCGCCGCCTGCGGCCAGCTGCGCTCGGAAAGCGTCAAGAAGTCCGCCGCTGAAAAGCGCCGCGAAGCTCTCACCGCCGCGCCCCAACCCGACGCCTGAGGCGCCGCCTCAGGGCGCCGCGCCGTCCTGGCCATTCCACACCCCGTGCAGGACCCGTGTTTGCGAATCCGTGCATGCCCGTTAGAATTGTGTTGATGATACGCCCCCTCCTCCTGGCAGCCATTGCGGCGCTCCTGACCGCCTGCTCGGGCCGGATCGAGGGGCCCTGCCGCAACCTGACCTTCGAGTCGGTGCCCTACCTCGTCTGCACCTTCGACCCCGCCGCCGACGACATCCGCCTCTTCCTGCGCGACGAGACCGGCGCCCCCTTCGGCCAGTTCGACCGGCTGGCCAATTATGTCGCTTCCAAGGGGGGCAGCCTGGTCTTCGCCATGAATGCCGGCATGTACCATGAAGACCGCCGCCCGGTCGGCCTCTATGTCGAGGAGGAGAAGTCCGAGATGGGCCTCGTCCGGAATGCCGGTCCCGGCAATTTCGGCATGCTGCCCAATGGCGTCTTCTGGATCGATGGCGGCAAGGCGGGCGTCACCGAAACCCTCACCTATGACGCGCAGTTCACGGACGATGTGCCCCGTTTCGCCACCCAGTCCGGCCCGATGCTGGTGATCGACGGCGAGCTGCATCCCGTGCTGAACCCGGACGGCACCAGCACGCGCCGGCGCAACGGCGTCGGCGTCAGCGCCGATGGCCGCCGGGTCTATTTCGTCATCTCCGACGCGCCGGTGAACTTCCATTCCTTCGCCCGCCTCTTCAAGGAAGGTCTCGGCGTGCCCAATGCCCTCTACCTCGACGGCGCCGTCTCGAAGGTCTACGCGCCGGCGCTCGAGCGCGACGAATCCGGCCTCGATATGGGCCCCATCGTCGGCGTCGTGCGCCAGACGAAGAAGTAACGCGTGTGAAACAGATCAAGCTCTCGCCCGAACGCCGCCAGCGCCTGATCGAACAGGTCCAGACCCTCTTCGCCCGCGACTTTGACGAAACCCTCAGCAGCTTCCGCGCCGGCGAGATCGTGGACCGGATGACCGCCCTGATCGGCCCAGGCGTCTACAACCAGGCGGTGGAGGACGTGCGCGCACATCTGCAGGCCCGGCTCGACGACCTGAACGGCGAAGTCTTCGTCGACGATCCGGCCTGACCCTTCAGCCTGCCTCAACCGTCGCTTCAGACGGTTGCGTGCCGGCTTCTGTCACCCCACTTGCCGCTCACGCCGCTCAGGAGCCCCCATCATGTCCACCAAACTCTTCGGCCTGAAGAATTGCGACACCTGCAAGAGGGCCCTGAAGGAGCTCGAAGCCAGCGGCGCCGCGCCGGAATTCGTCGATATCCGCGCCGAGGCCGACCTCAAAACCCTCCTGCCCCGCTGGATCGCGGCGGCCGGCGACAAGCTCGTGAACCGCTCGTCCACTACCTGGCGCGGCCTCTCGGAAGAAGACAAGGCGCGCGCCTCCGGCTCCAGCCTCGAAGGCCTCCTCCTCGGCAACCCGACCCTGATCAAGCGCCCCGTCATCGAAACGGAGCGCGAAATCCTGGTCGGCTGGACCGCTGAAACCAAAGCCCGCCTCGGCTGAGCGCCGTTCAAGCGACGGAAACCCGGACCGGATACGTTCAACCCCTGAGCCGCCAGCCCGGAGCCCTCCCATGCGCCGTCTTTTCCTCGCCCTTGCGGCATTCGTCGCGCTCGCTGCCCCCGCCTTCGCCGCGCCCGAAACCCTCACCGTCAAAGCCGGCAAGGCCGACAGGGAGCTGATCCTCTACGCCCCAGCCGGCGCCAAGGGCCCCGCCCCCCTCGTCATGGTCTTCCATGGCGGCGGCGGCGGGGATGACTGGATGGCGGGCAAGTCCCGCGCCCTGACCCGCACCCTCAACGACGCAGGCTACGCCGTCGCCTTCATGGACGGCTCCTCGCGCCGCAATTCCGAAAAGCTGCGCACCTGGAATGCCGTCCATTGCTGCGCCTATGCCCAGAAGGCCAAAATCAACGACGCCGCCTATGCCGACGCCGCCATCGAAGCGCTCGACAAGCGGATCGGCATAGACCGTTCACGGATCTTTCTGATGGGCCATTCCAACGGCGCAATGCTGAGCTACCGGCTCGCCGGTGCCATGAAGGAGGCGCCCCGCGCCATCGCCCCGGTCAGCGGCGCCATCTTCGCCGACCAGCCGGACGTGCCGGACCGCACCTCGATCTTTATGTACCACGCGCAGGACGATGACGTGCTGAGCTTCAACGGCAATCCGGACGACAAGGCCGAGCGCTGGCGCACCGCGCCCCACCTCGCCTTCCCCAAGGCCGAGGCCAAGCTTGCCGATCTCAAATCCTGCGGCCCGGCCACGCCCGTGCCCGCCCCCGCCGGCCTTGCCACCACCACCCGCGCCTGCGCCGGCGGCTCGGTCCTCGTCGCCACCGCCGCCGAAACCGGCGGCCATGAATGGCCCGCCCGCCCGCAGGCTGATTTCAGCATCGAACAGGCCCTCCTCGCCTTCTTCGACAGCCAGCGCTGAGGCCGGCCTCCCTTCGGTAAAATCCGGATTGCAGGCGCGCCGCGGCGCACGCTAAACATCGGGCCTGCGTCCCACCTCCCGGAGTCTGCATGCGCGTCCACCTTCCGCTGCCCATGCTGGCAGCCGCCCTGAATGATCGCAGCAAGTCCGGCCTTGTGGCCGCCATGATGCTCCTCGCCTGCGGGACCGCCTCGGCAGATCCCGGCGCAGCGCTTGTGGACCGGTTCGACCCGGAAGTCCTCACCGCCATCGCGGCCGAAAAAGGCTGGACCGGCGAGACCATCGCCGGCGCATCGGACCCGATCCGTGTGCGCCTTACCGGCGCCAGCGGCATATCCTTCTTGCTGCAGGGCCATGCGTGCGAAACCGGGATCTGTCGTCAGGCGCTGGTGCGGGCCCACATCGTCACGGATACGCCGCCGGATGCACCGCATGAAATGGCTGACTACTGGAATTCCAATTCCGGCCCGGTCAGCGCCGCCTGGACCGGCAAGGACTACACGCTCAACTACCATATCATTTTCACGGGCGGCCTCACGCGAGCGAACCTGTCCGCTTTGCTGGACCAGATTGACTCCAACGCCAACTCCCTGCGCTGGCTCCTTGAACCATGAACCTGAAACGCACCGCCGCTCTCCTCTGCAGCGCACTTTGTCTGGGCGCTCTTACAGCCTCCCCCGAAAACGACCGCCTCGTCACAAGCTTTGAACTGCCGGTCATGCGGGAAATCATCGATGAACTCGGCTGGACCTGGCTCAACGTCTATTCCTGCAAATCGCCTGTCGTAACCCTTCGCCGGCCTGACGGCCGGGCGTACCGGTTTACCGGCTCGATGTGCGCACCGGATGGCAAGCCGGAAGACTGCCAGGCCATCATCCTGGAATACGAGACGCAGCAACCGAACGCGGTGTCGATTGCGCACGGGCTGAACCGGGAAACTTTCTTCGTGCGCGCGTCCGCCGACACACAATTCTCGCCGCCAAACCTGTGGCTGCGCCACACGGTCCATGTGGCCGGCGGCATCACCCGCGAGAACCTGCTCGCCAACATCGCCGCTTTCGAATTCGAAGTGGACGAAGTCGAGCGGGGCCTTGAGGCCAACCGCCCGAAGGTTCTGGCCAACGGCCTGTACCCAGGGCGCTATGCGACATCCTTCGGCAATCCGGACGGCAGCTCGTTCACCTCCAGCTATTGCCTCGACCCGCGCGACGGCGACGAGCCAGCCGGCGCCATTGCGGCCGAAATGACCGCCGAGGGCGCCGCCTGCTTCGGCAGCCTGTCGGATACCGGCGCTTTCCGCTTCACCTGCACCTCGCAGCTGATCGAAGGCGCCTTCTTCATCAACCAGAGCGCCACATCCCTCAGCTGGAATGGCAGCGCCACCATCGACACCGACGGCATGGGCGGCCGCGAGATCGTCCGGCTTTACGGCAGCGCGACCTGGCAAGGCCCGTGCTGAGACGTCGGAACAAGATCGCCCGCCCTAGGGCCGACTTCCTCGCCGTCTTCGACAGCCCGCGCTGAGGCCGCTGCCTACTCAGGCGCGACCTTCACCAACACCATCCCCATCACGGAGAGGCGAACATCGCCGTCCACGTCTTCAGAGACGATCTTGAAGCCGTTTTCCGGATCAACAAAAACACCCTCGCCGACCGGTAACAGCCGGAAGCTGCCCACGAACGGCGAAGTTCCGAGCAGATCCGTGTCGCCGACCGTCAGCTCAAGGACGACATCCGTGGTCCCCTCCTGGACATAAGCTCCCGCAAACGCCGCCAACGCTTCCGCGCTGAGCGCGACGCGCGTCAGGGCCTCCGGGGTGTCGGATGGCCAACCATAGATCCCGCGCGCTGTCGTCAGGACGCCCCGGTACAGGCGATGCCCGTTGTCGGAATTCGTCATTGTGACAATCACGTCGCCGCGTTCGGGCAGGGCCATCGCAAAGCACATGTAGCCTTCATTGCCACCACTATGCTGCAGGGACTTCTCACCATCGTACATGACGATGCCCACACCGAGGCCATAATCTTCCACAACCGGCGCGGTCACCTGAGCCGCTACGGCCGGATCAATCCCCGTGCCGGCTTCTCCCGCAGAGGCCTTGCCGAGCGTTACGAGGAACCGTCCGTAATCGGAGGGTGTCGTCCACAGGCCTGCCGCAGCGAGTTCCGGATATGTGTGCCAACGTCCCGCAATCTCCTCGCCGTCCGCGCTGTGCGCTGCCGCGATATTTCCGCCTGCAAACCCGTCCGGCAGGGGCTGCGCAAACGTGCTCTGCGTCATGCCTGCCGGGCCAAGTACCAGCCTCTGCATTATTGCGGCAAAGTTCTCGCCTGAAACCTGCTCAGCCCAGTACTGGGCGACCGAGTATCCGCCGCCCGAGTAGGCAAATGTCCTGTCCGGGTTCGGCCGGATGACCACGGCATCTGTATTGGCACCGCCCGACCCGGTGATCACCTCCAGCGTGGACGGTACCGGCAGGCCAGCTTCATATCCCGGAAAACCGGACACGGTTGCGCCATTGGTGTGCGAAAGCAGGGCGCGCAGTGTGATCGGCGCCCCTTCGGGATTGAACGTCGCCATGTCGATGCCCGGGAGGCTGGCGGAAATGTCGGCGTCCAGTGACACGCCCTTCTCCTGCGCCAGCGCGGTGATCCCGACCGCCGCCACCATCTTCGACAACGACGCCGCCTGGAACAGCGTATCCCGGTCGGCGCCCTCACCGTACCCTTCGGCCCAGTGCAGCGCGCCGCCCTGGTAGACCGCGATGGAAACGGCCGGCACGCCGATCTTCGCCATGTGATCGGAGAGCGGCAGCGCTTCCGGCGCCTCACCGGCGACCCAAACGACCGGCGTGATGCGTGCCTCAAGCGCCAACTGTTCGTCGGGGCGGGACGGCGTCTGCGCCGCATCCATCGACGCCTCGGGCAAGGCCGCCTCCGGCGGCGCCGAGGCGCAGCCGTACAGCAGGACCGCAAGGCCCGCCAAAAGTCCTGGTAGCAGCTGAGTCCGGATCATCTGGACCTCCCTCCGAATCGGTCCGGTCAACCTAACACGCCCGGACGGCGCGAAAACGCGGGATGCAGTTATCCACCTTGCGAGAATCCCACCCCTTTTCCACGCCCGCCAATCGGCCTATGGTCTCTCCCATCCGAGGGGTGTCCGGCATGGGGCCGGGCTGAGAGTTACCCTTTGAACCTGATCCGGGTCATGCCGGCGCGAGGGACGGAAAACCGACCGCTAGAAATCCCGGGTCTTCCGCATCTGATGGAGACCCAGAATGAACACCCCCACCAAGCCGAGCGACTTCGCCCCTCGCGCCGTCACCACCGGCCCCCTACCCGCCAGCCGCAAGGTCTACACCGCGCCGGAAGCCGACCCCTCGCTCGCCGTGCCGCACCGCGAGATTGATCTTCATCCGTCTGCGAACGAACCCGCCGTGCGCGTCTACGACACGTCCGGCCCCTATTCGGACGCCTCGGTCGCCATCGATGTCGAAGCTGGCCTCCCGCGCGGCCGCCGCGCCTGGATTCTCGAACGCGGCGGCGTCGAGGAATATGAAGGCCGCGACATCCGCCCCGAAGACAATGGCTTCGCCGCCGGCAAGCATCTCACCCGCGAATTCCCCGTGCGCCACCGCCCGCTGCGCGGCCTGCCCGGCAAGCCCGTCACGCAATACGAATTCGCCCGCGCCGGCATCATCACCAAGGAGATGATCTACGTCGCCGAGCGCGAAAACCTCGGCCGCCGCGCCGCGCTCGAAAACGCCGCCGCCCAGATCGAACAGGGCAATTCCTTCGGCGCCGACATTCCTGAGTTCATCACGCCGGAATTCGTCCGTTCAGAGATCGCCCGCGGCCGCGCCATCATCCCGTCCAACATCAACCATGCCGAGCTTGAGCCGCAGATCATCGGCCGCAACTTCCTCGTCAAGATCAACGCCAATATCGGCAACTCCGCTGTCGCCTCCTCCATCGAAGAAGAGGTCGAGAAGATGGTCTGGGCGATCCGCTGGGGCGCCGACAATGTGATGGACCTCTCCACGGGCCGCAACATCCACAACACCCGCGAATGGATCATCCGCAACAGCCCCGTGCCCATCGGCACCGTGCCGATCTATCAAGCGCTGGAAAAAGTGAACGGCGTCGCCGAAGACCTCACCTGGGAAGTCTTCCGCGACACGCTGATCGAACAGGCCGAACAGGGCGTCGACTATTTCACCATCCATGCCGGCGTGCGCCTCGCCTATATCCACCTCACCGCCAAGCGCGTCTGCGGCATCGTCAGCCGCGGCGGCTCGATCATGGCGAAATGGATGCTCGCCCATCACAAGGAAAGCTTCCTCTACACCCATTTCGAGGAAATCTGCGACATCATGCGCACCTATGATGTCGCCTTCTCCCTCGGCGACGGCTTGCGCCCCGGCGCAATTGCGGACGCCAACGACGCCGCCCAGTTCGCCGAACTTGAAACCCTCGGTGAACTGACGAAAATCGCCTGGGCCAAAGGCTGCCAGGTGATGATCGAAGGCCCCGGCCATGTGCCGATGCACAAGATCAAGGTGAACATGGACAAGCAGCTGAAGGCCTGCGGCGAAGCCCCCTTCTATACGCTCGGCCCCCTCGTCACCGACATCGCCCCGGGCTACGACCACATCACCTCCGGCATCGGCGCCGCCATGATCGGCTGGTTCGGCACGTCCATGCTCTGCTATGTGACGCCCAAGGAACATCTCGGCCTGCCCGACCGCAATGACGTGAAAGTCGGCGTCATCACCTACCGCATCGCCGCCCACGCGGCCGACCTCGCCAAGGGCCACCCCGCCGCGCAGCTGCGCGACGACGCCCTCTCCCGCGCCCGGTTCGAGTTCCGCTGGGAAGACCAGTTCAACCTCGCCCTCGACCCCGAAACCGCGCGCGACTTCCACGACCAGACCTTGCCGAAAGACGCCCACAAGGTCGCCCATTTCTGCTCCATGTGCGGCCCGAAATTCTGCTCGATGAAGATCACCGCCGAAGTGCGCGACTACGCCGCCGGCATGACCGAAAACGAACGCGCCGACCTCGAACGCCAAGCCCTTGAAGCCCGCAAAGGCATGGAAGAAAAGTCGAAAGAGTTCCTCGACAAGGGCGGGGAGATCTATCTGTCGGAGGACGGACGGAAGCGAGCGGTGATTGATTGACTGGTTTAGTGGACACATCCCCCCATCGACACGCCCGCCCCACCTCGCCTGGCGTCTTCCCCCGAGAGGCGTATGCAACCCCTTTCCGAGGACTCATTCCATGATGCCCCGCTTGTCTGCCGCCTGCGCCGCACTGGCGCTGGCCGCCTGTGCCACGCACGCCGCCCCTGCCCCCGCGCCTCAGGCCGTCGACCCCGCCCTCACCGCGCTGATCGCGGAGAAGGACGCCGCCATGTTCGCCGCCTTCAATTCCTGTGACGGCGAGACCTTCGGCACCTTCCTCGAAGACGGCCTCGAATTCTATCACGACAATGCCGGCCTCTCGGTCGGCCGCGCGGCGACGGTCGAGGCGGTCAACAAGAATGTCTGCAACAATTTCACGCGCCAGCTCGTGCCGGGCACGCTCGAGGTCTGGCCCATCCCCGGCTATGGCGCAGTCGAGACCGGCCTGCACACCTTCACCAATGTTGGCGCCGACGCGCCCCACGGCATCGCCCGCTTCCTGCACGTCTGGCATCAGGAGGGCGACACCTGGCGCATCGCCCGCATCGTCAGCTACGATCATGGCCCTTACCCAAGGCAAGCGCCCGCTGAATAGTTCCGTCTACAGCGCGAGCCCCGCCGCCCCCAGCGCGGTCACAACCGAGAACATGAAGATCACCGGAAACCGCTGCAGCGGCACGCCGGATTTCACCGCCGTCCAAACCGCCGCCGCGACGAAGCTAGCCGCGCCGGCGGTGGCGATCATCGCATAGTCCGTCCTCGAACCATCCAATGCCGCCGCCGCAAAGCCCGCCATGATGAACAGGGTCGAGACCGTGCCAAGGTGCCACATCAGGTAGCCGAGCCATTTCAGCCCCGGCTCCATCTCCACCGCGAGATAGGGCCGCACCCACTTGGCCCCTCCCAGGAACACGTGGATCACCACGGTCAGCGCGCATACGCCCGCCGCCCCCCAGAAAAAGATAGATGCCATTTGCGCCTCCCCGCCTTCGCACCCATCCTGACATGCCGGCGCAGAAATTGCGCCCCCGAATTTTGCCCTGCCCCTCAGGCCGGCTCCCCTTTCCGGTCGCGCACATTCACGCCCAGGATGCCGTTGGCCCGCCTCGCCTTCTGGCATTCGAAACTGCCCGCCCGGAAAGCGCGGCAGGCTTCAGGCCGGTCCTGGTAGACGCCGCACACCGCCTTACCGCCCGAGAGGTCCAGGTGGACGCAATGCCCGCAGTCGAACCTCACATAGGTGCGCGCGTCCTCGGTAAAGAGGCTCTCAGGCGGCAATCTGCGCGCGGCGTCCCAGGGCAGGAGTTGCAGATAGCGCGGGTTCCGGCTGAAACAGCAGGCCCGCAGGACACACAGTCGAACGACACATCGGGCATGGACGCGAAACGAAGGCTCCCCCGCTCGGCCCGCGCCTCTCGCAGCCCCCAGCGGCGGCGCGATTTACTGCCGCCGCGCGCGCCCCGCAAGAGGGCTTGTGCAACTTTCTAGAGGCCTCCGGAAAAATAATTCCCATGCCTTTCAAAGGCTTACGAGAGGGTGGGCGCCCGAGAACGCAACACTCCTGCGGGCGGGTTTATACTGTGCGTATGGACCAGACCCCTCCGCCTCCGGGTGATTGCTCCGACCGCCTGCTGACTTATGCGCAGGCGCTGATCGGCTGGCGGATCGGCGAGATCGCCGCGCGCCTCGCCGCCGGCAGCTTCAAGGCCCTGCACTGGACCCTGCGCCGTCTGATCACTCCGGCCGAAGCGTTGATGCGGCGCGCCCTTCGTCTGCTGGCGGATGAACTGCCCGCGCCGAAACCATCCTCGTTCGCGCCCACGCGCCGGGCCCCGCCTCCGCGCCCGGCGATCCGCGCCGCCTCGGCCAACCCAAGCCGACCGGTTTTCCGTCTCACGGAAGCCCGCCCCGGACCGCGCACCAACTGGCTACCGGTCAACCAGCGTCCGAGCATCTCGATTGCTTGCTTCGCGCCGCCGCCTCCGCCTGCCCCGCGTGCACCGGTGGTTGAAGCGGCCTTCGCCGATCCCATTTGGCTTGCGCGCCGCCTGCTCCGCCAACGGATGAAGCGTCCCAGTCCGCGTACCACGCTGTCCTATTTCCGGCCTCCCGGCTTCAAGGCCCGGCCCCTCGGCCCGGACGGCACAGAAGTCTTCAAGGCACTGGACGACATGGCGATGCGCCTCGAACTGGCGCTTCCGGGTTCGTCCTCACCCTGCAGGCGCGGCAAGGCTGCGCCAAAGACACTCAGCCCTCAAACGGATCCCGCATCAGGATCACATCTTCCCGCTCCGGCGAGGTAGAGACGAGCGCGCACGGCTTGCCGACGAGTTCCTCAAGCCGGCGCACATAGACAACCGCCTCGGCCGGCAGGTCCGCCCAGCTGCGCGCGCCCCGTGTTGAGCCGCTCCAGCCTTTCAGCGTTTCATACACCGGCTCCACCGCCGCCTGATCGGTCAGGCCGGCGGGGTAATGGTCGATCGTCTTGCCGTTGAGCTTGTAGGCGACGCATACCTTGATCTCGTCGAACCCGTCCAGCACGTCGAGTTTGGTGAGCGCGAGCCCGGTAACGCCCGAGGTCGCGCAGGCCTGGCGCACCATCACCGAGTCGAACCAGCCGCAGCGCCGGGGGCGACCGGTGTTGACGCCGACTTCCTTGCCGATGGTGCCAAGGCGCTGGCCGATTTCGTTGTCCTGTTCGGTCGGGAACGGGCCGGAGCCGACGCGCGTCGTGTAGGCCTTGGCGAGGCCGAGCACATAAGAGATCGCGCCCGGGCCGACGCCCGATCCGGCGCTGGCATTGCCGGCAACCACGGAGGATGAGGTGACGAACGGATAGGTGCCATGGTCCACGTCGAGCATCACGCCCTGCGCGCCTTCGAACAGGATACGCTTGCCCTTGCGCACCTGCTCGTCGAGCAGCTTCCAGACCGGCTGGGCATAAGCGAGCACCTGCGGCGCGATCTTCAGGAGCTCCGCCTTCAGCTGCGCGCCATCCGGCTCCGGCAGGTCGAGGCCGATCCGCAGCGGACGGTGGTGGGCCAGCAGGCGCTCGATCTTCATGTCAAGCGCGGCGGGGTCGGCAAGATCGGCGACGCGGATGGCGCGCCGGCCAACACGGTCCTCATAGGCCGGGCCGATGCCGCGCTTGGTGGTGCCGATCTGGGCGGCGCCGAGGGCCCCTTCCCGCGCGGCGTCGATGTCCTTGTGCCAGGGCAGGATCAGCGAGGCATTGTCAGCGAGGACCAGGCTCTCCGGGGTCACGTCCACGCCCTGCGCGCGAATGCCCTCGATCTCGGTCAGCATGTGCCAGGGGTCGACCACCACGCCATTGCCGATCACCGACAGCTTGCCGCCCCGCACCAGGCCGGACGGCAGCAGTGCCAGCTTGAACACCTTGCCGTCGATGACCAGCGTATGGCCCGCATTGTGGCCGCCCTGGAAGCGGACCACCACATCGGCGCGCGCCGACAGCCAGTCCACGATCTTGCCCTTGCCTTCGTCGCCCCACTGGGCGCCAACGACCACGACTCCTGACATATCCCGCTCCGTTTGCAGCCGCGGCGACAAGGGCAGGAATTGGCGCCGAATTGCAAGGGACAGATGCGCGCGGGCAAATTGTGTTCTGTCTGAGGTGGAATATTCTTTCAATTTGCTGTAGCGGACACAATCATCGCGCCGGAGCAACCATGTCAGATCCGACCCCCTACCTCCGCTTCCTAACCTCAGAGCGCTACCCGGACAGCGAACTGTCCGCATCCCGCGTGCGGGAGACTTCCAGCTTCCTGATCGAAACCAGCCGGCGCATGCTGACAAGCGAAGCGCAGGAGCGCATGTCGGCCGCCCTGCACAGCGGGCCCGGCACGCGCCGGATCCCGTATGGCGCGCTGCGGGTCCAGCCCCTGCGGGCCGGACTGGAAAACGGCGACGGCGAGGACACGCATTTCATCGTGGACCTTTTTGCCGATCCCTCGCGCCAGCCCACCGAGCATGCCCTGGCCGCCCTCGCCTACGCCGAATGGCTGGAACAGAACCAATCCTGGATCCGGCAGGCCAAGGCGGATTTTGACTGGCACGGCAAGACCGCTGCCGGCCCGGCGCCGACCGTTGCCCTCGCCCAATTCTGCTCGGTCGGGCTGCCACCAGAAGATCATGACTGGTCGTGGAGCCGGACCAGCATCCGGGCCAGCGAGGCGCTGGCGCTGGCCAAACGCGCCGGGCAGGCGCCCGGCGGCGAAGGTATCCGGATCGGCCAGATCGACACCGGCTATTCCCCGCATGTCGAGATCGACGGCACGTATGATCCGGACTCCGGCTATGATTTCATCCAGCGGACCCGGCCCGGACGCGATCCGATGAACTATGCCGGCACGCCGGGCCATGGCGGCTCCACCGCCTCGGTCATGGTCAGCCGCGCGACCCATCGCATCAGCGGCGTCGCCCCGCGCGCCCGCACCGTGCCCTACCGCGCCGTGCGTCATGTCGCCGTGCTCAACAAGATGGGCCGCGTGGCCCAGGCGATCCGGCGCGCCGCCGATGACGGCTGCCATGTTATCAGCATGAGCCTCGGCGGTCTGTCGCTCGCCTCAGGCCTCGAAGACGCGCTGCGCTATGCCAAGAGCAAGCAGGTGATCCTCGTGGCGGCGGCGGGCAATTGCGTCCAGTTCACCGTGGCGCCGGCGATCAGCCGCAACTGTATCGGCGTGTCGGGCATCCAGCCCGGCGACACGCCCTGGCCCTTCGCCAGCTGGGACGCGCTCGGCAATGTCGATGTGGCCGCGCCCGCCCAATGGGTACTGGCGGCCCGGCCGAGCCAGGGCGCCGCCGCCTATCATGAACGCGGCGAGGGCACCTCCTACGCCGCCGCGATGACGGCCGGCGCGGCTGCGCTCTGGCTCGCCCATCACGGCCGCGAGGCCTGCCTCGAAGCGGCCGGACTGGCGCATCTCAGCCTGCACGATTACTTCGCCCACCTGCTGCGGGAATCCGCGCGGGTGCCGCCGGGCTGGGCGCGCCGCTACGGCGCGGGTGTGCTCGACTGCCTCGCACTCCTCGACCGCGGCTTGCCGGTCCAGCCAGGCCCACCACCGGCGACGCCGGGCGAAGTGGAAAAAGTGGTCGCCTGCCATCCGATGACGGACCGTCAGCGTTTCCGCCAACTCGTCCTTTCCCAGACGGACTGACCGGCGGCCTTATTCGCCGAACTTGTAGATGATCCGTACACCGATATTGTCGAGACCCTGATTGCGGCCATTGCCGAGGATCTGGCCATGGCTGAGGTGTTCGTACATCAGCTGCACGCCCCAGGCTTCATTGATGTCGCGGTTCAGGGAGAGGTTCGTGCGGAACAGGTCGCGCGACCCGAAGAAGACCTTTTCGGCCGAGATCGGATCATTTCGCGGATCGCCCTGCGGATAGGGGAAGTTCAGTTCGCCGTCATGGACGACATAGCCGACGCCCGGCTCGAACGCCCAGCCCTCGGCGAAATACCAGGTCCATTCGAGGCCGACACCGCCGAAGCTGGTATCGCCGGCCGTATTCACGCTGCCTATGATGTAGGGCCGCGGGCTCCAGATGATGTCCAGCACGTCCGGAGACTTGAACACGATCTCGCCATTGATGTTCGGCCCGCCTTCCTTGTCGGCATTGTCGCAGTCCAGCACGCACATGTTGTGCTGCACGACCCCGATGCGGACTTCATCTACCGGGCCGGCCTGGGCGGCCAGGGCTGGAACGGCAGCAAGGGCGAGCGAAGTTACGAAACGGCGCATGGGCAATCCTTCATGACAAACCTGTCACGAGGCATCGCGCCCATGCGCCGCCTCCGTCAAGCCAGTTCGGCCTGGGCCGGGGTGCGAGCCCAGCGGAGGGTTGCTTCAGAGACACGCTTTCCGAAGCGTTCTGCGGTCTCCAGTTCGTACCGGTCCGGCGTCTGGTCGGCCGGCAGATCGGTCAGCGCCTGCACGCCGAGGCCGAGGAAGTGGCCCGCCCGGTTATGTGCGGTTGCAAAGTCGGTCGTCGTGGCGTTGTAGCCGCTCGGCTGGTCATTGCTGACCCAGATCATGCCTTGCTGCGCGGCGAAGGTAGCGAATTGCTGGAGGGTGACGGTCTTGTCGCCTGACAGCGAACCCGAGACGGTGAAACCGGCAGCGATCTTGTTCGCCCAGGCGCGGGTGAACCAGGCTTTCGACGCGGCATCCATGAACACCTTCATGCCGCCCGACGCCGAGCCCATATAGGTGGGCGCGCCGAAGATGATGGCGTCGGCCCGGGCGAGTTCGTCCCACGGCCCCTTGTCGGGCGCGGCGAGATCCTCGGCCTTGTAGAGGGTGACGTTGGCGCCGGGTATGGCGGCGGCGCCCTTGCGGACATGCTCGGCCGCCTTGGCGGTGTGGCCGTAGCCGGAATGATAGACGATCGCGATCCTGGCCATGACGGGCTCCTGTGTTGAGGACCCGGTTCAAATGGGGCGGGCGATCCGCAGATCAGCCCGCCCCATCCGGATAGGATTTATGCCCGCTGCGCATGAAGCGCAGACGGAAGGCTTAGAAGCTCAACACTTTCGCATAACGCACCTGCGGCAGGGCATCGAGCTTTTCGAGCACGGCGGCCGGCGGCATCGAGTCGATACCGACAAGCGCAATCGCCTCCCCGCCGGCGGCCTGACGGCCGAGGTGGAAGGTGGCGATGTTGACCTTCGCCTCGCCCAACATCTGGCCGAGCGCGCCGATGAAGCCCGGCTTGTCGATATTGTTCACGTACAGCGTGAAAGGCGAGAAATCGCCTTCCAGCGCCATGCCCTTCACCTCGACGATGCGCGGCTTGCCGCCGATCAGCGCGCCGGCCAGCGTTCGCCAGCCGCCTTCGGGGGCATTCTTCGTCGCCTTGGTCTTCACTTTCACGCGGATCAGGCTGTCATAGATCGGGCTCGACTCAGTCTTGGTCTCGGTCAGCTTGACGCCGCTCTCGGCCAGGATCGCCGGGGCCGACACCATGTTCACATCACCGCGCGAGGCGCGCAGCAGGCCGGAGAGGAGAGCGGCGGTCAGCGGCTTGCGGTTGAGATCGGCCACCTCGCCCTCATACTCGATGACCACTTCATCATATCCGTAATCGGAGATCTGCCCGGCAAAGCTGCCGAGCTTTTCGGCGAGCGCTGCGAAGGGCTTCAGTCGCGGAGCTTCCTCGGCCGTCACCGACGGCATATTCAGCGCGTTGGTGACGGCGCCGGTGAGGATATAGTCCGCCATCTGTTCGGCAACCTGCAGGGCAACATTCTCCTGCGCCTCGACCGTGGCGGCGCCAAGGTGGGGCGTGGCGACGAAATTCTTCGCGCCGAAGAGGACGTTTTCCTTCGCCGGCTCGACCGCGAACACGTCGAAAGCGGCGCCTGCGAGATGGCCGCTTTCGAGCAGGTCGCGCACCGCCGCCTCGTCGACCAGGCCGCCACGCGCGCAATTGACGAGGATCAGGCCTTTCTTGGTCTTCTCCAACGCTTCGCGCGACAGCACGTTGCGGGTCTGATCCGTGAGCGGAACGTGCAGCGTGATCACGTCGGCGCGCTTCAGGAGTTCGCCCAGCTCCACCTTCTCAACACCCAGCTCGACAGCGCGTTCCTCAGTGAGGAAGGGGTCATACGCGACGACCTTCATCTTCAGGCCGATGGCGCGCTCGGCAACGCGGCTGCCGATATTGCCGCAACCGATCAGGCCGAGCGTCTTGTAGGAGACCTCAAGACCCATATAGCCGGATTTCGGCCATTTGCCGGCCTGCGTGTCATTGTTGGCTGCGGGGATCTGGCGGGCGGCGGCGAACATCATCGCGATGGCGTGTTCGGCGGTGGTGATGGCGTTGCCGAACGGCGTGTTCATCACCACGACGCCTTTGGCGGTGGCGGCCTTGATGTCGATGTTGTCGACGCCGATGCCGGCGCGACCGATGACCTTCAGGTTCGTCGCGGCGGCGATCACGTCGGCGTCCGGCTTGCAGGCCGAGCGCACGGCGAGGCCGTCATAGTCGCCAATGATCTTGATCAGGTCCTCCTTGGACAGACCAACCTTGATGTCAGTTTCGATGCCGCGCGCCTTGAAGATTTCCACGGCGGCGGGGGAGAGCGTATCTCCGATGAGGACTTTGGGCATTTGCGTTTCCTGCTTCTGTAACCGCGAATCCCCACGGCAGCGGGGACAGGGTCAAGGATATGATGGGGAGGTATGCGGCACCCACCTCAGCGGGGGCGCCGCGATTTTGCGGTACGGCTACGAGAGCTTCGCGGCTTCCTCATGGAAGGCCCAATCGAGCCAGGGGAGAAGCTTGGCGACATCCGACGGCTCGACCGAGCCGCCGCACCAGATGCGCAGGCCCGGAGGGGCCTTGGCATAGCCGGCGGCGTCGAAGCAGGCATTCTCGGTCTCGAGGCGCTTCATCATCTTCTTGATGAAGTCGCGCTGGCCGGCCTCGTCGAGCGCCGTCACGCGCGGATCGACGATCTTGAAGGTGACGCCGGTGTTCGAGCGGATGGACTTGTCGGCGCAGAGGAATTGCACCCAGTCCGTCTTGCCTTCCCAATCCGTCAGGGTACGGAGGCTGTCATCGGAACGCTCTTTCAGCTTCTTCCAGCCGCCGAGCCGTTCGACCCAGTCGAGCGCCTGCAGGTAGTCCTCCACGCAGAGCATCGAGGGCGTGTTGATCGTGGCGCCTTCGAACAGGTCCTCGTCGAGCTTGCCGCCCTTGGTCATGCGGAAGAGTTTCGGCAGCGCGCGGTCCGGCGTATAGGTCTCCAGCCGCTTCACAGCGTTCGGCGACAAGATCAGCATGCCGTGCGCCGCTTCGCCGCCGAGGCATTTCTGCCAGCTATAGGTGATGACATCGAGCTTCGCCCAGTCGATCTCCTGGCTGAAGGCGGCCGAGGTCGCGTCGCAGATTACGATCCGGTCCGGGTTCGGCTTGATCCAGTCGGCATCGCGCACGCGCACGCCCGAAGTGGTGCCGTTCCAGGTGAAGATGATATCGGCATCGTCGCGGGCTTTCGAGAAGTCCGGCAGCGCGCCGTAGTCGGCCGTGTAGGTCTTGCAGTTCTCAAGCTTCAGCTGCTTGGTCGCGTCGGTCACCCAGTCGGAGCCGAAGCTTTCCCAGGCGAACACGTCAACCGGCTTCGCGCCGAGCATCGACCACATGCACATCTCAACCGCGCCGGTATCTGAGGCGGGCACGATGGCGACCCGGTAGCCTTCCGGCAGGTCGAGGATCAGCTTGGTGCGATCAATGGCGGCTTTGAGTTTCTTCTTGGCATCGCCGGAACGGTGCGACCGGCCGAGGGCGGCAGTCACCAGGTTCTGCAGCGAAAATCCGGGATACTTGGCGGTGGGGCCCGAGGAAAAATGCGGGCACGCCGGGCGCACGACCGGCTTGGCGGTGGTCACGTTCATCTGTTTTACTCCTATCCTCACAGATAGGCTGGGCGCCGTTGGGGGCGCCTGGCCCGCGCGCGGTGTCGCATATTTCGGGCGCCTCCACCAGTGACATTTTCGTGCCGACCCGCGGAGAACGGTTGCAGTTTCCCTAAACGGAGGGAATTCTTGCGCTGGTCCCGGGCGGGTGCTTCTATCTTGGCATGAGCCTCCAAATCCTTCCCTTGTCCGGTACGCTGGGCGCCGAGATCTTCGGCCTGGACCTGCAGTCCGGCCTGTCCAATGCCGAATTCGACCAGGTCCACCAGGCCTTCCTCGATCACAAGGTGATCGTCATGCGCGGCCAGAAGGGCCTGCAGCCGGACCAGCACAAGGCCTTCGCCCGGCGCTTCGGCACGCTGAACGTGCATCCCTATGTGAAGGGCATGGCGGGCCATCCCGAACTCCTCGAAATCATCAAGGAGAAGGAAGACAAGGTGAATTTCGGCGGCGGCTGGCATACCGACATGAGCTTCGAGGAGACCCCCGCCCTCGGCTCGATCCTGCATGCCATTGAGCTGCCGCCCTATGGCGGGGACACGCTGTTTGCCGACCAGCAGGCCGCCTATGACGCGCTTTCCCCTGGCCTGAAGGAGACCCTCGCCGGGCTGAAGGCGGTGCATTCGGCGGCGCGCGAGTACGGCGTGCACGGATCGTCCGCCCAGAAACGCAAGTCGATGGAGGCGACGGAGATCGAGACCGCCCCGGAATACGAACACCCCGTCGTGCGCACCCATCCGGAAACCGGGCGCAAGGGGCTTTACGTGAACCCGGCCTTCACGCTGCGCTTTGCCGGCTGGTCAACGCGCGACAGCAAGCCCCTGCTCGATTACCTGTTCCAGCATTCGCGCGAGGAACGCTTCACCTGCCGCGTGCGCTGGCAGGCGGGCGACGTGACGATGTGGGACAACCGCTGCACCTGGCATTACGCGCTGAACGACTATCCCGGCCATCGCCGCCACATGCGGCGCGCGACGATCAATGGCGACAAGCCAGTCTAAGCGGCGGGGTGCAGCAGGCCCCAGGTAATGGCGGCCTGGCCGAAGAAATACAGGAACCAGACGGCATAGGAGGCGGGCTTGTTCGGCGGGGCCTCGGCCGGGCGGCAGAACAGCTGGTGTGCGAGGATCGAGTCCGAGGCGATAAACATCAGCGCGCCCGCCGTCACCAGAAGGTAGGCCTGCGGCAAGGCAATCGCGGCGGCACCCATCATCAGGATCACGGCGCCATAGGCAAAGACCGGCAGGCGCATCTGGCCGAGCCGGGGCGCAAGCCAGCGGATATACATCGCGCCGCCGAGCACCAGCACGGCCTGCCCGGCCTTGACCGGCAGGGACCAGCCGGCCCCTTCCCCGAGCTGCCAGAACAGGATCACGTAAAACACGTGGGCGAGGAAGAAGGCGCCCATGCCGGGCAGCAGCCAGCGCTCCGGCTTGCCGGCCAGGAACAGATCCCCCACCGCCGAAGCGGCCAGCGCCGCCCAGAGCAGCCACGGCCCACCCGCCGCAAAGGCGGTGATCGCCAGGATGACAATGCCGGAGACTTTCAGAACGGCGCGCGCAGGGCCTTCACCTCGGAAGCTGTACAGGAATCCGTAGGCGAGCGCCGCCACGCTAGCGGTCGCGAACGCGGCCATGAGGGCGTTCGGGCTCAGGCAGGATCCCTGACAGGCTCGGGCAGGCGCAGAACCTTGCGGGCCATCGCACGGTGGCGATCCTTGACGTGCATACCGACCACGCCGAGCGCGGTGGCAAGCACAGTGGCGTCATCGGTGAAGCCGAGACCGGCAAGCACGTCGGGCACCATGTCGACCGGCATGACGAAATAGGCCCCTGCGGCGAAAAGCACCGCCTTGGCCTTCATCGGCGTCAGCGGGTCGCGCGCGGCGAAATAGGCCGCCGCCAGATCGTCGGCAAAGGGAATCTGGCCCGCAAAGCGCAGAAGCTTGGGGATCAGGCCGCGCGATCGGCGCTCGTTGCGCTGGATCGACTTGGGCAGGTAGACCCCGCCTTCGCCTTTCACTGTGTTGATGATTTCCGCTGCGTCAGACATTGCGCTCTCCTAGGGGTATTATAGTTCAGTGCGGTCATCAGCAAAAGCAATACCCACACTACAAGGAGGGCTTCGCCCATGGAACTCAATTCGAACATCTCGGCTGTCATCACCGGTGGCGCCTCGGGTCTCGGCGCGGCAACCGCCCGCAAACTCGCCAGCTATGGCGTCAAGGTCGCCCTGTTCGACCTGAACGCCGAGAAAGGCGAAGCCCTCGCCAAGGAACTCGGCGGCGTGTTCTGTAACGTCAACGTGACCGACGAAGCCTCCGTCGATGCCGGTTTTGCCAAGTCGCGCGCCGCCATAGGCCAGGAGCGGATCCTGATCAACTGCGCCGGCACCGGCAACGCCATCAAGACCGCCAGTCGCGACAAGAATACCGGCGAAATCAGCCACTTCCCGCTCGACAAGTTCAACCTGATTATCCAGATCAACCTCGTAGGCACCTTCCGCTGCATCGCCAAGTCGGCGGCCGGCATGCTGACACTGGACCCGATCGACGGTGAGCGCGGCGCAATCGTCAACACCGCTTCGGTGGCCGCTGAAGATGGCCAGATCGGCCAGGCCGCCTACTCCGCCTCCAAAGGCGGCGTGGTCGGCATGACCCTGCCGATCGCCCGCGACCTCAGCCGCGATTTCATCCGTGTGAACACGATCCTGCCGGGCATCTTCAACACGCCGCTGCTGGCCGCTGCGCCGGAGCCCGTGAAAGCCGCCCTCGGCGCGCAGGTGCCCCACCCGGCCCGTCTCGGCAATCCGGACGAGTATGCCTCGCTGGCCGTGGAAATGTGCCGCAACGCCTACTTCAACGGTGAAGACGTGCGCCTCGACGGCGCGATCCGCATGGCGCCGCGCTAAGCGAACGCCTGTCTTATGACACGGGAAAGCCCGCTCTCCGGAGCGGGCTTTTTCATGTGCGCGATGCCATCACCGCCGACCAGCGCGCGAGGGCCTCGGGGCTCCAGACGGTGGCGGTGTCGGGATAGAACTGCGCGAAGGCCGGCTTGTTATCCGCCAGATGGACCCAGGGCAGCTTTGAGGCGGTATAGATGTGCACATCCGGCGAGATCGCGGTGCGGTCGTCCAATGTTCCCACACGGATGAAAGCGGCCGCCTCCCGCGCGGTGGGATAATGGCTCCACACGGCGACCTGGCAATCCGGGCAGCGTGCGATCAGCTGGCCCTTGCCGCTCTCGCTGGGCGTGAGAATGACTTCCGGGGGCGTGCCCAGAAGCTCGACCGCCGAAGACTCGATCACCGCGTTGATCACGAACGCCGAACCGGACTCCCGCTGGCACCAGGTGCAATGGCAGCAATGGGTGATCATCGGCGCGCGCGTCAGCCTGTAGCGCACGGTTTCGCAGGCGCAACCGCCCTGAAGTGACTGGGTCATGTTCGTGGTTCCCTCAACGCCGCGAAGTCTACAGGCCGCAGACGTTCCGGCAAGCAGGTGCGCTCAGTCGATCGGTGCAGACGGATCGCGGACGCGGACGAGGCCGTTGGACACCATGGTCATCACCACTTCGCCCTTCTGGTTTAACACGGTCTGGCGGGTCTTGGTGATGCCCATGTCGGGGCGCGATTGCGACCGGCGCTTTTCCAGCAGTTCCATTTCGACCGAGATTTCGTCGCCCGGGTAGACGGGCTTCACCCAGCGCAGCTCATCGATGCCCGGCGAGCCGAGGCCGGCCGTGGGTTCGGAATCCTTCCAGGTGTCGACCATCAGGCGCATGACCATGGCGCCCGTATGCCAGCCCGACGCCGAAAGGCGGCCGAAGAAGGTCGCCTTGGCGGCCTCATCGTCCAGATGGAAGGGTTGGGGGTCGTATTTCGTAGCAAACTCGATCACCTCTTCGCGCGTGACCCTGTAGGTCCGCGACGACCGCGTGCGCGATCCGACCACCATGTCCTCGAAATATCTCATCTGCCCTTCCCGGCTGCTTTGGTCCGGGCTGGACCTCGCCCGAACAGGCGGCGTTGGCAAGACTTGCCCTAACGGGAGGGGATGCGGACGCCAAAGGCTGCGCTACAACACGGGCTGGAACGGGACAGGAGCGCTCTGTGGAATATGATGATGTCGTGAAGGGCCGCCGGAGCATCCGGGGCTTTCTGAAGAAGCCGGTGCCGAAGGCGCTGATCCGGGAGATCCTGGAAATTGCGATGCGGGCGCCGACCTCGCTGAACACCCAGCCCTGGAATTTTTACGTCGTGACGGGCGAGGTGCTCGACCGGATCCGCGCCGGCAATGTGGAGCGCAACCTCGCCGGCGTGCCCGACAGCCGCGAATTCCGGATGGGCCCGGGCTATGAGGGCGACCACCGCAAACGCCAGATCGAGATTGCCATCCAGCTGTTCGAGGCCATGGGCATCGAGCGGGATAACAAGGAGAAGCGGATGGACTGGGTGCTGCGCGGTTTCCGCCAGTTCGATGCGCCGGTCTCCATTGTCATCACCTATGACAAATCGATCCAGGGCAGCGACATCGCCCCGTTCGATTGCGGCGGTGTGGTCAACTGTATCGTCAACACGGCCTGGAACCGGGGGCTCGGCTGCGTGATCAACTCGCAGGGCATCATGCAGAGCCCTGTGGTGCGCGAACATGCCGGCATTCCGGACGACCAGGTGATCCAGACCTGTATCGCCATGGGCTGGCCGGATGACACTTTCCCGGCCAACGCCGTCGTCTCGCGGCGCAAGTCCGTGGACGAGGCGGCTGTGTTCCGGGGATTTGAGGACTAGGCCGGAGGCTGGCATAGTACAGGCTCGCCCATGCGGAGCGCGCCGATGCCCCTGACCCTTTTTCGATCTGATCCGCGCCGCGCTGCCGGGGGCTGGGCTGCACGGCTGGCCGGCGGACTGTTGCTGGCCCTGATCGCCGGATGTTCCAGCCCGGCGCAATTGGTAGCGCCGCCGCCTGACTGCCCGGTAGCCGAGGCGCCGGAAGGCGCGGCCGACTGCCCGCCGGTGGCCGCTGCGGTGCACGACCCCGAAGCCATGCGCCAGTCGCTGGACCTGCTGTCCGCCCACGGACTGGACCCTGAGAATTATGCCGGGATCGATGCGGCGGCGGCCTGGCGGCTTGCGGCCACGCATCTGCGGTTCGGCGCAGTCGATCCGGCGACGATGACGCCGCGCCTGCAGGCGGATGCGAGCCTCGCCGCGCTGCCCGGCAGCCTGCCGCCGGAGTCTGCGGCG
This sequence comes from Hyphomonas sp., assembly GCF_016125515.1. Lineage (GTDB taxonomy): Bacteria > Pseudomonadota > Alphaproteobacteria > Caulobacterales > Hyphomonadaceae > Hyphomonas. Next base: position 72,970 of record NZ_WGLO01000013.1, read on the forward strand.
GCCGACTATCGCGCGGCGCTGGACGCGCTCGCCCCGGCCTTGCCGCTCTATGCGGCGCTGAAGGATGAACTCGCCCGGCAGCAGGCGGCGCAAACCGGGATGACGGATGCCGGCGCGCTGGCGGACGCGGACGCAAGGATCGCCAGCCTGCGCGCAGGCCTCGAACGGCTGCGCTGGTTGCCGCACGAGACGGCGGGGCGTCAGGTGATGGCGAACATTCCGACCTTCGAGGTGGTTTCATTGACGGAGGGGGCGGAGACCTCCCGCCGGGCCGCGATTTTCGGACAGCTGAGCCGTCAGACTCCGGAGTTTTCAGACGCCATTGAATACGTCGTGTTCAATCCGTGGTGGGATGTTCCCGACAGCATCGCGCGCAAGGACAAGCTGGCCCAATTCCGCCGCGACCCCCGCGCCATATCGCGGATGGGTTATCGCATCTATGACCGGGCCGGAAACGCCGTCGACGCCTCTGCCATCGACTGGAACAAGGTGTCCGCCTCCGGCTTTCCCTACCACATCCGGCAGGCTCCGGGGCCGGCCAATGCACTAGGCCGGGTGAAGTTCATCTTCCCTAATCCGTATGCGGTCTATCTGCACGACACGCCCGAGCGCGCCCTGTTCGCGCAAACGGCGCGGACCTTCTCCTCCGGATGTATCCGGGTACAGGACCCGGTGGGGCTCGCCGGATGGGTGCTGGAGGGGACGCCCGGCTGGGGACAGGCGGAGATCGACGCGGCGATCGCGACCGGCGCCGAGACGCGCGCGAACCTCGTGGCGGCGATGCCGATCCATATTGTCTACCTCACCGCCTTCCCGGACGCCGAAGGCACGGTGACCTATGCGCCGGACGTCTATGGCCGCGACGGCGCGGTGCTCGAGGCACTGGCCGCCCCGATGCCCTCCCCGGCGCACGGCCCCGCCCCCCAAAGCACGCTGGCAGGCCTCGTACCGGACAGCTGCCGCGAAGACGGCTAGGCCGCAGCCGCCCCGGGTTGCATCCCGGCTTCGCCGGAATAAGGTGCCGGCTTCAATGAAATCAGGGGTCTGATATGCGTATTTCGGCTTTGGCGCTGGCAGTGGCGGTCTGGGGTGTGGCGGCGGGCGCGAGCGCGCAGACGCTCGGCTATTACCAGACGCCCGCACTGGGAGACGACGCGCTGGTGTTTGCCAGCGAGGGCGATCTTTGGCGCGCGCCAGCGAGCGGCGGAACGGCAGTGCGCCTGACGACGCATGAAGAGACCGAAAGCAACCCCGTGATCTCGCCGGACGGCAAGTGGATCGCCTTCGACGCAAGTTATGACGGGCCCAGCGAGGTCTATGTGATGCCGGTGGCCGGCGGCGCTCCGGTGCGCCTGACGCATGAAGGCGGCGGCGTGACCGTGCGCGGATGGCTCGACAATTCGCATGTGCTCTACCGCACGACCAACCTGCCGGGCACCATTCCGCGCCAGCTGCGCAGCATCGACCGCGAGACGCTGAAGACCGAGGCGATCCCGCTGGACGGCGCCGACCAGGCGACATTGCTGGCGGATGGCAAGACGCTGGTCTTCACGCGCTATGGCCTGTCGATGTTCTCGGACAATGCCGTGCACTATCGCGGCGGGCGGATGGCGCAGCTGTGGCGCTACACGCTGGGCAGCGACGCCGAGGCCGTGCGGCTGGCAGCAGATTTCGGCGCGCCGATCCGCAGCCCGATGGCCTGGAACGGGCGCATCTACTTCGTCAGCGACAAGTCGGGTACGGACAATATCTGGTCGGTGGACGAGATAGGCAAGGATCCGGTGCAGCATACGCAGTCGACCGGATGGCAGATGCGCACGCCTTACCTGAAGGACGGCAAGATCGCCTATCAGAGCGGCGCGGACCTCTACAGCTATGACATCGCCTCAGGCACGACCGCAAAGCTTGCCCTGACGCTGACCAGCGACAGCGATTCCAAGCGGGAGCGCTGGCTGGAATCGCCGCTGGATTTTCTTTCCGATGCGCGGCTGGCGCCGTCCGGCGAGTCCGTTTCGGTGACGGCGCGCGGCCGGTTCGTGACGGCCTTCACGGGCCAGCGCCGGCGCGTGGAATATGCCATTCCGGCTGGCGCGCGGGCGCGCTCTGCGGCGATGGGCGGCGACGGCAAGGCCGTCTACGCGATCATCGACGGCGGAAACTTCGGCGAGATCTGGGCCTTCCCGGCGGACGGGCGCGGCGAAGGCAAGGCGCTGACGCAAGGCGCGCGGGATTATATCTGGCGGCTGTTCCCGGCGCCCAAGGGCAACACGCTGCTCTACACGACCAAGCGCGGCAAGCTGATGGAGCTGGATACTGCAACCGGCAAGAGCACCGAGATCGACAAGACTGCCAGCAGCGCGGACGATGCCTTCCAGGAATTCACCTGGTCCGCTGACGGACGATACCTCGCCTATACCGGCTATGATGTGCGCGACATGCCGCAGGTGATCCTTTTCGACACGAAATCGCGCACGCGCACCGTTCTGACGACCGGGAAGTATGAATCCTCGGCGCCGGCCTTCTCGGCGGATGGGGCGTGGCTCTATTTCCTGTCCAACCGCAGTTTCACGCCGACACCCGGCGCGCCCTGGGGCGATCGAAACATGGGCCCCTCCTTCGGTGCCCGCGGCAAGCTCTATGCGCTGCAGCTTGATCCGGCGGCGGACTTTCCGTTCGAGATGCCGGACGAGCTGACGGCGGAGGCTGCTGCCGCGAAGGCAGCCGCCGAGGAGGCCAAGACCGCAAAAGCTGGCAAGAAGGACAAGAAGGCGAAGGACGCCCCTGAAGAGGAAAAGCCAGAGACGCAGGCAAAGGTCGACCTGAACGGGGTTCAGGCGCGGCTGTGGGAAGTGCCCGCGCGGGCCGGTGACTATGTCTCGCTTGCCGCGAATGCAACGCACCTGTTCCTGCTGGAAAGCACCGGCAATGACAGCCCGCCCGCGCTGAAGCGGTTGGAGATCAAGGCCGAGAAGCCGGAAGTGGCCGACTATGCCAAGGGTGTTCAGACGTTCGGCCTGTCGACGGATGGCAGCAAGCTGTTCGTGCTGACGGGAGAAGGATCGGAGGCGAAGTTCCTGATCCTTGATCCGAAGGCGGACTTCCCGGAAGACCCGTCGAGCAATCTCGTGCGCCTCGCGGACTGGCGCCCGGCCATCGATCCGCACGACGAGTGGCGGCAGATGACTCTGGATGCCTGGCGCCTGCACCGCGACTTCGCCTATGACCCGAAGCTGCGCGGTGTGAACTGGGACGGTGTGCGTGACCATTTCGTTCCGCTTGCGGATCGTCTCGGCTACCGCGGCGAACTTGATGATCTTCTGGGACAGATGTCGGCCGAGCTCGGCATCCTGCACAGCCAGATCCGTCCGGGCGAGACCCCGGTGGACGACGAGAGCGGTCAGCCGGGCTTCCTGGGCGCGACGTATGAAGCGGCGCCCGGCGGCGTGAAGATTGTGTCGATCCTGTCGGGCGAGACGGACCGGCCAGACACGCTGGGTCCGTTGCTGAAACCGGGCGTGGACGTGAAACCGGGCGATGTGGTCACAGCAGTCGACGGCAAGGCGGTCGCTTCACGCGACGAATTAATGGACGCCTTGACGATGAAGGCGGACCAGCAGGTGCGTCTTGACCTGTTGCGCGGCGCGGCCAAGCGCAGCGAGATCGTTGTGCCGGCCCCCCGGCGCACCGAGAGCCAGCTGCTCTATGCCGACTGGGTGCAGAAGAACCGCGAGGCGGTGGCGAAGGCGTCCGGTGGCAAGATCGGCTATCTGCACCTTCGCGCGATGGGCGCGGCCGATGTGGCAAGTTTTGCCCGCGATTTCTACGAGCACTATGACAAGGACGGCCTGATCATCGATGTGCGCGGTAATCGCGGCGGCAATATCGACAGCTGGATCATCGGCACGCTGCTGCGCAAGGTTTGGGCCTATTGGCCGGGCCCGGACGGCACCGGCGGCAACAGCAACATGCAGCAGACGTTCAAGGGCCACCTCGCCGTGCTGATCAATGAGGGGACCTATTCGGACGGCGAGACTTTCTCGGCCGGCGTCAAGGCGTTGGAACTGGCGCCGTTGATCGGTACACGGACGGCCGGCGCAGGTATATGGCTGTCGGACCGCAATCCGCTGGTCGATGGCGGTCAGGCGCGCGTGGCCGAATTTGCCCAGTACGGCGCTGACGGGCGGTGGCTGCTGGAAGGAAATGGCGTTGCGCCGGATATCGAAGTCGATACGCCGCCGCGCGCAGCCTATCTGGGCGAGGATGCGCAGCTCGCGCGGGCGCTCAGCTATCTGGAAGGCAAGATTGCCGAAGAGCCGGTGGCGCGCTTCACGCCCCGCCCCCTGCCCCCACTGGGCGAACCGGGACAGGATGTGAAGTAGGCGGACCTTTCAGCCCCGCAGAATCAGAAAGCCCGCTCGTGAGAGCGGGCTTTCGCTTGTCCGGTGTGTCTTTGCCGAGGGAAGCGGCGGAGTCGGACAGGAGGGGTTACTGACCCTGGCGCTGCTTGACGGCTTCTTCGTCAGCCAACGCACGGTCTTCGGCGTTGAATTCGATTTCCGGTGCGGCGCCCTTGCCATAGGCGCGGGCTTTCTGGGCAAGGTTGTCCATCGATTCACGCATCTGGCCCTGGCCAACGGCCATGGTTTTCGAGGCGGCCATGCCGACGGCTTCGGCATCCGAGAAGCTCGCGAATTCGGCGCCGAGGAAGACGACCTCCCAGCCTTTGGCGCGGGCGCGGTCGAGCGCGGCCTTGGCGCCCTGTTTGGTGAGCTCGCTGGACGAGTTCTCAAGGCCATCGGTCATGATGACGATGACGGCTTTTTCCGGCGCGTCGGCTTCGGCGCGGCTGATGATGCGGCCGATGGCGTCATAGAGGGGGGTCATGCCGCGCGGGTTGGCCTCGTCATTGGTGACCTTGCTCCAATGGGCAGGGTCGACCTTGTCGCGCAACACGTCGAACTGCATGCCGTCCTGGTGGTCGAAGACGGCGAGGGTGACGGCGGTCTTGATGTCGGCGCCGGCGATCTCGGCGCCCGGGGCGTCGGCGGCGAAGCTGTCGGCATAGGCGTTCACCGAGGTGAGCGCTTCGTCCCAGATGTCTGCCATCGACCCGGTGCGGTCGAGCAGGATGTAGGACTGGACCGTGTCGGTCTTTTGCGGTTGCGGCAGGATCTTTGCCTGCGCGGTGGCGGCGAGCGCGAAACCGGCGGCAATGGCGAGGAGTGATCTGGTGAACTTCATGGTCTGCGTCCCTTCCCAAGTGTGCGGTGAGGGAAAGCTGCGCCGTGAATGCGGCACGTCTGTGTCGCGAATCCGTCAAGGCAAAGGAAAAGGGCCGCCATTTGCATGGCGGCCCCGGTTTCTGGTGAACAACTGTTCAGACTCGCGCAATCCGGGAACGGATCATTTGCTCTTGCGGCGGATGACGTCGTTCTCGCCGGCTTCCTTGCGGTCCTCTTCGTTGAAGTCCATGGCGGCGGCCTCCTCGAAATAGCGGCGGCTCTTGGAGGCAAGCTTGCGCATGGAGGCATCGAAGCTGCCCGAGGCCATGGCCATCGATTTGCTGCCACCGACGCCCATCGCCTCGGCGTCCATGAACTGGCCGAATTCGGCACCGAGAAAGACGACTTCCCAGCCCCTGGCCCGCACGCGGTCGAGCGCCGCCTTGGCGCCGTCCTTGTTGACCTCTTTCGAGGCGTTCTCGTGGCCATCGGTCATCACCACGATGACGGCGCGGGCGGGCTGGTCGGCTTCGGCCAGCGCCACGATGCGGACGATAGAGTCGAACAGTGGGGTCATGCCGCGCGGGCTCGCCTCGGCATCGGTCACCTTCTTCCACTCGACCGCCTTCACGCCGCGCCGCAGCACGTCGAATTGAAGACCGCCATGATGGTCGAAGACCGCCAGGGTCACCTGGTCGTTTTCAGAGGGCTTGGCGCCGTCCGCCGGCTTGGTCAGCGCCTCGACATAGGCGTTCACGGAGCCCAGCGCCTCGGCCCAGATGGACCCCATGGAACCGGTCCGGTCGAGGAGGATATAGGCGTGCGTCTGGGCCGCGGGGGTCGCGTTGGGGTTTGTATCGTTCATGGGTGTTCCTCCGTCGATGCGCCCCCACGCCCGGACACTGCAAATGGTAAAGCGCCCACCCGGTTAAAGGGGGCGCTTCCCATAATTCGATGCTGCAGGTGCGAAGTGGGCGCTGCCCGCCTCAGGCGAACTGCGGTGCGATCTTCAGGTTGCGGACCCAGCCGATCTTCTCGAGGAAAAGCAGCACGGTGCCGTTATAGTCCACAATCCGGTTCCAGACGCCCTTGCGCGGACGGTGCAGCGCGCTTTGCGGCTGGTCATGGTGGTGGTCGTGGAAAGCCTCGCCGCCGGTCAGCAGGGCCATCAGGTGGTCGGCCCAGGCAGGCGTCTTGAGGTGGCCGAGCACGTTGATGCCATAGACGGTGGCGTGGAACTGGATCGCGCGGCCGATGATGACGCTGGCATGCAGCAGCGCCGTCAGCACGAGCGAGCCGCCGCAGGCCCAGACGATCAGGTAGATGATGGCCGGGATGACGAAATGGATGACGAGGCTGAGCTCGTTATAGAAGCGGTCCATCCATATGATGATCGGATGCTTCTTCAGCCACAGCGGCCAGTCGCGCTCGGTGTCCTTCTTGTCGCGGAACAGGATCCAGCCGACCCAGGCCCAGCGCTTGGACTCGAAGGGGTTATGCGGGTCACCCGGCTGATCGGCGAAACGGTGGTGTTGTGAGTGATAGTTCACCCAGTCGCGGACGCGGCCCTGCATGGCTATCATCAGGTTGATCATGGCCAGAACCTGGGCAGGCGGCGCCAGCTCGCCGGCACGGTGCTGCAGGATCCGGTGCAGCGGGCCGATGCCCATGTTGCACCAGAAGACCGAGAAGGCGATGACTCCGATCGCCAGCGGCACATACCACCAGTGGAAGGTGAGCGAGCTGACGAAGATGCCGAGAAGGACCATTGTGACGAACAGGGCGACCCCGAGCACGGGATAGCCAAACGCGGAGAAAAAGCTCGGGATGTCGAAAGTTTTCCAAGTCTTCGGAATCGCGAGCGAGCGCGGTGTCATTGATGTCCAGTCCTTTTCTTCCATCCGGTCGCCGGATTGGCTCTGTATTACGGGAAACTCTCAGCCCCCGCCCCTTAATACTTGATTAAGACCTCAAGCGCGGTGGTCCAAGTGCAAAAAGCGGCGTTACTGGCCCGATCCTGCAAGCGTGATCGAACGCGTTTAGCGGGCGGTGACGGGGCCCGCCTGTTTCGACTAGATGGGGACACGAGGAGCTGGGGCCAAGATGAGTGATGAGCGTCGCCTGAGGGAAATCCGGGATGTGGCCCGGCTTCTGCACCTTGACGATGAGGTCAGTCAGGACCTGTCCGACGTGCGCGTGGCATGCCCGCTGCACGAGGACTGTATCGCGTCGGGTGACAATAACCTGCAGCTGGACCTGCAGGCGGCACGGTTTCGTTGTGCGCTGGATGGCGAGGCGGGCAGCTTCGGCGAATTGATCCGGCGCATCGAGGCCGGGCGGAGCCTGGTGGCGGTGCGCCTGCCCGATGAGGACGAGACGCCGCCGCCTGCTCCAATCGATGCGAGCTATACGGTGGCCGTGCGGGCGACCAATCCGGTGCTTAAGACCGAACCGCAGGTCGCGCTGCTCACCGACAAGCTGCCCTCCCCCGAAGAGATCAAGGCGGCGCGGGAGATCCGGCTGGCGGAAATCCGTGCGGCGCGGGCCGAACGGCGCCGGGGCGCGGGCGAGAAGCTGATCGTGATCGTGCTGGCGCTGGTGTTCCTGATCGCCGGACTGATGGCGGCCGGCCTGTCGGGCTTTGCCAATTACAATGCCTTTGCCTCGACGGTCGCCGATCCGGCGCAGGGGCGTATCTGGGGCGCGGCGGGCATCATCGCCGCCATCGTCTCCTTCGGCGGGTTCACCTTTGTCTACTGGCACGCGGCCAACCGCCGGCGCTGGGAAAGCCTGCGCTCACTGATCTTCGCCCTGATCGGGGCCGGCGCCTCGATCCTCGGAACGGAAATCTACATCCATTCCAACAATCTCTCGGCAGCGGCCGAAGTGTCGAGCGCGGCGACGAACCGGGAAGTTCTTGAGGCGCAGGTCGCCGATTGGCGCCGGCAACTGGAGGGCATCCCGCCGGAGACGCGCTCGGCGGAAGGGCTCGAAGCCTATATCGCCGAGGTCGAACGTGTGGGGCGCACCGAGCAGAAGCCCTACCGGGATGCGCAGAACGAGCTCGGCCTTGCCAAACGCCGCGACGAGCTGAACGCCAAGATCGAAGCGGCGAACGCCGAACTGCTGGGCCAGGGCAGCGGCAACATCCTGCTGCAGGCCGAGCAACGTGCATCACTGCCGAGCTGGTTGTTTGCGGTGCTGCTTGAACTCTTTTCGAGCCAGGCGACGTCGATCGGCCTCGTCGCGCTGCTGATCCTCACGCGGCGGCGGCCGGATCAGTCCGCCAACGGATAGATTTCGCCGTCACGGCCCCGCACGGCCCATCGGTCGTCGCGGCGCTCGATGTCCGACAAGGCCAGCGAGGCCTTGGAGACGCCGCCCGGAATGTCGATCACATAATGCGGCACAGCGAGGCCGGAGGCATTGTCGCGCAAGGCCCGCACGAGGCGCTGGCCCTCCTCCACCGGCACTCGGAAATGCGCGGTGCCGGGCGCCGCGTCGAGCTGGTGCAGGTAATAAGGCTTGATGCCGGCGGAGAGGAAGGCCCGCATCAGGTCGCCCAGTGCTTCGACGCTGTCATTCACCCCGCGCAGCAGGACGGACTGCGAGACGAGTGCGATGCCCTGCGACGCGAGACGGCGGCAGGCAGCGACCGCGTCCGGCTTGAACTCGCGCGCGTGGTTGGCGTGCACGGCGAGGAAGACCGCCTTGGTCTGGCTCGACAGCGCCTCGGCATAGGCCGGTGTGATCCGGTCCGGCCGGGTGACAGGCATACGCGTGTGCCAGCGGATCAGTTTCACATGATCAATGGCTTCGAGGCGGCGGGTGATCTCCCGCGCGCGGGCGGCCGACAGCATCAGCGGATCGCCGCCCGTGAGGATGACTTCGAAAATCTCCGGCTGGCCTTCGATATAAGCGAAGATGGCATCGAGATCCGTCTTCGTGAGCGCTTCACCTTTCTCGGGGCCGACCATTTCGCGGCGGAAGCAGAAGCGGCAATAGACCGGACAGGTCGAGGCGGCCTTGATCAGCACGCGGTCGCGGTAGCGGTGAACGAGGCCGGGTACGGGCGAATGGCGCGCATCGCCGATGGGATCGGCGGACTCTCCGGGCTGAATCTCCAGCTCTTCCGGCGACGGAACATATTGGCGAGCGATGGGATCGGACGCGTCCGCCGGATCGATCAGGGCGGCCAATGGCTGCGGCAGGGCGATGGCATAGGCGACGCCCACATCGGCGAGGCGCGCCACCTGCGCCTCACCCACGAGGCCGGCTTCGGCAAGGTCTGCGACGGAGCGGAGTGTAATGGTGGTCATGGGCGCGCTCCTAGCGGAACGGGCGTCCAGATGACATCGGAAATCTGCGAGGCGTGGGCCGCCAGCATGACCAGCCGGTCAAAGCCGAGCGCGACGCCGCTGGCCTCGGGCATGGCGGCAACGGCGGCGATGAAGTCTTCGTCCAAGGGATAACGCTCGCCATAGACCTGCTGTTTGAGGTCCATCTCGGCGATCTGACGCGCGCGAAGCGTGGCGGCATCCGTCAGCTCGCGGTAGCCGTTCGCGAGTTCGATGCCGCAGGCATATAGCTCGAAGCGTTCGGCGAAGCGCGGGTCTTCAGGATACGGACGGGAGAGCGCCGCCTCGCAGATCGGGTAGCGGTGCAGGATTGTGAGCCGCCCCTGCCCCAGTTGTGGCTCGATCCGCGTGACCAGAACGGCCGAGAAGACATCGGTCCAGCTGGCGCCGGGCGCGGTTTCGACCCCTTCCTTGCGGGCTGCGGCAGCGAGACCGGCCGCGTCGGTCAGCACAGGCTCGAGGTCGATGCCGGCATGGCGGGCGAAAGCGTCGGTCAGCGTCAGCACCTCGGGCGCGGCAAACGGATCGCAGACCGCGCCCCTGAACGCGAGCATGCCTGTGCCGGCGGCTTCAGCGGCGGCACGCGCGAGCGCGGCGCTGTCGGCCATTACCGTGTCGATCCCTTCGCCTACCCGGTACCATTCGAGCATCGTGAACTCCGGCGCATGGCGCAGGCCGGTCTCCCGGTTACGGAACGCGCGGGCAAAATCGAAGATGCGCGTCTCGCCCGCTGCGATCAGTTTCTTCATCGCGAATTCGGGCGAGGTGTTGAGGTAAAGCGGCGTGCGGGCCCCGTTTTCGGCGATGAAGTCCGTTTCGAAGCCATGCAGATGTGCCTCATTGCCCGGCGAGGCCTGGAGCTGGCCGCATTCGGTTTCTGTGAAGCCCTCCGAGGCGAACCAGGCCCGCAGCGACGCCTTGATGGCCCCGCGCGCGACGAGATAGCCGCGGCGGCGGGCATGGGCCTCGGGCGACCACCAGGTGGGGGTGTCGGGGGTCAGGGGCTGCTCCAGTGGGGCGAAACCATACCAGGCCAATGCCGCAACGGCTGGCCAAACGGCGCGGAGGCGGTATATAGCGGCGCTTTCGCTCTCGCAACTCAGGAACGCCCCATGGCCGTTGAAATCGCTGCGGATATCCGCAAAGGCAACATCATCGAACACACCGACGGTCAGCTCTACGTCGTGCTCAAGGCGGAATCCTTCCGCCCGGGCAAAGGCACGCCGACCACGACGATCGACATGCGCCGCATCTCGGACGGCATCAAGATTTCCAATACTTACAAGACGTCCGACAAGGTCGAGAAGGCCTATGTCGAGGAAGTCGACCACACCTATCTCTACATGGAAGGCGAGAACTACGTCTTCATGAACTCGGCCAATTACGAGCAGGTCACCGTGCCGGCCGCGATGGTCGGCGACGGCGCCCACTACCTGCAGGAAAACATGACGGTGATCCTGCAGATGTTCAACGGCGAGGCCGTTTCGGTCACCCTGCCCGCCCGTATCACCGCCGAAATCGTGGAAACCGAACCGGTCGTCAAAGGCCAGACGGCTTCGGGCTCCTACAAACCCGCCAAGCTGGACAATGGCGCCCGCATCATGGTGCCCGCCCATATCGGCGTCGGCACACGCGTGATCGTGAACACCGAAGACGGCAGCTACATGGAGCGCGCCAAGGACTGAGGCGGGAACCATTTGCGAAGCCCACGCATAGTCCCCCTGAAGTCTTAGTTCTTCGACATCTGAGAAACTCATACCCAGCCGGTGCTTGCCCAGCACCGGTTGTTTTTGTGCGGGCCGCTTTCTGTTGCAAGTCATGCAGATCTGCAGCGCTGGAGAGGCTTTCTTAACCGAGTCCGTGCTATTATTAACATGTGGTGGAAAACGGATCAGAAGTGGGTCCATTAAGGTAGAACATCGACGACGGCGATGACCGACTCCAAGCCCATCCTGCCGCGCTCCGCGCCACGCCTGCGCACGCTGAAGGCCGCCAGGGTTGTGTTCAACTCTGATTGCAGCAGCTACGACGTCATAATCCGGGATATGTCCGATTCCGGCGTCCGGCTGAAACTCGGCTCGGCATTCGCGGTGCCCGACCATTTCGATCTGATCATTGCGAACCCGAACTCGGGCAAGAAGGACCGCAAGGCCTGCGAAAAGGTCTGGCAGCGCGGCGACCAGGTCGGCGCGCGATTCCTGACGGTCGTCGCAATGTCTAATATGACCCTGCCCCTCGAAGCCCCCCGGCTTCGGCGCAAACCGATCGGCGCTTGAGCAGCCGCAACATTGATTTCCGCACTCATCTGACTGTAAGGCACCGGTCAGGTGGGCCCAACAAACTTCAGCAAAATGCTGATGAGGCTGACATTGCAAATCATACTCGTAGAAGACGATGCCGAACTGGCAGAGACCATCCAACTCGGCTGGCCGGACGAGACCGACCGTGTGGATTTCTATTCCCGTTATGCGGACTTCAAACCGGTGCTGTTCTCCAGCGGCTTCGGCGCGACCGATTGCGTCATCCTCGACATGACACTCCCGGATGCATCCGGCACGCAGATCATCAGTGACATTCGCAGCATCAGCGACGTGCCGATCCTTGTCCTTTCGGGATGGGGCGGGACCGAATTCCGCGCCGACCTGATCAACCAGGGCATCGACGATTATGTGCTCAAGCCGCTAAGCGTGAAGGAATTGCACGCGCGCGTCGCCCGACTGGTGCGCCGGAACCGGCCGAGGGCCGCCGCTGAGGCGCCGCCGGTCCAGATCAATGGCGTGACGTTCGACCGTTCGCGCCGCGCACTGCTGTACGGCGACGCGCAGACCGAGCTGACGCATGCTGAATTCCAGCTGCTCGGCACGTTGGTCGACGCCAAAGGCCGTGTGGTCTCGCGCGATGAACTCTACCTGAAGGCCTTCGGCCGCCCCCACAAGGAGGGCGAGAAAGTTCTCGAAACCTATATCAGCCGCCTACGGAGCAAACTTGGGCAGCTGCAGAGCGATGCGGAAAACACGATCCAGACGGCCCGCGGCGCCGGCTACCGGATGATGGTTCACACGTCCGGTTCCTGAGCTGCGGCATTGGCCGCGCGTTGGTCCAGCAATCTGCGCAAATGAGTGGCAAGGTCTGACCGCCGAAACGGTTTGGGCAGGAATTCGATATCCGGCGGAAGGCGCCCGGTCTGGTCCACCAACTCCCTTGGATAGCCGGAAGAGTAGAGAACCGCGATGTCCGGAAGGCGTGACCTGGCAACATCCACCAGTGTCAGGACGCTGGCCGATCCCGGCATGACGAGATCGGTCAGCAACAGATCAGCCTCGCCGCCGGCTTCGAGGTAGGCAATCGCCTCATCGGCATTGACCTTTGATGTGATAGAGTAGCCGAGCGCTGACAACACCCCCTCCACATGCGCGCGCACGCCCGCATCGTCCTCGACCAGAAGAATATGCTCATCGCCGCCGGCGACAGGTGCGCCGAGCGGCTCGGCCTGCACCGGCGCCGGAGCCGTCTCTTCAACGTAGGGAAAATGCAACGTGACGCGTGTGCCCTGCCCCGGCTGCGATTCGATGCCGAGCCGGCCGCCGGACTGCGCCATGAAGCCGAACGCCATGCTGAGCCCGAGACCCACACCCTTGCCCACCGCCTTGGTCGTGTAGAATGGCTCAAGACACCGGCGCAGAGTGTCGGCGTCCATGCCGGTGCCGGTGTCAGCGACAACAAGCACGACCTCCTTCTGACCGTCCATTTCCGAAACCTGCGTCGATAGATGCAGAGTGCCGCCACTGAGCATCGCATCGCGGGCATTGACCGCGAGATTCAAAAGCACCAGCTCCAGCTGGCTAGGGTCGGCTTCAATGCGCGCCGGGGTCGCGCTCGTCTCGATCTCGATACGGATGTTGGCTCGCAGGATCCGGCCGAACAGTTCGGCGCTGCGCAGGATCACCCCATTGAGGTCCAGAGACACGGGCTTGATGGGACTGCGCCGCGAAAAAGCCAGAAGCCGCCCCGTAAGATCACGCCCACGTTCGGCCGCCGAAGAAATGAGTTCGATCAGGCGCCGGTCGCGCACCTCGGCAGTTCGGTCAAGCAGCGTCTCGGCATTGCCGAGAATTATGGCCAGCAAATTGTTGAAATCATGCGCCACCCCGCCCGTGATCTGACCAAGTGCCTCGAGCTTCTCGGATTGCGCAAGGCGCATCTCCGCAACTTTCTGGTCGGTGATGTCCACCATGTTGCCGACCATGTGCAAGGCCTTGCCGGTTTCGCTGCGCGAGACGAACCCGCGATCGAACACGAAGCGCACGCCGCCATCGTCGCGCATGAAACGGTACTCGGCCGACCAGTTTTCCGCATCGCCCGCGGCGGCAGCGATGAAGCTTTCCACGACCCGTTCACGGTCGTCCGGGTGCAGACGGTTTATCCAAGAAGACGGTGGTGCGGCCTTCAGGAGCGCATCCGGGTCCCCCGCGATCGTTCGGAAATTCTCGTTCCAATCAATACGACCGGTTTCGAAATCCCAGTCCCACACCACGTCCTGGGTCGACCGCGAAAGCATCTGGTAACGCGCCTCGTTGGAGCGCGCCCTTTCTTCGGCGGCAAACTTGTCCGACATGTCGCGGATCATCGCCACCCAATGCGCAGGCGCGCCGCCATCGTCCTGCACCGGCACCATATCCACCTCGGCCGGCACCATCCGGCTGTCGCGGGTGCGCAGCTGCAGGTCTGAGCGCAGCGACACCGCACGCGACAAGCTGTTTTCGAAAACTTCCAGCGGTACGTTGGGCGCCGCCGAGAACAAGACCTGCGAGACTGGCCGCCCGATCACATCGTCAATTTCGAGACCTGTGACCTGGAAGAAGGCCGGGTTGGCATAGACGATGGGCGCATGCGGATCGACCGCCCTGTGTCCTGCTTCGAAGATCACGATCATGTCGTTCAGCCTGCGGACGGAAAGGTCCAGAAGCTTGAGGCGCCGGTCCTGTTCAACCTCATGGGTGACATCCATGATCACGCCCGTCAGCGCGAGACCTTGCACGGTTTGGGTCAATTCGCCGACACCGCGCACATGCAGCGTCCGCCCGTCCGGGTGCAACACGCGGTGGCTGAACTCGAAAGCGGGGGCCGCGGCGGCTGCATAGGCCCTGTAAGTCTCGCTCAACGCTGGCAGGTCGACCGGCGGGACGTTGACCCGGAAAGCCTCCCAGGGAGTTCCGTCAGGGTCGACCGCTACGCCGTAGATCCCGCAGGTCTCGGCAGAGGCAAAAATGCGGCCCGACCAGAATTCGTATTTCCACATGCCCATCCGGCTGAGACGCCGGGCCGTGCGCAGCGTCGTACTCTGCTCGGCAAGCTTCAAGGCGTCCGGATCTGCCTCGGCCAGCCGCGCGGCCGTACTAAGCATCAATTCTTCGCGCGCCTGCTCTGAGGCGATCAGCCGGCTTATGTCGCGCACGGAAACCAGTTCTGCCGGACGGCCTTTCCAGTTTGCCGCGCGCAGGGCCGACTGAACGAACAGGACTTCGCCAGATTTCGTCAGATGACGGAATACGGCGGGCTCGCTGCGCCCTGCCCGGCTCGCCCGCAAGCTGTCCTGGAAGTATGGGATATCCCCGGGCGGCAGCAGATCGATCGCCGTCATCGCCAGGAATTCGCCGGGCGGATAGCCATAGGCTGCCAGAGCTGCCTCGTTCGCGTCCAGTATACGCAAGGTCGCGGGATCCTGGATCCACATCGGGTCCGGATGCCGTTGGTAGAATATCTCGCGTTCCTGCATGTTTCGCAGACCCGATGCCCGTGCCCCGCATTGGCAACCCGGACAGGCCTAGCATGCCCTGGCGCCGGGCGCATCCGGAATGGCGTCAGTAGGTCGGCATCTGCGAGTCGAACACAACGGCGCCAAGGGCGGCGCGGGCCGCATCAAGGCCGGCGGTGGTTTCTTCTGCGGTAATCTCGAGCAGATGGGCGATGTCGTTTGCGCCGAGCCCCGCCCCGAGATGCAACGCGGCAATCTCGCGGGTATCGAGCGCCAAGCCCAGAAGCGGGGCGAATTCTGCGTCGAGATCAATCGGCAAGCGCGGCACGGCGCCTGAGGTGCGCAGCACGCGGCAGACGGCCCGGACCAGATAGGCATAGGATTCATCGGCCTGGTCGGGATCTGGATCGGTCGACAGGTAGAGCGTCAGCGCATCTTCCACCAGCTCGTCGCCCTGGGCGCGGTTGCCGATGACCAGCCGCGCGAACGCCCGGACCTTGCGAAGGACTTTTTCAACGGTCATCACGGTCATGTATTCGAGCGCTGGGGGCTCACCGTGTAGGCTGGGCGCCAGCTTCATCGGCTCGATCCTCGCAGGGGTTGGGACTTCCGAGCACTCTCATGCACGACGGATCCTAGGATCGCGTTGCGCCAGGGTCTAAAAGATAAAACTCCGGAACCTGTTGCAGCGCCTGCAGAAACGGCCTGCCTTACCGAGCGGCTCAAAAGGCCGGAAACTCGACAATTCCGGAAGAATGGCGCGCCGGCGAGGGTGAAGCTGGGCACCTTTTTACTCTAAAGATCAATAAGCGGATTGGCGTGGACGCCTAGCATTCGCAATAGCTGCGTTTGGTTTCCAGGAAGGTCTGCCCCGGACAATTTTGGATTGAGTCTGGTGTTTTCGCGTCAACTGCCCCTTTCTGGAAACAGTCTTGACGTCCCAGTTACAATCGCTCTCACGTCGCAGTATCGGCAGCAAGCACCTGGCATTTGTGGTGCTCAGTCTAACCGCTTTCGCAGAGCATTCAGCCCATCCTCGACCAGTTCCAGAGCGTAAGGCTGCCAGTCTTCAGACCCCTGAATCTTCAAGCCGACTTCAATTTTGGCGACCACTTCGGCTAACGATGCGACAGAGTCTTGCCCATCGAGGAAGCGCCGGTCGCCCCCTTCACGGGGGCGTGGATCGAAACCGCTAGAGGGCAAAGGCCAAGGCGAGCCCCGGGTCGCCCACGACCTTTGGCGTTTGCGCGCACTTGGAGATTTTGATTCCGCGCTTTTGCGGGACGTGCATACTGCCCCACGAAAACACCTTCGCTCTGATGCTCATGACCACGCCCATAAACGATCCCAACCAAATGCTCAGTACACAGGATGCGGCAGCCCTGCTCGGCCTCCAGCCCTGCACGCTTGCTGCTTGGCGTGAAGACGGTTCCCAACCTGGCCTCGCCTTCTTCAAGTTGGGCAAGGCCGTCAGATATCGCTATGCAGACATCTTAGCGTTCATTGATACTCGCAAGGCGTCCAGCACCCTGATAGCGCGCCAGATAAGCCCGCCCCCGGCATGCCCTCTGCCCCGCGAACGCACTTGTTCACCTCACGCAGCCACCGCCCTCGCCCGAATACCTGCATCCGCAAAACCTCCACAGCAGCCTTACCAGCGAACAGCTGAAAAGGTTCGTCTACGGAAGGCGGCAAAAAATGGCGAGGATCGACAGCAGTCCCTGTTCTAGAAATCCACTTTTCGCCCCATGCATGAAGATCGAACGGGTGGATCCAATCGTGGAGAACGCGGAGTTTGCAGTTTTGAAACGTGTTCGGTCGATCGGAGGCACCGGCTTTCACCGTCACGACAGACTCTCCGCTCGAAAACTGGGCCAATGGTGTTTCAATTCACTCGCCATAATTATCGGTATCCACATCGGTTTCTAACACTACGTGGAACGCGAACACTCCCACTGTGAATGTTCCGCGAAGATGTTAGCGACCGGTACGTCCAATTTTTCCCAAAATTGCCCGCAGAACGAGCTCGTCGCCTCGCGCACCAAGCTGAGCAATCCCGAATAGAACTGACCATGCCCGTTGTGTGGGCGCCAAGGCCGCCAAATACGGACTTGCACTGGCTAGAACAAGCATGAGCCCACCTTTGAGTTCGCGTTCAGCGGTACCATCGGGCAGACTACTGGCCCTCGGCTGCCAGCGCCCTGCAGCGCTCCAAAACCAAACCGATGACCTTGTCTTTGATCGTTCGAGCGGCTTCGACCTCAATGGCAATTTCAGACAGAGGACTCGATTGCGCCCGTTGGGCCACGCGCGCTGTAAGTTCTGTGATCGCCGTCTCAGCACCCTCGGCGGACAGGCCGATTGTGCGCGCCAGCGCGAGGAAGTCCTGGCGCGTCAGACGGTCATCCTTGCCATTGAGCTTGAGCGCCATGCGATCGCCTCCCAAACCCGGAAAGACGCGCGTGGTGACGGCGTCGTAGAGCGGCGCGAAGCGCACGCTCGTGAAAGCCTTGTCACCTAATTCGGCGATTTTGATCAATGCAAGGTTCTTGAGGTGCATGTCGCCGTCAGCGATGAGCCAGGCGAACACGGCGCGGCGGAAAAGGATATCGAGATCACGGGCAGGATCTGTGGACAGTGGTCGCAGCCCGCGCGCCATCCGCTCGATCGTTGCGTCGTATTTGGCAGACGCCGGAAGGTCCAGAATCGAGCAGAAATCCTCGATCGCCAACCGCCGATGATCTGCCAGCCCGCGGCGAATATCGAACCGCTCGATCACGAGCGCTGGCGACATGCCACCCGGCATCTCCAGGAGCACGGCACCCGGCACTTCGAAACCGGCTGAGCGGCCGAGCTCAAGACAAAACCACTCAACGATTGGCAGGGTTTCGAAGCCGGCCGTGCCGGCCGGCTTGAGGATATGCGTGAAGGGCTGATTGATGGCCGGAACGAGTGTGCCATCGGGCATCAAACTCATTGGCGCCTTGATCTGGACGCCCGACAGGCGGGGGGTTTCTGCGCGCGCAAAGATTCGCGCGAGGTTTTGCTCGAATGTTTCCTCGATCTCGCCCCGCGCTGGACCGGCATAGGTGCCAGTGAAGCGTCCGGCATCGCTATACTCCCCCAGTGATGTCGTGAGTATATCCGCAGGCAGCGCCGACAGTTGGCGGCGGTCTTCGGCGATGGTGATATTGGACATGTACCGTCGTCCGCGGCGGAGCGCTTCGCGTTCGTCGCGCTCTTTGAGAACCTGCGCCAGCCAGCCCTCGGGCAGCAGCGATTCAATGAAGGCCGGCAACTTGCCTGGCGTCGTTTCGCGAACCACGGCAGGTCCCGCCGAGCGCGCCGGCTTCCAGCGCCATTCAAATCCGTCGTGGGTAAGCCGGCCCTGATCCTCGCCGTGCCAGGCGACGAGAAGATCAAGCGCCGCCTTGTTTACCGGCGCCTTCACAGGCCCTCGCTCGGCCAGCAGGAAGCGTTCAGCGCCCTCCCCTTCGCGGTACCATTCATTCTCACGCGCCAGGACCCAGACGGCGTCGGCTGCGGCTTGAGGGTCGCCGTACTCGTCCACCAGACGCGCTGCCATCTGCGCGCGCATCTCCGTCGTGACAGCGCTCGCATGTTCGCTGCGTAATCGGAAAGCTTCGAGAAAGCGCTGGCGCGGCGAAGAGGCATGGATACGCAGCTCTCCCAGTTCGTCGCCGATCACCGCAAGTGCCGTCGATGGTTGTTTCGGCGCTTCATTCTGGATGATCTCGAGCGTGCGCAGCCGCGTACGCTGGTTGCGCCGGCCGCTGATGAACAGTCGGCCATCGGACGTTGGGGCAAGGAGCACTGCGCTTGCTGATGACAGAAACGCGTTGGGATAGAGATAGTGCGCAATCCGGACTGCATGGCCGAGGATGGTGGCCTCGATGTTCCCTTGGTCATCGACATAAACCCCGCGCACGAGTTGGATCAACTCACCGGCCTGCGCGCGCTGATGCGCACTTTTGGCATCAATTGTTTCACCGACCAAATGAAGTGTCATAGAATTATCTCGCATCTCAGATGCGCGTTAATCCCACGAATTGGGCCCATGCACAAGAATTATCGCGCATCTGAGATGCGAGATAATTCTGATGAAGCCGAGAAGCCCGCTTATCGCGCCTAAATGGGGCAGGGCGACACAACCCCAACGATTGGCGAGAATGGTCGCGCAATGACTGCGCGGCTGGTCGCCTCGCAACTCATTTTCTGCGCTGTCCCACGACCCAGCAGTACCGACTATTCCCGACCAAAGCCGATGAAAGTAGCTGGGCAGGTGCTGGCTACCATCAAAATCGGCCCCAAAACAGTAAGGGTCAAACTTCTACGTCACTGTTTTTCTTGAGAAAAAATGGCGGGCGGTACAAGGTTCGAACTTGTGACCCCTACGATGTCAAACCGTGTGCGTGCCAACGGCAAACTCGGAGAAAAGTTGCCAGACGTAGTCGAGGCTATAGCCGGAAGAAAATCGCCGGAAGCGGTCATCCATGAAGGCTGCGCTGGCTTAACTAATGCTGTTGCCTTTACCAAGAGGCGCACGGAGCGCTCGCAGAACCATGGCCGATCCCGTCAAGAGGGACGCAACGCCTGCCACCGGCAGAAACACCAAGCCCGGACCACCAATCCCGACCGTGTAAAAGGAAGCGGCCCAAGCGAACAAGCCCAGCGCGGCGAGAAGCAAAACTGTTGATTTCTGCTGAGAACTGACCCGGGGTTTCCATCGAGAACTGACCCGCCTTTAGACTATCTTTCGAGTTTCATTTGCGGGTCAAGACGATGCCTTCTCCTTTTTCGATTTCGGCTTCTGCGCCGAGCTATTCTTGA
>NZ_WGLO01000009.1 GCF_016125515.1 Hyphomonas sp.
AGAATAGCTCGGCGCAGAAGCCGAAATCGAAAAAGGAGAAGGCATCGTCTTGACCCGCAAATGAAACTCGAAAGATAGTCTAAAGGCGGGTCAGTTCTCGATGGAAACCCCGGGTCAGTTCTCAGCAGAAATCAACAGCCAGAAATCCTCCTTAAGCAATTTGGCCGATCTGTCTCATGGTCGCTGACGGGGAACACAAATCGCTAGGTGACGCCGCTCTTCTCGAATGGTGCGAGCTTCTCGCCGCCTGACACCTGCTTGTCCGCGAAAAACGGAGACTGGTTCGAGTTTGGCTGACACCACCGCCAGGCTGCGCCTTGGGTCTTGTTTCGCAAAATCAGGCCGGGCGTTCGACGAGGCGGGCGACGCCGAGCAGTTTGCGTTCGCCGACGCGGAAGGCGGCGAGGCCGCCGAAATAGAGGAAGTAGACCATCATGTTCGCCGATCCGGTGGTGTAGGATTCGGTGAAGCAGGAGGTCAGAATCACGAGGTAGAGCAGCAGCAGCGTCGAGTTCGTGAGGTTGCCTTCCTTCAGCCAGAGCAGCGACGTGCGCAGGCCCGACCAGGTCATCGCCCAGAGGAAGGCAGCGAGGCCGACGAAGCCGTAGTGGACGCGGATTTCCCAGAAGGCGCTGTGGAAGGATAGCTTCGTGCCGAAGGGTTTGGAATCGTTCTCGTTCAGCGTCTGCGCGAGACCCGTCATCGGGTTCCAGAAGCCGTCGATGCCGACCCCGAACCAGGGATGCTCGGCCGAGACCCGCTCGGCGGCGTTCCAGATCGCGGTCCGGCCGGTGAAGGTGGAATCTTTGCCCACGAGGGCGAAGAAGTCGTCCACGAGCGAGCTTCCGGGCATCGACAGGATGACCAAGAGAACAACCAGCACCATGGCAATGATCAGGGCCAGTGCGACCGATCGCATGTGGCGCACTTTCGAGGCGCTGCCCCAGACGAGCTTGACGCCGATCAACACCGCCGAGCCGACGACGGCGAAGACAAGCGAGGTGGCCGATTCGGCGAGCAGCTGGAAGACGAAGGCGATCGGCACGAACAGGATGGCGATCAGCCGGGTGATGATGTGTTCTTCCTCGTTCAGGAAGGCGCCGAGCGAGAGCAGGATCACCAGCATCATGTGGAAGGCGAAGATGTTCTTCTGCGCATACGGTCCGCCTTCGGCATAAGTGCCGAAATAAGGGACCGAATAGAGCACGCCCATCCAGCCAGCGAACATGGTGAGGCGCAGGAATTCGGACGCGCGCAGGCGCGAGGCCATCACGATCAGCATCGTCGGCGTCAGCATCATCAGCGCCACCGATTTCGGCGCGTCGCCGGGATAGGGCGTCCAGAAGATCGAGAAGGCGGCGATGATCGGCAGCGGGAAAAGCGGCCAGGCCCGCGCGATCAGCGGCAGGGTTTCGCTGCGGTAGATCAACATCACCGACAGGATGCCCATGATGCAGAGATAGCGGATCGGCTGGAAGGCATCGATTGGCAGGAAAATGGAGAACAGCCAGATCGTGTACAGCGCCTGTTCCCACAGCGGCGCTTTGCGCGCGTCTTCGTACACGTTCACCGGGATCACGCGCGGCGTGGAAAACAGACCTGGATGGGACACTGACACGATTTCTGAACTCCGGCGGCCTCGCCCGGGCTTGCAAGCTCTATGCCCGGACGGGCACGGCCAGGCCAGGATGACGGGACGGGGGCAGCCTAACCCGGCGATGGTTAAGGGCAAGGATAGGCCGCGGCCGATATTGGGACAAGCGCCGGGGGCAGGTCTTGGCGCGACGGCCGCGCAAATCCGGGCACCCTGTTGGTTTACGCCTATTCCGCTGCCGCGTCATTTCGGGTAGGCCCGCCGGCATGGTTATGGTGAAGATCTGCGGCCTCCGGGATCCGGACATGGTGGCGTTTGCCGCCCGAAGCGGTGCGGACTGGATCGGCTTCATGTTCACGCCGAGCCCGCGGGAAGTGACGCTGGCGGCCGCTGCGACACTGCTCCTGTCGGTCGGCAGCGCGGTGCCGGTGGGCGTGATGGTGAACCCGTCGGATGACGAAGCGCGCGCCGTGACCGGCCTCGGCATCCGGGTGCTGCAGCTGCATGGCACCGAAACGCCCGGCCGGGTGGCCGAGCTGAAAGCGCTGACCGGGGCTGACGTGTGGAAGGCGGTCGGGGTGCGCGAGGCCGCCGACCTTGCCCATGCGGCCCGGTTCACGGGGGCCGACCGCTTGCTCATCGACGCTAAACCGCCGGAAGGCACGGCAATTGCCGGCGGGCATGGCGCCGCCTTCGATTGGACGCTCCTGAAGGGCTGGACCCCGCCCCGGCCCTGGCTGCTGGCCGGCGGCCTCACCCCTGAAAATGTCGCAGCGGCCCTCCTTGAAACCGGCGCCGGCGCCGTAGATGTGTCCTCTGGTGTTGAGCGAAGCCGGGGGCTAAAGGACAAGGACCTCGTCCGGGCCTTCCTGCACGCGGCAAAAGGACAGTAATTCCAATGGATCTGCGTAATACCTGGGACAAATGGCCGGACGCAAACGGCCGGTTCGGCGAGTTTGGTGGACGCTATGTCGCCGAAACGCTGATGCCCCTCGTGCTGGAGTTGGAAGCGGAATACCGCAAGGCGAAGCAAGACCCCGCTTTCGCCGCCGAGATGCAGGACCTGTGGACCCATTATGTCGGCCGGCCCTCGCCGCTCTATTTTGCCGAGCGCCTGACCGAACATTTCGGCGGGGCGAAGATCTATTTCAAACGCGACGAGCTCAATCACACCGGCGCGCACAAGATCAACAATTGCCTCGGCCAGGTTCTGCTGGCGCGGCGGATGGGCAAGAAGCGCATCATTGCGGAAACCGGCGCCGGCCAGCACGGCGTGGCGACGGCGACGATTTGCGCCCGCTTCGGCCTCGAATGCGTCGTCTTCATGGGTGAGACCGATGTCGAGCGACAGAAGCCGAACGTGTTCCGCATGCGCCTGCTCGGCGCGAAGATCATTCCGGTCTCTTCCGGCACGGGCACGCTGAAGGACGCGATGAACGAGGCGCTGCGGGATTGGGTGACCAATGTCGAGACGACCTTCTACTGTATCGGCACGGCGGCGGGCCCTCATCCGTACCCGGAAATCGTGCGCGACTTCCAATCGGTCATCGGCACGGAAGCGCGCGCGCAGATTCTCGAGCGGGAAGGGCGCCTGCCGGACGCTGTGATGGCCTGCATCGGCGGCGGGTCCAACGCCATAGGCCTGTTCCACCCCTTCATTGACGACGAAACCGTGCGCCTGATCGGGGTCGAAGCGGCCGGACACGGTATCGAGACCGGCCTGCATGCGGCGGCGCTGAACGGCGGCAAGCCCGGCATCCTGCATGGCAACCGAACCTATCTCCTGCAGACCGATGACGGCCAGATCATCGATGCCCACTCTATTTCGGCGGGGCTCGACTATCCCGGCATCGGTCCGGAGCACGCCTTCCTGCGCGACATGGGCCGGGCCGAATACCTGTCGTGCACGGACGATGAGGCGCTCGCCGCCTTCCAGCTCTGTACGCGCCTCGAAGGCATCATCCCGGCGCTGGAACCAGCGCATGCGCTGGCACGCGTCGGCGAAGTGGCCAAGGAACTCGGGCCCAAGGGTCTGATGATCCTCAACATGTGCGGCCGGGGCGACAAGGACGTCTTCTCCGTGGCCAAGGCGCTGGGAGTGGAGATGTGAGAGGCTTCGCTGCGCCCCTCCTGTTGACCGCGCTCGCGGGCTGCGTGCCGACGACGAAATACGCGTATGCGCCGGTGACGCGCGAGAATTTCGACGCTGCCCGCAAGGGCGACGCCATTCCTCTGGTCGCGCAATCAACGGCGCTCTGCTTTGCCGATGGCCGCACGGCGCTGGTGCGTGATGCGGAATGGACCGAGACCGGAATCTGCGGCCAGGCGCGTGCGCCGGTAGGCGGCGATGACGGTATGGAATGCTATGGCTGGGACGCGCTGGCCGGTATCGGCATTCCGTATGCGGGCCGCTCCACTTCGGTTGTGCCGATGGCGGCATTCAAGCTGGGAACCTGCGATCCGGAGGCGTTGACGCAATGACCAAACTTCTTCTGCTTCGCATCACCTGTCCCTCCCGCCGCGTGGCGGAGGATATCGCCGACACGTCCATCGAGACGCGCCTTGCGGCCTGCGCCAATATCGAAGGCCCGGTCACCTCGTCCTATCGCTGGAAGGGCGTGATCGAGCAGTCGTTCGAGTTCATCCTCTGGCTCAAGGCGCCGGAGGCGAACTGGAGCAAACTCGAAACGTTGGTGCGCAAGCATCACCCCTATGACGTGCCCGCGATTGTCGCCATGCCGCTGACGCATGTCACCGACGACTACGCCGCCTGGGCCGCTCAGAACACGGAAAGCTAGATGGGCCGTACACGGATTGAAGCCGCCTTTGCGAAGGCGCGCGGCGAACATCGCGCCGTGCTGGTCACCTACCTGATGGCTGGCGACCCCGACCTTGAGACGAGCTATCAGGCGCTGTGCGCGCTGCGCGACAATGGCGCGGACCTGATCGAGCTGGGCGCGCCCTTCACCGACCCGATGGCCGATGGCGCAGCGATCCAGAAGGCGGGCCTGCGCTCGCTGGCGGCGGGCACGAAACTGTCGGACGTGATCGCGCTGGCCGCCCGGTTCCGGCAGGACGACCAGACCACGCCGCTGATCCTGATGGGCTATGCCAACCCGGTCCATTCCATGGGCTATGACGTATTCGCCCAAAAGGCCGCCGCCGCCGGAATCGACGGCTCCATCATCGTCGACCTGCCGCCCGAGGAAGATGCGCCCTTGCGCGAAGTCTATGCCCGGCACGGCCTGTCCGTGATCCGGCTGGCCACGCCGACGACCGACGAGTCCCGCGCCGCCAAGGTGGCCGAAGGAGCCTCGGGATTCATCTATTTCGTCGCGGTAACCGGCGTTACAGGCGCTGGAAGCGCGGATCCTGCGGCGATTGCAGGGAAAGTGGCCATGGTAAAAAAAGTGTCCGGATTGCCGGTTTGTGTCGGATTCGGTGTAAAAAGTGGTGCACAGGCTGCGGAAATGGCTAAAATCGCAGACGGGGTGGTCGTTGGTTCGGCTTTTGTGGAAAAGGCGGGCGATGCACAGGCAAGTGGCAGGTTCGGCGACGCACCCCCGGCAATGGGCAGCCTTGCGCGGGAACTGCAGGGTGCAATCGCCTCGGTCCGCAAAAGCTGATTTGACTGCGATTTCAGGAGAGTTCGTCCCATGAACTGGATCAACAAGGTCACCCCGCCCGGTCTCAAGACCATGATGCAGAAGAAGGACACCCCGGATGACCTCTGGGTAAAGTGTCCGGCCTCCGGCGAGCTGATCTACAAGAGCGACCTGGAAGCGACCTGGAATGTCACGCCGGCCGGGGCGCACCTGCGCATCTCGCCGCGCACCCGTTTCCGCCTCCTGTTCGATGATGAGCGCTGGGAGCCGATCGCCCTGCCGCCGGTCGTGATGGACCCGCTGAAGTTCAAGGACGACAAGCCCTATCCCGCGCGCCTCAAGGCCGCTCGGTCCAAGGTCGCGGCCCGCGACCTCAAGGAAACCGAAGAGGGCGGGGCGCCGCTCCTGCAGGAAGACTGCATGGTCGCCGCCTATGGCAAGATCGGCGGCGTGCCCGCCGTGATCCTGGTTCAGGATTTCGATTTCATGGGCGGCTCGCTCGGCATGGCGGCCGGAGAGGCCTTCATCACGGCGGCGCAACTGGCGCTCGCCCGCAAGTCGGCTTTCGTGGTCTGCACCGCGTCCGGCGGCGCGCGCATGCAGGAAGGCACGCTCAGCCTGATGCAGATGCCGCGCACCACGCTGGCGATCAACGACCTTGCCGATGCCAAGCTTCCCTATGTCGTCGTCCTGACAGACCCGACCTCGGGCGGCGTGTCGGCCTCCTACGCCATGCTTGGCGACGTGCACATTGCCGAGCCGGGCGCAATGATCGCCTTCTCGGGGCCGCGCGTGATCGAGCAGACCATCCGGGAGAGCCTGCCCAAAGGCTTCCAGCGTTCGGAATTCCTGCGCGAGAAGGGCCAGGTCGATATCGTCTGTGACCGGAGGAAACTGAAGGCAACGCTGTCGCGTGTCCTTTCTCACCTCCTGCCGATGTCGCGCCGCCGGGATGATCGTTCCAGCGTCACGCTCACGGCGCCGAAAACGCATGCCGAGAAGCCGCCCCAGCCGAGGGGCGCTGCTGATTGAACGGTAACAGTCCGGCGCTCGATGCGGCGCTGAAGCGCTTCGAGGGTCTTTATCCAGACGTCATCGAGCTGTCGCTCGGGCGCATCCTGCGTGCGCTCGAACGCCTCGGCAATCCGCATCTCAATTTGCCGCCGGTGATCCACGTCGCCGGCACGAACGGCAAGGGCTCTACCTCCGCATTCATGCGCGCCATGGCCGAAGCGGCCGGCCTGTCCGTGCACGTTTTCACCTCGCCCCATCTCGTCCGTTTCAACGAACGGATCCGGCTTGCGGGCAAGCTGGTCGACGATGCGCGCCTCATCGCCTGGCTCGACCGCACGTTCGAGGCCATCGGCGACGGGGAGATCACGCATTTCGAGGCGACCACCGCAGCCGCCTTTCTCGCCTTCTCCGAAGTGCCGGCCGATGTGCTGATCCTCGAAGTGGGTCTCGGCGGGCGCTATGATGCGACCAATGTGATCGAGGCGCCGGCCCTGTCGGTGATCACGCCGGTGGATTTCGACCACAAGGCCTTCCTCGGGTCGGACCTGCGCTCCATCGCGGGCGAGAAAGCCGGCATCATCAAGCCGGGCCGCCCGGCGCTGACCGCCATCCAGCGCAAGGTGTGCGACGAGGTGATCGCGAAAAAGGCTGGCACCGAGGGCGCGCCGCTCTACCGGCTGAAGGCCCATTTCATCGACGCGATGCCGCCTGACCTGTCGCTGATCGGCGAACACCAGCGCGCGAACGCGGCGCTCGCGGCCATGGCGATGCAGCTGTTCGGCAATTCCGTCCGTATACCGCAGGATGCCATCTTCCAGGGCGCGCGCACGGCGGTCTGGCCCGCGCGTATGCAGCGGCTGAAGCCCGGCCCGGTCACCGCCATGGCAGAAGGCTGCGAAGTCTGGCTTGACGGCGGTCACAATCCGCATGCGGCCCGTGCGATTGCGCGCCACCTGAAACAGCTCGGCGGCAAGACCGCGCTCGTCACCGCCATGCTCGCCAGCAAGGATTCGGTCGGCTTCTTCATGCCGTTCCGCCACCTGAAGCCACCGGTCTTCACCCTGCCGAACGCGCCCGGCCATCTTGGCGCCGAGCCGATCCAGCTCGCCGATGCCGCGCTGACCGCCGGCCTCACCGCCACCGCCTGCGACAGCCTCGCCGGCGCCCTGCGCGCCGCCGCCGCAAGCGGCGCCGATCGCATCCTCATCTGCGGCTCCCTCTACCTCGCCGGCCTCGTCCTCCGCGAAAACAATGAGGCGCCGGAGTAGGCCTCACCCGTCCTCAACCCCCACATCCTTCAGCAGGTGCGGCGGAATACGGGTGCGTAGCTGCGCCTTGGCGCGGCGGGTGTGGTCGGCGATGTCCTTGGCGGCGCTTTTACGGGCGGGAAAGCGCCAAACCCGTCTGGCGGCGCGCGCCAGTCGAGAAATCATGTTCATGTGAACCTTGAAGCTGGATGTGGAGACGGGGCAGGGGCATGACGGTCTCCTTTCCGGGCTTCGGGCCGCTGAGCTGCGGCGGGTTCGGATAGAATCCGACTACTACAGTTTTGCTGGATGTAAAGGTTCGGGCTTTCCTGGAGGGCTCACTCGGTCCGGAAATTGGAAAACCCATTCCAAAATACGCGCCAAATTGACCCTGACGTAAGCGTCAAGCCTTGCGCGCGAGGCCCCGCAACGGTAGGGACGGCGCACTTTTGAAGTTCCACAACCATAAACCAGCCTGGGAGCGCCCGCATGAAGGTTCTCGTGCCCGTCAAGCGCGTCATCGATTACAACGTCAAAGTCCGTGTGAAACCGGACCAGACCGGAGTCGATCTCGCCAACGTCAAGATGTCGATGAACCCCTTCGACGAGATTTCGGTCGAAGAGGCGGTACGCATGAAGGAAGCCGGCACGGCGACCGAAGTGATCGCGGTCTCCATCGGCCCGCAACAGGCGCAGGAAACCATCCGCACCGCGCTCGCCATGGGCGCCGATCGCGGCATCCTCATCAAGACCGACGCCGCCGCTGAGCCGCTCGCGGTCGCCAAGCTTCTGGCCAAGGTCGTCGCCGACGAGAAGCCGGACCTCGTGCTCCTCGGCAAGCAGGCCATCGACGACGATTCCAACCAGACCGGCCAGATGCTGGCCGCGCTGCTGGACTGGCCGCAAGGCACCTTCGCCTACAAGATCGAGAAAGACGGCGACGCGCTGAAAGTCACCCGCGAAGTCGATGGCGGCCTGCAGACCGTGAAGCTCACGCTGCCGGCCATCGTCACGGTCGACCTGCGCCTCAACGAGCCGCGCTATGCTTCGCTGCCGAACATCATGAAGGCCAAGAAGAAAGAAATCGCCGAGAAGTCGCCGGAAGATTATGGCGTCGACATCTCGCCGCGCCTTTCGGTGGTGAAAGTCACCGAGCCGGCCGTGCGCAGCGCCGGCATCAAGGTTGAAGATGTGGCCACGCTGGTCTCGAAACTCAAAACTGCAGGAGCGATCTGATGGCTGTCCTCGTCATTGCTGAACATGCCCACGGCGCGCTGTCCGATGCGACGCACAAGGTGGTGACCGCCGCGTTGAAATTCGGCGGCGATGTCGACGTGCTCGTCGCCGGTGAAAACGCCGGTTCGGTTGCCCCGGCCGCTGCGAAGATCTCCGGCGTCCGCAAAGTGCTGAAAGCGGAAGGCGAAAGCCTGCGCAAGCAGACCGCCGAAGCCATGGAAGCCCTCGTGGTGCCACTGATGGCGGGCTATGATGCGGTGTTCATCGCGGCCACCACCACGGGCAAGAACATTGCCCCGCGCATCGCGGCCAAGCTCGATGTGATGCAGCTTTCGGAAATCGTCGAAGTCGTCGATACGTCGACCTTCGTGCGCCCGATCTATGCCGGCAACGCGATCATGACGGTTAAATCGTCGGACGCGAAGAAAGTCATCACCGTACGCGGCACGGCGTTCCCGGCAGCGGCCGAAGGCGGCTCGGCTTCGGTCGAGGACGTCGCGCCTCCGTCGGGCGGCTTCAAGTCGGAATTCATTTCGGAAGAGATGGTGAAGTCGGATCGTCCGGAACTCACCGCCGCGAAGATCGTCGTCTCCGGCGGCCGCGCGCTCGGCTCGGCGGAGAAGTTCAACGAAGTGATCGTGCCGCTGGCGGACAAGCTCGGCGCCGCCGTCGGTGCTTCGCGCGCCGCTGTCGACGCGGGCTACGCCCCGAACGACTACCAGGTCGGCCAGACCGGCAAGATCGTCGCGCCGGAACTCTACATCGCCGTCGGTATCTCGGGCGCCATCCAGCACCTCGCCGGCATGAAGGATTCCAAGATCATCGTCGCGATCAACAAGGACGAGGAAGCCCCGATCTTCCAGGTTGCCGATTACGGCCTCGTGGCGGATCTCTTCGTCGCTGTTCCGGAACTGACCAGCGCCCTCTAAGGTCTGGAAATCCAAATGAATCAAAGCCCGGTGCCCCTGCGGCGCCGGGCTTTTCAGTTGGGTTCAACCGGCGGCGCAGCGCCGGGCTTTGCTGCGCTGCACAAGACGCTATAACGGGCCCCTTCAACAGGCGTTCAAGGAGAGTCGCCATGGCAGAGATCAAGACCGTGGGCGTCATTGGCGCCGGGCAGATGGGCAATGGCATCGCGCACGTTTCCGCGCTCGCCGGCTACGACGTCGTCCTCACCGATGTTTCGCCCGCTGCGCTGGAGAAGGGGCTGCAGGCGATCGACCACAATATGGGCCGCCAGGTCGCGCGTTCGCTGATCACGCCGGACCAGATGACAACCGCCTTGAAACGTATACGGACGAGCACGGAGACCAAGGTCCATGCCGAGGCCGATCTGGTGATCGAGGCGGCCACCGAGAAACGCGCGGTGAAGGAACAGATCTTCCGCGGCCTGTGCGAAGTGCTTCCAGCGCATACGTATCTTGCGACCAACACGTCCTCGATCACGATCACCGGTCTCGCTTCGGTTACGGACCGTCCGGAGAAGTTCATCGGTCTGCACTTCATGAACCCAGTGCCGCTGATGAAACTGGTCGAAGTGATCCGGGGTCTTGCCACCAGCCAGGATACCTATGACACGGCCATCACCTTTGCCGGCCGCATCGACAAGACCACGACCAATGCCGGCGACTATCCGGCCTTCATCGTCAACCGCATCCTGGTGCCGATGATCAACGAGGCGGTCTACACGCTGTATGAGGGCGTCGGAAACGTCGAGAGCATCGATACCGCCATGCGTCTCGGGGCGAACCATCCGATGGGCCCGCTGCAACTGGCAGACTTCATCGGCCTCGATACGATCCTGTCGATCATGCAGGTCCTGTATGACGGACTGGGCGATTCCAAATATCGTCCGTGCCCGTTGCTTGTGAAATATGTGGAGGCGGGCTGGCTCGGCAAGAAAGTTGGCAAGGGCTTCTACGACTATTCCGGTGACCATCCGGTCGCGACGCGCTAGCGGCCGGAAGTTAACCTTCCGGTAACCTCCCGCGGGTTCCTCTGGCTTCGGAAACGAAGCTGCAGGAGCACGCCATGTCGGTCCGTACACCGCTGACCTATCTGGCCGGAGCGGCCATATTGTTGTCGATCGTGGCAGGCGGGGCGGTCTACGCGTCCTCGTCCTCCTCCCCGGCAAGCGCCGCAACGGAGATGCAAAGCGCGGCGCTGACGGTTTACTGGTCGGATGGCGATTCCGGGCGCCTTTCGGATGGTACCAAATTCCGCCTGCACGGCATCGACTCGCCGGAGACCGGCTCGATGAAACAGCGGGGCGGAGCGAAATGCGAAGCCGAACGCGACCTCGGCTTCGAAGCCAAGGAGGCGGCCCTCGAACTGACGCGCGGCAGAACCGTCCGCGTCCGTGAAACCCGCGGCAAGGACCGGTACGAGCGGAC
Source organism: Hyphomonas sp. (assembly GCF_016125515.1). Lineage (GTDB taxonomy): Bacteria > Pseudomonadota > Alphaproteobacteria > Caulobacterales > Hyphomonadaceae > Hyphomonas. The sequence goes on from NZ_WGLO01000009.1 coordinate 11,090, forward strand.
CGTGCTCAGCCTCGACCTTGACGGCAAGGATGTGGCCAGCCTGCTCGTCGCCGGCGGCACGCACCGGACCTGGGACTATGACGGACACCAGAAAAAGCCCGACTGGTGCGCCGGCGCGGCCAGCTGACCCGGAACTTTGGCTTGGAAGACGTCCGGCCGGGGGATTAAGGTATCGCCCGGGCCAAAGGGAGATCGGGCATGGATCGTGTCCTGAAGCAATGGAAAGGGCGAGGCTTCGGCCTGATGCTGCTGGGCGCGGCAAGTCTTGCGGCCTGCGGCGGCGGAACGCCCGACGCGGTCGAGGTTGCAGGCGCCGTGCCCGCGCAATCCGGCCATGTTCCGGATGTGTCGACGCCGACCATTCCGGGGCTGCAGATGCAGAGCCTGTCGGTCGACCAGCGTCTGGCGCTGATGTCGGGCCATGCGGCCTCCGGACTGGCCCTCTACCGGGCAGGTGCGGCGAATGAAGCGGCGCATCACCTGATGCATCTCGGCGCGGGCGCGAAGGCCGACGAAGTCGCCGGGTTCGACGCGCTGGGTTTCAAACCTGAACTCTTCAACCAGATCTCGACCGAACTCGAAGCCGGCAAACAGGCGGTCGAAATCGAGCCGCTGCTGGTTGAGGCGGAAACCAATCTGGCCGAGATGCGCCGCGCGGCGGGCGGAAATCCGAAGGCGCTGGTCGAGTTCCTGATGAAGAACCTCGCGACCGAATATGATTCCGGTGTCGACAACAGCGTCATCGTCAATCTCGGCGACTATCAGGATGCCTATGGCTATGCGCTCGTGGCGCGCGACATTGCGGCGGCGCAGGATCCGGCGATGTTCGGGGCGCTGCGGCTGGAACTCGACCTGCTCGTGCTGATGTGGCCGGGCAAGGGGCCGTTGTCTACGTCGCTGCCGCCGCCGGAATTCCAGATGGCGGAGCAACTGGCGCGCGTGAAGCTAGCCCTTGCGAGCCTGCCTTAGCGCGGCATCGATGAACTGGACCGCTTCGGGAGCCGACCAGTCGGCTTCGCCTGAGAGGCGCGCCAGCTCGAGGCCATCGGGCCCGTAGAGGATCGAGGTGGGGAAGCCCTGGACATTGGCGCCGTAAACGATGTCGCCCCGGTCGAGCGGGGCATGGCGGAAGGCGATATTGGACGCGCCGAGTTCACCGAGCCGGCCGCGAGCATAGTCGACATCCTCATCGGAATCGATGCTGATCGCGACGACTTCGAAAGCGTCGCCGCCGCGGGCGGCCTGCAGGGCGCCGAGGGAGGGCATTTCGCGTTCGCAGGGCGAACACCAGGTGGCCCAGTAGTTCACAAGGATCGTCTTGCCCTTGAAGCTGTCGAGATCGGCTTCGGTGCCGTCGGGGCCGTTGAACGAGCCGGTGGGAACATGTTGGCCCGCGCCGGAAAAGTCGACCTTTTCGAGGGTGCCGACCGCGTAGCGTTCAAGCGCATATTGCGGCGCCTTGCCGCCTGCTGCGCTGATCAGCACATAGACAATGGCCGCGAGGGCGACCAAGAAGAGGCCTGCAAAAGCGTAGCGGGTCATGCGGGGTTCCAGGTTCCTTGGGGCTCCGTGAGGCAATGACGAAGGATATGGCGATGAATTCGGGTAAAGGCCAGTCAATGTGGGGCGGCCGTTTTGCCGCAACGCCTTCGGCGATCATGAACGAGATCAATGCCTCGCTCGATGTCGACCGGCGGATGGCCGAAGAGGACGTGGCCGGCAGCCGCGCCCATGCCGACATGTTGGCCGAAATGGGAATTCTGACAGCCGCCGACAATGAGGCGATCCAGACCGGGCTGGACCTTGTTTCAGCCGAGCTGCGCAATGGCACCTTCCCCTTCCGGCGCGAGCTGGAAGACATTCACATGAATGTCGAAGCGCGCCTGAAGGAGCTGATCGGCGAACCCGCTGGGCGCCTGCATACGGCGCGCTCGCGCAATGACCAGGTGGTCACGGATTTCCGCCTCTGGACGCGCCGGGCGCTGAACGACACGACGCACCTGATCATTGCCCTGCAGGCCGCGTTGGTGCGCCGGGCCGGGGAGCATGCCGCGACGTTCATGCCGGGCTTTACCCATCTTCAGACTGCCCAGCCGGTGACCCTTGGCCACCATCTGCTGGCCTATGTCGAGATGCTGGAGCGCGACCGAACGCGCCTTCTCGATTGTGCCGTGCGGCTGAACGAGTGCCCGCTGGGCGCGGCGGCGCTGGCCGGGACAGGCTTTGCGATCGACCGCGACATGACGGCCGAAGCGCTGGGCTTTGCGCGGCCGATGGCGAACTCGCTGGACGCGGTCTCGGCGCGCGATTTCGCGCTGGAAGCCCTGGCCAGCCTGTCGATCGCGGCGACGCATCTTTCGCGCCTCGCCGAGGAGATCGTGCTGTGGACGAGCCCCCAATTCGCCTTCGCAGCGCTGCCGGACGAGTGGTCGACGGGCTCTTCGATCATGCCGCAGAAGCGCAACCCGGATGCGGCCGAGCTGGTGCGGGCGAAAGCGTCGCTGATCACCGGCCTGTTCGCGGCGCTGCAGGGCGCCGTGAAGGCCCTGCCGCTGGCCTATGCCAAGGACTTGCAGGACGACAAGCGGCTGACCTTCGAAGCCTTTGACACCTTCGGCCTTTGTGCGCGGGCCATGGCCGGCATGGTCGAGACGATCCGGTTCAAGCCGGACAACATGCTGGAGGCGGCCGGGAAGGGCTTTTCAACGGCCACCGACCTTGCTGACTGGCTGGTGCGCGAGCTCGGCCTGCCTTTCCGCGACGCCCACCATGTGACCGGGCGGATCGTTGCCCTGGCCGAGGAAAAAGGCGTCCAGCTGGCGGAACTTTCCCTCGCCGACATGCAGAAGGTGCATTCCGCAATCACCAAAGATGTTTTCAATGTGCTGACGGTGGAGGCGTCTGCCTCATCCCGGACATCTTATGGCGGCACAAGCCCTGTTCGGGTTCAGGAACAAGTGGCACAGTGGACACAGAGACTTCGACTGGAGTGACGAACATGAAACGGCTTCTTGGCGCCGCCGCGGCGCTGGTTCTTCTTGGCGGTGTGTCGGCCTGCGGGCTGACGGGCGACCTGAAACGCCCCGGACCGCTGGTGGGCAATCCGGACAACCTGGACCCGGCAGACTTGCCCGATCCGGACAATACGAGCCTGCCGCCCCTGCCGGAGCGCCCTGAGGCGACGCCGGAGGAGGACACCGAGGATGAACTCCTCGGTGGCCCGACGAACTGATGCGCGCGCGGTGGCTTCTTGCGGCGGGCGCCGGGCTGATCCTGGCCGGATGCCAGACCGCGCCGCCGGCTGAGCCGGTGATCACGCTCGCGGCTTCGCTGACCTCCGTGCCGGAGGCCGGCGCTCCGCTCGACGTGGCGGTGGCCATCAGCGACAATCCGGCCGAAGGCCTGACCGAAAATGACTGGGGCGGGGAAGTGCCACAATCGAAGCCCGCCGGCGATGTCGATGACGGCGGCCTCGGCGACCTCGACTAAAGCCCCGGAGCACGGATGCACCATTTCAACTATTCCGGGGGCCACCTTCATTGCGAGGGGGTGAGCCTTGAGACGGTGGCGGGCGACGTCGGCACGCCCTGTTATGTCTATTCCTCCGCCACGCTGGTGCGCCATGCGAATGTGATCGCCGAAGCCTTCCGTGGGCAGAGCGTGCTGATCGCCTATTCTGTGAAAGCCAATGGCAACCTGGCCGTGCTGGCCACCCTCGCCGCGCAGGGGTGCGGCGCGGACGTCGTCAGCGGCGGCGAGCTGATGCGGGCCCGCAAGGCGGGCATTCCGGCCTCGAAGATCGTCTTCTCCGGCGTCGGCAAGACCGCCGCGGAAATGGCGCTCGCGCTGGAGCAGGGCATCCACCAGTTCAATGTGGAGAGCGCGGGCGAACTGCGCCTTCTGTCCGAAGTCGCTGTGAAGGTCGGCCGCGACGCGCCGATTGCGCTGCGCGTGAACCCCGATGTGGCCGCCGGCGGACATCCCAACATCTCGACTGGCAAGTCCGGCGACAAGTTCGGCGTGCCCTGGGGCGAAGCCGAAGCGCTGTATGCTGAAGCGGCTCGTCTGCCGGGCATCCGAACGGTCGGTGTGGATGTTCATATCGGCAGCCAGATCGGCGACCTGACGCCGATGCGCGCGGCCTTCGAGAAGGTGGTTACGCTCGCCCTGCGGCTGCGCGGGCAGGGGCATGATATCCGCCGGATCGATGTGGGTGGCGGGCTAGGTATTCCGTATAAGGACGGTGATGCACCGCCGCCCCCGACCGCCTATGCGGCGATGATCGCCGAGGTGACCGCCGGGCACGGGTTCGAAGTGATACTGGAGCCGGGGCGCGTGATCGCGGGCAATGCCGGCGTTCTTTTGACGACGGCGCTCTACGAAAAGCAGGCGCCGGACCGCACCTTCCTGATCATCGATGCCGGAATGAACGACCTGATCCGGCCCGCCCTTTACGGCGCGCATCACGATATCCTGCCGCTGGCCGAGCCGGACGCGGGGCATGCACGCAAGACGTATGACGTGGTCGGCCCGATATGCGAGTCGACGGACAAGTTCGCCTCGGAGCGCGAGCTGCCGGAAGTGGCGCCTGGTGACCGGCTCGCTTTCATGTCCGCCGGCGCCTATGGGGCGGTGCTGTCTTCGGCCTACAACGCGCGGCCGCTGGTGCCGGAAGTGCTGGTGAACGGGGACCGTTACGATATCATCCGCAGACGGCCGACTTTTGAAGAGATGACCGGATTGGAGCACGTGCCCGAGTGGCTTACGATGGAGGCCTGACCCAGATTGCGGCAAAGGTCGCCGCAACGAAGCGCCGGCTCACGCTGCTGGCGCTGGGGCATGCTTACTGGCCGGTCTTCGTGCTGGTTACGCTGTTCCTGTCGGCGGCCTTGTCCGGCAGTTTTGACCGCCTGGACAAGATCACCGCCGCGCTACTGACGCCGATCCTGCTGGCGGCCACGGCCTTGCTGGTCTGGCGCGGCCACCAGCGCTATGCACCGCCGGACGACGGTGAGGCGTCCGACATGCTGGAAGCCTCCTCGGAGCTGCGGCCGTTGTCGTCGCTGAAGGACCGGCCCGCTTATCCGTCCGCAGAGGCGGCAGGCCTTTGGGCGGTGCACCGCGAGCGGCTGCTTGCCGAATTGAAGAACCTGCGCCTGCCGACGCTGAACGCCGAATGGCGGGCGCTTGACCCTTACATGCTGCGCGCGGTCCTGCCGGCGGCAGTGATCGCGTTTGCTGTACTGGCGGGCGGGGATGGCCCCGGCCGGGTCTGGCGCGCCCTGTTCCCGGACTATGGCGCGCTCGTTGGCGCCGACAAGATGGTCGTCGAGGCCTGGGTGACGCCGCCGGAACATACAGGCAGGCCGCCGATCTTCCTGAAGCCGGGCAGCGAAGATGTCCGTGTTCCGAAGGGTTCAGAAGTGACGCTGCGCACCGAAGCGCGCACGGCGCCGCGCCTTGTGATGAAGGGCGCGCGCGACAAGGCGGCAAGGTTTGTTTCCACGCCGGACGGCGCCTGGGAAGCCAAGGCGACGATCAACGGTGACACGCGGATCAGCGTCCGGTGGTGGGGCGAGCGGGCGCGCTACAGTTTTACCGTCCTTCCGGATGCAATCCCGGCGATCGAGTTTGTCAGCGCGCCGGAGCCCGGCGCGCAGGACCGGGTGAAGTTTGCCTGGAAAGCGCAGGACGATTACGGAGTGGTCAGCGTGGATCTGGCGATCCGGTTGCAGGAGCCGCACCCGACGGCGCCTGATGCAGAAGACCGTGTGCCGGTGCCGATGCCCGGCGCCGCGGGCGCGAAGGAAGCGAACGCGTCCGTGGAGCTCGACCTGACGCGGCATGCGTGGGCGGGACTGCCCGTGGAGCTGCAACTGATTGCAACCGATGGGTCCGGGCAGGAAGGGCGCAGCGAGACTGTGCCTTATATCCTGCCGGAGAAACTGTTCCTCGACCCGCTGGCGCAGGTGGCGCAGGAAGTGCGCGTGACGGTTCTGCGCGAGCCGCGCGGCTATGCCGAGGCCGGAAAGAATGAAGAGGCGCTGACCGATGGCGCACTGAACCTCACGGCTACGGGACGGCTCGCGCGGGCGCCGGACGGGGTGCGTCAGGCGGCGGCGCTGCTGGGCTCGGTGACCTACAAGGGCGAGATGTTCTTTGACGATCTCGGCATCTTCATGGGCTTCAAGATGGCTGAGAGCACACTGGTGGCCGCCGATTCGAAGGCCGAGGCCGACGCGGTGGATCCGCTGCTCTGGGCGATGGCCCTGAAGCTGGAGTATGGCAGCGCGGCGGATGCGGCCCGGCGGCTGGAAGCGGCGCGGGCGGCGCTGGAACGGGCGCTGCGCGACGGCGCGCCGGAGGAAGAGATCCGCAGGCTGATGGAAGCGTTCCGCGATGCGGCCAACGAATACCTCGCCGCGAAGATGGCCGAGGCGATTGCCAATGGGCTCGACTCGCCGCCTTCCGATGAGGATGGCCAGGCGCAGGCGGGCGGGCAGGGGCTCGGCGGCAGCGACTTCGAGGACATGCTGAACGCGCTGCAGGACCTGACCGATACCGGCGCGACGGATCAGGCGCGCCAGCTGCTCTCCGATATCACCAACATGCTGGAGAATCTGGAATTCCAGAAAGGCGGCGAAGGCCAGCAGGGCCAGGGCCTGCCGGGACAGCAGGCGGATGGGGAGCAGGGCGACCTGCCGCCCGAGGAGCAGGAGCTGACCGATGCGATGCGGCGCCTGTCGGAGTTGCTGCGCGAGCAGCGCCAGCTGAACGACGATACGCTGGCCCAGCAACGCGGGGAGCAGCCGCAAGGCCAGGGCGGCACGCCGCCGCCCTTTGGCTCGCCCGACGGTGAGGGCGCCGACGAAGGCGCCGGCGGACAACAGGAAGGCAGCGGCATGGGCCGCGGCGAACAGGCCGGCGAAACCGGCACCGGTGCGGGCGATCAGGGCGAGCCGCAGGACGGCGATCAGGGCGGCGGCTTCGATCGCGGTGGTACGCTGGCGGAGCGTCAGGCCGAACTCGGCCGGCTGGTCGAGGAGTTCGCCAAGCGTAGCGGCGAAGGCGAAGGTGAGGGCGCCGGCGGCGAGGGCGCGAAGATCGATCCGGACGCCTTGTCCGCGATCCGCGAAGCGCAGCGCCGGGCCGAACGGGCGCTGGAGAACGGTAATGAAGGCCGCGCCATCGCGGAGCAGGAACGGGCGACGCAGCTGATGTCCGAACTGTCGCGCGGGATGGCGTCGGCGCTGGACAGCCTGCAGGCGGCGCGTCTCGGTGAACGGGGCGGCGGGCAGGACCCGATGGGCCGTTCGTTGATGGGCGCCGGCAATGACGGGGAAAATGTCGAGATTCCCGAGAAGGCCGAGCGGCAGCGCGCCAAGGACATCCTCGACGAATTGCGCCGCCGCTATAACGAAGCGGAAGACGAGGATGAGAAGGAATATCTCAAGCGGCTGCTGGACCGGTTCTAATCGCGGTAGGTGGCGGTGAGCTGTTCAGCGAGGAAATCGTAGACGCGGCGGATGCGCGGCGTGGCTTTCAGTTCGGCATGCGCGACCAGCCAGACGGGCAGGCTTCCGAGTTCGCCGGCGAGCGGAATGCGCACGACGCGGGGATCAGCCTCGCCGATGCTGACCTGGTTGAAGCCGATGCCGTATCCGGCCACAACCATCTGCCAACAGACGACCTGGTCATCGCTGCGGAAGGCGAAGAACTCGCGGTCGACCTTCAGGCCGCCGCGCGCGAAGCCGTCGATTACGAGGGTCGAGCGGTCATAGCCGACCACGTCATGGCCGAGGATATCCTCAATGGTTTGCGGCATGCCGCGCCGGTCGATGTAGGACCGGGCCGCGAACATGCCGATCGGCAGGTCGCCGAGCTTCTTCGCGATCACATCGGGTTGCTCCGGGCGGTACATGCGCACGGCAATATCGGCTTCGCGGCGGAGCAGGTTCTCGCTCCGGTCGGAAGAGACGAGTTCGATTTCGATGTCCGGCTCGGCGATGCGCAAGGCTGTGAGGATGTCGGGCAAGACATAGGTGGCGACGATGTTGCTGGCGGTGATCCGGACCGATCCGGCGAGCCGGTCGTCCTGTCCGGCCGCAGTGAGCGAGAGGCGTTCGGCGGCGGACGACATTTCGCGGGCATGGGCCATCAGGCGGGCGCCGGCGGGGGTCAGCTCGATCCCGGTGGAGGTGCGCTCGAACAAGCGGGCGCCGATCCTGGTTTCAAGGTCCGACACATGCCGGCTCATCGTCGGCTGGCTGGTGCCGGTGGCCCGGGCGGCTGCGGACAGCGAGCCGTGTTCGCCAACAGCGGCGAAGCTCTGGAGCAGGGCCCAGTCGAGCTGCGTCATAACGGATATCCAAAAATGGATGTCGATATACGAAAATGTGCAAGTGCTGTTCCAATAGTGGATACATATCTTGAGACCGTCAACCCAGGACGGAGGCCAACATGGCAAAGGACGTGATTATTCTCGGCGCAAAGGGACGGTTCGGCCGGGCGGCCGCGCAGGCCTTCCTTGCGGCGGGCTGGCGGGTGCGCGGCCTGGCGCGGGATTGGGATTCCGGTCGGATCGATCCGCGCATAGAGCGCGTGACCGCCGATGCGTTCGATGCCGATGCGGTGAGCGCGGCAGCCGCCGGCGCGGACGTGATCGTCAATGCGCTGAACCCGGCCTACAGCAATTGGGCGCGGGACCTGCCCCGCCTCGCCGCCTCGACACTTGCCGCCGCCAAAGCGACCGGCGCGAGCGTGCTGCTGCCCGGCAATGTCTACAATTACGGGTCGGGCATGCCGCCGGTGCTGGACGAGATGACCCTGCCGCAACCGACGACGCGTAAGGGCAAACTGCGCGAAGCGATGGAGAACCTCTATGCCGAAGCGGCGGATGAAGGCGTGCAGACGCTCATCCTGCGGGGCGGCGATTTCATCGAGCGCGAGAAGACCGGCAACTGGTTCGACACCTATATCGCCGCCAAGGCCGGGCAGGGGCGGGTGACCTATCCCGGGCCGCTGGACCGGGTGCATGCCTGGGCCTACCTGCCGGACATGGCCCGGGCGATGGTGGGCCTCGCGGAAAAGCGGGCGCAGATCGGCCCGTTCGCCGGCTTCGGTTTCGAGGGGTTCAACCTGACAGGCCACGAGCTTGTAACCGCGATGGAGCGGGTTGCCGGGCGAGCGCTGAAGGTCGGTTCGATGCCCTGGGGTGCCATGCGCGTGGCTGGGCTGTTTGCGCCGGATATTCGGGAGGTGATGGAAATGCGCTACCTCTGGACCGTGCCGCACGCCATTGATGGCCGCAAGCTGCGGGCATTGCTGCCGGACTATCGCCCGACGCCGCTGCTCGCCGCGCTGGCCGATGCGATGCACGTTGATGTGCCCGAAGCGTCGGCGGATCCGGCGGCGGTGGCGACGTCTTGACCGCGTGATCGCGGCGCGCCCGCTTGCAAGCTGGGCTGGAGCCTGCCTTGATGCTGCAAAACATCGGGAGGAGCCAATATGGCGCAGCGCTGGGACTACTCGAAGGGCCTCAAGGATATCGGCAACGGACTATACGCCTGGCTGCAGCCGGATGGCGGATGGGGCTGGTCGAATGCCGGGCTGATCCGCGACGGCGAGGCGTCGCTGCTTGTCGACACCTTGTTCGACATGGGCCTGACGCGCGACATGCTGGTAGCAATGGAAGATGCCTCCGGTATTCCGGCAAACCGGATCGGCACGATCGTCAACACACATGCCAATGGCGACCACTGCCATGGCAACGGATGTTGTCCGCAGGCGGAGATCATTGCCAGCGAGGCCAGCGCCAAAGAGATGGCCGAAGTGCCGCCTGCTACGCTGGCCATGTTCAAGGCGGCCGGTGCGAAGCTCGGCCCGGCGGGCGCCTATTTTGCCGACATTTTCGCGCCTTTCGATTTCGAGGATGTCGATGAGCGCATGCCGACGCGCACCTTCTCCGGCACGCTGGACCTTAAGGTGGGCGACAAGGCGGTGCAGTTGATCGAGGTCGGGCCCGCGCATACCGGCGGGGATGTGCTGGTGCATGTGCCGGGCGACCGGGCGGTGTTCACGGGCGACATCCTGTTCATCGACGGCACGCCGCTGATGTGGGCGGGGCCAGTGCGCAACTGGATCGGCGCCTGCGAAAAGATCATCGCCATGGATGTGGACGTGATCGTGCCCGGGCATGGTCCGATCACGGACAAGGCGGGCGTGCAGCGTGTGGCCGACTATCTCGCCTTTGTCGACCGCGAGGCGCGCAAGCGCTTTGATGCGGGCCTGCCGGTGCGTGAGGCGGCGCTGGACATTGCGCTGGGCGATTATGCCAGCTGGGGCGACGCCGAACGGATCGCCGTCAACGTCGACAGTCTGTACCGGGAGTATCGCGGCGACGGCAAGGTGACGCCGGTGATCGAGCTGTTCGGCCTGATGGCGGAGCTGCGCGACGCGCTGCGGCGCTAGCGGTTCGCGCCCGGCACCCATTTGATGTCGTCGGCGCCGTCCTTGTTGGCGGCGCGGCCGGCCACGAACAGCCAGTCTGACAGGCGGTTGATGAAGGCGAGGGCGGGCGCACCGACCGGCTCTTCCGGTATTGCGGCGAGTTCGGCCATCTGCCGCTCGGCTCGCCGGCAGAGGGTGCGGGCGACATGCAGGTGTGCGGACAGCGGTGAGCCGCCGGGCAGGATGAAACTGTCGAGCGGCGGGATGACCGCATTCATCGTGTCGATCTCGGTTTCAAGGCGCGTCACCTGCGCCTCGACGATCCGCAGCGGGGTCCATTCGAGCACCCGTCCGCGGTCGGGCGTGGCCAGGTCTGCGCCGAGGTCAAACAGATCATTCTGGATGCGGCGGAGGGCGGTCAGCATGTCGCCTTTCGCTTCCAGCGCCGCGACGCCGAGCGCCGCGTTCAGTTCATCCACCGTGCCATAGGCGGCGACGCGGGGGTGCCATTTGGGCACGGTCTCGCCGGTGGAGAGGCGGGTTTCGCCCTTGTCGCCCGTGCGGGTGTAGATTTTGTCGAGCTTGACCATGCCTACCCGCCGAACTTGACGGCGCCGGCCGCGATGCCGATGACGACGAGCAGCAGGATCGCGACAGCCTGGAAGATGACGCGCAGGCGCATCAGCTTGTTGGACCGGCTGGGCTGGTTTTCATCCTGGCGCACAAGGTTGATGATGCCGAGCGCCAGAACCACGACGAGGCCCCCCATCACGACGTAGAGGCCGATGCCCAGGATGTTTTGCATGGAGGTTTGCCTTTTCGCGTTCAGGTTCAGACTAACATAGACCGGGCGGGCCGGCGCGGCGCTGCTGCATGCCGTCGCGGTGAACGCGTCTAATTGTCATTCTCGAGCCGGGCGGCGAGGGCTTCGACCTTTCCGGCCATCTGGATCAGCAGCTCGACTGCGCGGGCTTCGGTGTCCGGACGGGCAGAGACGCCGCGCCGGACGCTGTCGAGTTCGTCCATCAGGGCGAGGGCGGTGATCAGCAACAGGCGCTCGTCGCCGATATCGCCCACGGCATCGGAAATCTGGCGGACCCTGGTGTCGAGCTGTTCGGCGAGGCGCTGGACCCGCATTTCCTGCCCGGGCGCGCAGGCAATCGAGAAGGTGCGGCCGCGGAGGGTGATGTCGGCCTTGGCCATCTACTCGCCCTCGCTGCCGAGGGCCGCGCGAACTTCCGCAATGGCGGAGCCGAGGGCCATACTCGCCTCATCGGCGAGTGACTGGAGCTCTTTTTCGCGTGCCAAGGATTGATCGAGCTCCTCGGCGAGCCGGGCCCGGTCGGTCACAAGGGCGGCGATCTCGGCCCGTAGGGCCACCGGATTGCCGGATCGCAGCAAATGCGATTCCAGCGCAGCCTCCAGGCGCTGGAGGGCGGCATCGAGTCGGGCGGCGGCCGGGTCGAGGTCTGACATGTCTTTCTTGGACTAACGGCAATGCTGCCCGGCGCCAAGCGCCTTGACGGTGCGGCGAGAGTCTGGCCTAGCACGAAGCGCGAAAAACTCCGGGAGACCAGCAGAATGGCTGTCACTAATCGCGACATGGCAAATGCCGTGCGGGCGCTGTCCATGGACGCCGTCGAAGCTGCAAAATCGGGCCATGTCGGCCTGCCTCTGGGCATGGCGGACGCCGCAACGGTGCTGTTCCGCAAATTCCTGAAGTTCGATCCGAAAGATCCGGCCTGGCCGGACCGAGACCGTTTCGTGCTGTCGGCGGGTCACGGGTCGATGCTGATCTATTCGTTGCTGCACCTGACCGGCTACAAATCGGTCTCGCGCGACGATATCCGCAATTTCCGCCAGCTGGGCGCAAAGACGCCGGGGCATCCCGAGAATTTCGTGACCGCCGGTGTCGAGACGACGACCGGGCCGCTGGGGCAGGGCATTGCCACGGCCGTTGGCATGGCGATGGCCGAGCGCCACCTCAATGCACGGTTCGGCGACGATCTGGTCGATCACCGCACCTGGGTAATCGCGGGCGATGGCTGCCTGATGGAAGGCGTGAGCCAGGAGGCGATCACGCTGGCCGGGCACCTGAAGCTGAACAAACTGATCGTGCTGTTCGACGACAATGCGGTGACCATCGACGGGTCGACCGACCTGTCCGATTCGACCGATCAATGCATGCGCTTCGAGGCTTCAGGCTGGGTGACGCGCCGTGTGAGCGGACATGACGAGAAAGACGTGGCCGACGCGCTTAAATGGGCGACGAAGCAGAAGAAGCCGGTTTTCCTGGCGGTGAAAACGATCATCGGTTTCGGAGCGCCGAAACTGGCCGGGACCGGCAAGGCCCATGGCGGCCCGTATGGCGCCGAGGAGATTGCCGGCATTCGTGAGACGCTCGGTTGGCCTCACGCGCCGTTCGAAGTGCCCGAGGCCATCGAGAAAGCCTGGGAGAAGGCGGGCGAGCGCAGCCGCGAGGACCACGCGGCCTGGAAGAAACGCCTGGCCGCCAGCCCGCACAAGGGCGAGTTCAATGCCGCGATTGCCGGCCGCCTGCCGAAGAATCTCGCCAAGGCCGTGGCCAAGCACAAGAAGGCCGTCGTTGAAGGCGGCGCCTCCAAGGCTACGCGCGTGTGGAGCGGCGAAGCGCTTGAAGTGATCACGCACCTGGTGCCGGAAATGGTTGGCGGTTCGGCCGACCTGTCAGGTTCGAACAATACCAAGACCAGCTCCACGGCGCCGATGACGCCGAAGAGCTGGGACGGGCGCTATATCCATTACGGCGTGCGCGAGCATGCGATGGCGGCGGCGATGAACGGCATGGCGCTGCATGGCGGCATCATTCCGTATTCGGGCACGTTCCTCGTGTTCGCCGATTACAGCCGCGCTGCGATCCGGCTCGGCGCGCTGATGGGTCTGCGTGTGGTGCACGTGATGACCCACGACTCGATCGGGCTGGGCGAAGACGGGCCAACCCACCAGCCGGTGGAACAGATCGCGTCGCTGCGCGCGATGCCGGACATGCTGGTGTTCCGCCCCGCCGATGGTGTGGAGACGGCCGAGTGCTGGGAACTGGCGCTGGCGCGTCAGGAGGGGCCATCCACGATGGCGCTGACCCGCCAGAATGTGACGCCGGCCCGCAAGACGCATACGGACGAAAACCTCTCCGCCAAGGGAGCCTATGTCCTCTCACCGGCAAAGGGCAAGGAGCGCGGCGTGCTGATCGCGACGGGCTCGGAAGTTGAGATCGCGCTGAAGGCACAGGCGCTGCTGGCAGCAGAAGGGATCGGCGTGCGCGTCGTGTCGATGCCGTCGATGGAACTGTTCGGCCAGCAGGATGCGGCCTACCAGCAGACGACGCTGGGCAAGGGCTTACCCAAGGTTGCCGTCGAAGCCGGTGTCCGGTTTGGATGGGATCGCTGGATCGGTGCCGAGGGCGGTTTTGTCGGCATGGGCAGCTTCGGCGCGAGCGCGCCTTACCAGCAGCTCTACAAGCATTTCGGCATCACGGCGGAAGCCGTCGCCGAGAGCCTCAAGGCGCGGATCTAGACGCCGACATAGTTCGCACGCGGACGGATGGGGCGCGCGCTGGCGCGTTGCTCCATGGCGTGTGCGATCCAGCCGGCCATGCGTCCGCTGGCAAAGATCAGGAATGGCGCGTCGTCCGGAAGGGAAAGCTGCACGCTGAGCGCGGCGAGCGCCATGTCGATGTTCGCCGCTTCGCCTGAGGCTTCCTCTGCAGCGCGTACGGCGCGCTTGAGGTCTGCGGCCGGCTTCATCCAGCGCAGGAGCGCGGCGGCGCGCGGATCGCCGGCCGGATACAGCGTGTGTCCGATGGCGGGAATGCGCTCGCCGCGTGCGGCGATGCGGGCGAGGGCGGCGGCCGGGTCATCGTCCATTGCGGCGCGAAGGTAAGTTAGCGCGCGGGCGGAGGCCTCACCGTGCAACGGGCCAGTCAGCGTGGCGCAGCCGGCGAGCGCGCAGGCCGCGAGCGGCGCGCCGGTGGAGGCCGCGACCCGCGCGGCGAAGGTGGACGGGTTTAGTTCATGGTCGGCCACGAGCACCAAAGCCCGGCGCACCAGATCCGTGCCGCCCGGCGTGAGGCCCCAATGGCGGCCGAGACGCTGGTGGAAGAAGCCGCGCCCTCCGGCACCCGTAATCGCTGCGCCGAAGCCGGCCAGGAGGTCGCTGCCTTCGGCGGCGAGGGCTGCAGCGCCCCGCGCAAAGCTCGGCGCATCGGAAGCGGCGTGTGAGGCGAGGTAGGCGAGTGCACGCATCTTGCCGGAGTCGCCATCCGGCACGCTGGACACGGCACGCGGCGGGGGCAGCGCGCGGGCATTCCAGAGAAGGGCGGCAGCCTCTTCGAGTGTGGCATCGGCGGCGAGACGTACCGCATCCTTGCCGCGATAGATCAGCTTTCCGCCCTGCACCGTGGTTATGGCTGTTTCCATCACCGGTTCGCCCCAGGCGATGGCAGCGCGGGCAATCGCCTGCCTCCCGCGCCCGCTGCGGCGGCGTTTGACAAGGGCAGCAATATCCGCAGCGGCATAGAGGCTGGCGCGCGGATCGTCCGCGTCCGGCTTCGAGGCGATCAGGCCCCGGCTGACATAGGCGTACAGTGTCTGGGGTTTCACGCCCAGTTCTTCCAATGCCTCTGAGCGTCCGATCCACATCATATATTGATTATATTGATCAAGATTGACGTTGACCAGCCCCTGCGCGACATACGGCTCAAGAAAAGGAGACCGAACATGGATACCGGGCTTGAAAATGTCGTTGCTGCAGAAACGGTCCTTTCGGACGTAGACGGACAGAATGGACGTCTTGTGATCCGTGGCTGGCCGGTAGAAATGCTAGCCGCGTCGATGGCGTTCGAGGATGGGGCGCACCTCTTGTGGCAGGGCATGTTCGATACGCTGCCGGATGTTCGTGCGCTGGGCGCCCGTATCGGCGCGGCGCGGGCGGACGTGTTCGCGCATGTGGCCGAGATTCCGGACGGTCTGGATGTGATTTCCTTCCTGCGGGTGGGCTGGGCCATGCTGCCGGACGACGAAAGCCTTGACGCGGCGATCCGACTTTCGGCTGCAGGCGCCGTGTTCACCGCAGCCGCCATCCGCCGGGCAAGAGGCGAAGCGCCGATTGCGCCCGATCCGGATCTGTCACACGCAGCCGACTTTCTCCGTATGCTGACCGGACGGGTGCCCGATCAGGCCGAAGCCCGGGCGCTCGACGCCTATCTTGTCACGGTGTGCGACCATGGCCTGAACGCCTCGACCTTTGCAGCGCGCGTGGTGGCCTCGACGCGGGCCGGCCTGGTCTCGGCTGCGGTTGCGGGCCTGTCGGCCCTCAAGGGGCCGCTGCATGGCGGCGCCCCCGGGCCGGTGCTCGACATGATCGATGACATCGGTGCGCCGGAAAATGCCGAAGCCTGGATCGACGGGGCGCTGGGACGGGGCGAGCGGCTGATGGGGTTCGGTCACCGCGTCTACCGCGTGCGCGATCCGCGCGCCGACGCGCTCAAGGCGGCCGTCGCACGCCTGCCGGGCACATCAGGCCGCATCCGGTTTGCGGAACATATCGAACGCGCGGTGCTCGGACGGCTCGCGAAGAAATACCCGCAGCGCAAGCTCGAGACGAATGTGGAGTTCTACACTGCATTGCTGCTGGAAGCTCTCGGCCTGGCGCGCGATGCGTTTACGCCGGTATTCGCCTGTGGCCGTGTGCTGGGCTGGACGGCGCATGCGCGCGAGCAGATCGGGGAAGGGCGGCTCGTGCGGCCGCGCTCGGTCTATCGAGGCCCGGTGCCTGTGCCGGCCTGAGGCCGGCTCAGGAGCCAGAGCCGACGTCGAACAGGTCCAGCTGGTTGGGATCGATCGGCCGCTTGCGGCGCGGTTTGGTGCGGCCCCGGCGGAAGTAGAGATCGTCCGTATGGTCGGCTGAGGCCGGCGCTTCGGGCGGCGCGGCAGGAGGCGGCGGCGCGGCCTTGGGCGCATTCGGGTCCGCAAGTTTCCACCAGGTGACCGCAACGACGACATGACCCGATGTGTCTTCGTAACGCTGCAGGTAGCCGGCCGGACCCTCAAGGCCCTGCGCGGCCACGAGGGCGGCCGCTTCCTCTTCCGTCAGGTGGAGCCAGCTCGTCTCGAGCCCCACGACCCGTGCGCCGGGCGAACTGGCCGCAGCTTCGCGCAGCGTCCGGGCGGTTTTCACGCCGGGCCGGGTCGCCTCGTCGAGGCTGCGGGCAATGGGATAAGCGAGACTCATGTCAGCGGCGACGTAAGCCCGTCATCGGCCGGCGTCCAGCCCGTATCGGCAACGCCTGTCAGCCTGGCTGCGGCGAGGCGCGCAAAACGCAGCGTCACCGCCTTGCGGCGCGCCGGCACGAGCTTCGCTTCCGGCGCGTCTCGGATCACCGCGCCGTAGAAAGCGTCCGCAACGATCAGGCCGGCTTCGGGCGGGATCAGCTCCTGCGGAAAGTCATCCCCGACCGCGAAGGTGAGCCGGTCGCAGAAATCCATGTATTCGCGCCATTTATGGTCCGACTTGAAGTCTGCGATGCTGGACTTGATCTCGATCATCCAGATGTCGCCGCCCGGCCCGATAGCCGCAATGTCGGCCCGCCGGTTGTTGGCCAGCGTCATTTCCGTGAGCCCGTAATAGCCGAGATGCCCGAGCAGGCGCAGCGTGCCCCGGCAGATTTCGGCGGAGCGGCGGGGGAGGAGGTCTTCGGGGGCGGGGCTCATGGGGTCAGTCCGGTCGTTCTGGTTGTGTTCCGGAGCGCGAGTTAGGCCTTTGGGCGCAGCGGCGTCAAGGCGGGCGGCGAACTAGTCCGTCGGCCGCTGGAATCAAGCCCGGACTGATCCAATTCTTCCGCCGCTGCGTAGACAGGCCATAGATCAAACCGGGTCGTTTCGCCGGGAGGACACCGAATGGCCAGCGCATACGAGTCCCATACGCCTGCAGATCGCCAGTATCTGCGCACTGCAATGAAAGTTGCGCTGCTTGAGCCCGCGCATGAGGCAGACCTGGCCCGGCGCTGGCGCGAGCAGGATGACGAGGCGGCCCTCCACGAGCTCACGACCGCCTATATGCGCCTGGTGATCGCGATGGCCTCCAAGTTCCGGCATTACGGCCTGCCGATGGCGGACCTGGTCTCCGAAGGCAATGTCGGCCTGATGCAGGCGGCCGCCCGGTTCGAACCGGAACGCGAGGTGCGCTTCTCCACTTATGCCAGCTGGTGGATCCGGTCTGCGATCCAGGACTATGTGCTGCGCAACTGGTCGATCGTCCGGACCGGGACAACGTCGGCGCAGAAATCCCTGTTCTTCAACCTGCGCCGTCTGCGCGCGCGCATTGCCGACACGGGAGACGGCATCATGACGCCGGAGAACCGGGAATGGGTGGCGACACATCTCGGCGTGCCGGTGCGCGATGTCGAGACGATGGCTTCGCGCCTGTCGGGCGCCGACCGGTCGCTCAATGCGCCGATGTCTGCAGACGGAGACGCCGAATGGCAGGATCTGATCGCCGATGAAGCCGCGATCCCTGAACAGTCGGTCATGGCGCGGCGCGACGCCGAGAAACGCCGGGTGTGGATCGCCGAAGCGCTGAAATCCCTGAACCCGCGCGAGATGGACATCATCACGCGGCGTCGCCTTTCCGACGAGCCGATGACGCTGGAAGCGCTTGGCGCAGACCTCGGAGTCTCCAAGGAGCGCGTGCGCCAGATCGAGCATCAGGCGCTGAGCAAGCTGCGCAAGGCGCTGGAGCGCATCGTCGGTGACCCGGAAGCCTCGGGCCTTATTCCGGAGACGTAAGCCGGCGCGCATCGCCGAGGTTTTCGACATTCAGCGGATGGCTGATCTCGAGGCGGCCGTCGCGCAGGAAGCCGCGGGCGCGGACTTGCGTGCCGTCCGGCAGCGGGCAGCGCTCGGCGGCGCTTTTTTGGATTTCCAGCACCAGCGCATATCCGTCGTACGCGCGCACGACGCGCGCGATGCTCGCCCATGGCGAGATCGTCCCACGGGTCCTTCGCCACGCGGCACGCCGCCAGTTCCAGCGAATTTTTCCGCCCGGCAGGCTTGGCCCGCGCAAGCTGAGTCTCGGCAGGTATGGCGAATCCGGCCTTCAATTCTGCCCCGATTTCCCCTAGAGGGAGGCTCGGCGATCCCGTAGCTCAGCAGGATAGAGCGACAGATTCCTAATCTGTAGGCCGCGCGTTCGAATCGCGCCGGGATCACCATTCGCCTCAGGTTTCGGGGGTGAGGGTTCCGCAGCGGATGTCGTAGATGATGGCTGTGTCGGTGCGTGACAGCGCGGCGCTGCGGGCCGTGTCGGGCTGGATCGACCGCGCGATATCGCGGCCGGGCGCGACCGGGTTCATGAAGACGCGCTCGCAAAAGCGCGCGTCCGGACGGGCGGCGGCGAGGATGCCGCGCCAGCAGGCATCGTAAGCCGCTTGCCCGCAATAGGAGCCAAAATCCGACAGCGAGAACGCGTCGAACCGGCCAAGACCTGCTTCGCCGAGGCCGGCGAGCCCGGCTTCGGCAATCGTGATCCGGTCCAGTGCCGCGCGCACGGCGCCGAGGTTTTCCGGCCGGATATGCAGGGGCAGGGCGCCGCCCGGCTCATGGCGGCCCAAGAACAGAAGGGCGGCGAAGTCGGATTCGCGGAAGAAGATGGTCTCCGACGCGCGCCGGAACAGGCCGGTGAGCCGTGCCTCGCTTTCCGGTGGCGGCGGCAGGAAGGCACCGCCGGGCTCCCCGATGATCCGCGTCCAGAACCAGCGCTGGGACAGGAGACGCACCGCGCCGTGCCAGACGGCGTCGTCGAAATGCGCGCGCCAGATCGCCGCCTGGTCCTCCAGCGTCGACGCGCCGAACAGATCTGAGATATGCCGCCCACGGATCAGGCGTGTTCCGGCCGCCCCAAGGCGGAGCACCCGTTCCCACCGACCGGACTGCCAGACGCCGCCCGCGATGGCGCCGCGCCGTTTGTGCCAGAAGGCGCGCGATTGCGGCTCCAGGTGCACCTCGACCTGGCGATGCAGATCCAGGCGGTGGCGCGTGGGCGCGAGACCGAGATAAGCGTGCAGCGCTTCGTCACCGAGAGCGCGATAGGCAGCGATTTTCAGCCGGAGGAGCTCGTTCTGGGCCGGGTTGATGTCGATGGAGGTGATCTTCGCCGGCGCGCCGAGCAGGAGGTCGAGCGGGCGTGCGCCGCTGGCGGTCAGGCAGAGCACATGATCGGCCGGGGTCAGCGACAGCGCCGCGAGCTCGGTTGCGCCATCTTCGTTGGCGGAGGTGAAATTCAGGGTACGTTCGAAGCCGGCCACAAGTTCAGACTTTCAGCAGGATGCGTGACGGCGGGGCGACGGGCCGCCGTCCGTCCAGAACGGCGTCGATGCCGGGGCGCAGCAGGTCTTGCGGCGCGTAAACCAGTGGCGGTGCGGTGTGCGTGGCCCGGTTCTCGCCGATCAGTTCCAGGATCGCGCGGTCTTCCGCGAAGATGCGCACAAAAAACAGTCTCAGGGCGAGGAGCTTGAGCGCGGCGAGCGCGCCTTGCCCCGGTACGGCAAATGTTGCCGCGACATAGGTTTCGCGCGTTGAAACGGGCGTCAGCCGGAACCGGGCCGCGAAGACCGGCTTTCCATCTTCCGTGTACGAGACTTCGGCGACGCCAGGCGCGCGGAACGCATCGGTGATCGTGTAGCGATGCGCACCGAGCAGCCGCGCGCCCCAGCCGCTGGGCGCGGCGCCGGGCGGATAGGTCGCGGAGATCCAGTCTGAGCCGGACGTCACATGGGC
The DNA here is from genome assembly GCF_016125515.1 of Hyphomonas sp. Lineage (GTDB taxonomy): Bacteria > Pseudomonadota > Alphaproteobacteria > Caulobacterales > Hyphomonadaceae > Hyphomonas. Next base: position 31,348 of record NZ_WGLO01000009.1, read on the forward strand.
CTCGATCGCGCGGCGCGCGCCGGGGCGGCGCAGATAGCCGCTGTGCACGACGCTGGTATGGGTCGTGTCGAGGATATTCTCGCCGACGTCGCCGATGCCGGCCCTGACGTGACCTTCGATCTGGAGTGCGCGGAAGGGAGAGGGGATCAGGACGCCGGCTTCGGGCGGCCGAGGTGGCGTCGCGCCCAGGGCGGCGAAGATCCACCCGTCCTGCGCTATGGCGGCCAGGCGCTCTGCGGTTGCGGCCGTCCTCGCTTCCGGCAATCCATCCGGCCCGCGCGAGAGGTGCACCTCTGTGCCGCAAAGCGTTCGCGTCGAGGGGCGCTCGCGCAGGTCCTTGGCCCGCATCAACGGATACCAGCCGGGAAGGGCGTGGGTCTCGATCACGCTGCGGACCTGCGTTCGCGCACCACGCGGCGAAGCTTGCCGCCTGTGGGCGCAGCGAGCGGGGCCGTCGCGGCCTTCACGGTTGCGGCGGCGCCGAGACGCGCGAACAGGGTCTCCAGACCTTGCTGCGCGGCGGGCAGCGCTGGTGCGCTGTCCGGCGGCAGTGTCAGCATGACGGCGCCGTCTGGCGTCTGGGTGACGCGGAAGTCGGTGATGATGCGGTCCGCGCCGACGACCGCGTTGCGGATGACATCCGGCGTCACGGTCACGCCGCCCGCGAACAGGAAGGCATCATCGCTGCGTCCGGTAATTTCTGAGACCGCCTGCAGGGGCGAGCCGCACGGGCAGGGCGTGTCCGACAGGTGGAGAAGATCATTCATCCAGTAACGGACCATGATCTGCGTGCGGCGTGTGAAGTCGGTGATCAGCGGCGAAGACAGGCCGGCTTCTGTTTCCCATTCGAAGGCGACACAGTCTTCGCAGAGATGCAGCGTGCCGTGCGGGCAGGCGACGGCGAAGAGGCCTTCGGTCGCCATGTAGATCTCCCGAACGGTCAAGCCAAAACGGGATTCGATTTCTGAACGATCCGCCGGATCCAACACCTCGGCGCCGGAGAAGACATGGCGCAAGTCAAGCGGCAAGCCGGTCCGCGCCAGGGCGACCAAGACGTGCGGCGGCGCCACGATCACATTCGGTCGGAACGCTGCCATATCCATGAACTGGTTCTCGAGGCCGTTCGACAAATCAAAAAATTTGAGCGCCAGGCGCCGCGACTCGTTTGCCGCGTCGTACAGCCGGCTGCTGCGCGGCAGCATCACGGCCACGCGGTAGCTCGCCGACAGGACATCGGGCAGCGCCTTTGCGAGCAGGGTGCCGAGCCAGAGGTATCGCTCCTGGTCGCTGACGAGATACAGGCCTCGATTTCCGCTTGTGCCCGTGCTGGCGCCGACCGAGTAGCGCCCGATGCGCCCGGCTGTCTCGAGGGCTTGCCAGGCGCGGTCGGCGGCAATGCCCGCAATATTGTACGCTTCGAAGCGGTCCATCAAAGCGGTCTTGTCCATCACAGGGAAGTCCGTGAGCGGATGGCCGGCGAGGTCAGCGAAGGCTGCGGCCTTCGGAGCTTGCCGGGTTAGGAAATGATTTAGGCGGCCCCCCTGCCAGTCGAGCAAGGCCGCGCGCGTGCGCAGGCGCCGGGCCCTTGCCTTCGTGCGCCAGAAGGCGGTCAGCGTCAAGATGAGCGCCGGGCTCATTCGGCGGGTTCCGGATCATGGCAAAGGACAACCCGTCCGCCGGCGGCCGCAAACGCGTTGAGACGTGCGGCGGTTTCTCGGCCCGCTTCGGGATCATCAAGGATCCACCGTGCCGGCGCCCGGGGTGAGCGGTCTTCGCGGATGGCCCGGGCGAGCCAGTCAGCATCTCCGGCATAAAGCACAGGCACGGGCTGCTTCGCGAAGAGGTATCCCGTGTGGCCGCGCATGTGACCGGGCAGGGGAACGGCCAGGACTTCACCGTCGCCGAACACGTCGCGCGCGGGCCCGAGGCCGAAGGGAGCTTCGATCTGTGCCAGTGTGCTCAGGCCGACGATCCGCTTACGGAAATCATCCGGCAGGAGTTCCTTGAACACGCCGTGCCGGGTGCGGGAAATGTCGCCCGCCTCCAGAAAATGCGCGGCGGCCGCGGCGTCTGCCACCAGCTTCGCCTCCGGATAATCGCGCAGCGCCGAGATGTGATCGGCGTGCAGGTGTGTCAGGAGGATCGTATCAGCTTTCGGGCAGGCCGGTGGAAGCGCAAGCGGCGTCAGCCGGGGGCGGAGGATCGCGGCGTAGAGCGTGAGCGGTAGCGAACGGGTCCCGGACGTCACGCGGGCTGAGTAACCCGTGTCGATGAGGCAGGTGCCTGCACGCGAATGGCTGAACTGCGCATAGCGGACAGCCAGATCGATCTGTGTCCAGCGCCCGCCGCGCAGGACAAGACGTTCCGGAACGCGCACCGTCGCACTGTTGGGGAAGCTGAGCCCGGTGATCATGCCGTCGCCCCGAACGTCCGCGCCAGCCCATCCTCGAAGGCGATGCGCGGGGTCCAACCGAGATGCGTGCGTGCCGCTGTCAGGTCGAGTGTCTGGGTAAAGGTGAAGAGGCCCGCGCCATAGGCTGTCACTCGTGGTTCGGGCTGACGGGGATGGAGACGGGCGGCGAGTTCCAGCGCGCGGGCAGCGCCCAACACCAAGCCGGACGGCATCGTCCGCCAGCGGACGGTCAAGCCGGCCCGGGCGCCCGCCGCTTCGGCAATTCGGCGGACGGGCAACGGCTCACCGCCGGATATGTTGAACACGCGCTGCGCCAGGCCCTCCGGCGCGGCGAGCGCGGCACACACCGCCTCGACCGCGTCGTCGATATAGGTGAGATCGGTCTCGGCGCGCCCGTCCCGCACCAGAGGCAGTGGACCGGCGCTCGCGGCGCGGAGCAGTCTGGGCAGCAGTGCTGTGTCCCCCGCGCCGTAAAGGCCGCGCGGGCGCAAGACGATGACATCGAGATCCTCCGCCGAGAGCGCCAGCCGTTCCGCCTCGCCCTTGGTGGCCGCGTAGGCGTTGACGGACGGCGGCAGGACGGCGTCTTCGCGCACCATCGGCTGGTCGCGGAAACAGAAGTAGAGGCTCGGCGTCGAGATATGCACAAAGCGGCGCGCGCCGGTGTCCCGCGCGAAGGCGAGCGCGCGGGCTGTTCCGTCAACGTTCGCCGCACGGAAAGCCGCCTTGGGCCCCCAGGCGGACGACAGGGCTGCACAATGCACGACCGCGCTGACCGGCTGTTCCGGCAAGGGCGGCGCGCTCTGGGCGAGATCGTTGCGAACTGTCGCCGCGCCCCGCGCTGCGAGCGCATCCAGTTTGGCCGCGTCGCGGCCGAGGGCGATCACGGGTTGGCCGGCGGCCAGCAATCGGCGGCAGAGCGCGCCGCCCAGAAATCCGGTTGCGCCCGTGATGGCGATTGCGGCCACGGGTCAGGTCTCCAGGATCGCTCCGGCGAGGGAGACGCCGGCTGAGGTTCCGACCAGAAGGATCCGCATGCCGGGCCGCACGCGTCCTTCAGCCCGCGCCAGGCAGAGCGCGACGGGTATCGATGCAGCCACCTGGTTGCCGATGGTCCGTACCCGGTCGAAGACGCGGTCGGGGGCAAAGCCGCCGCGGCGGATGATGTGGGTCAGCGCGTGCGGGCTGGCCTGGTGCGGCACGACCAGATCGATGTCGTCCCGGCGCAGGCCGGCCTTGGCGAGCAACCGGTCGAGAAAGCCGGGCAGTGCGGCGGCCGTGATGCGGTAGAGCGCCTTGCCGTCCATCCGGAAATAGGCGTTGCGGGCGAAAGCTTCTGGATCGCGGTGAAAGTCAATCCCGGTGCCGCCCGCCGCCAGAGTGCAGGCTTCATAGCCGCCGGCGTAGGTCTCCATATGGAAGCCTCCGAAGCGCGCGCCCTCGCCGGACGGAGCGCCAGGCGCGCTGACTACGAAAGCCGCTGCGCCATCGCCGAACAGGCCGGCCGTTTCGGGCGCATCGCTCCAGGGCAGCGCGCGTGACGCGATCTCCGACGTCACGACAAGCACATGTTTCACCCTCCCGGCGGCGATCTGCAGCGTGGCAAGGTCCAGCGCGACCATCGTGCTGAGGCATGTCGCGTTCACGTCATAGGCGGGGAACGCAAGTTGACCGCCGCCCAGCTCGCGCTTGACGAGGGCCGCCGTGGCCGGGATCGGCTGACGGCCGACGGAAGCGCCAAACAGCAGCAGGCCGATATCTTCGAGCGCCAGACCGGCATCGCACAGCGCCGCGCGGGCCGCCTCCGCCGCGAGGCTTTCCTGCGTCTCGTGCGAAGCGGCGACGTGTCGGCTGGCAACGCCGCAAGCCGCTTCCAGCCAGCCGGACGGCTTGCCTAGCTGCAGATCAATATCTGCCGATGGTCTCAGTTCTGCAGGCAGCGCAGCGCCGAAGCCAGCGAGGCAAGGGCTGGTGGCAGGCAAGGCGGCTGGCCGCAAACGCTCAATGTGAGTGAACATTTACGTATTATACTGCGGATTTGAAACCCTTGCAAGCAGGCCTCTGCCGGAGGCTGGGGCGTCAGGTGAGGGAGAGGCGCAGGCTCCGGAATCCGACAAAGCCGATGGTCGGTCGGTCGCGCACGGCGGGCGCAGCGAGGCGCAGGCGCGGATAGCGCGAGGCCAGCAGCCGCAAGGCGATCTCGATCTCCAGCCGCGCCAGCGGCGCACCGAGGCAAGCATGCGCCCCGCCTCCGAAGGCCGCGTGATCCCGCCGGCCACGGCGGATGCGAAAGGCGTGTGGATCCTCGAAAGCTTCCGGATCCCGGTTTGCGCCCAGCAACGAGACGACGACCGCCGCGCCCTTCTTCACCGGGCACCCCAGGATATCCCGGTCCTCCGGCACATAACGCGCCGCAATCGCCACGGGCGGGCCATAGCGCAACAACTCCTCGGTCGCCGGCACGGCAAGATCGGGATCGACGACCAGCGCGGCCCATTCGTCCGGATGCGTGATCAGCGCGTGCAGGCCATTGCCGATCACATCGGCAGTCGTGAGGTTTCCGGCCAGCAGAAGCAGCAGGAGAAGTGAGGAGACTTCTGGATCGGTCAGCGTGTCGCCGCCATCCTGTGTGTGGATGATCGCGGAGAGCAGATCCTCCGAGGGCTGACGGCGCCGGCGCGCGATCTGTTCCGCGAAATAGGCGTCGAGCCCCGCAAAGGCAGCCATCTGCCTGCGGTCTTCATCCGGCGAACGCAGCGGATTGAACACGAAGATCAGGTCTTCCGACCAGGCGCGGAATTGCGGCATGTCGGCTCGCGAAAAGCCCAGCATGTCGCCGATCACGTAGATCGGATAGGGCGCTGCAAACTCGGCAATCGCATCGAAATCCGGTTTTGCGGCTGCCTCTTCCAGAAGACGCGCCGCGATCGCTTCGATCTCGCCGCGTTTGGTGGCAATGGATTTCGGCGTGAAAGCACGCGACACGAGACTGCGCACGCGCCGGTGCTCGGCGCCGTCCATGTAGAGCAGGTTGCCGTGCGGCGCCGGGTCCAGCATGGCCGGCGGCGCAAACGACCGGGCCAGCGATCCGAGCGGCGTCTTGCGCGGATCGCGTTGATACGTGGCGTCCGAAAAGATCGCCCGCACGTCTTCAATCCGCGTCAGGTACAGACCCGTCGGGGCTTGGGGGAAATGCGCATGGGCGTGGATGTGCCGGGGCGCTTCCTGTCTGAGCCGGTCAAGGATCGGATGGGGATCCTGCAGGAAGTGCGGGCTCAGTTCCGTCAGCTCGAAACCGTTCGGCAGGGCAGCCGTCTCGGGGCAGGCGCTCAACTCTGACAATTTAAACCTCCAAAAAACAACTACAGCGTGTATGCCGGGTTCCGGGCTCGCCTGCAAGTTTTCCCTAAGTCCGGCAGGCTGGCGCGAAGTCGATTGACACCGGGAAATCTGCAGTGTACTTTAAAAATCAAAGTTCTCTATGGAGCGTCAAATGACACGTACAGATTCCCTCTCGAGCGATCTCGCCTATGTCCGGGATCTCGCCGAAGCCGGCCAGAACGCCCCCCTGCTCGGGGGCCGGTTCCTGGCCTGGTGGGGCGGTCTGATGACGCTCGCTTATGTTGGCCATTTCTTGATTTCGTCGGGCATGCTCGGCGTCGGGCCGCAGACGCTGTGGATCTGGTGGGCCGGCATGGTTGGCCTCGGTCTGGCGGGCCAGTTCCTCCTGCAGGCCAGCATTCCGGCAAAACCGGGCGCCTCCTCGGCCGGCAATCAGGTCCAGTCCACACTCTGGACGTGCGCCGGCTTCGTGCTCTTTGCTTATTTCGTGGGCGTGATCGCCCGCGTGGCGCTGTTCAAGGATGGTTGGGAAGGCTTCAACTGGTCCGTTCCCATGGTGATCGGCCTCTATGGTCTCGGCCAGTTCGTCACGGGCCTGATCGCCAGGCAGCCTGCCCTCCGCTTCGCCGGTACCGCGGCGCTGTGCGGCGCAGCTGTAGCGGGCGCGCTGTCGGGCACGGACTATGTGTGGCTTGTCGGTGCGGGCGTTGCCTTCATTGCCGTCTGTGTTCCTGGCCTCGCGATGCTCCGCAACGAGCCCGGCACGACCGTCTGAAGGAGCCCCCGTGAGCGAGGACAATCCCTTCGACCACAACGACATCGATGATGTCATCCACGGCCGCCTGCGCCTCGGCGTGATGGCCTACCTCTCGGTGGTCAGCCCGGCGATCTTCGGCGAGCTGCGCGACAAGGTCGGCGCAACGGACGGAAACCTCTCCGCCCATCTCAGGAAACTTGAGGAGGCCGGTTATGTCGAACAGGAGAAACGCTTCGTCGGACGCAAACCGCAGACGCGCGTTCACTTGACGCCGAAGGGGCGCGCGGCGTGGATCGCCTGGATCCAGCGAATGGAAGCGATCATGAAGGCTGCCGAGTAGGACGCGCCGGGCCTGTTCACGTCGAGTTGAGTTGAACCGGCCGGGCCGCTCGTGCGTATTGGGTCCATGACACATCACCGTTTCTCCCGCCGCCTCTTCCTCCTCTCCACGGCCGTTACAGCGCTTGCCGCTTGCTCCGGCGTCGCCACGCAGGCCGGGGCCGTTACGCCCTCGGATTATTCCGACGATGAATGGCGCGCGCTCAGCGATGCCGACTGGAAAGCCCGGCTCTCACCTGCCGCCTATGCGGTCCTTCGCCAAGAGGACACCGAACGCGCTTTCACCTCGCCGCTGAATGCCGAGAAACGCGTCGGCGTGTTCCACTGTGCCGGCTGCGATCTTGCGCTCTTCTCGTCGGACAACAAGTTCGACAGCGGCACCGGCTGGCCAAGCTTCTGGGATGTGCTGCCCGGCGCCGTCGGCACCAAGATCGACAAGAAGCTGTTTTATGCGCGTACGGAGTATCACTGTGCCCGCTGCCTGGGGCACCAGGGCCATGTGTTCGAGGATGGACCCGCGCCGACGGGCCTGCGCTACTGCAACAACGGCGTGGCGCTGACGTTCAAGCCCGCCTGACGCCCCGCAAGGCTATTGCGCGGTCCAGCCGCCATCGATCGACAGCTCCGTGCCGTTGATTGAGTCTGCAGACGGTGAGCACAGGAAGACGGCGAGGCCGGCAATCTGCTCGACCGTCACGAACTCCTTGGTCGGCTGCGCCGCGAGAATCACGTTCTTCACCACCTCGTCGCGTGACATGCCGCGCGCCTTGGCGGTGTCGTCGATCTGGCCGTCCACGAGCGGCGTGTGCACATAGCCCGGGCAGATCAGGTTGACCCGCACGCCGTGCTCGGCGCCTTCCAGAGCCGCCGTCTTGGTGAAGCCGGCAAGGCCATGCTTGGCCGACACGTAGGCGGATTTGTAAGGCGAGGCGACCTTCGCATGGGCCGAGCCCATGTTGAGGATCCGGCCCCATTTCCTCGATTTCATGAACGGAAGCGCGAGGCGCGTTGTATGGAAGGCCGAGGTAAGATTCAGCGCGATGATCAGGTCCCACTTGGCGACCGGGAATTCGTCAATAGGGGCCACATGCTGGACGCCGGCGTTGTTCACGAGGATATCGACACCGCCAAAAGCAGCCTTGGCCTCGTCCATCATCTGCGTGATCGCCTCGACCTTGGTCAGGTCAGCCCCGGAAAAGGCCACCTTTACTTTATGATCCCTTTCGAGACCCGATCGAAGCGCTTCGATTTCCTTGGCGTCGCCGAAACCGTTCAGCATCACATTGGCGCCTTCGGCCGCGAGGCGGGTGGCAATCGCTTTGCCGATTCCGCTGGTCGAGCCGGTTACGAGGGCGGTTTTTCCCTTGAGCATGTGCATGTCTCCTTGAGGCGCGTTCAGCCAGTGGGTAGGGGTGGCAGACCCCTCTGGCAAGGCCGGGCCGGCATACCTGTCAGAATTTTCAGAGGACTCCCGAAAGATGCCCATCAGTGCAGAAATTAGCGCCTTTGACGCGGCCTTTCCCCGGTTTCTGATGTCGACCGGCGCGGCCGGTATGATGTTGATCGCCGCTGCAACGATCTATGTGTTGCTGACGCCGTGGAAGGAATTGGCGCTCGTCCGGGCCGGCAACACATCGGCGGGGATCGCACTCTCCGGCGCCCTGGTCGGCCTCGCCATTCCGATCGCCTCCACACTGGCCTCCTCGATGACCCTTGCCGGTCTCTGCATCTGGGGCGCCATTGCGCTGCTGATGCAGCTGATCGCCTACCGGTTGGTCGACCTGATCCTGCGCGACATCCCGGGCCGCATCGCCAAGGACGAGATTGGCGCGGCGACATTGCTCGCTGCCGCCAAGCTTTGCGCGGCGGTGATCCTTGCAGCAGGCCTCTGGGACCCGGTGCTCCAGCGGCTATAAAGCACCAATGCGATCCTTCGACTGGCTCATCTATATTGGCGCGCTCGGGCTGATGCTCGCGACGCTGTTTGCGTTGTCGCCGCGCGCGGATGCGCCCGAGCCGGCCGCTCCCGCAGACTTTGCCGCCGAGATGGGACCGCTCCTGCCGGACCCGTCGCCACTGGACGAGCTGGTTCTTGTCCAGGTCGGTGAGCCCCAGAACGGAATCGGCACCGCATTCGCCGTCAATGAGAAGGGCGACTGGTTGACCGCGCGCCATGTGGTGGAAGGCTGCGCCAAGGTCACCCTGGAAGTCGCGCCCAGCAACTATGTTCCGGTCGCCCGGATCGAGATCGACGAGGACCATGACCTCGCGCTCCTGTCGACAGGCCGCAGCCCGTTCCCGGTCTCTCTGGCGCTGGAAGCGCCGCTGCGCGTGGGGGATGAAGGGTATGCCGTCGGCTTCCCGCAGGGCCAGCCGGGTGAACTCGCCACCCGTCTTGTGGCGCGCTCGCGTCTGATGACGCGCGGACGCCGCGAGGCCGAGGCGCCGATCCTGGCCTGGGCGGAAGTGGGACGCACAGACGGCCTGAAAGGTACGCTCGGCGGCATATCGGGCGGCCCGATCTTCGACGCGTCGGGCTCGGTGCGCGGCGTGATTGTCGCTGAGAGTCCCCGGCGCGGGCGGATTTATACGACCGCGCCCCAGTCCATTGATGCCTTCCTCACCAAGCTCGGCGTCGAGGTACAGCCCGGCCCGGCCGATCAGTTCGAGATGTCGGGCTATGGGGCCTCTTCCGATAATGCGCGGCGCAAGTTACAGGTTGTGAAAGTGACGTGTGAGGTGACGCGATGAGCGACTTTGCGAGCCGACTGACCCAAGGTGTGCGCCAGTTCGGACCGCTCTGCGTCGGCATTGACCCCCATCCGGGCATGGTCCCGGTCTTGTTCGGCGGCGACACGGCCCGCGGCCTTGAATATTGGGGCCGTTCACTCGTTGAGGTCGCGGCCGGAAAAGTCGCCGTGATCAAACCGCAAGTCGGCTTCTTCGAGCGGCTCGGTCCAGGCGGCCTGGCTGCACTCGCCGCAATCACCCGCGCGGCCCGCGAGGCCGGCCTGATTGTCCTCATGGATGCCAAGCGCGGCGATATAGGCTCCACCGCAGAAGGCTATGCCGAGGCCTATCTCTCGCCCGGCGCCTTCTTCGAGGCGGACGCTGTCACCGTGAACCCCTATATGGGCCTCGACACGCTGGAGCCATTCGCGAAGCGCGCGGAAGCGGCGGGGAAGGGGATCGTGGTGCTCGTACGCACGTCCAATCCCGGCGCGGCCGATTTCCAGATGCTCGATACCGGCGGCAAGCCATTGTTCATGCGCGTCGCCGAAGCGCTCCAATCGTTGACCGAGCGTCTGATGAGCCCTTGCGGCTGGTCCAACCTGATGATGGTCGTCGGCGCGACTGCGCCGGAGGAAGCGCGCCGCGTGCGGGCCGCCGCGCCTCAAGCCCTCTTCCTGGTGCCGGGTTATGGTGCACAGGGCGGCGCACCCGGCGATGCGATGGCGGGCCTGCTGCCGCGCGGCAATCATGTCGAAGGCGGCGTGATCAGCGCCTCGCGGTCAGTGAACTTCCCCAAGGCCGCTGCAGGCGCGACCACGATCGAGGCCTGGCAGGACGCGATTGAAAGCGCGATGCTCGCGGCGCGCGACGAACTCCGCGCCGCTGCCGTCGCCTGACCTGCTCCCGTGGCGTCACACCTCGACTTTGGCGCCTGACCCGCTAGTCTGCGCGCGGAGAGACCCCGCCGATTGTGAGCAAGGGGCCCGGTTCGGGAGGCACAACATGAACATCAGCACTTGGCGCAGCTGGGCGGCTCCGGCGTTACTGGCAGGCTCGGCCCTGCTTCTGGCCGCCTGCGGCGACCGTCAGCCCCAGATCGCAGAGCCGGAAGGTTTCGCAGCGGTCGACACGGCCCGCATCTCCACCGCCAGCGGCGGTGATGAGTGGCTCACCTATGGCGGCACGTACGATGAGCAGCGCCATTCGAAGCTGGCCCTGATCAACAAGGACAACGTCAATCAGCTTGGCGTCGCCTGGACTTATGACCTCGCCACCAATCGGGGCGTTGAATCCACCCCGATCGTCGTCGATGGCACGATGTACGTCACGTCGGCCTGGTCGGTTGTCTATGCGCTCGACGCCAAGACCGGCGCCGAGAAGTGGGTCTACGATCCGGAAGTCGACAAGGCAGTCGGCGTGAAAGCGTGCTGCGATGTCGTGAACCGCGGCGTCGCCGTCTATGACGGCAAGGTCTATGTCGGCGTCATCGATGGCCGCCTCGAGGCCCTCAACGCCGAAACCGGCGAAAAGGTCTGGAGCACCGTCACGGTCGACCAGTCCAAACCCTACACCATCACCGGTGCGCCGCGCGCCGTGAACGGCAAGATCCTGATCGGCAATGGCGGCGCCGAACTCGGCGTGCGCGGTTATCTATCGGCCTACGATTCCAGCTCGGGCGATCTCGTCTGGCGCTTCTATACCGTGCCCAACCCGCTGAAGCAGCCGGACGGCGCGGCGTCGGACGATGCCTTCGTCAAGGTCGGCAACGTCACCTGGGGTGATGAAGGCGCCTGGACCACCGATGGTGGCGGCGGCACCGTCTGGGACTCGATCGTCTACGACGAAGTGAACGACCAGATCATTTTCGGCGTCGGCAACGGTTCGCCTTGGAACCGCACCTTCCGCGACCCCTCGGGCGGCGACAACCTGTTCCTCTCGTCCATCGTTGCGGTCGACGCGACCACCGGCGCCTACAAGTGGCACTTCCAGACGACGCCCGGCGACAACTGGGATTACACCGCCACGCAGACGATCATCCTTGCGGACCTGCCGCTCGGTGAAAACGGCGCAGCTCGCCGCGTCGCGATGCAGGCCCCGAAGAACGGCTTCTTCTATGTCCTGGATGCGGCGACCGGCCAGTTCCTGTCCGGCGATGCCTTCGGCCCGATGAACTGGGCCACCGGCCTCGACGAGAACGGCCGCCCGATCGAGAACCCGGAGGCCCGGTACGGCAAAGCCCCGTTCCAGCAGCTGCCCGGTCCGCTTGGCGCACACAACTGGCAGCCGATGGCGTTCAGCCCCGACACAGGCCTAGCCTATATCCCGGCGCAGGAAATCCCGCAGGCCTATGCCGAGGATCCGCGTTTCACATCCCGGCCCACCGGCTGGAATACCGGCATCGACTTCTCGGCCGGCGTGCCGCCGATTGCACCGCCCGAAGTGGCTAAGATGCTGCGCTCCACCCTCAAGGGCCGGCTCATCGGCTGGGATCCGGTGGCCCGCGCGGCCCGCTGGAGTGTCGAGCATGAGAACGCGTGGAATGGCGGCGTGCTGTCGACGGCCGGCGGCCTGGTCTTCCAGGGCAAGCTCAATGGCGACTTCGTGGCCTACAATGCCGAGACGGGCGAAAAGCTCTGGAGCCATCCGCTGAAAGCGGGCGGCGCCTCGGGCCCCGGCACCTACATGATCGACGGCGAGCAATACGTCACGATCACCACCGGCTGGGGCTCGGCCTTCGCGCTCGCCGCCGGGTTCGGCTACGATGACAAGGTCGCCTCTTCGGTCGGTAAGGTTGTCACCTTCAAGATCGGCGGGACGCAGGAGATTGCTGATTCCGGTCTGACGCCGATCGAGAAAACGCCGAAAGGCGAAGCCTTCGGCAGCGCGGCGCTGATCGAGCAGGGGTCGGTGCATTTTGCCCGCAATTGCGCCGTCTGCCATGGTCCGCTGGCTGTCTCGTCGGGCGTGCTGCCGGATCTGCGCTGGTCGGCCATCGCCGGAAACAAGGACGCCTGGAAGGGCGTTGTCATCGACGGAAACCTTGCGGCCAACGGCATGGTTTCCTTCGCAGACTACCTGACCCCGGATGAGGCTGAAGCCATCCGCGCCTATGTCCTCGCCCAGGCATACGCGGCCGGAAACCAGAGCGGCGGTCAGTGATCGGCTGAGTGAAAGGCCGTACCGGCTGCAGCCCGCGCTGCGACCGGTACGGCCTTTGCGCCCGCGCTTGCTAACGTCACACAGCGCGACTACCAATTCCTCTTCAGGTGGGAGGGGTTTCCATGTCAAAATTCGTGACGGCGCTGGCAGCGCTTTGTGTTCTCGCGCTGCCGGTTCTGGCCCAGGGCGAGGACGAAACGCTTACGCCTGAAGAGGCCGAAGCCGCCTATCGGGCTTATGCAGAAGAAGTGCTCGCGGACGTCACGCCGGATCACGGCATCATCGCGCTGGAACGCTCGCCCGTCACCTTGTCTGTCTCTGACGACTACGATTTCTACAGCGCCTCGGAATCCCGCACGATCCTTGAGGATCTCTGGGGCAATCCGGAGGACACGAACGTCCTTGGCATGATCTTTCCTGCCGGCCTCTCTCCCGTCGATGCCAGCTGGGGCGCGGTGCTGACCTATGAGGATACCGGTTATGTCACCGACGACGATGCGGCTTCGACGGATTATGCGCAGCTGCTGAATGACATGCAGTCCGGGACCCGCGAATCCAATGCGGCACGCGTCCGCCAGGGGTTCGAGGAGGTCCAACTCGTCGGCTGGGCTGTTCCGCCGTCCTATGACGCTGAAAGCCATCGCCTCATCTGGGCCAAGGATCTCCTGTTCGCCAGTTCTGACGGCACCCACACGCTCAACTATGACATGCGCCTGCTCGGCCGGCACGGTGTGCTGTCGGTCAACATGGTCGCCGCGATGGATGCGCTTTCAGATGTACGCTCGGCCGGGCCTGACGTTCTGGCGCTTGCCAGTTTCAATCCCGGCGCGACCTATGCGGACTATGTGAAGGGCGACAAGACGGCCGGTTATGGCGTCGCGGCGCTGATCGCGGGCGGCGCAGGGGTCGCTGTACTCAAGAAGACCGGCCTTCTCGTGATCCTGTTCGCGTTCCTGAAGAAGGGTTTCATCCTGATCCCGGTCCTCCTCGCGGGCGTGTGGCGCGTCATCCGCGGCTTGTTTGGCGGCAAGGCCAGCAGCTGACCGGCTGCGCATGTGACAGTGCAGCATCGAATCTCATGGCGCCGGCGCCTGCTCGGCGCTATCTTCAATCGATGCACATCCTTCTTGGTCTTCTCACCCTGCTTGTAGCCATCGGTGTCTGGGCTTGGCGCCTGCGCATGGCGCGCCAGGGGCTGGACGTGGCGGCGGACGTTGCCCGCACCGTTGCCAACGCGCCGCGCAGCATGGCTTTCCGCTACAAGGCGGGGAAGGGCGGTCTCGACCTGATTGAGGATCCGCGAGAGGCTGCCGCGATCATGATGATGCAGGTCGCTCTCGCACGCGGCGGCAAGCTGACGCCCCGGCAGAGCGATGTGATCGAGGCGGAAATCCGCGAGCATTTCCACTACACACCGGGCGAAGCCGAAGACCTCGCCGCGCATGCGGCTTGGGTGTCGCAGACCTGCCCACCCGCCAAGGACACGATGACCCGGCTGAGCCGGATGATCGTCAACGCACCGCAGCTCGGCCCGAAGGAAGTGGTCGATCTCGACGCCATGCTGGTGGCAGTCTCGGAAGCCGAAGACCTTCCCACCCGTAGCCAGTTGCTGCTGTTGCAGGTCTACCGCGACACTGCCGGTTTGAAGACCTGATCTTGCACCGCTCCGGGCGCTGGTTTAGGCCGGGCCATGACTTATGCCGCCCGCGTCTGGAACGATAACTGGATGAACTTCTCCGTGCTGCGGCACGGCGCGTTCGACGGTTTCCTCGTCACGTCGAAGAATTCAGGCACCCATTGGGTGAAGTACATGTTCGCTGTCGCGCTGGCGGATACGTATGGCATCCCGCGACCGGAATACTTCTCCGAGAATGCTGTGCGCCCCTATATCGGCTGGCCGAAGGACGATCCGGTCTTCCCGCAATTGCCGCGCCTCGCCTTCAGCCACACGATCCCGCACCGGCTGGCAGACTGGAGCTGGGCGCGCAGCCTGGCGGGCCTGCCGCCCTATGCGCTGTGCGTGCGCCATCCGATGAGCATCCTCGCCTCGCACCACGCCAAGTGGGAATACGACATCCAGGTCGACTGGCTGGAATACCTGCGCGGAGATCCGGATGGCAAACGCTACCGGTGCGACCTCTACTGGCTCGCCCGTTTCTGGAACCGTTGGGGCCACATCGAGAAAGCCTTCCCCTCATCGATCCTGCGCGTCCAGTATGAAGGCACGCGCGCCGATCCGGCCGGAACGCTGGATGCGATTGCGCGCCATTGGAAGATTGCGCTGAAGCCGGAGGCGATCACCGCCGCGGTTGAAGCCGGCACCAAGGAAGCGATGGCGCTCAAGGTCGATCCCGAAGCCGAGCCCAATGTGCTGCAGAACCGGCAGCAATCGCTGGAAGACCTGTTCTCCGGCGAAGCGATGGACATCTATGCAGGCCGGATCCGGGAACTCTTCCAGTACGATCTCGGCTACGACTTCATGACGCCGCCTAAGGCTTGAGATAGCCGCTCGAGCGTCCGTCCGAACCGTACTTGATCCACCAGGGCTCCAGCTTGGCCTGCTCTTCCAGTGTCCGGAAAAGCGGATCTTCCAGCACTGCCGCCGCATAGTCTGCAGCCGCGCCGGTCAGAGGCAGGCCAAAGGTGCGAAAGCGCGTGACAACCGGCGTGTAGAACGCGTCGGCCGCCGACCAGGCGCCAAACAGGAAAGACCCGCCGGCGCCGTGCGCCGCCCGCAGGCCGGACCACATGGCCTGAAGGCGTCTGATGTCGGCCTCCAGCGCCGGGGTCATTTCCGGGGCGGGTTCGCGCGCGCGGATATCCATCGGGCAGGCACTGCGGATCGCCTGGAAACCGGCATGCATCTCGCTGCAGACCGAACGGGCGAGGGCGCGCCGTGCCGGATCCGAAGGCCAGACCGCGCCGGGCGGCGCCCATTCGGCGATGAATTCGACAATCGACAGGCTTTCCCAGATCTCGATGCCGTCCCAACGCAGCAGCGGCACCTTGGCCGTCGGGCTGATCGCTTTCAGCTGCGCTGTTGTTTCGGGGAAATCGAGTGGGACGATGACCTCCTCGACTGGCAATTCGACCTTGCGGGCGACCAGCAGCGGCCGGATCGACCAGCTGGAATAGTTCAGGTTTCCGGAAACGAACTGCCTCATTGCGGCTTGCCTTCTCCGATGGCCCAGCGGGTTTCGTTGATCGTCACCTGTCCGAACACACCGGCCTTCGAGTAGGGATCGTCGGCATTAAGGGCCACCGCTGCGGCGAGGTCGGCCGCTTCGATCAGGAAGACCGAGCCGACCATCTGGCCTTCGGGGCTCAGCAGGGGGCCGGCCATTCGGACCATACCGCCGAGCCCTGCGGCCCATTCCAGATGGGCGGGACGGGCGGCGGCGCGGCGCGCGGCGCCATCGACCGTGTTATCCAGACAGTGAAGACAGAAAAGCGGCATCCAGACCTCCCGATGAGTTGGCCACGCTATGGCACAGCCATCTGCCACCGGCCATACCGGCCGCAAAAGTCAGCAGCCGCCGCCCTCAGGGCAATTGTACGCTGAATACTATATTGACTGTTCAGCAATTTTGTGTATGTTGGTCAGATGAGCCCAAATCCGACTGACGATACCCGCCTCCAGATCCTTCACGCCGCCGTGGAGCGTATCCTCCACTACGGCTACTCGAAGACAACGATGGCGGAGATCGCCCGGGACTGCAACATGTCCGCCGGCAACATCTACCGGTTCTTCGCGTCCAAGCTCGATATCGCCGAGGCGATGGCCCACAAGTTCAATGAGGAATCCTACCTCACCTTCGCGAAGATCGTGGCGCGCCCGGAATCGGCCGCCAACCGGCTGCGCGAACTCTTTCACTATGAGTTGGCCCGCACCTTCTCGGCGATCGAGGAGGAGGCGAAGATCCTTGAAGTGGCAGAAGTTCTTGGCCGCGAGCGCCCGCTCTACATGAATGACAAGCTCGCCAAGGAACGCGTTTTCCTGGTCCAGATCCTCGAAGCCGGGGTCAAGGCCGGCGAGTTCCGCCCGCTCGCCAACCTCAATGAAGCCGCGGAAATGTGGCAGTCGGCGCTGATGAAGTTCCGTTTCCCGCAACTCTTTTCGAAGCTGACCCTGCCGCAGCTGCAGCGTGAACTGGACGGCGTGATGGACCTTTTGCTGGCCGGCGTGTCGGTCGGCGCCATTGTTCCAGCCCCATGGGACGGCCTGACGCCTTCGACGGAAGAAGTCTGCCCGACTTCAAGCGTGTCATTCCCCAGTTCTTCTATAAAGATTGATCAGTGAATAAAAACGAAATCGTTCATTGACCAGCGTTCAGGGTTGCGCTATATAAGGCTCATGGACGGCAGCGGTTGCTGTCCACCCGTCAAAAAGAGCCTTCGCCATGACCACTTCACGCCAAGAAGCCCACCAGTCGCTGCTGTCGATCCTTGCTGCCATTCCGGCAACCGCGATCACGCTCTGGGCAACCTACGGCCTCGCCACGTTCGTCGCCTGACCGTGGAGCGCGCCCCCGCGCAGCCAATTCCTCCCAATCCTGCACGCCGCGACGATCCCCTGACGCGCCTGCAGGCCCTTGCCGGGACCTGAGGAAACCCTTCCCCTCAGGTCCCGGTTTTTCATTTCCGGATCAGATGTTCAGGCCTTCGCGCCCTTGTGACCGCCGCCATAGACCGGCGTGGCCAGGGCAGCGGCTTCGTCCAGCGGCCAACGCGGCCGCGAGCCGGCATCCAGCCCGTCTTCGCGCCCTGCCAGGCCGGCCGCCATCCGTTCGGCGCCGGCCAGTGCGATCATCGCCGCATTGTCCGTGCAGTGACGAAGCGGCGGCGCAACGAGGTGCGCGCCATGGTCCGCAGCTGCCGTTTCCAGTGCGGCGCGGATCGCCTTGTTGGCGGCCACGCCTCCGGCGACGACAAAGCGCTTCGCTGCGCCGCCCGTATCAAAGCCTTCCAGCGCCCGGCGGGATTTTTCCGCCAGCACATCGCAGATCGCCGCCTGGAAGCTCGCGCAGATATCGGCCTTCTCCGCCTCGGTGACCGCATCGGCCGCCACGCGCGCCACAGCGGATTTCAGTCCGGCGAAACTCATTTCCAGCCCCGGCCGGTTCAGCAAGGGCCGCGGAAACGCGTGCGCGTCCGGATTGCCAGCCGCCGCAAGCCGTTCGACGGCCGGCCCGCCCGGAAAGCCGAGGCCCATCAGCTTGGCCACCTTGTCGAAGGCCTCGCCCACCGCGTCGTCGATCGTGGAGCCGAGCCGCACATATTCGCCCAGCCCGCGCACTTCGAGGAACTGGCAATGCCCGCCCGAGACGAGCAGCAGAAGGTACGGGAACGGACAATCCGCCGACAGGCGAGGGGAGAGGGCATGGCCTTCCAGGTGGTTGACCGCGATGAATGGCACGCCTGCGGCCTGCGCCACGGCCTTGCCCGTCATCAGGCCCACCAGCACGCCGCCGATCAGGCCCGGCCCGGCCGTCGCTGCAACGCCGTCCAGCGCGTCATAGCCGATCCCCGCATCCTGCATGGCCTTCGACACCACCGCGTCGGCCAGCTCCGCATGCGCCCGCGCCGCAATCTCGGGCACCACGCCCCGGTAGGGTGCATGCTCCTCCAGCTGCGTACGGATCACATCCGACAGCAGCGTCGCGCGCCCATCCTCCAGCCGCAGCACGGCAGCGGCGGTCTCGTCGCAGGAAGTCTCGATGCCGAGGATCGTCAGGGGCTGGGTCATGCGCGGCATATAGCCTTGACCGGGCTCGCATTGAAGCCGCGATATCTGCGCTTCTGCTTGTAAGAAAGCCCGCGCACGTCAGACTAACACGATATGAGCAGCGTTTCCGGTCCCGATGAACTCTACTTGCAGACCGCCAGAGCGTTCGGTCCGGCCTTGCAGCGCCTCGCCCAGGCAACCGAGGCGAATGTCGAGCGCCGGCGCGACCTCCTGCAGGACATGCATGTTGCGCTCTGGCGCAGCTTTGCAACCTTTGACGGCCGTTGCAGCCTCAAGACCTGGGTCTACCGCGTCGCCCACAACACCGCCGCCAGCCATGTCGACCGCGAGCGCCGCCGTTCGTCCGGCGCTGTCTCCCTCGACGCTGCCGGAGACGTGCCCGCGCCGCAAAGCCTCGCGGCCGAGCTCGAACAGAGCGACGCGCTCGCCCGCGTGATGGCCTGGATCCGCCGCCTCAAGTCGCCCGACCGGCAGGTGATGACGCTCTATCTCGAAGAGCTCGACGCCGCCGCCATCGCCGAAATCACGGGCCTCACCCCCGGCGCCGTCGCCACCCGCATTTCCCGCCTCAAGGCGCAGCTCACGAAAGACTTCCAAGGAGGCCGCCCATGACAGACCGCGATCCCTTCCAGACCCTTTGGACAAACCAGAAAGAGGAGCCCTTCACCATGACCCTCGCCGATATCCAGGCGCGCGCCACCCGCTTCCGCGCCACCGTCCGAAATCGGAACATCACCGAATATGCCGCTGCGGCGCTGGTGATCGCCGTCTTTGGCTGGATGGCGGTTTTGATCCCGGTGCTGACGGTCAAGGCCGGCGCCTTGCTGATCATTCTTGGCGCGCTCTATGTCTGCTGGAAGCTGCACGCGCTGGCCGGCGTCTCGGCCAAAGCCGAACGCGACGCGGCCGTAAGCGTCATCGATTTCCACCGCGCCGAACTCCAGCGCCAACGCGCCGCGCTTTCGACTGTCTGGCGCTGGTACCTCGCGCCCTTCGTGCCCGGCATGCTTGTCTTCGTCGGCGGCGTCACGTTGGCATCCGGTACCGGCCTGCCGCTCGCCGACCGCCTCGCCACCTTCGCAGCCAGCCTCGGCCTCATGGCGGCTGTCTTCGCCGCTATCTGGTGGCTGAACCAGCGCGCGGTGAGGACGCTCGATGCGGAGATCAAGGCGCTCGAAGCGGGCGTCAAGTAATCGCTTGATTTCCGGCAGGGCAGGCGGCTCAGATCAGAGCGCAATCCCTGCCGGAGCCCTGCCGATGCCAGCTGCCATCCTGCTTCCCGCCGCCATGCTCGTCGCCTGGTCCCTCATCGTCTGGGTCTGGATGCTCGCCACCCGGGTCCCGGCAATGCAGAAGGCGCGGATCCACCCGGAGAAGGCCAAGCATACCCGAAGCGCCGTCTACGACGTGTTGCCCTCCGAAGTCCGTCAGGTGGCGGACAATTACAACCACCTGATGGAACAGCCGACGATCTTCTACGCGCTCGTCATGGTGCTGGCGGTGAGCGGCGAAGCGACTGCCCTCGATGCCGGTCTCGCTTGGGCCTATGTCGGCCTGCGCATCGTCCACTCCCTGTGGCAGAACACGCGCAACGTGGTGATGATCCGGTTCTATCTGTTCATCGCGTCCACGCTCGTGCTGTTCCCGATGACGGGAAGGGCGTTTTGTATCCTACTCACTTGAGACAAATTCGCTGAGTTTGAAAAAGGCTGTCTCAGGGATTTGGTACAATGCTCAGGGTGCATGAGTCGCTCCCGCAAGATCCTTGAGTTCCGGCGCCGTCTCTCCGCGCAGAAGAAGCCTGCTGGTTCAGGTGACAAGCTGCTACGTCCGCCTTCCGGCGGCCGTACCGATGACATGTGGGGTCCTTGGTACTGGCCTCATGGGTTTCGCGCCTGGATGCTGATAACCGGACCCGGCCCGTCAATCGTCCTGGCAATTGCCTGGCTGTTCGGCTGGCGAACCGACGGGCTCTAATCCCCATCCATCCGCAGCGCCGCCACGAACGCTTCCTGCGGAATCTCGACCTGGCCGAACTGGCGCATGCGTTTCTTGCCGGCGGCTTGTTTGTCCAGCAGCTTGCGCTTGCGGGTCGCGTCGCCGCCGTAGCATTTCGCCGTCACGTCCTTGCGCATCGCGCTGATCGTCTCGCGCGCCACGACCCGTCCGCCGATGGCGGCCTGGATCGGGATCTTGAACATCTGCCGCGGGATAAGGTCCTTCAGGCGTTCGCACATCTGCCGGCCGCGGCTTTCGGCGCGGTCTCGGTGCACCAGCATGGCGAGCGCATCGACGGGCTCTTCGTTGACCAGGATCTGCAGCTTGACGAGGTTTTCCGCGCGGTGGCCGATCAGGTTGTAGTCAAAGCTCGCATAGCCGCGCGAAATCGATTTCAGCCGGTCATAGAAGTCGAACACGACTTCGTTGAGCGGTAGTTCGTATTTCACGCAGGCTCGTCCGCCTACGTATGAAAGTTCCTTCTGGATGCCGCGCCGATCCTGGCAGAGTTTCAGGATCGAGCCGAGATATTCGTCCGGCGTGTAGATTGTCGCCGAAATCCAGGGCTCGCGGATTTCGCGGATACGCACCACGTCCGGCATATCGGCCGGATTGTGCAGCTCGATCTCGCTGCCGTCCGTCATCGTCATCTGGTAGACCACGCTCGGCGCGGTCGCGATCAGGTCGAGGTCGAACTCGCGGCTGAGACGTTCCTGGATGATCTCGAGGTGCAGGAGACCCAGGAAGCCGCAGCGGAAACCCATGCCGAGCGCGGCGGAGGTTTCCATCTCCCAGGTGAAGCTCGCATCGTTCAGGCGCAGCTTGCTCATCGCCGCGCGCAGGTCGTCGAAGTCGCCCGCATCCATCGGGAACAGGCCGCAGAACACGACCGGCTGCACCTCCTTGTAGCCGGGCAGGGCCTTGTCGGCCGGGCGCTTGTCCTCGGTGATCGTGTCGCCGATCGCCGTGTCGCCGACTTCCTTGATCGAGGCGACGAAATAGCCGACCTCGCCGGGCCCTAGCGCGTCGGTCTCGGTGAGCTTCGGATTGAACGTGCCGATCTTGTCGATCTCGTAGACGCCGCCAGTGCGCATCATCCGGATCGTTTGCTTCTTCTTCAGCACGCCGTCATGCACGCGCACGATGACCACGACGCCGAGATAGGGATCGTAGTAGGCGTCCACGAGCGCCGCCTTGAGGGGCGCATCGGCGTCGCCGCTGCGCGGCGGGGGCAGCTGCGTGACGATGGCTTCCAGCACGTCCGGAATGCCAAGGCCGGTCTTGGCCGAAATCTCGACAGCGTTGGCCGTGTCGAGGCCGATGATCTCCTCGATCTGCTCTTTCACGCGCGCCACATCGGCGGCCGGCAGGTCCACCTTGTTCAGCACCGGCACGATCTCGTGGTTCTGGTCGATCGCCTGATAGACGTTGGCGAGCGTCTGGGCTTCCACGCCCTGCGAGGCGTCGACGACCAGCAGCGAACCTTCGCACGCCGCCAGGCACCGGCTCACCTCATAGGCGAAGTCCACGTGCCCGGGCGTGTCCATCAGGTTCAGCGTATAGGTCTCGCCGTCCTTCGCCGTGTAGCTCAGGCGCACGGTCTGGGCCTTGATCGTGATGCCGCGCTCCTTCTCGATATCCATCGAGTCGAGCACCTGTTCGCTCATTTCACGGTCGGAAAGGCCCCCGCAGGCCTGAATAAGGCGGTCGGCGAGGGTCGATTTGCCATGGTCGATATGGGCAATGATCGAGAAATTGCGGATTTTGTCGCGTGGGGTCATGGGCGGCATATAGCGGGGCCTGCGCCGCGCGGGAAGTAGGCCCGGACGGGTCGCCACACTGGCGCCTTCCTGCGCCGGCGCGTATGAGAGAAGCCATACACGCGAGGAGTGACACCGATGAGACTGGGGATTGCGGCGATGAGCCTGTTGGCACTGGGCGCCTGCGGCTACTTCAGCAAGGCTGCCGATACGGCCGAAATGGTCGATGTCGCGCCGGGACCCGCCGGCGAAGAGGTTGTCTCCGAACCGTCAGACTGGGAGGAGCCTGTGATGCCCACGCCCGAAGAGGCCGCCCGCGCCGCCGAAGAGGCCCAGAACAAGGCCGAGGCCGGCGTGGTCTATGTCGGCGCCGACAAGAAGGGCACCACCGTCACCTTGAAGATGGGCGAAACCCTCCGCATCGAGCTCGAATCGATCCCCACGGCCGGCTATGTCTGGAACCTGGTCGAAACGCCGGACTTCATGCAGCCTGCCGGCGAATCCACCCGTCCGACCGATCCGGCCTACCAGAATCTCCCCGGCTATACCGGCGGCAATCATTACCTGAGCTTCGATTTCACCCCCAAGGCCGCCGGCACCGGCACCTTCAAGCTGACCGAGGGCCGCCCCTGGGAAACCGATGAAGAGCCGATGGACCGGTTCGAGGTGACGGTCACCGTCACGCCGGAAGGGTAGGGCGCCCCCTTGCCGGACAGCCAGCCGATCCCCGCAACGACCGGAATCACGGAAGAGGGCTACCTCACCGATTGCTGGTAGCTGGCCGCGCCTTCGGCGCACCTCAAGCCCGGCAAGCAGCAGCGCCTGATGATCCTCGGCGAACCGGTTGTGGTCGGCCGCACGCCGGGCGGTGACGCCTTCGCCCTGCGCGACATCTGCCCCCACCGCCTCGTGCCGCTCTCGGCGGGCCGGCAGCTTGAAACGAACGGCGAGTGGACGCTGCAATGCCCGTATCACGGCTGGCGCTTCGGCACCGACGGCGGCTGCCGGCTGATGCCCAGCCTGACCGACGACAGCCCCTACGACCCGACCAAGGTCAAGGTGCGCCGCTACCCCGTCCATGAGGCAAACGGCGCGGTCTACCTTTATGTCGCGCACGATCCGCGCTCGGCCGCGCCGCCGGCCGTACCGCCGCCGGATTTTGGTCCGCTCCCGGACAAACCCGGCTTCGTCATCGAAGACGAATTCAACGCCCATATGGACGACGCCGTCGTCGGCCTGATGGATCCCGCCCACGTGCCCTTCGTGCATAACCAATGGTGGTGGCGCCCGCCGTCTGCCGGTCTGAAACTCAAGGAAAAGCCCTTCATCCCCACCGAGCGCGGCTGGGCCATCGACCGTCATGCGCCCTCGTCGAATTCGAAACTCTACCGCTGGGTCTTCGGCGGCAGCGTGCAGACCGAGATCCGCTTCCAGCTGCCGGGCTATCGCTGGGAAATCATCTCCAACGATACCGCGCGCCTCCTCACGCTCACCTGCCTGACGCCAGAGGCGCCAAAGAAGACCCGCATCACCCAGTTCACCTGGTGGACGGGCGCGCCGCTGCTGCAGCTCGCGGTGCCGCTCGCCAAACGCATGGGCGCCAAATTCCTCTCGCAGGATGGCACGATGGTCGACCTGCAGAACCAGGGCATGGCGCACCAGAAGGCGATGCTCTGGATCGACGATATCGACGTGCAGGCCAAATGGTACCAGCAGCTCAAACGCGAATGGACCGCCGCCCGCACCGAAGGCCGAGACTTCGCGAACCCCATCCAGCCCCGCGTGCTGAAGTGGATGAGCTGAGGCGCGCTGCGGATGATCGGTCTGCCTGCGGACTATTACCCGATCGAGCTCGCCATCGAACTCTTCAGCGCCACTGAACTCCCCCGCCTGCTCGATCTGATCGGCGAAAAAGACGTGCGCTTCGAAAAGTTGGCAGAGGTTCCGGGCGGCCTGCTATCCTTGCGCAGCGAAACCGAGCTGACTTCCGTGCTCGCCACTCTCAAGGCGGCGTTTGGCGACCGCCTGATGGCCGGTTATCCCTCGATTGCCTACAGGGAGCGGATCACCCGCGCCGTCGAGATCAAGCACGTTCAGCAGCACCCCGCCGGGCCCGCGCAGCCTTTCACACACATCCGGATTCGGTTTTATCCGCTGGAGCCCGGGTCCGGTTTCGTCTTCGAAAGCGCTCTGCCGGCAGGTGTCGTCCCGGCTGAACTTCTGGCCGGCGCTGAACTTGGCCTGAGCCTCGCGAAGGATCGCGGCCTTCTTGCTGGTTATCCAGTCACGGACTTTCGCGCCAGCCTCGCCGGGTTCGATTTCTGCGGCGCTGATCCGAGTCCTGTCGCGCTGCAAACAGCAGCGCGCGGCGCATTCCAGCAGCTCAAGATGGCCGCTAATCCGCGACTGACCGAGCCGTCCGTCGATCTGACAATCCGTCTAAACGGCGCGCCCGCAGAGGAGGTGAGAAAGGCGATGGACGGCCGTAGCGAAGCCGAGATCGCCGGTACAGACTTCCCGCAGACGATTGCGCTGCGCTTCCACGCTCGGCTCGCCCACACCTTCGGGTTTGAAGCCGAACTTGGGCGCCGCGCGCCCCGCGCACAACTGACATCCATCCGCTTTGCCGGAATGATCGACGTACCGTCCGCCGAACACGATTGCGACGACGACTGACGTCAGACGCCGCCCCGCGTGCTGAAGTGGTTGAGCTGAGATTTCTGCACACGTGCATTTGGCTGCCCCAAAATAGCCTACATGAAATGTAATTCATAAATCTGGCCGGGTGGGACATTCGTTCCAGCTTTTGCAGGGCGCGACGCGAAGCGCGCCCCCCAGTCACAGAAGGAAATCTCCCATGAAATCACTCCTGCTTGCTGCAGCCGCAGTCAGCGCCCTTGCGCTCGCTGCCTGTTCGCCCACTGAAACCGCGCCAGTCACGCCGCCTGCGGTCGAAGAGCCCGTGGCCGAGCCTGTCGTCGAAACGCCCGTTCCGGCGCCCACCACGATCGTCGATATCGCCGTCGCCAATCTCGACCTGACAACCCTTGTCACCGCCATTCAGGCTGCGGGCCTTGCCGAAACGCTGTCCGGAGAAGGTCCGTTCACGGTCTTTGCGCCGTCCAACGAAGCCTTCGCCGCGCTGCCGGCCGGCGAGCTCGATGCGCTGCTCCTGCCGGAAAACAAGGACAAGCTGGTTCGTATCCTGTCTTACCATGTCGTCCCCGGCATGGTGATGGCCGCCGATATTCCAGCTGAAGCTGATGCCGGCGCTACGGCCTCGGTCAACAACCTCGACCTTTCGGTCCGTACGACCGCTGATGGCAAGGCCATGGTCAACCAGGCCACGGTTACGCAGGCCGACATCCCGGCTTCCAACGGTGTAGTCCACGTGATCGACACGGTGCTCCTCCCGCGCCTGGAAGAATAGGTCTTCCGTTGATGGAAATTCGGCCGCGCCCGTTTGTCGGGCGCGGCTTTTTCATGCGCCGATGATCCTGATCTGCGCCGCGTGCGTATAGCCGGCAGATAAGGACCGTTGCCATGAAGCGCATGTACGCCATTGCCGCCGCCGTGTTGATCGCGTTCGGCGCTGCCGCCGAGAAAGGACCCGATATGCCCGCCTATGACATCCTGGCTGAAGACGGACGGGCCGAAATCCGGCTCTATGCGCCTCAGATCGTGGCCGAAGTGACCGTCAAGGCCGGGTCCCTCTCTGGAGCCGCCAGCGAGGGCTTCCGCCCGCTCGCAAACTACATCTTCGGCGCCAACACGCCGCGCCAGAAGATCGAGATGACCAGCCCGGTCACGGTCGCGCCCAAAGGCCAGAAAATTGCAATGACTGCGCCCGTCACGGCCGCGCCCGCTGACGCGGGCGGTGACTATGTCGTTCACTTCCTGATGCCGCCCGAGTGGACGCTGGATACGCTGCCTGCGCCGTCGAATCCCGCGATTGTCCTCAAGGAAATGCCGGCCCGCACGGTCGCGGCCCTGCGCTATAACGGCCCCGACACGGCCAGCCGGCGACAGAAGGTCGAGGCTGACCTGCGCGAATTCGTTGCGCAACAGGGCTTCCGCGGTGCCGGCGCTGCAGAGTGGGCCGGTTATGACAGCCCGATGGTGCCCTTCTTCCTGCGCCGCTACGAGATCATCATCCCGCTCCCCACCGCGAACAAAGAGTGAAACTTCAAGCTGTCTTTAACCCTTCCCCCTGCTAGGGTGGCGGGCATGACAGCTTCGATTCGCATCCTCGGCATCGACCCCGGCCTGCGCCATACTGGCTGGGGCGTCATCGAACAATCCGGCATGCGCCTCACTCATGTCGCCCACGGCGTCATCCAGGCCGAAACGGACCTCTCGATGGCCGAGCGCCTCGGCCAGATCTTCGAAGCCGTCGGCGAACTTGCCCGCCATCACGCGCCGGATGCGGCCGGCGTGGAGGAGACCATCGTCAACGCCAACCCGCGCTCCGCCCTGAAGCTCGGCCAGGCGCGCGGCGCGGCCATGGCCGCCCTCGCCATGGCCGGCATCCCCGTCTCGGAATTCGCCCCCCGCCAGATCAAGCTCGCCATCGTCGGCACCGGTACCGCCGACAAGGATCAGGTGAAGTTCATGGTCCAGCGGCTGCTGCCCCGGGCAGGGGAGATGAAGCTCGACGCCGCCGACGCGCTCGCCTGCGCCATCTGCACCGCCCACCATCTGCCCGCCGCCTTCCGCAAGAAAGGCGCCGCATGATCATCGGCCGTCTCACCGGAGAGGTTGCCGCCCTCGGGCTTGACCATGTCCTCATCGATGTGAACGGCGTCGGCTATGTCGCCCTCGCCGGCACCCGGCTGCTCGCCCGCCTGCACGGCGGCGACAAGGTCACGGTGCATGTCGAAACGCGCGTCACCGAAAGCTCGATCACCCTCTTTGCTTTCGCCACCGATGAAGAACGCGCCTGGTTCGTGCGCCTGCAGGATGTGCCAGGCGTCGCCGGCAAGTCCGCCCTCGCCATCCTCGACGGTCTCGCCCCGGCCGAAATCATGGACGCCATCGCCCTCGGCGATGCCGGCGCTTTCACCCGCGCCAAAGGCATCGGCAAGAAACTCGGTGAACGCATCGTCACCGAACTCGCCGGCAAGGCCCCGCCGATGGGACGTTTCGGCAAGTTCGAAACCGCTGCCATCGCTGGCCTCGCCTCCCAGCCCGTCGCCGCCTCCACCGGCCCGCGCGCCGAAGCTATCAGTGCCCTGACAAATCTCGGCTACACCCCGTCCGAAGCCTCCCGCGCCGTCGCCGTCGCTGCCAAGGACGGGGCCGCCGATGACGTCTCCGCCCTCGTCAAGGGCGCGCTGAAGGAACTTGCGCGATGAACCGTAAGGATTCCCTCGCCGATTCCAACGCCCAGGCGCCCGACGCGCTGGACCGCGCGCTGCGGCCCCAGACGTTCGAGGACTATGTCGGCCAGCGCAAGGCGAAGGCGAACCTGAAAGTCTATGTCGATGCCGCCCGCGGCCGCGCCGAAGCGCTTGACCACGTCCTCCTCTTCGGCCCGCCCGGCCTCGGCAAGACGACCCTCGCGCAGATCCTCGCCCGCGAGATGGGCGTCGGCTTCCGCGCCACCTCCGGTCCCGTCATCGCCAAGCCCGGCGACCTTGCCGCCATCCTTACCAATCTTGAGCCGAACGATGTTCTCTTCATCGATGAGATCCACCGTCTCCCCGCCATCGTCGAGGAAATCCTCTATCCCGCGATGGAAGACTACGCCCTCGACATCGTGATCGGGGAGGGGCCTGCCGCGCGCTCCGTGCGGCTCGATCTGTCGCCCTTTACCCTCGTTGGCGCCACCACCCGCGCGGGCCTCCTGGCGACGCCCCTGCGCGACCGGTTTGGCATTCCGCTGCGTCTCGATTTCTACGAGCCCGAAGAGCTCGCCCGCATCGTCATGGCGGCGGCCCGCAAGCTCGGTGCTCCGATCACGGAGGAAGGCGCCATCGAGATCGCCGCGCGCGCGCGCGGTACGCCCCGCATTGCGCTGCGCCTCCTGCGCCGCGTGCGCGACTTTGCCGACGCCGAAGGCCAACCCATCGACAAGCCGGCCGCCGACCGCGCGCTCAAACGCCTCGAGATCGACACGGACGGTCTCGACGCGCTCGACCGGCGCTATCTCCACGCCCTCGTCAACACCTATGCCGGCGGCCCGGTCGGTGCCGACACGCTCGCCGCCGCGCTCAGCGAGGCGCGCGATGCCGTCGAAGATGTGATCGAGCCGTACCTGATGCAGAAAGGCTATGTCGCCCGCACCCCGCGCGGTCGCGTCGCCGCCCCACTCGCCTACGAACGCCTCAGCCTGCCTCCCCCCAACGGCCAGCAAAGCACTCTGTTCACGGACGAAGACTGACATGTCCCCTCTCCGGAACGGGGAGGGTCATGGTGGGGCTCTTCAGCTCCCTGCGCCTATTCCTGGTTCCGCATGTTCCACAGCGCGCCGATCAGCCCGCCCTTGATGCGCGGCAGCAGGAACAGCACCGCGCCGATCGCAAACACGCCCAGCACCGGCAGCGTGATCCAGCGGGGCCAGTCCTCATGCCGCGCGGCAATGAAGGTCAGCGTCGCCAGCAGCGGCCCCAGCATCAGGACCGTCAGCCAGGACGGCCCGTCATCCGCCGCGATCTGCCCCGTTGGCGCGCCGCACTGCGTGCAGGCCGGGGCCTGTTTGAGATAGGCCGTGAACATCCGCCCCTCGCCGCAGGCCGGGCAGCGCCCCCTCAGGCCGCGCGAGATACACCGGAGGGCAGGGGACATGGCCATAGCGCACCTTAGCGCCTCCCTCGCCCGGCTGGACCGTGGGATGACGCCGCATCCTGCGTCTGCTAACTCCGATTCCATGAGTTGGGACTGGGACCAGATCGAGCAGCAGCCGGGCTTTGCGGGCGGGCGCAGCGTGGCGGAGCGCGAAATCCGCCCCATCCTCGAGAAAGCGCCCTCCGACCCGCTGGATCCCGGCCGCGAGAAGCGGGTGCTCATGCGCTATTTCTTCGGGGGCTTCGCGTCTTTCATCGTGATGTTCATGATCTCCGAAACGCTGCTTCCGGATGGCGGCTGGGGCGAACTGGCCAAATTCATGCTGTTCCCGGTGCTGTTCTTCCTGAATATCGGGCTCGCCCTGTTCCTGCTTCGCGGACGCCTGCTCCGGCTGTTTGTTGAGGCGCAGGCTCGCCTTGCCGCGAAGGCTGAAGCGCTCACGCGGATCATCACTCCCCTCGGGCTCACCTATGTCCCCGCACCCGGCGGCGCGCCCAAGGGCCTCGAATGGCTGGCGAAGCAGAGCTGGGCGCCGCCCGAGTTCCGCAAGGCCGCCGAAGCGCTCGAACAGATCGGCGGCATGGACAAGGCCGTCGAGACGGTGCGCGATTGCGGCCTGTTCACGGAGGCGAACGTCTATGTCGTCGGCTCGCCGGAGCAGAAGACGAAATATGCCGAGTATGCCGCCGCCAACCGCCGGATCGAGGACGGCTTCGAAGGCCGACATGCCGGCCTTGCGATGTCGATGTTCGAATGGATCGAGTCGGTCGAGGACGCGCCCGATGTGTCGCATCTCGTTATCGTTCTCGAAGCGCCGTTCCAGCTCCACGGCGTCACCCAGCTGCGCGCCCGCAAGACCAGCTGGCCGCAGGATCCCAAGGGCCGCGCTTTGCAGGAGGTCGATCTCGGCCCGAAAGCCTTTGACGCGCTCTACCGCCTGCGCGCCTCGGACCAGGTCGAGGCCCGCGCCATCTTCAACCCCGCCGTGATCGAGCGCGTCATCGCCCTTGCGCATGGCGGCAAGTTCCGCGCGGTCGCGCAGGGCAACGATCTCGTGTTCGACTTTGCCGGCGGCCCCAACCGCTTCCAGCTGATCGATCTTCTCACCGGCGTATGGACCGACGAGACCATCCTCCAGACCCATGTCGATCTGGCCGAAACGCTCGCCCTCGTCGAAACGCTCGGCCATGCCTTCATGCTCGCGCGGAAGTCTGATACGGGCGGGCCATGAGCCTGCCGCCCCTTGATGCCCAGAACTTTGATGCCGAGCGCCAGCACTGGCTGCCGGTACGCGTCTATTACGAAGACACCGATTTCACCGGGATGGTCTACCACGCCAACTACCTGCGCTTCTTCGAACGCGGCCGGTCAGACCACCTGCGCGATGCCGGCGTCTCCCACCAGTCGCTGCTGGCCCGCGAAGACCCCGCCGCCTTCACGCTGACCAACGTCAACGTCACCTACCGCAAGCCCGGCAAGGTCGACGACCTCCTGCACATCCGAACCCGCTATCTCGGTATGGACGGCCCCCGCATCCGCTTTTCGCAGGCCTGCCTGCGCGGCGACGAGCTGATTGCCGAGGCCGAAATCACCGCCGTGATGATCCACGCCGACGGCCGCCTGCGCCGCCCGATCAAGGAAATCAGCGAACACCTCGAAGCCTATCGCTGGCGCGGATAGCCCCAAGGTACAGCAGATCCAGAACGGAACGCGGCGTACCCGGTTATCGGGTGCGCCGTTTTTCTGTGCCGGCCTCTTGAATTTAGATATATCGGAAAATATCTAGAGTTTCGATATATCTAAATTCGATATATCAAAAATGGAGTATCGATGAACAGCTCAACCCCCGAAAATGATGAGGCCGGCTGCCATCGGCGCCGCCACGCAGGAGGCTTCATGCACGACCATTCCCACCACCACCGCCGCGAACGCTGGCACATGAAAATGCACCGTATGGGCGCCCACCGCCGCGGCATGGGCCGGGGCAGGGGTCCGCGCCCGCTCGGGCACGGCGACCTGCGCCTCCTGATCCTCAGCCTGATCGCGGAAAGCCCGCGCCACGGGTATGACCTGATCCAGGAAATCGAGGCCCGCACCGGCGGCACCTACAAGCCGAGCCCCGGGGTCATCTATCCCGCGCTCGAGATCATCCAGGATCTAGGCTGGGCCATCGTGCGCACCGATGACGGCAAGAAAACCTTCCACATCACGCAAGAGGGCCAGGCCGAACTCGTCCGTGAAGCGGCCGCTATCGCCGCGATCCAGGCCCGCCTGGCCGGTCTGCTGAGCGGCGAGGACGAAGCCGATCCGGCCGATGTGCGCACCGCCATGCACCGGTTACGCCATGCGGTGATAACCGCCGCGCGCGATCCCGCGGCCAGCGAAGCGCGCCTCACCCGCATCGCGGAAATCCTGGCGGCCGCCCGCGATGAAATCGCCGCTCTCGACTGATCCGAAACCCGCCTCCCGAAGGCAAACGTGCGGGGTCCCTGAAGGGGCCCCGTTTTCGTATCTGCCGTACGTTTCCGCCCGCTGGCGGGGGCCGTCACGGTTAACAGTCGGCCACGAAAGCTTAACCCTTGGCTTTTAAGGTCGAGGTGACTGCGTAAAGGGCGCAACGCGCCGTGTTTCTGCCGGATTTGGACTCGAAAGAGGGTCGCAGACATGCGGCCACTTGCGCAGTGCGCAGGACCGAATCCTGATACCGCCACGCCCGCGGGCACACCCTGCCCGGATGAAGTTTGGGAGACACCTCGTTCATGGAAACCGAATCCATCGGCAATGTTACCGGCAGCAGCGAGTTTTCGCTGTTCACCTTGCTGGGCGAAGCCGACATTGTCGTGAAGCTGGTCCTTTGCATCCTGCTGCTCGCCTCGATCTGGTCCTGGGTTGTGATCGGCGAGAAGCTGTTTTCGCTGGGCGCCCTGAAAAAGGCCTCGCGCGCCTTCGAGGAAGCCTTCTGGAGCGGCCGCGCCGGCGAGTTCGACCTGCGCCCCGGGCAGGGGGGCAAGGATCCCGCCAGCCGCGTTTTCGTTTCCTGCGCCCGGGAATGGCAGGATGCAGGCCGCGCGCTGCCGACGCCCGCCGAAGCCTCCGCCATCGTCATGCGCGCCGAACGTTCCATGCGCGCCGCGGTTGACCGCGAGCTCAGCCTTGCCGGCAACGGCCTCTCGGTGCTCGCCACCATCGGTTCGGCCTCGCCCTTCATCGGCCTGTTTGGCACGGTCTGGGGCATCATGAACGCCTTCCTCAACATCGCCGAAGCCCAGGACACCAGCCTCGGCACCGTCGCCGGCCCGATCGCCGAAGCCCTCTTCGCCACCGGCCTTGGCCTGGTCGCGGCCATCCCGGCGGTCATCTTCTACAACAAGTTCACCTCCGACCTGACCAAGCTTGGCGACCAGCTCGACACCTTCTCCCAGGATGTCCTCGTGCGCCTCTCGCGCCGGGCCTCCGACGCAACGCGGGACTAGGGCGCCATGGGTCTCATCCTCGGTTCTGGCGGAAAAGGCGGGCGGCGCGGCCGGCGCGCGCTCAATGCCGAGATCAATGTCACGCCCTTCGTGGACGTCATGCTCGTGCTGCTCATCGTGTTCATGGTCACCGCGCCGCTCCTGATCCGCGGCGAGGAGGTGAACCTGCCGAAGACCACCTCCGCCCCGCTGAAATCCGAAGCCAACGACGCTCCGCTCACGCTCTGGGTGCGCGCCGATGGCACGGTCCTCGTCCAGCAGACGGAGGTCGATACGGCCAATCTCGCCACACAGCTCTCCGCCATCATCGGCGAAGGCTATGACAAGCAGATCTATCTCTATGCGGATCAGGACGTGCCCTATGGCCGGGTGATGGAAGTCACCGCCGAAATCCGCCGCGCCGGCTACACGCGCATGTCCTTCATCACCGAACAGAAGAAATAGTCCCGAAGGGAACCCCACCGCCTGATGTTTCGCGGCGTCGCCATCTCGACACTCGTCCATGCCAGCGTACTGGCCATGGCGATGATGTCGTGGCCGCAGTCGCAATCGGACTGCGACAAGGCCATCGAGCGCCTGCGCCGCGAGAATCCCGGCATCCGTTCCATCGAGATCGTGATCGCCCTGCCGCAATGCGCCGCCACCGCTGACCTGCCAATCGACTTCGAGGATGTCGGCCTCGTCTCCAATGTCACCGAGCTGCGCAAGGCGCCCGACCCCGTGGACGAGGCCCTTCCGCCCGAGCCGGAAGTCGAGGAAACCCAACCCGAAACCCCGCCGCCCGAAGCCGCCGCCGAGCCGGAAGACGCCGTGCCCGTTCCCGATCCGACGGCCAAGCCCGAGCCCGAGAAAAAGCCGGAACCGAAGAAGGAACCGGAAAGGAAACCGGAGCCCCTGGTCAAGAAAGACCCGCCCAAGAAAGAGCCGAAGAAGGACGACCTCGCCTTCCTCGATGATTTCGACAAGGCGCTGCAGGACAAACGTCAGACCACGCCGCGCAAGACGGCCACCGACACGCCGGACCGTCCCGCCCTCGGCAATGCCGACCGCGACCGGGAAGGGGTAGGCGACAAGACCGGCAACACGGCCTCGCTGCAGGCCTCGCTCCGCCGTCAGATCGGATATTGCTGGCGCGGCATCGAAGACCTTCCGAAGGAAGACCAGATCGATGTGACCATCAGCATGAAACTGGAGCGCGATGGTTCGCTCTCGGAGAATGCCAAACCGGTCAGCCCCCGCTCACGCCCCGTCGGCCGCTCGGGCCTCGCCTATGACCTCGCCTTCCGCGCGGTCAGCAAATGCGCGCCTTACAATCTCCCCGAAGATTCGTATGAGCAATGGAAAGAAATCGAAGTGACGATTGGCCCGAAACAGGGCTGAGCGCAGTTCGGAACAGGAAAAGGAGTCTGAAGGAATGAACCACCGGGCCATGAACTATCTCCGGCACTTCCTCGCCGTCTTGCTGATTGCGGTCGGCCTTGCCGCGCCGGCCTCGGCGCAGCTGCGCGTGCGCGTCGACGAGGGCAACTTCAAACCGACCCCCATCGCCATTCCGGACTTCCAGGTCACCGGCACCAATTCCGAACTCGCCCGGCAGATCGTCGAAGTCGTCCGCTCCGATCTCGCCTCCACCGGCCTGTTCGACCTGCAGAACCCGGCCTCCTTCATCCAGAAGGACCAGACCATCAATGCCGAGCCGCGCTTCGCGGACTGGAAGATCATCCGCACCGAAGGCCTCGTCGTCGGCGCCTTCGAAGACCTGCCGGACGGCAAGGTCGCCGTCTCCTTCCGCCTCTGGGACATCTATGGCGGCGAGCTGATGCGTATCAACGGCGAGCCGGGCCGCCGTCTCACCACCACGCCGGAGAACTGGCGCCGCATCGCCCACAAGATCGCGGACTCGATCTACACCCGCCTGACCGGTGAAGATCCGTATTTCGACACACGCATCGTCTACATCGCCGAAACCGGCCCCAAGACCGACCGCGTCAAACGCCTCGCGATCATGGACAGCGACGGCGCCAACCAGCAATATCTGACCTCCGGCCGCTCGACCGTGTTGACTCCGCGTTTCAGCCCTTCGGCGCAGGAAATCACCTACATGTCGTTCGAAGGTGGCAAGCCGCGCGTCTATCTCTTCAACATCGAGACCGGCCGCCAGGAACTGCTCGGCAATTTCCCCGGCATGACCTTCGCCCCGCGCTTCTCGCGTGATGGCCAGTCAGTCCTGCTCAGCCAGGCCCAGCGCGGAAATACCGACATTTACATCATGAACCTGCGCACGCGGGAATCGAGCCGCCTGACCGACCATCCGGCGATCGACACCTCGCCCTCGATGTCGCCGGACGGCAAGTCGGTCGTGTTCAACTCCGACCGGGGCGGCTCGCCCCAGCTCTACATCATGAACACGGACGGTTCGCAGCGCGCCTGCCCGTCGGGTGGCCGCGATGTCGCCTGCCGGATCACCTTCGGAAAGGGGCGTTATTCCACGCCTGTCTGGTCCCCCCGCGGCGACCTGATCGCCTTCACCAAGCAGGAAGGCGGCAAGTTCTATATCGGCGTCATCGGCACGGACGGCAAAGGCGAGCGCCTTCTGACCGAGGCCTACCTCGATGAAGGTCCGGACTGGTCCCCCAACGGGCGTGTGATTGTTTACTTCCGCGAAGGGCGTCCCGGCGCTCCGCCGCAGCTCTATTCGGTTGACCTTTCAGGCCGCAACGAACGCCGCCTTGTTACCCAGACAGACGCGTCCGACCCGGCCTGGTCGCCGCTGTTGCAGTAACTGCACATTACTCCGAATTTAGCAGGCTGCCTGCCGGCAGTCTGCTAACCCGTTGACCGACACTATAATTCTGCCGAATTTCGTGCGACATTCCATTGTCGTCCCAATTCAGCCAGATTATGGAATTAATTGTTGGGTCGTTGAGGGGACAGAAAGTTCTTTCTCCTAACTAGCCAGCGCGTCGACCAAATCCTTAGGAGCCCCGACAACATGCAAACAATCCTCAAAGTTACTGCTGCCGCCGTGCTTCTTGCCACGGGCGCCTGCGCCTCGAAGCCGAAACCGGTCGAAGACACGACTCCGGTCGAAGAAGTGGTCACCCCTCCGGCTGAAGAAGTTGTCGTGATCAAGGAAGACCCGGTCGTCGAATCCTCGATCGCCGCGGGCTCGCTGGAAGATTTCCGCGTCAACGTTGGCGAGCGCGTCTATTTCGACCTCGACCAGTACCGGCTCGACTCTGACGACCAGGCGATCCTGCAGCGTCAGGCTGCCTGGCTGGCATCCTACCCGAACGTCCGCGTTCTCATCGCCGGCAACTGCGACGAGCGCGGCACGCGCGAATACAACCTCGCCCTCGGTGAGCGCCGCGCCAACGCCGTGAAGGAATACCTGGTCAGCCTCGGCGTCAGCGCTTCGCGCATCGACACCGTGTCCTATGGCAAGGAACGTCCGGTGGTTGCCGGTTCCGACGACCAGTCCTGGGCCCTGAACCGCAACGGCTGGACCCAGATCGTTTCGGGCGCCACCAGCTAAGTCTGACTGCTCAAGCAGTACAATCGGGCAGCCGGGCGCCATAATTTGGCCCCGGCTGTTCCTTTTAGTGCCACGCTCGCTGACCTGTTGCTTACCGCCCGGAGTTCTCCCGCCATGATGAAAGCTGCCCTGACGAGTTTTGCCCTTGCCGGCCTGCTGGTCGTGCCGTCCACCGCCCAGGTGGTGATGACGCCCAGCCGGGCGCCGATCACCAAGGGCGTCACCACCGGCGACCTTTCCGTCCAGGTCGATCAGGCTCGCCAGGCCGCTGCTGATCTCCTGATCCAGGTCAACCGTCTTGAAACCCAGCTCAGCAACGTCAATGGTCGCGTCGAGGCGCTCGAGTTCGAGCTTAGCCGCACCCGCGATGCCAACAACGATCTGCTTACGGACAATGAAACACTGGCGCGCGACGCGGCCGCCCTGCGCCAGCAGGTCGACAAGCAGGCCCGCGCCATCGCCGCGATGCAGATGATGCTCGGCATCGAGCCGGAGCCCGAGCCGATCGAGACCTATTCGGCGCTCGGCGATACGGGCGCCCCGCAAGGCTTCGCGTTGGCCCAGCCCCAGTCGAACGGCCGCGGCATCGACAGTTCCGGCCCCGCCCAGCTCGCCACCGGCAGCGCGCTGCCCGAAGGATCGCTCGGCACGCTGCCCGCCAGCCAGCTTCCGGGCGAAGCCGGCGCCCTGTTCGCCGAAGCCAAGGCCCGCCTGATACGCCTCGACTATGCCGGCGCCGAAGAAGCCTTCCGCGCCTTCATTGACCAGTTCGGCAAGGACCCGCAAGCCGGCGAAGCCTATTTCTGGCTGGGCGAAGCCCTCCACCAGCAGCAGGCCTATGCCGACAGCGGCGCTGCCTACACGACCATGATCCGGTCGTACCCGGACGATGTGCGCGCGCCCGATGCCCTCGTGCGCCTCGCCCGCGCCATGCGCTTCCTCGGTGAAACCGAGAAAGCCTGCACCGCGCTCGATACGCTGCCCAAGCGCTATCCGGATGCGACCAAGGTCGTGCGCGATATCGCCGCCGTCGAGCGGACCCGGTCCGGGTGCAAGAACTAGGTCTGATCTCACGATTCACCGCCGCGCTTGATGCGGTCCCGGCGGATGTGCACGCGGGGCCGGTTGGCCTTGCTGTTTCCGGCGGCAGCGATTCCACCGCGCTGCTGCATCTCGCCCGTCGCTGGGCCACCGATCACAGCGCCGCCCTCCACGTGTTCACCGTCGACCATCGCCTGCGCGAGGGTTCGGCCGCCGAAGCCCGGCAGGTAGCCGCCGCGTCGCGCCGCCTCGGCCTGTCGCACACGACACTCATTTGGACCGACCCTGCGCCCCGTCAGTCTGCCGCGCGCCGCGCCCGGCACGCCTTGCTCGCATCGGCCCTGCGCCGCCTCGGCGGCCAGCTGCTCCTCACCGGACACACCGCTGACGACCAGGCTGAAACCGTCCTGATGCGCGCCCGCCAGGGCTCCGGCTGGTATGGTCTGGCGGGCATGCGGCCGCTTTCCCTGTCCCCGGTCTGGCCGGAAGGGCAGGGCGCCTGGATCGTGCGCCCGCTGCTTGGCGCGTTCCGTGCGGACCTGCGCCAGTGGCTGACAGGGCAGGGCGAAGTTTGGGCGGAGGATCCCTCCAACGCCAATCTTGCCTTCGAGCGGGTCCGCGTGCGCGCGCTGCTCACCGGTGCGCCGGAACGCACCCGGCGCGTGCTCGCCTGCCAGCAGCAGTTCGCGCTGTTGCGCCATCTCGAAGATGCCGCGCTTGCCCGCTGGCTTGCCCGCGCGGTCCGTGTCACGCCCGCCGGGCACATCGCCGCCCGGTTCGACGGCCTTCCGCCCGAGCGCGCCGCACGCGGGCTCGGCGTGCTGATCCAATGCGCCGGCGGTCATGAAACGCCCCCCAGGTCCGCCAGCCTGGCCGGCCTTGCGGCGCGCCTTCTCGACACCGCCGGCTTCCGGGGCGCCACGCTGGGCCGGGTCCGGCTGCGCCCGTCGCGCGGGGCCGTGACATTTTCACCCGATCCCGGAAGCCCCGGAAACACGCCCGATCCAGTAGTTCTGGAAGCCCGGATTGACTGTTTTCGAAGGCTTTTCCTCAATTCTCCGCAAGAATTCACCGGAGTTACAGGAAAGGAGTCGTTTTTGCAGGGTTTGACGCCTATCTTCTCTCCAGAACCCGTTTCCTTTTCGCGAGACCTGCCATGAACGTTCGTAACCTTGCCGTTTGGGGCGCTTTGGCGCTTCTGGTCATCGGAATGGCCGTGATGATGGGGGGCAACCCGGAAATCGACCGTGCCAAGCCGGTACGCCTGTCGGACATCTACACCCTTGCCGAACAAGGCAAGCTTGCCGACGCCACGCTCGGCGACACGCAGCTGGTCGTCACAACCTCCGACGGCCAGAAGATGAAGAGCGAGATCCGCGCGCTCGACATGACGACCGAACAGGTGCTGCGCGACAACAACGTGCCCTTCAACGTCGAAGCCGATGTCGGCCGCAACAATGTGGCTTCGGTCCTGTTGTCGCTGTTGCCGATCGTGCTGATCGTCGCTTTCGTGTTCTTCATGATGCGCCAGATGCAGGGCGGCGGTACGCGGGGGGCGATGAGCTTCGGCAAGTCGCGCGCACGTCTCCTCACCGAGAAACATGGCCGCGTGACCTTCGATGACGTCGCCGGCGTCGACGAAGCCAAGGAAGAGCTGCAGGAGATCGTCGAGTTCCTTCAGGATCCGTCCAAGTTCCAGCGCCTCGGCGGCAAGATCCCGAAAGGCGCGCTGCTGGTCGGCCCGCCCGGCACCGGTAAAACGCTGCTCGCCCGCGCCGTCGCGGGGGAGGCTGGCGTGCCCTTCTTCACCATCTCTGGCTCGGATTTCGTCGAAATGTTCGTCGGCGTCGGTGCGAGCCGCGTGCGCGACATGTTCGAACAGGCCAAACGCTCCGCACCCTGCATCATCTTCATCGACGAGATCGACGCGGTCGGCCGTTCGCGCGGCGCCGGCCTCGGCGGCGGCAATGACGAACGCGAACAGACGCTCAACCAGCTGCTCGTCGAAATGGACGGCTTCGAGGCCAATGAAGGCATTATCATCATGGCGGCCACCAACCGCCCTGACGTGCTCGATCCCGCACTCCTGCGTCCGGGCCGCTTCGACCGTCAGGTCACGGTGGGCAATCCGGACATCATCGGCCGCGAGAAGATCCTCAAGGTCCATATGCGCAACGTGCCGCTGGCCAAGGATGTCGAGACCAAGACGATTGCGCGCGGTACGCCCGGCTTCTCCGGCGCGGACCTTGCGAACCTTGTCAACGAAGCTGCACTTCTCGCCGCCCGCCGCGGCAAGCGTGTCGTTGCCATGGCCGAGTTCGAGGACGCCAAGGACAAGGTCCTGATGGGCCCCGAGCGCCGCTCGATGGTGATGTCCGAGAAGGAGAAGGAACTCACCGCCTGGCACGAAGCCGGCCACGCCATCGTGGCGATGAAGGTTCCCGCGGCCGACCCGGTGCACAAGGCAACGATCATTCCCCGCGGCCGCGCGCTCGGCATGGTCATGCAGCTGCCGGAAGACGACAAGCTGTCGATGTCCAAGGTCGAGATGACCTCGCGCCTCGCCATCATCATGGGCGGCCGGGTTGCCGAGGAGCTGAAATTTGGCCTCGACAATGTGACCGCCGGCGCCGCCAGCGACATCCAGCAGGCGACCCGCCTCGCCCGTGCGATGATCACCCGCTGGGGCTATTCGGACCTGATCGGCCCGGTCGATTACGGCTCGGACCAGGGCGACGTGTTCCTCGGCCAGCAGCTGATGCAGTCCTCGCACATCTCGGAAGACACCTCGCGCAAGATCGAGGAAGAAGTCCGCAAACTGATCGAACAGGGCAAGGAAGATGCCCGTCGGATCATGACCGAATCCCGCGCCGACTGGGAAGCGGTGGCGACCGCGCTGCTCGAATACGAGACCCTTTCGGGCGAAGAGATCGCCAACATCATCAAGGGCGTTCCGCCGACCCGGCCGGACGCTTCGGAAGATGATTCCGGACCGTCCTCGGCCGTGCCGGTGATCGGCAAGCGCAAGCGCCCGGGCATCGATCCCTCGCCGAACCCGGCCTGATCCGGTTTCCACCTCCTTTCCTTTGAAGCCCGGCCCTACTAGGCTGGGCTTCATGTTGTTCAGACTGTCCCTTGTTGCCCCCGCCTTCGCCCTTGCCGTAACCGCGTGCGCGAGCGCGCCGGCCGCCTCGCCTGTGTCTGCCTTCGAAGCCGCATTGCAACCCCTGTGCGGGCAGGCCTTCGAAGGCCGTATCGTGACCACGGACAGCCAGGACGACCTGTGGCGCACCGAGCGACTGGTGATGCATGTGCGCGGCTGTGAACCCGGCCTTGTCGAGATTCCCCTCCATGTCGGCGAGAACCGCTCGCGCACCTGGGTATTGATGCAGGTGGGCGAGGCGTGGGAGCTGCGCCACGATCACCGGCACGAGGACGGCGAGCCGGACGTGCTGACGATGTATGGCGGTTTTGCCGTCACGCCGCCGGACGCGCTGCGCCAGGAGTTCCCGGCGGACGAGGCAACCAAGGCGCTGTTCGATGCCGAGGGCATCCCGGTATCGAAGGCGAATGTCTGGGCGGTGGAGATTGATCCATCTGCGAATTTTTTTGCCTATGAGCTGAAGCGGCCGGAGCGCTTCCTGCGCGTCGAGTTTGACACAACCAGACCCGTGGCGCCGCCGCCCGCGCCCTGGGGCTGGCCGCCGCTGAACTGACCCGCCGATGCGCCTGCGGCTGGAGCATGTGGCTGAGCCGCCGCGCACGCCGGTGAGCCGGTTCGTGCACAGGCCGCTGGACGGGCCCTTCCATACCGCATCGCAGTTCGAGCCGCCCTTTCCGGCGCCGGTGGCGGGGAAGGGGTATCCACTCTGGACGCTGGAACATCGCGGCCATGAGCTCAACTTCGCGAGCCCGGAAGAGATGGCCCATGTGGCCGAAGTGATGGGCCAGCGCGTCTTGCCGAAGCCGAGGGTGCTCGGCGCCGAGCAATCGGCGGTGAACTCGCACTGGCTGTCGCGCATGGACAAGGCCTGGCTCAGCTGGAAGGTGCGGCAGGAGATTGTCCGCAAGCTGACGGAAGCGTTCGCCTGAGGCTTGCGCCTCGCAGTCTTCCTAGGATTGCCCCAGCGCACCGTTCGCCAGCACGAAGCCTTTCAAACCGTCGTGCTTCTGCGCGGCAAGGCGCTTGAGCTCTGCAAGGAGAGGCGCGGGCAGGATCATGGTCCAAGAGACCAGGCCGCGCCACTGCACCCATCCTCGGGTGGATGAGGAGTGCAGATGCCTTAATGCCGGAAGTGCCGCGTCCCCGTGAACACCATGGCGAGACCCGCTTCGTCGGCGGCGGCGATGACTTCGTCGTCGCGGATGGAGCCGCCGGGTTGGATGACGGCGGTGGCGCCGGCGCTGGCGGCCTGGAGGAGACCGTCCGGGAACGGAAAGAAGGCGTCTGAGGCCGCGACGCAGCCCTTGGTGCGCGGCTCGGCCCAGCCGGCCGTTTCGGCAGCGTCTTCGGCCTTGCGGGCGGCGATGCGGGCGCTATCGATGCGGCTCATCTGGCCGGCGCCGATGCCGGCAGTGATGCCGTCTTTCGCATAGACAATCGTGTTCGACTTGACGTGCTTGGCCACGCGCCAGGCGAAGAGGAGATCTTCCAGTTCCTGCGGGGTCGGCGCGCGCTTGGTGACGACCTTCAGGTCTGCCTTGGTGATGCGGCCCGCGTCGCGGTCCTGCAGCAGGAAGCCGCCGGCGACCGTCTTGGCGAAGATGCCGGGGGCGGCAGGGTCGGGCAAGCCGTCGGTGATCAGCAGGCGGAGGTTTTTCTTCTTGGCGAAGATCGCCTCAGCGGCGGCGTCGGCGCCGGGTGCGATGACAACTTCAGTGAAGATGTCGGTGATCACTTTCGCGGTCGCCTCGTCCAGCGGACGGTTCAGCGCGACGATTCCGCCAAAGGCGGAGGTGGGATCGCAGGCGAGCGCCTTAGTGTAGGCGTCGATGATGGAGCTGCCGAGGGCGACGCCGCAGGGATTGGCGTGCTTGATGATGGCGACGGCGGGGGTTTCGCTGCCCAGCTCGCCGATCAGCTCATAGGCGGCGTCGGTGTCGTTGATGTTGTTGTAGGAGAGTTCCTTGCCCTGCAGCTGGCGCGCGGTGGCGACGCCCGGGCGTTTCTCGCCCGTGACGTAGAAGGCGGCCTTCTGGTGGGGGTTTTCGCCGTAGCGGAGCGATTGCTGGAGGCGGCCGCCGAGGGCGGCCCAGTCGGGTGCGGCCTCGCCGATCTGGCGGGCGTACCACCCGGAGATGGCGGCGTCATAGGCGGCGGTGCGCGCGTAGGTCTTGGCGGCGAGACGGCGCAGCGTGCCGGGGGAGACTTCGCCGTTCGCATCGAGCTCAGCGAGGACGGCGTCTACATCGGACGTGTCGGTGCAGACGGCGACGAAGGCGTAGTTCTTGGCGGCGGCGCGCAGCATGGCGGGGCCGCCGATGTCGATGTTCTCGATACAGGTTTCGAAATCCGCGCCGGAGGCGACGGTGGCCTCGAAGGGGTAGAGGTTGACGTAGATCAGGTCGATCGGAGCGATGCCGTGGGTGCGCGCGTCGGCGACGTGCTGGTCATTGTCGCGCAGGAAGAGGAGGCCGCCGTGCACCATCGGATGGAGCGTCTTAACGCGGCCGTCCATCATTTCCGGGAAGCCGGTGAGCTCGGCGACGTCCATGACCGGGAGGCCGGCCTCCTTGAGGGCCTTGGAGGTGCCGCCGGTGGAGATGAGGTCCGCGCCGTGGCTGCGAAGGCGGGTGGCCTGGTCGATCAGGCCGGTCTTGTCGGACACGGAGATCAGGGCGCGGCGGATCTTGAGGGGGGCGGACATGGCGGGGCTCCGTGGGCGGCTTGCGCGGGGCCTAGCACGGAAGGCGCGGGGGTCAAGCTGCCGGAATGCCGCTCAGGCCTCGCGGACGAAGGCCCAGCGGATGCAGTT
The DNA here is from genome assembly GCF_016125515.1 of Hyphomonas sp. Lineage (GTDB taxonomy): Bacteria > Pseudomonadota > Alphaproteobacteria > Caulobacterales > Hyphomonadaceae > Hyphomonas. The sequence continues at coordinate 74,405 of NZ_WGLO01000009.1, forward strand.
GGGGGGCTGGCTGCCATCGCCGTTCGGATCAGCAAAGCCGGCGAGCACGATCTGTTCGGGCTGCTCGACGATGCCGCGGGCGAGGTAGACCGTCTTTTCGAGGCGCGCGCCCTCGTGGCTGGTGCGGAAGCGCCAGACATGGCCGGTGTCGCACATCAGGCGGATGGCATCCTTGCCCATCATGGCGGTGACGGTGGGGTGGAGGTGGAAGCGGATCTCGAAGGGGATCGGCTTCTTGTCGTCGGCGGGGGTCTGGGCGACGGGGCGGACGAGGGAGTCCTCGCCGGTCAGCCGGTCGCCCTCGCCGGAGATGAAGATGCGGCGGCGATGGAGCAGGCCGTAAGCGGCCTTGTAGCCGGCATGCTGGGCGTCGAGCCAGATCTCGGCGGCCTCCTCAAGGCGTTTGGCGGCGATGCCTTCCGGGCCGATCAGGGCCCGCAGTCGGGTTTCGTCATTGACGATGAAGACGCCCGAATCGCGCCCGCCGAGGATGAGGGTGGAGTGAGCCGAGGTGCGGCGTACGGCGGCCTGCCAGTCGACATTCACTTCGGCCGAGTAGCCGCAGGAGGTGACGATGCGGGCGGGGCCGTCGGACAGCTCGAAGCCGAGGGCCCCGGCGCGGGCATGGTCGCCGAAGGGGCGGGGCGGGGCCTCGCCGCAATCGAGCACGAGGCGCAGGTCGCCCTTCTCGACTTTCTGGAAGCCGGACTTCGGCGCGAACATGAACTTGCGCGGCGGTGCAGACAGGCGGTCGAGCGCGGCGTTCACTACTTCGGGGCGCGACTCGTCGCCGTCATGGAACGTGTTGAGGGCGCCGTCGCCGGCCTGGAAGAAGGCGAGCATGGCGCCGATGCGGGGGATCCAGCGGTCCATCCAGTCCGGCACCGGGCGGCCGGCGCGCTGCAGGGCGTCGGACAGGGTCTGCAGGTGGATCAGCGCGGTCAGGACATGGGCGGGGCTGCGCGTGACATGGCCGCCATCGGGCAGGATCTGCGCGGTGCATTCGGCTTCGAGCCGGTCCAGCGCATCGCCGAGACCCGAGCCGGCGCGCAGGCAGAGCGAGCCGGCAACGAGGACGACGGCGCCGAGCCAGCGCGATTTCGGATCATTGGCCGCGCCGAGGGTTTCCTGGATGTAGCGCAGCTGGCGCGACAGGCTTTCGAGGCGTGCAGTTCGGACGTCGTCGTCGCCCGCTTCCAGCAGGTCCGGGCCGCAGCGCAGCCAGTTCCAGCAGCGGCTGGTGGTGGGCTCGAGGCGCCAGGCAAAGCCGTGGAACTTGCCGAATTTCGACACCCAGTCATCGGTCAGCGCGATCAGGCGCGCCTTGCCGGCCTCGCCCTGCGCGAGGTCGCAGGCCCAGCCGAACCGGTGCACCCGGTCGGCGAAATGGCGCGAGGGCATCTCGACGCTCCAGGGCGACTGGCCGGGCTGGAGCACGATACGCTGCTGGCCGATACGCCAGATATCGCGCAGCAAGGCCTCGCCGCGCCGGTCGTCCGGGGGCAGAAGGTTTTTCAGGTGCAGGCTGTAGGCGGTGGGCGCCGATCCGGTGAGCTTCAGCTTCTGCAGCGTGGAGACCTTGGCGTCTTCCCCGGCGACACCGCGGAAGCGGCGCCAGAGGGCAGCGTCATCGCTGCTCGTCCGTGTCCGGTCTGCCTGAAACTCTTCGCCGATGTCTGACAAGTCCTGGCCGTCCAATTTAAGCGGCTCTCAAACCCGAACCTTGGGGCGCAGCGCCTCGATGTTGCTGGCATAGGCAGACGGGCCGCCCTGGAAAACGGCGGAGCCGGCGACCACGGCCGTCACCCCGGCGGCGATCGCCTTCGGGGTCGTCTCGGCATTCAGGCCGCCATCGATTTCGAGGAGGATGTCGCGCCCGGTAGCGTCGATCATGCGGCGCAATTGTTCGACCTTGCGCAGCTGGCTGGTGATGAAGCTCTGGCCGCCAAAGCCGGGGTTCACCGACATGACCAGCACGAGGTCGATGTCGTCGATCACGGGTTCGATCACGCTGGCCGGTGTGCCCGGATTGAGCGCGACGCCCGGGCGCATGCCGGCGGCGCGGATGGCCTGGAGGGTGCGATGCAGGTGCGGGCCGGATTCCGGATGAACCGTGAGGATGTCGGCGCCAGCCCTGGCGAAGGCGGCGATGAAGGGATCCACCGGCGCGATCATCAGGTGTACGTCGAACGGCTTTTTCGTGTGCGGGCGGAGCTTCTCGATCACCGGCGGGCCGAAGGTGAGGTTGGGCACGAAATGCCCGTCCATCACGTCGACGTGGATCATGTCGGCCCCGGCGGCGTCGATGGCGCGGATTTCCTCGCCGAGCTTTGCGAAGTCAGCGGAGAGAATCGAAGGGGAAATGAGGACCTTGCTCATCCTCAATCCCTAAAAGGGAACAGCCGGCTGCACAAGGCAGCCGGCTGTCCGATTGTCAGGCCTTTGCCCGGATGTACCGGGGAATCAGCTTCCAGCCATCCGCGCCGGCGATGGCGCTGACCGGGGTGCCCGGCTGGATGTAGATGTCGGCGCCCTGGACGATCTCTTTCACTTCGCCATTGTCGAAGCGAACGATGTAGGCATAGCCGCGCTGGGTACCGACCGCCTTGCCGGCTTCGTTGCCGGCCATGCCGCCGAGTACTGCGCCACCGATGGCACCGGCCGTCTGGGCCTTGTCGCCGCCGCCAAGCTCGGAGCCCGCGAGGCCGCCGAGCACAGCACCGGTGGCGGCGCCGATGATCGAGCGATCCGGCTTGATGATCACTTCGCGCGCCGAGGTGACGACGCCGGTGTAAACAGTGGAGGCTTGGCCGACCGAGCGCGAGCTCGTGGTGCCGGTCCCGTAGGAGTTGGCACAGCCGGCGAGGGCCAGTGTCAGGGCAGCCATGGCGCCAGCAATCGCTTTACGCGTGGCCGAGTGTGCAGAAAGCTGCATCATCATTCGAAGTCTTCCTTTCGCATTGCATACCTGCGATGGGGCCATATAGCCCGTAACCGCCTGAATAGGACATGAATTCTCGCTGGGAATTGCGTTCATTTGACGGCTAAACGCCGGACGCGGCCAATCGGGCGATATAGAAGGCGTCACAATCCCGTGAGGGGCCTGGCAGGGTCTGCACGTCGCCGTCCGGGGTGACGCAATCCTCGAAACCTGGGCATTCGGCGGGCGGAACGGGCCGCCTGACAAGCTTGCCATTGGTTACCGCAGCATTGACCACGTCGCGCCCTTCGGCCGCGATCGGCGAGCAGACGCAGTAGACCAGCGTGCCGCCGGGCGCGAGGAGGTTGGCTGCTGCGGCGAGCAGCCGCGCCTGAACGCCGGGAAACCGCGCGACATCGGCCTCGGTCTTGATCCAGGCGCCTTCCGGGTGGCGGCGCAGGGTACCGAGGGCTGAGCAGGGGGCGTCGAGCAGGATCTTGTGGAATGTCCGGCCGGGATCCCAGGCTTCGGCATCGGCGACAATGACCTCCGCCGAAAGGCCTGTGCGGGAGAGGTTTTCCTTCAGCCGTTCCAGACGCGGCGCCGACCGGTCGAGCGCCGTGACGAGGGCGCCGGTCGCGGCCAGCTGCAGTGTCTTGCCGCCGGGCGCGGCGCAGAGGTCGAGCACGGCCTCGCCGGGCGCCGCCGCAAGCAGTTTCGCGGGAAGGGCGGCGGCCTGGTCCTGCACCCACCATTGACCGTCGGCATAGCCGGGCAGGTCCTCGACCGCGCCGCCGGGCGCTTCGACGGATCCGGAGGGCAGGCGGGTGCCGGCAACAAGGGCGGCGAGGTCTTCGGGTGAGCCTTTGGCGGTCAGGTGGAGCGCCGGCTCTTGGCGCTGGGCCTCGGCGAGTGCGCGGGCGCCGTCCGTACCCAGACTGTCGACGAAGGCGGCGCTGAGCCAGTCCGGCCAGATCGATTCGGGTGCCAGAACGGTCGCGGGCGGGGCGGCTTCGGAGACGCGGCGCAGGGCGGCGTTGAGAAAGCTTCCGCCGGAGCGCGAGCCGCGCGACAGGCGGGCGGCATCGACCGTGGCATTGACGGCGGCGTGGGGGGCAACGTCGAGGAACCAGATCTGCGCGGCGCCGGCGCGGATCAGCGCGCGGATTTCGACGCCGGTGGCGGCAAGCGGGCGGGACAGGAACGGCTGCACGGTCCGGTCGATCCAGCCGAGATGGCGCAGGCCCGCCGACGCAATGGCGCGGGCGAAGCCACGGTCGGAGCCTTCCAGTTCGTTATAGGTGTCCGACAGGGTCATCGCTTCGTCGAGCGTGCGGCGCTTGTCGATCGTCAGATGCAGGAGCTCGGCGGCGGCCAGCCGCGATCCGGCGCCGCTCATGCGCCGGCGCCGATGCGGGCAGGCGTCAGGATCAGCCCCATGGGCCAGCCGTGCGGCGCGGGGTGAGTTCGGCGCTGCGCATCTCGGTGACGCCCATTTCGCCGGCAAGACGGCGCAGGGCTTCGACCCGGTTGGCCGTCGACGGATGGGTCGAGAAGAAATTGTCGACGCCCCGGCCGTTCAGGGGATTGGAAATATACATATGGGCCATGGCCGGCGTGCGCTCTGCATACGGATTGATCTGGGCGCGCGCGCCGCGCTCGATCTTCTCCAGCGCCGAGGCGAGCCAGAGCGGGTTGCCGCAGATTTCGGCGCCGTGCGCGTCGGCCTCATACTCGCGTGAGCGGCTGATGGCCATCTGCACGAGACCGGCGGCCAGCGGGGCGAGGATCATGATCGCGAGCCCGGCGATGGGATTGGAGCGGCCCTCGGAATCGCGCGGGCCGAAGAAGAGGGCGAAGTTTGCCAGCATGCCGATCGCGCCGGCGAGGGTGGCGGTGACGGTCATGGTGAGGGTGTCGCGGTTCTTCACATGGGCGAGCTCGTGCGCCATCACGCCGGCGACTTCCTCCCGGGTGAGCAGGCTGAGCAGGCCCGTGGTGGCGACGACGGCAGCGTGGTGGGGATCGCGCCCGGTGGCGAAGGCGTTCGGCTGGGGCGTGTCGATGATATAGATCTTCGGCTCCGGCAGGCCGCCGCGCTCGGCGAGGCGTGCCACATCCTGGCGGAAGGCGCGCAGCATGGGGTTTGAGGTGCCTTCGGGCACTTCCTGGGCGCCCTGCATGCGCAGCACGATCTTGTCGGAGTTCCACCAGGCGAAGATGTTCATGCACGCGGCGACGGCAAACGCGATGGTCATGCCGAGCGTGCCGCCAATCAGATAGCCTATTCCGACGAACAAGGCCGTCAGGATGGCGAGAAGGACGAACGTTTTGGCGGTGCCCATGGGTGAGCGGTCTCCTTGGTCTGGGTGCGGAATGACGACACGACGCAGCGGACAATCTGCTACGCGCAGACTATATGGGAAATCGTAAACGGAACAGGAAGACTCGAATGGCGGATGACGACGCGGCAAACGCGGCAGGCCTGCCGGCCGAAGAGGCGGCCCGCCGGGCGGCACTGCCGGAAGCCGCACGCCGCGCGCTGGAAGAGGCCGACGCCCGCAAACGGGCCGAACTTGCGCTGCCGATAGACGAAAAAGGCGGCCCGAGGGGCGTCGAGCCCACACGCTACGGCGACTGGGAGCGCAAGGGCATTACGTACGACTTTTAGAGGCTGCGAAGAGCTAGACGGCCTTATGTTCGATGAGGCTTTTGGCGCCCGAGATGATGGCTTCTTCGGCGCTGCGACAGGTCCAGCCGAGGACGCGTTTGGCCTTTTCGCTGGAGACATTGCGTTCGCGGTTCAGTTCCGGGATGACCTGCTTCACGGCGGGGTTGATGTTGGCCATCAGTTTCAGCATCCAGCCCGGCAGCTCGCCCTTCGGCAGTTTCTTCTCGTAGGCGGGCGGCAGCTGGCCGCGCAGCGTGTCGGCGACCTGCGAGAACCACATGAACTTGTCGCAGACGAGGAAGCGCTCGCCGGCCGCGGCAGGGTTGGTCATCGCAAGCACATGGGCTGAGGCAACGTCGCGGACATCCACAATGCCGAAGCCAACGCGCGGTGTGCCGGGCAGCTTGCCGGAGAGCAGCTGGGTGAGGATCTCGACCGAGGCGGAGAAGTCACCGCTCATCACTGGGCCGAGCACGGCGGCGGGGTTGATGGTGACCAGCTCAAGGCCTTTGCCTTCGTCGTTGACATAGGCCCAGGCGGCGCGCTCCGCGATGGTCTTGGAGCGCGTATAGGCGGTGTTGTCCTTGAGGTTGCCCGAGTCCGACCAGTGTTCCTCGGTCAGCAGTTTGGGGCGTTTGTCACCCCAGCCATAAGCGACGGCGGCCATCGAGGAGGTCATCACGACGCGCTTCACGCCGGCAGCTTTCGCGGCCTTCAGGACGCGCAGGGCGCCGTCATGCGCCGGAACGATCAGATCGTCGGGATCCTTCGGCAGGTTGGCCGGAATGGGGGAGGCGATGTGCTGGACAAAATCCATGCCCTCGCAGGCTTCGGCCCATCCGGCATCGCTTGAGAGGTCCGCCGCGCGGATGGAGACGCGGATGTCGTGGCCGGCATAGGCGCTCAAGGTCTTGTTGAGGGCGTTGGCCTTGGTGGCGGAACGCGCCGTTCCAGTCACCTCATGGCCGGCCTCCACCAGCTGATGTATGACATGGCCGGCGATGAAGCCGGTCGCGCCGGTGACGAGAACTTTGGCCATTGTAACCCTCCCCGAGTTTCGTAAACAATAAACGATTTGTTTGTTGTTCACAAGCGGAAAGGGCCTGCCATGTTCTGGCCCCTGGCGACGCCTTTCCCGTATCAGATCTTCGGGGGCTGGGGCGGTTTCACGCGGTTCAGGACGTGCTCGCGCCAGGTGATGTAGAGTGTCGAGACGACGATGATGCCGGCGCCGGCCCAGACGAAGATGCCGGGCAGGGCGCGGATCATGAACCAGTCAGCCGTCGCGCCCATCGGCAGGCGCAGATAGTCCATCGGCGACAGGAAGGACGCATCGCCGACCGACATGCCCTTGATGAAACAAAACTGCGCGACGACCCCGAAGAAGGCCATGCCGGCGATCTGAATCCATTCCCCGCTGCTGGGCACGGCCCAGACCGCGAGGGCGGCGGGCAGGATGAAGATCGAGGAAAGGAGGTTTGCCCAGATCAGCAAGGCGAGGGGCTGGTGCACGCCGGTCAGCGATTTCACCAGTACGATGGTGAAGGCAAAGCAGAGCGAGGAGAGGATGGCGAAGACGCTGCCCGCATTGAAGTGCGCGCCGCCCTCCTGGCCGATCAGGGCGGGCAGGAGGGTCATCACCAGCACGCCGATGAAGCCGACGATCACCGCGGTGGAGCGGTGAACGCCCACCTTCTCGTGCAGCAGGAACATGGCGAGCAGCGTGACGAACAGGGGGCGGGTGAAACTGAGGGCGTTGAACTCGGCCAGCGGCAGGCCGAATTTGGGCCAGATGGCGATCAGGCCGAACACGAAACCCGCCGAGCCGATCAGGCTGCGGGTGACCAGAGCGCCGAACCGGGCGGTGTGGATGCGGACATGCAGGAACCAGATCAGCGGCGCGGCGAAGAGGAAAGCCAGGAAACTGCGCCAGAAGGCCAGGAAGACCGGGTGGATATCAGCCGTGATCTCCTTGGCGAGGGCGAGGTGCAGCGTGTAGCCAACCCCGGACAGGATCATCCACAGCGCGCCCTGAAGATTGCCCGACAGCGGCCGGCGCCGTATTGATGGGTCTGCCAAGGGGGGCCGGTTGCTGCTCATGCCTGATTTTTCACCTGATGACATCGACGAAATCGACCGACTGTGGCGCAGCCTGCCGCCGAGCCATATGTGGACCGGATGGGCAGCGGCCGGCGAGCGGCCCGAGATTGTCTGGATATTCCGTACACTGACGCACTGGCGGCGTTTCCCTCTCACCCGGACCGAGGCAGGCTACGCCCTCAGTGATGACCGCGGCAACCTGTTTCGGGAAGCCGGGTCGCTCGGCGAACTGTTGCTCGCGGTCGAAGCCGTGCCGCGCCGGGCTGCCGATCAGCCCTGACCGGCGGCCTGCGCGAGGCGCATCTGTTCAGCCTGTTCGGGTGTGATGCCCAGCGAATCGAGCAGGGGGCTGGCAGCCGTTTCGTCCCAGCTGTGACGCGGGCCCACCATCATGCCGCCATCGACGAGGAATTCGCCGCCGGTGATGAAGCCGGCCGCATCCGAAGCGAGGAAGGCGGCCATTTCAGCGATGTCGGCCCCTTTGCCGACGCGGCCGATGGGCTGCATCTTGCCGCCGGCCTGGGACAGCAATTCAGCCATCTGGTCGGCCTGTTCGCGGGGCAGTCCCAGCGAGGCGCCGAAGATCGAGGTGGCGATGAAACCCGGCAGGATCGCATTGACGCGGATCTTGTATTTCGAGAGTTCGGCCGCGGCGAGTTTGGAGAAGTGCGCAACGCCCTTCTTGGCGACCGAATAGGTGATCGGCGCATAGCCGGCCGTGACGGCGCTGATGGAAGACGTGTTGATGATCGCGCCGCCTTTTTCCTTCATGTGCGGAATGGCGAACTTCGTACCGGCGAAGACCTGCTTCAGGAGCAGGTTCATCGTGTGGTCGTAGCCGTCGAGGTCCAGTTCTTCCACCGTGGTGGGCGTGCCGCCATGGCCGGCATTGTTCCAGACGATGTCGAGCGATCCGAAATATTTCGGGCCGGCGGCCATGATGGCTTCCAGTTCGGTCATGTTGGTTACATCGCAATGGACATAGCGCAGCTTGTCCGGGCCGAAGCGCGTTTCCAGCGCCTTGCCCTTTTCGTCCTGGATGTCTCCGGCGATGACTTTCGCGCCGGCGGCAATGAACACTTCAACGCCGGCGAGGCCGATGCCGCTTGCGGCGCCGGTGATCACGGCCACCTTCCCTTTGAGATCTGCCATCTGATCCTCCCGATTTTGTGGCTTGCTCCGGGTCGACATGCGCCGCCTTTCCGCGAGGGGCGTCAAGAGCGAAGTTGACGGGGGCGTCAGGATGCTTGTGGTACGAATGGGAGCGGATCGCGAGCGTTCAGATGCTTCGTGCGCGCCAGTTCCAGGCGACACTGGAGGTCAATCTGGACGCTCTGGGCGCGGCGAAACCCCGATGAAGCCGGCGCCGGAATTCGCCTGAGGAGCGCCGTGCTAATGAAATGGAAGAGAAGGGGGGGTATAAGGGGCCCAGCGCCAGAAGGCCCTGAGGATTTCGCATGACTGAAGAGACACGCAAGCTGTCTGACTGGACGGCTGCCGCGCGAAAGCGGATCAAAGCTTTCCTGTACCTGCTCGCCCGCAAGACGAGCCATGAAGAAGTAATCGAACAGGTCCGCGCGGATGGGCAATTGTCCGGCCGCTACATCTTCATGGCGGTGATGTCCTGCGGCATCGCAATCCTCGGCCTGCTTCTGTCCTCGCCGGCGGTAGTGATCGGCGCGATGTTGATCTCGCCCCTGATGGGCCCGATCATGCTGATGGGCTTTTCGCTGACGATCCTGGATATCCCGGCGATGCGCCGCGCGTTTATCTCGATGGGCTGCGGCGTGCTGGCGGCGCTGACGATTTCGTTCCTGATCGTGAAGCTTTCGCCGCTGACGGAAGTGACGCCGGAAATCCTCGCGCGCACGCGGCCAAACCTGTTTGACCTCCTGGTGGCGATCTTCTCTGGCCTTGCGGGCGGCTATGCCGTGATCCAGCGACAGGGCGCGACGATCGTCGGCGTGGCGATCGCCACGGCACTGATGCCGCCGCTCGCCGTGACCGGCTTTGGCCTCGCGGTCGGCTCGATGGCGATCGCGGGCGGATCGTTCTTTCTGTTCATGACAAACCTTCTGGCCATCGCCCTGTCGGTGACCGTGCTGTCCAAGATCTATGGTTTCGGCACCGCGCACGGCACGCATGACCAACCTTGGCAGACCGTGCTGATCGTGGGCGTGTTCGTGGCATTGTCGATCCCGCTCGGCCTTGCCCTGCGCGACATCGCCTACGAGACGCGGGCGATCAATACGGTGAAGTCGACGCTGCTTGTGCCATTCGAAGGTCAGGAAGCGCGCATCTCGGATGTCGGCATTGTGGTGCCACGCAAGGGCGATATCCGCGTAGCCGCCACCATCCTGACGCATGAGCGTGTACCGGATGCCGAAGCAACCTTGTCCAAGGACCTGTCGAACTATCTCGGCCGGCCAGTTTCCGTCAGCCTTGCACAGGTGCTGATCGATGAGAACAAAGGTCAGGATGCGGAAGATTATCTGCGCATGGCGGACGCCTCGCTGGCGGCGCCGCTGCGCGCGAAGATCCACGAGCTGGAAGCCATCGGTGCCAGGCAGGCGACCGCGTCGGACCTTCGGCGCGCCATTCCGTTTCCGGTGACGGCGGCCGACATCGACCCCGAGGCGATGACCGCAAAGCTGATCGCTGCGCCCGGCGCCGGCATCGCAATTTCCGGTTATCGTAGCATGGAGGCGACCCTCGCCGCGAATTTCCCCGACTGGAAGATCGAAGTCGTGCCGCCGGAGGGCGACCTGCCGCGCATCGCCTTCGAAGAGGGTTCAGACAAGATCGCACCGGAAGGCGAGGCCGCTGTGTCGGATTGTATCTGGGCGCTGCAGCGCTGGAAGTCCGGCGCAGCAGAGGCCGTGGGGCATGCGTCCAGTAATGGCGACCAACGCTTCAATCGCACGCTGGCCGAGCGGCGCGGCGCAGCGATCGCCGCGCGGTTGAAGGCGGCCGGGTTCACCGTGACGGCGTCATCTGATTATCGGGGCACACGCCAGACGGCCGACGAACGCCGTCTGGGCCTTGAGCACTTCCAGACCGGTCTGGTGCGCCCTGAAAGCTGATCAGAGCCGGTTCAGCTTGAACCGCGAGATGAAGATGCGGTCGAGGATGCGCTTTGGTAGCAGCGTTGGGATGGTGAAGTTCGTCAACTTGTCCGGCACCGGCGCATAGCGCGCCTTGGGCTTGGGATCGGTCAGCGCCTGCTCGATCACGGCGGCAATCTGTTCCGGAAGCAGTCCGGTGCGGCCGCCGCCCAGCATCGTCTTTTCAAAAATCTCCAGCGAGTCCGCCCAGTCCGTGTTCGCATAGGGGCCGCCCGAATTGTCCGCTTCGGCCTTGTCCCAGATCGGTGTGCGCACGGATCCCGGGCCGACAGCCATGGCGTCTATGCCGTAGATGGCGAGCTCCCGGCGCAGTGTGTCGGTCATCGCTTCGTTGGCGTGCTTGGTCGCCGTGTAGGCGCCAAGGAAAGGCGCAGCGATCCGTCCGCCGACGGATGTGATGGTCACGATCCGGCCCGGCGCGCCCTCGCGTGCGGGGTCCGATCCGAGCAGGGGAAGGGCGGCCTGCGTCATGCGCAACATGCCGAACACGTTGACGGCGAAATGCGCTTCGAAATCCTTGAGGGGCTGCAGGCCCAGCGGACCCATCTTGGCAATGCCGGCATTGTTGAGGAGGCCAGTGAGGCGGCGCTTGCCGAGGGCCGCGCCAACCGCCGCGACCGCAGCATCCACCTGGTCCTGTTTGGTGACGTCAAAGATCAGAGGGCGAAGGTCGCCGGATGCGCCATCAACCAGCGCGGCGGCATCCTGGCCAGAGCGGACGCCGGCGAACACCGTCCAGCCTTTCGCGGCGAAATGATGGGCAGCGGCGCGTCCGATCCCGGTCGAAGCGCCGGTGATAAGGACAGAGCGGGCGAGGGCGGGGGCATTTGTCTCGGTCATGCGTCTTTATACGCTGAAATGGCCGATCAGTTTTCTGTTTTCTTTCCGCCGCCCTGGATCACCGTAAGGCTGGGCTTTGCGCGGCGCAGGGCGGTGACATTCCCGGCGCCGGAAGAGCCGTTGGTCGGGACAAGGGCCGGGCGTGACTTGACCGGAGGCGGAGCCGGCTGCGGGGGCGGGGCAGAGTCCATTTCATGCTCGCGCGGTTGGCGCGGCGCAGGCCTTTTCTGGCCCATCGGCTTCTTCGTCTTGAAGCCCCGCGTTTCCTTGCCGCGGGCTTTCTTGTCGATCTGTTTCAGCTTCAGCTGCTGGAGGCCCGAGAGCGCTTCGCCTTCGGCGCCCTTCATCGGATCGGCGAAGGCCGAGCCGAACTTTTCGACACGCGCTTCCACTTCTTCAAGAAATGCGATTTCCCAATCCGTCAGCGGAGGGCCAAGGCCCTGTTCGGCAAGCGCAGCGGCCCGGCGCAGCTTTCGCAGCGCGGCGCGTTTCTTGCGCTCATCAACCTCCCTCGGCATGCTGGCACTCTATGCTGATCCGCCGGAAAACTGCAATTGGGCGAGTGACGCATCATCGCGTGCAAACCAGTCGAGCAAAGTCGGGCGGACGGCCGTGTGCACACCGAAGGCCGCCGCAAAGGCGCCTTCGGTATCCGCGCCAAGCGCCTTGCGGGCGCGCACGAAGTGGCGCAGCGGCGCGCCGTGCAAGGCCAGCAGCCGGGCCTCGACCTGTGTAAATCTCCAGAACTCGTGCTCGAGGACCGGGGGCGCCCGGCCCCAGGCCTCGAATTTCAGGCCGTCCAGCCGGAAGCGGAGGATGCGCGAAGGCTTTCCGCCATAGGTTTCCTCGGTGAGCGCAAAGCCATCGAGGCTCTCGCCGGCGGCCCGCGCGGCCGCACGCGTCTCCTCGAGGCCGGGCAGGAAACTGCAGCACAGGTCGACGTCAGGTGCTTCGTCGTGTACGTTCAGCGCCGTCGAGCCGACCCAGTGCGGGTCGAAGGCTGCGAGGCGCTGCATCAGGCCGGAAGTGTCGATCAGGCGGGCAATCTGCGCGCGTGACCGCATGGCGTAATCATGCTTCGCCGAGGGCGATCAGATAGGTTTCGAGGATCATTTCCTGTTCCTCACGTTCGGCCCGCTCGATCTTCCGCAGGCGGATCACCTGGCGCAGGGCCTTGGTGTCGAAGCCGATGGCTTTTGCTTCGCCGTATACTTCCTTGATCTGCTCGGCGACTTCCTTCTTTTCCTCCTCCAGACGCTCGATCTTGGCGACGGTCTGGCGGAGTTTTTCCCGGGTGGTTTCGTCGATCTTGGTGATCTCGGCATTGTCGGCCATGGCGGTTCCTTTCCGGGATTTTCAGGCGAAGGGGAGCCTCTTAGCGGGTCTCGGCGGCGAGCGCCAGACGCCGTATGGCGTCCGCGACCGCTTCGCCTTCGCCGTGATGGGGCATGTGGCCTTCATGCGGAAGGATCACGAGATCGACGGTGACCTGTTGCTTCAATTGGCCGACGTGCAGATTCGGTGAGATGACGGTGTCCTGGCTGCCGGAGAAGACGACAATCGGCATGACGAGATCAGGATACCGGGCCGATTGCGCGGCCAGTTCCTCGCGCAGCGATGTCACGTCGCGCGCATTGGCGCGGAAGTTCGGCGGGCGGAACAGGAGGCCGATGGCGGAATTCTCGAAATAGCCGTCCGGGGCAGGGGCCGGATCGAATACGCTGCTGATGCCGCCGCGCACCTGTGACGGTCCGACTAGGGGCAGCAGCTGGCTGAACGCGGTGCCCAGCAGGGGCGGGGCGGCCAGTGTGTTGTACCAGGCCGTGCCGCCGGAGCCCCAGTCATTCGTGACTGGTGCGAGCAGGACGAGGCCGGAGACAAGGTCTGGCCGGTCGAGGGCGAGGCGCAGCGCGACCGCGCCGCCGAAGGAGTGGCCGACAATGACGGCCTTCTCGCCGGGCGCCAGCGCGTCCAGCACGCCGGCCATCTGGCGGGCCTGCGCGCCCAGCTGCTCGGCGCCGTCGAACCGGTCGGAATAGCCATGGCCGGGCCGGTCGGCCATCAGCACGCGCATTTCAGTCTCGAGGCGCGGCGCCAGGGTCCAGGTAAACTCCCGGGCATTGGCGCTGGCGCCGTGGATCATCAGCACCGCCGGGCCGGTCTCGCCCTGACGGATTACGTGCACGTCGCGCCCATCGACCGGAACCATTGCGCCTTTGGCCGGGAAGCTGCGCTCGACCTTGGAGGTATAGGCCATACTCGTCACACACGCGCCCAGACCCAGCGCGGAGACCGTCGCAGCCATTGCCGTGATCATGCGTTTCAAAGCTCCTGGCCTTCGGCCTTCTTGGCCAGCCGATCCGCGGCAAAGCGTGCCTGCGGCATCAGCGGATAGATCGACAGCGCTTCCCGGTAGCTGTCGAGCGCTTCCTGCTCGCCGCCGAGGCTTTCCAGCATCATGCCCATGCCGAGCCAGGCCCCGAAATGGCGCGGCTCCAGCTTGAGCGTCTCGTTGAGATCGCGAAGGGCTTCCGGATAATTCTCGGTCTCCAGGAACAGGCCGGCGCGGCGGTGATAGGCTTCAGGATAGTCCGGCTTCAGCAGGATGACCCGGTCCAGCAGCTCGCGCGCGGTGTCCGTATCGCCGGCGGCGTCCGCCATCACGGCCCGCTCCATCAGCAGGTCCACCGTGGCCGATCCCGATTCCAGCCAGGTGGCCCAGATGTCGGCGGCCACGTCGGCGGCTTCGGCCTCTTCGGTGGCGGCCTTGAGTTTGGTGAACATTTCCTCGGTCGGCGCGGCATGGGCAGCCGGCGCGAGCCAGATCAGGGCAACAAGGAAGAAACGCTTCAGCATCGCCTGCAATATGGCGCGGCAGGCCGGGCGCGGCAATGAGAAGGCGCCGTTCCTACAGCAGACCTTCTAGTATCAGCGCCCGCTCAAGTCCGGCCGCGCCCCTGAACAGGTGGGTGCGGAAGCCCAGTGCATCGGCGGTGGCGATGTTCTTCGGCGAGTCATCGATGAACAGCACCTCGTCGGGGGAGGGGCCGCCTATCTTGGCGAGGGTATAGTGAAAGATCTTCGCGTCCGGCTTCACCAGCTTCACCTCGCCGGAGACGATCACCTGCCGGAAGCGGGTGAGGACCGGGAAGGCGTCACGCACCTGCGGCCAAGCTTCAGCGGGCATGTTGGACAGGGCAAACATCGGCCGGCCGCTGCCGGCAAGATTCTCGACCAGGCGCTCAACGCCGTCGATACAGCCGTCGAACATCTCCATCCAGCGGCCACTCCAGGCGCGGATCTGGATTTCGTACTGGGGATATTTCGCGATCAGCGGGGCCGCGTTGTCGGCAAAGCTCACACCGGCATCGTGGTGATTGTGCCAATCCATCGTGCAGACGGTCGCGAGAAAGCGATCGCACTCGGCGGCGTCGCTGAACATCCGGCTGTAGAGGCGGGCGGGCGACCAGTCGAGGATCACGCCGCCAAGATCAAACAGGGCTATACGGGCTGCCATTCTGGCGCCTTATTGCCTGTTCATCAAAGGCTCAGCCTTGCTTTGCTTTGAAGCGGGGGTCGGTCTTGTTGATGACGTACACCCGGCCTTTACGGCGAACGATCTTGCAGTCGCGGTGGCGCGACTTCAGCGATTTGAGGGACGAACGGACTTTCATGGGTCTGGCCTGGTACGGTTAGGAATTGGGAAAGCGGAGCGCGTAATGAATCCGGATAGCCGAGTCAAGGACGAGGGCTGCAGCCTGCAGCCCCAAAAAGGGGTCTCCGCCATGATAATCGCCGGATTGGCGCGCTCGAAATGGATGGCAACGGCCGCCATTTGCGGACTTCTGGCCTCTTGCGCCAGCGGCCCGCCAGCCACGCCTTCGCCAAAACCCCCAATAGAACAACCCCCTGCGCCCGAAACGGGCCCCATCCAATATGAAAGCTCGGGCCTGGCCGAGATGGATGCCTGGCGCGACGATTTCTCGAACCGCGCCATGGGCGCCGGCCACGACCGGGCGCTCGTGAAATCTTTGTTATCGGGCATTTACCCCCTGCCGCTCTGGCTTGGCTCGCAGGTGCAGGCGCAGACCGCGCCCAGCGAACAGGCCGAATTTGCCAAGCCGATCTGGGATTACCTCAAGGTCCCGATGGGCACATCCCGCATATCCAACGGGCAGGCGAAGCTCACCGCCCTCGACCCGACGCTGGATGCCATCGAGGCGAAATACCGGGTGGACCGTAAGGTACTGCTGGCCATCTGGGGCATGGAGACCAGTTTCGGCGGGTTCATCGGCAATGACGACGCGGCCAATGCGCTGGCCAACATGGCCGTCGAAGGCCGCCGCCAGAAGTTTGCCGAGGACGAACTCTACGCCCTGATGACCATCGTGGAGAAGGGCTATGCCCGCCGCGAGGATCTCGGCTCCGGCTGGGCCGGCGCGATGGGCCACACCCAGTTCATGCCGTCGACCTATATCGCCCACGCGGTCGATTTTGACGGCGACGGCAAGCGCGATGTCTGGAAAAGCGAGGCCGACGCGCTGGCCTCGGCCGCCAATTACCTGTCGCGCTCCGGCTATGTGATGGGCCAGCCCTGGGGCATCGAGGTGCGCCTGCCGGACACGTTCGATTACAGCCTGGCCGACGGCAATGAGCGCCGGATGGAAACCTGGATGGCCGCGGGCCTGACGCCGATCATCGGCGGACCGTTCGAAACCGGCGGCGCCGAGTATGCTGAACTGTGGGTGCCTGCCGGGCACCTCGGCCCGAAATACCTGCTGTTCAAGAACTTCAACGTCTTCAAGACCTATAACCGCGCGGACTCCTACGCCTTCGCCGTTGGCTTGTCGGGCGATGCGATCATGGGCAAGCGCGGGCCGCTGACACCCTGGCCGACCGAGCTCGTGCCGCTGACCGTCACCGAGATCCGCGCGCTGCAACAGGCGCTGAATGATCGCGGCTTCGATGCCGGCTCGGTGGACGGCATTGCCGGGCGCCGCACCAAGCTCGCGCTTGCGGCCTTCCAGAAGACGCAAGGCATGATCGCCGACGGTTATCCGACCAAGGAGGTTCTGGCCCTGCTGCAGTCTTCGCCGGGCGTCGCTTCGACGGGCGTGAACTAAGGAGAGGTCGCGCGGCGGGAAACGCCGACATGGGTCGTTCGCGCCAACCGGAGAATCTCAAATTTACAGGCCCTTGCCCTTGGACTAGCGTCCTTGCGTGGGGAGCTTGTGGCGAAATGCGACAGCGACGGTCTTCGGGGGCTTTACCAAATGTTGCTGCGCAAAGTGATCGACCATGTCCGCAAGCAGGAGTGGACTGCGGTCGGCATCGACTTTGTCATTGTCGTCGTGGGTGTGTTCATCGGCTTCCAGGCGCAGGCCTGGTCCGTGGAACGGGAACGCCAAAAGAGCGAGCAGAAGTGCCTGGTCCGCTTGCATGATGAGGTCGTGCAGCTGGCAAATGTGCGTGCGCGGTATGATTATGAACGGACCACATTTTCGCGACAGCTGCTTGATGCGGTCGATCTCCTGTCAGGAACGGCGGAAGGCGCGGCGATTTCGCCGTCGCAGTGCGACGCGATCGCAGGATCGGCGCATACAACGGTACCGCCCGCAGACCTGCCGACGGTCACGGAGCTTCTGTCGACAGGCCGCCTGGATCAATTGACGTCCCCGACCGTGCGGGCCGCAGTCCTTGCTTACATCCAGGACGCCGCACGCGCCCGCGACCTGATTGCTGTCATGTCGGATGCGGGACGTGATCTGGGCAAAGCCTATCCTGGCCTGATCATCCACCATGTCGGTGCATCGCGAATCCACGAAGGTGAGATCTGGCTGAACCCCGACTGCGATACAGCGGCGATGCGCGCCGATGCGGCATTCCGGAACGAGCTCAGTGAAAACGCATACATGTACCAAGTCTACACGCACCGCGCCGTTCTCCCGGTCAGCCGCCAGTTGGCGGCACTGCATGACGTTTTGGATGCCGAACTCGGCATGGAGCACGCTTCTGAAGACGGGACTTCGCGCAGGATCGACTGAGCGCTTCGGGCCAAAAGACCGTCCTTTCCTTTGATGCGCAGTCTAATCCTCGTCCTCGCGGATTTCGCCGATGCCGTCTTTCATGCCGAAGCGGGAATAGACGAACATCCCCAGCAGCATCAGCGAACAGAGCACGAAAGGCAGCTGGGGGCTGACATATTCGTACACGAACAATCCGAACAGCGGCGTCACGATATAGCCCATGCCATTGGCCGAGATGACGAGGCCGGCCACGTTACCCTGCAATTGCGGCGGCACGGCGAGCGAGGCGCCGCTGGAGAAGCCCGGCCGCGCAAGGCCCTGGCCAAGGCCGATCATGAACTGCGACAGGATAAGCGTCGCGTAATTGTTGGCGATGATCATCAGCAGTGCCCCGGCGAGCAGGGGTAGGCAGCCGACCCACATCAGGGTCTTGTTGCGCAGGTGCAGGCGCGGGATCAGCACCAGCTGGGCCAGCAGCACGGCCACCGCGCCAACCGTGAAGGCCGGGCCGGTATAGGCCGCGGCCTCGCGGCCCGAGACGTTCATCTTGTCCATCACCGCGAAGACGAACACCTGCGTCAGCACGCCGGAGACCAGCGACAGGGCGACCGCGTAGATGAGGAAGGGCAGCACCCGTTCGGCGCGCCAGAGATCCTTGCCGGCGGACTCGGCCTGGATGCGCACCGCGTCGGCGACGGGCGCGCGGGTTTCCGGCAGGCGGAACCAGATCAGCGCCGCCATGATGCCGGCGAGGACCGCCGTGAACAGGGCAGGGGAGAGGATGCCCGCCGAAGCGGCGAGCGCGGCCGCAAAGGCCGGGCCGATCACCGTGCCCACGCTAAAGCCGGAGGAGAGGAAGGCGATCTCGCCCTGGCGCTCGGCCTTGCTGGTGCGGTCCGCGACATAGGCCTGTGCGGCGGGGTTCGCCGCCGAACCGATCAGGCCGAACAGGGAACGGGCGAGCGCGAGGCAGATGAAGATTGCAACGATATTGGTCATCACGCCGGCCATTGCCAACGTGCCGGTCAGCCAGAGCAGGAACATCGACAGGGCATACCCGCCGAGGCCGATCGCGGCGACGCGGCGCCGGCCCCAGATGTTGGAACGCTTGCCCCAGAAGGGCGAAGTGATCGACCAGAGCAGCGCCGACAGCGAGAACACGGCCCCCGCCATCCAGTCGGGCATTGCCATTTCGCGTGTGAGCTGGGGCAACACAGCTGCCAGCAGCATCGTGTTGCCGGCGCCGATCGCCATCAGCGCAAAGAACAGAAGGATGAATGCGCTCCGCCGGTCCGGTCTCGGTTGATCGGGAAGGCGCTCTGTCTCACCAGCCATGGGTGTCTCTTCCGGCCAGCCGCGCCAAATGTCCAGACTGGACGTAGAGGCAGTGATGAAACGCCGCCTTAAGATGCGTCTGGTCTAGTGCGCGGTGACGTCTTTGGGGAGTGTTTTGAACGTGCTGCAGATTGCCGGCCTTGTGATCGTCCTGATTCTGGTGGGCGGCGGACTCGTCGTCACCGGCGGGCCGGCGGCCGTCGAGGCGCTCCCGTTCGAACTCGCGCTGATCGGCGGGGCGGCCTTCGGCACCGTGCTGCTGGGCAATTCGCCGGATGTGGCACGCGAAGCCTTTGCCGGTTTTGGCCGCGCCTTTCGCGGGGCGCGCTGGCAGAAGGCGGACTATGCCGATCTGTTCGTGCTGCTCGGCGCCCTGATGCGCAAGGCCAAGCGCGGCGGCTTTGTCGCCATCGAGGCCGATATCGAGCACCCGGACGAGTCGCCACTCTTCCAGGCCGCACCGCGCATCCTGGAGGATGCGTCTGCCCGCACACTGATCTGCGACGCTTTCCGCCTGATGGCGCTGGACCTTGCCGACCCGGCCCGGGCGGATGCGCGGATGGAGCAGGCGATCCATGCGCAGCTCGACCGGCGCCTCAAAGCGGTTGGCGCGCTCAACACGCTGGCCGATGCGCTGCCGGCGCTCGGCATCGTGGCGGCCGTACTGGGTATCATCCGCACCATGAGCGCCATCGACCAGGACCCCGCCATCCTGGGCGTGATGATCGGCGCGGCCCTGCTGGGCACCTTCCTCGGCGTGTTCCTGTCCTATGGGCTCGTGGGGCCGATTGCGGCGCGCTATGCACAAATCGTCGAGGAAGAAGCCGGCTTCCTCGATACGGTGCGCAGCGTGATCCGCAATTTCGGCGAGGGCGTCGCCCCGGCGCTGGCAGTCGAACTCGCCCGCACTGCTGTGCCGCCGCGCCTGCAGCCGGATCCGGCGGCGGCCGCACCGGTGCGTCTGCACCGCGCCGCCTAACACCGCCGGTTTGAAGGCCCGGCCGATCCGGTCTAGCCTTGCGAGGTCCCGCAACAGCAAGGCCCGCATGCGATGTCCCGCTTCGAAGAGTTGATCCAGACCGTCGAGACCTATCAGGTTCTGGTCGAGGAGAATTACAGCCGTATCCGCCGCCTCGCCGAAGAAGTGCGCGGCGGCCTGTGCGACTATATCGGGGCGCCGGATGGCATCTGTGTCCACCTCGTGCCCCCGGTCGGCGCCTTCGAGCCGCGCCCCTACGGCGACCTCGCCTTTTCGATCCCGCCGCGCGGCTTCCGGCCGCTGGGGCCGGTCTCATTCGGCCTGGCGTTCCGTGTGTCGAAACAGGCCGATTGGCTGCGTCTGAAGTTCGAGTGCCGCAAGACCGGCGAGGATTTCGTGGTCGGGATCGAGGACGGCGCCCAATACACCTTCCGCCTGCCGATCGAGGACGCCGATTCCGGGCCCTTCTATGCCCATATCTACCAGTACATCCTCAGCTGGTTTCAGGAGAATATCGACGCTTACCGGGAGGGCGAATACGGTTCGCGGACGATCGGGTTCGGTCTTATGAATGAACCCAGCGGCCCTGCGCTGCTCGAACAGTCCTGAGGCTGGATTTAAAACTCACCTCGATAAAGTCTGGGTACGGACTTTGAACTCGCGTGGGGCGCGAGAAAAATATTTTTGCGGCTGGCGCAAAAAAATCGTCTTGACACGGATTATTCGCCGGCGGCCTGGAGCTCGGTCCCGTGGAGGCGTAGCCAGGCGCGCTGGCGCTGCCAATCCGGGCAGCATCTGGCCACATGGGCCCAGAATCTCGCGGAATGGTTCATTTCCCGCAGATGCGCGCATTCATGGGCCGCAACGTAGTTAAGAACCTCCGGCGGCGCCATGACCAGGCGCCAGGAGAAGGCCAGTTGGCCGTCTGCCGTGCACGATCCCCAGCGCGAGCGGGTATCCTTCACCGAAATCCCCTTGGGGGCGACTTTCAGGATCTCGCTGTACCGGGTCACGGCCCGGGTCAGGTCGGCCTTGGCCTGTTTCTTGAGGAAGCGGACCACCCGCGCCTGTGTGGTCTCCGGATCGCCGGGAACCGAGAGAATACGGGGCTCACCAGGGTAAAGACGAGCAATCCGGCCTTCGCCTTCCAGGGAGATCTGGCAGTCCTCTCCCTTGTATTGGAAGATTTCCCCATCCTCGAATCGCGTTATCTCCGGCAGATGCTGCAGCCGCGTGGAAATCCAGTCGACCCG
Source organism: Hyphomonas sp. (assembly GCF_016125515.1). Lineage (GTDB taxonomy): Bacteria > Pseudomonadota > Alphaproteobacteria > Caulobacterales > Hyphomonadaceae > Hyphomonas. Next base: position 95,654 of record NZ_WGLO01000009.1, read on the forward strand.
TTCCGCCGCGAATGCGGCTGCGGCCTCGATTTGGCGCGAAGACGGTGCTACAGCGACGGCTTCTCGGCGGCGCTCGTCGAGACGAATGATGAGGCGGCGCGCCTTGGCGTTCACCTCGAGCCGTACCTTGATCCGGTGTCCGCCGGCGGCACGCAGTGTCATGGTGTGGCCATCATTCAAACGCATGTTAAAACACCTGTCGGGTCGTACGCGGCCAACACAATCTGAGGGACCAAATATGAAATATCTGCTCACGGGCGTTGTCGCGCTCACTTTGCTTACGGGATGTGGGCAGAAAGACAAGGCGGCTGGCGGGGCGACTCCCGCGTCGGTTGTATTCAGCGCCAGCGACCTTCCGGAGGTCTCACTCCATAAAGGGGACCCAGCGACGGCGGGCGCCGCCCTCGCCTCTCTCTCCCTGGCTGAGTCCGGCGCCGGGCGCCTGACCTTTGCGGGCAGCAAGGTCGATGGCGACAAGGCCGTCTTCAACGACGTGGTCCTCAGCCTTCCGGCCGACACATCGGGCCCCACCATTTCCGGTCCGTCGGATGAAGAGATCGCCGACATGTGGGCCTATATGGACATGGACGGCGACGGCGTGGCCGATGACGGCACGGGCGACACGATCGAGACCCTCAAATCCCAGATGCAGACTGTCGAGGAGCCGGCGATCCCGCCCGTCATCAAGGCGGCGAAGCTCGAATTCGACGGCCTTGGCGTCTTCGACGGCCAGACCAATTTCGCGCTGATGAAACTGTCGGACATCACGATCACCCCGGCCGAAGGCTCCGAAGAGCAGAGCACCGGCAAGATCGCGTCGATCGAGCTTGTGAACCCGTCGCCGGAAACGGCCGCCTGGGTTGCCAGCCTGCTCGGCAAGGGCGAGCCCGCCCCCTTCCCGGAAGGCTCGGCCCTGTCGTTTGACCGCTGGATGGTCAGCGGCGTGAATTTCGACGTCTCCGATGCCAGCGGCACCGGTACCTTCACCGTCGACTCGATGCACATCTCGGATCTCAAGATCGAGAAGGCCGGCCTGATCGGCCTGTCGAACCTCAAGTTCGATTTCACGGAAGCCACCGGCGAAGACGTGAAAGTTTCGCTCGAAGGTTTCGGCGTAAAGGGCATCAATTATGGCCTGTTCAGCAAGGCGCTCGAAGACAGCACGGGTCCGGACGCTGATCCGGGCGCGCTGGCCTCGGCCATCCAGGCTGACCCTGCCAACCCCGGCTATGATGCGATGAGCCTCAAGGCGTTCAAGGCCGACATCGTCGGCGCCAGCGTCGACATGCCGTCGCTGACTTCGTCCGTCAGCCGAGACAAGCTCGGCCGGGCCACGAAGGTCGTCACCGATCCGTTCTCGCTGACCATCGCCGCGCGCGACAACCCGGATGGCGAACAGTTCGCCAGCGCCCTGTCGACCCTCGGCTACGAAACGCTGACCTTCTCGGGCCAGGGCGAGTCGCTCTATGATCCGGAGGCTGACGTTGTGACCCTCGTGAAGGGCAAGAACTTCTGGAAACTGAACGACGGCTTCAAGTTTGACCTGTCGGCCAAATATGCCGGCACCAAAGCCATCGCCGCCGCCCAGGTCCAGTCGCTCGACGAGAATGCCGATCCGGAAGCCATGCTGAACGCCGTGATGGACAGCCTGGTCATCCACCAGCTGGAAATCGGCCTGGACGATGACGGCATGGTCGACCGTGCCCTGAACGCCTACGCCGCCCAGTCGGGTGAAGACCCGGCCGCTGTGCGCTCGCAACTCTCCGGCATGTTCGCCATGGCCCCGATGTTCGCCGCCGGTACCGGCATCGACACGGTCGTCATCACCGAACTTGCCACCGCGCTTTCCAGCTTCGTGACCGAGCCGAAGACGCTGACCATCACACTGTCGCCGAAGGAGCCGATCAAGGCCCAGACCTTCGTCGATGCCGTCGAGGATCCGTCGAAGAAGCTGACCAAGGAGACGCTCGGCTTCTCGGCTGGCAACAAGTAAGGCCTAGCGCCTGTTGATCCTGAAGGGCGCGGCGGCTTCGGCTTCCGCGCCCTTTTCTTTGGATGAATGTGCAGGCATAGGCTTTCCGTCATGAAACTCGCCTTTTTCGGAGATGTCGTTGGCAAGCCCGGCCGCAGCGCGGTGCAGTCGCACCTGCCCGGCCTGAAGGCGCGCCTGCGGCTGGATTTCGTCGTGGTCAACGGCGAGAACGCGGCGGGCGGATTCGGCCTCACAAGTCAGATTGCGGAGGAGTTTTTCGCCGCCGGTGCCGATTGCCTGACGCTGGGCGACCATGCCTGGGACCAGCGCGAGGCGCTGACCTATATCGAGCGCGAGCCGCGCCTGCTGCGCCCGTTGAACTATCCCGCCCATGCCCGCGCGCCGGGGAAGGGGGCCCAGCTTTTCACACTGGCCGATGGCCGCCGAATCGGCGTCGTCCAGCTGCAGGGCAATGTGTTCATGCGCCAGTCGCTGACCTGCCCCTTCGCAGCGGCGGATCAGGCGCTCGACCAGATGCCGCTTGGCGCAGTGGCCGATGCAATCATTGTGGACATGCATTGCGAGGCGACGTCCGAGAAGATGGCCATGGGACATCATTGCGATGGCCGCGCAAGCCTTGTGGTCGGCAGCCACACGCATGTGCCGACGGCGGATACGATGATCCTGACAGGCGGCACTGCCTACCAGACCGATGCCGGCATGTGCGGGGACTATGACTCGGTTATCGGCATGCAGAAGGAAGGCTCACTCTACCGCTTCCAGTCGCAGCTGCCCGGTGAGCGCTACCAGCCCGCACTTGGCGAAGGCACGCTTTGCGGCACCTATGTCGAGACCGACGACCGCACCGGCCTTGCAACCCGCATCGAGCCGATCCGTATGGGCGGGCGTCTGAGCACGCAGGTGCCTGCCTGATACGAGGATGATGGAGGTGACGGCGTTGGAGGAACCATGTTGAAGCCACTCGTTCTCGCAATCTGTGGCGTTGTGCTGGGGGCTTGCGCGCATGTTTCCCAGCCTGGGGCGCTGGACGCAGCCGATCTCCTGATCACCTCGCAGATGGCAGAGCGCCACATTCCGGGCTTGTCGTTTGCGGTGTTGAAGAACGGCGTGATCGTCGACCAGCGATCTTACGGTATGGCGAACCTTGAGACAGGTACACCCGCGACCAACGATACGGTTTATGCGATTGGTTCAATCACGAAGTCGATGACCGCCATCACGGTGCTGCGCCTACAGGAAAAGGGCCTAGTCGCGTTGGATGAGCCAGTATCGACCTATGTCGCGGACTTGCCGGACGCCTGGCGCGGCATCTCACTTCGCCAGCTTTTGTCGAACGTCTCCGGTATTCCGGACTTCATCGACAATCCTTGTGCCCATGAACAGACGGCAGCATACAAGTCCAGCGACGCACTAAAAGAGGCTGCCTGTCTTCCGCTGAATTTCGAGCCGGGCGAGCGATTCGAATATACGAACACAAACTTCGTGCTTCTCAGCGTCGTTATCGAACAGGTCACTGAACGGCGCCTGGGCGAGGTGCTTTCCTCCGAGATTTTCGAGCCGCTGGGCATGTCGCATACCGGCATGCTCGACTACGTTTCTATCATTCCTCAGCGGGCGGATGGATACTTTTGGACCGAAAATGGTCTTCTCAATTCTGAGCCGATGGAACTCGAAGTCGAGGCTGGTGCGGGCGCCGTTCTGTCGACCACCGGCGATCTGATCAAATACATCTCCGCCATCGAGCGGCGCGATCTTCTTTCGGCGGAAAGTTGGGACAGTGCTTTCATCACCTATCCTGTGCGCGAAGGTGTCACGCCATATGCGCTTGGCTTTGGTGTAACACCCTATAACAAACACCGGCGCGTCGGTCATAGCGGCTCGGCTGTCGGGTTCGCTACCGCCTTCAGCTATTTTCCGGACGACCGCCTCGGCATCGTTGTTCTGTCCAATGGGTATGAGGAACCTCACGGCCGATCCGTGTCTGGGCTGGCGAACGAAATTGCCGCATTCTACTTTTCTTTGCCCGAAAACTAGAGGGTTTGGCGCATGTCTTCCCATGCTTGCTTCAGTGCGGGGCGATGGACCGGATCGGCAATCGAGATCAGGGCGGCGGCGCGGGCGTCGACGTCCAGGCCGCGCAGGCGAGCGGCGCCGTGTTCGGTGATGACGATGTCCATGTCGGCGCGGGTGACCGTGACGGCACCTTCGGACAAGCGCGGCACGATACGGCTGACCGTTCCACCCGCAGCTGTGGACACCAGCGCGGTGATGCCGAGGCCGCCTTCGGAGGCGCGCGCACCGCGCAGGAAGTCGGTGAGACCGCCGGTGCCGGAGACCTGCCGTCCCCGGATGAATTCGGCATTCGCCTGACCGAGGAGGTCCACTTCAAGAACGGAGTTGATGGCCGCAAAGCGGGGCAGGGCCGCAAGGCGGGCGAGCGCGTGGGTTTCGTTGACCGGCCGGAAACGGACGCGCGGTTCCCGTGCGAGACGGTCATAGAGGGCTGCCGTGCCCACCGCGACGCCCGTCGTCACCTGAAGATCCGGATCGGCATCGAGCAGGCCGATCACCGGATCGGAAACGATGCCGGAATAGATCGACAGGCCCTTGCGTCCGGCAAGCTCGGTGAGGATGGCCTGCTGCACATTGCCGATGCCGAATTGCAAAGCCGCGCCGTCCGGCAGGAGCGCCGCAATGTGGCGCGCGATGTCGGCGAAGGCCGGAGCAAGCGGCGCGGGCGGCACGCTGACGAGCGCGCGGGCCTCTTCGGCCACAAGGGCGAAGCGCGAGAGCGGCGCTTTCGGGCTGTGCGGCGGCGCGGGCATCATCGGATTGATCAGCGCAAGGACAGGCACGTCCCGCCGCGACAGGATCAGCGGCCCGAAATCCGGGCTGACGCCTAGGCTGACCTGGCCGTCCTCGTCCGGCGGCGAGACCAGCATCAGCGCGCCGTCGAGCGGCGTGCGGGCGAGCCAGTCCCAGGACTGCGAATAGCTGAGCGGCAGGATGCGCGTGCGGCCGGCTTCGAAGCTGGCGCGCCAGGCCGGTGGCAGGAAGGTCGTCTCGGCTCCCGCTTCGGGATGCAGGCCCGCCCAGTCGGTCTGGTTGAGGCCGGGCACCCATTGGCCGACAAAGGTGAGGCCGGCGGCGAGTTCGGGCTCTGCGCGGAAGGCTTCGACGAAGCCGAGCGGCTCGCCGCTGCAGCCACCGGCATAGAGGCGCGCGCGTGCGGGCAGGCGGCTGCGGAAGGCGCGCAGCGCTTCGGCCGGGGAGAGGAGCGTCATTTCACCTTCCAGTCCGGCCGGCGTTTCGACAGGAAGGCATCGACGCCCTCGGCAAAGTCCGGATTGGCGAAGCCTTCCAGGAACAGTTCCGCGGCGGCGTTGGATCCTGCACCGGCACCATTGCGGAAACCGCGCAGCATTTTTTTGGTGGCGCGCACCGACCATTGCGAGACCGAACAGATCTCCCGAGCGAGTTCCCGGGCCGCCGTCAGGATGGACGGCGCGTCGACCACTTCGTCGATGAGGCGCATGTTGAGGGCGTCGGCGGCGGAGAAGATGCGCCCGGTATAGAGCAGGCGCTTGGCTGTGGCGGCGCCGACCAGGTCGGCGAGGCGCTGCATGTCTTCGGGTGGATAAACGAGGCCGAGCTTGGCGGGCGTGATTCCGAACGAGGCGGCCGCATTGGCCATACGCAGGTCACAGGCGACCGCAAGGCTGACTCCGCCGCCGACGCAGGCGCCCTCGATGGCCGCGATAACGGGCTTGGGGCTGTCTTCGAGCGCAGACAGCGCGCGGGCGATGGTGGCGCCCGAATGGCGGGCGGCGACTTCGGTGCCGTAGATGACCGGGAACTCGGAAATATCGGCGCCGGCCGCAAAAACCCCGCCGCCTCCGCCATGCAGAATGATGACTTTCACGTCCGGATGGGCATTCGCCTCGGCGATCAGGCCCGGCAGCATGGCCCACATGTCGAGGGACAGGGCATTGCGCCGCTGGGGTTGGTCCAGGATCAATTCGGCCAGCGGCGGCGTGATTTCGAGGCGGATGGTCTGGCTCAATCGGTGCTCCTGAGGGTAATCGCCTTTACGGACAGGCGTATCAGAGGGTTGGACATGGGCGCCGCCTCGTCATAATCTGATCACAGCGTTAACCTATGGGGCTGGGGCGTTCATTGGCAATCGCATGGGGATATCCAACATGTTGAAACGACTGACAGACCGGCCGGCTCGCCGGATTATCCTGTCTGCCCTGGCTGGGACAGTCCTGCTTGCGGGATGTGACCAGATCGGCGAGCGGATCGACCGCGCGAAGGAGATTGCTGAGACTTCGGCGGGCCAGATCAGCGGCGAGACCGTGGTGGACGAGAGCCAGCACAATCTGGAAGTCGCCTCGGTCGAAGACCGCGCGCTGGCGGGCACGGTCATGGTGGAATTCGCCATCGACGACGAGGAACGGCCCCTGTTTGCGATCGGCTCGATCATCGCCAAGCCGAAGGACATTCCCGAGATGGAGTCGCTCGCGGTTTCCGACACCGAGCTGACACCCGAGGAACTCGAATACTTCGAGGAAGAATATTATTACGAGGAAACCCCGGAGTCCGGCGCCACAGACGGGCTGGAATCTGTGCCGGCGCCCGCGCCGGAGGAGGCCCAATCGCGCGCGCCTGCGGGCGGCGTCGTAACCGCCGAACAGGTACTGCCGAAAATCACCATCGATCCGCGCGCCGTGTCGAAGACCGAGCGTGACGTCGCGCAGGCGACGCAGGACGTTGACAAGATGGTGACCGAGGAGCCGGTTCTGTCGCGGCGCCTCAAACGGATGACGTCTGAAGAGTTCAAGGCGCTGCCGGTCGAGGAGAAGGCGGAGATCCGCAAGCTCGCGCGCCGGGCGCCCGTGGACCGCGTGGCGGTGAAAAAGCAGCTCGATGCCAACGGTGTCATGCTGGAGACGATGTCGAAGTACAAGATAGGCGGCGAAGTGGCGCTCTCGCGTGAGGGCCAGATGGTGATCCAGATTGGCGCTGATGGCGCGAGCCCGACCCAGTACCGGGGCGCCGGCACGGCGGCAGGGGATTTCCTCGTGCGCGCCGATCAGGCGGAGTGCCCGGAGAGCATGCAGCCCGAACAGGTCGGCGACGACCTGGCGCTGGCGACCGCCTGTGTGGTGCGTGACCTGCGCGCCTCCGGACAGTTCGAATATGTCGAGCCGGACTATATCTTCCAGAACCAGTTCGTGCGCCGCCCGAAGACGACTCCGCCAAAAACCGAAACGGGCACAGCAACGACCGGTTCAGGCAGCGGAACGTCTACGCCGACGCCAACGACCGCCAGCTTCGATCCCAACGATCCGCTCTGGTCCCTGCAATGGGACCTGCGTGACCGCGGCACTTCCGACGGTCGCTCGGCCGGCGGGGCTGGGTTCGAGACGTTCTGGAAGCGCCAGGGCACGGCCGGCTCGCGCAGCGTGGTCGTGGCCGTGGTCGATACCGGGCTGCAGATGAGCCATCCCGACATCGCCGGTTCGCCGAACATCATGCCCGGCTGGGACATGGTCTCCGATCCGCGGATGGGCAATGACGGCGATGGCCGCGACAGCGACGCCAACGATCCCGGCGACATGTGCGACCCGACCAAACCGAACGCCGCCGACAGCTTCCATGGCACTCACGTTGCCGGCACGGTCGGAGCGGCGGGCACGAACAATGGGGCCGGCGTGGCGGGCGGTGCCTGGAATGTGCGCATCGTCCCGGTTCGCGCGCTCGGCAAATGCGGCGGGCGCTTGTCGGACATCAACGATGCGATCCGCTGGGCCGCCGGCATCATTCCGGCTGAAGGCCCGGACAATTCGGAAGTCTGGAACGAGAACCCGGCCGACGTCATCAACCTGTCGATCGGCCTTCTGGGGTCTTGCCCAGCCTCGCTGCAGGACGCCATCGATTCCGCCACGGAACATGGCGCGATTGTCGTGTCGGCGGCAGGCAATGCACGGATGTCGACCAGTCTCTACGCGCCGGCCGGATGCCGGGGGGTCGTGACCGTGGCGGCGAGTGATGCGCGCGGACAGCTGACACCGTATTCGAATTACGGACCGGAGGTGAGCTTGCTGGCCCCCGGCGGTGACTTGACCCGGGATGACAATGGCGACGGCAAGCCGGACGGCGTGCTGTCCACCAAAGCCGCGACCAATTGCTACGATCCGGTCACCGGAGAAAGCGTGGAGAACTGCTACTATGCCTTCGAACAGGGCACCAGCATGGCCGCCCCGCACGTCTCGGCTGCGCTCGCCTTGCTCAAGGCACGCTCGCCCACAGCCAACAGGGACGAGCTGGTCGCCACGCTGCAATCCGCGCTCGATCCGAGGCAGGCCTTGCAATGTTCGGGGCTCTGCAGCCAGTATCCTGGAACAACGCCGTTGCCTGACAATCCCGACATGTGCGCCCGCCCGTGCGGGGCCGGTCTCTTGAACCTTTCCAACATACCTGCCCTTCAGACGGGCGGCGGAGGACGCTGACATGAGTCAAAGCCGCGCGCCCTTGCATCTGGGAGGCCCCCTCGGCGCATTGGGGCTGGGATGCGTGGGTGGCGCGGTGGCGCTGGCCGTCGCGGCGATCAATTCCGATCCCGCGCGGCCTGCGGCGAAGGCCAGCAGCGAACAGGGCCCGGTACTGACAGTCGACATCCAGTCACCGCCCGCTTCGCCGGACCGGCCGGTCCTTCAGGATCCGGAACTGGGTGGCGGAATGTCCGGCATGGAGGCGGTGATTCCGGTGGTCGAGATCGCGCAGGCGGGTGGCGATCCGCCTGCCGCGTCGGAGCGTCCCGCCCGCGCCGAAGGCACCGAGGTGCAGTTCATTGTGCGCCTGAAGGGCGCGCCCGAGATCGATACGATCACGCGCAATTTCAAACGCGACCCCGCCGCCGCGCAAACAGCCTGGCAGGACCTGACCGCGCGCGTGCCGGCCCTGGCCGACTTCACGCTCGTCGGTGCCAGTTATTCCGGCGAGATCAAGCTCGCCTACATGATGCCGCCAGGCGCGCCGGCCGCCCCGGAAGACATCCGCGCGGTTCAGGACCGCCTCCTGAAGATCGAAGGCGTTGCTTACGCCGATCCAGATTACGTAGCCCATCCCGGAAAGGACCCGGTTCAATGATCCGTTCCCTGATTATATCAGGCGCTCTTGCGGGCGCCCTCAGCCTGACGGCCTGCGAGCGCCTGTTCGAGAAGACCGGCGACCCGGTCGAGACTGCAGCCGTGGACGAGGTGTCAGGCGAAGATACCGTATCGCCCGCCAGCGCCGATCTGCCGGTGCGCCCGGAAGCGGCCGCAGCCGGGGCAACCATCGACTGGGAGGCCGCGCGACGAGATCTTGCCGCGCGCACATCGGACGATCTTGAGGGCAGCTTCCAGGTCCAGTCCGGCGAAGTGGCACCGCCCGTGCCGGTCTTCCTGCCTTCGGGACCGGTCGCGGTCCAGTCCGGCGAAGTTGCGATCCGTTTCCAGCCGACCGATGATGGCTATTACGCCTGGTTCCCGGGCGATGCCTACGACATCATCGTCAACGGCACGAACGTGGTGATCACCGAGCCGGGCCAGACGGTTGCGCCGCGCACGGAGAATTTCATCTTCGCGCCGACGACGACCGGCGCACAGGTTTCGTTCTCGCGCTACGGGGCGGACTATCTCGTCGAGTTCGAGTGCAAGGAACTGGTGAACGGCATGCCTGAATGCATCACCGAGGATGAAGCGGTCGCCTTCGCACGCGACCTGGCGATCTCAGGAACACGCTGATGCGACACGTACTGACCGCAGCGGCGGCCGCGCTTTTCCTGACCACCCTTGCGGCCTGCGACTTCGTACGCTTCCCCGGCGATGGTGGGCCGCCGCCCGAGACACCGGATGCCGGCCCGGCGATCCCGCCCGGCGCGCCAGGTCCGCCGCCGCCGGATGTCGATGATTCCGAACTGGATACGCCCGTCGAAACTCCGGAAGACGACACGCCGGCCGATACCGGAACGGATCCGTCTACGGATGGAACGACCACCGATCCGGTCGACGCAACGACCGATCCGGACACGCCGCCCGCCGAAGTACCTGTCGATACGACGCCGCCGGTGGACACGACACCCGACACGACCGAGCCGGACACGCCTGCGACCGATCCGGTCCCGGTTGAGCCGGTATTCAGCTATTACGCGCCGGGTGTGCTGCTGGCCGGATCCGGCGGCGGGTTCAGCGACCAGGTCGTGCATGCGCCGGATATGGTCTTCCCGATCAAATCCGCCCCCACCGTCCTTCAGTCCCAGGTGTTCAGCTTCGGCGGCGGTGTTGCCGGCGGTGACCAATGTGACGCGCGCAACTTCGCCGCCGCCTGGCGGGACAATTTCTGCGAAACGCGCACGGCCAACCGTACGACGCCCTTCTGCCCGGTGGCCAAGATTCACCAGGGCCAGGACATCCGCGTCGGCACCGCTGACGATTGCAAGGAGCTGCGCCGACAGTCGCCAGCCGAACGCGGCCTGCATGAAGTGGTTGCGGTCGAGGACGGGGTGATCTCGTCAATCGGTACGTACACGGTCAAACTGCGCGGCGATGGTCGGATCTACAATTACATGCACATGAACATGAACCGGCTGGCCGTCACGGCGGGGCAGCAGGTGAAGGCGGGCGACCTGCTCGGCTATGTGTCGAACGATTTCGGCGGAACGGCGACGACCATCCACCTGCACTTCGAGATCCTGCAGAACACGGCCGAACATGGCTGGGTGCATGTGCCGCCCTACCTCTCGCTGGTCGCGGCCTATGAGCGACGCGAGAACGGACCCGGCGAATTGCTGGAGTCGCAGGTCGGCGTCGCCTCGGTCGAGGAAGCGTTCGTCATCCCCGAGGGGATGGAAATCATCGAGTAGGATGGGGCCGGGCAGCTGCCCGGCCGGCTCAGCCGGAGATCGCCTGCTCGTCGCGTTCGCCGGTGCGGATGCGGATGATGCTTTCTAGGTCGTGGACGAAGATCTTTCCGTCGCCGATCGTGCCGGTATTGGCGGCCTGCGTGATCGCTTCGATCATGCGCTCGGCATCATCATCCGCGCAGGCGAGTTCGACCTTCACTTTCGGAAGGAGGCGGACCTCGTATTCCGCCCCGCGATAGACTTCCGTCTTGCCCTGCTGGCGGCCATAGCCGCGCACTTCGGTGACCGTCAGACCGGTGGCGCCCGCTTCGGAAATCGCTTCGATTACGGCATCGAGGCGGCTCGGCTTGAATACGGCGGTGATGATTTTCATGGCGCGGTCCTCGGGTTGGGCGTGTGCTGCAGGTGCGAAGGTAATGTTACAATCGGGCGCGTCAATGCTCTTCGCGCCGGGTGGCGCGTGCCGGACGGGCCAGTCGGATACGTTCGGTCACGGGGGCGGCGGCTCCGCCATTCGGCGGCGCGTACAATCTTTTCACGGCTTCGATCAGCACCACACCGCCGAGTCCGGGCGTGAATGTACGTCCGATCGCCTCCCAGCCTTCGGCGGCGGAGGTCACCAGCCCGTGCGCCACGGGGGGCATGTAGAGCGCGCTGGACGAGGCGGTGACTTGGAACAGGCCGCCCGACAGGAGGTTCGACAACTGGCTGCGGGTCCAGGGCCGGCCCTGTCCGAACGGCGTCTGGGTCGCGCGCGACCAGAGGCCCGCGCGGTTCGCCGCCGCCAGCACAATCCGGCCTTCGGGCGCCGTCACGCGCCAGATCTCGCGCAGGTAGGCGCGCGGGTCGCCGGTCTCCTCGAGGCCATGTAACACGATGACGCGGTCGAACAGGCCGTCCGGGAAGGGCAGGCGCGGATCGCCGACCGCAACCGCCGCATTCCCGCGCTCCGAAGCAGACCAGCTGACGGGTCCATGCTCATACGGCACGGCGGCAATGATGCGGCTCGGCGCATTGCCGAAGGCTTCCAGCGCCGGCAGGGCATAGCCAAGGCCCAGCAGGCTGAGACCGGCTGCGTCGCCCCACAGGTCAGTCATCTTGCCGGCCAGCACACGGCTTGCCGCGCGCCCGAGCGCCGAGGCGTAGAAACGTTCGAGGGTGACGGCGTCCTGACGCATGGGCTAAAGTCGGTTCCCGGACCGCAACACGGAAGACAGGTACATGGACATCCACCTCGACATACACCAGTTTCCCTGCCTGAACGACAATTACGGATATCTCGTTCACGAGCCGGCATCCGGGCAGACGGTGGCCGTCGATACGCCGGATGCCGAGCGCTATCTGGGCGAGGCCGCCGGGCGCGGCTGGACGATCAACGAGATCTGGAACACGCACTGGCATCCCGATCATGCCGGCGGAAACCTCCGCATCAAGGAAGCGACGGGTTGCCGCATCGTCGGTCCCGCGGGCGAAGCGGCGAAGATTCCGGGTCTCGATCTTGCCGTGAAACAGGGCGACACGCTGGAGCTCGGGGGCGCGAAGGCCCATGTTCTGGATGTGCCCGGCCATACGCTGGGACATGTGGCATTCCACTTTCCCCACCAGCACGCGGCCTTTGTGGGCGACTCCGTCTTCGCGCTCGGCTGTGGCCGCGTGTTCGAAGGCACGATGGAAATGATGTGGAACAGCCTGAATCGTATCAAGGCGCTGCCGAAGGAGACGCGTCTCTATTGCGCGCATGAATACACCGCATCGAACGCGAAGTTCGCCGTCAGCATCGAGCCGGAGAACAAGGCGCTGAAGGAATATGTCGCGTGGATCGAGAAGCGCCGCGCCGAAGACCTGCCGACCGTACCGGCGCTGCTGGAGCGGGAACTGGCGACCAATCCCTTCTTGCGCGCGGACCTGCAGATCATGCAGATCGCGATGGGCCACCCGGGCGACGCCGTAGCGACCTTCGGGGAAATCCGTGGGCGGAAGGACAAGTTCTGATGCCGGTGGCCCTGTCCGGCGATCTCGGCGTGAACGAGATCATCCGCCTCCTGAACATGAGGCCGCACCCGGAAGGTGGGCATTATGCTGAAACCTACCGGTCCGGCGGTCGCGGGCGCGGCGCGATGACCGCGATCTATTACCTGTTGCAGGCCGATGAAGTGTCCGCCTGGCACAAGGTGGACGCTGACGAGGCCTGGTTCTGGCATGCCGGCGGGCCGCTTGCGCTGACCCTCTCGCCGCCGGACGGGAAGGGCGCCGCATCGATGACGCTCGGCCCGGACCTGCGCGCCGGCCAGCGTCCGCAAGGCATCATCCCGGCCGATCATTGGCAGACGGCCGAGACACTCGGCCACTGGACTCTGGTCTCCTGCACGGTCGCGCCGGGGTTTGAATTTTCAGGCTTCAAACTCGCGCCGCCGGGATGGCGGCCGGAGGTCTGATGCGCCGGATTAGCCGGATATTGAGAACTGGGCCGCAAGGTGGCGCGCGCGAAGATGGATCAACCAGACGATGTTTGCCAGACGTCCCAGATATGATGACACGTTCGGTGTGCGCATGGATCTCGGCGCTGACCGGATCGATCCGATGTCGCTGCGGCCCAGCGGATCTTCGGGACAGTTGCGGGTCAAGCCGCCGGTGATCGTGGAACAGCCGCGCTCCCTGCTCGACCTGTTCACCGGACGCAGCAAGGATCCGTTCAGCGAGCTGCGCGAACGCCCGCGCCTCCAGACGCCGGAACGCCGCGCGCCCGAGACCGGCCCGGCCACGCTGACGCCAGCGCGCGACGGACAAAGCGAGCGATCCGCGCTGGAAGGCGGCCTCCGCATGGTGTGGAACCGGTTGTCGGTCAGCCAGCGGATCGGGATCTTCTTTGTCGGAGGTTGGTTCCTGCTCGCCTCAGGCCTGTTTGTCCCCGCGATTGTGATCGCAGTGATCTATTTCAGCCTGAGGCACCGCAAGGCGTAACGCCGGATCAGCCGGCAATGTATTGCGCGCCGTTGACTGTCATCGTGGCGCCGTTGATGAAGGCGGCGTCATCGGAAGCGAGATAGGCGCACATCGAGGCGATTTCTTCGGCCTTGCCGAGGCGGCCGACCGGGATCGTGGCGATGATGCCGTCCAGCACTTCCGGTTTCACGGCCTGCAGCATCTCGGTGTCGATATAGCCCGGCGCGACGACGTTCGAAGTGATGCCCTTCTTGGCGCCTTCATAGGCCAGCGCCTTGGTGAAGCCGATCAGGCCGGCCTTGGCGGCGGAATAGTTCGCCTGCGTGAACTGGCCCTTCTGGCCGTTGATCGAGGAGATGTTGATGATGCGGCCGAAATTGCGGTCGCGCATGCCGTCCCAGACCTGGCGGGTCACGTTGAAGGCGGAGGTGAGGTCCACATTGATCACTTCCTGCCACTGGGCGAGGCTCATCTTGTGGAACGGCGCGTCGCGCGTGATGCCGGCATTGTTGACGAGGATGTCGACCGGGCCGACTTCGGCTTCGATGGCTTTCAGGCCCGCGCCGACCGCGTCATAGTCGGCCACGTCGAATTTGAAGACCTTGATGTCGGTGGCTTTGGAGAATTCTGCGGCGGCCGCGTCATTGCCGCCATAGTTGGCTGCAACGTTGTAACCCTTGGCCTTCAGGGCCTCGCTGATTGCCTTGCCGATACCCCGTGTACCACCCGTAACCAGTGCTGTGCGCGCCATTCGTGAATTCCTCCCTGGATTTTGTTAAGTCAGACCCTGCGTGCAACTTCGATACCGCATTGGTCAAGCCGATCTTTTGTGCGACTATTTCGCACTAGCACAATAATTGCTTGGCTGGCGAAGACCGGTCAACGGCGAGGCGAGGATATGGTTAAGGCAAATGGGTCGGATGGTCCGATCATCATCAAGAAGTATGCGAACCGGCGTCTCTACGACACGTCGACGTCATCCTATGTGACGCTCGATCATCTGTCCGACCTGGTACGCGAAGGCCGGGACTTTGAAGTCCGCGACGCCAAGACGGGCGACGACCTGACCCGTCAGGTGCTCACCCAGATCATTTTCGAGCAGGAAACCAAGGGGCAGGGCGCCCTGCCGCTGAACTTCCTGCGCCAGCTGATCGGCTTCTATGGCGGCGGCGCGCAGACCTTCCTGCCAGCCTTCCTCGAGATGTCGATGAACAGTTTTTCGGACGCCCAGAAGGAATGGCGCAAGGCCGCCAACCCGATGAACCTGTTCGAGGCTCAGGCGAAGCGCAACATGGCAATGTTCGAGCAGGCCATGAAGATGTTCATGCCCACCGTGTTCCAGGCGAGCCGGACCGAGCGCCAGTCGCAGACGCCGTCCAACCCGTTCTTCGAGTATCAGGCCGAAGCGCTGGCGGCGATGCAGGAGCAGATGGAAGCGATCCAGAAACAGCTGAGCGACCTGACCCGCAAGGACTGACACCGGGAATTCTGCGCAACAAAAAAGGCCGGAAGCACGCGCTTCCGGCCTTTTTGCGTTCCGGGGCTGTGATCAGACGTCGCCGCCGACTCCGAAGTCGCGCCGTGCGGACACGATGGTGACGATCACGCCGGCCAGCACGTCCAGCAGCGTCATCGACATCAGGATGAAGAAGGTGGAGGTCGCAAAGTTCGGCATCAGCAGGAACTGCACGAGGCAGATGATGAAGAGCAGCAGCGAAATGCCGTGATTGATGATCGTGGCGGTGCCGGTGCTGGTCGACTTCAGGATTTCAAGGAACAGGAAGGTCACGGCGAGCAAGACGATGGCGTCGCCCCTGGTGAGTACCCATTCGACGCCAGAAATCATCGGCAGGCTGAAAGCGGTTTCGGCAAGCATCGCCGCAAGCGGGGCAACCTGCGACGTGACCAGCTGGCCTGCCGCATTGGTGGTTTCCACCGGCCCGCCCGATGTCAGGGCGAGGAGGTTGTAGAGTACCACCGGAATGACCAGCAGCGGAAAGATCCCGAAAATTAAGCGCATGGATGACCCCTGTTTCTGTTTGCCGCCGTCACTGTCACGCTCGGCGCGCTTGCGTTCCATCTTGGACACGGCGGCGGCAGTGAGCGCAATCTTTGTATCGCGATTATCCACGTCCACCCTCTGGAGTGACCGACAACAGACCCGTGTTTACCGTATCACTGTGCAGGACGCGAGCGGATTTGCAGCAGGCGCCGGATCAGCGCTCCGGGCGCTCGAATTCTGCCTCACCCGACTTGTGGTGCAACTGGAGATTTAGAAGAATCGCCTTTGCCACCGGCAGCAGCCAGATCGACAGGCCTGTGATCACCAGCGCCAGCAACAGGATCGCCCCGGCTTTCAGGAGGCCCGGCAGGGGGCTCATGGGAATCAGGAACAGGAAGGGCGCCGTGATGATCAGCACGCCGAAGCCGACGAAGAAGGCGGGACCGTCCGCCGTGTCGGCCGCGCGCATGTCGCGTTCGCAATTCGGGCAGCTCTCGTTAAGCTTCAGATAGGCCGAAAACAGGCGGCCCTGGCCGCAGGCGCCGCAGCGCAGGCGCAGTCCATTGAGGATCGGAGCAGGCTTGGTCATCGCCGCTAGATAGGGGGCGCCCGCTCGCCGCGCCACGCGGCAAAGCCCCGCGCCCCTTGACGTGCGCCGGACCATTGCCCACCAGAGCAGCCGCCTGCGATCTGGAGACCTGCCCGCATGACCGAACCTGCCTTTTCACGCATTGCCATCGTCGGGGTGGGCCTGATCGGGTCGTCCATCGCCCGGGGCGCGCGCGAATATGGCGCGGCCGGCGAGATCGCCCTGTATGACGCCGACCCCGATGTGCGCACCCGCGCGGGCGCGCTGGGGCTCGGCGAGATTGCCCCGACGCTGGAGGCGGCTGTGGCCGGCGCCGATTGCGTGATCCTGTGCGTGCCGGTCGGCGCGCTGGGCGGGGCCGCCGCTGGCGCCGTGCCGGCCATGAAGGACGGCGCGATCCTGACCGATGTCGGCTCTGTCAAGGGCGAGGCGGCCAGGGCCCTCCAGGCCGCCGCCGATGGGCGGATCCATGTCATTCCCGGCCACCCGATTGCGGGCACGGAACAATCCGGCCCCGAAGCTGGCTTTCCCACCCTGTTCCGCGGCGCCTGGCACATCCTGACGCCGGTCGAGGGCAACGTGGCCGGCGCGGACGAAGCGCTGGCCCGGCTGACGGCTTTCTGGCGCGCGCTGGGCGCCAAGGTCGAGTCCATGGACGCCGCGCGCCATGACCGCGTTCTGGCCATCACCTCTCACCTGCCGCACCTCATCGCCTTCAACATCGTCGCCACCGCCTTCGACATGGAAACGGTGGAGCAGGGCGAAGTGGTGAAATATTCCGCAGGCGGATTTCGCGATTTCACGCGCATCGCGGCCTCTGATCCGGTGATGTGGCGCGACGTCTTCCTCAACAACCGCGACGCGGTGCTGGAATGTCTCGGCCGCTTCTCGGAGGATCTGGCGGCCCTGCAGCGCGCCATCCGCTGGGGCGACGGCGATACGCTGATGCGCGAATTCACGCGCGCCCGAACGATCCGCAAGGCCATTATCGATGCGGGCCAGGATTCGGCGTCGGTGAACTTCGGGCGGAACGCGCCGAAGGATGAAGCCTAGCGCGGTGCGCGCTTCGCCAGGATGCGCTGCAGCGTGCGGCGGTGCATGTTGAGGCGGCGGGCCGTCTCGGAAACATTGTGGTTGCACAGCTCATAGACGCGCTGAATGTGTTCCCAGCGCACGCGGTCGGCCGACATCGGGTTTTCCGGCGGGGCCGGGCGCTCGTCCTGGGTGGCGGTCAGCGCGCGGATGATGTCTTCCACATCGGCGGGCTTCGACAGGTAATCCACCGCGCCGGCCTTCACGGCGGCTACGGCGGTGGCGATGGCGCCATACCCGGTGAGAATGACCGCGCGGGCATCCGGACGCGCCTTCTGCAGCACTTCGACGACTTCCAGGCCGCTGCCATCTTCCAGGCGCAGGTCCAGCACCGCGAAGGCGGGCGGGTTCAGCCGGGCAATGTCCTTGCCTTCGGAGACCGTGGAGACCGCCGACACGATGAAACCGCGCTGTGCCAGTGCGCGCGCCAGGCGCTGCACGAAGGGCCCGTCATCGTCCATCACGAGACAGGATTTGTCCTCGAGCGTTTCGAGGCTCGGATGTACATTGGAGGGGGCGGGGCGATCCATACGGGGCTGTCCTAATATGTATTCGTAGCAAAACGCAAATATAGGGCCAAAACGGCGTCTAGTCCAAATCGCGGGGCAGCAGCGCGCTCAGCGGCCAGACCGCCTGAACAATGGCCCCTGTGGCGGGCGGTGTGCGGTTTCGGGACGCAACACGCCCCCCGGTTCGCTCGATCAGTGTCTTGGCGATGAAAA
Organism: Hyphomonas sp.; assembly: GCF_016125515.1. Taxonomy (GTDB): domain Bacteria; phylum Pseudomonadota; class Alphaproteobacteria; order Caulobacterales; family Hyphomonadaceae; genus Hyphomonas. The sequence continues at coordinate 113,906 of NZ_WGLO01000009.1, forward strand.
AGCCGAGGCCCATGTCGCCGCCGCCGAGGCGGGCTTCGGACCGGTCGGAGATATAGGGCTCGCCGAGTTTCGGGATCACTTCGGGCGAAAAGCCCGGGCCGTCATCGAGAATGGTGATGATCACCTGGTCGGCCGTCCAGCTGGCGGTTGCCTCGACGCGGGTGGCCGCAAAGCTGACCGCATTCTCGATGAAGGCGCCGAGCGCATGCAGGATTTCCGGGCTGCGTTCGATCACCGGTGTGCGGGCCTCGCCGCCTTCGCCGGCACTGGCGCGCACGATCACCGCCACGCCAAGGCCCTTCATCGGCGCCGCCGCCTCCTCGACCAGCGCGTCGAGCGGCATGCGGGCGTGCACGATATCGGTCGCATCGCGCGCTTCGCGGATGGCGGAGAGGATGGAGCGGCAGCGGTCGGCCTGTTCGGCGATCAGGCGGATATCCTCGGCACGCGGATCATCCGCCGCCAGGTCGCGGACCATTTCCTTGGCCACAAGGTGGATCGTGGCGAGCGGTGTGCCAAGCTCGTGCGCCGTCATCGCCGACATGGCCCCCAGCGCCGACAGTTTCTGCTCGCGTGCCATCACCACGCTGGCCGCGTCCAGCGCGCGCACCAGGCGGGCTTCGTCCTGGCTCACCCGGCCGGCGGAGACGGTGAAGAACACCGTGCCGACCGCGAGCGCCGCGAACTGGCCCCACTGGAACAGGATCGGCAGGTGCGTGCCGGTCTGTTCCAGCCAGGGCAGGGGCAGGCTGGCAAAGGGCATCGTCGCGGCCAGCACCAGGGCCAGCACGGCAATGAAGCTTGCGCGCACGAGGCTGAGGCTCAGCGCAGCCACCGTGACCGGGGCCAGCAGCAGCAGGAGGAACGGGTTCGACAGGCCGCCGGTCACCGCAATCAGCGAGGCGAGCTGGATCGTATCGAAGCTCAGCTGCAGCCCGGCCTCCCAGCTGCGCGTCAGGCGCTGGGAGGGGAAGGCGAAGGAGAGGAAAACGTTGAGCCAGGCCGAGGCGGCAATAATGGCCAGGCACAGGGCCAGCGGCAGGTGGAAGCCGAGACCGAAAAACACCAGCAGCACGGCCGTGGTCTGTCCGGCAACCGCCAGCCAGCGCAGCGTAATGAAGGTACGAAGGCGTGTCCGGCCGAGGGCAGACTGGGCCGATCCCAGCCCTTCCGGGGCCAAGGTGAAAATGGCGTCCTCGAAACCCGCCCTCGAATCGCGCCCCGCGTCTTCCATCCCGCGCTTATGCGGCAGGCTGTCGCTTGCGCCAAGCAATGGTTTCGGGGCTTATGCGGGTATGCGTCTGACCCTTCTTGCCACCCTTCTCGCCGCCAGCCTGGCCGCCTGCGGCCCCGGCGCGGCCACCGATGCGCCTGGCGCCCGTTCCGGCGGCACACAGTCCGGCTGCCTGTCGCGCGCCTATCCGGAAATTGGCGGACCGGTCTCGCTGACCTCCAGCCTCGGCACGCGCGTCACGGAAGCAGACTTCAAGGGCCGCCCGACGCTGATCTATTTCGGCTTCACCTATTGCCCGGATGTCTGCCCGCTGACGCTGACCACCGTAGCCGCCGCCTTTCGCAAGCTGCCCGAAGGCATGACCCCGCCGCAGACCCTGCTGATCAGCGTGGACCCCGAGCGCGACACGCCCGAAGCGCTCGCCACCTATGTGTCGAACAAGGCCTTCCCGCCGAACCTCCTCGGCCTCACCGGCACGCCGGAAGAGGTGCGCGCGGCCGCCGATGCGTTCAAGGCCGACTATGCCCGCGTCGAACAGCCCGACAGCATGTCCGAATACACGATGGACCATACAAGCCTGCTCTACCTGATGGACGATAACTGGCAGCTGAAAACCTTCTTCACCCACGAAGACACCCCAGACACCATCGCGGCGTGCCTTCAGGAAGTGATGCAGTAGGCGCAGCGCCCGTCACGGTTCAACGCCAAATTTCGTTGCACAAGTTCCGCCTTGCGCAACAGACCCGGCCGTCTTTCCCATCCTTTCCGTCTGTCGTCCCGGCGAAACACGAAAGCAGGGACCCAGAATCCCAGTGAGCGCAAACACATCTCGCTCCCGGCTTCCGCCGGGATGACAAGGAACAAGTATGAAATTTAAAACGACCCTGCCTCGCGCCGCCGCCGCGAGGACGCCGGGCATGGGCGGCTAGTATTCGTCCGCGCCGCCCGGATTCCTCCGCCGGCGGATGAGCCACATGACGCCCCGCAGGTCAGACAGCGCATCCCGCAAGCGGCCGAAATTGGTGTAGTTCGATTTGCCTTCGCCGCGCGGGCGATGGTTCACGTTCCGGAACTCGACGAGGTGTCCGTCAGCCTTCATCAGCGCCGGCATGTAGCGGTGGGTATGATCAAAATAGGGCAGGAGCAGCACCGCCGCGCGGTCCATCACCTTGATGCCGCAGCCGCTGTCGTCGCAATCGTCGCGCAGCATCCGTTGGCGGATATTGTTGGCAAAGCGGCTGCCGAATTTCTTCCAGGCCGAATCCTTGCGGCTGGCGCGCCGCCCCATCACCATCTTCAGGCCGTGCGGTGCATCGGCGCGGGTCAGCTGGCGGTAGAGGTCGGGCAGGTCGGCCGGGTCATTCTGGCCGTCGCCGTCGAGGGTGCCGACCACCGGCGCGCGGGCGGCGAGGATGCCGGTACGGATCGCGCGGCTCTGGCCGGCATTCTGGCGGTGGCCGAGCACGCGCAGCATCGGGTATTGCGCCTTCAGTGCCATCAGCCGCGCCCGGGTGTCGTCGGTGGAGGCGTCATCGACGAACACCATCTCGAAGGCGCGGCCGTCGAGCGCTGCGGCGATTTCGCCCACCAGGGTGGCGACATTGCCGGCCTCGTTATGCACGGGCACCACGACGGAAAATTCAAGAGATTCAGACACGCGGGAGCCGCCCTTCCTGATGGATTTCCTGCTCTAAAGCATAAATCCGGTGATTAGAACCAAGAGAATGTACCCGGCCGCAGCGGCGTTCCCGGCAGGCCCTGCGGCACTACGGCGCTGCCGCGACGGATTGCGGCCGGACCCGCGTTCAGGGTCGTGTGGCCGCAGCCTCTGCAAGGCCAGACTTTCAAGAAGGACCCCCGATGAACCCCCTCAAGCTCCGGCGCCTGCTGATCAGCGTCCACCTCTATCTTGCGGCCTTCATGGCCCCGGCCTTCCTGGTCGTCGCCATTTCGGGCGGCCTCTACCTCGTCGGCATCGAGGGCAAGACAACCGATACGCCGATCGACCTTCCGGCCGGCACCACGCTGGACCTCAAGGGTCCCGATGCCGCCGATCAGGTGCGCGGCCTGCTGGAGGCCCAGGGCGTCGATGTGTCGTTCGAATACCTGCGCGGCCGCGGCAACTCGGGCACGACCCGGCCGACCACGCGCGATTATGTCTCGTTCGAGCAGGGCCCGGAGGGGCTGACGGCAAGCCTGCGCAAGCCGGATTTCCCCTATGCCCTGATGGAACTGCACAAGGGCCACGGACCGCGCATCTACCGGACCTACCAGATCCTTGTGGCAATCGGCTTGTTCATCGTCGTGGTCGGCGGGCTCATTGTCGGCCTGCTGGCGAACACCTATCGCCGGCCGACGATTATCGCGACCGTTGCGGGCACGGTCTTGGTCACGCTGCTGGGCTTCATCCTTTAGGCACCGGTGAATCGACCCGCGACAAGTGGCCGGGCCGCCGCTAAAAGGCGTGCCATGACCGTTCTCGATCGCATCTCGACTGGCTGGAAAGCCTGGGCCCTCCTGTTCCTGATCACCTTCGGCGCGGCCGCGCCGGGGGTGTTCCTGCTGCCGGCGCTCGACCGGGACGAGAGCCGCTTCGCGCAGGCCTCGAAGGAAATGCTGGAGGAGAACAATTACATCCTGATCCAGTACCAGGACGAGCTGCGCAACAAGAAGCCGGCCGGCATCCACTGGCTGCAGGCGGCCTCGACGGCGCTGTTGACCGGGCCGGAAGCCAAGCAGATCTGGACCTACCGGGTGCCGAGCTGGCTCGGCGCGGCCTTTGCGACGCTCGCCTGTTTCTGGGCCGGCATTCCGCTGATCGGGCGGCGGGCCGCCTTCCTCGGCGCGGCGCTGTTTGGCTCGACCCTGCTGCTGACCTCCGAGGCACACATATCCAAGACGGATGGTGTGCTGGTTTTCCTGACGACGCTGGGGATCGGCGCGCTCGGGCGGCTTTATCTGGGTACGGACAAACCCGGCCGGATGGCCTTCCTGGTCTGGCTGACGGTCAGCGCTTCCTTCCTGATCAAGGGGCCGGTAACGATGATGGTCGTCGCCTATGCCGGTCTCGGCGTCTGGGCCTGGGGACTCGCCGCTGAAGGCAAGGGCCGCGATTGGTGGCGTCCGCTGGCGGCGTGGCAGGGCCCCGTGCTCTTCGTGGCGATGGTGCTGCCCTGGTTCCTGTGGATACAGGCGGCAACCAATGGCCAGTATATCGAGGGCGCAGTCGGCAAGGACCTCAAAGACAAGTTCACCGGCGCCTCCGAAGGCCATGGCGGCTGGCCTTTCTATCACCTGACCCATATGCCGGCCTGGTTCTTCCCGGCTACCCTGCTGCTGGTGGCCGGAATTGTGACAGCGCTGAAACGTGTAGCGGGGCAGGGCGGGATCATGACGCCCGCCGTGCGCCGGTACGGCCTCGCGGCGGCGGCGCTGTTCGCCCTGCTTCTGGCGCTCAACTACGGTCTCGGTCTGGTGCCGCCCTTTGCAGCGGGCAGCGTAGCCGAAACCCTCCGCACACTGAAGCCATTGCCCGCGTTGCCGTTCCTGTTGATCGGGCTCATCTGGTGGCTGTCGCGCGAAGTTCCGGCCGCGCCTGAGCCGTCCGATGAGGTGAAGGGCCTGCGCCTGATCCTCGCCTGGGGACTTTTGACCTATGCCTTTTTCGAGTTGATGCCGACCCTGCTCAGCCACTATATCCTGCCGGCCTATCCGGCCTTCGGCTTGCTGTGCGGTTACGCGGCCGTGCGCCTGATCGACGGCGTGAAGATGCCGGTGTCGAACGTGACCGGCTACGTCCTGTTCGCCATCGGGGCTATCGCGTTGCTCGCCGTGTCCTGGCCGGGCGCGACGACGGCCTACATGGCCGATCAGGCGGGCGAGTTCCGCACCGTCTCCTCGGGTGAGGTCCTCGCGGCTTGGACACCGTACAGGGATTATCCGGTCTGGCTGTGGTGGGGCGGGTTTGCGCTCGCCGGGCTGGCGCTGATCGAGGCGGCGCGGCGGCATGTGGCCGTCGGCATCGCGTTTGGCATCGCCGCCAGCATCGCGCTTGGCTGGCATATCCGCATTTTCATGCTGCCCTCGCAGCTCTGGGTGCAGCCGACCGAAACGGCGCGCCTGGCACTCGAAGATGTGTGCGGCGTGCCGGGCGAGGGCGACCTCTGCAATGTTCCGGCCCCGGAGCGTGTGCTGACGCTCGGCTATGCCGAGCCGTCCTATGTGCTGACGCTGGGCACGCAGAACCTCCACCCGCCGCAGACACCGCTGGACCTGCCCACGGAGGCGTCGGCCTATCCTGTGGTCTACCTCCTGAACTTCGAGGACCGGAAGGCGAGCGAGCCGATCACGGAGACGGCCAAGCGGCTGCGCGCGGAAGCCGGTCGGCTAGGCGCCTGCCTCACCGAAGGTGACTCGCACTACGCAATCAATTATTCAAACGGCGATCCGGTGCACTTTCGCGCCTGGCGGTTCGACTGGGGAAAGTGTCCGTAGACGGACTACCCCTCCAGTTCGACATCCCAGTAGAGATAATCCATCCATGTTTCATGGAGGTGGTTGGGCGGGAATTTCCGGCCGATTTCCTGCAGCTGGTAATTGTTCGGCCGGTAGGGGCGGCGCTGGAGGTCCATGCGGCTTTCCTTCAGCAAGCGGCTGCCTTTGGCGAGGTTGCAGGGGCTACAGGCGGCGACGATGTTTTCCCAGGTCGTGCGTCCGCCGCGCGAACGGGGGACCACGTGGTCGAAGGTCAGGTTCTCGTGCGCGCCGCAATAGGCACAGGCAAAGCCGTCGCGCAGGAACACGTTGAAACGGGTGAAGGCGGGCGGGCGGTCCTGGCGCACGAAATCGCGCAGCGCGATGACCGAAGGCAGGCGCATCTCGAAGCTCGGACTGCGCACCACATGATCATACTCGGCGATGATATCAACACGGTCGAGGAAGACGGCTTTCACCACTTCCTGCCAGGGCCACAGCGAGAGGGGGTAATAGGACAGCGGCCTGAAATCCGCGTTCAGGACGAGGGCCGGACGGCCGTTCGGCGGGGTAGCAACGATTTCAGCCATGCGGGGCTCCCCCATGGTTTGAAGTGCTTGTATCGTCGATAATCCTACAGAAGACGGACGCTCCTTTTCGGCTTGAAACGCTGTCTAGGCGATTCTTGTCATGAGATTATGACACCCGGACCCGAACGCAAGGGGCGGCGTTCATCCCGCTCAGGGCGCCGCGCCGCTTGCCCGGTCAATGTGCAGCCAGCCCCAGAGCAGGTGGGCTGCGACGCCGCGCCAGGGCCGCCAGAGTTCGGCATGGGCCGTAAAAGCCTTTGAATCCATGCGGATTTCATGACGCCCGAGCCGTTTGTGGGCCTCCATAAGGCCGACATCGGCGGTCGGAAAGGCATCCATCGCGCCGGCCGCGTAAAGCAGGAACAATTCGGCGGTCCATGGGCCGATGCCTTTCACCGACAGCAGTTCCTTGCGGGCTTCGTCCAGCGGCGCGGTGCAGACGCGCGCCAGGTTCAGCTGGCCGGACACCATCGCTTCGGCAATCGAGGTGAGATGGGCCACCTTGGGCCGGGACATGCCGCAGGCCCGGACCGCTTCGGGATCGGCCTCCAGCAGGGTTTCGGCGGTGACCTCGCCGAGCAAGGCCTCCACACGGCCCCAGATCGCCGCGGCGGCGGAGAGGGAAATCTGCTGGTGCGAGATCATCCGGCCAAGCAGCGCATAGCTCGGCGCATTGGCGCGCCAGACCGGAATGCCGACCACGTCATAGGCGCGGGCGAGGGCGGGATCCGTCGTAGCGAGATGGTCGCAGGCGGCCTTCAGCTTGCGCTGGGACGGCGCGGGGTTCAATGCGATCCGAGCGCGGCCTGAGCGGCGCGGCCTTCCTCGATCAGGCGGTTGGAAGTGCCCTCGATGTCTGCTTCCAGGCGTGCCATCAGGGTCTTGCGATCCAAGCCGCCCTGAATGGCAGGCAGGATCTCGTAGACGATCAGGCCCGGCTTGAACTGCGTGCCTTTGGCGGGCCAGCAAAGGCCGGCATTGGTGGCCACCGGAATGATCGGCACACCGAGCGCCTTGTTCATCGCTGAGATGCCGGCGGCCTGGTATTCGGGCGGATCGTCCGGCTTGCGGCGGGTGCCTTCCGGGAAGATCACGATCGTGCGTTTCTGGGCCGCGCGTTTCTTCGCGGCATCGACGATGCCTTTCAACGTCTTCGATGTGCCTGCCCGGTCGATGGCGATCATGCCGGTGCTCATGGCGTACCAGCCGAGGAAGGGCGTCCAGCGCAGCTCCTTCTTGAGGATGTGGCAGGGCTCACGCGTGACGATGAAGGGGATGAACACATCGAGCATGCAGTGATGCTTGCCGGCATAGATGGCCGGACCCGGAACGATATGCTCGCGGCCGCGGATCTCGGTGCGGATGCTGCAGATCCAGCGCAGGCCGAACCGGATGATCTGGCCATAGATACCGATGGCCTTCAGCGTCACGACGTGCGGAAACAGGATCGTCGGCAGGTACAGCACGCCGCAGATCGCCATCCAGCCGTAGAGCCAGAGCAGGAAGAGGTAGGACCGGATCGTTTGCATGACGTCTCCGCCTCTAGCGGCTTGTCAGCGCCGCGTCACTACATGACGGTCCTGAGCGCACGCATCACGGTGATGCCGGCGGCAATCCGGGCAGCGAGACCTGCAATGACCGGAGTGACGACCAGCACGGCGAGGTCCGGGAAGTCGAGGCTCAGCTGCGGCAGGAGGCCGGTGCGTTCCGCGCCTGACCGGCCGAGCGCAATCAGCACGGCCACCGAGGCGAGCGCCACAAGGGCGCCCACGGTGCCGGCGCGCAGGCCGAGCAGCCAGAAGCGGCGCTCGAACAGGCCGGCGATGAACCGGTCGCGCGCGCCGGCAATATGCAGCACATCGACGATGTCGCGCCGCGCGAGCAGTGCCGCGTGGGTCGCGAAGGCGATCACGGCGATGGCGGTCGCCGACAGAAGGGCCACGATCGAGAGCGCCGCGATGCGCGAGACCGACAGCATATGGCGCACGTCGCCGGCCCATTCGCTGTGGGCATCGACGGCAGCGTCATAGCCGCCATCATGCAAGGCCTGGCTAAGACGGGGGCCGAGATCGTCTGTGCCCTTTTCGGCGGTCACCGCGATCAGGCGCGGCACAGGCAGGTCCGACGGCAGGCCGCTCTGGCCGAAATTCGGCTCCAGCAGCGCGTTGATTTCGGCGTCCGTGAAAGCGCGGGCGGTCTCGACACCCTCGACCTTGGCCAGCAGCTTGGCGGCCTCGGCGGAGGCGGTGGCGTCCGCGCCGTTGAGGGAGACGGTGAATTCGCCTTCGACTTCAGCCGTCCAGGCGCGGGCGGCGCCATAGGTGGACTTGGCCGACAGGGCGGCCAGCGCGGCGAGGAAGCAGAGCGCGCCGACCACGAAGAAGAGCGCGGCTTCGCGGGCATCCTCGAGCGGCAGGAGCGAGTTTTCGCGTGGCTTCATGGCATGGCCCTCATCGGATCGGTGCGGCGGCGCGCGGCGGGCGCAGCTTCGCCGCTTTCCTGCACCAGCAGCCCGTTGGCGAGCCGGTAGACCGGCGCGTCGATCTGACGGATCAGGCCAAGGTCGTGCGTCGCGATGATGACGGTGGTGCCGAGGCGTTTGTTGAGTTCGTAGAACAGACGCATTAGGCGGGCCGCCATGTCGGGATCGACGTTGCCGGTGGGCTCGTCGGCGATCAGCAGGCTCGGCTGGGTGACGACCGCGCGGGCGATGGCCACACGCTGCTGCTCGCCGCCGGACAAGGTTTCCGGTCGTTTGTGCAGGCGTTCGCCGAGGCCGACCCAGGTGAGCAATTCTTCGACATCTCGGCGGTACTGCGTTTCCTTGCGGCCCATCACCCGCAGCGGCAGGACCACGTTCTCATAGGCGGTGAGGTGGCCGAGCAGCCGGAATTCCTGGAAAACCACGCCCACACGGCGGCGCAGCGCCGACAATTGGTCCCGCGACAGGCGGCTGGTGGGGCGTCCGAACAGCGAAACCTCGCCCCGGGTGGGCGACTGCGCGAGATAGAGAAGCTTGAGGAGACTGGACTTGCCTGCGCCCGAGGCACCTGTGAGGAAGCTGAAGCTGCCGGGTTTCAGGACCAGATCAATACCGCTAAGGATTTCCTCGGACGAATCGTAACGAAGGGACACGCTGTCCAGTCTGACGGCGGCCTCTTCAAACATGTCCGGGCGAAGCTGGGTCATTGAGCGGGGTCCGGGGTCCAAGGTTGGTCGAGCGGGGCGAACAGAATGATCCTTACCTGTCCTTCGTGCAGCACCCATTATTTCGCCGATGACTCAACAATCGGTGAAAGTGGCCGCACTGTTAAATGCGCCGCCTGCGGGCATTCCTGGTTTGTGCAGCCGAAATCGCTGGCCGAAGACAAGCCGGCCGCCCCGGCGCACGAGGTCTACCGGGAGCGCTTGCGCGAGCAGCGGCGGGAGAAAAGCCGCGTCGCGGCGGTGCTTTCCTGGCTCATTACAGGCACAATTTTCGCCGGCGCGACGGTCGCTGCGTTCTTTTTCCGCAATGATGTGGTGAAGGTCTGGCCGCAATCGGCGGCCGCCTACAAGCTCGCCGGGCTGGATGTGAACCGGTTCGGGCTCGATTTCGCCGATATCGAGCGCGCGCGCACCTTCAACGACACGATCCCGATCGTCACGGTCACCGGCCGCGCCGTGAATGTGGCGCGCACGCGGGTCGAGACGCCCGGCGTGCGGGTGGACCTGCGCGATGAGGCGGGCAAGGTGGTGGCGACCGAGTACAGCTTCGTGACGCCCAGCGCGCTGGAGCCCGGCGCGTCCGGCCAGTTCGGCGTCGTGGTCGAGCCTGCACCGGTCGAGAGTTTTGAAATCGTCGTCAGTTTCGTGGAGCGCGCCGACGTTCCGGACGAGCCGCCAACGGAAGATGCGCTTCCGCCGCCGGATGACGAACAACCTGAAACCGAGGATCCGGTCTGACATGAATGCCCAAATGCCCAGAATCGACGTCGTGCTCTCCGAAGCCGATCTGATGGCCTGCGTGGATGCGCTGGCCGACCGACTGGCGCCGCGCCTGACGGGCGACTGGACGGCCGTGTCCATCCTGATCGGCGCGACGCCCTTTACGTCTGACCTGATGAAAGCGCTGTCGCGGCGCGGCGTCCATCCGATGCTCGATGTGCTCTGGCTGGAAAGCTATCATGACGAGCGCGAAAGCTCGGGCCGCGTGGTCGTGCGCGCGGATGTTTCGCGCAAGGTCGACGGGCGCGGCATCGTGCTGATCGACGACGTGTTCGATACAGGCCGGACGCTCGACTTTGCCAAGCAGCACCTGCTGGCCAAAGGCGCGCGCGAGGTTCTGACGGTCGCGCTGACGCAGAAACCCTGGGCGCCGCGCGGCGAGGCGGGCGTTGATTTCTGCGCCTTTGATGCGCCCGGACGATTCCTGGTCGGCTATGGCATGGACGATGCCGGACTGTATCGCGGCCTGCCCTATATCGGCGCGCTGGACTGAGCGCCGCCGCGCCTAGTCCTCGATCTTGAGCAGTGCGTCGCCGAGCCCGGACACATAGGCCGGTCCGCCGCCCGGCCTATGGATCACGCCCGTCACAAGACCCGGCATCGGCGACCACACATCCGGCCCCAACAACGCGGCGCGCGGTTCACCGGCCTCGCCGCGACGCTTGAACTCGGCAAGCGCTGCGGCGCCGGCTTCGGTCTGTGCCGAGAACGCCACGCGGGTCTCACCTGTGTCGGGATTGATCTCCAGCACCTGGTTCGCCATTGGCGACGCCACCCACAGCATACCGTCTTCAGCCTGCTCGACATTGTCCGGTGTCGTGACGGGTGCCAGCACGGCGCGGTCGGAGAGCGCGCCGGTCGCCAGGTTGACGGTGAAACTCAACACATGGCCGCCCACCGTCTCTGCAATGAACAGCTTGCCTCGGCTTTCGTCGATCGCGAAGCCGTTGGCGAACTGGAGTCCCGTCAGGATTTCTTCGGGTGCTCCAGGCAGCGCGCCGTCGGCAGCCGGGGCGATGCGCAGCAGCTTGCCGTCCGTCAGTGGCATGTCGAGCGCCGCGAACAGGCGGGTCTCCGATCCCGGCGGCGCATTCTCCGTAGACTGAGTGAACCAAAGCGCGCCGGTCGAATCGCGGTGCGCATAGTTGATGCCGAAGGGATGCTGGTAGATTTTCGTGGTCGTTTCGGTCTGCGTGTCGGTGCGCCAGAGCGCGCCGGTGAATACGTCGGCGACCAGTAGGTGGCGCCCGTCCGGTTCGAAGGTCGCGCCATTCGGGCCGGACGGATTATCCGGCGGCAGATGGGTGAAACCGGCAGCGGCAAAGTTGCCATAGGGGCGCGTGGTGCCGTCCGGACTGATCGCCGTCAGGCCGTTGACCTGGTCGACCACCACGACGGTTCCGTCCGCGAGCACGACGCCGGATTCGGGGCGCGTCAGGGAGCGGTCCGCCGGGAAGATTGCGCCGTCATCGAAGGTCCACGCCGCCTCAGCAGCTTCAGCGGGCGCTTCGGCGGCGGGCGGGGCGGCGGTGTCCTTCACGGCGGCGGGCGCGCAGGCTGCGAGCCCGAGCGCGGCGACAGTCCAGAAAATTGTCCTGTGCATCCTGATGTCTCCCCGGATGTGTCTGATGCCGCGGCTCATGCGCGGCTGGAGACGACGCTAACACTCAAGTGAAGATCGGAACAGAAGGTTCCGGGCCCGGTCAGGTCAGCGCGAACCAGATGCAGGCGCCGGCGGTGATCAGCATCACGATCAACGTCAGCAGGGTGCCGAACATGCGGCCGGGGCTGCCGCCCGAGGAGCCGCCGAGGCCGATGGCGTGGAGGATGCGGGCAACGAGGAAGGTTGCGCCCAGTCCGTGGATCAAGACGACGGGCGCGTTCATCAGGCCGAGCGCGAGCAGGCCGACCAGCACCACCGGCACGTCCTCGACCGCATTGCCCTGAACCCGGATGGCGCGTTGCAGCGCCTCGTTGTTGCCGTCCCCGAACCCGACCTTTTCGGACGTGCGCACACGGCCGACATTGCCTTTCAACAGGATCATCAGAAGGCCGAACAGGCCGGCATACAGGGTGGCAGCAGCAATCGCGGTCATGGGGTTTTCCTCCGGTTTTGCCGCGACATTAACGGGGTTCGCGAAGCCGTCACGCGGTTTCCGGGGCAAAAAAGCGCCCCGCAGCGAGGGGCATTGCGGGGCGAACGGAGGAGGGACAGGGGTAATTCCGGGGTTCAGTAGTCGGACAGCACCTCCTTGGCCAGGCGTAGCTGGCCGCTCCAGACCCAGTGGATGGCAACTTTTTCGCCGGTCTTCAGCTCGGACGTGCTGCCGGCGGGCAAGGCGAATGTGCGGCCGTCATCCAGCGTGAAGGTCAGGCTGGATCTGCCGATGCTCCGGATAACCCCGTGAGCCTTCGTGTCGCGCAGGCTGGATTGGGTTGCAGCCGGTGTCTGCGGCGCCGCCGCCGATGCAATCGGGGCAAGCGTCATCATTGCGGCCAGAGCCGCCGGGAGGATGTAGTTGCGCATGAGTCCTTCAAGCCTTCTTCTGCGCCGGGTCCGACCGGCGCATTGCGAAACCGTCAGGCTTGTCGAGTCGCGGAGACCTGCTTCGGGGTCCGACGGCACGTCCCGGTTTCGAGGTCATGTATGGCGCAGACGGGCGCCCGCGAAAACTTAAACAGTGATAATATAACTTAACATGTGCGGGCGGCCGCCGGGCTTACCAGACGCCGATGTTCGGGGCGCTTGCCCAAGGCTCCTGGGGGGCCAGGGCCTCGCCCTTCTGGAGGAGTTCGACCGAGATGCCGTCCGGCGAGCGCACGAAGGTCATGCGGCCATCGCGGGGCGGGCGGCTGATCGGGACGCCGAGATCGACAAAGCGCTGGGTGGCGGCATAGATGTCGTCGACGCGGTAGGCGAGGTGGCCGAAATTGCGCCCGCCGGCATAGTCCTTCTCGTCCCAGTTGTGGGTGAGCTCGACCATGGGGATGTCCATCTGGGTCGGGCTGACGCCTTTCGGGATGCCGCCCATGCGCGCGATGTCAGGCGGGCTGGCCAGAAAGACCAGCGTGAACCGCCCGCCTTCGTTATCGTAGCGACCGATTTCGGTGAGGCCGAGCCCGTCGCAGAAGAAGCGCAAGGCGGCGCCGAGATCGCCGACGCGTATCATCGTGTGCAGGAATTGTGTGCTCATGAATGGGCCTCGCGCAGGTTGCGGATCACTTGTTTCAGGTTGGGCGGCATCAGCGTGTAATACCGGTGCATGGCGAGGGCGAGCAGGGCGATGGCGATGCCCATCACGGTCAGGAAGAAGCTGAACGTGTGGATCAGGGTGCCCTGTTCGAAGACAGGCGAGCGGCCGGACAGGGTCCAGAGCGCATTCCAGACCGTGTTGAAGATAGTCGAGATGGGCGCCAGCGAGACCGTCATGAAGGCGGCGCAAGCGTAGATGTATGTGCTCGCGCGGGGGCCTTCGGCGCGCAGGTAGAGGTCGGTGAATTCGTCTTCCTTCACGGCCTCCGGCAGTTCGCCACTTTTCTTGCGGGCCTGCAGCAGCTCGGGCGCGAAGTCTTTCGCCTTCTTCCAGCGCAGGCCGAGCAGGACACCCCAGGCAACCACGGCAATGACGAGGGCGATGTAGACAGGCATGGCGGGCGGCTCTGGTTCCGGGTTCGGCGACGGCCGCCCGGGATCCCGGATCAGGCCGTGTGGGCGCGTTCGTAGACAAGCATGGCGCGTTTGCGTGCCACACCCCAGTGATAGTTATGCAGGCGGCCATCGGCTGCAAGGGCCCGGTGGCAGGGGATGAACCAGCTGACCGGGTTGGCGCCGACTGCTGCGCCGACGGCGCGTGCGGCTTTCGGGGCGTCGATGCGGGCCGCCAGGTGGCCATAGGTGCGGGTCTCGCCGGCCGGGATTTCGAGCAGCGCCCGCCAGACCTGACGGCGGAAGGGCGTGCCATAGAGGCAGACGGGGAGGGGCTCGCCGCTGTCGAACACGCGCGCGGCCATGCGCTCGGCTTCGGCATCGTCGCGCCGGATCGAGGCACCGGGATAGCGGGCGGCGAGATCGGCAAAGGCGGCGTCCTGCGCGCGGCCCTGATGCTCGAACCCGGTGCGGGCGGGCGCGCCGTCATCGATGAAGCCCAGCGCCACGAGGCCGCGCGGGCCGATCAGCCAGGCCCCGAGGCCAAATGGGGTGGGGGCGCGGCCGAGTGCAAGGTCTGCGCCCTTGCCGCCCGCCTTGGCTTCACCGGGCGTAAGGCCTTCATGGGCGATGAAAAGGTCGTGCAGGCGACCCGGGCCCGACAGGCCGGCTTCCAGCGCAGCATCGAGCACGCTGGCGCCGCTGCGCAGCAGGTCGCCCGCCGCACCATGCGCCAGTGCGCCCTGGTACTGTTTCGGGCTGATACCGGCCCAGCGGGTGAACTCGCGCTGGAAATGGTGCGGCGAGAGGCCGATGGCGGACGCGGCGGCGTCAAGATCGGGCCAGTCCGGCCAGGTATCGCCGAGCCAGGTGAGGGCTTTCGCCATCCGGTCATAGGCGCGGGCGCGTTCATCGAGGGGGGCAGGGGCGTCGAACATGGGACCAAAATGGCCCCGGGCGGACCGCTGCGCCACCCGTTTCTTGCGCTGCGGGGCGGCGGCGATTTTTGCTCTTTACGGCGCCGCGCGATCACGCGCAAAGTGCGGCGCTTGCACACGGGGAGGTTTGCGAAACCATATGGCCGACGCACGCAGCATCATTCTGCACGAATACCCGTCTTCGCCTTTTTCCGAGAAGGTCCGCCTGGCCTTGCGGCTGAAGAACCTCGCCTATGCGCGCGTCGAGATTCCGATGATCATGCCGCGGCCGGACCTGATGCCGCTGACGGGCGGGTATCGCCGCACGCCGGTGATGCAGATCGGCGCAGACGTGTATTGCGACACGGCGATCATCCTGCGCGAGATCGAGGCGCGCTATCCGCTCTACACGCTGAAACTGCCCGGGCATGAGGGCCTCGCGCAAATGGTGGCGGGCTGGGCCGATTCGCGTTGGTTCCAGTCGTCGGTCGCGGTGATTTTCGGCCATATGGGCGACAGCGTGCCGGAAGCCTTCATCAAGGACCGCGAGCAGCTCTCCGGCCGGCCGTTCAACATCGAGGCGATGAAAGCTGCTGCGCCGATGATGAAGGACCAGTGGCGCGCGCGCCTCATGCTGGTGGAGGAGCGCCTCGCCGGCGGCAAGGGCGCGGGCTCGGGCAATTTCCTGATCGGCGCGAAAGCCGGGCTCGTGGATGTCCACGCCTACATGAACGTCTGGTGGATGAAGCAGGCCGTGCCGGAATTCGCCGATGCCTGCCTCGAGAATGCGCCGCTGACGGCGGCCTGGTATCGCCGGTTGGCCGAAGTGGAAGGGCAGGAACCGGAGACGATCACGTCCGGCGAAGCGCTCGCCATCGCCAAGGATGCCGCGCCGCGCCTGGTGGCGGCGACGACGCGCAACGAGCCGCAGGAATTCTCGCCGGGTGAAACGGTGGCGGTGGCGCCGGACGATTATGGTCAGGTGTGGGTCGAGGGCGAACTGGTGCATGCCGATTCGCAGCGCATCATCCTGCGCCTGTTCACGCCCGAGGCCGAGACGATCCACGTACACTTCCCGCGGGCAGGTTTCCTGGTGCGGCGCGCCTGAAACGCTTGCCAAGCGGCAGTGCGGGGCTAGGCTCTTCCCAAAACAAATGGGAGGAACACATGAAACGCATCCTGATCGCGACCAGCGTGCTGCTGGCTGCCTGCAGCAGCCTGTCCAGCGGCGTGGCGGAGCCGCTCGCCGAAACGGCGAAAACCGAGATCAAGTCCGACGGCTGGTACCCGTCGCGCTATGGCGCCGACGACCGGCTGGGCGCCATGAACAACCTATCGGCAGCGAAAACAGCCGAAGCGGCCAAGCTGATCACCACCGGCAAGACCTACGCGCTCGGCCAGGTGACCGGCGCAAAGACGCCGGCCTACGGGCCGCGCAAGTTCAGCATGACCATCCTTCAGCTGTCGGATGGTTCGGGCACGCCACTTGGCGAGAACAAGGCCGTTGGCAATGACGACCTTGTGAACACCTATATCGGCATCGGCAGCCAGATCGACGGTCTCGGCCATATGGGCATCGACCACCGCTATTATAACGGCGTTCCGGTTTCGGAATTCGTCACCACCGGGGGCCTCACCCAGTATGGCACGCATACCCTGCCGCCGGTCGCCACCCGAGGCGTGCTGCTGGACATGACCAAGACGTTCGGCGATCCGGTTGCTCCGGGTACGGCGTTCAATCGCGCCGAGATCGAAGCCGCCGCAAAGGCCGCCGGCGTCAGCATCGGCGAGGGCGATATTGTTCTCTTCCATACGGGCACGATGAAGGCGACCGAGAACGACGCCGAACTCGCGCCGGTCGAACCGGGTCTCGGGGTTGAAGGCGCGCAATACCTTGCCGATCTCGGCGTGGTGGCCATCGGTGCCGACACCTGGGCGCTGGAGGTCATCCCGTTCGAGAAGGAAGCCCGCCCCTTCGACGTGCACCTGACGCTGCTGGCCAAGAACGGCGTCTATATCCTGGAGAACATGGTGACGACCGAACTCGCCGCCGACGGCGTGACCGAATTCTTCTTCACGCTCGGCGCGCCCCGCCTTGAAGGCGCGGTCCAGGCCATCATCAATCCGGTGGCCATTCGCTGACGCCGGTCAGGTCTGCAGCGGCACCCAGCTTCCGTGCGCCCCGTAAGGCACGCGGCCCGGAAGGTGGACCGTTGCAACCGGCGGCGCGCTGAGGTTCTGCGCATCGAGGATCACGAATTTCGATTTTCCGCTGCCGGTGTCGTGGCAGATCACCATGACCCAGCCCTCATCCTCGCCGGCCCCGCCGGATACGAACACGGGCTCGCCCCCGCGCACGTTCTCGCCGAGGTCGTGAACGGCCCGCGCTCCGCTGCCGAGATCATACTTCAGCATCTGGGAGCCATAGATCGGTTCCTCCGAATTGCCTTCGCCCGCCAGCGACATCAGGTATCCGTAGCGCGCCTTGAGGCCGACACGCGCCTCGTTCACGCGGCCGAAATCGCCCGGCTGGTCATCGACCTGCTCTTCGGCAATCGTGCCCTTGTCGAGATCGATCGTCCACTTCCACAGCCGTGCGACATTCGAATAGTCGTTTGAATCCGCGCCGAAGGCCGACACCATCTTCGAGACGTGCATGATGATGCGCCGTCCGTCCTCGTACGAATTGACGGTGTGGAACACATAGCAGGGCGGGATTTCTAACCAGCGCATATCGCGCGCCGTGCCGTTGCGCGGCATCACGCCGACGCGCGCGCCGGCCTTCGCATCAAACTTGAACGGCATGCCGCTCGCCAGCAGGGCAGGGTTGAACACCAGCGGCAGGTCCAGAAAGATCGCGTAATTCCGGGTGATGCTGAAATCATGCATCATCACCATGTTCGGAATGTCGATGCCCTCAACCTGTTTCAGCTCTCCGTCTGCGCCCACCCGGATGTAGTGCAGGTAGGGCGGCCGGAACGAGAAATACGAGAAGGCGAGCAGCTCGCCGGTCTCCGGGCACACTTTTGGATGGGCCGTCATCGAACAGGGCAGCTTTCCCTGATAGTTTTGGCAACCAACCGTATTCAGGTCCTGGTCGATCATCCAGGGCCAGGCGCTCTCATTGAGGCAGAGGATCTGCTTGCCATGCGCCAGCACATGCGTGTTGCCCGTGCCGCGCCGCAGGTCGCCGCGAACCGGCGGTGCCTTCGGCTCGGTAATACTCGGTGTCCGGACAAAGCGGTTGCGATACCATTCGGCCTTGCCGCCCTTCAGCCGGATGCCATGCACCATGCCGTCGCCTAAGAACCAGTGCGCCGAGCTTCCCGATTTCGGGTTCGGGCCGGTGCGGATATACGTGCCGTTCAATTCCGGCGGAATGCTGCCCTCAACCTCCAGCGCGCCGTCGGTGCGTTCGTCCTGAAGCGGCGCCCAGTTTCCCCTGAGGTGCCAGGGTAGTGCCAGACCGGTATCGGCCATCGCCTTCTATGCCTCCCGTTGCGCAGGGCCTCTGCCGGGCCCTGTCATGCAAGCGGAAACCTAGCGGCGGCGCCCATTGCTGACAAGGATCGCCTAGGCCCTAAGGAACGGCACGATGTCCGAGACCAGCGTGTCGGACATCCTGTCGGCCAGGTCGTGGCCCCATTTGGGATAGCGCTTGAACACGGCGCCGGGAATGCGCCGGGCGATGTCTTCGCCGGCGGCGGGGCGGACCAGAGGATCGTCCGCACCATGAAGGACCAGCGTCGGCGCAGTCACCTGGCCGAGCCGTTCATGCCAGCGCTTCTGGGCGACGACCGCGCCGTTCTGGCGCAGGATGCCGAAGGGGCGGTCGGAGCGGTGGAAGTCCTCGATGGCGCGGGCACGGATGATCTCCGCGCTGTTGCGCAGGTCAGGGTGCGAGCCGATGCCATGCTGGGCGACGACGGCGATCTCGCCGATGGCTTCAGCGGTGCGCACAGGGGGCAGGGCTGAAAGCGCCGCCATCGCTTCAGGGGTCGGCGGCGGCAGGGCGGGGTTGCCCGACGTCGTCATCATCGCCACGAGCTTGCGCACCTTGCGGGGATGGTCGAGCGCCATCAGCTGGCCGATCATGCCGCCCATCGACATGCCGATGATGTCAGCCTGTTCGATGCCGATCGCATCCAGAAGGCCGGCCGTGTCGGTGGCCATGTCGTCGAGTGTGTAGGGCACCAGTTTTGCCGTATCCTTGCCGGCCATCGCCGCCTGGATGATCTCCATCGCGCTCGGCGGTGTGAAACCGGCGATCTCGGTGGAGAGGCCGACGTCGCGGTTGTCGAACCAGATGACACGGAAGCCGGCATCGGCAATGCCGCGCTTGAGCGCTTCCGGCCAGCGCGTCATCTGCAGCGCGAAACCCATGATCAAAAGGACTGCGGGATCGTTCGGGCTGCCCATCGTGTCGTATTCGAGCTCGATGCCATTGGTTTTGGCGCGTGCCATGGGCGTGATCCTTTGCCGGTTGCGGGCTGACAGTAGGGGCGTGGGGGCCGCGATCAAGCGGCAACAAAAAACGCCGCCTCCCGGAGGAGGCGGCGCTGGTTCTGGATCAGGCAGATCCGATCAGAAGGTCACGGACGCTTTCATGTACACGAAGCGGCCCGAGCTGCCGTACGGGATGTAGCCCGAGAACGGCGTGTTGCCGGTGCCGTTCTGAGCGGCCGGTGCCGGATCGCCATACTCGTCGAACAGGTTGTCCGCGCCGAGCGACAGGGTCACCATGTCGTTCCAGGTGTAGCGGGCTTCGAGATCGACCAGCGTGTTCGGGCTGATCGTGTAGTCGTTCGCCGGGTTGGAGCTCGGCACGAGCACTTCGCCGTAGCGGATTGCACGAACCGTGGCGCCGAAGGGGCCGTGTTCCCAATCCAGCGAGCCGGTGAACTTGTCAGCCGGGGTGCCTTCTTCGAACGTCTTGATGTTGACGCGGCCGAAGAGTTCCGGTGCCGGCGACAGGGCCGTCAGCGTCGGAATGGCAGGAATGGCGGTGACGTCGGTGCTGTTGAAGTTAGCACCGGCGGTCACGTTGAACGTGCCGTAGGCGGTTTCCGGGAAGGCGTAGTTGGTCACGATGTCCACACCGGTGGTTTCGGTATCCACACCGTTCAGGAAGAAGCGGCCGCCGCCCGAGCCGATGAAGCCCTGACCTTGCAGGTAGGCGCGGACGTTCGCCTGGGTCAGGTTTTCCGACAGCACGACGCGGTCTGTAACGTCGATGCGGTAGGCGTCGATCGTCACGTTCAGGCCACCTGCCCGCAGCACGGCGCCGATCGAGTAGTTAACCGAGGTTTCAGCATCAAGCGGTTTGGCGCCGAGGGCGATCGCGACCGGGTCGGTAACCGGGAAGGTCGTGATGTCGAACGGCACGCCGTTGATGAAGTTGGTCGACGTCGTGGCGAAGTATTGCTGCTGCAGCGACGGAGCGCGGAAGCCGTTCTGGATCGAACCGCGAAGCGCGAACATGTCGTTGAAGTCATAACGGGCGGCAAGCTTTCCGGTGACCGTTTCGCCGAAGTCGGAATAGGACTCGCCGCGGATGGCACCCGCCACCAGCAGCTTGTCGGTCAGGTTGGCTTCGAGGTCGAGATAGACGCCGACAGCCGTGCGGTCTTCGTCCACTTCGTTGGCCGGACGGAAGCCCGGGAAGACCTGTGCGCCGGAAGCCGTTGGGGCGCCGTTCAGCAGAACGCCGCCGTTGCGGTAAGAGTCCGGCTCGCCGGCGAAGATTTCGTACGTGTCCTGACGGGCTTCAACGCCCCAGGCCACGTTGAGGTCGGAGGCAAGGCCATCGACCGCGAAGCCTTTAGAAGCCGAGAGGTTGGCCGTGAGCTGACCATTCCGGAAGCCACCGGCATCAAACACCGTTTTAGACGTCGGACCGATCGAACGGTTGAGCGTGTTCTTGATGGTGAATTCCATCTCGTTCGAACCGTAAACGAGCGAGGCGTCCATGTCCCAGCCTGCCCAGTCGAAGCGCGCGCCGCCGGCAACTGCATAGTCGGTCGTGGTCGGTGCGATCAGCGGCAGGAAGCCGTTCGGGTAGATTTCGATGACGTTGCGTGCGTCCAGGGCGCGACGGTAGAAGCCGGCCGATACGGTGTCGCGGTCCTGATAGCTGGCCCAGCCATAAAGTTCGACGCCGTTGGCGAGGTCATAGCCGGCATTGGCGAAGACCGTGAACTGCTCGAGTTCCGGCTCGCCGGTCCAGGCGTTGAAGCGGTTGATCACGGCTTCAGCGTCCGGCTGGCTGCCCGGATAGTTCGGGCGGGTGTCGAAACCGGAACGCTCCGAGTGCTGCTGGTCCTTGTACTCTGCCGAAACGGTCAGGAAGCCGGCGTCGCCGAGGGCGAGGCCTTTCCAGCCGGACAGGGTGAGGACGTGACCATCGGAACGCTCACGCGTCACGGTGGCGCCGGGGTTGGGAACGCCGGGCGCGGTCGGGGCGTTGACCGGAACGGTGTATTCAGTTTCGCGCCAGCCATAGCTGACGGCTGCGCCGCCGCCCGAGGAGGCTTCTTTCAGGCGCACGTTGATCACGCCAGCGATGGCGTCCGAACCGTAGAGGGCCGACGCACCGTCGCGCAGGACTTCGATGCCGCCGACGGCATCGGTCGGGATGGTGTTCATGTCGACCGCCGACGAGCCGCGGCCGATCGAGCCGTTGACGTTGACGAGCGAGGCGGTGTGGCGGCGCTTGCCGTTCACGAGGACCAGCGTCTGGTCAGGCGACAGGCCGCGCAGCGTGGCCGGGCGAACCGAGTCGGTGCCGTCGTTGAGGGCAGGGCGCGGGAAGTTGAAGGAAGGCAGGTTGACCGAAAGGGCCTGGTTCAGTTCACCGATACCGATGTTCTGGATCGCGTCGGCAGAGATGACGTCAACCGGCGCAGCCGTGTCGAGTGCGGTCCGGTTCGCAACGCGCGTACCGATCGTGACAACCGTGTCGAGGGTCTTGGCTTCTTCCGTGGTGTCTTCCTGTGCCCAGGCGGTTGAGGCCCCGGCCGTGATGGCTATGCTCGCCACGGCGGCGAGAAGGATTTTCTTGAACTGCATGCTATCCGCTCCGTTGGATTTGAATATGTGGCAACGACGTTGCGTTGTGTTTCCCCTACAGGACCGTAAGGTGTGGATGTGCGGCGGAGCAACAACCCAGTCACGCTCAAGCCACACTTAAGTTCGGCTTTTGTTGCATTTCGGTCACATTTTCGCACG
Source organism: Hyphomonas sp. (assembly GCF_016125515.1). Taxonomy (GTDB): domain Bacteria; phylum Pseudomonadota; class Alphaproteobacteria; order Caulobacterales; family Hyphomonadaceae; genus Hyphomonas. The sequence continues at coordinate 135,980 of NZ_WGLO01000009.1, forward strand.
GGAGGTGAACTTTTGGCCCTGAAACGTCGACTCTGTCTGATCACCGGCGCCTCTGCGGGCATCGGCGCCGAATTCGCCCGGCAGTATGCCGCGCTGGGCTGGAACCTGGTTTTGACGGCCCGGCGAGCGGACCGGCTGGAAGCGCTCGCGGCGGAACTTCGCGCCGAGCATGGGGTCGAAGTGACGGTGATGGCGGAGGATCTTGCAGATCCCGGCGCGCCGGCGCGGATCGTGGCTGCGCTTGCGGGTCGGGCCCTGGAGGTCGATGCGCTGGTTAACAATGCCGGATATGGTCTGCCGGGCACGTTCTTTTCGACGAAGTGGGAAGATCAGGCGGCATTCCTTCAGGTTCTGTACACGGCGCCGGTCGAACTGACCCATCGGTTGTTGCCCGGCATGGCGGCGCGCCGGTTCGGGCGGATCATCAATGTGGCGTCGCTGGCCGGCTATGCGCCCGGCAGCGCTGGACATACGTTGTATGCCAGCGTGAAGACCGGAATGATCAAGTTCTCGGAGAGCATCAACGCCGAATGCTCCGCCCTCGGACAAACAGACATCCACTGCTGCGCGCTGTGCCCGGGCTTCACCTGGAGTGAATTCCACGACGTGAACGGCACGCGCAGCGAGACGGACAAAATGCCGAAATGGATGTGGATGGAGGCAGCGCCCGTGGTGAAGGCCGGTATCGACGCGGTCAACCGTGGCCAGCCGGTGATTGTGCCGGGACTTGCGAACAAGGTCCTTGCCACCCTAACGCGCCTGCTGCCCGAGCCGATGGTCCGCGCGATCGCCGGCAGCCAGTCCTCCCGCTATCGGCGGATGGACTAGGCGTCTTCGCTGTCGCCGCCCTCAACGGCGGAGCCCAGTACTTGAAGCAGGGCATCGCGCGCAGCCGCCGCCCTGACCCTGGACTTGGATGCTTCCGTCGCCGCGGCTTGTTCGGCGAGATGAAGCGCCAGCCGATAAGTCGACGCGCCGACGCCATAGATCGGATATTTGATGCCGTTGAGTGCCATGGCCTCGAGAGCGGCGTAGGCGTGCACCCGCATCTCGTCCTGTCCTTGGCGTAGCCGCCGCCATTCAAGACTGAAGACGCCCGGAATCTCCTCTCGCCATACGGCGTCAGCTTCCACCTGATCAGGCTTCAGCACGCTGGCGGCCAACAACAGCACGGCATTGCGTGTCCTCAGCATACCGATCAGTTTGAACGCCTGCATGTGCGCATAGGCAAATTCCGGGCGGTTGCAGGTTTCGATCATCAGGCTGGCAAGGCGTCCGAGTTCGAGATTCGAGAAATCGCGAGGCGTGGACTGCGCGGATTTCACGACATCTTCGAAATTCTGCTTTTCGACGAAGATGACATCATCCTTTGCCGAAGCGATTTTCAGGTGGAGCCAGCGGTCAGCAAGCTGGCCGACCTGGTTGCGCGGGTTGCCGGCGAGGAGACCGAACTTGCGAATCATCCAGCGCGCCCCGGCTTGCAGGTCGGGGCGGGGGTCGCGAACCAGTTCGTTGAGCCGGTTGCGGTCATACGGCCAAGGCATGCCCGCCATGCGCTGCTCGGTGACATGGTGCTCGACGCGGGCAAGGAAACTGGGCTTGGCTGTGAAATAGCCGTGTTTTCCCAGATCGATCACGGGGTTTTTCGCCTGTTCCTTCGGAGGTAACTGCGCCCACTTCTCGAAGTCGGCCTTGCTGGCCTTGATCATGCCGGTTTCGAAGAAATCTTCCTCCGAGATCGGATCCAGCACATCCAGCTGGCCGGAATCGTAAAGCTTCCGCTGGGTGTGGTTGCGCTGGAAAATGGCGATGGCCTGGAACAGGGCGGCCATCACCACGAAATCGACCAGCACGCGCGACCCGAACATCAGGTGTTGGGCGACCTCCCGGTGCTCCGGGTTCTGCATGATGGTCGGCTCGGCTTTGAGGCCGTAGATCTCGACCCAATCGACGAGCGGAACGGCCTTGAGCAGTTCGAGCCCGAAAAAGCCGATCCAGTCATCGTAGCGACCCTGTTGCCCATTCGCGAGGCATCGGGGATTGTCCAGCGTGGACAAATCCTGAAGGCAGAAGGCGCCCGTCATTTCGTTGAGCTGGAACAGGGTAAGCGGCACGAGGACGAACAGGAAGGCGTAGCTGAGCAGCGCTTCGTCACGCAGGTCGTTCGAGAAGCCGATATGGATGTCCTTGCTTTTGGTTGTTCGCAGGCGAGATGCGGTTTCCCGGTCGCCCTCGACCCAGCTCCAGCGGCGGCCAACTGAAAGCGCAAACAGGAAGGCCATCGCGATCGGGATCAATCCCCAGGGCTGGGGCAGGGCATAGCCGAGCAGGGTCAGCGGCGTCATCACGCCGATGATCAGCGCATGGTGCCAGCCGAGACCATGGCGCCCGTCCGGTGCCTGGATCGCGCCGGTCAGGGGCGAAATGATCCGCACAAGGATGGAATCGATCCAGCTGACCAGGGTCGTCAGGGATGTGGCCGGTCCGAAGGCCGCTGCCTTGGTCGTCATGTCGCGCTCCTGAAACAGGTTCAGGCCGCGCGTGACCGATGAGAGCACGATGAAGAAGACGAAGGCAAACATGACGAAGAGGGTGGCGATGAGGCCCATGTTGGGCCCCAGCGCCTCGAAGGCGTCATGCGCGGCGGCCCAGGCAAGTGAAACGATCAGGACCATCGTGAAGGCGCCGAACAGGAGCGATCCGCCCGAGATGGCGTCATTGCGCAGGATCGACTTTCCGGGGCGCGCTTGGGCCAGCAGGCGTTCAGTGTGGACGATGCCGGCAATCGCTGGTGCAAACGAAGCCCCGAGCAGGGCCATGAAGATTGCAAGCCGCCCGGGCAACTCGAGCTTCAGCACGCTCAGCGCGCCCGTCTTCGGCTGCAGCAACGCGAACAGGCAAAGCGCGAGCAGCGACACGAACATCCAGATCAGCAATTCGGACAGCATCATGCGGCGCCTTTCCGGAGAGGCCTTGCCGGTCTCGCTGCGCTGGTCCGCGCAGATACGGACCAGCCGCGCGCACTGGAACAGGAACCAGGCAGCCAGTCCGAAGCCGATGGCTGCCCAGGCGTCCGGACCGGCGGCGTCGGCGGGCACACGGATGGGCCAGCCGATCGCCAGGGCCAGCACCATTAAAAGCCCGGCCTCGAACGTGGCCAGCGCTGTCCAGTTCTTGAGTGTGACGTGCCGCCGCCAGTTTACGGCTTTGCCGCCTGCTTCCGTCGTCCCTGCCATGACCCGCCCCGGTTAAACTTTTGTTTACCATAGCGCAGGGTTGAAAAAGTTGAAGCTTAGATTCGTGCTTGGCGAGAACTATCCCGGCGCAAACAAAAAACGGCCCCTCCGGGGGAGGGGCCGCCTGAAATGGTGGGGGGCGTTCAGGCGCGGCGGCGGGCGTAGCGCTGGCGGATGCGGATCGGCTCGTCGTCCTCGGCCGGGGCGTCGCCGGTGCCGGTTTCGATCTCTTCGGCCTCGTCGGCGTCGGCATCCTCTTCGTCGAAGACGTCATCATCCGCATCGGCTTCGAATTCGTCTCCTTCGTCCGTGAAGTCGTCATCGACTTCTGCGTCGGCTTCGATGTCGTCTTCCTCATCGAGGAACGCGTCTTCGTCGCCGACTTCGTCCTCGGGATCCTCCGCGACATCGACCACGTCGTCCTCTTCGTCGACGATGTCGAATTCGGCGTCGTCTTCAAGCGTGTCGACTTCGTCCTCGATCATCACATCGTCTTCTTCGATCTCGGCCTCTGCGACATAGACGTCATCGTCTTCCAGCGCCTCTTCGTCGGGGTCTTCTTCGAGGGCAGAAGAGCTTGCAAAGCGGGCGCGGATCCGGTCAGCGGTCGGCGTGGCGTCTTCCGAGCGCCAGTCGCTGGCCCGGCGGCGGGCAATGACAGGTCCGTCCGTGGGCGGGGCATTGTCCGGGTGACGGCGTTCGACAAAGGCGGGCTGCGCTGTATCGACGATGACCGGGCGGTGGACTCGTGGCGGTTCGATCTCGTCTTCATCGATGTTCGTCGCGCCGAAGTAGAGGTTCCAGTATTTTGCAATCACGTCGCCGCGCTGATCCAGCTTGCGCAGACGGCGGCGTTCAGACCAGCGGGTGAGTTTCACGCCCTCGATCTGGAACTTGCGGGCAGCGCCCGCGGCCTGGCCGTATCCCGCATAGGTTTTCGGCGCGCCGCGGGCATGCTCGAACATCAGCTCGTTGGCGCCCTGAGCCTGGCTGCCGGCCCCGTCGGGCATCAGGTTGCGGAAGATATAGCTGAGCACCGGACCGTCGAGCTTGGAATACTCGATCATCCGTGTGCCTTCGATCTCGCCGTCCTGGTTGAGGCTATAGGCGGACAGGTTGAAGCCGAAGCCGGACGGGCGGATGCGCACGATGGTGAGGCGTTCGCTGCCGGCCGGGCCGCGTTCGGCTTGCAGCCAGGTGCCTTCTGTGTAGGCGCGGCCAAGCACCATGCGGCGCAAGAGGCCCAACTGGAAGACCAGCGGGAAGACCCATTCGGTCAGCATCAGCGAGCCGACGACCACAAGGGCGGCAATGCCGGCGACAGCGGCCCAGTAGACCGGGGTCAGGCCGCCGGTGGCGGTGGCGAGCATGTCCGAGGCGACCGGCCAGGCGCCGCACAGCACGGCGGCCACGAGCGCAGTGGCGGCAGTGTTCGAGATAAGCCTGAAACGTGAATAAGGGTGCATCCGTCCGGCGACTCCTTGAAGCGACATTGCGATGACAGGGGGAATAGGGCTTCTCGCACCAATTTTCTGTTAACTTTCTGATGGTTAATGAGTTCCTAATCAACCCGCAGCTGGTTAACGGGGCTTCAGGTTCGATTAACTTTTGCACTGACGCCGCGGCGGCCGGCTCCAGCGTTGTTGCGCCGCACAAATCGAGACTCGCCAGTTGCGGCGCGGGACTTATAATCAGTCGGGATCATACCGAACGAAAACACCGGAGGGAGCGGCTCATGGACGCCAGCGCAGTGCAGGACAAAACCGATGTCAGGATGACAGGCCTTACCGCCGCGATGGCCGATGCCGTCGCCGCCATCGAGACCTATGTCACAGCCGCGTCCCGCGCTGCCCGGGAAAGCCTTTCGCTGCCGAACGGCAAACCGGACCGCGCCGCGTTCGAACGCCACCAGCACCGGGCGCACGGCCTGTCCTGGGTCGCAACCTATCTGGAAACCCTTCGCCAGACCGCAGGCTGGGCCAAGCGGCTCGAAGCTGAAGGCCAGTTCGGCGAGGTCGAGGCGCTGCTCTGCCAGGTCCTGTTCGGCGAATATTGCGCCCAGCTGATCGGCGGCATTCCGATGAACCAGGGCGAGATGGTGCGCCCGGCGGATCTCGGCTGTTCGCAGGCGGACATGCAGCTCCTGTTCGCGCCCGCGATCCAGCGCTTCATCCTCGAAGGCAAGACGCCGGAAGTGATGGCCGCTGCGGCGACGTTCCTGCCGGACGCGCTGTCGCGCAACACGGTGGAGTTCACCGGTCTCGACGAGACGATGGAAATGGTGCGCGACCAGTTCGCGAAATTTGCAGCGACTCGGATCAAGCCGGTGGCACACAGCTGGCACCTCGCCAACGACTATATCCCGATGGAGGTCGTCAACGAGATGGCTGAGCTCGGCGTGTTCGGACTGACCATCCCGGAAGAGTTTGGCGGGCTCGGCATGGGCAAGACGGCGATGTGCGTCGTGTCCGAGGAATTGTCGCGCGGCTATATCGGCACCGGCTCACTCGGCACGCGCTCGGAGATTGCCGCCGAGCTGATCCTGATCGGCGGGACGCCGGAGCAGAAAGCGAAATGGCTGCCGGCGATCGCCTCGGGCGAGATCCTTCCGACGGCCGTGTTCACGGAGCCCAATACCGGCTCCGACCTCGGCTCGCTGCGGACACGCGCGGTAAAGTCCGCAGACGGAACGGAATATGTGGTGACCGGCAACAAGACCTGGATCACGCACCCGGTGCGGGCCGACCTGATGACGCTGCTGGCGCGGACAGATCCGGCCACGAAAAATTTCTCCGGTCTGTCGATGCTGCTCGCCGAGAAGCCGCGCGGCACCGATGCAGATCCGTTCCCGGCCGAAGGCATGACCGGCGGCGAGATCGAAGTGCTCGGCTACCGCGGCATGAAGGAGTACGAGATCGGTTTCGACGGGTTCAAGGTGAAGGCCGAGAACCTGCTGGGCGGCGTGGAAGGGCAGGGCTTCAAGCATCTGATGGCGACGTTCGAGAGCGCCCGCATCCAGACCGCCGCGCGGGCTGTCGGTGTGGCGCAGAACGCGTTCGAGATCGGTCTGCGTTACGCGCTCGACCGCAATCAGTTCGGCCAGCCGATCTTCAACTTCCCGCGCGTATCGAACAAGCTGGTGATGATGGCCGCCGAACTGATGGGCGTGCGTCAGCTGACCTATTATTCCGCGCGCCAGAAGGATGACGGCAAGCGCTGCGACCTCGAAGCCGGTATGGCAAAATTGCTGGCCGCGCGCGTGGCCTGGGCTGCGGCGGACAACAGCGTTCAGATCCATGGCGGTAACGGCTTTGCACTGGAATACCCCATCAGCCGCGTGCTGCAGGATGCGCGCATCCTCAACATCTTCGAAGGCGCCGGGGAAGTACAGGCCATGGTGATTGCCCGCCGGTTGATTGAAGGCGGCAACTGAAGCCAGCTGCCAGAGGATATGGTAAAGGTGCGCCGCGGCGCCGCGCCGGCCTGCGGGTTCGGCGCATCAACCGGTTTTCAGGAGACGCAACATGAGTACGACGGAAGAACGCCGCCGCACGCGTCTGCCTGAATGGCGGCGGCGCCTGAAGGTCGCGCGCTGGCGCGGCATCCGCCAGATCCATCACAATGAAGTGGTCGAGCACGTCCATGAAGAGGGCGCGCTTTCGGGCCGCTACATTTTCATGAACGTGATGTCATGCGGTATCGCGATCCTGGGCCTGCTATTGTCCTCACCGGCTGTGATCATCGGCGCGATGCTGATTTCGCCGCTGATGGGTCCGATCATGCTCATGGGTTTCTCGCTCGCAATTCTTGAACTCGCCGCCTTGCGTCAGGCAGTCGTGTCGCTGGCGGTCGGAACCCTCGTCTCGCTGGCTACAGCCTTCCTGATCGTATTCTTTTCTCCGCTCACGGAGATTACGACCGAGATCCTTTCCCGCGCCCGGCCGAATTTCTTCGATCTGATGGTCGCGGTCTTCTCAGGCCTTGCGGGCGGCTATGCCGTGATCCATCGAAAGGGCGAAACCATCGTCGGCGTGGCGATCGCAACGGCGCTGATGCCGCCCCTGGCGGTGACCGGCTTTGGTCTTGCCACGGCCCAGTTCCAGATCGCTGGCGGCGCCTTCTTCCTGTTCATGACCAACCTGCTGGCCATCGCGCTGATGGTTACGGTGCTGTCGCGCTTCTATGGCTTCGGCGAACGCCATAGCCCGCGTCATACGGCCTGGCAGAATGCTCTTATCGTCGGCGTATTCGTCGCGCTGTCGATTCCGCTCGGGCTGTCACTGCGCGACATTGCCTATGAGGCACGCGTTCGAGACGTGGCGCGCGACATGCTGCTGACGCCGTTCGACAGTTCCGAAGCGCGGGTCACCGACTTCGACGTCACCTTTCCGCGAAGCGGGCCGGCGCGGATCAATGTGCGGGCGACCGTGCTGACGCCGGTGCGCGTGCCGGACGCTGAACTCGGCCTGGCAGCGCAGTTGTCGGAGCGCTTCCGCAGGAAGGTGAATGTCGTGGTCGACCAGTTGCTCATCGATGACGACGTCAGTTCGGAAACGGCGCGGTTGGCAGCCGTTGCCGAGTCCTCCTTCGGAGCACCCATGCGGGCCCAGACGGCCCAGCTTGAAGCGATTGCGGCCGAGCGGCGCACGGAACGGGAGTTGCGCCTTGCGTTCCCGTATGAACTTGCCGGCGCGGACATCAATCCGCAGACGCGCCGCGCGGTGTTCTCGGCGGCGCCGACCGCCGGCGTGAGCTTGCCAGCCTACAAGCGACTGGAGGAAGGACTGGCGCGCAACTTCCCCGACTGGATGATCCGGGTGGATCCGCCGCGAAGCGAGATTCCGCCGATCGAATTTGCGCCCGACTCGGCGGCCCTTGGAGAAATCAGAACCCAGCTGGCAGCAGACCTTGCCTGGGGCCTGCAGCGTTGGGGCGTGACGCGCGTCGAGGTCGTCGCGGTCCTGCCGACGCCATCCGCCGCGCAGGGCTTCAACGAGGCAAGCCTCGGTCATCGCCGCGCGGAGGCCTTGGCCACGGAGCTGGAGAAGGCCGGTCTGGAGACCGGGATCGTCGGGGAATACCGTGCCAGCGGCAGTACGCCGGCCGACCGCGCCGCGGCCGTCCAGCGTACCAATCAGATATTCATCCGGCCTGCTGGCTAGCGGATCACGCCGCCGAGCGGCGCAATGTCGGCCGGTTCATGCTGGATGATCACTCTCGCGCCCAGCCTGTTGGCGCGTTCCTCGAAGGCCGCCATGGAGGCGCGCGTTTCCTCTTCGCTGTAATTGAAGCGCGGCACGCGCGACAGCGTGCGGCTTTCGCTGCGGTGATAGAGGTCGCCGGTCAAAAGGATCGGACCGGATTCCGGCATCATCAGCTGCAGCGAAGCGTGGCCGGGTGTGTGGCCGGGCGTCTCGAAGATTACGACCGATCCGTCGCCGAAGACGTCATATTCCTCCGGGATGATCTGGCGCTCCATCGGCTGGAACAGCGCATAGTTCGCAGCCAGCGACGGATCTCCCGGGGGCGAGCCGTCCGGCGGGAACATGGCGTCGTATTCTTTCTGGTTCACCAGCCAGGTGGCGCCCTGAACCTGATCGACCTGGCCGATATGGTCGAAGTGGTTGTGCGAGATCGACACGTAGTCGAGCTCCGACGGCACGATGCCGAGGTCAGCCAGCTGGTCCGTGATCGAGCGCTCCACCGAAACGGTGAAGACCTGCTGGGTGAACGGCGGCTGCCCGATCAGTGCGGTCGGCAGGCCGAGATCCCAGAGAAGGTGGCCTTTGGGATGGTTGATCAGGTAGCAGGTGTCGGTGAATTCGTCGGCCTGGCCCGCATAGTCCCCGCTGGACGAAAACACGTCGAGATCGGACACGCCGATCGTGCCGCAATCGAGAACGTTGACGGTAAGCGGCGCGGCCTCGGCAACTTCCGTCACTTCGGGCTCGGCAGCCGGGGCAGGAGTTTCTGTCTTCGGCGCACAGGCGGCAAGCAGCGCGGCGCTGGCCGCTGTCGTGAGAAGCAGGGTGAGGCGCATGGCGTTTCCTTTCCGTGTCTGGTCTGGCGGGAAGCCTAGTCCGCTTCGCCGTCTGCGGAAAGGGCGCGGCCATCGGCGCCGACGACCCGGTAGAAACAGCTGTCGCGGCCGGTATGGCAGGCGCCGCCCGTCTGGCGCACCTTCAACAGCACAGCGTCCTGGTCGCAATCGACGCGGACTTCGGCGACCTCTTGCGTATGGCCGGAGGTCTCACCCTTGACCCAGAGCGCGCCGCGTGAACGCGACCAGTAGGTCGCGCGCCCCGTGGCCAACGTTTGGCGCAGGGCCTCATAATTCATCCAGGCGAGCATCAGCACTTCGCCGGTTTCCGCATCCTGCGCGATGGCTGCGATCAGGCCACTGGCGTCGAATTTCGGACGCAGCTCAAGGGTTTCGTCCTGGGCGGAACCGGAGAGGGGAGGAGCAAAGTCTGTCATGCTGTTGAGGCGTAGGAGCGGCTTCCCGGCGGGTCAAGCGCCGCCGGGAGCGGCTGACAAGAACGGCGAAAGGGCGTTAAGGTCGCAATACAGAAAATCGAGGAGACGAAGATGGCCGAATACAGGGAAATTCTTGCTGAGACCAAGGACGGTGTCCTGACGATCACGCTGAACCGCCCCGAGCGGCTGAACGCCTGGACCGGCATCATGCAGACCGAGGTCGAAACCGCGATCCGCGCGGGCGGCACCGACGACGCGGTACGCTGCATCGTGATCACGGGGGCGGGCCGGGGCTTCTGCGCGGGGGCGGATATGAACGGCCTGCAGTCGATCCAGGCGAGCGGGGGCGAGCAGTACCAGGCGAAGATTCCCGACTTGAAGCCGAAACCGGTGAGCGAGCTCGAGAAAACATTTCCCGGCCGGTTCGGCCACATGTTCGCCTGTCCGAAGCCGATCATCGCGGCGATTAACGGGCCATGCGCCGGGATCGGCCTGATCCTCACCCTGTTTGCGGACATGCGCTATGCGGCGGCCGATGCGAAGTTCACCACGGCGTTTTCGCAGCGCGGCCTGATTGCCGAGCATGGAATCGCCTGGCAGCTGCCGCGTCTTGTCGGCGAGGCGAATGCGCTCGATCTGTTGTTCACGGCGCGCAAGTTCACCGGCGCAGAGGCAGAGAAGCTCGGCCTCGTCAATCGCGCACTGGCGGGGGAGGAGCTGATGCCGTTTGTTTACGATCTTGCCGAGCACCTCGCAACACAAGTCTCGCCGCGCTCGGTGGCGATCATGAAGCGCCAGATCCGCGAGAGCTATTTCCAGTCCTATGCCGACTCGCTCGCAGTGGCGGATGGGGAAATGGAAAAGAGTTTTGCCACACACGACTTCAAGGAAGGCGTCGCCAGCTTCGTCGAGCGGCGCGCGCCGGCGTTCACAGGGAAGTAAGCCTACGGATGAAACGTCAGATACATATTGTTGAGGTTGGTCCTCGCGACGGACTCCAGAATGACCCGGCCAACCTGACGGTGGACGAGAAGCTGGAATTCATTGCCCGGCTGGAAGCGGCCGGCGTGACGCGGATGGAATCCGGCAGCTTCGTTTCGCCGAAGGCCGTGCCCAAGATGGCGAACTCGCCGGAAGTGTTCGCCGGACTGAACCGGGGCGGGCAAACAAAGCATATCGCACTGGCGCTGAACGAGACCGGTGTGCGCCGGGCGATCGAGGCGAAGGCCGACGAGATCAATTTCGTTCTGGTGGCGAGCGAGACCTTCGGACGAAAGAACCAGGGCATGAGCCCGCAGGACAGCGCCGACATGCTCGCGAAGTGTGCGCCGCTGGTGCACGAGGCGGGCCTGCCGCTGTCGGCGACGATCTCGGTGGCGTTCGGCGATCCCTATGACGGCGATGTCGATCTCGGCGTAGTCGGAAACCTTGCGGCGCAGGCGCAGCGCACCGGCATCGCCGAGCTGGCGCTCGGCGACACGATCGGCGCTGCGACGCCATGGGACGTGAAGCGCGCGATTGACCGCGTACGGATCGAGGCGCCCGACGTGACATTGCGCATGCATTTCCACGACACGCGCGGGGCAGGGTTAGCGAATGTGTTTGCGGCCGTCGAGGCGGGCGTCGATGTTATCGATGCCAGCTGCGGCGGCATTGGCGGTTGCCCCTTCGCCCCGGCGGCGACCGGCAATGTGGCGACGGAAGACGTGATCTGGATGCTGCATCGGGCCGGCTATGAGACAGGCATTGATCTGACCCAGATGATCGATACCGCGCGCTGGCTGGAATCGGTGCTGGGCCACGGTGTCTCGTCCGCGCTCAGCCGGGCTGGTGCATTTCCGAAAGCTAGGTAGATTCCGCGATACCGAACGGCGTGGCCATGTCCCAGAAAGACTGGAGAAATCCAAATCTGGAAGGTCCTAGCCGATGTCCCATACGCCGCACGAACTCGTCGAGGAATTCCCCGACTCCGTTGATCAGATCCGCGCCCTGAAGGCGTCCGACCCACATTTCGCGCGGCTGGCCGACACCTATCACGAGCTGAACCGGCAGATTCACCGTATGGAAACCGATCTCGAGCCGGCCAGTGACGCGGCGCAGGCCGAGCTGCGCCTGAAGCGCCTGAAGCTCAAGGATGAGATCTACGCCCGGCTGAAGGCCGAAGGGTAGGATGGGAGAAAATGTGTAATGATGACGATGAACAATCTTACCGTTGACCCGCTTGCAGTTGCCGGGGCAGCCGGGTTCGCAGTCCTGATCCTGGTGATGGCCGGAATCACGATCTGGGTTGTCCGCCAGTCCGGCAAATCGTCCGGCGAGAAATAGACTCCGGCCGCCGCGCGGCGACGTTACGCTTTCTGCGTCTCGATCGCGCCGTGGCAATGCTTGTATTTCTTGCCTGAACCGCAAGGGCAGGCCGAATTGCGCGGCGTATTCGACCAGTCGTCTTCGGCCTGGTAGAGCGGCTGGCCCGGCGGCGTATCCTTGTCGTCCGGGTCCATCTCGTTCACCCCGGTATCGGGATCGAGCTTTGTTTCGTGGACCGGAGGCGCCTTGGGCGGCGGGGGCACTGCGGCAGGGCGGCGCGCGGCATCCGGCGCCGGGGCCGCCTGCACGCGGATGTGCATCAGCGAGCGGGTGACCGTCGCGCGCAGCTCGCCGAGCAGGGTGTCGAACAGGTTGAAGGCTTCGCTCTTGAACTCGTTCAGCGGGTCGCGCTGGCCGTAGGAGCGAAGGTGGATGACCGAGCGCAGCTGGTCGATATGCTGCAGGTGTTCGCGCCAGCGCAGATCCAGCACCTGAAGCAAAAGCTGCTTCTCGATACGGCGCATCTGCTGGACACCGACCTGAGCGGTGAGGTTTTCATACTGTTCGGTGACAGCTTTCAGGATGCGTGCAGCGATTTCCTCGTTGGCGACGCCTTCCTCGGCGGCCCATTCCTTGACCGGCAGGTCGATCGCGAGATCGGTGCGCAGGCCCTCGGCGAGGCCTTCAATGTCCCATTGTTCCGCATACGCCTTTTCCGGCATCGTGCGGGTAACCAGCGTGTCAATCACGGATTCCCGCATGTCCGCGATGGTGTCGGACACATCGTCGGAGCGCAGAAAGTCCAAGCGCTGCTCGAAGATTGCTTTGCGCTGGTCGTTGATGACGTCGTCATACTTGAGGACGTTCTTGCGGATCTCGAAGTTGCGCTCTTCGATCTTGCGCTGCGATGTTTCCATCGCCTTGTTCATCCACGGGTGGGTGATGCCCTCATCTTCCTTGATGCCGAGGCGGCGCATGACGGCGTCCATCCGGTCGGCGGCGAAGATGCGCATCAGGTCGTCTTCGATGGAGATGTAGAATTTCGATTTTCCGGGGTCGCCCTGACGGCCTGTGCGTCCGCGCAGCTGGTTGTCGATGCGGCGGCTTTCGTGGCGCTCCGTACCGAGAACGTAGAGGCCGCCGGCGTCCAGCGCCTGCTTTTTCTTGACTTCGATATCGGCCCGGATCTGCGCCGACAGAAGGGAGACTTCGCCGTCCGAGAGGGCGCGGCCGAGGGCGGCTTCCTTCTCGGCGCGTTCCTGCGCAAGGCGCATGTCTGGGTTGCCGCCAAGCTGGATGTCGGTGCCGCGGCCAGCCATGTTGGTGGCCACCGTGACCGCGCCGGGCACACCGGCATTCGCCACGATGAAGGCTTCCTGCTCGTGATAGCGTGCGTTCAGCACCTTGTGCGGAATGCGCTGCGCGGTGAGCAGGTTCGACAGGAGTTCGGATTTCTCGATCGAAGCTGTACCCAGAAGCAACGGCTGGCCCTTGGCGTGGACGGCTTTCACTTCCTTGACGATCTCGGCATACTTCGCCTTGGCCGTCCGGTAGACGACATCGTCTTCGTCCTTGCGCTGGATCGGTTTGTTCGTGGGCAGATCAACCACGGCCAGCTTGTAGATATCGAGGAATTCATCGGCCTCGGTCAGCGCCGTACCGGTCATGCCGGAGAGCTTCTTGTAGAGGCGGAAATAATTCTGGAAGGTGATCGAGGCAAGCGTGACGTTCTCGGGCTTGATGTCGACGCGTTCCTTGGCCTCGATAGCCTGGTGCAGGCCTTCGGACAGGCGGCGGCCTTCCATCATGCGGCCGTTGAACTCGTCGATCAGCATCACCTGACCGTCCTTGACGATATAGTCCTTATCGCGCGCATACAGCTTGTGGGCGCGAAGGGCCTGGTTCGAGTGGTGCACCAGCGAGATATTGCCGGGCTCCCACAGCGAGCCTTCGAGCAGGCCGAGCTCGGACAGCCAGGCCTCGATCTTCTCGACGCCCGGCTCGGAGAACACGACCGAGCGCTGCTTTTCGTCGAGGTCGAAATCGGTCGGCTCAAGGCGCGGGATCAGACTGTCGATCTTGATGTAGAGGTCCGAGCGGTCGTCGGTCGGGCCGGAAATGATCAGCGGCGTGCGCGCTTCGTCAATCAGGATCGAGTCGACCTCGTCGACGATGGCGAAGTGGTGACCGCGCTGGGCCATCTGGTCCAGCGAGTATTTCATGTTGTCGCGCAGGTAGTCGAAGCCGAACTCGTTGTTCGTGCCGTAGGTGATGTCGGCCGCGTAGGCCGCCTTGCGCTGTTCGTCCGTGACGCCGTGCACGATCGTGCCAGTGGTCATGCCGAGGGCGCCATAGATGCGGCCCATCCATTCGGCGTCGCGGGCGGCGAGGTAGTCGTTGACCGTGATGACGTGCACGCCCTTGCCCTCGAGGGCGTTCAGGTAGGCGGCGAGCGTGGCGACGAGGGTCTTGCCTTCACCGGTGCGCATCTCGGCGATGGCGCCGGAGTGCAGCACCATGCCGCCCATCAGCTGGACGTCGAAGTGGCGCATGTTGTTGGCGCGCTTGGCGGCTTCGCGAACGACCGCAAAGGCCTCTTCCAGCAGGCTGTCGAGCGTCGCGCCATCGGCGAGGCGCTTGCGGAATTCCTGGGTCTTGCCCTTCAGCGACTGGTCGGACAGCGCTTCCATGATCGGCTCGAGCGCGTTGATCCGGTTCACCCGGGCGACCAGCGGCTTCAGTTTCCGTTCGTTGGCGGTTCCGAAAATCTTGCGGGCAATAGAGAGCATGTGAGGCAGCACCAACCAGTTTTGGGGATAAAAATTCCAAATCCTGAAGCCCAGCTTACAGGATATCGAGACCCACTCCCACCGCGCTTACCCTGGCTGAAACTACTCGACCAGCACGCGGGGCAGACTTAAGAACGCCGCCAAAGGGTGTCAATGCGGCGCCCTCAGTCGATGAGGGTGCCTGTCATGACGACCAGACCTTTGATTTCAGCGGGTCGTTTGCCCGTTCTGGCCGCGCTGGCCCTCGTGGCAGCGCTTGGCGCGTGCGAGCAGGCGCAGCCGGATCAGGCCGAAATCGCCGCCCCGGATCAGACTGTCGCAGCCTATGTCAACGGTGATCCGGTCTTCACCGGTGACGTGGAACTGGAGGCTGTGGCCCGGGGACTGATCAATGCCGGTCAGGACTTCGGCCCGGATGACGACGAGTTCCGGATCGTCCTGGACCAGCTGGTCGACCAGAAGCTGATGGCGCAGGAAGCCCGCCGCCGGGCTCTCGACCGCGATCCAGCCAGCCAGCGGCGCCTTGAAATGGCGCAGGAGCGCATCCTGGGCAACCTGCTGGTCGAGAGCCTGGTTTCCGAGCAGGTCACCGAAGAGGCGATCGACCGGATGTATGCCGAGCAGGTCCTCCTGCAGCAGGCCAATGACCAGGTTTCGGTGGCGCATATCCTTGTCGATACCAAGGAGGAGGCGGACGCGCTTTTTCAGCGCGTCGAGCAGGGCGAGACGTTTGAGAGCCTGGTGTTCAATCATTCCAAAGACACCCGCACGCGGATGGAGAACGGCGATCTCGGCTATGTGGCGCCGAACGATCTCGCTGAACCCTTCCCGGTGGTCATTGCCAACACGCCGGTGGGCGAAGTCTCGCCGCCCTTCCAGACCTCGCAAGGCTGGCACATCCTGAAAGTGAAGGACCGGCGCACCGAGCCGCCCAAGACGCGCGAAGAGATGCGGCCCGAAATCGCGACCTTCCTGACCCTGAACGAGGTGAGCCGCATCCTGCGCCGCCTGCGGACCGAGGCCACGATCGAGCAAGGTTCCGGCCAGACATACGTTCCGACCACCGAGCCGGGGATCCCCGCGCCGGTCAACCTGCCGCCTGGAGACGATCTTTGAAACTGACACCTTCGCCCTTCGCGCCCGAATCCTTCCCGTCGCTGCCTGAAGTGAAGGGCCTGCGCGGCGCGGCCGGTTCGCGCGGTTTCTATGCCCGCCGGGGCATCGAGCGGAACGACGTGTTCCTCTTCGCCTTTCCGAAGGGCACGACCTGCGCCGGTGTCTACACCGTCTCCAGAACAGCCTCCGCTGACGTGCGCTGGTGCCGCGAAGCGCTGAAAGCGGGCGGCGGCAAGGCCCGCGCGCTGGTCGCGCATTCGGGCAATTCGAATGCGTTCACCGGCCCGAAAGGGGTCGAGAAAAACGAGGCAACGCTGAAGGCGATGACTGAGACCCTCGGGGTCGAGAAGGAGACCTGTTTCCTTGCGGCGACCGGCGTCATCGGCGAGCCGTTGAAGGATCCGAACTTCATCGGCGCAATCGTGCCGGACCTCGCTGCGAAACTGGCGCTGCCGGACTGGGAGGCGTGTGCGCGCGCCTTCATGACGACGGACACCTTTCCGAAAGGGTCGGGCCGCGTCGTGGATCTCGCCGGCGTGCCGACAGCTTTTGCAGGCATCGCCAAGGGCTCGGGCATGATCATGCCGAACATGGCAACAATGCTGTCCTATGTATTCACCGATGCCGCTGTGGCGCCGGACCTGTTGCAGGACCTTCTGGAAGACATCGTCGACGAGACCTTCAATTCGATCACGGTCGACGGCGATACCTCGACCTCAGACACGCTGATGGTGTTCGCCACCGGCGCAACCGGCGAGCCGCCGATCCTCTCGCGCGATGATACGCGCTTCCCGGTTTTCGCCTCGGCGCTCCATGCCACCTGCCTCGATCTGGCGCTGCAAGTGGTCAAGGACGGGGAAGGGGCGAGCAAGTTCGTCACAGTGCGTGTTGAAGGGGCCGTCTCGCAGCTTTCGGCCAAGATCGTGGCCTGCCACATCGCCAATTCGCCCTTGATCAAGACCGCCATGGCGGCGGGCGATGCCAATTGGGGCCGCGTGGTGATGGCGGTCGGCAAGTCGCTGGAGCCGATCGTGATGGAGGAACTCGCCATCTGGTTTGACGATGTCCAGGTGGCCAAGGGCGGCGCCCGCGCGCCGGACTATGACGAGGCTGCCGCCAGCGCGGTCTTCGCCAAGCCGGAGTTCACGATCCGTGTGAACCTCGGTGTCGACGAGTTCGCGGCGACCGTCTGGACCTGCGATCTGACGCACGGCTATGTCGACATCAACGGCGCTTACCGGACATGACCACGCCGGTCCTGCTGGTGGTGGCGGCGGCCCTGTTCGACGATCAGGGCCGTATCCTTTTGGCGCAGCGACCGGAGGGCAAAGCGCTTGCCGGCCTCTGGGAATTCCCGGGCGGAAAGCTTGAGCCGGGTGAGACGCCCGAGGCGGCACTGGTGCGGGAACTACAGGAAGAGCTGACGCTCAAGGTTAACGATACGTCGCTGACGCCGCTCACTTTCGCCAGCTTCGGCTACCCCCATTTTCATCTTTTGATGCCATTGTACGGTTGCACAAGCTGGTCCGGACCGATCCGCCCGCGCGAAGGCCAGGCCGTCGCATGGGTCGAACCGTCCAGGCTGAGAGACTATCCCGCGCCACCGGCAGACCTGCCTCTGTTCGACTGGCTCGCATCAAGGACCTAAAGACCTGAACACGGAAACGCACCTTCGAACCTTCAAGTCGCTTTTGGCGGATGAATCGGGCGCGTCGGCGGTCGAGTACGGCATGATTGCCGCGCTGATGGTCGTCGGCATCCTTGCGGCGATAACCAATTTCGCGATGGCCAACGACGGCAACTACAAACTGATCGAAGACAATCTGGTCTGATCCTCAGGGGGCGTCCTTTTGCGCCTTGCGCACGGCGTCCGCGAGGCTGATCTTTGCGCTTCCGGGCTTCAGCGGTTGTGGCTGGCTCGGCGCAGGCGCCCAACCCAGAACATGCAGGATTTCGAACGTGGCCGGTACGCGGCCGTCCGGTTCGCGGAAATGTTCCGTGTAAAGCTCGAGCGCCCGTGCCAGCACACGGCGCGGCAGCGACCGGGCGGTGCCCCGCGCAAACGCGGCGCGCTCACCCATGCCTTTCAGATCGGCCAGGAGCCGTGCGGGGTCCGCATAGCGAACCGTAACTGTGTCCCGGTCGGCTACCGGCAAGGCAAAACCGGCGCGCTGCAGGAGGCCTGCCATGTCGCGCAGGCCGGGCAAGGGTGACAGACGCGGGGCCAACCCGTCCATCAGCTCGGTTTCCGCTTCCGTCAGCACACTGCGCAATTCTGCGAGTGTGCCGGCCCCGAACAGGGCGCCGAGGAACAGGCCATCCGGCTTGAGGATGCGGCGGATCTGCGCCAGCGCGCCGGGCAAGTCATTCACCCAGTGCAGGGTGAGCGGCGCGGCCACCAGATCAAAGCTTGCAGGCGCGAAGGGCAGGGCTTCTTCGTCGGCTTGTGCCGTCTCCAGTCCGCGGGCGGTTGCGGCGGCGGCAAAGTCCGGCGCGGTATCGGCGGCGATCATCGCGTGCGCCTTACCGCTGGCCACCAGGCGCGCGGAGAGCTCACCGCCGGCCGCGCCCAGTTCCAACCCCCGCGCAAAGCGGCGCGGTGTGTCGTCCAGCCGGCTTTCAAGGTCCGCGATGACGCGCTGGCGCAGGAAGTCATAGTCTGCGAAAGTTTTCGCCGCACGGTTGCGGCGCGCCGCAAGGCGTGCGCGGTCGAAGATCTGCGGCGGGGCAGGAGGGGTCGGCGGCATGGCAAGGGATATGCCCGGGGGGCAGGCGCGGGCCAAGGCGTTTCTCCGCGGGGGCGGCCGATTTCTTCTGACCGCTGCGGCGTGCCGCTCGACTACCGGACGGGCGACGAGACCTGGTGTGCGGCGTATCTGGTCCGCCCGCCGCGCTGGGACCGGGCGCGGGTCGCCCTGATCAATGATGAGACCTCCCGGCGACCGATTCTGGACCTGAAACCGGCCGGGCGGTGCGACGGCTTGCCCACGCTGGCCGGCTGGATGCGCCAAGCCGGCGGGGTGCTGATCGACGAGGTGGACGTTCTTGTACCGGCGCCGCTGCACGACACCCGGCTCGTGATGCGCGGGTTCAACCAGTCAGGCTGGCCGGCCGGGCCCGCCGGCGCAACGTTTCGGGGGCTTTCAAGGTCCGGTCCGGCCGCGTGGCCGCGATCCCGGGTAAAAGGGGGCTGCTGGTGGATGACGTCCTGACAACCGGGGCAACGCTTTCGGCGTGCACGCATGCCCTGAAACACGGCGGAGCGCGGCAGGTTGACGTGCTTGTGCGGGCCCGCGTTGTCCGGGAAACGGACGTTACCATATAATAAACCAGTGACGGCAGAATGAAGGTGCCGGACGCGAGAGGATTATAATATGGCCAAGGTCACGATCTACACACGTCAGTTCTGCCCCTATTGTTCGCGCGCTGTGGCGCTGCTGAAGGAGAAAAAGGCCGATTTCAATGAAATCGATGCCGGTATGGATGCGGCCAAGAAGGAAGAGATGATCCGGCGCTCCGGCGGCGGGCGCACCTTCCCGCAGATCTTCGTGGGCGACACGCATATCGGGGGCTGCGACGACATGATGGCGCTGGACCGTGCGGGCAAGCTGGACCCGCTGCTGGCGGGCGCCTGAGGGGAGGGGCTCGTTCATGATCCGCTACGCTCTGGCCTGCGGCGACTGTGACCACGCATTCGAGGCCTGGTTCGCCTCCTCAGATGCCTATGACAAACAGGCCAAACGCCGCCTGATGGTGTGCCCGGAATGCGACGGACGCAAGGTCGAAAAACAGATCATGGCCCCCGCGGTGAAAACCACTAAGGGCAAGACACCCGCGCCGGATCCCGAAAAGCTGCTGGCTGAATTTGCGGCCAAGGCGCGCGCCCATGTGGCCGAGAATTTCGACTATGTCGGCAGCGATTTCGCCGAGGAAGCGCGCGCGATGTTCTATGGCGAGCAGGACGACCGGCCGATCTGGGGCGAAACCACGCCTGAGGAGCGCGAATCGCTGGCTGAAGAGGGGGTTCCGGCCGTGCCCCTGCCTGCGCCTTTCGCGCCGAAACCGCCGAAACGCAAATCGCGTCAGCCCGTCAACTGAACCGGCGATCCGGAGGGGCGCTTTGCCGCGCTTGATGGCGCGTGCGGTGCCCGCTAGAAGGCGGCAGAAGCGAACAAACCGGACCGGAGAGGGCAATCATGGCCAGCCAAGAGTATCACCACGGCGATATGGATATCCGGGACCAGCAGGCGACCTGGCACGGCTTCCTGACGGGCAGCGTCTGGGGCGGCCTGATCACCGTGCTGATGGTCGGACATGCGGTGCTGTCGCTCGCGATCGGCCTCGACTGGACGATTTCGCTCGGCCTGATGGCGATTGTCGGCTTTGCCGCGGGCCTCCTGATGAACCTCGGTGGACGCTGGATGGCGACGGTTGTCGTGCTGATCGGCCTCGCACTGGTCGTTCAGGCGTTCATCTGGCTGTTCGGCGCGGTTCTTTAAAGCGTCTCCGCCCGCAATCGAAGACTTGTGCTTAACCGGGTCCTAAGGGCTTCGGCGGCATACCCCTTGAACTTTATCGAGCAGCCCTAAAGTCTCGATATCAGCCGTTCAAGGAGGTCGCCCATGGGTGCCGCACCACTGGTCATGTCTGGCGCGACCAAACGCTTCGGCGCGTTCACGGCCGTCAAAGCGCTCTCCTTCGATGTCCCGCAAGGTCAGATCGTTGGCTTCCTGGGACCCAACGGCGCCGGCAAGTCGACCAGCCTGCGCATGGCGCTGGGTGTGATGCAGCCGGATGAAGGGTCGGTCGCCCTGTTCGGCCGGGCGCCGGACATCTCCAACCTGCGCCATGTCGGTTTCCTCCCCGAGGAGCGCGGCCTCTACAAGAAGATGAGCGCACGCGACACGATCACCTATTTCGCACGCCTCAAAGGCATGAGTGCGGCGGATGCGAAGGCGCGCGCGAACGAACTGCTTGAGGCGACCGGTCTGGGTGCCTTCAAGGCAACGCGCATCTCGAAACTCTCAAAGGGTATGGCGCAGAAGGTGCAGATCCTGTCCACACTGGCGCACCGGCCGGATTTCCTGATCCTCGACGAGCCTTTTTCGGGGCTCGACCCGATGAATCAGCAGACACTGGAAGACCTGATCCGCGCCGAACACAAACGCGGCGCAACGATCCTGTTCTCGACGCACGTGATGGAACACGCCGAGCGCCTGTGCGACCGGATCGTGATGCTGGCCCGCGGCCGCAAGGTGTTCGATGGTTCGCTGGACGCGGCCTATGCCACGCTGGGGCAGGGCGCGCGCATGGCGGTGGAGCACGGGTTTGACCTCGCAGCGGTGATGCGCCCGAAAGGGTTCGAGGCGCACCGCGCCGCCGACAAGGGCCCGGGCGATAGCTGGCGGGTTGAGTTTCCTTCAGGTCTTGGCGCGCAGGACGCGCTGCGCGCGGCGCTGGAAGCCGGTGCACCGATCCTGGGCTTCCAGCCCGAAGAAGCCCGCCTGCGCGACGTGTTCGTTTCCCTGGTCGGCGAAGCGGAGGCGGCTGCGCTCGATGCGCCTGCGTCCGTGACGGAAGTGGAGGCTGCCTGATGCGCAATATCTACCTGATCTTCCGGCGCGACTTCCTCGGCTATGTCAAAGCCTGGGGCTTCTGGCTCAGCCTGGCGGCGGTGCCGCTGTTCATCATCATCGGCGGCAGCTTCGGCTATTTCGCGGCCTCTTCGTCGCCGGTGCGCTATTATGCGGTGGTTGAACCGTCGGGCGTCATCTCCGAGGCCATTGATGCAGAGTTTGCCCGCAGCGAGGCCCGCGCCGCGGAAGAAACGGCCGCCCTGGCGGCAGATATGCAGGTCGATGTCTCGAGCGCGCAGGTCGCCGCAGCCACGCCCCGCAAATTCATCCAGGTCGCGCCGCCCGCCCGGACGATCGAGGACCTGCGGCCCTATCTGCTCGGCGAGAAAACGGTGGCCGGGCCCGACGGCGACAAGCCATTGTTTGCCGTTTTCCTGCTGACCGAAGACGGAGGCGCGCTCCAGTACTGGAGCACCGACGTCAACGTCACCATGTTGCACTATGCCGCCGAGACGGCCATGCGCGACCTTGGCCGACGCGATGCCTTGCTGGCAGCGGGTCTGAGCGCCGATTTCCTGAAGAAGGTGGATGAAGCCGCGCTTCCGGTCACAGCATTCCGCTTGCGCAGTGAGGCCGAGCCCGAAACCGGCGGCTCCGAAGTCACCATGGCCGACCGCGCGCCGGCGATTGTCGCCGGGGCGCTTGCCTATTTCCTCTGGCTCATGGTGTTCTCGATCATCCAGTACCTGCTGATGGGCACCATTGAGGAGCGGTCGAACAAGATTTTCGACACGCTGCTGACCTCGGTGAAACTGCCGGAACTTCTGGCGGGCAAGCTGCTTGCCGTGTTTGCAGTGACTTCAACCATGATGCTGTCCTGGTCGGTCTTTGCGGCCGCTGGTTCGGCCTTCGCGGCGAGCCAGTCACCCGCGCTGATGGACATGGTGGCGCCCTTCGTTGCGGCAGCGACCAATCCCGGCCTGATCATCCCTGCATTGATCAGCTTCATGCTGGGCTATGTGCTCTACGGCGCCATCTTCATGGCGCTCGGTTCGCTCTGCGACACGATCCAGGAAGCGCAGACCCTGCTGAGCCCGATGATGATCCTGCTGATGTTGCCGATGTTTGCGATCTTCATCGCGTTCCAGGATCCGGGCTCGCCGATCATCGACTATGCGAGCTGGTTCCCGCTGTTCACGCCGTTCCTGCTGATCCTGCGCATTCCGCAGGATCCGCCGCTCTGGGAGATCCTCGCGCAGATGGGCCTGATGGCGATCACGACCGCGCTCATAGTGTGGGGCGCGACCAAGGTCTACCGCGCCGGGGCCGTGCATGGCGCAGGCATTGGCGATCTTGGCGGCATGATCAAGGCGGCGATCGGCCTGAAGCCCAAGACAGCCTAGAGCCCCGAGAGCAGCTTCAGGCAGGCGGCCTCCTGCCCGGCGGACAATCCGTTGGACAATTCGAGCTTGCGCACCTGCCGGACGTCCTGGCCTTCCGGTAGCCACGTGATGAATTTCACCCCGTCGCCATGGGTGACACCTGCGGTGGCCTCTTTTGCCGGGTCGCGGTCGTCGGAACTCTCGGACCATTTGCGCAGTTCCATCCCGTTGCGCAGCCCGGCCTCATAGGCGCGGCTGCCCTCGGTGACGCCCTGGATCTTCCAGCTATTGGCGGCCGTGGCCGAGAAGTCGAAACCTCGCTCCCACATTTTCCGCCCGGACACTGTGATCTCGCCGCAAGGTTCGAAAAAGTCCGCAGGCAGATCGACGGCCCCGCCCTGCATGGCCATCGCCTCGATCTCTGCTGACGGATCCCAGCGTGCGACCTTCATGACCGACTTGATCAGAAGATCGTGAGCGGACGCGTCGGGATGTCGTTTTGCGGCGCCTTGCATGGCGAGCAGGACATCATCGAGATCGCGCTTGCCTTTGGTCCGCGCGCGCACCTGCCCATCGAGCCAGGACGCGATCAGCAGTCCTTTCTGGTAGGGGAGGCGGCCAATGTCCGGGTTGGACCAGAATCCATCGGAAATCTCATCGGCGGTGGCCTCCTGGAAGGATGACATGTCAAACGCTTCGGCCGACTTGTTGAAGGCCGCCGCGAAGTCGTCTGCAGACCAGATGCCGGCACGCGTCAGCAGCCGGAACGTGGACCATTCGGTGAAGCCCTCCGACAGCCAATACATCCGGGCTTCGTCTTCCTCCGGCATCCGGCCGATCTTGTGCGGAATCCAGCTGTGCATCATTTCGTGGGCAATCAGCGGCGCGACGTCGGCGCGCGGCATGTTGGCACCCGCAAAGATCGAGAAGGCGTCTCCGAGTCCGGTGCCTCCGAACGAAAGGACCTCCGGATCGTAAGGTTCTGAAATCACGGTAACGAGGAAGGGCTGGTCCTTTGATTTCCAATACCGGCGCTCGGCGGCGGCGATCCGCGTGAACGTGTCCTGCCAGAAAGCGTCGTCTATCTCTTCGAACTGCCCGGTGATCGCGAGGCGCGCGCTGCCGGCGGAGATGACACGGACATTGCCGCCGAACATCACGCTCTGGGCGAGGTCGCCAAACGTGGTGCGCCCTGAGGGGGCGGCATGGTCGAGGTCCGAGATCAACGTGATGCCGTCCGGCCGTTCGAGGACAACGTGTGCGGGCGTCTCGTTGCTGAGGGTCTCGGGCCAGGGCAGGGCCGTATAGCCGATCACCAGCATGTAGTCGGGCGTGAACCGCGGCCGGTAATCATTGCCGCCCTGTTTGGCCGGCGGTGTGTCCGGCCCGCCGCCGACTTTCCAGTTGAGGGTCAACTGTGCGCCGGGTTTGTGGCGCAACACAAGTTCGCCGGGCATCTCGCTCGCGACAAGCTCGGTGCCCGGGGCTTTGATGTCCCAAAGTCCGCGATAGAGTTCCCGTTCACCGCCCCAGTCATCGGGCAGACGGAGCATGGTCTCGCCGTCCTGGTCGCCCGGAAAGCTCAGCGACATGTCGAAACCGGTGATAACGCCTTCGGTCACGACCGGCACGACCTGCCAGTTGACGGGCTCAGGCCGCGATGCGCCGCCGAAGAGAAGCGGCAAGACAGCGAAAGACACGAGGGTTTTCAAACGCATGGGAGGCTCCTGATCGGCACTCGTTGCAAAGGAATGGCGGCCCGGATCGCAAGTGAAACTCTTGTCAGCTTCGGACTTTCTGCGCGGCAAAAAAAACCCCGCCAGCCGGAGCTGACGGGGTTTTTTTGTTCGATCCACAGATCGCCGGTGTCTTACACGATGCCTTCGCGCTGGGCGCGCTTGCGCGCCAGCTTGCGGGCGCGGCGCACGGCTTCGGCGCGCTGACGGGCTTTCTTCTCGGACGGCTTTTCGAACGCCTGACGCGCCTTCATTTCCCGGAACAGACCTTCACGCTGCATCTTCTTCTTCAGCGCGCGCAGGGCTTGTTCGACGTTATTATCGCGGACGACGATCTGTACTATAGGACTTCTCCATCAGGTTCGGTTCGGGCAACGGCCCGGGAATTGGGGCAGACAGGGCCTGACAGCCCGGAAAGCGCGGCCTATATCACGGGCTGTGCCGTTCCGCCAAGCCCTAGCCTGCGGGGAATTTACGATGACTGAAACGCCTTCCGGACTTCTTCGCCGCCGCTGGCTGGACGAACTGGTCCCGGATGTGCCTTTCGAAGGGTGGACCCAAGCTGCCGCCGATGCCGCAGCGGTGCGTGCCGGGCTTACACAAGGTGAACGCGCCCTCGCGGCGCCCAACGGTGTCGTCGACCTCATCGACGGGTTTTTTGACGATGCCGAAGCACGGGCCCGCGCCGCGCTGGCGGAGGTCGACATGGGCGCGCTGCGTGTTCCGGAACGTGTGAAAACCGGTGTCCTGGCCTGGCTGGACGCGCTGGAGCCGAATCGTGAAGCCGTACGCCGCGCCGCCAGCCGGGGTTTCCTGCCCTGGGGCGCGGGCCCCGCGCTGGAGCGGACCTGGAAAGTCGCGGACTTGATCTGGACTGCGGCGGGCGACCTGTCAGAGGACTATAACCGCTATTCCAAGCGCGGCCTTCTGGCTGCGGTTGTGCCGTCCATTGTGCTGCATTGGGCCGACCATCCGGCGCCGGAAGACCTTGACGCCTTCATCGCCCGCCGGCTCGCAACCGTTTCCGGTATAGGTCAGAAGGCCGGACGGATCGTGAAGCCCGTGCTCGAAAGGTTCGGCAAGCGCTAAACGCGCACCGGCTCGTCTTCAATGGGGGGAGGTGTCGGACAGAAGCTGATCAAGCGCCCCAGGGGGCTGGGGGGGCTGATGGGTCTGGAGCACCTGTTAAACGCCTCCGCCCGACAATTCAAAGATGGCGGTGTGCTGTGTCGGCGGCAAGTCCGAAAAGCGGCGTTTTCGGGAAAAGCGGATTAATTCGCAGTTAGCTCCTGGAAGGGCTGGACGGCGGCGCCAAGCTATGCGGAACTGTCATCGATGTCCGAGTTCCCGTCTCGCAAGCCTGCGTCCGATCCCGTGGTCGCTTTCCAGAAGAGCGAGCTGCAGCCCATTCTGGATGTGTACGGCCGGCTGGTGATTGCCGGAGAGGCCCGTGACTATTCGATCGGCTTCGGGCGCGACGTGGCCACCTTCGCAATCTTCCGGCGTCATGCCGAAAGCCCGACCTGGCGGATCGAGAAGGAACCCGCTCTCGCCAACCGGCAGGGCCAGTATGCCGTCTACGGATTGGGCGGTCAGGTGTTGCGGCGCGGACGTGAGCTCAAGCAGGTGCTGCGCGTCTTCGAGAGCCGCAAGTTCACGATCGTCCGTTAACGGATTCCACGCGGGAATTAACCCCTTGTTTACCAAAAACTTCTTGCGAACCAATCTGGAACAGAGTAGGAACAGAACATCGGAACGGAGCAGGAACATGAGCAACGCAGTGAGCTTTCGCGGTCAATCGGGCAAGGCATGGTCTTTCCAGCGGGCGGCAGCTGATGCGCCCTGGGCACGGGCGCCGGGTGTTGCCATCTTCGCGGTTCCTGAAGCCTGCGGCTGGCGCATTTTCCGGGTGATGGAACTCTCCGGCAAGCCGCATGACATCCAGCCGATCTGGGCCTTCGCCGAGGCGGAACGCTATGGCGCCAGCGCGGTGTTCATCTCCCTCGAGTTTGAAGGCGATCTGCGCAAGCACATGGTGGCCGACCTCGAAGCCGGCTTCCAGCCGATCCACCGTTCGGACAATGTGGTCCGTCTAGCCGCCTAGCGCCCGGCTTCCGTATACCAGCGGGTCACGTCGGCCTCGACCATGTCGAGCGGGCGTGGCCCCCCTCCCAAGATCGCCGCATGGAATGCCTTCGGCTCGAACCGGGGCCCGAGGACTCGCTGGGCCCGTTCGCGCAGATCGAGGATCCGCTGGCGCCCGATCCAGTAGGCGGCCGCCTGGCCCGGCCAGACGCTGTAGCGGTCAACTTCGTCGCCGGCCGCTTCCGGGCTGAGCCCTGTCACCGCGATGATGTAGGCCACGGTGCGTTCGCGCGTCCATTTCTGCTGGTGGATGCCGGTATCGGCGACCAGCCGCGCGGCGCGCAGCAGCATCGATTGCAGATAGCCGATCCGCCCAAGCGGGTCGTCCGTATAAAGACCACCCTCATCGGCGAGCGTTTCGGCATAAGATGCCCAGCCCTCGCCATAGCCGACATTCCAGATCAACTGGCGCGCCAGCGGCAGTCCGCCGTTTTCCGTCGTCATCGCGCTTTCAAGATGGTGGCCGGGCAGCGTCTCGTGGAACACCAGTGTCGGCAGGCTGTAGTCCGGCCAGTCGCTCATGCGCGTCAGGTTGATCTCGAACCGGGCGGGGTTCCGGCCGTCGGCGGTGCGCGGTGTATAGGCGGCAGAAGGCGCCGATGCGGCAAAGGCGAGCGGCACCATGCTGACCGTAACGGCCGAGGCCGGCACAGGACCGATCTGGTCTTCGACAACTGCGCTGGCGCGGGTGGTCAGACTCGACAACCGTTCAATCAGCGCGGCGCGGCCAAGATCGGAATCCTCGTAGAGCTGGCCGGGCTGCTGGGCGAGAAAGGCCAGGCGCTCGCCGACCGTGCCTTCGACAAGACCCGCTTCGGTGAGAGCCGCGTCCAGTTCCTCCGTCAGGCGGGCCACGTCCGAGAGGCCACGTGCGTGCAAGGCGTCCGGTGTTTCCGAAGTGCCCGTGTAGGCGGCGAGGACGGCGCGGTAATACCTGTCGCCATCCTTCAATTGCCAGATGCCCGGCTCTGCCGGCGCAGACTCCATCAGCTTGCCGGCTGCATCGGCAAAACGTCCATAGGCGGGCAGAAGCGAGCCCGTAAAAACGGTACGCATCTGCTTCGAATAGGAATCGCGCGTCGCCGGTGTCAGGCCGGAGACCCCGTTCAACAGATTGTCAAACGTCTGTACAAGGAAGGATGTGTCCGGCGTCTCCAGCGCGCCGGCGGCCGCCACGGTCTGCATGCGCAGCAGGATTGGTGCAGGCGGCACCACACCGGCGCGGGCGTCGGCGTCGAGGCGCCGGCGCTCGTCATCCAGCGCGCCCGGCAGCTGTGCCATACGGGCAAGGAAGGCGTCCAAGTCCTCGGGCGTTTCCATCGGCTGGAAGCGCACCAGCAGTTCCGGCACATCGAGATAGGCGCCCCTCATGTGATCGGCCACATAGGGGTAGAAGACCGACAGGTCGCCCGCGCCATGGCCCGATACCAGCACCGCTTCGGCCGCTTCATGCGCCGCGATCACGGTGTCGAGGTTGCGGGCCAGCGCGCTGCCGGGGGCCGGGCGGGCGGTCCGCACAAGAGCATCGAGGGTTTCGAGCCGTTCAAGACGCGCACGCTCGAAGGCCGCCTGCGAGCGGTCGGTCAGATAGCGGCCGAAGGGGAATCCGGCCGTTTCCGGCAACAGGCCGAGACGGGTGGCGAGCTCGGGGTCGCGCACCAGTTCGTTCTGCGCCACCGTCATG
The DNA here is from genome assembly GCF_016125515.1 of Hyphomonas sp. Taxonomy (GTDB): domain Bacteria; phylum Pseudomonadota; class Alphaproteobacteria; order Caulobacterales; family Hyphomonadaceae; genus Hyphomonas. Next base: position 164,428 of record NZ_WGLO01000009.1, read on the forward strand.
AGCGTCCGGTCCACTTCGCGGGCGATGCGCCTGGGCGTACCTTCCGGATCAGCGCCGCCCGAACATCCAACAAGCGCAACAGAAGCGAGCAAAACGCCCGCAAAAGCGAGCACTGCAGGACGGCCGGGTAGGGTGTTCAAGCGCATGACGTTTTTTTCACGGTACTCAGACTGTAATTGAGCCCGGTTCGGGTGTTGTGGCCAGTGTATATTTCCGGTATCGCTCCCGCCAAATTCTCAAGGAGTTCAGCCCCGTGACCATGCCCACCGCGAATGGCGGACAATCGCCCATCACCGGACAAGTCCTGTTCTACAAGCAGCCGCAGCCCCTTTCGGCTGAAACCCATGGCGGTCTTGGTGTGAAACAGGTTGCGCAACCTTTTGCCTTCCTGCGCGAAGCGCATGCCGTGCCGGTTACGGTCACCGAGTTTGGTGTCTGCGCCGCCTCCTATCCGATCATTTTCGTCGGTGATGAGCGCACGCCGGTTGCTGTCATGGGTGTACGTCAGGGCCAGAACCTGTTCGTGGATGCCAATGGCTTGGTCGTCGAAGACCACTACATCCCCGCCTTCGTGCGCCGCTATCCGTTCGTGTTCGCGGCCGACGAAGCCTCGGACCGCCTGCTGCTCTGCGTCGACCGCGCCGCGCCGATGGTCTCGAACCAGCCGGATGTCGCCTTCTTCGAGAACGGCCAGCCGAGCAAGTTCACCAATGACGCCATCGAATTCTGCAAGGAATTCGAGCGCCAGCGCCGCGCGACGCTCGATTTCGTCAAGATGATCTCTTCGATGGATCTGTTCGAACAGAAGACGGTCGTCTTCCAGCCGCGTGATCCGCAGGGCAATGAAGTCGGCCCGCAGCAGAAAGTGGCCGATTACTGGGCCATCTCGGAAGAGAAGTTGAACGCGCTCGCCCCCGAAAAGTATCTCGAGCTGCGCAACAATGGCGCGCTGGGTGCCTGCTACGCCCACATGGTGTCGCTGCTGAACTGGTCGAAAGTGATCCAGCGCGCCGTCCGCACCCCGCCGACGGGCCAGGCTGCCGCCTGATCTCAGCGGGACAGGGTAAACGCCCGCCCTCTATGCCTTCGAACGGCCCTCCACGGTGGAGGGCCGTTTGTCATTTCAGGCCAGGTGCGTCATCACGAAGAGGCGACCGGGGGTTTGTCCTGTGGCACGACCGGCGCATATGCTCGGGAAACAACGCATCTGGCAGGGAAGCCGACATTGATGACCCGCTTTTATCGCGCCGCATTGGCCGCCCTCGTAGGCCTCATGTTGATCGTGCCGGCCGCTTCGGCCCAGTGGTCGGCGTCCGGCAAGCGGGCCACGGCCGAATTGGTGTCGGATCGGTCCAGCGTGGCACCGGGCGAAACCGTCTACATCGCGCTCAAGATGACCATGGAGCCGGGCTGGCACATCTACTGGCGCAATGCCGGCGATGCCGGCCTGCCGCCGCAGCTGATCCTCAAGGAGGAAACCAACCTGCCGGAGGGTGCCGTGGGCGAGATGCTCTGGCCGCTGCCGAAGCTGCTTCCGGTCGTCGACGGCGAGATCATGGATTACGGCTATGACGAAGAGGCTGTCTTCGCCATGCCATTGACGATTCCGGAAACGGCATCGGGTGAAGTGCGGATCGAGGCCGTTGCCGATTATCTGATCTGTGAGTCCGTCTGCGTTCCCGAGGCGCAGGATGTGTCGTTGGTGCTGCGGGTCGGTGCGCCGGAAGAGAATGTGGCAGGAGGCGATCTGATCGGCGCCTGGATTGCAAAGGTCCCCGGCCCGTTTCCGGGCGAGGCGCGGATCGACGACGCGGCGTCGCCTTGGACTCTGAGCCTGTCTCTCGAAGGCGGCTTCCCGAAAGGCGCGCGTATCCGGTTTTTCCCGTCCGGCCATGAGATCCGGCATCCGGCCGACCAGCCCCAGCGCGAAGGCCCGAATGGCGCGAGCCTTTCCCTCACGCCGGATCCCTCTGGCGCGGTGGATGAGACGCTGGAAGGTATCATTCGGGTCGACATGCCCGGCGCGCAACCGGTGGGTTATGAAATCAGCGCGGCGCGCGGCGGCGTGTTTCCCGGCACGGCCGACACGGCAGTGGTTTTGGCCGGACCGGCGGGCGACGCGGTGCTGGGCTTTGGCGGCTTGCTGGCGCTGGCCGGCCTCGCCTTCGTCGGCGGCCTGATCCTGAACCTCATGCCCTGCGTTCTGCCGGTCCTGTCGATGAAGGCGGTCGGCATGGTTTCGGCCGCTTCGAGCGGTCATGCAGGCGAGCTGAAATCCCATGGCCTTTGGTATACGGGCGGTGTGTTGGTGTCGTTCGCCGCGCTCGCGCTGGCGATCCTGGCCGTGCGCCAGGCGACCGGATTTGCAACGCTCGGCTTCCAGCTTCAGCACGCGCCCACTGTGGTCGTCCTTGCACTGATCATGTTTGCCGTCGGCCTCTGGCTGATGGGCATGTTCGAGCTGGGTAGTTCCATTCAGAACACAGGATCGGGTCTGGCCAGCCGAAGCGGCGCAGCTGGCGCCTTCTTCACCGGCGTCCTGGCCGCGGTCGTCGGCGCGCCCTGCGTCGGCCCCTTCCTTGGCGTCGCGCTGGGCGCGGTGATGGGCCAGCCTGCACCCGCAGTGATCGCGGTTTTCCTGGCCATGGGATTCGGCATGGCGCTGCCGTTCCTTGTGCTCAGCTTCATGCCGGGTCTGCACCGTATCCTGCCGAAACCCGGCAAATGGATGGAAACCCTCAAACAGGCTTTTGCATTCCCGATGTTCCTGACCGCGGCCTGGCTGCTTTCTGTGGTGGCCGGCCTTGCCGGGGCAGGGGCGGTCGGCTGGACGCTGGCTGGCGCGACAACGCTCGTCTTCGCCATCTGGCTGGCAAAGTCGGGCGGGATGGTCCGTCGTGCGATCGCGCTGGCGGCGCTGGGCGCGGGTTTCGTCGTACCGGCTGTCCTCGCCAATGTGCCGGACGATTTCGTCGCCGGGGCGCCGGAACTGCCGTCGTATGCTGAAGGCGTCTGGTCGCCGGAGGAAGTCGACAACCTTTTGGCGGAAGGCCGTCCGGTCTTCGTCGACTTCACGGCGAGCTGGTGCGCCAGCTGCCAGGTCAACAAGCTCACCACCCTCTCCTCGAAACGGGTCCGAACCGCTTTCGAAGCGGCAAACGTTGCCTTTCTCGTCGCGGACTTCACACAGAAGGATCCGGTGATCGCCGAGGAACTCCGGCGGCGCGGACGCGCCGGTGTGCCGATGTACCTCTGGTATCCGGCGGCAAGCCGCGAGCCCGTCGTGCTGCCCGAACTGCTCTCACAGGACCTTGTAATCGGATACGTTGAGGACCGTTAGGCCCGGCCGTATTCGTAAACCGCGCTCAGAAAGGACCCCGCCGATGCAGATCACCCGCCGCCACCTCTCGCTCGCGGCCGGCATGGCCGCCGCTGTTGCTCTGACGGCGGCTGCGCTGATCGCCTCGACCGCGCGGCCGGTTCCCAGCTCCGTGATGCCGCCCGCGGCGCCGCCTGCGGGCACCGTTCCGCAGCCGTGACGTTGCGGACGGGCTTGATCCACACACCGGGTCAGGGTCAGACTGCCTGCAGAAATGGGAGCGATACATGAGCCGGGAAAGCGATCCGATCGTACGGGACCAACCGGCCGAGATTCCGTCCGAAGGCGGCCCGCTCGCCGAGTATCGCGGCGCACTGCCGCCGGCGCCGGACTGGTTTCCAGAAGCTGTTGCCACACCTTACGAAACCAATCGGGTCGATGTGCTGGGCGCCGAAGTGTCCTATCAGCGCTGGGGCAAGCGCGGCGCGCCGGGGCTTTTGTTCGTGCACGGAAACGGTGCCCACGCCCATTGGTGGGACTTCATCGCGCCATACTTTGCCGAGCATTACAATGTCGCGGCCCTGACCTTCTCGGGCATGGGCGAGAGTGCGTGGCGGGAAACCTATGACATGGCGACCTTTTCGGCCGAACAGGTTGCCGTCGCCGAAGACGCGGGCCTGTTCGACGGGCCGCGCAAACCGGTCATCGTGGCCCATTCCTTCGGCGGCTTCGTGACGCTCGTCACCGGCGCCGAGCATGGGGACCGGTTCGAGGGCATGGTGATTGTCGACAGCCCGGTGAACCCGCCGGAGCGTCCGCATCAAGGCCCGTCACGGGCGGGCCGTCCGCACAAGGTCTACGCCGATCTCGCGACGGCGCTGGCGCGCTTCCGGCTCGCGCCGCCCCAGCTTTGCGAGAACCATTATGCCATGGACTATATCGCGCGCTGGAGCCTCAAGCGCGCTGAAGGTGGCTGGACCTGGAAGTTCGATCCCACGATCTGGACCCGGTTCGAGCCGGGCCGGGATGGCGGCGAGTTGCTGAAGGCTGCCAAATGCCGGGTCGCGATCATCCGCGGAGAGGAAAGTGCGCTGATGCCGGACATCGTGCGCGACCATATGCGCGGCCTTCTGGGCCACCAGGTGCCGTTCGTGTCGATCCCGCATGCCCGCCATCATGTCATGCTCGACCAGCCGATCGCGTTCATCTCCGCCCTGCGCATGCTACTGGCGGAATGGGACCATTCTGACCCGCACCGGCGCGTCTGACCTTGCGCCGCAACCCGGCTCGGATAGAGTCGGCGCGGTTGTGGCCAGGGAGCCTCGGATGCGGCGTTTTAGCGGACTCGTCTTGATCTTTGCCGCAGCTGCGGTTTCAGCCTGCTCGACTTCGCCGAAGCCGCTGCCATTGCCGCCGCCTGCGCCGGATCTCAGCGAGCCCCAGACGCTGCCGGCACCCGGCAAGAGCGTTCTCTATACGGATTGTATCGGACAGGCGATTGATCGCAGCGCAGTTACCCGCGTGTCCGGCGAAGGGGTAGAACTCTTGCGGTTCACCTGCACCGGCGCGCCTGCCCAGCGCTTCTACGAGGCCCTGGGCGTGCCCGGCGGTGCAGCGGGGTCGACCTGGACCGAGGGCGGCCGCTCGTTCCGGTCCACATCGGCTATCCGCGAAAGTCTTTTCGGCGCAGACTATTGCTCCACCGGCCCGGGTGGCGCGACCTGCCAGATCCACCTCAACACCGGCCCCTTCCTGACGGCGGCGCCGCCAGCACGCGGTTAGCCGGCGAAGGCCTTCTCGATCACGAATTCTGCTGGCGCGGCATTGGAGCCTTCGGTCAGGCCTGCTTTTAGCATCAGGGCTTTCACGTCCTGGATCATTTCCATCGAGCCGCACATCATGGCGCGGTCCGTGGCGGGATTGAGCGGTGGTACGCCAAGATCCTCGAACAGCTTCCCGCTCTCGATCAGCGCCGTGATGCGGCCCATCCGCTCGGACGGCTGGCGCGTGGTGGAGGCATAAAGCGTCAGCTTGCCTTCAACCATCTCGCCGACCAGAGGGTCTTCCTTCAGGCTGGCGACCAGGTTTTTCGAATAGGTCAGTTCGGCCACATCGCGGCAAGTATGGGTCACGATCACCTGCTCGTAACGCTCATACGTTTCGGGATCGCGCACCAGGCTGGCGAAGGGTGCAAAGCCGGTGCCGGTGGAGAACATGTAAAGCCGCTTTCCGGGCGTCAGTGCGTCGAGCACCAGCGTGCCAGTGGGCTTGCGGCCGAGCAGCACCTTGTCGCCCGTCTGGATCGCCTGCAGGCGGGACGTCAGCGGGCCGTCCGGCACCTTGATCGAATAGAATTCAAGCTCTTCGTCCCAGGACGGGGAGGCGACCGAATAGGCGCGCAACAGTGGTTTGCCGTCTTCCTTGGGCAGGCCGATCATCACGAATTCGCCGGACCGGAAGCGGAAGCTCTTCGGCCTGGTCGTGCGGAAGCGGAACAGGCGGTCGGTATAGTGCTCGACTGCGAGGACGGTCTCCTCGGTCGGTCCATTGGGGTTCACTTTAGCGGCGGCCGTCTGGCCGGCGGGCGCGTCAGCGCTCATCCTCAGCCCTCCTGGGAAGTATCTGAGGGCCAATTGACCCCGCGACGCGGCAAAAGCAATGCGTCAGATGATAGCTTTAGTTTTACTGAAGATTCGGCGCGCTGACCCAATGCACTTCGGGGTCTTCGATGCTGTAGGCGCCGTTCAGCTCATAGATATTCTCATAGCCATAGCCATAGAGATTGATGAAGGTCGGCACGTTGAGCGCCAGTTCGACACGTTTCAGCATCACCGGCGCGACATTGTCGGTGAAGTTGTTGTTGCAATAGATCAGGATACGCCGGTCCATTGCGCCGATCACTTCGGCCAGCATGCCGTCAGAGAAGTCGGAGAAATTCAGGTTAACGGCGCCATTTATGTGGCCCATGAAGTAGGCACCGGCGCTGCGGGAATCGAGCACCAGCGTATTCGGGTCGGCCTTCATTTCGTTGAAGGTCTCAAGATCGATCAACCGGCCTTCGCGGTAATGGGCGATATCGGAGCCGAGTTCCATGAATCCGGGATAGTCGATCAGGCCCGGTTCGGTCTGCGCCTGGGCAGGCGGCACGGCAAGGGCGCCGATGGCGATCGAAACAAGGCCGAGCAGGGCCACGAAAGCCACAACTGGCAAGCGGGTGCGGACAGGTTCGGTATTCATGGGCAGCCTCCTTGATGCGGCCTCGAGCCTGAAGAGTCGCAGGACTCCATGGCCGGATTGTGCGCGCACGGTGGATTTGCTGCGAATTTCATGCCGTTCCGGCATCCAGGCCGGCTTACGCGGGCGGACAACGCCCCATGCGTTCTTCCCAGTGACGCCGGCAGAGCGAGAGGTAGGTCGTCTTCTCTATTGAGATCTGGTCGCCTTCGGTCAGCGCTTTTCCGTCCGGCCCAAGGCGCACCACCATTGTGGCCTTGCGACCGCATTCGCAGATCGTGCGCACTTCACGCAGGTTGTCGGCGATGGCGAGCAGCGCGGCAGAGCCTTCGAACAGTTCGCCCCGGAAATCGGTGCGCAAGCCGTAGGCCAGGACCGGCATGCCGAGATGGTCCGCCACGCGGGCCAGCTGCCAGGCCTGCGCCTTGGTCAGGAACTGCGCCTCATCTACGAAGACCGCGTCGATCCGGCCGTGCCCCATACGCTCCTGGATCAGGGCGAACAGATCCGTCTCTTGCGTGTAGAGCGTTGCCTCGGCCGAAATACCGATCCGTGAACTGATATGGCCGTCTTCAGCCTCGCGGTAGAGCGCCGAAGTCAGCAGCAACACCTCCATCCCCCGTTCGCGGTAGTTGTAGGCCGCTTGCAACAGGATCGTCGATTTGCCGGCATTCATCGCCGCATACGAAAAGTAGAGTTTCGCCATGGCGGCAGGCCTGCGTGTCAGTTGACGGGCAACGCAGCGCCTTCGCGCCGCGGATCAGCGCCGCCCTCGAGGCCGTTGTCGCGCACCACGATCAGGTGCAGGCCTGAATTCTCACCCGTGCGCTCCTCGACCGTGTAGCCGAGATCCCGCAACGCCTGGGCCGCTTCCGGTCCGCCATCGACATCCACTTCCACGGCAACGGTATCGCCGCGCGCGATGACGTTCGGCAGCGCCGCGGCTTCCTGCGCCGTCTTGCCCCATTCGAGCACGCCGACGAGGGTCTTGGCGACATAGGCGACGATCGAGTTTCCACCAGGCGAGCCGGTGACCATGAACAGGTCGCCGCCTTCGTCGAACACGATGGTCGGCGACATCGAAGAGCGCGGGCGTTTGTTTGGACCGGGAGCATTTGCGACCGGCTTTCCGCCTTTGGTCGGTTCGCGGGAAAAGTCGGTCAGTTCATTGTTCAGAAGGAAGCCACCCGCCATGCGCGAAGAGCCGAAGGCGGCTTCCACAGTGGCGGTCATCGAAACGGCATTGCCGTCCATGTCGATGATCGAAATATGTGTCGTGCCATGGCCGGGCTCGGTCGGATCCTCGCCCCACATCGGACGCAGCGGTTCCTTGCCAAGCACGACGCCCGGATCGCCCGGCGTCGCTTTTTCGTTCGGTGCAAAAGCCTGCAACGCGCGCGCCTTGATGTAGACCGGATCGATCAGTTCCGCCGTCGGCACCGGCACATGGTCGGCGTCAGCCACATAATGGTCGCGGTCGGCATAGCCGAGGCGCTGCGCGTCCACGAATGCCTTGAGGTAAAGGCTCTCATCGACATCCTTCGCCTTCGGCTTGAGGTATTCGTAGAGGCCCATGATCAGGTTCTGGGCAATGCCGCCCGAGCTCGGCGGCGGCGCCGAACAGATCTTGTAGCCGGTCTGCAATTGCCCGCAGACCGCTTCGCGTACGGCCACTTTGTAGTTCGCGAGGTCTTCCAGCGTCATCGCGCCGCCGTCCGGGCCTTCAGCGACGGCGGCCACGATGTCGGCTGCTAGCGGGCCCTGATAGAACGCAGTTGGACCATCCTGCGCCACAGCTGCCAGCGTCGCGGCATAGGCCGGGTTGGTGCGCACGAAGCCGGCCGGCAGGGGTTCGCCGTCCGGATAGAAATAGGCGGCCGTGACCGGATTGTCGTCGAGCCGGATGGCGCCGCGCAGGCGCGGCTCGGCCAGGGTCTCGGCCAGACGCGGCGAGACTTCAAAGCCATCCTCGGCCAGATTGATCGCAGGCTGGAACAGCGAGGCCCAATCTGCACGGCCCGCCGCATCATGCGCTGCCTTGTAAAGCGCGATCTGTCCCGGCACGCCGACCGAGCGGCCCGATTGCCAGGCCGGCACGAAATCCATCACCTTGCCGTCCTTGATGAACAGGTCGGCGGTCGCAGCAGCCGGCGCGAGCTCACGGCCGTCGAACACGGTCAGGGTATCTTTCGCGCGGTTGTAATAGACCATGAATCCGCCGCCGCCGAGACCGGAGCTTTGCGGCTCAACCAGGCCCAGCACAGCGTGCACGGCAATTGCGGCGTCCACGGCATTGCCGCCTTCGCGCAGCACCTTGAGCCCGGCTTCGACCGCGCGCGGGTCAGCAGCGGCCACCATGCCGCCCTTGGTCCACGACAGGTCGCCGAGCGCTTCCGGCGCCGTCGCCTGCGCTTCGGTCGTCGAAGCGGCTGGGGCGACGGTGTGCGGTGCGCAGGCCGAGATCAAAAGTACGAAAGCGAGACTGGTGAGATGGCGCATGTGAAAACCCTTTGCTTGGCGGGGCGCCCGCAGGCCCTTAAGACCGGGGCAGACAAATCAGCTGACAAGGCTCTTAACATGGCAAAGCCGGGTGCGCGCAACCTTATAACCGATGTTCCTGGCATCCGCGTCGGCCAGGCGGCGGATGCTGGCGTGCGCAGCGGAGTCACCGTCATCCTGCCGGACGATTTCTGCGTTGGCGCCGTCGCCGTGGCCGGCGGAGGACCCGGCACGCGCGAAACGGACCTGCTTGGCGGCGGCCGCCTCGTTGGCGGCGCGCACGCCATCTGCCTCGCGGGCGGAAGTGCATTCGGCCTCGCCGCAGCAGATGGTGTGATGGCCGGTCTCAAGGCCGCCGGTCGCGGCTTCGCGCTCGTGCAGCGCCCCGGGGTGCCGCCAACGCCGATCGTGCCGGCAGCGATCCTCTACGATCTCGCCAATGGCGGCGACAAGGATTGGGGCGAGACGTCGCCCTATGCAGCGCTCGGCCGGCGCGCCTTCGAGGCGGCCGGCGACACATTCCGCCTCGGCCGGGAAGGAGCGGGCACAGGCGCCCGCGCCGGCCTCGCACCGGGCGGCACCGGCTCAGCCAGCATCGTCGCCTCGGACGGCCTGACTGTCGGCGCGATCACGGCGGTCAATGCCTTCGGCTCGGTCCGCATACCGGGCAGTGACGCCTTCTGGGCCTGGCCCTATGAGATCGGCGGCGAGTTCGGCGGCAAGCGCCCGGACGCCGCGCACACGTTCGATCCCGAGGACTGGGGCGCCGCCAAGGCCAATCCCGCACCCCGCGAGAACACCACGATAGCCTGTATTGCCGCCGATGCGGACCTCTCGCGTGATGAGGCCGAGCGGGTCGCGCAGATGGCACTGGCGGGCATGGCCCGCGCCATCCGCCCGGTCTTCGCACCGACGGACGGCGACGTTGTGTTCGTCCTCGCCACCGGCCGGCGTCCGCTGGGCGAAAACCGCCCGCTGCAGGTCGCCCGGGTCGGCGAACTTGCGGCCTCCACACTGGCGCGCAGCATCGCGCGCGGCGTATATGAGTCCGAACGGCAGGAGGCTGGCGCATGAACCGTTTTCTGAAGTTTGCCGCCGCGGCGGCGGTGCTCACCGTCACGCTCGTCGGCTGCATGGTGGCGGGGCGCGATGCGGACCCCGCAGACTGGCCCGGCATGGTGTCGATCCAGACCGTTTCAGGCCGGCAGGTGTTCCATGAATGCGGCGGCACGCTCATTGCGCCTGATTGGGTACTCACAGCGGCGCACTGCGCCGAAGACATGCAGATCGACGCGAATGGCCGCGCGGCCCAATATGTGCGCGGCGCGGACGGACGCTGGACCCGGTCCGGCTCCTTGGCGGTCGCCATCGGCCTCAGCGACTTGCGCACCATTCCGCCCGGCAGCGTCTTTGCCGTCCGGAAAGTTGTCGTCCATCCCGGCTACAAGGCCGGTGCACCGGAACGCGGCAACGATCTCGCCCTGCTGCAGCTTTCCTCGCGCGCATCCGCGCCGGTGATGCCGCTCGACGGCCTAGCCGGGGCGCCGGTCGATATCTACCAGCCCTATGCGGACGTGCTGGCCGCCGGATTCGGTCGCAAGGGCGAGGGCGCGCAAGGGGAGGGCGGTGTCACGCGCACCGGGCGGCAGGTCGCGGCCGGATCGTTGATCCTGCAGGAAGGCAACGTGCCGCCGCTGCAACCACCGGTCTGCGCCCAGAAGATCCAGGACGGTCTCGCGGCCGCCAACCTCTCCGGCAGCTTCGCCGGCGTCACGGTCGATGAGGCGACACAGATCTGCGCCGGCATCGGCGGCTCGGATTCCTGTCAGGGCGACAGCGGCGGTCCGCTGGTGCTGCGCGGGCCGGAGGGACCGGTCCAGGTCGGCGTGGTCAGCTGGGGCCTTGGCTGCGCCCGGGCGGAAAATCCCGGCATTTATGCGCGCGTGTCGGCCTATGCCGGCTGGATCGCCTCGGTTACGGGCCTTGCTCTCCCTCCCGCTCCGGCGCCGGAACCGATCGCCGAGGCCTCTGAAGAAGAAGCAGAATCAGAGCCCGCCGGGCCGGCAGATGCACCGGCTTCCACCGAACCCTCCACCCCGGCCCAGCCGGACTGAACGAACCCGTTTTTGTGGCTTGCAAGCCCGGGGGCACGCCTGTATGTGTCCCCTCCTTGCAATGGCCATGCACCCGTAGCTCAGCTGGATAGAGCACCAGACTACGAATCTGGGGGTCAGGAGTTCGAATCTCTTCGGGTGCACCATTTTTCTTAGCGATTGCAAGGCGTAGCTGATCGATCGGATCGGTGCTGCGCGGCTCAGGCCATCGTCAGGCCATATTTAAGGTCTCGGAATTCAACGCGCTTCAGGGGGACGTCACGTCCGCACCAGAGGCTTAGTGCCACCGAGACATCATCCAAACTTCACGGTCCATCAACGGTGTTCAGTCACACCTCCCGATAGAGGGCGGTGAGGTCAGCAGTTGAAATTGTTCATAAGCAGATTTTACGGCTTCCGGCCTGAGATCGTGCCGGCGATCACTTTTTCGTCGTCAACGCATCGCGACAACCTTCTTACGGATTCTGAGCCGGGTGATCGGATAGTGTTCGTCGCCACCAAGACCAAGGAAACCAAGGAAGGTGAACGCGGCCGGCTGCTCGGAATGGCTGAAATAGGTCGCCGCGCCGTAGACACACAGTCAATGGTCGTGGTGTGGCCCCTCCCTCCCGAGATGATGGACGGCGACCGTATCCGATACTCAAGCGCCATTCCGATGACCCGCGCGTGGCGTTTCACCGACACGCCACTGCTGACAGACGTGTTTGAGCGCCAGCTTCCGAGGTCCGCTACTCAGGGAGCAATCCGGGTGAAGGACGCCGACCAACTTGCGACCTTAGCCCTCTCTACAATCGAAGTTGAGTTGCCCGACACCCCAGCTCTTGAACGGGAGCGCGAAATACTGGCGAACCAACGTGACCTACTGCCGAGCCGGGGCCCAAAGCCGTCGTCTGGAAAGCGGGAGTTTGAGGTTGCTCCGCGCAACTTCGGCAACGTTTATGTCCTCAGGTTTGGAAAGCAAGAAGTGTGGAAGGTCGGCAGCTCTCATGATCCGGCGGGCAGGGCGGCTAGCTTCAATACCAACATTCCCTCCGTGGTCACGGGAGAGTCATGGACGCTGTACATGACGCAGGCAACGGGCTCGCCTGACCAGGCACATGCTCTCGAGCACAATCTTAAGGGCACACTCACCAAATTTAGCATCGGTGGTGAGATGTTTGCCTGCAGCCTGCGTGATCTACAGCGCGCATGGAACTCAACAGTAGTTTCGGGGCTGTTTGGCGGCGCGTAGGCTAGTTCGTCCACAGGTCCACAGGTCTACTGGTGCGCCCATAAAAGCTGGATGCTATTGATGTGTCGAATTTGCGCAGCGTGAACGGGCCGAAAAGCGTTGGCTGACTTTGTCTCCCCTGAAAAGCGCAGCCGCATCATGCGGGGCATCAAACAGAAGAACACTAAGCCTGAGTTCCACGTCAGAAAGGCGCTGCACCGTGCTGGCTACAGGTTCCGCCTCCACCGCAAGGACCTTCCCGGTCGTCCGGACATCGTCCTGCCTAAGTACGGGATCGTCATAATGGTGAACGGCTGCTTCTGGCACCAACACGCAGAATGCAAGGAAGGTCGGCTGCCCACGAGCAATCAAGAGTATTGGGTGCCGAAACTGGCGCGGAATGTCGAGCGCGACCGCGAGAAGTCCGAAGCTTTGGCCGCCTTGGGTTGGAACGTGCTGACAGTCTGGGCCTGCACCGCAAACAATCCCGAAGCGCTGGAGAGATGGCTTTCAGACCACCTTCCCTGAACAAAACGAATCCATCCACAAAATCCTGGGAAAAACGCCTGGTCGAACTCGAAAATCACGTTATGTTCCGACCAATCGATTCGGAGATGCGAGCATGTCGAGCAAGTTCAAATACGTAGATTTGTTTGCCGGATGCGGAGGTCTGTCGTTGGGGCTAGAGCAGGCCGGTTTCGAGCTAGCCCTGGCCGTCGAAAAGTCTGACATGGCGGCGGAGACATTCTTCCACAATTTCGTTGAGCGTATCGTTGAGCAAGAGGATTGGGAGAAATTTTCATCGCCCGACACGTCCGTCTTGCAGCAAGCGAAAAAGAAGCTCGTCGTCAAAGAGCTTGCGGCCGTTCTGCAGTGCAAAGAACTGCTGTCTCAGCTAAAGGCTCAAGACATTGATCTCGTTGCTGGCGGCCCGCCATGTCAGGGTTTTTCACTAGCCGGTCGCAGGAATCCCGCCGACGTGCGGAACAAGTTACCTTGGCAGTTTTTAGAGTTTGTCGAGGCTGTTCACCCAAAGGCAGTTGTCATCGAGAACGTGTCGGGGATGAAGCAAGACTTCCTGAAGCATGGGCAGTCCTCGCCTTTCGACCAGCTACGGATAGCGCTCTCTGAAACCGGGCCGGGATACAAAGTTCAGCCCGTACTGCTAAACGCCATGCACTTCGGCACCCCGCAGCACCGTCCGAGAGTGATGCTGATTGGGCTTAGGGCTGATGTAGCAGAGATTCTCGGCTTTGAAGGTTCAAGCCAGACTTGGAAATCCGAATTCGATCACATCCAAACTACGCTCTTCAATCGTCGTCCCGTGGTTGCGCCGAAGGCTACGCACTTCGGCGAGGACATCTTGACTGTTGCGGACGCGATCGGTGACCTTTCCGACGACGGGTATATCGAGAACATAAACATCTCTGAGTTTGCAAATGAGATGCGCGAGAGCACCGAGTGGATGCCAAAGCGAGTTAGAGCTTCATACAGCAAGGGCGCATTGCCGAACCACGCTCGTCGTCGTCACGCTCCACACATTGAGACCCGCTTTCGTCTGTACCAGTACATCCGAGATCAAGGCCTAAATGCCAAGATATTGAATATTCCAAAAGTCGAGGGAGTGTCCAAGAACGGATTGAGGGTGATGGTCGCAGAAGCGCTGGGAAACACCTCGCTGCCCGCTAAAGCGCCCGATGGAGTTACTCTCGCCGAAGACAAGATTGATCTGGTCACGGCGATAATGGAACTTGGCACCAAGAAGCACAGCCAGCGACCTTTGAAATGGAGCGCGCCCAGCCCCACGGTCGTGAGCTTGCCAGATGACTACGTCCACCCCAGCCTGCCTCGAACACTTACAGTGCGCGAACTTGCTCGGTTCCAATCGTTCCCAGATGCATTCGAATTCAGAGCCAAAGAGACCACTGGAAGCCTGAGGCGGCGCTTCGAGGTTCCTCAGTATACGCAAGTCGGAAACGCGGTGCCGCCCAAGATGGCGAAAGCAGTTGGTCTGTCGGTCAAGAAGGCACTTCGTGAGGCATTGTCAAAAGCCAAAGAATTGCCCGCAAGGAAAATCGCTTAAATCCCTAGTCTCTCCTTTAGGAGATCGTCACTGTACCAACCTTGTTTATTCGCGACCGCAGACGCGAGGTGGGAGTCTACAGTGCCGGGGAATAGGTCGCTCAAGTTGCGTTTGAAAAACTCATCCAAGCCGAAGTGAACCGCGCCGGGTTTGCCGGAGGCCATTTTCTTTGAGAGAGTGGACCTATGACAGACAAGAAGCAGAGACCTCCTTACTCGCCAGAGGTGCGTGAGCGAGCCGTTCGGATGGTGATTGAACACGGCGGCGAGTACCCGTCGCAATGGGCGGCGATCGTCTCGATTGCCGGCAAGATCGGGTGCGTGCCGCAGACACTGCATGGCTGGGTCGCGCAGGCCGAGCGGGACGCCGGCAAGCGGTCCGGGCCCAGCACTGAAGAGCGCGAACGGATCAAGGCGCTTGAGCGCGAGAACCGGGAGCTCCGCCAGGCGAACGAGATCCTCCGGAAGGCGTCCGCATATTTTGCCCAGGCGGAGCTCGACCGCCGACCGAAGACATGATCGCGTTCATTGACGATCATCGCGATGTTTATGGGGTCGAGCCGATCTGCAGGGTATTGCCGATCGCCCCATCAACCTATCATGAGGCGGATGCGCGGCGGCGTCGCCCCGAGCTCAAGCCGCCGCGCGTCCGCCGGGATGAGGCGCTGAAGCCGGAGATCCTTCGGGTCTTCAATGAGAACTTCAGCGTCTATGGCGCCAACAAGGTCTGGCACCAGATGAAGCGGGAAGGCTTTGACGTGGCCCGCTGCACCGTCAGGCGCCTGATGAAAGCCATGGGATTGCAGGGCATAATCCGCGGTAAGCCGCACCGCACGACCTACAGCGACAAGGCGGCGCCTTGCCCGCTCGACCATGTGAACCGCAACTTCAAGGCCCCGGCACCGAACAGGCTCTGGGTCAGCGATTTCACCTACGTCTCGACCTGGGCCGGGTTCGTTTACGTCGCCTTCGTGATCGATGTGTTCGCCCGCCGCATTGTCGGCTGGCGTGTCAGCCGGACGGCGCATGCGAGCTTTGTGCTCGATGCTCTTGAGCAGGCCTTGCACGACCGAAGGCCCGGCATCGGAAGTGGTCTTGTTCATCACTCTGACCGCGGCAGCCAGTATGTCAGCATACGGTATACGGAGCGTCTGGCAGAGGCAGGCCTTGAGCCATCCGTCGGCAGCGTCGGTGACAGCTATGACAATGCCCTCGCCGAGACGATCAATGGACTCTACAAAGCCGAAGTCATCTGGCGGAAAGGCCCCTGGAAATCCATGGACGCCGTCGAGTACGCCACCCTCGAATGGGTCGACTGGTTTAATCACCGCCGCCTGCTCGAGCCGATCGGAAACATCCCTCCGGCAGAAGCCGAGGCCAACTACTTTGCAGCGCTGAAGGAAAACGCTATCGCTGCATGACTCTAACCAAACAGCCTCCGGGGTTACCGGCGCGGTTCAGTTGTTTCCCGAGACTTGTCATTGGCTGGTCCGTACGAAAAAGTGTGCTTGAGGCGACGGGTTAAGTAACCAAAGCCAAGCGCGAACCGGACGGATACAACCATCCTGATTCACCACCTACAGCTTTGATCCCGGGTTCAGCGGTATTTTACGCCCCTTCGGTCGTGGTCCCCCGAATCGTGGCAGCCCGTTGCAGGCGCCAACGGGCGCCATCCAGAAGGCCTAGGTAGTTCGATCGAAGCGCGGATAAAACATCCGGTCGTCCGCCTCTCCGTCAATGACTCGATCGAGTTTGCGAAGCGGGCGGGGGGTGGTCTGCCGACGGAAGCACAATAGGCGTATGCAGCTCGACGCGGGCTGTCCGGAGCGCTTTACGAATAGACCGGTAAACCTACTGAAGACAACGAGCAGCAGGCCAACATTTGGTAATGCGCCCGCCGGATGCTTCCGGTCGAACGGGTTTAGCCAGTTCGATATGACCGGCAATGTCTGGGAGCGGACCTGGGGACAGTTCGACAAGGTGGATCCTAATTCTGGCGTGATCTGCAGTAGCTGCTTTCTCTGCGCAGAGAGTTTCTGCCAGCGCGATCGTCCGAACTCATGCTAGCTGCTAGAGCGGGTTTTTTTCTGCTTCACACGTCGGGTGCAGGCTCGTCTACAGATCGAGGAACACGGGTTTTGAGTGGGGCGACTCGATTGCGCATCAGAGTTCAGGCGCTTGACGATGCGGTCCGTCTGGCACCGACGGGACGCTCCGCGACACTAGTCGTTGAGAGATTGCGAGATGCGGATCAACTCGTCGAATGCAAGCACGATATGATACGCTGTGCTAGCAGGTATGCTGCAGCCATTGATGCAACCATCCATGGTTCGGCAGTCTAGCCATCCCCCATCGGGCGCACCGTCGAAATGATCCAGGCGAATCCGGCCTAAATTTTCGATGGCTCTAGTCAGTGCCTCCCTGTCGCCGCCGTGTGCCACAATCAGGTTCGCCTTTAAGGCTTCTGTCAGGGACCAGAGCCTCCGGTCAGAGCGCAGGGGGACTTCGTCGAGGGTGTGTTCCAGAATAATGCATCCGTCAGGTTCGGTGAGCCGGAGCGCGCTGGCAAACAGTTCACCCGCGTGGCGACACACTGCGGTACCCGACAGCTCCGCATGTTTCTGCAGTAACCACGTCCACTCATAATGGTGGCCAGCCTCTACGCGGTTCACTGAACTTTCGTCCCCTAAGGGGAAACAAAACTCCCGCAAGGTCGATGATCCGTTATCGAAAAATACACGCAGGACGAAATCGCGGATCTTGGTACAACGCTCCAGATAATCGATCCTGTCGAACGCGGCAGCTGCCGCGAGATAGGCCTCGAATAGGTGCATGTGCGGGTTTTGTGACCGCTGGGGGCTCGCAGGCAGGGTTTCAAAGTATCCGTTTCCATCCGGCTGCCGCTTGCCAGTTGATTCAAGCGCGAGGGTCAACCGTTCTGCGGGCAGTACCACTAGTTCCTTCAAACCGGCCGCGGCGACGGCCGAAAATGCAAGCAGGACAAACGCCGAATCGTATAGGCTCGCGCGATCGTGTGTCAGTCCTTTGCCGAGCTCGATCTCGAAGCCATACAACCCGTCATGACGTTGGCATTGCTCGACCAGAGTAGCGACGCCCAAGCGCATCATCTGTTCGCTGATCTGGCATTGCCATCCCATCTGATATGCTTTCGCGAACACGTATGTCTGGCGGGCCTGGACGCGCACACGTGTTTTTGGGTTTGTGATCGGCTGACCAGACCCGTCGAGTTCTTCCCAGAAGCCCAACGAGGGGCACACTCCGGCTGACGACCACAGCGGAAAGGCCTTCTCAAACAGCCACGACCGTGCCCAGTCAGCGTTCCCCCGAAGGTGTTGAACGACCTCGGTATGCATTGCAATTGTCACAAACACCCCTCGGACATTCAATGTCGTAACGTTACGAATACCCTACCGATTGCCGGGCCGCTGTTCAAGTTCTGTTGACGATTTGGTTTGCCTACGATGAAGCGAATGTAGTCTTAGCTAGAGCGCCGCTGTGCGCAATGTCGGAGACCTGCTTCACGAACGCGGGTTCGCATTTGTCTAACAGCACCTGTCCAGGTATCAGTCATTGCAGCTAACCAGTTTCGGCGGGATCATCCTGTTTAAGAGCGGACACCTATTGCGCTGCTCCGGTGCTGAGCGTCTTGGCGACGTTGTCTGGCGCGAGGATGATCGATTGGAAAGCCGGTTGAAAAATTTCAGGAGACCGCGATTGGGTCGATGCTTCGAAACTTCATTCACGATAATAAAAAAAGAGGAGAAGATCATCCCACAAAATTCCCTACAAATATTCCTACAAATCAAAAATTTTTTGCGTTTAACGTCCTGTTATAAATAGGTTTTTTATATTCTCCGGAGCGCTTCGCCCGCTCCAGAAGGAAAAACATTCCGGTTACCGAAAAGTCGTTGCGCTGACCGTGGCCGGGGGCGCGCCCCAGCGCTGGGTTCTTGCGTGTCTGGCCACTCCTCAAACTGTCCACAAAAGGCTCCACAAGTCGGGGGTCCCTGGACTGTTTTCGCCTTGGGCGCTTGTTCTCCTTGACCAAATGCCACCGGTGTCATTTAATCGTCGGGAAGGGCTGACACAGATCGCTCTCCGGGAGGACTGACATGACGGGTTCGGCGCGTTTTCAGAAAGGCATCCGGCGATGGGCGGCCAGCGCCGCCGCGATGGCGCTCGCGCTCGCCGGGCCGGCCGGAGCGGACGGACTTTCGGTCATCGGGTTCGACGATGCTGTGCATCACTGGCAGCTGAAGCGGGGCAGCGACTATCCGCGCCACGACGAGTCTGATGTCCGGGCCATCGCTGACAACCTGCTTCTCATGCAGCGTAATCATGGAGGGTGGGTGCAGAACCGCGATCCGCTGCAGGTGATGAGCGCCGGGGATGTGAAACAGTTGCTGGCGGAAAAGGGAGAGACCCAAGGCAGCTTCGACAACCGGAACGTCTTTACACAGATCGAATACCTGATGGGCGCATTCGTGCTGACCGGCGAACAGCAGTATCGCGAGGCTGCCACGCGCGGGCTGGATTACTTGTTGCGCAACCAGTTCGAAACTTGTGGTGGCTGGCCGCACAGTGTTCCGGCGCAGGCGGCCTACCAGTCGCGCCTGACTGTTGCGGATGAAGTGTTCTCCGGACCTTTGACGCTGCTTCGGCGGATTTCCGAGGCCCGCGCGCCGTTCGATGCGTTCGATGCCGAGACGCGCGCCACGGCGAAGGCTGCGCTGGCGCGCGGCGAGGATTGCCTGCTTCGCCTTCAGGTGCGCCAGGGCGATACCCTGACGGGCTGGGCGGGACAGTATGATCCCATGACCCTGGCGCCAATGGGTGGTCGCACTTTCGAGCTGACGGCCATCGTTTCGCAGGAGACCGTCGCCATCCTCGATTACCTGATGTCGATCGAGAGCCCGTCCCCCGAGGTAATCGCCAGCGTTGCGGGCGCGGCCGAATGGTTGCGCGCTGTTCAGATCGAAGGGTGGCGTCTTGAGACGGTGCCTTTGCAGTCTGAGCAAGCCTACCGGTACCACAACGCGAAGTTCGACCGGCAGTTGGTTGCCGATCCGGGAGCACGGCCTTTGTGGGCGCGGTTCTATGACATCGCCGACAATACGCCGGTTCTGGCCAACCGCGACGGAATGCGCGTGGAGCGTTTCGACCAGATCGATCCGGAGCGGCGCACCGGCTACAGCTGGTATGGCAACTGGGCCTCAACGCTGCTGGACCGTGACTTTCCGGCATGGCGCTGCCGCGTGCTGGGCACGACATCCGAGGGCGCGCCATGCACATGAACCGGCGCCACCTTCTGTTGACGGCGGCGATGGCGCCGATGGCAGGCTTTGCACGCGCCGGAACCGCCGACCCGGTGATTCTCACAACGTCCGGACCGGTGCGCGGGCTTGTGCAGGACGGCATCAACGTATTTCGCGGCGTGCGCTACGGCGCCGATACCGCCACCACGCGGTTTGCAAAGCCAAAGCGGCCCGATCCGTGGACGGAAGTTCAGCCGGCGACCGGCTACGGCGCTTCGTCGCCCCAGCGCGGCGGCGACGCCCGACAGTCCGAAGACTGCCTGTTCCTGAACGTCTGGACGCCGGGGCTTGGCGATGGCGGGTTGCGGCCGGTGATGGTCTACATCCATGGCGGCGCCTACAATTCGGGTTCCGGTTCCGACGACTTGTATGATGGCACGCGGCTGGCGGCCCGGCATGATGTCGTGGTGATCACGGTCAATCACCGGCTCAATGCGTTCGGCTATCTCTACCTTGAACCGCTGATACCGGGCGTGTTCCCGGATTCCGGGAATGCCGGGCAGTGGGATCTGGTGCTCGCGCTCGAATGGGTGCGCGACAATGCGGCCGCGTTCGGCGGCGATCCCGGTCGCGTGATGGTGTTCGGCCAATCCGGCGGCGGAGCCAAGATCGCGACGATGATGGCATCGCCGGCTGCGGCGGACCTGTTCCATTCCGCCGCAACGATGAGCGGGCAGCAGGTGACCGCATCCGGGCCGCTACATGCCGAGCGGCGCGCGCGTACCTTGCTGGAGGCGCTGAAGATCGACGCGAGCAGGCCTGCTGCCATCGCCGAATTGCCAGCCGCGCGGATCGTCGAGGCGCTCGATGCGCGCGATCCGCTGGACGAGACGCAAGGTCTGTATTTCGGTCCGGTGCTGGACGAACGGATGCTGACGCGCCACCCGTTCTGGCCGGATGCGCCTGCGCAATCGGCCCGCATTCCGATGATCCTCGGCAACACGCTGGATGAGACGCGCACGCTAATCGGACGCCGGGAGCCCGAGAAGTTTGATCTCGGCTGGGAGGATCTGCCGGGCGCGCTGGCGCTGCATATGCGGTGCGATATTGATCCGGGTACGGTGGTTGCAGCCTATCGCGAGGTCTATCCGGAGCGGACGCCGGGTGAGATATTCTTTGCCGCCGCCACGGCCGGGCGATCCTGGCGCGGGCAGGTGGAGGAGGCGGACGCCCGGGCGCGGCAAGGCGCACCCACATGGGTTTACCGGTTTGATCTGCCCTGGACGCAGGATGGCGGAAAATGGGGTGCTCCGCATGCAGTCGATATCGGCTACGTGTTCGGCAATCTCGACAAAGCGAACGCCATGCCGGGCGAAGCGGCGGCCGCCAAACGCATCAACGAGGAACTTGGCGGCGCCTTCGTCTCGCTGGCGCGGACGGGCACGCCGGAGCATGCCGGCCTGACGGGCTGGCCGATGTACCGTGTGCCCTCCCGCGAGACCCTGCTGTTCGGCGCCCAAACGCGTCTCGTGCGCGATCCGCGTGGGGAGGAACGAAAACTGTTTGCGAAAGTGCCCTTCAACCAATGGGGCAGTTGATGCCATTTCCACCAAAGGAGTTGAAGCGATGAACAGGAAATTTGCGACATTGGCGACCGTGGCGGCGGGCGCGCTTGCCGCTTGTGCAACGCCTCCAACCACCGGAGTCGTCATCACCAATATTGCGGTTGACGAAACACCCGCTGAGGTACGCGCCCTCGCCGTAGGCGCAGTAAAAGGGTTCGTCATCGCCGAGGTGCAGAAGAAGGTGCGCGACGGGCGAACCTATTATGATGTCGAAGGGGAATTGCCGGATGGCAGTGAACTGGAGTTCGACATCCTGATGACAGCAGCGGGCCCGCAGATTGTGGAGACGCAGCGCGATCTCGACTGGAGCGCGGTGCCGGTGGCGGTGCGCGCGGCGGCGGAGGCGGCTGCGCCCGGCCTGTCACCGGTGCGTGTTATCGAAAGTACGCAGACGGACGGAACCGTGATCTTTGAATTGTTTGCGCCGGGTGCGCCCTCGGATCCAGCCATCGAAGTTTCATGGGCGGGTAGCGTGGCAGCGATTTTGACTGAACGCTGGCCGCACTAAAGCGCCCGGTATGTCACGTTCCGGATTCTCGCTTCGCCGCCGCCGCACGCATAAAGAGCGGGACGCAAGCTCAGGAAATCGCCATCAGTGTTATGATGGTAGCCTGAGACCTCCATCTGGACACCATATTTTTCCCAGGCGGAGCCCTCGCGGCGCGTATACATCGTGACGATGTGGCGGTCGTTGCGGATACGTACGAAAAGGCGGTTGCCAGGGTTCTCGGGCGCGCGGCCCCGCCGAGAGCGACCGTAGCGGTGCATGACGAGCCCGTTCGCATCGAAGCCGAGCCCAGCATAGAGGCGTTTGGAGTAGAACAGCAGGAGGCCTGCCTCCGTGCCATTGGCCAGCTCGATATCGGCTTCGACCTCGTACGCGAGATCGCCGCAGACGAAGCAGAGGGGGGAGGTATTGGCTGGGCCAGTGCCTTTTGCGGCCAAGGCGAGACCATCCTGCGTCAACCTGAAACGTGAGCTTTCATCTGGGCCCGGATTATAGAACGCCCAAAGTGTTCCGAGGCGGTTTGTGGAAAAGTTGTCGGATAGCGGTTGGCCGTGCGTCTGATGGGTTGAGATTGAGGGTTTGCGCAGCGGCTTGGATAGGTCACCGCCCCTCGCGATTGGCCAGCCGTCTGCAGACCAGTCGACAGGATCTAGCAGCATCTGACGTCCAAGGGTCCAGAATCCGTTTTCGTAGCCGTGATAAGCCATCCACCAATTACCATCGCTCCCCTCAACGAGCGTGGCGTGTCCCCGTGACCACCATTTTTCATCAGCGGACCAGGTGCGCACGATGGGGTTGTGGGGACAGTCTTCCCACGGACCATGGATGGAGCTGGATCGGGCGACAATAACCATGTGTCCGGTGGGCGGGCCGGCGGTGCCGCCGACTGCGGTTATCATGTAGAACCAGTCGCCCCGGCGCGTGATTTTAGGCCCTTCGGGCGAGAAGCCTTCGACGGTCCACTCGTCCGGATAGCGCCAGGGATCGTAGACATGCTCGACCTGGCCTATTGTCGAGAGCCCGTCTTCCGAAAGGCGCACGCGGTCGCCGCCCGACAGGAACAGGTAGCGATGGCTATCCTCGCCGACGGCGTGCCCCGGGTCGATATGGGCGGGCAGCTTCAAGTCGATGGGGTCGCTCCAGGGGCCTTCGATCCGATCCGCCCAGATGACGTAGTTTGACCGGTAGTTTGGAAAGCGGGCGGGAATGTAGAGATAGTAGCGTCCGGCATGCTTGCAAAGCTCCGGCGCCCATACCGAACCGATGGGCGTTGTTAGGGCAGCGGTAATCGAGGACCAGTTCACAAGGTCAGTTGATTTCCAGATCACGAGGCCTGGGTAGGCGTCGAAGCTTGAGCACGTCATGTAATATGTGTCGCCGTCTCGAAGGACCGAGGGATCGGGATGATCGCCGGCGAAGACGGGGTTCAGGAATTTGCCATTGCCGAGATCGGCGCGGCGCTGGCCTTCGAACCCTCGCGCCCATGCGAGACCTGACCAGCGCTCCCCGGAAGGGGAGAGCAGGCCTTCGCGTGGGTCTGTGGTCATTGACGCGGTCGAACATGCTGTGAGGGGGAGGCCAGCCAGGCCTGCAAGGGTCATGCGGCGGGTGAACGTCATAGGGATGCTCTGTCATCGTAGGCTGCTAGATACAAATCCGCCGGCTCGTAGGGGCGAGCCGGCGGCAAAGGTTCAATTGAGGACGTGCGGCCGAGGGAGTAGGCGATTCCGCACGTGTCCGTTCAGTCTTTAGTAGCGATAGCGAACGCCGACCACGAACTCGCGGCCCGTGTGCTCGTAGTTCAGGTTGTTGTGGCGTTCGCTGTTGATCCAGCGCTCGTCATAAACGTCCGTGATGTTGATCGCTTCGAAGGTCAGCTCGAATTGTTCGGACAGTTCGTAGGAGGCCGAGAAGTCGATGTTCATCGTGGCGGCTTTGCCTTCGACATCGTTTCCGCTCGATGCAGGCACGGTGGTCAGGTACTCGTCGCGCCAGCTGCTGGAGATGCGGGCTTCGAACGGGCCGCGCTCGTAGTAAAGCGTCGCCGACATCGAGGACGGGGATTGGCCGATGAGCGGTTGGGTCACCGTAGCGCCGCTGGTCGGGTTGATGATGTAGTCGAATTCCGACTCAATTTCGGTGTAGTTCACCAGACCTCCGAAGCCGTGCAAGGCTTCGGGGACGAAGTCGAAGTTGAATGGCGTCTGAAGTGTCACTTCGAAGCCGTTGACCACGCCGCCCGGGGTGTTGACGAAGGTTGTCACCGCGAAGATGTCGTCCTGCGTCACGCCTGGCGGCAGGAGCGATACCGGGAAACCGGTCTGCGAGTAGGGGATGTCCTGGCGCAGACGTTGGGTGAAGCTCTCGATGTTCTTGCGGAACAGGGCGACCGAGAAGAGAGCCTCATCATACGGATACCATTCCAACGAGAGATCCACATTGTTTGAGCGGATCGGTTCGAGGAATGGGTTGCCGGCTGTGAGTGACAGGCCCGGAGGGCTGGCATCCACGGAGCCACCCGGCGTCAACGAGGCAAGGCTGGGACGAGCGATGGTCTTTGCCGCGGCGATGCGAAGCAAAACGTTCTCGGCAGGCTCGATCACGATGTTCAGCGCCGGCAGTGTGTCTTCATACTTGAAGACGGCTGTGGTCGGCGAACCGCTGAGGATGCCGGTCGCTTCGAGTTCAGTTTCCACGTAGCGCACGCCGACATTTCCGCGCACCGGGACGTAGCCAAAATCGGTGCGCCAATCGAGTTGGACGTAGGCACCTTTCGACGTTTCCGTCGCGCTGCGGGTTTCACCGGCGAACTGGCTGAGGCGCCAGTCTCCATACTCGTTCACGCAATCACAATCGAAATCGACGATGGCGTTGAGGGCGTTCAAGTCGGGGATGACCCAGGTAGTCGGCGTGCCGCCTGGCAGATCCATGCCGTTTCCGAAGCCGGTGATCGTGGTTGTATAGTCCGCGAGCGTATAGCCGTTGTTCGCAAGCGCCGTCAGAGTGGCGGCAGAGACGCCTTCGGTTGCCTTGCGACGTTCCTTAACGTCAAATCCGAACTCCTTTTGCGAAACGCCGCCGGACAGCGTGAGCATGTCATTGATGTCCCAAGCCAGATCGATCCGGCCGGTCTCGTAGGAGTTCAAGGTCTTGTTCGGCCGTTCACGGATGATCGACGCATCACCGAGAGCGTTGCTCGAAGTGAACGTAAAGTTGGCCGGGTCCGTTACGTCGAAGCCGTAACTGAACGCCGGCAGATTCGGATCGGAGTAGTCATAAGAATAGCCGTCGACGTCATGGCGCTCAAGTGACACGGTTGTCTGTTGCGGGTTTTTGCCGATCGCGCGCGAGACGCCGAAAAGACCGGAAAGGTGGAGGGAGTCCGACAGGTCCGACTCGAACGACAGCGAATTCTGGAAGAACTCGGTGGCAAGAACGTCAATCCGCTGCTCGGTGCGGACATCGACGTCATTGAACGTCGCCTGGACGAGCGTGTCGTTGTTGTCCACAACGCCGCTGATGAGGTCCATTGTCCGCAGGCCTTGGGCGGCGGTTTCGCGGGCGAGCGAGATAACTTCGAGGAACTCTTCTTTGCGCGTCTGGTCGAGTTTCGCATAGAGCGAGTCGAATGTGATCTCGGTGCCGTTCCACGGCTCAAACTGGATCGCGCCCGTAAGGCCGAGGCGTTCGCGGTCGTAGCTGATGCGGCCATAGCGCGGAATGCGCGGAGCAGCCGCGTTGGCGGCGGCAACTTGAGCGGCTGTGCCCGTCAGTACGTTCCCGCTCGCATCCGTGATGGTGCCAACGGACTGGTAGCAACGAGTGATGTTGACGTAGTTCGGGCCGTTACAGCCGTCGTCAGCCGGGACGCGGAACCGGCCCGAGCTTGAGCCTTCTTCGAACGTGTTGCGGGTCGAGTAGGCGACCGACACAAGCGCGCCGAGGCGGCCATCGAGCCAGCGGTCCGAGATCAGGCCCGTGAAGCGGGGATCGGTGTTTTCCGACAAGTCATTGTACGAGGCGTTTGCGCCGGCGGCCATCGTGAAGCCATCATAGTCAAATGGCTTGGCCGAACGCAGCTGAACCGTTGCGCCAAGCGAGCCCTCTTCGACTTCGGCTTCTTGCGACTTGGCGACTTTCACGCTCGTGAAAAGGTCGGCAGCGAAGACGTTGAAGTCAAACTGGCGGTTTCGGTTGGCGCGGCCGTCACGGCCGCCGGTGGTTGCGAGGGCTTCCATGCCGTTGATCTGCACACGCACGAAGTCCGAGCTGAGACCGCGGACGTTGATCGAACGGCCTTCGCCGCCGTCACGGTCGATCTGCACGCCAGGAACCCGCTGCAGGGCTTCCGCGAGGTTGAGGTCAGGGAAATCTGCAATGTCTTCTGCGCTGATCGCGTCGACAATGCCGGTCTCATTGCGCTTGACCGCGATGGCCTGTTGCAAGCTCTGCCGGAAGCCGGTGACGACGACTGTTTCCTGGCGGCTTTCGTCTTCAGGGGCGTCTTGCTCCTGTGCCGTGGCGCCGCCCGCAATCAGACCGACAACGGCCGCGCCCATGAGTAGCCGGAAATTGAAGCTGGTATCCTTGAAACGCATCGGTGCTCTCCTCCCAGAATTGAGCGTTTTTCTGCAAGACGGCCGCCTTCAAGAGAAGCCGTTCAGTTTGTTACCGGTAGCATGGCAAAGCATGATACCGGTGTCAATTGCTTTTGTTTCGATCTTGTCATGATCAGGTGCATCATTGGCGAGTGCTGCAAAATTTGTTTCTTTGATCAGGCGCGGCTGGCCGGTGAATACGTGCTGTGTGCGGTTTCTGCGCGGCACGGAATGGCGCGCAGGCCGGCCATTTCGATAAGCGTGGACTGGCCGGGAGCGATCACGTGGACGCCGGTGACAGCGCCGGTCGAGATGTGCATCCCGCGCTTGAGGGGCAGGTTTCGGCGGGCGCATATTTCTAGCAGCGCGCGCAGCGATTCGAACGGACCGCCGGGTACGGACATTGCGTCTGCTGCGCCAACCTCCACGCCATTTATAGACGTACGGAACTTCCAGTCTGACGGAGACGCGTCGCGCCAACCGGGAATCTCGGCGCCGAGAATCAAGCCGTTATTGTTTCCGAAATCGGATATGGTAACGAGCGGGCCATGGTCATTGATTTCAGCAAACGGGCTGGAGGCGATTTCAACGCCGACCCGCAGGTAAGCCGCAATTTCCTTGGCTTCATTGAGCGTCCAGTCGAGTTTTTCAGCGGGCGCATCCTCGCCGACTTCGATGACCACTTCGCCTTCGACGGCTCCAAAGCCGTTCTGGAACAGGAAGATCGGGCTGGCCGATTCAGTGGCCTCTACAATCTGCCGGCTGAAGA
Organism: Hyphomonas sp.; assembly: GCF_016125515.1. Classification (GTDB taxonomy): domain Bacteria; phylum Pseudomonadota; class Alphaproteobacteria; order Caulobacterales; family Hyphomonadaceae; genus Hyphomonas. The sequence goes on from NZ_WGLO01000009.1 coordinate 191,662, forward strand.
TCGGACCGGCCAGTCGATCGGTGCCAAGCTGAGCGTCCCAGGGCGGATTGATACGTCCGACCTTCCAGCCGGCAATCTCGTCCGGCCACAGATTGATGGCTTGGGACTGGACGGCATAAGCCTGCTCCAGCGTGGCAGGCAGATCGCCCGGATAGGCGGCGATGGAGCGACCTGCCAGACGGGCCTCAACAAACGCCGAGGCCCGCGGATCCACCGCAGAAGCACCCGAGCGTGTCAAAGGTCTTGGGTCTTGCATGCCGTTCTATCCCTCGTCGCCGCCGCAATTCATTCCGCCCGCGTGTCCAATTGTTTTATGGCCCCGCCGTCGCTGGACAGGCGCGGAAACCGGTGTCATAATGTGGGCAATCGGGTGTGTGTCAATCGAATTTTATGTCTCGGTGCCCGGAAAAACGCTTAGAAGCTTAGATGGGAGGACATTGATGTCCATGCAACTCCACCGGGTCGCTGCGGCCTTCGCGTTTGCTGCACTCGCGCCGCTCGCCAGCTGTGCAACGCCGCTGGGCTCTGGCGAAACCAGCGCGCCGGAGACGGTCGAACTGGCGGATGCCTATGCGCCGCCTCCGGTTCAACCAGAATGGTTCTTTCCCGCAATGGATTGGGAATCGATCACGGTCGGCGGACGTGGCGGCGAGATCGTGAAGGTCACGAACCTGGACAATCGCGGCCCCGGCAGCTTCCGCGACGCTGTGGAAAAGGAAGGCGCCCGTATCATCGTGTTCGAGGTGGGCGGTGTGATCGATCTCGAGAAGGAAACGCTCGTCATCTCAAATCCGCATGTCACGATAGCAGGACAGACGGCGCCTTCGCCGGGCATCACGCTGATCCGGGGCGGCATCGACGTGAAGGCCAGCGACGCCATCATCCAGCACATCCGCGTCCGGCCTGGCGATAATGGCGAGGAACGCGGTTCGGGCTTTGCCGAAGATTCGATTTCGACCGCCAGCGCGCACAACCTGATCCTTGATCACTGCTCGCTCACCTGGGCGGTGGATGAAAACATGTCTGCGTCCGGCCCGCGTTTCACCGGCGAAACGCCGGACGATTGGCACAAGGGCACCTCGCACAACATCCTGTACAGCCACAATCTGGTGGCCGAAGGACTGTCCGACGCGACCCACCCGAAATTCGAGCATTCGAAAGGTTCGCTGATCCATGACAACGTCACGGACATCCTGATCTACGCCAATCTGTATGCGCACAATTATGAGCGCAATCCGCTGTTCAAAGGCGGTGTGCACGGCCAGATCGTCAACAATTTCATCTATAATCCCGGCCAACGGGCCGTGCACTACAATCTCCAGGGGCTCGAATGGGGCGCGGTCCCGTTCGAGGTGGGCCGCATGGATCTGATCGCAAACGTGATGCGCGGCGGCCAGTCCACCCGCGAAGGACTGCCCCTGCTGATGATCGGCGGTGATGGCGACCTTGAAGTCTACGCAAAAGGAAACATCGCGGTAGATTGGAAGGGTGATGCGCTCCCGCAACGCGGACGCTACACGACCGGTCGCGCCCGGATCGTCGATGCGGAATCGCCGCAGCCGCTGCCGGAAGGCCTTCCGGTCCTCGCGGCAGAGGATGTCGAGCGGTTCGTGCTTGCCAGTGCCGGCGCGCGGCCCTGGGACCGGGACGGGCATGACGTTCGGGTACTGGCAGATGTGGCGGAAGGCCGGGGCGACATCATCGACAGCCAGTCCGAAGTGGGCGGTTATCCCCGGATGACGCCGACCTACCGCGCTTTTGACGAGACGCTTTGGGACCTCGAAACCATGCTGCCGAAGGCGCCCGAGGCGCTGGACAGCAGCCAGAAGGGCCGGGGGACCTGAACGGGGTGGAACTTGCCAAATGCTGGTCTCCGCGCGAGACAGGTATTTGGCAAGTTTTCCCGTTGAACCAAGGGCCTGTTTTTGACCGAAGTACCCGACTCCGAAGAACAAATTGAAATCGCTGATGCCCTTCGCGAAGCTGCCGCTTTCCGGCTGACGGGCCGCGCGACCATCAACGATATCGCGCGCATCGCGAAGGTGTCTAAGAAGACCGTTTCCCGAGTGATCAACGAGAGTCCGTTGGTCAAGCCGCGAACCCGGCATCTCGTGAAGACGATCATCGCCGAACTCGGCTTCACGCCGGATCCGCAGGCCCGGGCCCTCGCCCTGCGCCGGTCGTTCCTGGTGGGGCTGGTCTATGACAATCCCAGTCCGCAATACGTCGTGAACATGCAGCGCGGCATCCTCGACGGGCTTGAGGATACCGATTTCCAGCTGGTGCTGAGGCCGGTGAACCGGGCCGATGCCAATTATTGGGAGCGGCTGCGCCAGTTCATCCTGCAGCATAAGCCCTTCGGTCTCATCCTGCCGCCTTCGGTGTCCGAGGACGAGGAGCTGGCGGACATGCTGCGCGAGCATGGCGTGGACTATGTGCGCATCGCGTCGGTGGAACTGGACACGCCGGAGCGGATGATTCGCACGCACGACGCCGAAGGTGCGGCGCAGGCCGCGCGCCACCTGTGTTCGCTCGGCCACGTCGACATCGCCCACATCCAGGGACCCGAAACCTTCCGCTCGGCCCATGAGCGCCGGAGCGGCTTCGTGCGGGGGCTGGCCGAGGCCAGCCGCAGCCTGCCATCCGACATGATCGCCGAGGCAGGATACACTTTCGATTCGGGCCTGCAGGCGATGGAGCGGCTGATCTACGCTAAGCGGCGTCCGACCGCGGTCTTCGCCGGCAACGACGAGATGGCGACCGGCGCCTATGTGGCGGTTCGCAAGGCCGGGCTGCGCATTCCGGATGACATCTCGATTGTCGGCTTTGACGATACGCCGATCGCGGGGCGGCTTTGGCCGGCCCTGACGACCGTTCGCCTGCCGATCCGCGAGATGGGCGGGGCGGCGGCCCGGCTGCTGCTCGACAAGGCAGCGGGCAAGAAACAGACCGAAATCATCAGCTTTGCGCCGGAAATCGTGGTGCGGGATTCCACCGCGCCGCCGCCGAAAGCGGGTTAAAGCCAACGCGGGCGACAAGGCCGCTTGCAGTGTGCTGCCCCAGTTGATATGACACCGGTTACCAAACTCAGAAAGAACGGGAGTGCCAGATGTTCGAGAAAACGTTCCACGCCACGCATCCAGACATGATGGAAGGCGCCTCGAACGACGATCTGCGCGCCCGCTATATCGTCTCGGGCCTGTTCGTCGCGGACACTATGAAGCTGAATTATTCGCACAATGAGCGCATGGTCATCGGCGGCGCGATGCCGGTGAAGTCAAAAGTCTCCCTTCCGGACCAGACCGAGCCAGCCTCGGCTGCGGGCCAGCCATTCCTGGAGCGGCGCGAACTCGGGGTCATCAATGTCGGCGCCGGCGCCGGCGCCGTGACGGTCGATGGAACAGCCTACGAAATGGCGCCCCGCGACGGCCTCTATGTGCCGATGGGCTCGAAGGTCGATTTCGCCTCGGCCGATGCCGCCTCGCCGGCGAAGTATTACCTCGTCTCCACACCGGCCCACGCCCGTCATGAGACGGTCAAGCTGTCGGTCGAAAAAGCCGTTCCGCTGGAGCGGGGTTCGCTCGCGGAAAGCAATAAGCGCGTGATCTACCAGTACATTGTGCCGACCACAGCCAAGTCCTGCCAGTTGCTCCTTGGTCTGACGATCCTCGATACTGGCTCGGTCTGGAACACGATGCCGCCGCACCTGCATGATCGCCGTTCGGAAGTGTATTTCTACTTCGGCATGGGCGAGAATGACCGCGTGTTCCACTTCATGGGCGAGCCGGACAAGGCGCGCCACCTCGTGATGAACAATGACGAGGCCGTGATCTCGCCGCCCTGGTCGATCCACATGGGCTCCGGCACCAAGAGCTATGCCTTCATCTGGGCGATGGGCGGGGAAAACCTCGACTATACCGACATGAACGTGCTCGATATCTGCCAGCTGAAATAGGGGCAGGACATGTCATCGGCATTCGATCTGACGGGAAAGGTGGCGCTCGTGACCGGCGCCAATACGGGGCTCGGCCAGGGGCTGGCAGTCGGGCTCGCAGCAGCAGGCGCAGACATCGTGGCGGCCGGGCGCTCCACGCCATCCGAAACCGAGGCGGCGGTGAAAGCGCTGGGGCGGAAGTTTGCCTTTGTACCGGCGGATTTCTCGAAACCCTCAACGGCCGGCGATGTGGCCGCGAAGGCGGAAACGCCGTTCGGGCCGATCAACATCCTCGTCAACAATGCCGGCACGATCAAACGCAATGACGCCCTGGATTTCACAGAGTCCGACTGGGACGAAGTGATGGATGTGAACCTCAAGTCAGTCTTCTTCCTCAGCCAGGCGGTCGCACGCAGCATGGTGGCGGGCGGCGATGGCGGCAAGATCATCAACATCGCCTCGATGCTGTCTTTCCAGGGCGGAATCCGAGTGGCGAGCTACACCTCCTCGAAGAGCGGCGTGGCGGGGCTGACCAAGCTGCTGGCGAACGAATGGGCCAAGCACGGCATCAACGTGAACGCCATCGCGCCCGGCTATTTCGCCACCAACAATACCGACGCCCTGCGCGCCGATGAAAAGCGCAACACCGAGATCCTCGGCCGCATTCCGGCCGGGCGCTGGGGGCAGCCTTCGGACCTTGCCGGGGCGGCCGTGTTCCTCGCTTCGGGCGCTTCGGATTATGTGCACGGAACAATCCTCGCCGTGGACGGCGGCTGGCTCGCGCGCTAGTCAGGGGCTCGGGAGACCGCCAACATGGGTGCACGCGTCATCTGCTTCGGCGAATTGCTGCTGCGCCTCACCGCGCCGGGCAACGAGCGCCTGCTTCAGTCCTGGTCGCTGGATGTCTGCACTGGCGGCGCCGAGGCCAACGTGGCCGTCTCGCTGGCCGCGTTCGGACACCGGGTCCAGTTCGCCAGCGTGGTGTCGGCGAGCCCTCTCGGCGCGGCGGCGCTCGGCGAATTGCAGCGGGCGGGCGTTGCCACGGGCAGCGTGCTGCGCGGCCCGCAACGCATGGGGCTCTACTTCCTGGAGCCCGGCGCAGTGCTGCGCCCCTCTGCGATCACCTATGACCGCGCGGGGTCTGCCTTTGCCGCAGCGGCGCCGGACGCGATCGACTGGTCCGCACTTCTTCCGGGAGCGGATCTTTTCCACATTTCGGGTGTGACGCCCGCGATCGGGCCCCGGGCAGCCGAGGCCGCCGTGCGCGTCGTCAAGGCGGCCAACGAAATGGGCGTGCCGGTCTCTTTCGATGGCAATTACCGCGCGCTCCTCTGGGACGCCTGGAAGGGCGACGGCCCCGGGATCCTGAAAGAAATCCTCTCCGGCGCCAGCACGGCCTTCATCAATGAGCGCGATCTGGCCTTGATCCTTGGCCGGTCCTTCGTCTCGCGCGCCGAGGCCTTCCAGGCGGCCTTCGACACGTTCCCGAGACTGGAGCGAATTGCTGCCACGACCCGTGTGCAGGCCTCCGTCGAGGATCAGGCGCTGGCCGCCGAACTGGTGACGCGGGAAGGGCGGTGGGTCTCCCGCCGCCATGACCTTCCCGGCGTGGTCGACCGGATCGGCGGCGGCGATGCCTTCGCTGCGGGCGCGCTCCACGCCGTCCTTGAGGGCCGCGATCCGCAATACGTGATCGAATTTGCGGCCGCAGCAGGGGCGCTGAAGCACTCGATCCCGGGTGATTTCAACCGGGTCAGCGTCGCCGAAGTCGAGGCCGCGATGGCGGGCGGAAGCCTGGACGTGCGCCGCTAAAGGCAAAGTGTGTAAGGTATTGACACCGGTTACCATACGGTCAGTATGGGCCGCAAAAGAAGAAGATGCCGGAGGCCGAGCGGAAAATCCGCCGGGGCAGGGAAACGCCGATGACCAACACCAAAGAGATTGCCTCTGAAGGCCTGAGCCGGCGCAGCGTTCTGCTTGCGGGGGCGGCGGCCGGTGTTCTTTCGGCGTGCGGGCGCAAGGGCGGGCGGGCCTTCCTCTCGTCCGACACGCACCCGCCGGACTATCCGACCGTGACTGCCGTGGACGAGATGGCCCGGCTTCTGCGGGAGCGGACCGACGGCCGGCTGGACATCAAGACCTATGCGGGCGGCCAGCTGGGATCAGAGCGCGACACGCTGGAGATCACTGTCTTCGGCGGGCTCGACATGAACCGCGTGAACCTCGCGCCGCTGAACGCAATCGAACCCGTCACCACCATCCCGGCGCTGCCCTTCCTCTTTCGCTCCAACGAACACATGCGCCAGGCGCTGGACAGCCCCATCGGCGACGAGATCCTCGCCTCCCTGACGAAGCACGACCTGATCGGGCTTTGCTTCTATGACAGCGGCGACCGGAATTTCTACAACACCAAACGGCCGATCTACACGCCCGCCGACATGAAGGGCATGAAGATCCGCGTACCGAACTCCGACCTGTACGTGTCAATGATCAAGGCGCTGGGCGCGGACGCAACGCCGATGAGCCTCGCGGAAGTCTATCAGGCGCTCGTTCAGGGCGTGATCGACGGCGCGGAAAACAACTGGCCATCCTACGAAAGCGGGCGGCATTTCGAAGTCGCGCCGTACTACAGCCTCACGCATCACGTGATTGCGCCGGAAGTGCTCGTGATGTCGAAACGGCGCTGGGACAAGCTCAGCAAGCCGGATCAGGAACGGGTGCGCCAGGCCGCCAAGGACTCGGTGCCCTTCATGCGCAAACATTGGGACGCGGCCGTCGATGAAGCGCGCTCGAAATTGCTCGCCGCCGGTATCAAGGTCAACGAGATCGCAGACCCTGCCGCGTTCGCGGCGGCCATGCGGCCGGTCTGGAACAAGTATGTCGTCACCGACGAACAGAAGCGCCTCCTGAAGGAAATCGAAGCGATGTCAGAGGTCGGATGATGGAAAGCCTGTCCCGCATCACACACGTGATCGCAGATATCCTCGTGAAGATTTCCGCCTTTGGCCTTGTGCTGATGACGGTCATCGTCGGCTGGCAGGTGTTCGGCCGGTATGTGCTGAACTCGACGCCCTCCTGGTCGGAGCAGGCCGCGCTCACCTTGATGATCTGGTACGTTTCGCTCGCCGCCGCCGCCGGCGTGCGCCAGGGTTTCCACATCCGCATCGTCGCGCTGGAAGAAGCCGTGTCCCCGCCGCTGCGCAAGGTCATGCAGGTGGCGTCAAATACTGTCGTCGGCGCTTGCGGCGCCGCGATGCTCATCTGGGGCGGCGAACTGGTGATGCGCACCTGGAGCCATGTGATCCCCTCGCTCGGCATCTCACGCGGCCTTGCCTATCTCGGCCTGCCGATCGCAGGCGCGCTGATGGCACTGTTTGCATTCGAGCGGACGCTGGAAGTGCTCGCCTCCCAGAAGCTGAAGGATGAGGAAGACCCCCGATGGAACTGATCATCCTGATGGTCACTTTGTTCGTGCTGCTCGCGCTCGGCGTGCCGGTGGCCTATTCGTTGCTGGGCGCGTCGATTGCGACCTTTCTCGCAATGGATATTCCGCTGGTTGTTGTCTTCCAGCGGCTCGCGGCCGGCGTCAGCGTGTTCACGCTGATGGCGATCCCGTTCTTCATCTTTGCGGGCGATCTCATGTACCGGTCCGGTATCGCGCAGAAGCTGGTGGAGGTCGCTGAAGCGATGCTCGGGCGCACGCGCGGCGGGCTCGGTCTCGTCAATGTCGGCGCCTCGACCATGTTCGGCGCCGTGTCCGGTTCGGCCATCGCCAGCGCGTCGGCCATGGGTTCTACGCTGATGCCCCTGATGAAGCAGAAGGGCTATGACGCGGACTATGCGGTCAACGTCACGGTCACGTCCGCCATCGTGGGCCTGCTCATTCCGCCGTCGCACAACATGATCATCTACTCGGCGGCATCCGGCATCGGTGTCCCGATCGGCGACCTGTTCCTGGCCGGTGTCGTTCCCGGTCTGGTGACCGCGGCCATCCTGATGGTGGTGACCTGGCTTGTTGCGGTCAAACGCGGCTACGTGGCGGGATCGTTTCCGGGCTGGCGCGTTTTTGCCAAGGCGCTGCTCGTCGCCATTCCCGGCCTGATGGCTGCGGTGATCATCATGGGCGGCATCCTGTCAGGAATCTTTACGGCCACCGAGTCCTCGGCGATTGCCGTCATCTACACCATCTTTGTGGGCGCTTTCGTCTATCGCTCGCTCGGCTGGAGCAAGTTCGTCGAAGCCGCCATGCAGTCGGTCAAGGTCACCGCGATGGTCTTGCTGATCATCGGTGCCGCCACCGCGTTCGGCTACGCGCTCGCCGTGCTGGAAGCGCCGTCGCAGCTCGCCGCGCTGATCACCTCCATCACCCGCAATCCCCTGATGGTGCTGCTGATCATCAACGTCATGCTGCTCGTGCTCGGCACCTTCATGGATATGTCACCACTGATCGTGATCACCACGCCCATCCTCCTGCCGGTGGTGATGGAGGTCGGGGTCGATCCGGTCCATTTCGGCATCATCATGATGCTCAATCTCGGCATCGGCCTCGTCACGCCGCCGGTCGGTTCGGTTCTGTTTGTCGGCGCCGCAGTCGGCGGCCTTCCGGTCGAGAAGGCCGTGAAGACCATCTGGCCATTCTATATGGCGCTCGTCGTTTCGCTCCTGCTGATCACCTACGTTCCGGCGCTGTCGCTGACCCTGCCGGGCCTGTTCAAATAGGGCGGCCCAGCATGGACCTGCCGCGCCGCGCCTTTCTGGTTTCGATGGCCGCGCTCAGCGCCAGCGCCTGCGTTTCTGGGCCGGCGGCTCTGGCGTCCGCGCCTTCGGAACCGGAGGACGTGATCCCGCTCTGGCCGGCCGGCCTCCCGGGTGGAGTGCCGGACGGGCTGACCGAGCATATCGTCTTCCGCGACAATCCCTTCGGCCTGCTCGACCGCGCGGCCCATGATGTGACGACGCCGAGCCTCTCGGTGTTCAAACCGGCCCGGCCCGATGGTTCCGCGATCCTGATCATTCCCGGCGGCGGCTACAAATGGGTCGTGATCGACAAGGAAGGCTTCGAAGGCGCGCGCCACTTCATTGCAAGCGGGGCGGTTGTCTATGTCCTGCGCTACCGCTTGCCCCACCAGGGATGGGCTGCGGGTCCGGACGCGCCCTTGCAGGACGCGCAGCGCGCCATGCGCGTGATCCGCTCGCGCGCCAAGGCGGACGGCGTTGATTCCTCGCGGATCATGATCATGGGTTTTTCGGCAGGCGGTCACCTCGCCGGCATGCTGGCAACCCGCTACGGCGCGGCGGTCTACGATGCCGTAGACCCGGCCGATGGCCAATCTGCGCGCCCTGATGCGGCGGCGCTGATCTATCCGGTGATCACGATGACCCGTCCATTCGCGCATGAAGGGTCAAGGCTGTGCCTGATCGGACCGTCCCCGTTGCCGGAAGCCGAGGCGGCAAATTCGGTGGAAACCCTCGTACATCCCGCCATGCCACCCGTTTTCCTCATGCATGCCGAGGACGACACCGCCGTGCCGGTCGAGAATGCATTGATGATGCACGCCGCCTTACGCGCAGCAGGCTGCAGCGTGGCGCTGCACCTGTTCGAAACAGGCGGCCACGGGTTCGGACTGCGCGGCATCGCCGGTACGCCGCGCGAAGTCTGGCCTGAGCTGATCGCCGGGTGGGGCAGGGCGAAGGGCATCTTCCCCGGCGACGCGAACGCGTCCGGCGGGCAGGGTTAACGCGGCGGTCGATTCCCTGGCCGCGCGAGAGCCCATCGCGAACCGCTATCGAGCCAGATTGAACCACTTGGTGCCCCCGGATGAACCGCGCTGGACCAGGGCTGGACCTGCTTGGCCCCGCGAAGAACCCACCTGAGCGGTGTCCCGGCAGTTTTCCTCCCCCGCAAGTTGTGGTTCACACGCAATCAGGCGAAGTCCGGCGGCGTTTTGCACGGAACTTGCAGAATCTCGCGCGGCAGGGCGCTTTCGAGGCGCCGGTATAGTTAAAGGACAATAGTCATGCACCTTGAGCGTCGCATCCTGATCACCGGCGGGGCCGGCTTCATCGGCTCGTTCCTCTGCGAGCGTCTGCTCGAGGCCGGCGCGAACGTGATCTGCGCCGACAACTTCTTCACGGGTACGCGCACCAATATCGCACACCTGCAGAACCACCCGCGCTTCGAGATGATGCGCCATGACGTCTGCTTCCCGCTCTATGTCGAGGTCGACGAGATCTACAACATGGCGTGCCCGGCAAGCCCGATCCACTACCAGTTCGACCCCGTCCAGACGACCAAGACCTCGGTTCATGGCGCCATCAACATGCTGGGCCTCGCCAAGCGTGTGAAAGCCAAGATTCTGCAGGCGTCGACCTCCGAGGTCTATGGCGACCCGGCGGTCCACCCCCAGCCGGAAGAGTATTGGGGCAACGTGAACCCGATCGGTCCGCGCTCCTGCTACGACGAAGGCAAGCGCTGCGCCGAGACGCTCTTCTTCGACTATCACCGCCAGCACAAGCTGCGCATCAAGGTGGCCCGCATTTTCAACACCTACGGCCCGCGCATGCATCCGAATGACGGCCGCGTGGTCTCGAACTTCATCGTCCAGGCCCTGAAAGGCGAAGACATCACGCTGTACGGCGACGGCCAGCAGACGCGCAGCTTCTGCTATGTCGACGACCTGGTTCGCGGCCTGATTTCGCTGATGGACTCCCCGGACCACGTGACCGGCCCGATCAACATCGGCAACCCCGGTGAGTTCACGATCCGCCAGCTGGCCGAGCAGGTCATCGACCTGACGGGCTCCAAGTCGAAACTGGTCTTCATGCCTCTGCCGCAGGACGACCCGAAGCAGCGCAAGCCCAATATCGAGAAGGCGCAGGAGATCCTCGGCTGGGAGCCGAAAATCCAGCTGCGCGACGGCCTGACGAAGACGATCTCCTACTTCGACGGCATGCTTTCGGGTAAAATGGCCGCTCAATAGACACCGTCTGAAGAAAGCCGATCAACCGGAAGTCGATGACGTTGCGTCATATGCATTTCTGGGTTGACGGGTTTGACCAGCACGATCAGACCGGGCTACAGTTTTTTGGCTGGCCCGATGATGGGCGCTGGCGGGTGAAATCCGATGTCCATTGATCGTCTGGATTGGGACACGTTGCGCGTTTTCCGTGTCGTATCCGAACTCTTGAGCATGAGTGCTGCGGCCGCGCGGCTCGGCGAGTCGCCGCCGACGATCAGCCGCAAGATCGATGATCTGGAACGGTCGCTCGGTTCGAAAGTGTTCCTCCGCTCGACCCGGGGCGTTGAACTCACCGAAACCGGCAAGCAGGTCCTCGCCTATGTCGAGCGAATGGCGACCCTTGCCGACGAGATCCAGCGGGACACGTCATTTGCAGGCGCGCCTGTGACCGGCACGATCACCTTGCGCACGGGCGATGGTCTCGGGCCTTACTGGATCGCGCCGCGGCTCGCGCGGTTCCACGAGCAGCATCCGAAAATCCAGGTGCGGATGATCGTCCGCGAAGAAACGCCGGAGTCCGAAGCAGAAGAAGACGACGATATTTCGATCAGCTTTGCCGAGCCACGCCGCAACCAGAAGATCGCGCACAAGCTGGGGGTCCAGCATTATGTCGGCTTCGCGTCCCAGGATTATCTCGATGAAAAGGGAACACCCGACAGTCTGGTAGACTACTACAAGCACCGCTGCATCCTGCACACATCCTACGTGAACCAGGTCGAGCGCTGGGCGCCGCGGATGTCAGAACTGCGCAAGATGGTCGATTTTGCGTTCATCACGAACTCCGGCACCGCAATCGCCGAATCCTGCGCCAAGGGCGGCGGCATCGGCATCCTTCCGTCATTCATGTCCGTGATCGACCCGCGCCTGGTTGCCTTGGAGCTGCCGGAAATTGCCCCGATCCGGTTCTGGATCACCTATTCCGAGCGCGTGCGCCGGCTGCCGCAGGGCGCGCCGCTCATCGACTGGATCCGGCGACTGTTCGCGAGTGAAGAGGCGCTGTGGTTCGACGACGAGTTCGTGCACCCCAGCGAATATGCCGCCAAGGTCCGCCAGCTGCGCCCTGAGATCCGGCGCGAAGTCTGACGGGCGCCTGCGCCGCCGGGCTTGCCCGAAAACCGCGAGGACATATTCTACCGCGCGGCGGCGTGCGCAGACCGTGCGTGCGCCGAAGAGTGACGGGGAACGATCATCGACACGCACGATAGCCGGCCGGCCACGATCATCGACGTCGCGCGCGAAGCCGGCGTTTCCTTCAAGACCGTCAGCCGCGTCCTCAATGGTGAACCCAATGTGCGCGAGCCGACCCGGGCCCGGGTCATGGACGCTGTCCGCACGCTGGGCTATCGCGCCAACCCTTTCGCTCGCAGCCTCCGGGCCGCCCAAAGCCGGCTGATCGCGGTCTATTTCTCCAATCCTTCGCGCAACTATACGAGCGAGATCCAGATTGGCGTGCTGGAGCGCTGCAACGCCGAAGGGTTCAACGCGATCTTCGAACAGGCCAGCGGCGGTCTCGACAGCATCGTATCCCTGAGAGGGCGTCCGAACCTTGCCGGCGTGATCCTGGTGCCACCGCTGACCGAAGACGCCGCGATCATGCGCCATCTGGCCCAAGCGGACATCCCCTTCGTGCGCCTGGCGCCGATCGAGGCGGACGGCGAAGCCGGGCATGTCAGCATGGATGATGAAAGCGCGGCCGGGGAGATGGTGGACCATCTCGTATCCCTGGGGCACCGCCGTATCGGGTTCATCGCAGGACCGGCGGAGCATCCTCAGGCCCGCCTGCGCGAGGCGGGCTTCCTGAAGGGCCTGGCTCGGCATGGCATTTCGCCCTCGTCCGAACTGGTCTGCCGGGGCAATTTCCATTTTGAGTCCGGTGTACAGGCGACCGAGCAACTGTTGGCGCTCGGCGCTCGTCCCACCGCGATTTTTGCCAGCAATGACGACATGGCGGCGGGCGCGCTCGCCGCCGCCTACCGGAAGGGCATCCGCGTGCCGGAAGACCTTTCGGTGGCAGGCTTCGACGATACGCCGCTCGCTTCCGTGGTCGCGCCCTCGCTGACGACCATCTACCAGCCGATCCGGGAACAGGCCGGCAAGGCAGCGGACATGTTGTTCGGCGGCGTCGAGCGTGGCCCGGAAACGTCCATCGTGCTGCCCCACCGCCTCGTCGTGCGCGAGTCGACGGCGCCGCCCAAAGCCTGAACGCGGCAATCGAGGGCATTTCCGGCCCGCCGGCTTTGGTGTAAGCGCGCGGGCGATGAACACGATCAAGCCCCTCGACCATATCGCCAATACCAAAGCCTATGTTCCTGGCGGAAAGCTCCAGGGCGCAACCGGCCCCGTGGCCATGCTGGCCTCGAACGAAAACCCGTTCGGACCAAGCCCGCGTGCGGTCGAAGCCATCCGGAATGCGGCGGCAGAAGGCCTGCAGATCTATCCTGATCCCGACTATGGCGCGCTCCGGGCGGCCATTGCGATGGCCAAAGGCATTGCCGATCCAGCGCGGGTGGTCACGTCGGCGGGGTCGGACGAGATCATCCATCTGCTGACCCAGTGCTATGCCGGACCGGGCGACGAGGTGCTGTTCACCGAGCATGCCTTCTCGATGTACGAGGTCTCGACGCGTGCGCACGGGGCGACCGCCGTGAAGGCGCCCGAGACCGACATGAAGGCGGGGGTGAACGCGATCCTCGGCGGGGTGTCGCCGCGCACGAAGATCCTGTTCCTCGCAAACCCGAACAACCCGACCGGCACCATGCTGTCGGTCGAGGAGCTGAAGGCGCTGCAGGACGCGCTGCCACCGCATGTGCTGTTCGTCGTGGACGGCGCCTATTCGGAGTATCTCGGACCGGAGTATGAGGCCGCGCTGCGTGATCTGGTCGACCGGCGCGATACGACTGTGATGATGCGCACCTTCTCGAAGATCTATGGACTGGCCGCCGCACGCCTCGGCTGGGCCTACATGCCGCGACCGATTGCAGACACGTTCCAGCGCATCCGCGGCCCCTTCAATGTGAACGCACTTGCGGTTGCGGCCGGGATCGCCAGCGTCGGCGATGATGCCTTCCTGGCCATGTCGCGAGAACACAACACGCTTTGGCGCGCGAAGATGACCGAAGCGCTGAATGCGATGGGGCTGCCGACGCCGGAATCGCACGCGAACTTCGTCGTGCCGGAATTTGGCTCAGCCGCGCGGGCGGCGGAAGCCAACCAGTTCCTCAAGGATGCGGACATCCTTGTGCGTGCGATTGGCGGCTATGGCTTGCCGACGAAGTTGCGGATTACCGTGGGCAGCGCCGAGGACAACACCAGGGTGCTCGACGCCTTGCAGGCCTTCACCGCGAAACGCTGAGATTGTCGATCAGGCGGGTGCGGCCCAGCCAGCCGGCGCCTAGAAGGCGCGCGTTTGTGCCTTGTGCGAGCGGAGCGTCGTCGGCGAGGGCCATCAGCGAATCGGGATCGACCAGCGCGATGTAGTCGACGCTTTTGAATCCAGCCTTGAGGATGTGTGATTCGGCTTCGGCGCGGACTTCGCCGGGCAGAGAGCCGATCGCGAGGCGTACGGAGGCACGGTGCAGGGCGGCGTACATCGCGCCGGCGATACGGCGCTCTTCGGGAGAGAGGTAGAGATTGCGGGACGATTGGGCGAGGCCGTCGCGCTCGCGCCGGGTTTCGCCGCCGATGATTCGAATCGGGAAGCCCAGATCGCGCACCATCCGGCGGATGATCTGCAGCTGCTGGAAATCTTTCTCTCCAAAAACAGCGACATCCGGCTGCGCGTGCAGGAAAAGCCGCGCCACGACTGTCGCCACGCCATAGAAGAAGTGCGGGCGGTAGATGCCGTCCAGTAGGTCCGACATGCCGTTCACCCGAACGTCCGTGACCGAACCATCGGGATACATTTCTGCAACACCGGGCATATAAACGACATCGCATCCGGCCTCTGCGAGCAGGGCCAGATCGTGCGCTTCGCGGCGGGGATAGGTTTCGAAATCTTCGCCGGGCGCGAACTGGGTCGGGTTAACGAATATGCTCGTGATCGTCCGGCTGGCGTTTTCCTTTGCCTTTTCAACGAGGGAGATATGACCCTCGTGAAGGGCGCCCATGGTGGGCACGAATCCGACCGTTTCGCCTGCGGCTGTCCAGTCACGCACCTGTTGCTGTAGCGCCACACGCGTGCGCAGCACGGTGACGGTCTTTTCTGTCGTGGAATTCACTTTGATAACGCCCTGCTTCGGGATGAAGTAAACGGGTTGTTAACCCATAGGCCGGAATTTCCAAGTCATGACACACCGCATCGTTAACACTGTTCGTTCCTTCGCGCTCTTCGGAGCTGTCACGCTCGGTCTGCGCAAGGCCAGCATCAGCGTTCGCGAACCGGAACCCAGGCGCAGCGGTGCGGAAGCTGAGGACCTGACGGACAGCTGGATGTTCGATCGTCCGCAGGCGGCCGTTTCGTCCGAGGCCTACATGCTCGACCAGGAATATGGCCGGGTGTCGGGTGCGCTGGCCGGTCTGCGTGCGGTTCTCTCGAACCTCACCAAGATGCCGCTGTCGGCTGAAGAAGCTTACGTTCCCGTGGCCGCGTCATCGGTCGCGCTCGATCCGGCTCTGTTCGACGAAATTGCAGCCCCGGTTCCGGTGCTGACAAATGTCGTGGCCTTCGACGATGACGACCTCTTCATCGAGAGCTCCCTAACACTTCAGAAACCCTCCGCGTCTATTGAATCACTTCCACGCGTTGCGTGATTTGTTGGTTTAGCCGGCCTCAGGCCGTGCAGATTGTGGAGTAGCCTTGATGCCCGCCGACGGGATGTCTTCCATGAGCCGGACCGGCTTGGCCGACATCACGCCGCAGGCAGCTGAGGCCCGCGTCATTGTCATCGGCAACGAGAAGGGCGGCGCGGGTAAATCCACCGTGTCGATCCACCTCAGCGTTGCGCTTCTGTGCATCGGCAAGAAGGTCGGTGTGATCGACCTCGACGTGCGCCAGCGCTCGCTCACCCGGTATCTGGAGAATCGCACCCGCTGGATGCAGAATACCGGCGCCACGCTGCCGATGCCGGCGATCGTGCGCGTCGATGCCAGCCAGGAGCGCGATCTCGACAAGGCCGAAGCCGAAGAAAGCCAGCGCTTCCTGAGCTCACTGGCGCGCCTCAAGCGCGACTGCGACTTCATCATCATCGACGCACCCGGCGGCGACACGTTCCTGTCGCGTCTTGCGCATATGTATGCCGATACGCTGATCACGCCGCTGAATGACAGCTTCGTGGATTTCGACCTGCTGGGCGATGTGAACCCGCAGACTCTCGAAGTGCTGCGGCCGAGCTTCTATTCCGAGATGGTCTGGAACTGCCGCAAGAAGAAAGCCCAGACCAGCCGCCGCCCGATCGACTGGGTGGTGATGCGCAACCGCATGTCGCCGCTGGCGGCCCGCAACAAGGAGCGCGTGGGCGGCGCGCTCGAAAACCTGTCCAAGCGGATCGGTTTCCGCCTGGCGCCGGGTCTGTCCGAGCGCGTGATCTACCGCGAACTTTTCCCCGCCGGCCTGACGCTGCTGGACCTCAGCGAAGCGAACTCGAACGTCGCCTTCACGATGAGCCACAAGGCCGCCCGTCAGGAGCTGCGCGATCTCGTGATCGTCCTGCAGCTGCCCGAACTCGTCGGCGCCGAGTTCAGCTTCTAGCGCTGCCCACCCACGTTCCCCTGCGACAAGCGAGGCAATGCAATCTTGCCTCGCCATCAGGGGGTGCCTACTCCTGTCGTGCGTACGCGCCCGAAGAACAGGGCCGGCGCAGGGGAGGTCCGGAATGAGCAAGATCGAGAGCCACGGTTTCGTGCAGGAGAAATTCGCGCCCGTGCGCGCCGCCTTCGAATCCAATTTCGAAGGTGGGCAGGAGAACGGCGCGTCATTCTGCATGACGGTGGACGGAGAGACGGTTGCGGACCTCTGGGGCGGCTGGGCCGACGAAGCCCAGACGCGCCCCTGGGAAAAGAACACGATCGTGAACGTCTATTCGACGACGAAGACGATGACCGCCCTGACGGCGCTGCTGTTGGCGGACCGGGGCGAACTCGATTTCGCAGCGCCGGTGGCGAAATACTGGCCCGAATTTGCCGCCAACGGAAAGGCAGATGTCACGGTGGCGCACCTGATGAGCCACTCCGCCGGCCTGTCGGGTTGGAAAGAGCCGCTCGTGCGCGAAGACCTCTACGATTGGGAGAAGGCGACCAGCCTGCTCGCCGCGCAGGCGCCGTACTGGGAGCCGGGCACAGCGCCGGGCTATCACGCGATGACGCAAGGCTATCTGGTGGGCGAAGTCGTGCGCCGGGTGGCCGGCGAGACGGTCGGCACGGTTTTCCGCAAGGAGATTGCGGGGCCGCTTGGCGCTGACTTCCATATCGGTCTCCCGGCCTCCGAAGACCACCGCGTGGCCGACCTGACGCCGCCGCCGCCGGGATCCGGCATTGGTCAGGGCGAGGTCAGCCCGTTGGTGGCGAACATGTCGTCCAACCCTCCGATCAATCCCCTGGACACCCGCACGCGGGATTGGCGCGGCGCTGAAATTCCGGCCGCTGGCGGCACGGGCAATGCGCGTTCTGTCGCGGCGGTTCAGTCACTGATGGCGAATGGCGGGTATGCCAATGGCAAGCAGATCCTGTCCGAGGCCGGTTGCCGCAAGGCGCTGGAACTGCAGATCGAGGGCCATGACAAGATCCTCGGCATTCCGGTTCGTTACGGCATGGGCTTTGGCCTCGCCGGCGGCGCTGTGCCGTTCCCGAACCCCAACACGATCTACTGGGGCGGGTATGGCGGCTCGCTGGTCGTGATCGACATGGATGCCCGCGCCACTTACGCCTACGCCATGAACAAGATGGCGGCGACCACGACGGGCGACATGCGTGCCTTCATGATCCTGATGGCAGCCTGGGGCGCGATGGCCGCCTGACCAATCGCTATTTGTAGACGATGCGGCCGTCGGCATCGGCCTGCATCTTTTCGAAGTCCGGCTTGGCGGGCAGGTCGCACTGCATCGCGAGGCCGTAGCCTTTGAGGTAGGTGCGCCGCTGGGCGCCGATCTTGTAGGCCTGGTTATACTTGCGCTGGTGCGCGGCGGCGCCGGTCGCTTCGCGCAGCAGGCCGCGATAGGGGATCCACCCCGTCACACCCGACTCGACTGCGCCCAGGGCCGCATCGGCCGCTTCGTCCGCCAGCTTCTCGGTGTTGAGGCGCTCGTCCGGGTTGGCGGTGTCCCAATCGGGGCCCAAGACGGCATCAAGCTCGACGATCATCGACGCGATCTGTTCGCAAGACAGGTCCACCGGCAGGTCGTAGGGCGACTTCATTGCTGCCAGCAGCGGGGGAATCTGTTCCCGGCGCAGGTTCAGGTCCTCCAACGGCGCCAGCGCCGCGTCGGCAAACCCGTCCTGGGTCTGGGTGACGGTGCTGTCGGCGGCGGCTTCGACATTCTGCGCCAGGGAGCCGTCGGCGCCGGATTCGGCCGGTTTATCGCGGCTGGCGCACCCGACGAGTGCCAGAACCAGCACAGAAGCAGCAAAAAATACCTTCATGAGCCAAGGGAACGATAAAATAGCGGCTGCATCAAGCCGCACCGTGCAGGTAGCGGTTGACCGGCCCCTTCGCGCAGCCTAAATGGCCGCTTCGGTCGATTCAGACCGTCCGGTGGTGCCCATAGCTCAGCTGGTAGAGCAACTGACTTTTAATCAGTAGGTCACAGGTTCGAACCCTGTTGGGCACACCAATTTTTTCAAGACACTAACCAGCGACCTAACCGCCTCTCCGAAGCGGATTTCACCAAAGTGTGCCACAAGTGTGCCAAAACGCAAATCGACGCGGTCAGAGATCCGTCGAGTCGCCCCCAGCGCCGCTCTCAACCCGGCAAATCGAGGAATGATGCGAGGTCCAGAACCTTGTCCACGGCAAGGCATTCCAGACGCCGGCGCAAGGTGTCGACCTCACCGCTGAGTTGTGCGCGGCTTAGCCGGAACCGGATGCATATCTGGGCGAGGCTCGGTCCGTGGGTCGCGGTGACCACCGCATCGAGGTCTTCGAAATCAACCGTCGCGCTGTCGAACGTCCAAAGCTGCTGCCGCGCCATCATGCCCCTCCCGCGAGAGAATCCTTCGGACAATTTTTAAGGGGAGTCGCACTACCCAAAGATGAAGGTCACGAATAGCGACCATCGCGGACCCAAAGCGAAAGTCGCGGACAGCCGGCTGTTCAGCCGCCGGAGGGTGTCGCGCGTGCGCGGCCGGCTTTGAGCAGCATCCCGAGCAGCTTGTCATATTGCCTGAGCAGCCGCTCATCGAGCTGCATCAGACGGTCCATCCGGTCAGGATCGAGGCTCTCGCCCCAGGCTTGCAGGCGGACGTCCGGCCGGAACTTCGCTTCGGCCTGGTTCCGGTTCAGCAGAGGTACAAGTTCGCGCTTGATGAACCGCTGCAGGCCTTCGGCATTCGGAGGATAGGTCTCCGGGTCGTCCCCGGGACCATGGTTTTCCCAGTATTCCCGGCTGTCCTCGCGCAGGGCGGCCACAGCCTGTTCGTAGGCATCTTTGCGGCTTGTCCCGAGGAGCGCGAGCGCAACTTCGGTGTGCTTCATGTCGTCTTTTGTATCTTCCGCCAGATCGTCGTCGAACTCGGCCGTACTCGTCACCGCATCGATGGACGAAAACTCGATCTTGGAAACGCCGTGGGTGATCAGGGCGCGTTCGGCGAGATCGTCTCCGTGCTTCGTACTGCTCCGCCGCTCCAGCTGCGCAAGGTGTAACGCGCGTTCGCCAAGCACGAGCCGGCGCCTGCGCCAGTCACACCAGACAAGCTGTTCAACGATATGCCGTTCGGCCGGGCTGCCGGGTAGGTGAGCCGCAAGATACTCTTCCCGCAACGCCCGGAACGCGTCGTCATCCTCCCAGGGCAGGAGCGCCTGCTCGTAGGGAGAGGGCTCAACGCGGTTCGGGAGGACAATGGCTGTCTCGCTCAAGACTTCATCTCCAGAAGGGCAAAGCAGCGAACTGCCGGCGGATCTTGGCGGTGTGATTCACGCGGTGTTTCTCCATGCGTCCGAGCAGCACCAGCATGTCGTCGTAGACTTCCGATTCCGCGATCTGGATCCGCGCGCGATACCGGTCGAACGTTTTCTGGTGCATCCCCTTGGGTTTCGGCCCGACCCAGTCGCCGAGTCCGATCTCCACCCCGAGCTTCCGGCGCAGCTTCTGGTTCTTGCGGGTTGCCCTGTTGCCGGGTCGTTCCTGTGTCGAGGCATAGACCAGGGCGTGACAGGTTCGGCAAAGGTATCGGACACCAGCCCCGTAGATGCGCTTCACGCGAACGGAGCAGCGCGGGCAAAGAAAGTAGGTTTCCTCCCCGCCGAGATTTCTCGCGACGCGGTCAAGCTCAACCCGCTCGGAATGTGCCTGCCAGGCGCCGTCCCTCTTTCGCCAGGAGTATTCAAGCGTGATGGCATCGTTGCCGCCGATGACCCGGATCGAGCGGCCGATACTGCCGTCATGGTCCTTCCAGCTGAGCTGCGAGACATTGCCGAGGCGGGTGAGGCCCCGGCGCTGCAGGTTGCTCGCATCAAGCCGGTACTGGGCCTCGACGAGGCTTCGACCTTTGCTGTTGTGACCACCGCTGCCGAAACCACCCATGCCGTCCGTCTCCGGATATTCGCCCAAATCTGTTGGCAAAATGGGGCTCGGAGCAAGCATCGTTCCGTGGACGTTCGTAGATGTTCGGGAGGGCCCAGCTCAAAGACCCGATTTGTGCGGCACGGTTGTCTGCTGAAGAACGCCGTGTCTGATAGACTTCAATCGCCCGACATTGAGCGTATGACTTTTGCCATCAACTCCAGCGTCTCTCGCGACGAGGTTCGTTCAATGATCGCGTGGCATTTGCGCCTAGCGCGGATGAGGTCCGCATCTTCCGCTTCTGGGTCTTCGCTGCCCTCAAAAAATGCATCGACAGGCTGCGCAAAAAAGCGCGCCAGCTCATAGAGCATGCCGGCAGAGATCCGGTTCGCGCCCGTCTCGTACTTCTGGAGCTGCTGATGGCTGATACTCAACGCAGCCGCCAGTTCGGCTAAAGTCAGTTCCGCCTCCGCCCGCAGCCGCCGAACATTGGCGCCGACGACAAAGTCAGTCTCGGTCGCGCTTCGATCTGCGCGTTTCTTCTTCGGCTTTTTCAAAGTTGGGTCCCGGTTGAGGCTTGCAATGACCTTTTGAAGCCTAGCACCCAAATGCTCCAGATACATCTGTGTCTGCAAAGGGCCTTAAGTCAGTCATTGATCGCGCAAGCTATTCATGACCGAGATTGGCCCGAAGGCGACATTGCCTAACCTCACGGGATCAGGCATCCGTCCCGAATGGATGACCTGGATCTTGCGATCAAACTCGGACGTGGGTGTTCGCTGTGGCTTGCCGAAATTGGAGAGTGTTGATTTCTGCTGAGAACTGACCCGGGGTTTCCATCGAGAACTGACCCGCCTTTAGACTATCTTTCGAGTTTCATTTGCGGGTCAAGACGATGCCTTCTCCTTTTTCGATTTCGGCTTCTGCGCCGAGCTATTCTTGA
>NZ_WGLO01000019.1 GCF_016125515.1 Hyphomonas sp.
ACCCGCGCAATCGTATCCACGCCCTTCAACTCCAGCTCCATCCGCTACCAAAACGCGGATGGTCAAACACTCCAAACGGGGGGTCAAAGTTGGACGCCGATAACCCCGTCTAAGGGGTCAAACTTGCACGCCGAAACACATTTCCGGCCTGTCCAAGATCGCGGGTTTCGCCGCCATGCAGGGCTATATGGAGGCCTATGGCCTGCCCGGCGCACTTCTCGTTCCGGCCATTGCATTTGAGCTGGGAACAGGCACGGCGTTGCTGGTTGGCTTTCGCGTGCGAACGGTTGCGTTCCTGCTTTCGGGGTTCTGCATCATCACCGCGCTCATCTTCCATCGCGATTTCTATGACCAGATCCAGCAGATCATGTTTCTGAAAAACGTGTCGATGGCGGGGGGACTGTTGCTGCTCGCGAAAGCCGGAGCGCCTATGCTGAGCATGGAAGCCCTCTTCCGCGCCAAGGGGTGAGGAATGCATTCACCAACCAGATGACGGAGCCTTGCCTTCAGCAGCCTGCGGACACCGACGTTCGGCGGACTGTGCCGGATGTCTGAATAGGGCCAGCTCGGCTCTGATGTTCTATCTCAGCGACCGGCAGGGTCACCTAAGTGCTGTCGTTCGGCTGCCTCAAGGGAACCAGGCCGGACTTCGCCGAAAGCAGCCATAGACTCTCTGCTAGTTCATGCCCATTTCGGGCACAAAAGCGAATATCGGCCAAGCGGTTTGCCTTCGGCGATCGTATCCTTCTCTAGCGGGTTCTAATTCGCTTCTCCAGCCATGCGATCAGCAGCAGACTTGCTCCAACAAAGCCGAAGAGAGGGATGCGCATCGCATTCGTAGCGGGATTAATCAGGCCATTCTGGAAAAGAAAAAACGCATTCAAACCCAGGTAAGCTGTGCCAGCGAGAGCAATAGCCGCTCTGGAATGCGCCGCGCCACTGAGTGACCACAGCGCCGCGAGCAAGACGATCGTATTCGATGCAATCCGCATTGGCTCGGTCTGATCCACTAGGAAGTGGACAAGGACATCTATCACTTGAACTGCGATCAATAGCGCAGAAGGCAGCAGCCGGTTCGACTTCAAGGCGTCCTCCAGCCCGGCCTCGGGCTTTTTTTAGGTGTACGCGCCGTTCGACCCGGCCTACCTTTTCAAGTCGACCGCCGCAATCGACGACTTCCTGCAGCGCGTTGCGTGTCAGTTGCGTGTTAGTTCGATCTCCGAGTTTCAGATCGACCAGACAAAAGTTGATCAAAATCAGGGCGGTGAATGGTGGTTCGGGAGAGACTTGAACTCTCGACCTCGCGATTATGAGTCGCGCGCTCTAACCAGCTGAGCTACCGAACCATTCGCCGCATCAGCGAAGGCGCCTGATACACATTGGGGCGGGAGCGTGCAAGCGCCCTATCCTGCCAATTCCCTGACATGCTCTGCAATCGACAGCGATGAGGTCAGGCCCGGGCTTTCGATTCCCAGGAGGTTGATCAGGCCGGGGCTGCCATGGGTTTCGGGGCCCTCGATGCGGAAATCGCCCGACGGGGCGCCTTTGGGCACCAGTTTGGGCCGCACGCCGGCGTAGTCGGGGCTCAGGCGCTCGATCGTCAGGCCGGGCCAGAAGCGGGTGATCTCGGCGTGGAACAGTTTCGCGCGGGCTGGGTCCACTTGATAGTCGAAGGGTGGGCGGGCCTCGTCCGGAAGCCATTCGGCATCTGGACCCAGCTTGCCGCGCCCGGCGAGGTCGATCGTCAGGTGCAGGCCGAGGCTGGACGAGGTCGGCATGGGATAGATCAGCCGCGAGAAGGGCGTGTGGCCCTGGATGGTGAAATAGCTGCCCTTCACATAGTGCGGCGCCGGCAGGTGGGCCGTGTGCGGGCCTTCGATGGCGCCGGCGATGCGGATCGCATGGTGGCCGGCCGCATTGATCACTGTGCGGGCGAGGATGGTGGTGGGCGTGTCGCCGCCGGTCTCGAGGCGGACATGGCCGGTCTCGACGGCGCCCGAGAGCATCGGCGTGCCGAAGGCGATGGAGCCCCCGGCATCCTCCAGCTCGCCCTGGAGGGCGAGGAAATAGGCATGGCTGTCGAAGATGCCCGAGACGGGCGACTGGATGGCGCCGGTGACCTGCGCGCTGAGGGCGGGCTCGACCTTGCGGGCGCCGGCGCCGTCGAGGAGACGCAGCTCTTCCACGCCGTTCTCCTCGGCCCGGGCGATGATGGCCGGCAGGCCGGCGGATTCTTCTCCGACGCCGACCACAAGCTTGCCGCAGCGTTTCACCGTGACGCCGTGCGCATCGAGATAGGCATAGAGCAGGCGCCGGCCGTGAACGCAGTGGCGCGCCTTGAGGCTGCCCTTCGCATAATATAGGCCGGCATGGATCACCTCGGAATTGCGCGAGGAGGTGTGCATGGCGATCTGGTCTTCGGCTTCCAGGATGATCACTTCGCGGCCGGCCCGGGCCAGCGCGCGCCCGCACGCGAGGCCGATAACGCCCGCGCCGATGATCACCACGTCTGCCTCGAAACTGTCTGCCATGCGCCGCCGGGGTCCGCCTGTTTGCGCCGCCCGCTCGCCGGACGGCCTGAAACGGTCTAGTATCAGGACTAATGCGTATCCGCAGCCTGATTCTCGCCGCGTGCGTTGTCTTAGCGGCTCCGATGGCCTCCGCCGACATGGCGAGCGCCAATGATGCCTTTCGGGCCGGGCGCTACGATGCGGCGCTGGTGGAGGCGAGCGCGGCCGGGCCGAGCGCAGACGCCTATGCGCTGAAGGCGCGCGCGACACTTGCCAAGACGATGTGTTCCAGTCTGGAACCTGATCCGGCACTGATCCGCGAGGCGCTGGCCTCGGCCGATGCGGCGCTGGCGCTCGATCCGCGGCATGGGGAAGGGCGCCTGCAGAAGGCGATTGCGTTGTCGCTTCTGACCCGGCCGATGAGCCTCGGGGAGGCGAACAGGTCCGGGTACGGACCGGAGGCCAAGGCGCTGGCCGAAGCGGTGCTTTCTGACGATCCGGCAAACCATTACGCGCTCGGCTTCCTGGCGGTGTGGCATGTCGAGGTGCACCGGCGGGGCGGCACGCTGGGCGCCGCCATGCTGGGCGCCAGCCTGAAGACGGCGGGCGCCGACTATGCCGAAGCGATCCGACTGGCGCCGGACGATGCCGGCCTGCGCTGGCAATGGGCCCGCGCGCTGGCAGCCTTCGATGCGAAGAAGTACCGCAGCCAAATCGAATCAGAGCTGGAGGCGGCCCTTGCAATTGATCCGCAGACTGATCTCGAACGTGTGATGCAGAAGCGGGCGGAGACGTTGCTGAACGAGCTCACCAGCAAGCGGGCCCGCGACGTCGAAGACATCGCGAACCGAATGCACTAGCCTATTCCGCCGCGACCGCCTCGGCGTGTGCGGCTTCTTCGGACAGCCAGCGTTCGGCTTCCAGCGCGGCCATGCAGCCCATGCCGGCGGCGGTGACGGCCTGGCGGTAGGTCTCGTCGGTGACGTCGCCGGCCGCGTAGACGCCCGGGATGGAAGTCCGGGTGGAGCCGGGCTCGGTGATCAGGTAGCCGTTCTCGCGCATCGGCAGCTTGCCCACGAAAAGCTCCGTAGACGGCGCATGGCCGATGGCGATGAAGACGCCGTGTACCGGGATGTCGCGCGTCTCGCCAGTCTTCACGTTGCGGATGCGTGCGCCGGTCACGCCGAGCGGGTTTTCGTCGCCGATCACGTCGTCCAGCGCCGAATCCCAGATCACTTCGACTTTCGGGTTCTTGAACAGGCGGTCCTGCAGGATCTTCTCGGCGCGGAATTGGTCGCGGCGGTGCACCACGATGACCTTCGAGGCGAAGTTGGTGAGGAAGAGGGCTTCTTCCACGGCCGTGTTGCCTCCGCCGATGACCATGACTTCGCGGCCTCGGTAGAAGAAGCCGTCGCAAGTGGCGCAGGCGGAAACGCCGAAGCCCTTGAATTTTTGCTCGCTCGGCAGGTCGAGCCATTTTGCCTGCGCGCCGGTAGAGATGATCACGGCATCGGCCGTGTAGACCGTGCCGCTGTCGCCGACGGCCTTGAAGGGGCGCGAGGTAAAATCCACGCTGGCGATATGGTCGTTCTCGACCTTCGCGCCCATTTTCTCGGCGTGTTCCTGCATCTTCACCATCAGTTCAGGGCCCTGGATCTCGGCAAAGCCCGGATAGTTCTCGACTTCCGTGGTGATGGTCAGCTGGCCGCCCGGCTGCGCGCCGGTTACGACCAGCGTGTCGCGCAGGGCGCGCGCGGCATAGATCGCGGCGGTCCAGCCGGCCGGGCCGGAGCCGATAATGAGGATTTCTGCGTGCTTGGTCTCGGCCATCCGGGCCTCCCGTCGAGTTCGTTGCCGCTATATGGGCGCTGATTCCGAGGGTTAAAGCGCTGCGGACGCCTTCGCAATGCGGCTATGCGGCAGACGGGCTCACTTCACCGATCACTTCCACGGTGGCGTGGCTGGCGCCGAAGGCGTGTGCCAGGCGTTCCTTGACCGCGCGGCGCACCGATTCGGCATTCGCGCCGGGCCGGGTGATGACTTCCAGCGTCACCAGCGGTCGCGATTCGGTCAGCGCCCAGGCGTGGACGTGGGAGACGTCCGACACACCGTCGACGTGTTCTTTCAAGTCGGCGATGATCCGGCTGGCTTCGAGGCCATGGGGCGTGCCCTCGATCAGGATATGGCCGGACTCCCGCACGATGCGCACGCCGCCGAAGAGGGCAAGACCGGCCACGAGGATGGAGAGCAGCGGGTCGGCCAGCATCCAGCCCTGCCAGAGGATCAGGGCGGCGGCCAGGATGGCCGCGACCGAGCCCAGCATGTCGCCGGCCACGTGCCATAGCGCACCGCGCAGGTTCAGGTCGTCCTTGTGCTCGCCCCCATGCAGGATGGCGAAGGCCATCACATTGACCACGAGGCCGAGCACCGCGACGCCCAGCATCAGCCCGCCCGTGATTTCCACGGGATTGAACAGGCGGTGGACGGCCTCCCAGACGATCCAGGCCGCCAGCAGGATCAGCAGCACGCCGTTGGTGAAGGCGGCGAGCACCTTCATCCGGCCGAAGCCGAAGCTGCGCGCCGGATCGGCCGGCCGAGCGGATAGCGTATAGCCGAGCCAGGCCAGCAGCAGCGATCCGGTATCGGTGAGCATGTGGGCCGCGTCTGCCAGCAGGGCGAGCGAGCCGGACAGGAGCCCGCCGATGACTTCCGCCAGCATGAATCCGCCCGTCAGCAGCGCGGCGAGCACGACCCGGCGTCGGGCATCGGCGGTGGCCATGTCGGCATGGTGCTGGTGGTGGGCGTGCCCTGCATGGTCGTGTGTATGGGCCAGGCCATGCGCATGGGCATGGTTGTGGGCGCTTTCGGCGGGGCAGTCGGAGGGGGCGTGATCGTGCATGAGGCGGAGGTGGCGCGGGTTTCGGGCGGGGTCAACGGGCGCGTGATAGCATTACGTCCCGAGTTGGGCCTATGCTCACCAGACAAGCATCAATCAATGTATGCTAGGGAGGACAAAATGGCCGGAGTTCGGCTGCGGCAACTCGTGATTGCTGCTGAAACACTGGATGTCGCGGAGGCATTGGCAGAGGTTCTGGGCCTTGGGGAAGGGTTTCCCGATCCGGGCGTGGCGGAATTCGGCCTGGTCAACCGGGTCTACGCGATTGGTGACCAGTTCCTGGAGGTCGTGGTGCCCACCGCGCTGACGGCGCCGGCGGGCCGTTTCCTCGCCCGGGGCGGGGAGGGCGGCTACATGGCGATCTTCCAGACGGATGACCTTGCGGCGACGCGCGCGCGGGTCGATGCGCTGAAGATCCGCCGCGTGTGGAACGCCGACCTACCGGACATCTCCGCGAGCCACCTTCATCCCGCTGACATGGGCGCGGCCATCGTCTCCCTCGACGAGGCGCGCCCCGCAAGCAGCTGGCGCTGGGGCGGGCCGGACTGGGAGAAACGCAGCGTTCCGGGGAAGTTGACGGGGGCGGTGATCCACACGGTGGAGCCGCAGCGGATGGCTGCGCGCTGGGCCGAGGCGCTGGGCGTGAAAGCCGAGGCTGGCCGCGTGGCGCTACGCGATGCGGTGCTCGAGTTTCGTCAAGGTGCGGAAGAGCGGATGGTGGCGTTCCAGATCGGCCTGCCGGATAAGGAGGCAGCGCTGGCGCGGGCGAAGGCAAGGGGTCTGGTCGTGACGGGCAACGAAGTGCGTGTGGGCGGCGTGGGGTTGGTGCTCTCCTGAGCTGAAAGCTCGCGCTCGATTTGCCGATCGTCCCGGCGCACGAAAGCCGGGATCCAGAATTGAGTCGCTAAGCTTCAGGGCAAGTTGGCCTGATGCCTAGACATCCACCTCGGCTTCCAGCGCAAACTCTTCGATGAACTCGCGGCGGGGCTCCACGATGTCGCCCATCAGTTTGGTGAAGAGTTCGTCGGCTTCGTCGGCGTGTTCGACCTTGACCTGCAGCAGGGTCCGGGCGTTGGCGTCGAGCGTAGTTTCCCAAAGCTGGTCGGCGTTCATTTCGCCGAGGCCCTTGTAGCGCTGGACCTTCATCCCCTTGCGGCCGGATTCCAGCACCGCATCGAGAAGGCTGGCTGGTCCGTGTACGGCAATGTCGCCGCCCTTTTCCTGGCGCAGGATTGACGGCGTGCCGTAAAGCTCGGCGACGCCGGCGGCGCGCTCGGCCAGGCGCACGGCGTCCTGGCTGGCGATCAGCGCCGGGGGCAACACGGCGGTCTCATCGACGCCGCGCACGGTGCGTTGCAGCACCAGCGCGCCTTCGACAAAGCGGCCAGCCCAGGTGTCTTCGCCTTCTTCGGCCAGCCAGTTGAGGCGTTTGGCCGTTTCCTGCGCTTCGGCCTCGCCCGCATTCGGGGCGAGCGCCCCGGCGAGGGCGGCATGCTCGATGAGGTCGGCCGGTGCGCGCAGGGCAAGCCGGCGCAGGCTGGCGCGGAAGTTTGCGGCCTGGCGCACACGGTCGCGCAGGTCTTCGCCGCCGATCTGCGTGCCGTCATGCAGGATCAGCGTTTCGCCGCTCGTGCCTTCCTCGATGAGGTAGGCTTCCAGTTCGGCGTCGTCCTTCACATAACGCTCGGACCGGCCGCGCGTCACTTTGTAGAGCGGCGGCTGGGCAATGTAGAGGTATCCGCGTTCGATGATCTCCGGCATCTGACGATAGAAGAAGGTCAGCAGCAGGGTGCGGATGTGCGCACCGTCGACGTCAGCATCGGTCATGATGATGATCTTGTGATAGCGCAGCTTGTTGATGTCGAACTCGTCGCGGCCGATACCGGCGCCGAGCGCCATGATCAGTGTACCGACCTGATCGGACGACAGCATCTTGTCGAAGCGCGCGCGCTCGACGTTCAGGATCTTGCCGCGCAGCGGCAGGATCGCCTGGTTGTCGCGGCTGCGGCCCTGCTTTGCAGAGCCACCGGCCGAGTCACCCTCGACGATGAAGATCTCGGACTTCGCGGGGTCTTTTTCCTGGCAGTCCGCCAGCTTGCCGGGCAGGGAGGTGATGTCGAGCGCCGACTTGCGGCGCGTCAGTTCGCGCGCCTTGCGGGCGGCTTCGCGCGCGGCAGCTGCTTCGACGATCTTCTCCATGATCTGGACGGCTTTTTTCGGGTTCTCCTCGAACCACTCGCCGAGCTTCTCGCCGATCAGGCTTTCGACCACAGGGCGCACTTCGGACGAGACGAGCTTGTCTTTCGTCTGTGAGCTGAATTTCGGGTCCGGCACCTTGACTGAGAGCACGCAGGTCAAGCCTTCGCGGGCGTCATCGCCGGAAATCTCGACTTTCGATTTCTTCGCGATGCCGGTTTCGTTGGCATACTTGTTGATGATGCGCGTCAGCGCACCGCGGAAGCCGGCTAGGTGCGTGCCGCCGTCGCGCTGGGGGATGTTGTTGGTGAAGCAGAGCACGGACTCGTGATAGCTGTCGGTCCATTCCAGCGCCGCTTCCACGGTGATGCCGTCCTTCTCGCCGATCACATAGACCGGCTCGCCGATCAGCGATTGCTTCTGGCGGTCGATATGCTGGACGAAGGCTTTGACGCCGCCCTCATATTGCAGGGTGACCTCGTAGGGCTCGGCATCGCGCTCATCGCGGAAAATGATCTTCACGCCCGAGTTCAGGAAGGCGAGCTCGCGCAGACGGTGTTCCAGCGTCTTGCGGTCATAGTCGGTCATCGTAAACGTCGAAGACGATGCCAGGAAGCGCACGGCGGTTCCGGTGTAGGGCTTGCCATTCTCACGCTTCGGCGAGGGGCCGCGCTTGACCAGCGGGGCCTCGACACGGCCGCCATCGATGAAGCGCACGAAATGCTCGAAGCCTTCGCGGTGTATCGTCAGGTCCAGCCAATCGGACAGCGCGTTCACCACCGACACGCCCACGCCGTGCAGGCCGCCGGAGACCTTGTAGGAGTTCTGGTCGAACTTCCCGCCCGCGTGCAGCTGGGTCATGATGACCTCCGCCGCCGAGACGCCTTCGCCGGCGTGCATGCCGACCGGAATGCCGCGGCCATTGTCAGTGATCTCGGCAGAGCCGTCGGGGAACAGCGTCACCGTCACGCGGTCGGCATGGCCGGCGAGGGCCTCGTCGATCGCGTTGTCGACGACTTCGTAGATCATGTGGTGGAGGCCCGACCCGTCGTCGGTGTCACCGATATACATGCCGGGGCGCTTGCGCACCGCATCGAGGCCTTTCAGGACCTTGATGGAGTCCGCGCCATAGTCGCCTTCGCCCGTTTCAGGGCCTTCGGGGATCGTGTCATCCGCCATGTGGAAGTTCTTTCTCGGTGATTCTCGTAGAAGTCCCGAATTATAGAGGGTTTACCCCGCCAAGGGAACGTCTCCGGGGGTTATTTCGCAGTCGCAAAAGCGAGCGAAAAAACCCCGCCGGAACAAGGTGTTGCGGCGGGATTCTGAGCCAGATTGCGCGGGGTCTAGTCGAACCCGCCGGGCGGCTTGCGGTTTGCCGGTTTTGCGCCCGGTTTTCCGCCCTTGGAGAACCCGGTCTTTCCCTTGAAACCAGTCTTGCCGCGCGGTCCGCCTGCGCCCGGTTTCGGACGTCCCTTGCCACCCTTGGCGGGCTTTGCTCGGTCGTCCTGCACATAATCCACCGGCGAAAAGGCACGCGACGGGGCTTCGTCGCGCGTGCGTTCGCGCGGAGCGGCCGGCCGTTCGCCGCGAGAGGCGGGCGGGCGGTCTTTCTTGTAGGCCGGGCGGGGCTGATCCTCGCGGCGCTCGCGGCGCGGCGTGTCGGAGGAGAACGGTTCCAGTTCTGGCACACCCGGCAACGGAAACGCCTGCAGGCTACCTTCCAGGCGGCCGGACTCGCCCACGGTGTCGAACAATTGCTGCGCGCCTTTCGGCGTCAACTCGACATGGGTGTTGCCCGAATTAATGCGGATCTGGCCGATATCGTCGCGGGCCAGGCCGCCGGCTTTGCACAACATTGGAAGCAGCCATTTCGGATCGGCATTCTTCTTGCGGCCCACATTGATGGCGATCCACACGGCGCCCGGAATGTCGGCGCGCTCGGTGCGCGGGCGTTTCTCGCGCGGGGCGCGGTCCTCGCGCGGCGTCCATTCTTCGCGGGGGGCACGTTCGGCGCGCTCACGCAGTGCGCGTTCGGGACGGTCCCAGTCGCGCTCCGGCTTGTCCCGGCGCGGTGGCCGGTCATCGACATCGCGCAGGTCCTCGGGCGCCGAGCGGCCTTCGCGCGAGAGGCGCAGGAAGGCTGCTGCCACCTGTTGCGGGCCGTGCAGGTCCAGCATGGCCGAGATGATCGCTTCTTCGCTTTCGTGAACCGGACGCGACAGACGCGGATCCGCCAGCAGGCGCTCATCGTCGAGGCGGGCGATCTCGTCGGCGGAAGGCGGCTTGCCCCAGGTGGCGGAGATCTTGGCATCCTGCAGCAGGCGTTCGACGCGGCGGCGGGCTTTGGGCGCAACCAGCATGGCGCTGACGCCCTTGCGGCCCGCGCGGCCGGTGCGGCCGGAACGGTGGAGCAGGGTGGCCGGATCGCGCGGCAGGTCGGCATGGATCACGAGGCCGAGATTCTGCAGGTCGAGGCCGCGCGCGGCGACGTCGGTGGCGATACAGACGCGGGCGCGCCCATCGCGCAGGGCTTGCAGGGCGTTGGAGCGCTCCTTCTGGCTCAGCTCTCCCGACAGGGCGACGACCGGGAAGCCCCGGTTGCCCATGCGGCTCATCAGCTTGTTCACCGCGGCGCGGGTGGAGCAGAAGACCAGCGCGCTTTCGGAATCCGAATGGCGCACGATGTTGACGATGGCGTTCTCTTCGTCGCCGGGGGCGACCAGCATGGCCTTGTACTCGATGTCGAGGTGCTGGCTCTTCTCCGCTTCGGTGGTCACGCGCGCGGCGTTCTTCTGGTAGCGGGAGGCGAGCGCGGCGATGCCTTTCGGCACCGTGGCCGAGAACATCAGGGTACGGCGTTCTTCGGGCGTGCCCTCGAGGATCAGTTCGAGTTCCTCTCGGAAGCCCATGTCGAGCATCTCGTCGGCTTCGTCGAGCACCACGACGCGCACGCCGGCGGTCACCAGCGAGCCGCGCTTGATGTGGTCGGCGAGGCGGCCGGGCGTGCCGATCACGATATGCGCGCCGCGTTCCAGCGCGCGGCGTTCGTCGCGCATGTCCATGCCGCCCACGCAGGTGGCGAGGCGGGCATTGGCGATGCCGTATAGCCAAGTGAGTTCGCGGGCGACCTGCATGGCCAGTTCGCGCGTTGGTGCGACGATCAGCGCCAGCGGGGCAGAGGCCGGGGCGAGCGTGTCTTCACCGGAGAGGAGATCTTCCGCCATGGCGAGGCCGAAGGCGACGGTCTTGCCGGAGCCTGTCTGGGCGGAAACGAGAAGGTCCTTGTCGGCCAGGTGCGGCACCAGGACGGCGGACTGCACCTGCGTCAGATCGGTATATCCGCGTGCGGACAGGGCGCCGGCGAGTGCGGCGGGTAAGGTATCGGGGAGGTTCATGTACGGGCTTTCGGGCGTCAATCCGGCCTATTGGCACGTTTGGAGGCCTGCGGCTACGCCCAACCTGCCGTAACTGAAGCCCATCCGGCGCTGGTTTAGGGGAAATCCCTTAGGGTGTTCCCGCAAGGGGACGTGTACGTCCGCAACCATGAAACCCGCATGGATCCCTTTCGCGTCGCGCGCGGTCCCGCGCTATACCAGCTACCCGACAGCCGCAGACTTCTCTGCGGCCACCGGCGAGCTGGAGGCGCGCCGGTGGGCCGCTGATGTGGCCCGGGGCGAACCAATCTCCGTTTACCTTCACGTGCCCTTCTGCGAGACGCTTTGCTGGTATTGCGGCTGCGCCACCAGCGTGCCGAATGGTTACCGCCGGGTGCGCGACTATGCCGGGCGGCTGAAGGCGGAAATCGCGCTCTGGGCTGCTGCGCTGGGTTCGCATGGCGGCATTGGTCACCTTCATTTCGGTGGCGGATCGCCGAACGCGCTCCAGCCGGGTGACTTTGCCGCGCTGGTCGAGACGTTGCGCCGCGAATTCGGTATTCGCCCGGACGCCGAGATCGCAGTCGAGCTTGACCCGCGCACCATGCATGACGGCCAGGTGGAGGCGTTCGCCGCTGCCGGTGTCACACGGGCGAGCCTCGGCGTGCAGACGCTGGCGCCGGACGTGCAGACGGCCGTCAACCGCATCCAGCCGCCGGAGATGGTGGCCCGCCTGGTCAACGATCTGCGCAGCGCGGGCGTCAAGGCGATCAACATGGACTTGATGTACGGCCTGCCGTATCAGACCGTGGGCGATGTCGTCACCGCGGCGCGCTTTGCCGCCGAGATGGGCGCAGCCCGCGTGTCGGTGTTCGGCTATGCGCACGTGCCCTGGTTTGCCAAGCACCAGAAGGCCATAGACGCAGACGCGCTGCCTGGCCTTGAAGCGCGGTTCGAACAGGCCGAAGCGGCCACCGAAGTGCTGCGTGCGGCTGGATATGAACTGATCGGACTGGATCACTTTGCGCGGGCCGACGATCCGCTGACCTTCGCTGCGAGGGAAAGGCGGCTGCGCCGGAACTTCCAGGGGTACACGGATGATCCGCACGAGACGCTGATCGGCATCGGCGCCACTTCGATCTCGCAGTTCCGCGGAGGCTTCGTGCAGAACCTGAAAGACCGGAAGTCCTGGGGCGAAGCGATTGTAGACGGCTGTCTGCCAGTCGAACGCGGCATCGCTCTCACCGACGAGGATCGTCTGCGTGCCCGCGCAATCGAGCAGCTGATGTGCCAGCTCAGTGTTGATGCCTGGGCGGTGTGCCGCGAGATGGGCGCGGCCGAAGGCAGCCTCGACGGCGCGCTGGAACGCGCGCGGGCGCTGGTGCCGGCAGGCCTGTGCGAAGTCGATGGCAGCCTTGTAACCGTGCCGCCCGCCGCCCGCCCATTCCTGCGCACGGTGGCGCAGTGCTTCGACGGACGTACGCCGGCCGTTGAAGACACAGCGCGCCACGCCAAGGCGGTCTGAACGTCAGAACGGATTCAGCGTGTAGCCGTGCTGCTGCAGCAGGGCATGCGCCGTCATGGCCGACAGCGCGAGCGTGACGCCGGGCAGCAGGTCGTCCGGCGTGATGCCGCGTGCTGCAGCCGTCTGCCCGCAGAGCTGGATCGAAGTCCCCGCGGCAACCAGCTCGGCAATCAGCGGCGCGTTCGGGTTCGGCCCGCCGCGCTTCGCGTCGTTCACGAGGTCGATCGCCGCCGGCCCGTGCACCACGATCGCGACCGACACATACGGATCCGGAACGCCCGCCAGCGCATGCATATTCAGGAAGCGCGCCGCGCTGTCGAGATTGCGGTTGACCGCGTCGCCTTCGCTGGCGGCGGAGATGTCGAACGCCACCTTCAAGTGCGCATCGGCGGGCAGCGCCGTGCCCGGCACCGGAGCGGTCTTGCCGAAGGAAGGCACGCGCGGCCCGGCAACAAAGTCCTCAGGCCCGGCGAATGCCGGCAGGGTTAGACAAAAGGCAGCAGCGGCAAGAACGGCCAAGCGCATCAGATCACTCCTTGAGGGCACCAGCATGGTGGGCGATGTGTTCGTCCATGTAGGTTGCGATGAAATAATAATCGTGACCGTATCCTTCGCGAAGGCGGTAGTCGAGCCGCTGGCCATTCGTTTCGCAGGCCGCGATGAAGATCTCCGGTTTAAGCTGCGTTTCGAGGAACGTGTCGGCCGTGCCGGTATCGACCAGGATCGTTGCGCGGCTCTGGCGCTCCTTCACAAGTTCGGTGGAATCGTACTGTTCCCAGGCGACCGAGACGGGCCCCAGATAGGCGGTGAGGGCTTTCTCGCCCCAGGGCACGCGGGCCGGCGACGTGATCGGAGAGAAGGCCGAGCAGGATTTGTACGTACCCGGAAGCTTTAGGTGCAGCGTGATCGCGCCGTGCCCGCCCATCGAATGGCCGAAGATACCCTGACGCGCCATGTTGGCCGGGAAATTTGCGGCGATCAGGCCGGGCAGTTCATCGGTGATGTACTCGTCCATGCGGTAATGCGTCGACCAGGGCGCCTGCGTAGCCGTCAGGTAAAAGCCGGCCCCTTGTCCTAGGTCATACGCCTCATCATCGGGCACATCCTCGCCGCGCGGGCTGGTATCCGGCGCGATGATCATCAGGCCGTGGCGCGCCGCATGCTCCTGCACGCCGGACTTCTCCATCATGTTTGCCCAGGTGCAGGTCAGTCCGGAAAGATACCACAGCACAGGCACCGGCCCGTGGGCGGCCTGCGGCGGGGTATAGACGGCAACGCGCATGGTGCAGCCCAGCACCGCGCTCGCATGGTCGTGCACCGAAAGGGTGCCACCGAAGGACTTCCAGGAAGATACAGGTATCAGTGCCATGTCGCTGCTTACTCTCTTGAACCGGGGCCACAATGCCCCGATAGAACATCGGCCATCAAGGCGGGAGGCCAGTTTTGAATCGTTACGTGCTCTTTGGCGCCGAAGTGAGCTATTTCTCCGGCAAGGCTAGGGCCTATCTGCGCTGGCGCGGGGTCGACTTCGAAGAGCGCCTCGCGACGCGCGAGGTCTACCGCGACGTGATCTTGCCGAAGGTTGGCTGGCCGGTGATCCCGGTATTGGAAATGCCGGACGGCCGGATCGTGCAGGACACTGCCGACATTCTCGATTCGGTTGAGGCATTGGAAAAGGCCTCGCCGCCGGCGATGCCGGAGGGCGCGTTGCAGCGTCTCGCCTCGCGCCTGTTCGAACTCTTCGCGGATGAGTGGCTGGTGCTGCCCGCCATGCACTACCGATGGAACTATAACGAAGACTGGGCCTACCGCGAATTCGGTGCGATCTCGGCGCCGGACGCGCCGCTCGCCGAGCAATACGCCATTGGCAAGAAGAATGGCGAACGCTTCAAGGGCGCGCTGCCGATGCTGGGCGTCAGCGAAGAAACGCGCGACGGCATCGAGGCCGCTTACGAGACCTTCCTGCGCGATCTGACCGCGCATCTGGAGCGCCACCCCTATCTTCTCGGCGCTCGCGCCTCGCTGGGCGATTTCGCGCTCAACGGCCCGCTCTACGCCCACCTGCTGCGCGATCCGGAAAGCGGCCGGCTGATGAACAAGCTCGCGCCCCGCGTGGCGGACTTTGTGCGCCGAGTGCAGGCCGGCGAGGGCAGGGACGGGACGCTCGCGCCGGACGATGTCGTGCCCGAGACGCTCTCGCCGATCCTCCGTGTACAGATGCACGACCAGATGCCCGCGCTGGTCAAGACGGCAGAACTGTTCGGCAAATGGGCGGCCGGCATGACACCCAGCGCAGACCTGCCGCGCGGCTTCGGCATGATCGAGTTCGAGACCGGCGGCTTCGAGGGCAGCTGCGCAGCGCGCAGTTTCCCGCTCTGGCGCCTGCAGGCGGTCACCGACGAGATCGAGGCGATGAGCGCCGCAGACAAGACGCGGGCAGAGGCCTGGCTCGATGCGCTTGGCGGCGCGCCGTTGATGACGTTCCGCCTGCCCGCCCGCATCCACCGCGCGGACTTCCGCTTGAAATTGGCCTGAGCGTTTCAGCGCGCCAGCGGAAAGGAGACGGAAAATTCGTCCTCGATATACCCCTCATGAGCCGTCATGTGCAGGGTGGCGGCCTCGGTGAAATGTTCGAGCGATGGGAAACGTTCAGAGATTCGCGCCCGCAGCGGCGCCGATAGCGGATCGCGCATGTGCGCCACCAGCGCCTTGGTCCACGGCGCAATCACGTCGATCGCATTGCCGTCAGCGATTGCCGCATCGATGATCCACACCATGGCGCCGGACTTGAAGGCATCGAGCTGGGGCGTATCGGCGGGCAAATTGCGGCGTCCGGGGTCTAGTTCAGCGACCGGCCGCCATCGTCATAACGCGAGAAGCCGACATCGTATCCGAACGGATGATCTTTGGCTTCAGCGTCGGGCGCCGTCACATAGATCTCGATTTCCCCGGCCAGCTTGAAGCCAAACCGGTTGCTAACCTCCACAATCATGTCGGCGGCCTCTTCGGCATTGCTAGCCCAGGCCTTCATGGAAATGACCGCTGGGCCGGGCTCTGTACCGAACTCTGCATTGGCCTCGACAATCCGGCCGTCTGCCACGATGGCATAGTGCGTGAAGCCGCCGGCGGTTGTTTCGCTGGTCATCCGTTTACCTCGTTCTGGCCAGCGCCGGTCGCGCCGCAGTGCAGGAATGCGGGCTCCGCAACGGGCCGGTTCTGCCGGCCAGCCATCACGGAGCCCTGCTCACTCAGCCAGCGCGGTGCAGGGCGCAGAGCTTGTTGCCATCGGGGTCGCGCAGATAGGCCAGATAAAGCGCGCCCGGTCCTTCACCGCGCCAGCCCGGCGGATCCTCGATGGGCTTGCCGCCCGCCGCCGCGCCGGCCTTGTGCCAGGAATCGGCCTGATCGGTGGTTGCCATGGCAAAGCCAATCGTCATGCCGTTGCCATGTGTTGCCGGTTGCCCGTCGATCGGAGGGGTCACGAGGAACACGCCGCCATTGTGCAGGTAGACGAGCCGGCCCTTGGGATCGGTAATGCCCGGCTTGCCGCCCACCGAGGTAAATAGCGCGTCGTAGAATCTCTTCGATCTGTCGATGTCGTTCGACCCGACCATCATGTGGCTGTACATATTTTTCTCCCTGGTGCGTCCAACCCGGAGCGCACGTGGCGCACTATCTGCGCTTCAAAGCTGGCCCTGCCAACCAAAAACTTCTGTGCTGGTTCGCGCCGTCAATACACCACCACGCTGCGGATGCTCTTGCCTTCGTGCATCAGTTCAAACGCGTCGTTGATCTTGTCGAGGGTCATCACGTGCGTGATCATCGGGTCGATCTCGATCTTGCCGTTCATGTACCAGTCGACGATCTTCGGCACGTCCGTGCGGCCTTTGGCGCCGCCGAAGGCCGTGCCGCGCCAGTTGCGCCCGGTTACCAGCTGGAAAGGCCGTGTGCTGATTTCCTTGCCGGCTTCAGCCACGCCGATGATGACTGACGTGCCCCAGCCGCGATGGCAGCACTCGAGCGCCTGGCGCATCACGATCGTGTTGCCGGTGCAATCGAAAGAATAGTCCGCTCCGCCGCCCGTCATCTCGACAATGTGCGCCACCACATCCTTGGTCTCTTTCGGATTGACGAAATGCGTCATGCCGAACTTGCGGCCCCATTCCTCCTTGGACGGATTGATATCGACGCCGACGATCATGTCGGCGCCCGCCATGCGTGCGCCCTGGATCACGTTGAGGCCGATGCCGCCGAGGCCGAACACGACAACATTGTCGCCGACCTGCACCTTCGCCGTGTTGACCACAGCGCCGACGCCCGTCGTCACGCCGCAGCCGACATAGCAGGCCTTGTCGAACGGCGCGTCCTCGCAGATTTTCGCCACCGCGATCTCCGGCAGCACGGTGAAGTTCGAGAAGGTCGAACAGCCCATGTAGTGATAGATCGTCTGGCCCTTGTAGCTGAACCGGCTCGTTCCGTCCGGCATCAGGCCCTTGCCTTGCGTCGCGCGGATGGCGGTGCAGAGGTTTGTCTTGCCGGAAAGACAGCTTTTGCACTGGCGGCATTCCGGCGTGTAGAGCGGGATCACATGATCGCCCGGCTTCACGCTGGTGACGCCCGCGCCCACTTCGCGCACGATGCCTGCGCCTTCATGGCCCAGTACGCTCGGGAAGAGGCCTTCGCTGTCCAGCCCGTCCAACGTATAGGCGTCCGTGTGGCAGATGCCCGTCGCCATGATTTCCACCAGCACTTCGCCGGCCTTCGGCCCCTCCAGGTCCAGCTCGACAATCTCGAGCGGTTTCTTGGCTTCAAAGGCGACGGCGGCGCGTGTCTTCATGGGGAGGTCTCCTTGTTTCCGGTCCTACCTAATCCGCTCCGCCCAGCGAATCTACCTCCCGGGTCTTGACAAAGGTTCGGTATCAAATTAAAAAGTATGACATCGCACCAAATGGAGCGCTCCATGTCTTCCCGGCGAGGTGTCCTGAAACTGATTGGCGGCGGCATCGTGCTCGCCGCGGCCGGCGCTGGCGGCTTTGTCGCGCTGAACCAGCCTTCCCGGGCCGCCCGCGAGGCCTGGCGCACGGCGGGGCAGCCCGCCGAGTACCGCCGCCGTTTCCTGTCCTATGCGTTGCTTGCGCCCAACCCCCACAACCGCCAGCCCTGGATCGTGCGTCTCGACGGCGATGATGCACTGACGCTCCATGCCGATCTTGGCCGCCTGCTGCCCGCCACCGATCCGTTCGACCGGCAGATCGTCATTGGCTGCGGCGCTTTCCTAGAACTCCTGCGGCTCGCTGCGGCGGAGGAGGGCTACAGCGCCGAGATCGTCCCGTTCCCGGAAGGCGCGGGTGACGTCACCGACCGCCTCGACGCGCGCCCAGTGGCGCAGGTGCGCTTTACCCCGAGTGCGGCCACGCCGGATCCCTTGTTCGCGCACGTGCTGGCCCGACTGACCAACCGGGAGGTCTATGCGCCCCGCGATGTCGAGCCGGAAAAGCTCGCCGCCCTCGCTGCCGCCGGCACCGCCTTCGGGACGGAGGCCGACACGTGCAGCAATGACGACCTCGCCGCCCGTCTGCGCGACCTCACCTGGCGCGGCCATGAGCGCGAATCCCTCACCGATTACACCATGCAGGAGAGCATCGACCTGATGCGGATCGGTCCGGCCGAAGTCGCGGCGCACCGCGACGGCCTCACGCTCGAAGGCCCGGTCATGGGGCTGGGCCACCTCGTGGGCGCGGTGACGCGCGAAACGCTGGCTGATCCGGACTCGGCCGCCTTCCGACAGGGGCTCGACATGTTCCGCGCCCGCGCGGCATCGGCCCGCGCGTTTGCCTGGCTGACGAATGACGGCGCCGACCGTGCCGGCCAGATCGCGGCGGGCCGCGCCTACATGCGCCTTACCCTGGAAGCCGCCGGGCAGGGGCTCGCCGTGCATCCGTGGAGCCAGACGCTTCAGGAGTATTCCGAGATGGCAGAACTCTATGACGAAGTGCACACACTTGTCGGCGGCGCCGCCCGGGTACAGATGCTGGTCCGGGTCGGCTATGCGCCGCCGGTCGTGCATGCCCCGCGCCGGGGTCTGAACGCCTTGTTCGCGACATGAAGGAGACGCGCGTGTCTCCCAGATCCAGGCCAGCCCCCGCCGACGCCGGCGCGGTCTATTTCCAGCTCTTCAACGAGATCGGCATCATCGCGCAATTGTCGGCAAACCGGCTCCAGCGGA
This sequence comes from Hyphomonas sp., assembly GCF_016125515.1. Lineage (GTDB taxonomy): Bacteria > Pseudomonadota > Alphaproteobacteria > Caulobacterales > Hyphomonadaceae > Hyphomonas. The sequence goes on from NZ_WGLO01000019.1 coordinate 18,728, forward strand.
TCCTTCCGCACGGCCTGACCATGGCCCAGTTCGGCCTGCTCAACCACTGCGTCCGGCTGGGCGATGGCTGGGGGCCGGCGCGACTGGCCGCCGCTTTCCAGGTCACCAAGGGCACCATGACGAGCACCCTGCAGCGTCTGGAAGCAAAAGGCTTCATTCGCTTCGATCCGGATGCAGAGGATGGCCGCAGCAAGCGCGTCGTCCTGACCGCCGCTGGCCGGGCCGCGCGCGACGAGGCGCTCAAGGCGCTGCAGCCGGCGCTGACAGATCTTCCTGAGGGATTTCCGCCCGCGCTCGCCCGCGAAATTCTCCCCACGCTAGAACGATTGCGGATCTGGCTCGACACGCACCGCTGAACCCGACATCATCGGGTGGTGGGAGGATGTCATGAAGTGGGTAGTCTGGGTCATCGGCCTTCTGGCCTTCGCCATGGGCACAAGCTGGTGGGCTGCGGGCAGCAGCCTCAAGCCGCTTGATGACATCGAACGCGCGCGCGCGCCCGGCCAGTTCGTGCAGCTGCCCGGCGCTAAGGTGCACTACCGTTTCTCAGGCCGTGAAGGCGCGCCGCTGATCGTCATGATCCACGGCTATTCCACACCCGGCTTCATCTTCGAGCAGAACGCTGCCGCCCTGCGCGATGCCGGCTTCCGGGTGTTGCAGTTCGACCATCTCGGCCGAGGCTGGTCCGACCGGCCGGATTCGAGATACGACACCGATTTCTACGACTGGGAACTCCTCGCGCTGCTCGATGCCCTGTCGATCAAGGAACCGGTCGGCCTCGTCGGCCTGTCGATGGGCGGACCCATCGTGGCGGAATTCGCCGTGCGCCATCCCGAACGGGTCGCGCGCGTCTTCCTGTTCGTGCCGGCGGGATTCGACGTCGCGGGCCTCGATGGCTTCCGGGCCGATCTCGTCCGCACGCCGGTCATCGGCGACTGGATCTGGCGGATGGTGGTGATGAAGAACATCATGGATGACCCGCAGTATGACGAGTCCGGCCTTGCGCCGGAGAACCGGCTTCAGGGAGATTTCCGTGAGCAGATGAAATATCGCGGCTATGGCGGCGCGCTCCTGTCGACCGTCCGCCACTTTCCGCTCTCCGGCCGCGAGGACACGTACCGCGCGCTCGCCGCGACCGGCATTCCCGTGGCCGCCGTGTTCGGCGACAAGGATCCTACAGTCCTCATCTCCAGCGCCGACAAGTTCGCCGAAACGATGCCGAAAGCTGACCTGCATGTGCTGGAAGGCGCTGATCACGGCCTGAACTATAAGCGTCACCAGGATGTGAACCCGATCCTCACTGGTTGGTTCGAGCAGGAAGCGCGCTGGTTCAACGATGAGCTGGAGGCTGTGGATGAAGTGGCGGGCGATACGGCCATCGACGACGAATTCGGCTTCGATCAGCCGCCGCTCGAGGTCACGCCTCAACAGTCGCAGAAGATCTATCCACGCGAACCTTCTGTGCGCCCGTGCCGAACGTCTCGAATAAATACAAGTCGGTGCCAGTAAGCCAGGCCTGACCGTTCATCGCCGTCAGTTCAGTGAACAGCGCCGTGCGCCGGTCGGGGTCGAGATGCGCCACCGCCTCGTCCAGCAACAGCAGCGGCGCCGGTCCCGTGCCGCTCTCGGACAGCGCACCTGCCGAGGCAAGCACCAGCCCGATCAGCAAGGCCTTCTGCTGGCCGGTCGAGGCTTCGCCCGCCGGCGCGCCGGATGGCCGGTGGATCACGCCGAGGTCAGACCGGTGCGGCCCGCTCAGCGTCCGCCCCGCTGCAATGTCGCGCCGCCGCCCGCTGCGATAAGCATCGGTCAGCAGGTCGAAGATCGTGCGGAAATCCTCGCCCTTTAGCGCCGCCGCTTCGGCCTCGCCCTCCAGTGACAGGTCGGCCTTTGGGAAGTGCCCGTCCGGGCGCGCGTCGATGGCCGCCTGCAGCTCACTCAGCACCAGCGCGCGGTTCACCGCCAGCTCCGCGCCCGCCTCCGCCAGCCGCGCCTCAATGGCATCGGCCCAGGCCGGATCGACATGCCCGCGCTCCAGCAGCGCGTTGCGCTCCGCCAGCGCCTTCTCGTAGCGCGAGGCCGCCGTGCCGTGCGAGGGCTGGTGTGCCATCACGATGCGGTCGAAGAACCGCCGACGCTCCGACGCGCCGCCCCGGAACACGCCGTCCATCGCCGGGGTCAGCCAAAGGATACGCATCCGCTCAGCGAGGTCCCCGGGGCTCGCGGGTGCGCCATCGATCCGCACCGAACGCTTCGCCGTGCCGCCCTGGTCGAGCGACACGCCGATCTTCTGGTCGTCGTCGAGGGTTCCCGCGATGGTCCAGCCGCCCGGCGCGCCATGCCGGGTCATCTCCGCCAGCGTCGCTGCCCGCAGACCGCGCCCGGGGCCGAACTGGCTCACCGCTTCCAGAAGGTTGGTCTTTCCCGCCCCGTTCGCGCCATAAAGGCACACCGGCCGTCCATCGAGCTTCAGGGCGAGGCTCTCATAATTCCGGAAGTCGGTGAGGGTGAGACGGGTAAGAGCGGTCATCCGGGCCTTCGCCGCGCCTGTATCAGGCGCCTGTCAGACCATGCCCGCCGACGGGCTGGGTTTCAGCAATGCGCTGCATGCCTGCGATCAGCGGCCGGCCTTCGGCAATCGCCGCCTGCACGGAGGGCAATGCCAAGCTGGCCCGGTGGCTCTCCGGCGAGTCCCAGGCTTCGGTGATCCACAATGCATCGGGGTCGGCCGGATCGTTGGCCACGACATAGCTCAGGCAGCCCGGCATATCGCGCAGGCCTGTGAGCAAGATCGCCGACAGCCGGTCGCGCGCGCCGGGCGTTGCCGCGAATTTTCCGATCAGTCCATACATGGCCGTCTCCGGTTCCGGCCTGGTGGCACATGCCGCCAGGCCTGCAAGCGCTGCCGCGCCGATCAGGACCTCCCGCCGGTGCAGCGTCTGGATCACGCGCCTAGACGCGAAGCGGCATCAGCACGTAGCGCGCAGACTCGTCAGACGGGTCGAGCACCAGGGCAGGGGAGGCCGGATCGTTGAACATGAACTCGGCCTCGTCGGCTTCGATCTGTCCGGCAATGTCGAGCAGGTACTTCGCGTTGAAGCCGATCTCCATCGGGTCGGCGCTATACTCGGCTTCGATTTCCTCGTTGCCCGCGCCGGTCTCGGCATGGTTCACCGCCAGGGTCAGCCGGCCTTCGCTGAGGCTCAGCTTCACCGAGCGCGAGCGCTCTGCAGAAACGGTCGAGACGCGGTCGACTGCGGCTTCGAAGGCCTTGTTGTCGACGGTCAGTTTCTTGTCATTGCCCTTCGGGATGACGCGCGCATAGTCGGGGAACGAGCCGTCGATTAGCTTAGAGGTCAGCACGGCGCGGCCGGCGCGCACAACGATCTTGGTGTCGGACACTTCCACCGCCACATCGTCCTCGCGTCCGTCGATCAGGCGGCGGATCTCGTTGACGGTCTTGCGTGGCACGATCACGCCGGTCAGCTTGTCGCTGCCCTTGGGCGCTTTCAGCTCGGCCAACGCCAGGCGGTGGCCATCGGTCGCCACCGAGCGCAGCACCGGCTTGCCGGCATCATTCTTGGCCGCATGCAGGTACACGCCGTTCAGGTAATAGCGGGTCTCCTCGGTCGAGATCGCGAAACGGGTCTTGTCGATCAGGCGCGCCAGGTCGCGGGCGCCGAGGCTGAACTGCACGCTGCCTTCATCGGACGCCATCGTCTGGAAATCGGCCGCCGGCAGGGTCGGCAGTTCGAACTTCGAGCGGCCGGCGGTCAGCACCAGGCGCTGCGTCTCGGGGTCCAGCTCAATCTGCACTTCCGCGCCCGACGGCAGCTTGCGCACGACGTCGAACAGTGTGCCGGCCGGTGCTGTCACGGCGCCGTCGCGCGACACCTTCGCCTCGGCCGAGTCGATCGCTTCGATGTCGAGATCGGTCGCCGTCAGGCGTAGCTCGCCCTTCTTTGCTTCCAGCAGCACGTTGGACAGAATGGGGATTGTCGTCCGGCGTTCGACAATGTTCTGCACGTGGCTCAACGCATCCAGCAGGGCACCGCGTTCGATCGTCAGTTTCATCTTCGGGTCCGTCCATCACGGGGAAGCCGCAGCGCCGCTTTCCCAGGTCTTCTAGTTTCTGCTTCCGTCGGGGTCCGGTTCCCGGTCATACCGGGAATCAGCCCGCTCCGGTCCCGGAGCGGGCTGGAGACCCTTAACCAAGTTCTCGAAAAAGCCAAGCGCCTGCGGGCCCGGCCCGCAGGTCCAGCGTCAGCTTTGACCGCTCTCGAGCAGGTCCAGCACGATTGCCTCGACCTTGGCGACGTCCTCGGCAATGCGCACATCGTCCGGCACGGCTTTCTTGATGCGGCGGAACGCGTAAAGCACGGTTGTGTGGTCGCGCTTGCCGAAGGCCCGGCCGATCTGCGGGAAAGATTTCCGCGTCATCGTGCGGCAGAGGTACATCGCGATCTGGCGCGGGTAGACATAGGCCTGCATCTTGCTCGGCCCTTCCAGATCGGTCTTGTTGATCGGGAACACTTTGAGCGTAGCCTTCTTGATCACGTCGATCGTCGGCTCGCGCGTTTCACCCGAATGCCTGCGGATCACGCGGTCCAGCATGTCCATGGTGGGCGTTTCTTCACCGAAATTGGCTTCCGTGAAGAGACTCCACACCGCGCCGGTCAGTTCGCGGCCGGGGCCACGGATGCCGGAATTCAGTTTCTGAATCATGTCGTCTCCGAGGAGGAAGTCTGGGTGGTTCGCCGCAATATGGCGGGCGAGGCGGGTCAGGATTTCACGGCGCATGGCCCCGTCGGGCAGGCCGACTTCGACGGCCGTGGCGCCTTTGATCTCTCCGCGCAAACGTTGACCGAAGCCAACGGTCTCGCCCGGAGCCGCGTCGCCGACCAGAACCACCTGTCCGCCATTGCCGGTGACCTCGCGGATGTTCTGGTAAAGCTCGTTCTCTGTGCCGGGTTTTCCGGCGATGCGATGCAGGTCATCGACGATCAGGATCGCGGCGGTGCGCAGGCGGCGCTTCAGGCCGCTGGTGTCGCGCGCCTTCACGCCGTCGAGATAGGCCGACATGAATTCCTCGGCGGTCAGGTAGACGACCTTGCGCTTGGGATCGCGCACTTCGACCTCGGCCCGCAGCGACATCACGATATGCGTCTTGCCGGTGCCTTGCGGACCGTAGAGCAACGTGATCGGTGTGCCGGCCGGAAGCCCTGCAGCGATGCGCTTGGCCATCTCGGCGGCGATCTGGTTCGACGGACCCACCACAAGGTTGTCAAAGGTCATCGCAGGTCCGCCGGTCGACGGGGCCGGCATCACGTCATCGGCCTCGGCTTCCGCGCCGGCTTCCCACGGGTCGCCGATCAGATCGCGCAGCTCCGCCGGAGCCGTCCGCCAACAGATCAATTTGAGCGCACGGCCCTGCGGGTCCATGCCCGCCCAGAGACGCTCGATTTCACGCTTGTGCCGCGTATTCACGCGGTCCAGTGCGACCGGATCACGCGCAGCAAGCAGGAACTCGCCATCCACTTCTGCCACGAGGCAGAGGTCCGCAATCCAGCGGTCAAATTCTTCCGGCGGCAACCGCGAAGCCAGAACAGCCTGCACGTCTTCCCAGACCCGCTGCCCGGTGGCCTCGACACCCTCCTGGTTCTCGTTTCCCTGGTTTACGCGAGAAGCAAACAATCTTTTTCGGTCCATCAACCCGACCCCGTTTCTAGTTTTGATCGCTCTTTCCAACTCGCACTCGACGTTCCCGGCAGGCCCCCGCCTGATACGCAAAAAATACTCTTTACCGGGACGAAATCAGCTGGCGAAGCCGAAACTATTCGGCACACAATTCCATTACAAGTCCCTCTTTTTCTTGAACGCCGCAATTAGCGTGTTGACTTGTGGGTCGTGCCAAAAATGCACATAGAATTCATGTGCTTGTCATGTGAAAAAAACTTTCGAGTGAGCGTCCGATCACGTTTGTTCGCAGAAGTTCTGTCAATCGGGGACCTCCATAAATCGCTGTGGAAAAAGCAGATTTATCTACGGCCTTGGCAGCCTGGCAACACACCCGTATTTGCCCTTATTCGAAAACTCTCAAAGGTAGAAAATCACGCACCTGAGTTTTCAGGCGGCGCCCTTTTTTTTGCACGCAGCACGCAAAAAAACAAAGCCCGCTGGGCAAACCCGGCGGGCTGTTCTGCAAGGCCGCCGGAGCGGCGCTTCAAATGTGGATCAGGCCATCGCCTTCACACGGGCCGAAAGGCGCGAAACCTTGCGAGAAGCCGTGTTCTTGTGCGTGACGCCCTTGGTGACGGCGCGCATGATTTCCGGCTGGGCGGCTTTCAGCGCTTCGGCTGCAGCGGCCTTGTCGCCCGAAGCGATCGCTTCTTCGACCTTGCGGACATAGGTGCGCACGCGCGAGCGGCGGGCTTTGTTGACCTCGGTGCGCGCTTCGATCTTGCGCACCATTTTCTTGGCTGATTTGGTATTCGCCATGGTAAACTCCTGGAGCCCCGGGAAAGACCCCCGTCAGGCCGAAGGCGCGGAGATACATAAAGGCCGAGGGTGCGTCAACCGCGATCTGCGCGCAAAAGCAGCCCGGTCGCGGCCTTTCTGCCGGGCGTGGCGGGAACCCTAGCGATCCTTGAAGTGCGCGGTACGTTTCTCGATGTAGGCGCTCATGCCTTCTTTTTGGTCATCGGTCGCGAACAGCGAGTGGAACAGGCGCCGCTCGAACCGGATGCCCTGCGACAAGGGCGTCTCGTAGGCCGCATTGATGGCCTCCTTGGTCATCATCGCGGCGGCCCGCGGCATAAGCGCAATCGTACGCGCCATTTCCCGGGCCTCGTCCATCAGGTCATCGGCCGGCACGATCCGGCTGATCAGGCCGCAGCGCTCGGCTTCGGCCACTTCCATCATCCGCCCGGTCAGGCACAGTTCCATCGCCTTGGACTTGCCGATCACACGGGTGAGACGCTGCGTCGCGCCCGCGCCCGGCATCACGCCGAGGCGGATTTCCGGCTGGCCGAAACGGGCATTGTCGGCCGCCAGGATGATGTCGCACATCATCGCCAGCTCACAGCCCCCGCCAATGGCATAGCCCGCCACCGCCGCGATCAGCGGCTTGCGGGTGCGCGCGGCGCGTTCCCAGTTCCGGGTGATGAAGTCTTCATAATAGGACTGAGGGAAGGTCTTGGCCTGTATCTCCTTGACGTCGGCGCCGCCAGAAAAGGCGCGCTTCGATCCCGTCAGGATGATGCAGTGCACCGCGTCGTCCGTCTCGAACCGGTCCAGCGCCGCGGTCAGCTCGGTCATCATCTCTTCGCTCAGCGCGTTGAGGCTCTCCGGCCGGTTCATCTGGATCACGGCATAGCCGTCTTCGGCGTCAATCTCGGTGATCAGGGTCTTGTAAGACATGGGAACTTTCTGGTTTCGGGGTGCGCGGAGGCGCTGCGGGTACGCGGGAGGTTCACAGGGGCGAACAGCGGCGATGGTGCAGGTCGGGCCTCGGGAAATGTGGCAATCCTGCGGCGCTATACGCCAACCGTTCCCCCTTGTCACGCCGCCTGCGGCCGCCGGCCTGTGCAATGCAGCAGGCGCCCTCTATATCCCCTGCATGAGCGACATGCCCTCCCGCCCCGGTGATCCTGAACGCAACCGCCTGACCGGCCGCCTCGTGCGCACGGCCCGGGTCGGCGCGAACCTGTCCGGCGCTGGCATGGCCTTCGCGGCCCAGTCCTTGTTCGGCGGGGAGGCGGGCGACGAGAAAATCGCCAAGGCCCTCGCGGCGGCGCTCGGCAAATCCAAGGGGCCGCTGATGAAGGTCGCCCAGCTCCTGTCCACCGTGCCGGACCTGCTGCCCGCCGAATACGCCGCCGAGTTCAGCCAGCTGCAGGCTGAGGCGCCCGCCATGGGCTGGCCTTTCGTCAAACGCCGCATGCGCGCCGAGCTCGGCCCCGGCTGGGAGGCGAAGTTTGCCAGTTTCACCCATGAGGCTGCCCATGCCGCTTCGCTCGGCCAGGTTCACCGCGCCACGCTGCATGACGGGCGCCAGGTCGCCTGCAAGCTGCAATATCCTGATATGGCCAGCGCCGTGGAATCCGATATCGGCCAACTGCGCACACTGCTCGGCCTGTTCAAGCGGATGGACGGCTCGATCGATCCCGATGCCATGGTCGAGGAAATCACCGACCGGCTGCGCGAGGAACTCGACTACGGGCGCGAGGCCAAGCACATGGCGCTGTATGGCGCGATGCTCGCCGACAAGACCTTCGTCACTTGTCCCGAACTGGTGCCCGACCTTTCCGCTGAACGCCTTCTCACCATGACCTGGCTGTCCGGCGACAAGCTAAGCGCCTTCGAGGACGCCCCGCAGGAAACCCGCAACCGGATCGCCGAGATGCTGTTCTGGACCTGGTGGGGCCCGATGAATTCTTACGCCGTCATCCACGGCGATCCCCATCTCGGCAATTACCAGGTCACCGGCGGCGGCACCGGCATCAACCTCCTCGATTTCGGCTGCGTGCGGGTCTTCCCGGCGAAGTTCGTCGGCGGCGTGGTCGATCTCTACCGCGCGATGCGGTCGAACGATTTCGATGCTGCCTATGCCGCTTACGAAACCTGGGGCTTCGAAAACCTCTCCCGCGACCTTGTCGAGGTGCTGAACGTCTGGGCCCGTTTCATCTACGGCCCGATCATCGACGATCGCGTCCGTACCGTCGCCGACGGCGTGACCGCCGGCGAGTATGGCCGCAAGGAAGCCTTCCGCGTCCGCCAGCTCCTGAAAGAAAAGGGGCCCGTGAAGATCCCGCGCGAGTTCGTCTTTATGGACCGCGCCGCCATCGGCCTCGGCGCCGCCTATCTCCGCCTCGGTGCAGAGCTGAACTTCCACAAGCTTTTCGAGGAGAGCCTCGAAGGCTTCTCCATCGAAACCGTCGCCGCCCGTCAGGCGGACGCGCTCGCCGCCGCCAGCCTGACCTGAGCTGACCCCAACCTCTTACCCCTTGTTCTCCCGGCGCAAGCCGGCGACCCAGATTTGAGCAAAGCCAGCCCGAAGGCTGCGTCCGGACGCCCGCGCAGCGTCAGTTCATCTTGAAGCGGATCGGCACGGTTTTCGGCCCGCAGACGAAGTTGGCCTGCGTGCGGGTCGGGGTGCCGGCCAGCTCGACCGACTGGAGGCGCGGCAGCAGTTCCTCCCACAGGATGCGCATTTCCATCCGGCCGAGGTGCTGGCCGAGGCAGACATGCGCGCCATAGCCGAAGGCCACGTGCTTGTTCGGCGTGCGGTCGGCCTTGAACGTGTACGGATCATCGAACACGGCCTCGTCGCGGTTGCCCGAGGGATAGGACAGGAACAGCCAGTCGCCTTTCCGGATCGTCTTGCCCGACACTTCCGTATCGGCAGTCGCCGTGCGCATGAAGTGTTTCACCGGCGTCTCCCAGCGGATCGATTCCTCGACCATCGACGGGATCAGCGACAGGTCGTTCTTCACCTTCCGGAACTCGCCTTGATTTTCCGCAATCGCCCACAGCGTTCCGGCCGTGGTGTTGGAGGTCGTGTCATGGCCGGCGGTGGCTGCGATGATGTAATAGCTCATCGCCTCCAGATGGCCGAGCGGTTGTCCGTGTACGGCGCCATTGGCGATCACGCTCGCAAGATCGTCGCGCGGATTCTTGCGGCGGTCCTCGGTCATTGCGTTGAAATAGGTCATGAAATCGAAGATCGTGGCGTTCAGCATGTTCAGCGCTTCGCCCGCATCCTGCATGTCCTTGCCGCTGCGGTTCACATCGGGGTCCTGCGTGCCGAACAGTTCCTGGGTCAGCTTCAGCATGCGCGGCTCGTCGATCGCCGGCACGCCGAGCACTTCCATGATCACGTGCAGCGGATAAAGGAAAGCGACATCGCGGGCGAAGTCGCACGCGTCGCCTTTCTCGGCCATCTGGTCGATGAAGCCGCGGGCGATCTCGCGGATCCGGTCTTCCAGCTTGCGCAGGTTCTGCGGCATAAACCAGGACTGGGTCAGCCGGCGGTACTGCATGTGATCGGGGTTATCCATCTGCACCAGCGAGCGCAGGATATTCGGCGAGCCGCCCATCATTTCGCGCACCCGCTTGTCGGCCTCGATCGTTGTCAGCGTCGCGGAGCGGTCCTCATTGTGGAAGAGGTCGTTCTGGCGCTCTATGTTCAGGATGTCCGCATGACGGCTGACCACCCAGAACGGGTCGAAGCCCTCGACCTCGGCTACATCCAGCGGCGCATTCTGGCGCAGCCAGGCAAACGCCTTGTGCGACCTGCTCCAGTCCGCATAGGCCCTGGGATCAACGACATCATTTGCGATTTCAGCGGGTATGGCCATGGGTTTCCTCCAGAGGTCAGGTCTTGTGGTTGCGATGTTCGTATCACTTAGTTGATATACAACCAACAATTATGTTAGGGGTGCGACATGAAGGAAAGCAACACGCAGCTGGGCGCCCCGGCGCGCCGCATGACGCAGGCCGAACGGCGCGACCGGTCGGAGCGGGAGCTGATCGCGGCGGCCATCACGGTCGTGGCGGAGCAGGGGGTATCGGCCGCCACATTCGACATGATCGGCCGGGAAGCGGGCTTCTCGCGCGGTCTGGTCACCCAGCGGTTCGGCTCGAAGGACGGATTGATCCGGGCACTGATCAGCCACCTGCACGACTGGCAGGCTGACATCCTGGACGCCGGCCATGTCGAGGAGATGGACGGGCTGACGGCGCTGATCGCCTTCGTCCAACTGCACACCGACCACCTGCGCGAGTCGCAGGAGGGCGACGCCTATTTCATGCTTCTCGCGGGCGCGGTGGCCGACCGGCTGGACACCCGCGCCGCCTTTGCCGAGTCGCATGAGGTGGAGCGCGCGCTCATCCGCGCCATCATCCGCCGGGGCCAGGCCAGCGGCCATATCCGGCCGGACATCGACGCCGATGCCGAGGCGCTGCTCGCCGGCTGTAGCCTGCTGGGCATCCGCATGCAGAACATGATCGATCCCGAATTCGACGCCCGCCCGGTCCGCGACGCGCTGATCGGGTCACTCCGTAGCCACCTCGCCCCCAGATCCGGAAAGGCCTCCCAATGAGCGAACCCTACAAGACCTGGCAGTGCCGGACCTGCGGCTATCTCTATGAGGAAGCGATCGGCGATCCCGGCGAAGGCCTCGCGCCCGGCACCCGCTGGGCCGACATTCCGGATGACTGGATCTGCCCGCTCTGCGGCACGCCGAAAGCCGAATTCGACATGGTCGAGATCTAGCGGGCCGCCACCCGCCGGCACTTGCCGCTGGCCGTTTCGCAATCCATCCGGTCAACGTCGATCAGGTCGCCGAACGGGTTGAGCGTCGCCGGGTCGTCCACCTTCAGGGTCAGCGCATAGGCGTCGCCGATATTGGCGGCGCTGCGGAACCACGAGAGGGACGTGCCCGCGCACAATGTCTTTGTTTCGCCCGGCTGGAGCGACAGCGACGAGACGCCGGGCGCCGTAGCCACCCATTCGCCCTTGGCATCATGCAGGGTCATCAAGTAGCGCAACTTGCGGTTCGAGGCATTGCGCGCCTCGGCGCAGGCTTCGAGGTGGCGCGTGCCATTGAGCCCTGCACTGACGGACTGGGACACGGCGCCGAACTGGCCTTCGGTCACCCCGCCCGGATAGAGCATGGAGCCGAAGCGGGAATTGACCGCCCGGTAATAGGTGTAGGCGGCGACCTCGCAGGCGGCATGCTGTCCCCCGGCTTGGGCCCTTGGGTATGTCGCGTCGCAGGCCTCGCGCATGTCGGCAAGGAAGTCAGCGTCGCAGACGCCCTGGTTCAGCGCGCCGGAGCGGTAACAGGCATCGTGGAACTTGCAGGCCTCCAGGAAGGGGCCATCCGGCACGATCGCATCCAGCACGTCCCGGCCTCCGCAGGCATCGAGGGTTTCGCGGGCGCCCAGCACCGAGGCGGAAACGACGGCATTGTCCCGGTAGCGCGGGTCGGCCAGCGCGGGGGCTGCGAGCGTGCTGGCGATCAGGGCGGCGGCAGGCAGGACACGGAGCATGGACCGCATGGTTTGCGATCCCCGATGGCAAATTCAAGGCATCCCTTGCAGTTGGCCCGGCAGAAGGTTTATCCCGCCCGCCATGACCGATGATTTCAACCGCTACCAGACTACCGAACTGCCGCCCGGCTACAGCCAACTCGCTTGGCATCGCGGCTTCGGCCGGCAGATCGGCCCTCTGTTTGAGAAGCGCGAGAACCGGCTGCTGACCCGAGCCTTCCGGGTGGAGGAGTATCACACCAACGGCATGCTCAACGCGCATGGCGGCATGCTGATGACCTTTGCCGACATGGCCTGGGGCGGGGCGGTGGAGCAGGACGAGGACACCTGGTGGGTGACCGTGCGCCTGCTGTGCGACTTCCTCGCGGGCGCGCCGCTCGGCAGTTTTGTCGAGGGCAACGGCGTCGTGGTCGGCGTGCAGGACGACGTGATCACGGTCGAGGGCCGCATCCGGGTCGGCGACAAGACGGTCATGCGCGGCACCGGCATCTTCAAGATCATTCCCCGCCGCGAAGGCGCGCCGGGACGGGGCGCGGCCCCGGCGCCCTGACCGGGGTCAGGCGCGGTGGGCCCTGGCCTCCATGCCGGTTTTCCATAGCGAGAACAGGATGGCGCCGCCCAGCAGCGACACGGTCGCGATCAGTGACCATTGCGGCTCCAGATACGGCACCAGCTTCATCTCCTTGTAGAGCAGGAAGTTCCAGAAGATCTTCAGGCCGATCAGGACCAGCACCAGCGACAAGCCATACTTCAGGTACTTGAACCGTTCCACCGCCGCCGAGAGCATGAAATACATCGAGCGCAGGCCGAGGATGGCGAAGATGTTCGAGGTGTAGACGATGAACGGGTCGCGCGTGACCGCAAAGATGGCGGGCACCGAGTCGACCGCGAAGATGATGTCCACCGCTTCGACCATCAGCAGGCAGAGCAGCAGCGGCGTCGCCCAGAGTACGGCCTTGCCGGTGACGGGGTGGGGCCGGCGCACGACGAAATTGTGGTTGTCGATGGTGTCGGTCACCCGCATCCGTTTGCGCAGGAATTTCAGGACAGGGTTCTGGTTGAGGTCCATCTCGTCATCGTCGCCAGCGCCCGACAGCAGCATCTTGCCGCCGGTGAAAAGCAGGAAAGCGGCAAAGATGTAGAGCACCCAGGTGAACTCGTTGACTACCGCAGCGCCGAGCGAGATGAAGATACCGCGGAACACGATGGCGCCGAGGATGCCCCAGAACAGGACCCGGTGCTGGTATTCCCGCGGGACCGCGAAGAAGGTGAAGACGAGGCCGATGACGAAGATGTTGTCGAAGGCGAGGGCGGTTTCCAGCAGGTAACCGGTCGCGAACTGCATCGTGGCCTGAACGTTCAGGTTCTCGGGCTCGTTGTAGAAGGCCGGATCGGGCTCGTAGAAGAAATAGATGTAGGCGCCGAAGGCCACTGCCAGCGAGGCGAAGCAGGCCCACATGACGGCGCTCTTGGCCGGCGAGACGACGGCGTCCTTGCGGTTCAGGAGGCCGAGATCAACCCAGAGAAGGCCGATGATGAGACCGAGGAAGGCAAGCCAAAGCCACAGGGGCTGGCCTGCGTAGGCGACAGTCACGATTTCAGGCATGGGTGTCCAGAGGTCCGGAGAAGCGCGCCGCGTCAGCGCAAGTTCCGTGAGGGATCCGACATCGCATTTGCCGCCGCAAATGCCAGAGGGGCCCGGCTCCAATTCCGTGGCAGAACGTAGTACGTCCCCGCGCCGGGTCAAGCGGCGGCGCTCAGGCCGGCGGGGCCGGGAGCGGTTGACTCCGGCCCGGCACGCCAGTATCCGCCAGCGCCATGAACGCCCATCTGTACCACCACCATTACGCATGACGCGCCGGCGAGGCGCGAACCGGTCCGGCTGCGCCTCTGATAGTGTTCACTCCCCAGAACCGAAGCAGATGAGGCAGGCCAGGGCCGGGGCCCGCGCCCGTTCGACGTGCCGCCTTCCCATTCCGGCCCGCGACGTTTAAGCGGGCCCAGCCCGATACAGGACCCGACTGACTATGAGCGACAAGGCCTCCCCGCCCGCCACCGGCAAGGATCTCGCCCGCAAGCCGCGCGGCTTTCCCGACAAGCGGGAAGGCCTGATCCATGCGCAGGCCCGGCTGGTGGAGACGGTCACCGGCGTTTACCGCCAGTGGGGTTTCGAGGCGCTCGATACCGGCGCGTTCGAATATGCCGACGCGCTCGGCAAGTTCCTGCCCGATGACGACCGGCCGAATGCCGGCGTGTTCGCCATCCAGGACGATGACGAACAATGGATGTCGCTGCGCTATGACCTGACCGCGCCGCTCGCCCGGTTCGTGGCGGAGCAGGGCCAGGGACTGGGCCGTCCGTTCCGGCGCTATGCGGCGGGCCCGGTCTGGCGCAACGAGAAGCCCGGCCCCGGCCGGTTCCGCGAATTCTGGCAGTGCGATGCCGATACGGTGGGCGCGTCCGGCTTCCATGCCGATGCCGAGATGATCGCGATGGGCGCCGAGGCCCTGCGTGCCATCGGCATGCGGGACGGCGAATTTGTCGTGCGCGTGAACACACGGCGGCTGCTGAACGGCGTGCTCGACTCTGTCGGCGCCGAGAAGGCCGAAACGCGCCTTGCGATCCTGCGCGCGCTCGACAAGCTGGACCGGCTGGGCGCTTCGGGCGTTGCCGACCTGCTCGGCGCGGGCCGCAAGGATGACAGCGGCGACTTTACCAAGGGCGCCGGGCTCGGCGCGGACGAGGTGAAGCGCGTGCTGGCCTTTGCCGAAGCGGGCGCTGCCACGCGGGCGGTGACGCTGGCCAACCTCGCCAAGGCGGCAGGATTTACCGACGAAGGCAAGGCGGGCCTTGCCGAACTCGAAGCCATCGCGCTGGCACTGGAAGCGCTTGGCGCGCCCGAGGACGATGTGAAGATCGATCCGTCCGTGGTTAGAGGACTTGAATATTATACCGGCCCGGTCTTCGAGGCCGAGCTGCTGCGCGAGGTCACCGGCGAGGACGGCAAGACCTATCGGATCGGTTCGATCGGCGGCGGCGGACGCTACGACGACCTCGTCGCGCGCTTCACGGGTGAGACGGTTCCAGCGACGGGGTTCTCCATCGGTATCTCGCGCCTCGCTGCGGCGCTGGCGATCCTGGGCGAGGGCGCAAAGCTCGACGGGCCGGTGGTCGTGCTCAATCTGGACAAGGACAATCCGGCGCTTGCGCTCGGCCTGGCGACAGAGCTGCGCCGAGCCGGCCTGCGCGCCGAGGCCTATATGGGCGCGTCGTCCATGAAGGCGCAGATGAAGTATGCCGACCGCCGCGCCTCGCCGGCCGTTGTCATCGTTGGCGGCGATGAGGTGGCGAAGGGCACAGTGACCATCAAGGATCTCGAGATGGGCGCGATGAAGGCCAAGGCCATCTCGTCGAATGAGGAATACCGCGACGCGCGGCCGGGCCAGATCGAGGTGCCGCGGGCCGAGATGGTTTCAGCCGTGCGCGCAATTGTCGAGGCGCAGCGATGAACCACGACGCTCTTGTCGCTGTGGCGCGCGCGGTGTTCGAAGCCGCTGGCGGCACGCCGATCGATCCCGACTATGTTCTGCCAGCGGACATTCCGCTGGAGCTGTCCGGCGAAGCCGTCCGCGCACGCCTGTGCGTGTTCACGGACAATCGCGGCGCCGAGATGGTGATGCGGCCGGACCTGACGTTGCCGGTGGCCCAGCGCGAAGTGGCGCGGCTCGCAGAGGCGGGCGCCTCGGCCAAGACCTACACCTATGCCGCGCGGGCGTTCCGCCTGCCGGCGGCAGCGGATGATCCGTTCGAGTTCACGCAAGTCGGCGTCGAGCGTTTCGGACATGACGCCGGCCCAGCCGCTGATGCCGAACTGTTCGCGCTGGTCCACCGCGCGGTGGAAGCCTGCGGTGTGCAGCCGGTCGCAGTGGTCACGGGCGATCTCGGCATTTTTCCGGCCTTCATCGATGCGCTCGGGCTCCCCACTGTCTCGACCGATCTTCTGAAGCGGGCCTTTCGCCAGGAAGGCGGCGTGCGCGCCGTGCTCGACGCGGGTGCGCGCGAACTCGATGCCGACGTGCTGGCGGCGCTGGACGCGGACGGTGCCGAAGCGGCGCTCGGCGCGGTGCTGGCGGCGCGGGCCATTCCGCTCGCCGGTGCGCGCAGTCTCGCCGAAATCGTGGACGGCCTGCGGGCGCGGCGCGCCGCGATTGCGGCGGGCGGCCTGCCGGAGACAGCGCGCGCGGCGCTGCTGGCGCTGCGCGATGTTGATTGTCCGCTTACGGAGGCACCCGGCCGGCTGAGCGATCTGGCACGCACGTATGGCCTTGCCGGCGCGGACGCGGCGCTCGCGGCATTCGCGGCGCGGGTCGAGAAGATCATGGCGCTGGTGCCGGCGGCCCGCCGCACGGCGGCTTTCCGCGCAGGCTTTGGCCGCCGCTTCACCTATTATGACGGCTTCGTGTTCGAAGTGCTCGCAGATGGTCTGTCGGCCAGCCAGCCGGTGGCGGCGGGCGGCCGGTATGACGGCCTGATCGCGGGTCTGTCTTCGGGGCGTGTCTCGGCGACCGGCATCGGCGGCATCGTGCGGCCTGACCGTATGGTGCGTGTACGGAGGGCGGGCGCATGAGCCGGCTGACGATTGCAATCCCGTCCAAGGGGCGGCTGAAGGAACAGACCGAGGCCTGGCTCGCCGGCATCGGTCACCCGCTTCGTCAGATCGGCGGGGAGCGGGGTTATACCGCAGAGCTCGAAGGGCTGGACGCCGAAGTGCGCCTCCTCTCGGCGCGCGAGATCGCGCAGGGCCTGATCGAGGGCAGCCTACATTTCGGGGTGACGGGCGAAGACCTGCTGCACGATCTTGCCCCGGACGGGCCGGCGGAGTTCCGTGTGCTGAAGCGGCTCGGCTTCGGCGGGGCCGATGTGGTGGTGGCGGTGCCACAGGCCTGGTTCGACGTTGATTCGATGGCGGATCTAGAGGCGGCCGGCGCCGCTTTCCGCAAAGCCCACGGCCGGCGCCTGCGCGTGGCGACGAAATACATGCGCATCACGCGCCGTTTCTTTGCCCAGAAATCCGTCGGTGAATACCGTCTGGTTGAAAGCGCGGGGGCGACCGAGGCGGCGCCGTCAACGGGGACCGCTGACGTCATCGTGGACATCACGACAACTGGCGCCACGCTGAAGGCCAACGGACTCAAGATCCTTGGAGACGGCGTGATCCTGAAGAGCGAAGCGGCGTTCACGCAATCTGTGCGCGCAGACTTCGGCGGCGGGGCCGGGCAGGCCGCAGAACAACTGATGGGCGCCTTGTCGCAGGCGGATCACATTTCCTGAAAAAATGTTTCGACACATTCTTGACACAAGTCCGGATTCCGTGACGTATGAACAGGCAAGTTTCTGGGAGGAAACGCTGCAAACGGTGGAGGGGCGCAGCTAGCCGGCAACGGCGCTGCGCCTCTTTTTCGTTCCAGCTTCCGTTAATCAACAGTCTGCCGTGGGGGCCGCCCTTTTCGGGGAAGGCCGGGTTCCAGTTCGTCAAGACTTCAGGGGGAGTCGAGGGGCGTTGGAGGATCTTGGCGTCCAGAACCCGGCTTCACGAATAACAATAAGACCATATCGAATAACGTCAATACTTTTTATTGTTATTCGATCACCCCTTGGATTAATTCTCGGTAATCCGGCCCCTCATGTTGACTTGGCGTCCGCTCCGTCCCAAGCGTGGCCCTCCCCAATTTACCCCCCAAGCCGCCGGAGCCGCCGCGATGCCTGAAGACAATTCCCTCAAGGACCCCCGCCAGCATATCCTGCCGGTGTACCGTCCGCCGGAGGAGGTCTTCGTTGAAGGTCAGGGCGCCTATCTCTTTACCGAGGATGGCCGCCGCTATCTCGATTTCATTGCCGGCATCGCCGTCACGGCGCTGGGCCATGCGCATCCGGCACTGGTCGATGCGTTGCGCGACCAGGCCGGCAAGCTCTGGCACACGTCCAACATGTTCCGCGTGAAGGGTCAGGAAGATCTCGCCGACAAGATCTGCCGCGATACGTTTGCCGACCGTGTGTTCTTCACCAACTCCGGCACGGAAGCGGTAGAGTGCGCGATCAAGTCGGCGCGCAAGTATCACTGGTCGCAGGGCAATGCCGACCGGATCGACATCATCACTTTCACCGGCGCCTTCCATGGCCGCTCGATCGGCGCGATCAATGCCGGTGGCAATCCGAAATACCTTGAAGGCTTCGGCCCGAAACTGCCGGGCTTCGTGCATCTCGAATGGGGTGACCATGAGGCGCTGAAGAAGGCCGCTGCGGCGCCAACGGCGGCGGCGATCTTCGTCGAGGTCGTGCAGGGCGAAGGCGGCGTGCGCGCCATGCCGGAAGCCTGCATCAAGGGTCTGCGCGAGCTCTGCGACGAGCACGGCATCCTACTGATCTTCGACGAGGTCCAGTGCGGCATGGGCCGCACCGGCAAGCTCTGGGGTTATCAGTGGGCCGAGGGCGTCGAGCCGGACATCCTTTGCGCCGCCAAAGGCATCGGCGGCGGCTTTCCGTTCGGTGCGTGCCTGATGACCGAAGCCGTCGGCGCACCGATGCAGCCTGGTAGCCATGGCTCGACCTATGGCGGCAACCCGCTCGCAATGGCGGTCGGCAATGTCGTGTGGGATATCGTCAGCGACGAGGCCTTCCTCGCCAATGTCCGCCGCGTGTCGGGCGTATTGCAGCAGGGGCTGAAGAGCCTCGCCGACTCGCATCCGGACAAGGTGGAGAGCGTCACCGGCAAGGGCCTTCTGACAGGCATCAAGCTGAAGGCCGATCCGAAAAGCCTGCAGGGCCTCTGCCGCGATTCAAACCTGCTGGTGGGCGTGGCCGGTGCCAACGTGCTACGCCTTGCGCCGCCGCTGGTGATCGAGGACGCGCATGTCCGCGAAGCCGTGGGCGTCATGGATGCAGCCCTGACAGAGTGGGTTCCGGACTGACCCCATGACGAGGCTGGAAGGCAGCTGCCATTGCGGCGCGGTGCAGTTCCGCATCGAGAGCGATCTGGCTGACCTCTACAGGTGCGACTGTTCGCTGTGCCGGATGAAGAATGCGGTCATGATCACCGTGCCTGAGCGTGCCTTCACGCTGGTCGCCGGCGCGGATATGCTGAGCGAGTACAACTGGAACGCACGGATCGCCCGGCACTTCTTCTGCTCGAAATGCGGGATCTATACGTTCCACCGCAAACGGTCGATGCCAGACCATTACGGGATCAACGTGAACGGCCTGGCCGGCGTCGATCTAACGGGGCGACCGATCCGGCTGGCGGACGGAACCGGCATGAGCGTCAAAGCGCAGGGCGCGCGCGAGGCCTGGACCGGTCCGCGCACGGATTAACTATCGAGCATGGAAGACGGAATGTCGGGGGCAGGCAGAGAGAGCGTCGCCTACCCCCGAGTTCAGCGCGCGCGTCCCTTCACCCGCAAATTTAAACTAAGGAAAAATTGAGGCGCGCGCTTCCGTGGCGGTACCTAGATTTAGGCGGTTAACTACCCAATTTTCGGCTTTCCCTTTCAGGTCAACGCACTAACCTGTCGTGAACAGGCCCCTCCGGGCGTGGATTAAGCAAGGCGGAATTGTGGCAGAGCCGCGCGAGCGAGCGATACTGATCGAACGGGACAAGCCTCTGGCTTCGCTATCGGCCCTGATGGCGGGCGTTGCGGGCGGCCGGGGACACGTCGCGCTGGTCTCGGGAGAGGCGGGCATCGGCAAGTCCTCGCTGATCCGGCGTTTCCTGGCGACGGCGCCCGCAGGATGGCGCACGGCGCTGGGCGGGTGCGACGCGCTGTTCACGCCGCGCCCGCTCGGCCCGGTCGAGGATTCGGCGGCCGTGTTCGGCGCCGGATTCGAAACCCTGTTCCGGGAGGGCGCCGACCGGACGAAGTTGTTCAACGCGCTTCTAGCGGCGCTGGACGGCGCAAAAGGGCCCCACCTGCTCGTCTGGGAAGACCTGCACTGGGCTGATTTCGCGACGCTTGACCTGTTGCGCTTCCTCGGACGGCGGATCGCGCTGCTGCCGGTGCTGCTGGTGATCACGTTCCGAGGCAATGAGGTCGGCCCTGACCACCCGCTGAGCAAGGCCCTGGCCGAATTGCCACCAAGCAGCGTGACGACGATTGAGCTCGCCCCTCTGTCGGCGCGGGCGGTGAACCTGATCGCACGCGATGCGGGCCTGCCGGGGGACTGGCTGTTCGAGAAGACCGGCGGCAACCCGTTCCAGGTCGGCGAGATGCTGGCGGCTCTGCCGGCTGACGGATCGAGCCTGCCGGCGTCGGTGCGCGAAGCGGTCACCGCGCGGCAGGCGCGCCTTGATCCGCCGGCGCGCGACCTTCTGGAGCAGATCAGCGTGATTCCGGCGGCTGTGCCGCCCCCGCTGGCGCGCGCGCTGATGCCGGATGATGCCGACCGGCTGATCGCCGATCTTACCAGCCAGGGCATTCTTCAGGCCTCACCGTCCGGCGACTTGCGGTTCCGGCACGAGATTGCGCGGATCGCGACGCTCGACCGGATTCCGGCCGCCCGGCGCCGGGACTATCATGCGCGCATCCTGGAGGCGCTGAAGGCGCTCGATCCGGGCGCGCATCTCGATCAGATGGTGCACCATGCGGCCGGCGCACTGGATGGCGCGGCGGTGCTCGCGATTGCGCCTGAGGCGGCGGCGCGCGCGGCGGCCAGCGGCGCGCACCGAGAGGCGGCGGCCCACCTCGGCACGGCGCTCAAATTCGTCGACGAGGCCGGGCCGGATCTGGCGGCGACGCTCTATGAGCAATGGGCCTATGAAGCAGCGCTGGCGGCGCGGATCGATGACGAGGTGCTCGACGCACGGCGCCATGCGATCACGCTGTGGCGCCTGCTGGGCCGGCCGGAGAAGGTGGGCGAGAATTTGCGCTGGTTGTCGCGGCTGCATTGGTATCGCGGCGAAGCACCGGAAGCGGCGCGCCTGTCAGACCAGGCGATCCGGGTGCTGGAAAAGCTGCCGCCCTCGGCTGAGCAGGCGATGGCCTATTCGCTGCGTTCCCAGCTTCACATGCTGAACGACCAGATGGACGACGCCGTGGCCTGGGGCAATCGAGCGTTGGCGCTGGAGGCGCAGTTTCCAAACCCCGAGATCCGCGCGCATGCGCTGAACAATATTGGCACCGCGCTGGTCTTCCGTGGGCGGAGGGAAGGTGAGGCGATGCTGCAGGAGAGCCTGCACGTGTCGCTCGATCACGGCCTGCATGAACAGGCAGCGCGGGCCTATACGAACTTGTCCGAATATGCGGTGGCGTTCCGTCGCTTCGTTCTAGCCGAGAAGGTCCTGTCGGACGGGATTGCATTCGACAGCGAGCACGATCTCGACTCGTGGACCTATTATCTCTCCGGCCGGCAGGCCCTGCTGAGGCTGGAGCAGGGGCGCCTCAAGGATGCCGAGACGATTTCCTGCGGGGTGTTGGCGCGCGATGACCTGACGCTGGTGATGCGCCTGCCGGCGCTGCTTGTGCTGGCGCGGGCCCGGATGCGGATGGGCGCCTCCGACGCGGGCACGCTGTTGGACCAGGCCTATTCCGACGCGCTGGCGACCGATGAGCTGCAGCATGTGGTGCCGGCCCGGTTGAGCCTGATCGAGCAGGCCTGGTTGTCCGGCAACCTGGCCGCAGGGCAGGAACATCTCGATGCGCTGATGCTGCTGTCGGTGGACGACCGCCACCCGTGGAACATGGGGGAGCGGGCCGTCTGGGCGGCGCGCTACGGGCGCAGCGTGGACGGGCTGCGCCAGAACGATCTGCCCGAACCGTTCCGCCGGGAGCTGGACGGGGATTTCGAGGGGGCGGCTGCGGCCTGGCAGGCCTTGTCAATGCCCTATGCGGCGGCGCTGGCCCGCCTGCAGAGCCCGGACGGGGCGACGCTGTCGGTGGGGGTTCGGGAGTTGGAAGCCATTGGCGCACAGGCGGCAGCGGCGACCGGGCGCCGCCGGGCGGCCGAACTCGGCTTGTCGCGGGCGCTGCCCCGGTCAAGGCGGGGGTCCTACAGCGCGGCGCGCGACCACCCGCTTGGTCTGACGCGGCGCGAGCAGGATGTGCTGGCGCTGATCGTGAAGGGGTATTCGAACCGCGAGATTTCCGAAGCGCTCAAGCGCTCGCCCCGGACGGTCGAGCATCATGTGTCGTCTGTGCTGGCGAAACTGAATGCACAGAACCGGATGGGGGTGATGCTGCGGGTTCAGAAGGAGCCGTGGCTGCTTGGCCCGGACGCGGCGTGAGCGGGATCGCCGGGCAGGCAGACGGGTTCCGGGGATCAAATGGGGGGACGATCCCCGGAAAACGGTGGGACGCTCGCGCGCTGGGTAACGCTTAAACTGGCCGCTACTTCCCGTCTGCCTGCTGGCTGGTGCGGTGATGTATCCAGTGTCGGGCCGGGTCCATGCGTCATATGACGGATAGCGGCCAGCGCGCAGGAACGAGAGCAAACGCATGTCGAATGACGCAACCGGACGGTGGGGATCCCTGGGCGGGGCGGCGCTGTTTGCGTCGATCACGCTGTTCATCTCGATCGATATCCTGATGGATCATCAGGAAGGTGCACCTCTGACCCACCTCGTGGTGGAGGGCGTGATTCTGGTTAGCGCTGTATTCGGATTCTGGACGATGATGATGAACATCTGGGGGCTGCGCCGCGCACTGAAGGCGGCGCGGGAGGATGCCACCCACTGGCAGGAAGCCAACCGCAACCTGGTGCAGGGGCTAGGCGCGGCAATCAACCAGCAGTTCGCGGCCTGGGGGCTATCTGACGCGGAGGCTGAGGTCGGCCTGCTGCTGCTGAAGGGACTTTCCCTCCAGGAGATCGCCGACCTTCGCCAGACAAGCGAGCGGACCGTGCGTGAGCAGGCAAGGGCCGTTTACCGTAAGGGCGGTCTGTCCGGCCGCAACGAATTGTCGGCCTTTTTCCTTGAGGACCTGCTGCCCGATCTGGCGGACTAGCGGCCGAGGCGGCGGCGGAATTCGCTGTAACCGAAATCACTGACCGGTTCGATGCGGCCGTCTTCCCACCGGATGGCGAGGTTGGCGAGCGGCGTGCCGTTGAATGTATTCGTCTTCACGAAGCTGTAGTGCATCTGGTCGGTGAAGATGATCTCGTCGCCGGGCTGAAGCGGCTTGTCGAAGGAATAGTCGCCAATGATGTCGCCGGTCATGCAGGTCTTGCCGCCGAAGCGGTAGGTGTGTGCCTTTTCTCCGGCGGCGCCGGCGCCGATCACGTCCGGCCGGTAGGGCACTTCCAGCACGTCCGGCATATGGGTCGAAGCAGAGGCGTCGAGGATGGCAAGGTCCATCGCGTTCCAGTGGAGCGCGAGCACGGTGGCGTGCAGTTCGCCCGTGTTGACGACGAGGCCGGCGCCGGGCTCGAGAACGACCTCGACGCCGAAGCGGGCCCTGAAGGTCTTGATCGCCTCGATCAGCGCATCGACGTTATAGCCCGGCTTGTTGAGGAAGTGGCCGCCGCCGAAGTTCACCGCCTTCACCTGGCCGATATAGGGCGCGAAGTGTTCGGCCACAAAGTTGATCAGGCCGACCGAGCCGTCGGCCATGCTTTCGCAAAGGGCGTGGGCATGGAAGATGTCGACGCCGGACCAGTCCACCTGCGAAAGCTTTTCCGGCACTTCGCCGAAGCGGCTCGTCGGGGCGGTGGGGTTGTAGAGGTCGCCGCCGAGCGTGGCGTTGGAATAGCCGGGGTTCACGCGCAGGCCGACCTGGCAGCCGGCATCGCGCGCGATGTCGCCGAAACGCGCGAGCTGTTCGGCGGAATTGAAATAGATGTGCTGGGCGACTTTCGTCAGCCTGCGGACTTCATCTTCCGTATAGGCCGGCGAATAGACGTGGACTTCCTTGCCGAATGCTTCATGACCCATGATGGCTTCATGCTCGCCGGAGGCCGTCGTGCCGTCGAGATAGTCCCGCATCAGCGGGAAAGCCGCCGGCATGGCGAAGGCTTTCGTGGCGAGCAGGATCTTGCACGCCGCCTCTTCACGCACGCGTTTGGCCGTCTCCAGGTTTTTCCGGAGGCGGGCGGCGTCGAGGACGAAGCAGGGGGTGTTGATCTCGGTCATGTCCGGTATCCGCTTATCCCCGCGAAGGCAGGGGTCTGGTCAT
Organism: Hyphomonas sp.; assembly: GCF_016125515.1. Taxonomy (GTDB): domain Bacteria; phylum Pseudomonadota; class Alphaproteobacteria; order Caulobacterales; family Hyphomonadaceae; genus Hyphomonas. The sequence continues at coordinate 42,940 of NZ_WGLO01000019.1, forward strand.
GCAGTCCTGACCGCTCTGGATCCCCGCTTTCGCGGGGATACGCGGCACGGGAAGGCTCAGGTCACAACCTCAAACAGCTCATCCTGGTCGCCCGGGTTGATGTCGATGATCGTGGTGGGCAAGCCGCGTTTGGCGACGTCGTCGAGGAAGGGCTTGGCCGGGAATTGTTCGACGTTGAACACGCCGGGGCCTTTCCAGATGCCACGGAAGAACATTGCCGCACCGGAGACGGGCGGCACACCGGTCGTGTAGCTGACCGCTTGCGCGCCGACTTCCTTGTTGGTTTCGGCATGATCGCAGACGTTGTAGAGCATCTTGGTCAGCGGCTTGCCATCCTTCTTTCCACGGATGATCACGCCGATCGATGTCTTGCCGGTATAGTTTTCGGCGAGCGACGAGGGCGGCGGCAGCAGGTCGCGCAGGAATTCCATCGGCACGATGTCCATGCCCTTGTGCTTGATCGGCTCGAGCGAGATGAGTCCGATGGATTTGAACACTTCGAGGTGCTTGATGTAGGCATCGCCGAAGGTCATCCAGAAGCGGATTTGCTTGAGGCCGCGGATGTTCTTGACCAGGCTTTCCTCTTCCTCATGGTAGATGAGGTAGGATTTGCGCGGGCCGACTTCCGGATAGTCCACCATCGTCTTGATACTGAGGGCCGGGATCTCGATCCACTCGCCGTCTTTCCAATATTTCCCGTCCTGCGTGACTTCGCGCAGGTTGATCTCGGGATTGAAGTTGGTGGCGAAGGTCTTGCCATGGTCGCCGGCATTGCAGTCGACAATGTCGATGTATTCGATCTCGTCGAACAGGTGTTCCTGCGCATAGGCGCACCAGATGTTGGACACGCCCGGATCGAAGCCGCAGCCGAGGATGGCGGTGAGGCCGGCCTTCTTGAACTTGTCCTGATAGGCCCACTGCCAAGAATATTCGAACTTCGCCACATCGCGCGGCTCGTAGTTGGCCGTGTCCATGTAGTTCACGCCAGCCTCGAGGCAGGCATCCATGATTGGCAGGTCCTGGTAAGGCAGGGCCATGTTGATCACGAGGTCCGGCTTCACCTTCTCGATGAGGGCGACCGTCTCGGCGACGTTGTCGGCATCGACCTGGGCAATCTCGATCGGCGTCACGCAGTGCTTGGCGACCTTCTCGCAGCTCGAGAGGCGGCGCGAGGCGAGCGTGATTTTCTTGAAAGTGTCACGGTCCATCGCGCACTTCTTGGCGACGACCGAACCGGCTGCGCCGGCACCGATGATGAGCACATTGTCCATGGCAGGGCATAACTCCCGGGTAGGGTGGAAAGGATGGCCTCCCCTTAAGGCAGTTCGGCTGGGGCGGCTAGGAGGGGGCTAGATAGTGTGGGCGGGCTCGTGGCACAATCGGTAGCCTGTCCACAGGGGAATCGCCATGATCGCCAAGACACCTGCGCCGCCCTACTGGGCCGTGATCTTTTCAGCCGTGCAGAGCGGCGACGACACCGCCGCCTATGAGGGCATGGCCGAACGCATGGTGAAGCTGGCGCACGACCAGCCGGGGTTTCTCGGCTACGAGTCGGCGCAGGCCGAAGGCAATGCCGAGATCACGATCTGCTATTGGGACACCGAGGAGAACCTCAAGGCTTGGAAGCAGAACTCCGCGCACCTGGAGGCGCAGCGGATGGGGCGAGAGGTCTGGTACTCGGCCTATCATATCCGCATCGTACAGGTGACGCGTGCCTACGGGTTCTGAGGCGTCAGGCTTCCACCTCTCGGGTAAGTTGCCGTGTCAGGCCTTCGATTCGTCTGGCATTTGTGCCGAGATCGGACAGGCCGACACGCGAGCGGGAATAGACCGCCATGCGGGTCATCTGGTTTTCGGACGGATGCAGCAGCACGTCCACATCATCCCGGAATCGCAGGGCCGGCGTGACGGCGACCCAGCGAATATGGATGTCACCATTGGCTTCGGTGCGCCGCTCAGCGCCGGGCTCAAGACGCAACAAAGCGTCCGCCAGAATTTCCGCACTGGCTGAAAACTCCGGCGCGGAAGAATAATTGTTGGCGGCTTTGCAGATGTCCGGGGCGCAGGCGAGGGCGCGGTTCGGAGCAAGCCCTGGTTCGAGTAGATCGAAGCGGATCCAGTCACCGGAGGGCTTGGGCGCCGTGGTGCAAGCGGCGAGCAGCAGCAGGCCAACCAGAGCGAAATTGAGGCGATGGGTCATGCGCACGACTCTCTGTTTGCTGACATCTTGTACGTTGCATTTCCGGAATGGATGACCTCCTCGCGGCAGCGCGAGTCTGAACAATCCGCAATGTACTCGGGCATTACCATCCTTGAATCGCCTCAATTCGGCCTGCTGCGCCGTGTGCCCTAGACCTCCCAACGCAACCTGCGCGGGCCCGACCGGGCCGCGCGCATCAAGACTGGGAGTTTTGAAATGACTATTACGAGCTTGCTTATCTTCCTATTCATCGGCGCTGTTGCCGGCTGGCTTGCCGGCGTCATCGTCAAAGGCTTCGGCTTCGGCCTCATCGGCAACATCATTGTCGGTATCGTCGGCGCCTTTGTCGCCGGACTGATCTTTCCCGCCATCGGCCTGAGTATCGGCGGCGGTATTCTGGGTTCGATCATCTACGCTACGCTGGGCGCGGTGGTCCTGCTGTTCTGTATCCGTCTCGTCAAAAGCGCCTGATCGCTTCTGACCACCGGACCCTAAGACCCCCTCTCTTCGGCCCGGCGCGGTATGACCCGGCATCAGCGGCGTGGCGGGAGGGGGCATCCCGGCCGGACGGGCCGGTTTCCACCCTTCAAGCTTGATAATGACATCCGGCGCGTAACACGCTATGCCGCCCGCTTATTTTTGCGGGGGCCGCGCCGATGACGATCCGCCATTTCCTTGACCTCTGGCCGCTCGAGCGGGCGGACCTGCGTGCGATGCTCGATGAAGCACATCGCATGAAGAAGGCCCGCGCCGGCTGGACCAAGGGCCGCATCGATGCGGGCGCGCCGCTGGACGGACATACGCTGGCGATGATCTTCGAGAAGGCCTCGACGCGGACGCGCTTTTCCTTCGACATGGCGATGCGCCAGCTTGGCGGTTCGTCGATCACGGCGAACAGTTCCGACATGCAACTCGGCCGGGGAGAAACCATCGAGGACACGGCGAAGGTCCTGTCGCGCTTCGTGGACGCCGTGATGATCCGCGCCAATGACCATACCGATATCGAGACCTTTGCCGAGGCCTCCAGCGTGCCGGTGATCAACGGACTGTCGGACCGCTCGCACCCCTGCCAGATCATGGCGGACCTGATGACGCTGGAAGAGAGCGGCGTGACGCTGAAAGGCGCGCGTCTGGCATGGGTGGGTGATGGCAACAATGTGTGCGCGAGCTTCATCCACGCCGCGCCGAAGTTCGGTTTCTCGCTGGCGATCGGCACGCCCTCGCGCTATGCGCCGGACGAGGACGATCTCGAGATCGCCGCCGAACTTCAGGGCCGGATCGAGTTGTTCGACACGGCCGAGGAGGCCGTCGCCGGGGCCGATGTGGTGATTGCCGACACGTTCGTGTCGATGGGCGATCTCGACGCCGAACTGCGGCTGGAGATCCTAGAGCCGTTTGCGGTCACCGAAGAGCTGATGGAGCTGGCCAATGGCGGGGCGAAATTCCTGCACTGTCTGCCGGCGCACCGCGGCGAGGAGGTCGATGCCGAAGTCATCGACGGCCCGAACAGCCTGGTCTTCGATGAGGCCGAGAACCGGTTGCACGCGCAGAAGGCAATCCTGCGCTGGTGCTTGCAGAAATAGGGCGATGGTGATCACGAATGCGTGCTCCCCTTGGCGACGCGGCGGGCGCGCTTTAGGTTTGCGTCATGCCTGACAGCCTTGTACCCACTGCGAAGTTCGTGGATCCCGACATCACCGCCAAGGGGGAGACGCGCGCCAGCGTCGCTTGGGCGGGGCTGAAGACGCTGTGGTTCAATACCGGCACGCTGTGCAACATCAGCTGCGCGAATTGCTATATCGAGAGCAGCCCGACGAATGACCGGCTGGTCTACCTGACACGCAGTGATGTGGAGCCGTATCTGGATGAGCTGACTGCGCCGACCGAAATCGGCATCACCGGCGGCGAACCCTTCCTGGCGCCGGAGATCATTGGCATGTTCAAGGCCGTGCTGACGCGGCGTCACTCGCTCCTTGTGCTGACGAATGCGATGCGCCCGATGATGCGTCCGCGGGTGCATGCCGGACTCGTGGATCTCGCCGGGCAGTTTCCCGGCAAGATGACCTTGCGCGTGTCACTCGATTCGCACGACGCGGCCTTGCACGATGCCGAGCGTGGTGCAGGCGCCTTCGAGGAAGCGTGCAAAGGGCTCCGTTGGCTCGCCGATGCGGGGATCGGCCTTGCCATCGCCGGCCGGAAGGCGCTGCATGAAGACGAAGCGGCCGCTCGCGCAGGCTACCGTGAGCTGATCGCCGCATTGGGTCTGGGCCTTGATGCCGACGACCCAAAGCAGCTGGTCCTGTTCCCCGAGATGATTGCGCGGGACGACCCGCCGGAGATCACGACAGCCTGCTGGGGCATCCTGAACAAGGCGCCGGAGAGCATCATGTGTGCCAGCCAGCGCATGGTGGTGCGCCGCAAGGGCGCGCCGGGGCCCCGGGTGTTGGCCTGCACGTTGCTGGTGGACGATCCGGCCTTTGACCTGGGCAATACTTTGGCCGAGGCGACAGCGGCGCCGGTCAGGCTGAACCATCCTTGGTGCGCCAGTTTCTGCGTGCTGGGCGGCGCCAGCTGCTCGGCCTGACGGCCGCCCCCTTGTCGTTCGGGCGCCTCGCTGCCACATGGGGCCACTTGAAATCCCCGCGAGGCGCACCCCATGACCCAGAACGCCCACGATACCGGCGACTTTGCCGCCAGTTTCCAGATTGAAGGCCGTCCCGTGCGCGGGCGGGCTGTTCGCATGGGCGCTGACAGCGTCTCGCCGATCCTCGCCCGGCACGACTATCCGCCCCACCTGGCGAAGATCCTCGGTGAAGCGATCACGCTGGCGGCGCTGGTTGGCACCTCGTTGAAATTCGAAGGCCGCGTGCTGGTGCAGGCGGAGGGGGATGGCCCGATCAGCCTCATGGTAGGCGAGTATGCCAGCCATGGCGGGGTGCGCGGGTATGCGCGCTTCGACAAGGATGCCTGGGCGAACCTGGAGCGCGTCAACAAGGGCGCTGAACCCCATATGCCGCAATTGTTCGGCCGCAGTGGGCGGCTGGGCCTGATCCTGATCCATGACAATCCGGACGTGCAGCCCTATCAGGGCATCGTGCCGCTCCACAAGGCAACGCTTGCTCAGTGTGCTGAGGACTACTTTGCAATGTCTGAGCAGGTGCCCTCGCGCATTCGCCTCGAAGTCAAACACCTGGACGGCTATGCGGGTTGGATCTCCGGCGGCATGATGGTGCAGCGCATCGCCGGCGACGAAACGCGCGGCGATACCGATGAGGAATGGCGCGAAGCCGAAGCCCTGTTTGCGACGCTGACACCGCAGGAGCTGGTCGATCCGGAGTTGCCGATGACGGAACTGTTGTTCCGCCTGTTCCACGAAACGGGCGTGTCGCTCGAGTCCGGCATGGCAGTTGCGGACAAGTGCACCTGCAATGAGGAGCGCCTCGTATCGACGCTACGCCAGATGCCGGATGAGTCACTGCGCGAGCTGGTGGAGCCCGATGGCAACCTGTCCATCGACTGCCAGTTCTGCGCGCGCCATTACACGGTCGGGATCGATCAGGTGACCGGCCCGGTCAATTAGGCCGGGGTCTATTCCGGCGCGTCCATTGCCAGGATGATCTGGGCATAGCCGCGTGCAAGCCGGCCCATGTTTTCGACGCTGGTGCGTTCGTTGGTGCCGTGAAAGCCCGTCAGTTCCTCCGGTGTCAGTAGCGAAGGCTGGAACCGGTAGACGTTGGGAGTGATCGCTTCGGCATAACGCCCATCGGTGGCGCCGAGCACCAAGCCGGGTGCTGCGGGCGCGCCGGTCAGGACCGCTTCGGATACGCTGGCGAGCACGGCATAGGCGCGGTTGTCAGTGGGGGAGACATTGGAGGCGCCCTTGCCGCGGATGCCTTCCTTGCCGAGTTCCACCGAAATGCCGTCAATGCCGGACGTGACCGTCTTCACGTGCTCAATGATTTGGTCTTCGGTGTTGGAAGGGTGAATTCGGAAATTCACCGTTGCGGTGGCACGCTGCGCAAGGACGTTCTCCTTCGCTGAGCCGGCGAGCATCGTCGGCGCCGTGGTCGTGCGGATCATCGCATTGCCGGCGGGAACGTCCGCGAGCTGACCTTCAATGGCCCCCTTGAACAACCAGAGGTTCGCAAAGGCCATGCGCTGCCCAAAGGGCATGTCCTTGCCAGCAGCCTTGAACATGTCGGACGCCGGAGGTTGGTCGAGTGCCGACGGCATCTGGTTTTCGTCCAAGGCCACAACCGCCCGGGCGAGACGCACCGCTGCGGAATCGCGGGGCGGCGTCGACGAGTGGCCGCCTTCACCGGTGGCAACGATGTCGAGCGTCACATAGCCCTTCTCTGCAATGCCGATGAAGCCCATCGGCTTGCCGGTCAGCGGGGAGGGATTGAGCACCATGAAGCCTTCATCGAGGGCGAATTCGGGCTCGACACCGCGCGACTTGAGCAGTGCCACGCCGGCCTCTGCGCCGGAGCCCGACACTTCTTCATCATGGCCGAACATGAACAGCAGGGTCCGCTTCGGTTTGAAGCCGGACTTTGCGAGCGCTTCGGCCGCCTCCATCAGCCCGACGAGCGAGCCTTTGTCGTCGATCGCGCCGCGGCCATAGATGTAGCCGTCGATGATTTCACCGTCGAAGGGTGCGCCGGTCCAGTCGCCCTCGGTGCCGATATTCACCGGCACGACATCCTGGTGCGCCATCAGCAAGAGCGGCTTCAGGGAAGGATCCGATCCCGGCCATGTGTAGAGCAGCGTCAGCGTGTCCGGAACGAGTTCTTTCGTCATGGCCTCGTGCGCAGCCGGATAGGTCGCTTCGAGCCAGGCATGCAGCGCCAGCCACTCGCCTTCCTGTCCGGGACGGGGATCGCCGCTGGCGAGGGTCACGGTCTTGAAACGGATTGCCTCGGCAAGGTGCTGTGCGCCAAGTTCTGCCGAAATTTCCGGGGGTTCGGGCAACGAGACACGGTTGCCGACGGGTGCGCCGCCATAGTTGACCGTGTTGAACACGACGAGACCCACAAGCGCCGCAAGGGCAAGGCCGAGTCCGATGAGAATGTTGCGGATCATGTCCTGCGTGCCTCCCGTTCTTTTTGTTGCAGGATCGATTGCGCCGGGGGGGCGCTGCGTCAAGCAATCATCCGATAAAAAATGACTTGGCCGTCACCTTTAGGCGCGGCAGTGTGGCGCACATGCCCCAAACATCTTCGAAGCGTCTTTCGTTTCCACGCGTGCTGGCTTTTGCATCGCTGAGCATCCCGATTGCCGGCGTCGGCCTGCCGGTCGGCGTGTACCTTGCGCCGCTTTATGCCAACGAGGTCGGCCTCGGGCTGGAGATGACCGGCCTGTTGTTTATGCTGCTCCGGTTCTGGGACATCGTAACCGACCCGGTGATGGGGTACATGGTGGACCGGTACCGCAGCCCGCTCGGGCGGGTGCGCCACTGGATCCTGCTGGCTGTGCCGGTGCTGGGGATATCGACCTTCTTCGTCTACATGCCGCCGCAAGGGGCAGGGCCGGGGTATTTCATATTCTGGATGCTGATTTTCTATGTCGGCTTCACCTTGCTCCAGACGTCGCGGTCATCCTGGGTGCCGGCGATCGCGAGCGACTATGACGACCGGTCGCGTCTTTTCCTCTGGCCCGAAATCATCTCGGTCGCGGCGATGCTGTTCCTGCTTGCGGTGCCGTTGATCCTCCAGATCGGCGGCGTGAAGGCCGACCGGTTCGGGCAGGTCGCGGTGATGGGATGGATCCTGATCATCGCCTTGCCGCTCGCCGCCGGGCTGGCTTGCCTCTTCGTCCCGGATCCACCGCTCAAGGGCGAGTCGAAACAGGTCGAGAAGTTCGAGTTCAAGCCGCTGATCGCCGCGATCCGCAATCCGGTTTTCAACAAGGTCCTGTCGATCGAGCTGCTGGTTTCAACGGCCATTTCGGTGACGGCGGCCAACTTTCTCTTCGTCGCCGAGTTCGCTTTCGGCGCCAGCGACGCGCAGACGAGTCTTGCGCTGATGCTGTTCTTCGTCATGGCAATCATCGCCCTGCCATTCTGGCTGTGGCTGGCCAAGCGCACCGAAAAACGCACCGCCTTTTTTGCGGCTGTGACCTGGTCCGGCGTATCATTCATGGCCTTTATACCGCTTGCGCAGTTTGCCAATTATAATGTGTTTCTGGCCGCGTCGCTGGTCGCCGGTATCCCGTTCAGTGCGCCGATCTTTCTCTCACGCGCGATGACGGCCGATGTGGTCGAGCTGCAGGCGGCGGAGACGGGCGAGAACCGGGCCGGCAATTTCTATGCGCTGCTGACCAGCTTTAACAAGGTCGGCTCCAGCCTGGCCTTCGGTGTCGGTTATTTCATTGTGGGTCAGATCGCCGGATTCCATCCGCGTGAGGAGAATTCGGAGGCTTCGATATTCGGGCTCGTTCTGGTTTTCGGGTTCTTGCCTGCGCTGCTTTACCTGTCAGCCGGCCTGCTTGCGCGGACCTATCCGCTGACCCGGGCCGTGCAGGAAGACACCGCGCGCCGGCTGGAGACGCGTATCGTGATCACGGAAGCGTCGAACTAGAAGCCGCCGCCTTCGGCAAGCCAGTCGAGTTCTTCCGGCGTGCTGACGCGGCCAACGACGGCGTTGCGATGCGGGAAGCGACCGAATTGGCGGATGACGTCCTGGTGGCGTTTCGCATAGTCCAGGATGGTGAGGGTGTAGTCCTCGTAGCCGGGGCGGGCATCACAGTGGAGCGCCGCCATCAATTCCACCGCGCGGACCTGATCGCCGGCATCTTCGGAATGTTCGAGGGGCAGATAGAAGAACACGCGTTCCGGTTCGGACAGGGTCAGATCCTCACGCGCGGTCAAACCCTCCTTGCACAGATGAAGCGCCAGCTGGTCCTGCGCGAAGGCGCGGGGATTGCCGCGAAAGATGTTGCGGCTGAACTGATCGAGCACAAGGATGGCTGCAAGCCGTCCGCGCGGCCCGCGCGCCGCCCAGTCGGCAGCGAGCGGCCCGGCGGACAGGATTTCGAGCAGCGTCAGGAACCGCTCCTTGAGCGTCTTGTCGAGTTCGGGGCCGCCGCTGAACCAGATCTTGTTCTGTGCCTTGAGCGCCTCCGGCCGGGAAGCGGTTTCGCCGATCCAGAAGGCGATGATGTCATGCGGGGCAGGCAGTCCCGTCATGTCGCAGGCCGGGCCGCGACGACCATGTAATTCACGCTGGTATCACCGGCGATTCTCCATTGGCCGGACAGGGGCTGGAACACGACGCCGACCGTGTCCTTGATCGTCAGGCCCGCGCCGGACAGCGGCGCGCGGACATCTTCGGGGTCGAGGAATTTCGACCAGTCATGCGTGCCCCTCGGTAGCCAGCCCAGAATGTACTCGGCGCCAATGACCGCTGTTGCGAGCGCCTTGGCCGTCTTGTTGAGCGTGGCGACGACCATCAGCCCGCCGGGATTCACCAAGCGGGCGGTGTCGGCCAGGAACTGCGCCGGATCGGCAACGTGCTCGACGACTTCCAGGTTCAGGACAATGTCGAACGGCGGCTCGCCGGAGGCGAGCAGGCCTTCGGCTGTGCCGGCGCGGTAGTCGATCCTCAGGCCTTGTTCCACGGCATGGGTGAGGGCGGTCTTGATATTGGCTTCGGAGGCGTCGACCCCCGTCACCTTGGCGCCAAGGCGGGCCATCGGTTCGGACACCAGACCGCCGCCGCAACCGATATCGAGCAGGCGAAGGCCTTCCAGCGGGGCGCGCAGGCCGAGCTTGAGACCGAAATGGGCTTCTGCGGTTTCCCGAAGGAATTTCAGGCGCACCGGATTGAACCGGTGTAGGGGCTTGAACTTGCCGTTCGGGTTCCACCAGTCGGCCGCCATGGCCGAAAATTTGGCCACTTCGGCCGGATCGATGCTCGGTGTGACCGGAACGTCGGTAGACGCGTCAATTGTTCTCGCCATCATTTAGCAATCCTGTTTGATCCGCGCCGAACTTTACCCTAGAGGGGCGAAATATAGGACGCCCCGGACGGGGCAGGTAGTCGGTTGGGGCGAAATGGCGCGCACGGTACTGAAATTCGGCGGCACATCGGTCGGCGATCTGGACCGCATTGCCAATGTGGCGGAAATCGTGGCGGCCCGCGCCGCCAAAGGCGAGCACATGGCTGTGATCGTCTCGGCCATGTCGGGCGAGACCAACAAGCTGGTCGCCCTGGCGGACGGTGCGGCCGGCAAGGACCTCGCCCGGCATCTTTACGATGATGAGTACGACGTCGTGGTCGCCTCGGGCGAGCAGGTCACAGCCGGCCTTCTGGCGCTGGCCTTGCGCCGCCGGGGCCTGAAGGCCCGTTCCTGGCTCGGCTGGCAGCTGCGGCTCAAGACCGACAACAGCCATGGCCGCGCGCGGATCATGGGCTTTGACGATTCCTCGCTGCCGGACTCGGTGGATGCGGGGGAGATTGCCGTCGTGGCCGGTTTCCAGGGCGTGACCGACGATGAGCGGGTGACCACGCTCGGCCGGGGCGGTTCGGACACCAGCGCTGTGGCCGTGGCGGCCGCGCTCGGCGCGAAAGTTTGTGATATCTATACTGATGTGGACGGCGTCTACACGACCGACCCGCGCATGGTGCCCAAGGCTCGCCGGATCGACAAGATTTCGTATGAAGAGATGCTCGAGATGGCCTCGCTCGGCGCGAAAGTGCTGCAGACGCGCTCGGTCGAGCTGGCGATGAACCACAATGTCCCGGTCAGGGTGCTGTCGAGCTTCGTGAAGCCCGGCGAGGAATCCCCCGGAACGCTTGTCTGTGCAGAGGAAGAAATCGTGGAAAAGCAGGTTGTCAGCGGCGTCGCCTATTCGCGGGACGAAGCAAAGGTCACGCTCTACGGCGTTCCGGACAAGCCGGGTTCGTCGGCCAAGATCTTCTCGGCGCTGGCGAAAGCGGGTGTCAATGTAGACATGATCGTTCAGGCGAGCTCGCGCGAGGCGTCCAAGGCGAACCTCGTGTTCACTTGTACCGAGCGCGACAGCCCGTTTGCCCGCGAGACGCTGGAAAACCTCAAGGCCGAAGTCGGTTTCGAGCGGCTGGAAGTCGTGCGCGACGTGTCGAAGATCTCGATCATCGGCGTCGGCATGAAAAGCCATACCGGCGTTGCCGAGAAAATGTTCACTGCCCTGTCGGAAAAAGGCATCAACATCGATGTCATCTCGACTTCCGAGATCAAGATTTCCGTTCTGATCGGCGCCCCCTATACAGAACTGGCCGTCCGGGCCCTACATACGGCCTTCGGTCTAGACGCTGAGTGATCAGCCATCCCGTTCGGGAGATCATGCCTTACAATATGCCGGCCACCCGCGTGCTCATGAACAACCTTCGCCAGGTGATGGCGGAGGATGGAGACACGCGTTCCCGGCTCGACCATGTGGTGCGCCTGATCGCGACGACAATGGTGGCGGATGTGTGCTCGATCTACGTGCGCGAGGCAGATGGCGCCTTGCTGCTGATCGCCACCGAAGGCCTGAGGCCGGAAGCCGTGAACAAGACCCGCTTGACCGAGAACGAAGGCCTTGTCGGCTTCGTGGCACGCACCGCCGAACCGATTGCGATCGAGGATGCGCCGCGCCATCCGGCCTTCTCCTACCGGCCGGAAACGGGCGAAGACCCGTTCCACGCCTTCCTCGGCGTGCCGATCCTGCGTACCGGCGGCGTGACCGGTGTCCTGGTCGTACAGAACCAGACCGAGCGCACATATGGCGAGGAAGAAATCGACACGCTGCAGACCATTTCCATGGTTCTGGCCGAGATCGTCCACACGCTGAACGAGGCGCCGTCGCCGCAATCCGCGCCTGATCGGCGCATGCGTGGGGCGGGGGGCGGCAACCTCAAAGGCCGGGTCTTCTGCGAAGGCCTCGGGTTCGGTCGCGCCGTACTTCATGATCCTGTCGTGCCGCCGGCGAAGTTCTTTGCTGCCGATCAGGTCCAGGAAGCCGAGCGCCTGAACCAGGGTCTCGTGGACCTGCGGGCGGCGATCGACCGGATGATGCTGATCGACGGCGCCGCATTGGGGGAGGACCCCCGCGACGTGATGGAGACCTACCGGCTGCTGGCATACGACACGTCCTGGGCGGAGAAGTTGCACGAAGGCATCCGGGCGGGCCTGTCCGCTGAGGCGTCGGTCGACCGTGCCCGGCGCGAACACCGCGCCAAGCTGCAGCATGCCCGCGACCCCTACTTGCGCGAGCGGCTGCATGATCTGGAAGACCTGGACAACCGGCTGTTGCGCGTGCTGGGCGGGGAAGAGGGCAAGCTGCTGATTACCGGAGACGAAAGCGTGCTGGTGGCGCGCCGTCTCGGGCCCGCCGAACTGCTGGAATACGCCAAGGCGGGCCTCAAGGGTCTGCTGATGGAGGAGGCTGCGGCCTCCTCGCACGCCGCCATCGTGGCGCGCGCGCTCGGCATTCCGGCCATCGGCGGTATCGAGGGGCTGACAACCCGGATCGAACAGGGCGACTACATCATTGTCGATGCCGAAGAGGGCAGCGTCCATATCCGGCCGGACGATGTCGTCTACGACGCTTACCGGTCGCGGGTCGCGCTTCGCTCGGAGCGTCAGGCGGAATATGCCAAGCTGAAAGGCCTTCCCGCCCGCACGCTGGACGGCACGGACGTATCGCTGATGCTCAATGCGGGCCTCGATCTGGACCTCGACATGCTCGAGCAGGCGGGCGCTGACGGAGTCGGCCTGTTCCGCACGGAATTCCAGTTCCTCGTGTCGGAATCGCTGCCGCGCCTGGAAGACCAGATATCGCTCTACAAGCGTGTACTGGACCGTGCGGCCGGCCGGCCGGTGGTCTTTCGCACACTGGATCTGGGCGGTGACAAGGTCCTGCCGGCGCTGAGCCAGTTGCGGGAAGAAAATCCGGCGTTGGGCTGGCGGTCGATCCGCTTCGCGCTCGATCACAAGGGCCTGTTTCGCCGGCAGTTGAGGGCGCTGGTGCGGGCCTCCGGCGAGCGCCCGCTGACCGTCATGTTCCCGATGGTGACCATTCCGGAAGAGTACCGCGCGGCCAAAGCGCTGCTCATGGAAGAAATTGCCTGGAGCGCAAAAAAGACCGGCAAGCAGCCCTCGAGGCTGGAAGTCGGCGTGATGCTGGAAACCCCTGCGCTGGGCTTTGCGATGCAGGACCTCGGCCCGGAGGTCGATTTCCTCTCGGTCGGCACCAACGATCTGCTACAGTTCTTCTTCGCTGCGGACCGGATGACCCCGTCGGTCAGCGAACGCTATGACCTCGTTGACCCCGCGGCGCTGCGGTACCTGAAAATGGTCGCGGAGATCTGCAAGGCGCACAAGATCCGCTTGTCGGTCTGCGGAGAGGCCACAGCGTCGCCCCCTGTTGCGCTGTGTTTTGCGGCGCTCGGCTATACCAGCCTCTCAATGGCGGCCTCGGCGATCGGCCCGGTCAAACAGGCGCTCCGGAAAGTGGACCTCAATGCGTTCCGCAAGGGTCTTTTCGAGCGGATGGACAAACCGAACGGATCGTTCCGTAACCAAGTGTTAGCACTTGCGGCCGAGCATGGCATCGACACTGCTGACAGTTGAAGCGTGTTGCGGCAGCAGATACACGGCCCTACGTTGTATTGGACCGGATCTTGCCCCGATTTCATTTGGTGGCTGATTTGGTCAATGAGATTGGTAGACAATGGCACAAAACGTATCGCCAGAGCCGGAAAACACAGCAAAACCCGGAGAAGAAGATCGGGTGGAAGATAACGGAACGAACCGTTCTAACGTGATGCCGATATCGCCCGTGGCGGCCCGGCAGCTGGATGCGCACGAGCGCCGCCAGCGCGCAGACGAGATTTTCCGGTCCGGACAGTATGAGGGCGAAGAGCTCCGCATGGGGCAGGTGCTGCGCCGCGTCCGCGAATCGCTGGGCCTCGATCTGGCCGAAATCGCCAGGATCTCGCGCATCCGCGAGAATTTCCTGATGGCGATCGAGCGGATGGAGCTGCAGACCATCGCGAAGGGCTATCTCGTGCCCTACCTGATCGCCTATTCGAAGTACTTGGGCCTGCCCGAGCAGGATGTCGTCCAGCGTTACACGCGCGAGTGCGGCGCGGTCGACGAGGTAAAGACTTCGGCGCCAGTGCCGAAAATCGGCCAGATCAAGAAGAATTCCAGCAATGTGCCGCTGATCGCGGCGATTGGCGGCGCGTTGGTCGTGTTCCTTGCCGGCGTGGTGACCGCAGTGGTCCTGATGAACAAAGGCCCGGAAGAAGTCGTTTCGCCGACGGTTGTGGCCGTCAGCGGGGCCCGCGACAGCCTATTCGCCGATACCGATGCCGCCACGGCGGTGCCGACCGACCTGCCGCTGGAAATCGTGGCGGTCCGTCAGGGCTGGCTGGAAATTCGTGGATCGGATGGCACCATCTTCCTCAGCCGCACGATGGCAGAGGGCGAGAACTATTTCCCGCGCCTGAAAGCCGGTTGGACCGTTTCGGCCCGCAATGGCGGTGCCTTCGAGTGGCGCGTGGGAGACCTGTCGGTGGGCCCGCTTGGCCCCGAAGGCGCCCAGGTGTTCTCGGTGAGCGTGGATGATCAGTTGGTGCATGCCGCCGAAGTGGTTGCGCAGGCCGCTGCAGAAGTGCCTCCGGTTGCCGCTAACGGCAACGCGGCTCAGTAGTCGCCCCGCCCCAGACCCTTTACCTGCAGCGCGCGCAGCGCCACATGAGGGGCTGACAGGAAGCCCGAAAAGGCGCTGAATAAGCCCATGAGCCACAATCCAATCCGTCCCTGGCGCAATATCGAGCGCCGAAAGTCCCGCCAGATCCGTGTGGGCAACGTGCTGGTCGGCGGTGATGCGCCGATCGCCGTGCAGACCATGACCAATACGCCGACCGAGGATGCGGATGCGACCATCCAGCAGATCCTGCGCGCGGCCGAAGCGGGCGTCGATATCGTGCGCGTCTCTTGCCCGACCGAAGAGTCGACCGCCGCCATGCGCGCCATCTGCAAGGCCAGCCCGGTGCCGATCGTGGCGGACATCCATTTCCACTACAAGCGCGGGATCGAAGCGGCAGAAGCGGGTGCAGCGTGCCTGCGGATCAATCCCGGCAATATCGGATCGCATGCACGCGTGAAGGAAGTCGTCGCCGCCGCACGTGCCAATGGCTGTTCGATGCGCATCGGCGTCAATGGCGGCAGCCTGGAGCGGCACTTGCTGGAGAAATACGGGGAGCCGTGTCCGGACGCGATGGTGGAAAGCGCGCTGGACCATGCGCGCATTCTAGATGATCTGGGCTTCCACGATTACAAGATCTCGGTGAAAGCCTCGGACATGTTCCTCACCGTGGCAGCGTACCAGCTGCTGGCGGAGGCGACCGATGCGCCACTGCACCTCGGTATCACCGAGGCGGGCGGTCTGCGCACGGGGACGGTGAAGTCCTCTATCGGCATGGGCGCACTGCTCTGGGCCGGCATCGGCGATACGATCCGCGTGTCGCTCTCGGCCGATCCTGTCGAAGAAGTGAAAGTCGGCTACGAGATGCTGAAATCTCTCGGCCTGCGAACCCGGGGCGTCAACATCGTCGCGTGCCCGAGCTGCGCACGTCAGGGCTTTGACGTAATCTCTACTGTTGAGATTCTTGAAAAGCGGCTCGCGCATATTTCCGAACCGATCTCGTTGTCGATCATCGGCTGCGTGGTGAACGGTCCCGGTGAAGCGGCGCTGACCGATCTCGGATTCACGGGCGGCGGCAAGGAAAGCGGCAAGATGTTCGTGGCCGGACGGCCGGATCACAATGTTTCGAATGCTGATATGGTCGAACACATCGTGAAACTGGTCGAGGAGAAGGCCGCGAAGATGAAAGCCCAACGCGACGCCGAGCAGGTGCCAGCGGAGTAGGGTCAGGCGGGCCCGCAGGTGCTGATCGGAACGAGCGCGGCTGCGGCGTCATAGAGGTCCTGGCTGGGCGCGAGGCGGCGGACCAGGGCGAGCGCTTCGGGATCCTTCACGCGCACAACCGTTTCTCCTTCAGCGGCAGTAACGGTCTGGTCCGTCAAGGCGACCACGACGGTCAGCTTGCCAGGCGCGTCAGGCTGGCGTGCGTCCAGAGAACCGGCATAGATATTGTCCGTATGCGCATCAAAGATGGATAGAGAGCCATATTCGGGCCAGGTCGGAACAGACAGGGTCACCGATCCGCCGCTGAGGTCGATCAAGCAGATGGCATAGGCGAGGTCGGGTGCCGGACGCACGATAGTCTGGGTTTGCGGAGTGACGCGTGGGCTCATTTGCCAACTATGGGTCGGCAGGCCTGCGTCGAGAAAACGGCTGCGGGCCTTGCCCATGATATAGCCGGGCAGGGCATTCAGCACTGTAAAATGGACGGCCACCAAACCGGCGACAAAACCCGTTGTGCCGATCACCGGGAAACGCATCAGCCAGCCTCCCCGCAGCTGATCTTCTCGATGCCGGGCGGGCTGAGCGTGCCAATCGGGTTTTCGATCAGGGCGGCTTCCGGTTTGTAGAGGCGCAGCGTCAGGTCGAACGAACCGGCCGCGCGGCTGGAGACCCAGCCGCCCTCCGCTGGGATGGGCGACACGGTGAAGGACCAGGCGGTCGGGTCTCCGGCGGCGACCGCGTCAGTCAGGTCATAGGACAGGGCATTGTCGGTATTGTCAGGCAAATAGCTCTCGTCATTGTAAAGTGTGACCGACCACCATTGTGCGGGCAGGGCGCCGCCGACGACCTTGTAGGTGCAGGCGTCGGTGAGGCGATCGCCGTCATCGTCGGTGTTGCGGGTGAAATAGACGGCTTCGGTTTTGGTCAGCGCCAGAAGGCCGTGTCGGGCAACGCGGGCGCGGGTCCAGGGATTGGCGGCGGCGGAGCCGATGGTCCAGTCACTGACCCAGTCCTTCACATCGATATTGCCGCTGAGGTTTACGCTGGAGCCCACGATTCCGGCAGCGGCCAGCGCGCTGCCGAGGCCCACCAAGGCGCCGAGGATCAATCCAACAAGAGCACTGACTATCTTCATTCGAACACGGTATCGTGACGGGACACGGACGCAAGCCGGCTTGAAACCTGCTGGGCGCTGGCAGCGGATATTGCTAGCAAGGGCGTCGCAGAGCATCGGTCGGAGCGCACTATGATCTTACGAATATTGCGGTGGGCGGGCCTGACATTTCTGGCGGCTCTGACCCTGCTGGTCGCGTCAAGCTGTACGATGCTCGGGCTGAATTATGCCAGTCTGGAGACCGCGAACAAGGCGTCGCCGATGCCGCCTCTGGATTTTGCGCGCCTGCAGACTCCCGATGGCCGCGCCGAGGCAATGCAGATGCTGGAAGACACGCTGTACGGTCCCTGGCCGGTCGGGCTGCCCGTCAGCACGGGCGTCTGGCGGATGATCAATCCCGACTATCTGGACGGCAAGGGCACGCTGGAGGAGCTGGACATCACGATCGGCCAGGGGCCGGGTGCGCGCCTGTTTCATCTGGTGGCCGCATTTCCAAAAGCGGCCGCACACAACCCGGTGGTCATCAGCCAGACCTTCAGCTCGAACTGCGCCACTTTTCCGGGCGAGGCTGTGACCAGCCAAGACGGTGATCCGTGTACGGCGGGCGACAACGGTCCGATGGTCACCTTCCTGGTGACCCATATGTTCGGCGAATACATCTCCGAGGCGCCGGTTGATCGCTTCTTCGATGCGGGCCTCGTCTATGCCAGTTTTCATGCGGGCGACTTCATCCCTGACAGCGAGGCGCTGGCCCCGAAGGCGCTCGCCGGACTTGGCGCGGAAGTGAACCCCACGAGCGCGCTCATGGCCTGGGCGTACGCATATTCCGCGGTCATCGATGCCTTCGAGCATGATCCGCGGGTCGATATCCACCAGACGTCCGTGATGGGACATTCCCGGCATGGCAAGGCCGCGCTGCTCGCCACCATCTGGGATCCGCGTATCGAGGCCGTGGTAGCGCATCAATCAGGATTTGCAGGCTCAGCGCTGTCGCGTTCGCAGACCGGTGAAACACTGGCGCGCATGGCGAAAAGCTACCCGCACTGGCTGGCGCCGGATGCTGGCAAGTATGCGGCCAATCCGTACCTGCTGCCGTTTGACCAGCACCTGCTGCTGGCGCTCATTGCGCCGCGCCGGCTGTTCCTCGGCAATGGCCGACGGGATGTGTGGTCGGATCCGAATTCGAGTTTCAGGGCCGCGAAGGCCGCAAGTGCGATGTGGGAGGTTGATGGAACGCCCGGGCTCGAACAGGACAGCATGCGGACCTTCGATTCTGCAGACGGCATCGTCTGGTGGCTGCGCCCGGGCGGCCACAGCATCGTCGATGAGGACATCGAGGCGTTCATCGCTTTCCTGAAAGCACGCCCCACACCTTCCGCAGCGTCACCGCCAGCCGAGTTGCCAACAGTAGCGGCACCCGGATAGACCTTCCCGAAACAATCAGTTGGGAGGCTGAACCATGTCCGTCGAAATCGAATTCCTGAAGCCTGTCCTGGCGCTGGTCCTGTGGACCTGCGTGATGTGGATCTGGATGTATGCGCTGCGGTTGCCAGCCTTTTCGAAAGCCGGGATCAACCCGGATGACGCCCGCCACCCCGGGACGTATGGCGACAAGCTGCCGGCGCACGTCCGGTCGGCGGCCGACAACTACAACCATCTGCACGAGCAGCCGACGATCTTCTACGCCCTGATGTTCTTCATGGCATTGACCGGCGGGGCCGATTCGACCGCGACCCTGGTTGCCTGGATCTATGTCGCCCTGCGGGTGGTGCACTCGTTCGTGCAGATCGTGATCGGCAAGGTGCTGCTGCGTTTCCTCGTCTTTACGGCCGGCACATTCTGCCTGTTCTTCCTGGCCGGACGCGAGGCGCTGCGCGTCTTCGCCGGCTAAGGCTTCCAACCAGTGTGAAACCGGATTAAAGGGCGGCGCATGGCCTCCCTCTCCCTAACACGCCTCCAGCAGGTGATCGACCGGTACGAGGAGGTCGAGGCCCGAATGGGCGCGACCTCCGACTCCAAAGAGATCATTACCCTGTCCAAGGAACATTCCGAACTCCGCCCTGTGGTGGAGAAGGCCCGCGAGCTGTTGGCTGCGCGCCGCGGCCTGAAGGACGCCGAGGCGCTGGCCTCTGCCGGCGACCCCGAGATGGCCGAACTCGCCCGGATGGAGATCGGGGAGCTCAAGGACCAGCTGCCTGCCCTCGAACAGGCGATGCAGATCCTGCTGCTGCCCAAAGACGTCGACGATACAGCGAACGTGGTGCTCGAAGTGCGGGCAGGGACGGGCGGTGACGAAGCGGCCCTGTTCGCCGGGGACCTTTTCCGGATGTACCTGCGCTATGCTCAGCTCATGGGCTGGAAGGTCGAGATCGTCGATGCCTCGGAAGGCGAGGCGGGTGGCTACAAGGAAATCATCGCGAACGTTTCAGGCGACGGCGTATTCGGCCGCATGAAATGGGAGAGCGGCGTGCACCGGGTACAGCGGGTGCCGGCGACTGAAACGCAAGGACGGATCCACACTTCGGCTGCGACGGTCGCCGTGCTGCCGGCGCCTGAGAATATCGAGATCGACGTCCGGCCCGAAGATATCCGTATCGATACAATGCGCGCTTCGGGCGCAGGCGGGCAGCACGTCAACAAAACCGACTCGGCCGTGCGCATCACCCACTTTGCCAGCGGTATCGTGGTGACGAGTTCTGAAAAGTCCCAGCACGTCAATCGCGAGAAGGCGATGGATCAGCTGAAGATCCGCCTCTACGAGAAGATGCGTCAGGAGCGCGACTCCGCGCGCGCCGAAGCCCGCGCCACGATGGTCGGCACGGGCGACCGCAGCCAGAAGGTGCGTACTTACAACTATCCGGAGAACCGGGTGACAGATCACCGGATCGGCCTGACGCTGTATTCGCTCGACCGGATCATCGCCGGCGACAAGCTGAACGACGTGATCGAAGCTCTGATCACGGAAGACCAGGCCCGCAAGCTTGCGGCGATGGAGGCCGGCGCTTGACGGCGCCCACCTATGATGAACTGGTCCAGTCTGCTGCGGCCCGGCTCGGCGAAGCAGGCATCCCGGAGGCGCGGGCGAATGCGATGTTGCTGATGCTGGCAGCGTTCGCTGATACACGCGCAGCGCTCATTTCGGCCGGTAACCAGCCCGTTCCGCTCGCCGTGGAGGCGGCGTATGAGACCGCGTTGTCGCGCCGGCTGAAGCGGGAGCCGCTGCAGCACATTATCGGCTCGACGGGGTTCTATGGGCTTGAATTCATCACCGATGCCCGCGCCCTCGTTCCGCGCCCGGACAGCGAATTGATCGTCGAAACGGCACTCGATCTGTTACCCGCCGGCAAGCCTGCCATCGTCGCTGATCTCGGTACCGGTACGGGCTGCTTGCTCGCGGCAATTCTCTCTAGTCGGCCCCTCGCGACCGGCACGGGCGTTGATGCCAGTGCCGATGCGGTCAGCCTCGCAGAGGAGAATTTCAATCGGCTCGGGTTGGCAGGCCGGGCACAGGTGTTCGCGGGCAGCTGGGCGGATTGGCCGGGCTGGGGCGAGGCTGACCTTATTGTGTCCAACCCGCCCTACATCGCCACGGATGTCATCGCCACACTCGCGCCGGAGGTGAGGGATCATGACCCCGCACTCGCGTTGGATGGGGGAGCGGACGGCCTGGCGGCCTACCGGGACATCATTGCGCGCGCCCGGACGGGAATGAAGCGCGGCGCGCCGCTTATCCTCGAGATCGGGCACGACCAGCGCGAGGCCGTGTTGCGCCTGCTGAGGGAGGCCGGCTTTGCCGAATTGGGACACCGCGCCGATCTGGGCGGCAATGATCGCTGTGTATGGGGCCATGCAGGCTGATTTTCCGCTTGTTGGCCTGACCGTTACACAGTAGAACAAATCAGCGAGGGGCAGTCTGCCGGACAGGCAGATAATGAACGCTGCCTTCGTTCAGGTTCGGTGGAATACGGTTACGGCCAATCCCAGAACCTGCCTGCAAGCAAAATGACCATTCGAATTTGGCTTGCCGGTGACCGCTGGTTTACGAACACAGGACAAGATCTTTATGAAACGCTCACGCGGTCGCAACAGGCGCCCAGGCGGAAATCAACAAAACGCCTTCAACAATCCGAACCGCCACTTTGAAAGCGTCGGCCCGGATGTGAAGATCCGTGGATCGGCTCAGCAAGTCCTCGAGAAGTACCAACAGTATGCCCGTGACGCCCACACCAGCGGCGACCGTGTGCTGTCGGAGGCCTACTTCCAGTATGCGGAACACTATCAGCGTATCGTCGCCAAGCAGAACGAAGCGCGCAACCAGCAGCAGGGCGGTCAGCAGCAGAACCGGAATGGCAACAGCAGCGGAAATGGCCCGCGCGACGACCGGGATCCGCGTGGCGGCCAGGACCGCGACCCCCGTGGCGGAGCCAATGAAGAGACCGCGCAGTCCGACGAGGATCAGGGCGAAGCTGAAGTGGTGACCGCCGCTTCTGCGCATCGCGGCGAAGACGAAGACTCCGATGCCCTGCGCGTGATCGATGCCGATGACGAACGCGAGGAAGCCCAGTCGAGCGAAGCAGCACCTTCCGAAGGCCGCGGCGATAAGGGCCGGCGTGGGCGCAAGCCTTACCGGCCGCGTGAAGAAGGTTCGGCCCGTGAAGAACGCGCCCCGCGCGAAGACCGTCCGGCCCGCGAACCGCGCGCGCCGCGCGAACCGGTGGAAGCCGCATCGGAGACAGACGGCGTGATGAAAACGCTGGCCCGGGGCCGCCGCAAGCCGGCGCCGGAAGAGGGCACACCGGCCGAGACGACCGACTAGGTATTTCTACTGTGACCAGATGCCAGCGCCCCGTCCTCACCGGCGGGGCGTTTCATTTGCGCAATGACGCTTGCGCCGGGCGTGCCGGCTTCCCAAATCCCCTTCAACCGGGTGCGTCGCCGCTGAGCGGGGCGCGCCTTCCATTCCGAGACTCTGCCTTTTCAAAGGGGATGAACCGTCATGAATATCGAACAGTACACAGAGCGTGCGCGCAGCCTGATCCAAACCGCGCAAACCCAGGCCCTGGCGGGCGGACATCAGGTCCTGACGCCCGCCCATGTTCTCAAGGCCTTGTTTGACGACCGCGACCAGCTGGCCGTGAATCTGACCCGCGCAAGCGGCGGACGGCCGGAACTGGCCGTCCAGGCAGTTGATACGGCGCTGAACAAATTGCCGAAAGTCTCAGGCGCCGGGGCAGGCGGGCTCCGCCTCGAGCAGGCCGGTGCGAAACTTTTCCAGGACGCCGAAGCCAGTGCCAAGAAGGCTGGCGACGCGTTTGTCACGGTCGAACGACTGCTGTTGGCGATTGCAGCGCTCGCCGGTGATCCGGCGGCTGAAGCGCTGAAAACGGCGGGCGTGACCGTGAAAGGCCTCGAAGCGGCGATTGCCCAGCTTCGCCAGGGCCGGACGGCAGACAGCCAGAATGCCGAAGAAGGCTATGAGGCACTGAAAAAATATGCCCGTGACCTGACCAAGGATGCGCGCGAAGGCAAGCTTGATCCGGTGATCGGCCGGGACGAGGAAATCCGCCGCGCGATCCAGGTCCTTTCACGCCGTTCAAAGAACAACCCGGTCCTCATCGGTGAGCCGGGCGTCGGCAAGACGGCCATCGCCGAAGGCCTTGCGCTGCGCATCGTGAACGGCGACGTGCCCGAAAGCCTGAAGGGCAAACGCCTCCTTGCGCTTGACATGGGCGCGCTGATTGCCGGCGCGAAGTTCCGCGGTGAGTTCGAGGAACGCCTTAAGGCCGTGCTCACGGAAGTGACGCAGGCGGAAGGCGGCGTGATCCTGTTCATTGACGAGATGCACACACTGGTCGGCGCCGGCAAGTCGGAAGGCGCGATGGATGCATCGAACCTGCTGAAACCGGCTCTTGCGCGCGGCGAGTTGCATTGTATCGGCGCGACTACGCTCGACGAATACCGCAAGCATGTTGAGAGCGACCCCGCGCTCGCGCGCCGCTTCATGGCGGTGTTCGTGGATGAGCCGACCGTCGAAGATACGATCTCGATCCTCCGAGGCCTGAAGGGCCGGTATGAGGCGCACCACGGCGTGCGCGTTTCGGATGCGGCCATTGTGTCGGCCGCCAATCTGTCGAACCGCTACATCACGGATAGGTTCCTGCCTGACAAGGCCATCGACCTGATGGACGAAGCGGCCGCGCGGCTGCGCATGCAGGTCGACTCCAAGCCGGAAGAGCTCGACGAAATCGACCGGCGCCTGATGCAGCTGCGGATCGAGGCCGAGGCACTCAAGAAGGAGAAGGACCCTGCATCCCAGGATCGCCTGAAGACCCTCGAAGTTGAGATCGGCGAACTTGATACGCGTTCGGACGAACTGACGACGGCCTGGAGTGCAGAGAAGGAAAAGCTGAAAGGCGCGGCCTCTGCGAAAGAGCGGCTCGATCGGGCTTATTCCGACATGGCGGAAGCCCAGCGCCAGGGCGACCTCGCGAAGGCGTCCGAGCTGAAATTCTCCACGATCCCGGCGCTGGAAAAGCTGATTGCCGAAGTGGAAGGCAAAGGCGACGCCGAAGGCGGCCTCGTTTCCGAAGTCGTCAGGCCTGAGCATATCGCTGCTGTCGTTTCCAAGTGGACCGGGATCCCGGTCGACAAGATGATGGAAGGCGAGCGCGAAAAGCTGTTGCGCATGGAAGAGTCGCTGCGCGGACGCGTGGTGGGTCAGGAGGATGCGCTGCTCGCCGTCTCGAACGCCGTACGCCGGGCGCGTGCCGGCCTGCAGGATCCGAACCGCCCGATTGGCTCGTTCCTGTTCGTCGGTCCGACGGGTGTGGGCAAGACCGAGCTTACCAAAGCGCTCGCCGAATTCATGTTCGACGATGAAACGGCGGTGCTGCGTCTCGACATGTCGGAATATTCCGAGAAGCACTCGGTGGCCCGTCTGATCGGCGCGCCGCCCGGCTATGTCGGCTATGACGAAGGCGGCGCGTTGACTGAGGCGGTTCGCCGGCGCCCCTACCAGGTCGTGCTGTTCGACGAAGTCGAGAAGGCGCACCCGGACCTTTTCAACACGCTGCTCCAGGTGCTGGATGATGGCCGCCTCACGGATGGCCAGGGCCGGACTGTGGACTTCAAGAACACGATCATCATCATGACCTCGAACCTCGGCGCTGATGCGCTGGCCAGCGGGGAAGAGGGTGAAGTGTCCGGAGAAGCGCGCGATCATGTGATGTCGGCAATCCGTCGGCACTTCCGGCCGGAGTTCATCAACCGGATTGACGAGATCGTGTTCTTCAAACGGCTTGGCCGCGGCGAGATCGATCATATCGTCGATATCCAGATGGGCCGTCTTGAAGGCCTGCTCCGTGAGCGGAAGATGAAGCTGGATCTCAGCCTCGCAGCCCGCAACTGGCTGGCCGCGCGTGGCTATGATCCGGTCTATGGCGCACGTCCGTTGAAGCGGGTGATCCAGAAGGAGCTTCAGGATCCGCTTGCGCGACTGCTGTTGGAAGGCCGCATCCTCGACGGCGAGACGATCCATGTCGGCGTCGAGGGCGATGCGCTTTCGATCAATGGCGTGCCCAACAGTTTTGCCAAAGGCAAGACTGCGTTCAACTGATCTTTACGGCGCTGTGGGCCGTTTCGCATTGAGGCTGGCTGTCAGGGCAGGTGGCACAGCCTCAAGCGGATCGGCCCCGCGCGCCGCGTCGATCAGGTCGCGCTGCGCCTTGAAGGCAGCCAGCACCTTGGCGTCTTTCGAAAGATCACGTCCCGTCGGCAGGTCCAGCGTCATCGGATTGGCGTAAGCACCGTTGCGCAGCACTTCGAAATGGAGATGGGCGCCGGTGCTCGAACCGGTCGAGCCGACATATCCGATTGTGTCACCGCGCATGACGGTGCGGCCGGGCGTCAGTCCTTCTGCAAACGCGGACATGTGCGCATAGACGGTCTCAAAGCCGCGCTCGTGCTGTATGCGGACGAACCAGCCATAGCCGTCACCATAGCGCATATCCGTGATCAAGCCGGACCCGGCGGCGCGGATCGGTGTGCCGACCGGCGCGCGGAAGTCGACGCCCGTATGCAGCAGCATATCGCCGGTAATGGGGTGAATGCGGTTGCCGAAGCGGGAGCTGATCTCGGCGCCGCGTACGGGTTCCCGGCTCAGGAATTCATCGCCGGCCACACCGTTGCGATTGAAGAATTCAGGCAAGCCGGAATCGTCCGGCGTGAAGCGATACCAGCTGCCGGCCGCCTTCTCGCCATTGAAGGCTGCGAAGACGAGATCGCCCGCCTCTAGGAAATTGCCGCGCTCGTCAGCGATCATTTCGATGACCACGTCGAAGCGTTCGCCCTTGTGGCCGCCTTTGGCGAGTTCGGGTTCTTCCGGAAACAGGCTGGCAAAGGTTTCGGCTTGGGCGCGGGTGCCGCCACCGTCGTGGATGGCATCTGCGAGGTTCGTGTCGATCACGCCTGAGATGCGATGCAGGGCGATCGAGGTTTTGGCCGAAAGCACGCTGGCGAAGAAGGTGCCGTCGTCACGCCGGGTCGCGGAGAGGGTGGTTTTGGGATCAATCCGGACGCTGACGCCTGTGAGCAAGGGGGTGCCGTCTTCCCTGCTGTCGTCGAAGTAGGCCACGAACGGCGAACCAGGACGCAGGCGGGCGCCGCGGGTCGGCGCGGATTCGCGCAAGGCAGTTGCGGCGGCGGCCGCATCGGTCGCGCTTGCGCCCAGCACCTCAAGCGCATCGGCGGTCGCGACGTTGGCGGTGATCCGGCCCGTCCGGGCGGACGTTGCGGTTTCAGGTGCTTCCATACGGAAGTCGGTGGCACCGAATCCAACACCGGGAATCGGGGGAGGCTGGTCGGCGCGCACCATCAGGAACAGACCCGTCATCACGCCGATCACCGCAAAGGCCGCGATACGCTCAAGCCAACGGTAGGGCGACTCGAGTCGTCGCACGGTGGCGGGTGTCTGCGGCTTGGCGCGCGTCATGCGTTAACCTCGTGCGTCGAAGATCAGGCCTTCAAGCACGGGAAGAGCAAGAACGGGGCCACATTCCCTTTTCCGGCGACTTTACAAGGCGGTTTCGCTTAACAGGCGCGATGTCAGGGCGTCGGCGAGGGGCCTGTCTCGCTGGGCGCGGAGACGAGGGAGGCCGTCAGGAGCGAGCCGTCCGGATTGGCCCTGAGGGCATCGACCTGGGCCTTGTAGGCCATGAATTCGGCCAGCATCGCCGGCTCGAGCGTCAGTTTGCGTCCGTTGGGCAGTTTCAGTGACATCACGTTCACCGGTTCGCCTTTGACATAGACTTCATAGTGCAGGTGCGGGCCAGTCGAGGCACCGGTCGAGCCGACATAGCCGATCACGTCCCCCTGTTTCACCTTTTTGCCGGCCTTGATGCCCTTGGCATAGCGGGAGAGGTGGGCGTAGGCGGTCTGGTAGCCGCCGGAATGCTTGATCTTGATGTAGTTGCCGTAGCCGCCATAGCGGCTGGCGCGCTCGACCGTGCCGTTACCGGCCGCATAGACAGGTGTGCCGGTGGGCGCCGCAAAGTCGGTGCCCTTGTGCAGTTTTGTATAGCCCGAAATCGGATGCTTGCGCTTGCCGAAACCGGAGGAGATCCGGGCGCCGTTGATCGGCGTCTTCATCAGGAACTTCGTCGCGCTCTCGCCATTCTCGTCATAGTAATCGGCGACGTCATCATCCGACGGGGTGAAGTGGTAGAAACCGCGCTTCAGCGCCTTTCCGTTCAAGGCCGCGTAGAGCACTTCGCCATTGCGCACGGGGTTCCCGCGCTCGTCGTAGAACGTCTCGAACAGAATCTCGAACCGGTCTCCCGGATAGATTTCACGCTGGAAGTCGATGTCGTAGGCAAAGGCGCTGGCGAAATCGACGACCTGCTGGTCTTCTGCGCCGAGGGCCAGGGCGGCGGCATAGATCGAGGTTTCGATCTCGGCTTCGACGCGTTTGTAGCCCGGCGTCAGCTTGGCGTAGAGCGGTGTGGCGGACCAGCCATTCTGGGCGTTGCGCGTGATCAGGAGGCTGCGATCGGTATCGGCGCGCACCGAAACGGCAGTCAGCACGCCATTGTCAAAATAGGCTTCAGCTTCCGTCTTGCCGGGCCGGAGGCGTCGGCTGTCCAGTACATCGCTGCCGGTCAGCGTATGGAGGGCGGCGCCCGCATCGCCCGGCGCGGCGCCAAGGCGCATCAACAGGCCGGTCAGGGTTTCGTTGCGTTCCAGACGTCCTTCGACATGTTGCAACGGCACTGCATCTTCGACATCCAGGGCGTTCACGAGGCGCGCAGCGAGCGGAAGCGGCACGGCAGCATCGGCCGTCTGCTCGAAGGGTACGGTCGAACGGCCCGCCATGACCAATCCGGCAATTGCCGAAACGCTGCCCAGCACACCCAGGACAATCAGGCTTTTGATGCCCTGGGAAAGACCGGTTTTCGGGCGGTCTGGGAGTTCGGTCGGCTCAGTGGTCTCGTAGGGAGTCACAGATTGTGTATCCTGTCGTTCTGACGCCCCCCGGCCCTGAGGCTGGCACGCCAACTGCACGCTGCCCATGCTCTCGCTTCCCGCTTAAGGATTCAAGAAATCTCGGCGTGAGACTTAGATGCCAAGTTAGGACTTTATGTCGTAGGAAAAGCAAGAAGCAAGCCGGTCGATCCAGTGAATCCAGCAGAAGCCCCAGAACAGGGTTCGCCTGAGGGCCCCGCGCCGACGCCGCGCGGCGGGCGCATCTGGTATGTGCTGTCCGGGTTTGTCGTTGTTTTTCTTGGTGGTTCGCTGCTCCTCTGGTTCCTGCGCAAGCCCGTGGCAGAGCAGGCTCTCGCGGCCTGGTGCGCCGACCGCGACCTCCAGTGTGACGCAAAATTCACCGAGCTCGACACGTCCGGCATCACCGTCTCGGCGGTGAAAGTCTCGTCCGGTTCGGCGGTCCCGGCCGAAGCGAGCGAAGTGCGTGCGGACATTCGTTGGAAAGGCCTGTTCACGCCGGAAGTCACAGGCGTGACGGTTAACGGCCTGTCCCTTCGCGGCACATTGGATGCTTCGGGATTGCGCTTCGGAGGGATCGAGCGCCTCGCCCAGTCTGGCGGCGGTGGCGGGCCCACTCCGCCCATCGACATCAAGGACGCCCACATCGAACTGATGACGCCTGCAGGCGCGACCGATGCCACGCTCAACGTCTCCGGCAGCCTGCCGCGCAACGGCCTCTTGTCGATCCGGCTTGAACCGGCCGAATTGTCCAACCCTTTGGCCCGTCTGAATCTCAGCACGGCCCGGCTGGATGTCCGCGCAGTCGATGGCCAGGTTGATGCAGAACTCGGCATTGGCATCAGCCAGGCGGTGCTGGCTGACTATGCGCTCGAGTCCTTTGATCTGCTCGCCCGGGCAGATTTCAACGAAGATGACCGCAAGCCCGCTGGCATGGAATGGTCCCTGCGCGCCGCCCGGATCGCGTCGCCCGATGCAAGAGCGACCGATATCCGCACCTCGGGCCGGATCGACTTCGGCGCGATTCCCGACACGACGCCGGAAGGGCTGCTGCGGGAACTCGCCAGTGCAGCGTTCGCCGTGGATGCCATGAGCCTGAGCTGGGCCGGCTACACGGTCGACAGCGCCCATATCGAGGGCGAGCTTGCGGGGAAGGAGGGCGATGTTTCCGGCCCGCTGCTCCTGTCGACTGGTATGGTGATCGGACCAGTCGGCTCCGCGACTTCTGCGTCACTCGGCGGGGAGTTGCAGAGCCGCAGGGACGGTTCCGCAGGCTTTGATGGCGAGTTTTCCGTGAACGGAGCAGCGCTCGATGCCGCGCTGCGCATCAAAGCCGGCAAAGCCTTTACGCTGCCCGGTGTCCTGTCCGGTCATGTTGACGCCTTGCGCGGGTCGATTGATCGCGCTCTGTCCGGCTTCGATGCGGATACGGACATTTCCCTTCGTTGGCAGGACAACGCCATCAAGGTGTCCGGGACAGGGGAAGGCGTGCTCAAGGCGGCTTCGGGACTGCAACTCAGCGTCACGCCGGAGGGGTCGGCGCCTTGGCTTTCGGCCTCGAAGTCCGGTGTCTTTGCGGCGGGCGAGATCAAATTGTCCGGCGGCGGTGCGCCCAACGCCCGGTTGGATGTCGACTCGTTCACCCTCACGCCGGATGCGGCAACGCTCGCCGCCGACGCGTTCGAGCTGTCGCGGTGGACCGTCGGTGGGCGCGGCCTCTCGGCCCGTCTTGGAGATATCCATCTCGAAAAACGGACGGAAGACCTTCAATTTGCAGGCGCGGGCGAGCTGTCCTTCGCAGGCGACGCTTCCGGCGTCCGGTTCGAGCCGACAACCGTCCGGGGCGGACTCGACGGCGCGTGGGACGATAGCGGCTGGCGCGTTCAGTCCTCCGGCGCGGCCTGTCTGTCGGTCGATACCGCCGGTTTCAAGCTGGGCGCTATCGAGGCGCAACCGGCAGCGATCAATGTCTGCCCGGTCAATGGTCGCTTCATGCGTCAAGGCAAGGTCGCGGGTGGCTCTGCCGACCTCGGCGCCGTTCGATTGCCCTTCACGCTGCAATCCGGGTCCGGTGTGTTCGGTCTTGATGGCGCCGTCATCGACTGGACGGCAGGAAAGACCTTTGCGCTGACGGCGCGCGCCAAGTCAATCGACCTGCCGCTGGAGCTCGGGGAACGTACACTGACGATTGAGGGCGCCGTGCCCCGCATCGATATTGAAACAGGAAAGGGACCGGCGAGGATCGTCGCGCAGCTTGGTGAAACCGAGTTCGGCGGCACGATGATGCCGGCCAATGTGTCCGCCGGCGCGTTCACATTCAACGGTGTCAGCGCGGCGGCGGGTGTCAAAGGCGCCGTTGCCGGAACGGGCGTACGGATCACCGACACGCGCACCGACGCGCTCTACAATCCCATCATCGGCGAGTTTGCCGGCACGCTGGGCGAGGACAACCGGCTGCAGCTTGCGGGTCCGCTCAATCTGCTGGCGCGCGGCACCCCGTTGGCCGACGCAACGCTCGACCTCGATCTGATCTCGCTGGATGGAACGGCCCGGGTCACCACCAAGCCTCTGAATTTCAGGCCCGGGGGGCTGCAGCCGGACATGATCTCGGCGCGTCTGACCGGCTTGTTCACGGATGCGCGCGGCGGCGTGTCGAGCGTTGCCGATTTTGTCATCCGGGATGGCAAGGTGGACGGTACGGCAGACTTCAAGGTCAGCGATTTCGGATTCCAGACCACGCGGTTCGGGCGGGTATCAGGCGTCAACGGCACTGTCTATTTCGACGACCTTATGGGCCTGACGACAGCGCCGGTGCAGGAGCTGCGCATCGGTTCCGTCAATCCGGGACTTGCGCTGGCCAGTGGCCGCGTCGTGTTCGACCTGCGCGATGCGGGGATCTTGCACCTTGATACAGTGACCTTTCCGTTCGGCGGCGGTGAGCTCGCGCTTGCGCCCTTCGACTGGGCGCTCGAAGGCGGCTTGCAGGCCCAGTCGGTCGATGTGACCGCCGGTGCGATCCAGCTGGCGCAACTGGTCGAGATCCTCAAGCTGCCGGATACAAAAGCGACGGGAACGGTCAGCGGCACATTTCCCATCGAGTTTTCGGACAACCGTGTGCTGATCAAGGACGCCGTGTTGCGCGCCGATGCGCCCGGCGGTCGGCTTTCCTATACAGGAGGCGCCGTCGATGCGGCGGCCGGACAGGATGTGAATGCCAGCCTCGCCTTCGATGCCCTGCGCGATCTCAAATTCAGCGTCCTCGAAGTCGGCATCAACGGTGATCTGGCCGGCGACCTGCGCGCCGATCTGCTGCTTGCCGGAGAGAACATCCAGCCTCTGAAGTTGAACAAGTCCGTCACCGTACCGGCCGGCCAGCCCTTTGAGTTCGCGATCAGGTTCGACCTGCCGATCGGCCGCCTGATCGACAACAATCTCGGCCTGATCTCCCAGCAGGATGTGATCGATGCGACCATCAAGCTGCTGAACGACGAGACGGCCAAACCGCCCCCCACGGAGCAGCAACCGTCTGAATGACGCACAACAGCGCGATCGATTGACGTTAAGCCAGCCCGTGTCATTGTCCGGATCGGAAACTCAGGAGTCAGCCGTCATGGCCTATCAGCGAATTCTGCTTGTCGCGGCAAGCGCCGCCGGGCTCGCCGCCTGTACCCCGACGGTGCGGATCGAGCCGTCCGACAAGCCGATCAAGATCGATCTCAACGTCAAGATCGACCAGACTGTGCGCATCCAGCTCGACCGCGAGGTCGAAGACCTGATCGCCAGCAACCCAGACCTGTTCTAGCCCGCGAAGCCGAGGAGACATCCCATGACAGCCTTTCGCACCCTTCTGCTGAGCCTGAGTTTTGCCCTGGCCGCATTCGCCTTCGCGCCGCCGGCATCCGCGGGTGATCCTGTGATCGACGCTGCCATTGCGGCCGGAGAAGTCGGCGAGCGCATCGACGGCTATCTCGGCGTGGTCGGCACGGCCGACGCTGCCACCGTTCGCAAGGTTCAGGACATCAACAACCGCCGCCGCGCCGTCTACGAACAGACCGCGAAGGACAACAACACGACCGTGCAGATCGTCGCCCAGTTGGCCGGCGAAAAGCAGATCGCAAAGCTCGAAGCCGGTCAGTTCTATATGGACGCTTCCGGCGTATGGCAGCGCAAATAGACTTGCCACCCACCCGCCAGGCCTTAGCTTGGCGGGTGATGTCACGCACACGTATCATCTGGCTGATTGCGGCCTTTGTGGCCTTGGGCGCGCTCCTCTGGGGCGCGACTTTCTTTTGGGAAGGCATTGACGGCGACGTCAGCGGTCATGGCTGGTTCGCCTACATCCTGGGCGGCGTGTTCACCCTTGGTCTCTCGGCGGGTCTGTTTGCGCTGACCTTCTACAGCGCGCGCCACGGTCATGATGATATCGACCCGCCCGCCGGCAACGGAACGCCCTGATTCGACCTATGTCTTACCATCCTGTCACGCAGGCTTGATTGACACACCGCGCGGCGCACCCGATTCTGCAGCATGGCTGGAAACAATAACGGGCTGAAACCGATGAACCTCGATCCTGCGCGCTTTGCCGCGTACATCGCCGCACGGCTGTGCCACGATATCGTGTCGCCCGCCGCGACTATGTCCCTCTCGCTGGAGATGCTCGACAGTCCCGGAAGCCCTGAGGAAAAAGCGCACAGCGAACGCACGTTGCGCGAAGGCGTTCAGAGCGTGGCCGCCACACTGCAATTCCTGCGCTACGCCTTCGGATCCATGGGGTTGCAGCCGGGCACCGCCGACGCGCACCAGTTCCGCAAGCTGACGGATGATTATGTCCGCTTCCAGAAGCCGTCTCTGGAATGGGACCTTGCCACAACCGAGCTC
Organism: Hyphomonas sp.; assembly: GCF_016125515.1. Classification (GTDB taxonomy): domain Bacteria; phylum Pseudomonadota; class Alphaproteobacteria; order Caulobacterales; family Hyphomonadaceae; genus Hyphomonas. Next base: position 75,529 of record NZ_WGLO01000019.1, read on the forward strand.
GGCTACGGCCATGCGCGCCTGATCATGAACCTCGTTCTGGTAGGCCTGACCGCGACCGTGCGGGGCGGCGTGATCCACATCCGGGTGCGCGAGGAGGGCGGGGTCAAGAACGTCGTGCTGACCTGCAAGGGTGACCGCGTGATCCTAAAGGAAGACGTAGCCAAAGCGCTCGCGGGCGAAGAGCCTGAAAGCGGCTGGCGCCCGGAGAACATCCAGCCCCTGTTTGCCAAGATGACCTGCGACAATCTCGGGGGCACACTGCACGCAAAAACGACGCCGGACGGCATCGTCTTTATGGCCACCGGGCTGCGCCAGCAGTCGGCCTGAGGCAAAAGGTAAACAATCTGGTGAGGGTTTGTTAACATCTCTGAGGCACCCCTCTAGGGATACGACAGCTCAATCCAGCGGATTTTTGCCCTATGAAGACGTGCCTCATTGTGGACGACTCCCGGGTTGTCCGGAAGGTGGCATCCCGCATCGTCCGGGATCTCGGTTTTGTGGTCACTGAGGCCTCCGAAGGCGCCGAAGCGCTGCAGATGTGCCGCCAATCCATGCCGGATTGCGTCATCCTGGACTGGAACATGCCGATCATGAACGGGCTCGACTTCGTGAAAGCCCTGCGCCGCGAAGAAGGTGGGAAATCGCCCCGGGTCGTGTTCTGTTCGATCGAAAATGACGCTGAACACATCCGGGAGGCCCTGCGCTCGGGCGCAGACGAGTTCATCATGAAACCCTTCGATGCGGACATTCTGGAGAGCAAATTCGCAGAAGTCGGCCTCATCTGAAGGCTTTCTTAAGATTAGGCGGCCTAACGGTAACTTTTGAGGCCTCAACGCCTCACGTCGGAGCAGCGCATGCAGGAAGCCGTATTCAACGCCTTGGTGGACCTGGCCCTCAATGCTTCCGGCCAGACCATTCCGGCGTCGAAAGCCTACCTGATCGAGGCGCGCCTTGCCCACATTGCCCGCCGCGAGGGCTTTGGCAGTCTTGAAGATCTCGTTCACTGCCTTGAATCCCGGCAGAATCCTGTCTTCCGGTCCGAAATCGCCGCCGCGCTCCTGTCGCGCGACACTTGGTTCTTCCGTGAACCCGGCTCGCTGGAGGCGTTGGTTCGCACCAGACTGCCTGAACGCGTCGCTGCCTCGCCAGCGGGCCGTATCCGCGTCTGGTGTGCCGGCGGCAGCACGGGGCAGGAGGCATACTCACTCGCTATGTTGCTCGAAGACGAGCCGCCGCCAGGGCTCGCTGGTGCCAAGGTTGAAATCCTTTCCACCGATATCTGCAAAGTCGCGACCGAAAAGGCGCGTCAAGGCGTGTTCGGCCATTATGAGGTACAGCGTGGCCTTTCGATCCAGAGGCTGCTGAAACACTTCACGCGTCTCGATTCCGGCGACTGGCAGGCCTCCGAAGCCCTTCGGACCCGCGTCAGCTTCCGGCTGCACAATCTCCTCGAACCGGCCGCCGGGCTGGGCAAGTTCGATATCATCCTCTGTCGCAATGTGCTGACCGAGATGGCCCGCTCCGCGCGCGTCCGCGTCGCAGAAAGCCTCGCCAAACAACTCGCGCCGGGCGGCCTGATCCTGCTGGCCCAGGGCGAGACCCTGCATGGCCTGTGCGATGGTCTTGAACCAGCCAGCGACATCCGCTGCGGCTGGGTCGCCGCCGGCACTGCAAACGCCAAGGCCAGTGCGGCCTGATCCGCACCGGAACCGTCCGGCTACATCGACAAGGCCAGATCGAGCGCATCAGCATGATCGGCCGGCACGTCCGGGGTGACACCGCGCCCTTCAATTCGGCCATTTGCCATTGAGTAATAGTCCGCAATCGGCAGCGAGAGCTGGAATCCGCCGGGCAGGTCGAACATCTTCTGCGACAGCATCTCGCCGCTCGTGGTCTCCCCGATCAGGGTCGCCCGCCCGGAGGCCTTTAGCGCGTCGGCCGCCAGCTCGGCGGCGCTGGCAGTCTGGCCACTGATCAGCACCATGACTGGGCCGGTATAGGGATCTGGACGCGGCGTCATGCGGATCCGCGTGATCGCTTCGCTGGTGGCATTTGACCAGAAGTCGCGGATCGACCAGCCGGTCCAGGGTTCGACCATTTCGATGTCGGCGAGCGCCGGCGGATTCTCATGGTTTGTATGCCAGCGCTGAGCCACAAAGGCACCGGCGTCCAGCGGCTCTGCCAGGACGTGCTCGACCAGCGGCACCATCGCGAACGCGCCGCCACCATTGTTCCGCAGGTCTATGATCAGGCGTGAAGCGCCATGCGCCGCGATTTCGGCATAGGCGGCATCGATCTGTTCGATCGTGTCGAGCCCCATCATCGTGTTGACCGCCAGGATCGCCGCGTCGCCCTGCCAGGCCAGGCTGGCGCCGTTTCCGACACGCAATGTGTCGAGATAGGCAGCGGTTTCGGCGGCCGTGTACTTGGTCTTGTTCAGAGCAACATGCGAAAACGGGCCATCGGCCCAGAGCGTCCTGAATCCGGCGATGAAAGCCTCGTCGGTGTCGCTGGACTTCGCCAGCTCCGTCAGGCCTGCTTCGATTTGCCGGTAGGCGTCGGAGTCGAGCTCGCGGGGATTGTAGTGGTAGGCGCGCATGGCGGCGTTGATGGCGTTGGCGGTCTCCAGATACGGCGAGGGAGCAACCGGGCTGGCCGGGTCGGGGACCGCAGCGGCGACAGTCTCTGTGTTCGCACCTTTGTGGGCGCAGCCGGAAACGGCGGCTGAGAGCGAGAGGACCGCGAGTGCTAAAGTCAAAGACCGCATGGAAAGGCTTTCGTGTTTCGACATCAATTTATCGATAAACAATATATTGATGATTTGATCGGTCAATCGCCCCGCGACGAAGTCCGGAAAAATCACGACAGAACACGATTGCCCGGTCGTCAGAGCACAAAGGCTCGTAAATGCGGACCTTCCGCGCTATATGCGCGGCTTAACCAGCTGCTCCGGGCCTTGAACCCGGTGGGAGTAAGATATGACGACGCCAGATACTTCGTGGCCCGAAGGCCGCGTGAACTCGCTTGGTTTTGCCAAGCCTCCCCATCAGACACGTGTGGTCGCGGCCATGTCGGGCGGCGTGGATTCGTCTGTGGTTGCGGCGATGCTGAAGGCCGAAGGCTTTGACGTAATCGGCATCACGCTTCAGCTCTACGACCATGGCGCCGCCATCGAGAAGAAGGGGGCGTGTTGCGCGGGGCAGGACATCCACGATGCCCGCAACGTGGCTGACCAGATCGGCATCCCGCACTACGTGCTGGATTACGAGTCGCGCTTCCGCGAGCAGGTGATGCACGACTTCGCCGACACCTACCTGGCCGGCTCGACGCCGATCCCGTGCATCCGGTGCAACCAGACGGTCAAGTTCTCGGACCTTTTGCGCACCGCCAAGGACCTGGGCGCGGATTGCCTCGCCACGGGACACTACATCCGGCGCACAGAAGGCCCGGCCGGCCCGGAACTCCACCGTGCGGCGGATGCCTCCCGCGACCAGTCCTATTTCCTGTTCGCCACCACGCGCGAGCAGCTGGACTATGTCCGCTTCCCGCTCGGCGGCTTGCCGAAATCGGAAGTGCGCGAATTGGCAGACCGGTTCAACCTGCCGGTTGCCGCGAAACCGGACAGCCAGGATATCTGCTTCGTGCCGGAAGGCTCGTACGCGAAAGTCGTCGAGAAACTGCGCCCGGGCTCCGGACGCGCTGGCGAGATCGTGCACCTGGATGGCCGCGTGCTGGGCCAGCATGACGGGGTGATCAACTACACGATCGGCCAGCGCCGCGGCCTTGGCGTTGCGGTGGGTGATCCCCTGTTTGTTGTGAAGATCGACGCGCCCAAGCGCCGGGTCCTTGTTGGCCCGCGTGAAGCGCTGCTGACACGCGGGTTGCTGCTGGAAGAGCTGAACTGGCTCGGCAACGGCACACTCGAATACGCCGCACGGGCGGGTGCGCGCGTGTTGGTGCGCGTTCGCTCGACCCGGCCGCCCGTGCCGGGCCATCTCGGCTTCGAAGATGGTCAGCCGGCTGTCTTCTTCGACACGCGGGAAGAGGGCGTTGCGCGCGGCCAGGCGGCGGTGCTCTACGATCCGGACGGCGAAACCCGTATCCTCGGCGGCGGCTTCATTGCCCGCGCCCTGCCAGCCGACGAACGGGTGGCGATGGCCTAGGCGCCGGGCTTGTCGCCGGGCCCCTGATCCGGGAAAATGGTTGACCATTTGCTGGCCGGGACTAGCGTTCTGCGCTTGATGGGGGATGATCATGGGCCTGAGTACTAGACTGTCGGAATTCCTGCTCAAGAAGGAGGAAAGCCAGCCTGCGCCGGCGTTGGACGTCCGCTTTGTGCCGGAACTGCCCGACCGGATCCTGGATGCAGATGAGCCGCACGAACTCGGCGAGCCGCTGCTCGAGAGCCTGGATGCCGAAGGCCAGTGTTTCGTGATCTGCTACATCAATTCCAAAGGCGTCCACAGCACCCGCCGGATTACCATGCGCGCACTGAAGCGCACGTCGGAGATGCATATCCTGCTGGTCGCGCGCTGTGCGGAAACGCGTGAGCTGATGGGCTTTCAGGCGAACCGGATTCGCTATTGCATGGACATCAATGGCGAAAAGTACGAACCGCCCTACATTTTCCTTGCCGAGATCTTCGGTCTCGCTCCGGCAGATGCGCAGCTGCTGGTCTCGGAACGTCCGCAGCGCATCGACACCTGGCCGCCTCCCGATGAGGCTTACAGCCAGCTTCGCCACCAGCTTCGCAATGAGCTCGCTCTGCTGGTCGCCATGTCGGAGTGTGACGGCCACGTCTCGCAAACAGAATCCGATGCCATCATCCAGCACATCCGCCAGCGTGCCGATGCGCTCGGCCTGCCACTGGGGTCGGTCCGGATGCAGCGGCTGAAGGCCTACATCCGGCGTCTGCGTCCGACGGCGGACCAGATCCGCGCGTCAATCGACGAAGTCTCTGCGCTGCCGCTTTCGGCGCAGCGGGAATTCCTCCAAGCCTGCCACAATGTCGTGGAAGCCGACGGCGCATTGCATGAGCAGGAGCTCGCGCTGCTGGAGCAGATCCGGAGCGATCTCGCGGAAGGCTGACGGGTCAGCTCATCCAGTCGGGGACAACCGCGCCGCCGCCGCTCTTGAACTCGGGAGCGGGGTAGCGCTCCAGCAACCGGGCGACGATCAGGTCTGCCACACGTTCCGCCTCCCGGAGCGGTTCGTAGACCCATTGATCCAGCGATCCGGTGAAGCGCCGCGCCGCGCCGCGCGCGATGAGGCTGGCGTGTAGCTTGTCGAACTTCTCGGCCTTGCCCTCCAGCGCTGCAATGTGCACCGGCAATCCGTGCCACGCGGCTTCCGAGAGCATGTTCGAGCTGTCTTCGGTGACGATGGCAGCTTTCGAGAACATCAGCCAGGCGAGGTATGGATTCTGCCCGTCCTGCGCCCCGGCCCAGAACTGGCCGCCGGTTTCGTCGGCCATCTTGCGGAACTGTGCCACGACGCTGATCGGGGTACGACGCGAGGTGGTGATGCGCAGGCGCCAGCCGTCGGCCGCGAGCTTGCGCAATTGGGCTTCGAGGCGCGCGGCCGCCGCCGGCGAGAACGTGTGGACCTTGGAATTGCCGCCGAGGATGACCACAACGCTGCGGTTCGTATCGTCTGCCAACGGCGCAAAAACCTGCCCGGTCTCCTCCAGCTGGTCCGGTCCGAAATAGGACGGCGAACCCACCGTTGTGACGACATTCGGCCCGGTGATCCCGTCATGTTCGGGCACGACCAGAAGGTCGAAGTGCGAAGGATCGATGTACGGATCCAGAATCTGGACCGTGAAGGTATTACCGCCGGACCGTTCACGGACGAGTTTGGTGAAGGCGGCCGAACGGCGCCCGGCGGCAATCCACAGTGTTGGCCAGGGCGGCGCGATCTGCGCGCGCTGGCTGGCGGGAAGGGCTTGCAACAGCATCGGCCATTTGTCCGCGGGCAGCCAGGTCCACGGCGCGCGCGGGGTCAGCAGCAGCGGAGCCTGGCGGTGCGCCGCGCCGGCGATATGCGCGATGCGCATCCAGCGGCCGGGTTCGCCCAGCGCCTGCACCAGCGCACGTACCTGCGATGCGTTGCCGGCGCGGCCGTCAGAGGCCGCCCAGACGGAAGGCCCCAACGTACTCATGGGCGACCCCATGGAGCAGCTCCTTATTTGTAAACGACTTTCGCGATTTCGTAGGCGCGGGCACCTGACGGAGCAGCGACTTCGGCTTCGTCGCCCTCTTCCTTGCCGATCATGGCGCGGGAGAGGGGGGACGTGATCGAGATCTTGCCCTCTTTGACGTCCGCTTCGTCTTCACCGACGATCTTGTAGGTGAACTTTTCTTCGGAATCGACGTCGATGATGGTCACGGTTGCGCCGAAGCGGATCTTCTTGCCGCCGAGCTTGCTGACATCAATGATGTCCGCCCGGGCCAGCTTGTCATCCAGCTCGCTGATGCGGCCTTCGATAAAGCTCTGCTTCTCCTTGGCGGCATGATATTCCGCGTTCTCCGACAAGTCCCCGTGCGACCGGGCTTCGGAGATGGCCGCAATGATGTTGGGCCGCTCGACGGATTTCAGCACTTTCAGTTCAGCCTGAAGGGCAGCGTGGCCTTCGGCGGTCATCGGAATGCGTTCCATCGTGAGTTTCCCTCATCTTGCGCGGCTAAAAAGCGTGGTTTTAAAAAGTAATCGCGTCAAGTGGGGCCAGCTCAGGTGCTTTGCAAGGCTCGCACCGAGATTTCCTGTGTTTTCAGGCTGGCGATGGCCTGAACGGCGGCGATCGAGGCGGCGAGCGTCGTGAAATACGGGATCTTGCGCGCTACGGCGGTGCGCCGGATCGACGCCGAATCGGACAGGGAGGCCGCCCCTTCGGTCGTGTTGAACATCAACTGGACATCGCCGTTGATCATAGCGTCCACGATGTGCGGCTGGCCCTCCAGAACCTTGTTCACCCGTTTGACCGGAATGCCGCTGGCTTCCAGATGGCTGGCCGTGCCGCTGGTCGCCAGGATGGTGAATCCCATCCGCGCCAAGTTACGGGCCGCTTCCACGGCGCCGGCCTTGTCATTGTCGCGGACCGAAATGAACACAGTGCCTTCCGAGGGCAGGCGGATGCCGCCGCCCAGCTGGCTTTTCAGGAAGGCCATGCCGAAATCGTCGTCCCAGCCCATGACTTCGCCTGTGGAGCGCATTTCCGGGCCGAGTTGCGGATCGACGCCCGGGAAGCGGGCGAACGGGAACACGGCTTCTTTGATGGCGATGCGGCGCGGATTGGCATGGCGCAGGTCAAACTCCGCCAACGGACGGCCAGCCATAACCTTGGCCGCAATCGCTGCGATCGGCGCGCCCACGGCCTTGGAGACGAAAGGAACGGTCCGGCTGGCGCGCGGGTTGGCTTCGAGGACGTAGATTTCCTCGCCCTTGACGGCAAACTGGATGTTGATCAGTCCGCGGACATGCAGCGCGCGTGCGAGTGCAATGGTCTGTTCGGCGAGCCGGCCCTGCAGGCTTGGGCTCAGTGTGAAAGGCGGCAATGCACAAGCAGAATCGCCCGAGTGAACGCCGGCTTCCTCGATATGCTCCATGATCCCTGCAACGTGGACATCCTGCCCGTCGCAAATGGCATCCACGTCGACCTCGATGGCGTCCGAGAGATAGCGGTCGATGAACAGCGAGGCGTCACCAGAGACGGCGAGCGCCTCGGCCGCAAACTTGCGCAGGTCTTCGTCATTGCGCGCGATCTCCATCGCGCGGCCGCCCAGCACAAACGAGGGCCGCAGCATGACCGGATAGCCGATCTCGTGCGCCTTCACTTCGGCTTCCTCCAAGCTGCGCGCGGTGCGCGACGGTGCCTGCTGGATTCCCAGATCGTCGAGAAGGCACGCGAATTGTTCGCGGTCTTCGGCCAGGTCAATCGACTCCGGCGTCGTGCCGAGGATCGGAACCTTCTCCTTGTTGAGTGCGGCGGCTAGTTTCAGCGGCGTCTGCCCGCCGAATTGCACAATCAACCCCATCAATTCGCCGGCCGATTGTTCCTTGTGCACGATTTCCAGAACATGCTCGATCGTCAGCGGCTCGAAATACAGGCGGTCCGACGTGTCATAGTCCGTGGACACCGTTTCCGGGTTGCAGTTGACCATGATCGATTCGATGCCGAGATCGTCCATCGCAAAGGCGGCGTGGCAGCAGCAATAGTCGAATTCGATACCCTGGCCGATACGGTTCGGGCCGCCGCCGAGGATCATCGCCTTCTTGCGGGTCGAGGGCAGGGCTTCGCAGTCCGGCTTGCTCTGACCAAACGCGGCGTGCTCGTAGGTCGAGTAGAGATAAGGAGTCTTGGCGGCGAACTCCGCCGCACACGTATCAATCCGCTTGTAGACAGGGCGCACGCCCAGCGAATGGCGCAGGCCCCGCACCCAGCCCTCGGCCTGTCCGATCAATTCGCCGAGACGCTTGTCGGAGAAGCCCTTGGCCTTGAGTTCGGTCATCGCCGCGGCGTCGTCCGGTAGACCGTTGGCCTTGATCGTGGCTTCGGTTTTGACGATGTCCTCGATCTGGCGCAGGAACCAGGGGTCGAACGAAGTAACCGCGTTCACGTCTTCGACGCTGAGACCCATGCGGAACGCTTCGGCGATCACGCGCAGACGGTCCGGGGACTGGATACCCAACGCCTGGCGGAGGGCGGATTCGTTTTCGAAGCTGATCTCGTTAAGACCCGACAGGCCCGTTTCCAACGAGCAGAGCGCCTTCTGCAGGCTCTCCTGGAAGCTGCGGCCGATGGCCATCGCTTCGCCGACTGATTTCATCGCCGTCGTCAGGACGGGCTCTGCGCCCTTATATTTTTCGAAGGCAAAGCGCGGAATCTTGGTGACGACATAATCAATCGTCGGCTCGAACGAGGCGGGCGTGACGCCGGTGATGTCGTTGGTCAATTCGTCGAGCGTGTAGCCCACGGCGAGTTTCGCAGCGACCTTGGCAATCGGGAAGCCAGTGGCTTTCGACGCGAGCGCCGAGGAGCGTGACACGCGCGGGTTCATTTCGATCACCACGAGGCGGCCATCGGCAGGGTTCACGGCGAACTGTACGTTCGAGCCGCCGGTCTCAACGCCGATCTCGCGCAGCACCGCAATCGAGGCGTTGCGCATCACCTGGTATTCCTTGTCGGTGAGCGTCAGCGCCGGCGCAACCGTGATCGAATCGCCCGTGTGCACACCCATCGGATCAATGTTCTCGATGGAGCAGATGATGATGCAGTTGTCCGCCTTGTCGCGGACGACCTCCATCTCGTACTCCTTCCAGCCGAGCAGGCTTTCGTCGATCAGGATCTGCGCGTTGGGCGAGGCCGCAAGGCCCGTCCGGCAGATCTCTTCGTATTCTTCGATGTTGTAGGCGATGCCGCCGCCGGTTCCGCCAAGAGTGAAGGCGGGGCGGATGATCGCGGGCAGGCCGACAATGTCGAGCGCATCCATCGCCGCTTTGAGGCCGGTGATTCGGTCATAGCCTTTGATCTTGCCATCGGGGCCGCGCACATCCGGCGAGGCGATGATGGTCGCACGCGGGTTCTCCAGTCCGATCCGGTCCATAGCTTCGCGGAACAGCTTGCGGTCTTCCGCCATCTCGATGGCTTCAGCCTTCGCGCCGATCAGTTCGACTCCGTATTTCGCCAGAGTGCCGGCATGATGCAGGTCCAGCGCGCAGTTCAGTGCCGTCTGGCCGCCCATCGTCGGGAGCAGCGCGTCCGGTTTTTCGATAGCGATAATCTTTTCGACGATCTCAGGAAGGATCGGTTCGATATAGGTTGCGTCCGCTAGGTCCGGATCGGTCATGATCGTGGCGGGGTTCGAGTTGACCAGGATGACCCGGTAGCCCTCGGCTTTCAGTGCCTTCACGGCCTGCACGCCGGAATAGTCGAACTCGCAGGCCTGGCCGATGATGATGGGACCTGCGCCAATCACGAGGATCGAGGAGATATCTGTGCGCTTGGGCATGGGGGACTCTCCTGAGGCGGCGGGCAAACGGCTGCCCTATAGCGGGGAGTCGGGGCGGGGGGCAAGGACAGCCTGCTGCGAAATCCTTGGATTGCGCCTGCGAATCCTGCTGCGGATTGCGCCGTAACGTCTTCCAGCACAAGGATTCCTTACATGCGTCACCATTTCATTGCCGGCCTGGTTTCCTTGTCGGTGTTCGTGCTCACGGGGTGCATCTCAATCACGGATGCACCGGCATCGCCTGCGCCGGTGCCTGCCGAGGTCACCACAATCGAAATCGTCAAGGAAGTCCGCGTCGAAACGACGCCGAACCTGTTCATCATGTACACGCTCAAAGAAGGCGTCACACCCGAACAGTTCGAAGATTGGGTCCGCACGACCGACCAGCCGTCAATGCGGGCGCTGGCTCGGGTGCAATCGTTCCGCACTTACCGCGCCGAGCGCCTTCTGATGGGCGAGGGTGAGCCGGGGGTGGCCTATATCGAAGCGTTTGCGATCCCGGATCTTGAGGGGTTCGTCGCCGAAGACATGGGCGGCGAGACCGTGCAGACCGTCATGGGTGGATTCATGGGCCTCGTCGACGCACCTCAGTTCATCGTGGTGTCAGAAGTCGAATAGGCCTCAGTGGATCAGGCGCGCTTCGCGGGCGGGCAGGATCGTCATCGGCACATCCGTGCGGCCGGGATCGAACCGGATCTTCAAGGCGCCCTTATGGGTCATTTCGATATTGCTGGCGACGAGTTGCAAAAGCGGCGAGGCCTGGTCGGCCGAGCCCTCGCCGGTGATCGAGAATTTCTGGCGCGGCAGATAGATCGTGCCGATCAGTTCCACGCCGCCCGAACCGGTGAGGCGTGAACGCTCGACATTCTTGCCGGAGAGTTTTGCGCGGCGGTTCTCGGCGATCGTGAAGCCTGCGGTTTCGCCGTCAGATGGCGCCGTAAGGGTCGCACGGGCCTGGTCGAGCACCGAGAAGGTCGCTTTGTCGCCATGAAGGACGATTGTCACGCCATCGCCCGACAGCGTCGCCCGGCGGCGTACCAGCAGCGGCGCGCCAACGATATGATAGATGCCCGGTTTCATCCGGACATGACCTTCGCTGATGTCCAGACCGGCATAAGTGCCGGGAGACAGGGTCAATGTCGGCGACATTGAATAGGTATCGCCCTTCAAAACCGAGCTGGGCAGGTTATCCACGAGGCCGAGGATTTGGGCGACCTCAAGGACGTGCAAGCCCTTTGCCGCGCCCTTCGTGAACACCCCCTTCTTGTCAATCATCAAAGCGGAATTTCGGCCACCCCCCGCCAGCGCAATCGAGTTGATTGTCGAAAGCAGGCTCTGGGTTTCGGCGTCCGAGAGCTGCTCGCCGGTTGCGACAGACCTGATGAGAGAGCGGGTAAGGCTTTTAAGGCTCGGCTGATCGAGCAAGTGCGACAGTTGCGCAGCCAAAGCGGCAGGGTTCGGGCTTTTGTTCTTGCTGCCGGTTGGGAAAGGGTTGATGTCGATCTTCCCTGGCAGCGGCGCGGTCCAGGACGCAAGCGGGTCCGGGATAGGGTCACAATTCTCATTAGGGCGCGGCGTCACGCTGGCTGAAGCGACATGGGCATTGCCCGTTGCGCAGAAATACTTCGTGGAAGCGGTGCCGCCGGTAAATTCCATCGACCGGGATCCGGTTGTGTTGGACCAGACAATGCAATTCTCTGCAGACAGGCTGGCCGCACCCGATGTTCTGAGGCCAGAGGCGTTCGGGTTAAGGCCGAGGATGCAGAGCGGGAAGCCCCAGGTCGCGGAGGCTGCTGCGGTGCGTTCGATGTCGATCGAGGCCGTCCGCCCCGCAATCTGCGCAGCCGGGTTCACGGGCGTGAACCTGAGGGCGACTTCAATGACGGTCTTCTGGCCATAGGCGTCTTCCGTCACCGCGCCGACATCGAGTTTGGCGATCGCGTAGGTCGAGTTCGCCCGCGCGGAGGCTTCCGCTGCGATCTTCGCGGCTTCCAACCGGTCCTCGGCCCTTGGCGATGCGGCGTTCAGGAACGCCGTCGCGCCTGAAAGCGCCGACTCGTCGGCCGAGATTTGCAGGTTCGTTGCCGCCCTGCTGTCGAAGCTCAGCGCGATGGTTGCGCCGGCCAGGGAGAGGATCACTAGCAGGCCAATCGCGAAGATCGGCATCACCGATCCGCGGTCGTCTCCCAGCCTGGGGACCGGAAGCAGTTTGCTGGCAAAGCGGTCCGACATGGTGCCAGACATATCGTATCTGGCGGAAGAAACGGTAAATTCGAGGCCTGCAGTTTCTCTCAACAGACTGAAATCTGCTGCAATAGGTGAGGTTTGCTGTCCGATTTGTGCTTAACGGATCAGGTCCAGCGCTTCGCGGTCCGCTGGCTTATGACATCGATGTCTTCCCGCTCGGTGTCTGCGTAACCGGTCACAACATCGGCCACGAATGGATTGTCCTTGCGCTCCTGTCCGAACGTGGACATCGGCCCGTGGCCCGGAACGAACCGCATCTGATCACCCAGGGGCCAAAGTTTGCCGGTGATGGAGTCGATGAGCTGCTGGTGGTTTCCCTTAGGGAAGTCTGTACGCCCGACCGAACCGCGGAACAGTACGTCCCCGACAAAGGCCATCGCACCTTCCTGACTGTAGATCACGACATGGCCCGGCGTATGTCCGGGGCAGTGGGCCACGCCGAACCTGTTTCCGGCCAGCTCCAGCACATCACCGTCTTCCAGATAGCGGTCCGGTTTGACGTTCTTGCCATCCATGATCCCGTAACGGGCGCCTTGCGCTTCGATCTCGTCGAGCAGCCACTGGTCATCCTTGTGTGGTCCGATGACGGGACAACCCGTCCGCTCGGCGACCTGTGTGGCAGCGCCGGCGTGATCGAGGTGGCCGTGCGTCAACCAGACCGCGACGATCTTGACGCCAAAATGCTCCGCCGCGCCCATCAACCTGTCAATGTCGCCGCCCGGATCCACGAAGACGCCTTCCATGGTCTCGGTGGACCAGATCATCGATGTGTTCTGCTGCAGCGGGGTCACCGGAATGATCCGGATCTCGAGTTTCGGGGGGGCTTGGGTCTGGCTCATGACAGAAGGCATAGCGCCGGCTGGGCCGGATCGCAAACCCGACGAAGCGGCGCTTTCCCTCGCAGCGGGCCTCGGTTAACTATCAGACTGATCTGGCGAGCAAGGAGCACTGCCCATGACCCGCGAACCTCTCCGAGTGCGCGCCAATGGTCTGGGCGATCTGTTCCAGGGCCGTTTCGGGATCCTGCTCGTCGCCCTGATCGGCCTGTGCATCTACTGGCAGTCCAACCAGAAAGACGTGCCGTTCGCGCCGGGCAAGAAGCAGCTGAACACCCTCTCCGTCGCCAAGGAGATCCAGCTCGGCCAGGAATCCTATCTCCAGATCCTCCAGCAGGAGCAGAGCCAGGGCAACACGGTGCTGTGCGCCGATCAGGCGTCTTGCACCGGTGACGCGCGCCAGCTGACAGAGACCGTTCGCGATATCGGGGCGCGTCTGCAGGCGGCGGCGCGGGAACTCGAGAACGAGTACCGTGCGGAGGGCTATGAGATTCCGGGGGTCGTCGACCAGTTCGACTGGACCTACTATGTGGTCGATTCCGAAACGCCGAATGCGTTCTGCCTGCCCGGTGGCTATGTCGCCGTCTATACCGGCATCCTCGACATCACCGGCAACTATGATGGCCGCGTCTCGCTCGATGACCTGGCCGACACGGACAAGCTCGCGGTCGTAATGGGGCACGAGATCGGGCACGCGCTGGCCCACCACGGAGCAGCCCGCATGAGCACGCAGCAGGTGTTGCAGATCGGTCAGATGGCGGTGGCGGTCGGTCTCGGCGACATGAGCGCCAGCCAGCAGCGAATGGTGATGCAGGCCTTTGGTGTAGCTGCGCAGGGCGGTTTCCTAGCCTTCTCGCGTGAGCATGAAATGCAAGCCGACAAGATCGGTCTCGATCTGTTGGTCCGCGCCTGTTACGACCCGCGCGAGGCGCCAGAGCTCTGGGAACGGATGGGTGAGATCGGGGGTGGCCAGCGCCCGCCCGAATGGATGAGCACCCACCCGGCTTCAGAGACCCGCGCCGAGAATTTCCGCAAATGGATGCCGGACGCTATCGCCGAGTATGAGTCGCGCTGCGGCCCCTTGCGTTGAGGCTGGAACGGAAACGGCCCCCGCTTTTGAAAGCGAGGGCCGCCAAAGGGCCATTCCCCAGAATCGGAAGAAGCTCACTTCTTCCACCCTTCAGATTGGCGTTTAGCGCCGGTAACCTGAATGCGCCGCAACAGGCATTTCCGCCGAGCGCTTCACGCTTGTGTGAGGCGGCTGGACGACGTCGGGGCGCCGCCTTAGCCTGCAGTTTCGGCACCGGGCCAGGAGTTTCCATGCAATCGATCTACTGGGTGCTGACCTGGGCCTGCCATCGCAAATGCGTCCATTGCTACGATGATCGTTTCCGTCCCTACCTTCGCGGCGCTTTGACCGATGTGGTGGCGGAGGGCCAGCAGGCCTACGACGCTGTGCTCGCAAACCTGCCGGATGATATGACCTGGACCGACGCATCCGGCGTGCGGCAGCCGACGTTGCTGATCCTTGCTGGCGGCGAGCTGCTGATCGATGGTGTGCGGGAGGAATTGTTCTATCCCGTGCTGGACGCCATCCGGCGCCGCTGGCCGGATGCACCGCCGCGTCTGTCCGTACAGACCACCGGCGATGTGCTTGAGCCTGAATATCTCGATGCCATGCTTGCGCGCGGCGTGACCACGATCGCCATCGCCTCGATCGACGACTATCACGTGGGCATGAAAGGGGAGCGCAAGTTCCGCTTCATGGAGAAGATCCGCGCCATGATGACGGAGCGGGGTGTGTCTGAAGTCTCGATCGGCGGCGCAAAGAGCGACAAGCTCAAATCGCCCGATCCAGCTTCGCGCCCTCAGGACGGACAGCCAACGTTCCTTTTCTTCGGCGCGCAAGAGGATCTCTGGATCGGAGAGCTGTGGCCGCGTGGCCGGGCCTGGGCCAATGGTCTGACGAAGGCCGGCTATGAAACCAATTTCTGTGCCCGATGGTCCGGTGCCCGGAATTTCCTGAAAATGCACGAAGCCGGCAGCGAGATTGCCATCGAGCCGGATGGTTCGATCTATCCGTGCTGCCTGAAAACCAAGGCGCCGCTCGGTTCGCTCGCCGAAGAGCGCCTGGAGGACATCTTCACCAGCGTCGGTGCGCTTCCATCGATCCAGGCCCTCAACGCCGGAGACCCGGAGGGGATGGGGCTAGCCGGCGGCTGGAGCCGCGAAGTGTTCCGGAGCCGTTCGATCGCCACCGATGGCAAAGGACGCGAAATCACAAATGCCTGCCTCGGCTGTGACCGCTATTTCGAGGAACATCTGAGCGCTGAATTGAAGGCGTTGCGGATGGCGCGACTGGCCACAAAAAAAGCCGCGCTGGCAGCCGGGTAACGGCCTGCCGCGCGGCTTAGGATTTGCAGTCCGGCCCCGAAGAACGGGTTCCACCCAGCCTGCGAAGAAATCGAGAGAGCGAAAAAAAGTCCTGCAAAGTCTGCAGTTACGTATTATACATACCATCGGTATCAAAGTGCCTCAAGAGGCAATTACATGGCAAAACGCACCTCTGAGCAGGCCGCTGAAACGCGCGACGACATCATCGCCGCCGCGCGGACATTGTTTACGGCCGAGGGGTATGCCGCCACCAGCGTGGCGGAGATCGTCAAGAAGGCGGGCCACTCCAAAGGCGCGTTGTTCCATCACTTTGAGAAGAAGGAAGACCTGTTCCTCGAGGTCTGGAAGCAGTTGCAGATCGAAATGGATTCCGAGGCCCGCGAAGCGGCGATCGCCAGCCGCTCCAAGACCGATCCTTACGCTTCATTCCTCGCCGGTTGCCGGATCTATCTCGAATGGTCGCGCCGCCTGGACTACCAGCGGATCGTGCTGGTGGACGGACCAGCAGTGCTGGGTATGGCGCGCTGGCACAAGCTCGACTTCGAACTGGGCAGTGAAAACATGACGCGCGGCACCGAGTTTCTTGCACGCGCGGGGCGCTTTCCGCTGCACCTGTCGAAGTCAGCCGCCGTCATGCTGCAGTCGGCGCTCAATGGAGCAGGGTTCGTGCTTGCGTCCGGTAGTCCGGACATCACCGAGGACGAAGTCTTCGATACGTTCGAGCGGCTGCTGCGCGGACTGGCTTAAACCTCGTCCAGCAGTTCGGGGAAATTGTTCCGGACATTTCCGACCGCCGGCCCGATCGGCCAGGCCATCATGTCTTCGTTCGGGTAGGGTTCGAACAGCGGCGCCGGATCGCCCTTTGCCGCATCGAGCCACAGCCCATAATTTTCCGGTGACAGGATCACGGGCATCCGGTCATGGATGCCGGCGGTGAAATCGTTGGGCTTCGTGGTGAGGATCGTGAAAGTCTGAAGTTCCGAACCGTCGATCAGGGCGGCGTCCCACAGGCCCGCTACGCAGAACCACCGACGGTTCTTCAGTTTGAAGGCAAACGGCGTCTTGGTCTTTCCGCTCACGGACCATTCGTAATAGCCCGAGATCGGCACCAGACAGCGCTTGTGCCGGAAGGCGCCGCGAAACACGGGCTTTTCCGCAGCCGTCTCGGATTGCGCATTGATGGTGGTGAACTTCTTTTCCGAAAGCGGCTTCGTCCACCAGGAGGGCACCAATCCCCACTGAGCTGGCACCATCTCGCGCGCCCGGGTCACTTCGTTGAGGCGCACAATCGGATGGATCTGCGTGGGCGCCGCATTGTAAGTTGCCGGCGGCGGCTCAATACCTTCCGGCGGCTCGCCCATGATGTTCAGTGCCGCGAAGTATTCGGCCCAGGTGACGCCTTCACGGAAGAAGCGGCCACACATGTCCGCCGCCGCCTATTTGCCCCGGTGCTGGCGCATCAGGCCGGCGAAGCGTTCAAACAGGTAGAAGCTGTCCTGCGGACCGGGAGAGGCTTCCGGGTGATGCTGTACCGAGATGATCGGTTTGCCTTCGACCGCGAGACCCGAGTTCGTGCCATCGAACAGTGAGCGGTGGCTTTCGGCAACGCCTGGAGGCAGAGTGGCGACATCCACGGTGAAGCCGTGGTTCATCGACACGATCTCGACCTTGCCGGTTGCAAGATCCTTCACCGGGTGGTTCGCGCCGTGGTGGCCCTGTGCCATCTTCATCGTCTTTGCGCCGAGAGCGAGCGCAAGCATCTGGTGGCCGAGGCAAATGCCGAGGATCGGTATGCCCGATGCAATCAGCTCACGGATCATTGCGCCGGAACGCACATAGGTTGCGGCCGGGTCGCCGGGCCCGTTGGAGAACACCACGCCGTCCGGCTTGAGTGCCAGCACGTCAGCCGCCGTGGCGTCGCCGTTCAAGACCGTCGCGCGGCCGCCGACATTAGCGAGGTTGCGCAGGATGTTCTTCTTCAGGCCGAAATCGACGACCACGACATGGAATTCGGCATTGCCCATCTGCACATGGCCCGCGCCCGGCTTCCACAGACCCTCAGTATGCTCAAAAGGCTCTTCCTGCACGACATCCGCGGCGAGGTCTGCATTGTCGAGGCCGGGCCAGGCCTTGGCCGCGGCGATCAGGGCGTTGAAGTCGATGCTGCCCTCCGGCTGGTGGCAGATGGCAGCCTTCGGCATGCCGAGCTCGCGTATGCGCCGGGTTAGGGCGCGGGTGTCGACGCCTGAGAGGCCGATGATGCCCTTGCGGGTCAGCCAGACGCCAAAATCCTCAGCCGCGCGCCAGTTTGACGGCGCCGTGATCTGCTCGCGGAAGATCGCGCCCCGCGCTGCGTCCCCGGCGGGCGGCGTGGACTCCTCGTGGTCTTCGGGGTTGGCGCCAACATTGCCGATATGGGGGAAGGTGAACAGCACCAGCTGCTGGGCATAGGAGGGATCTGTCAGGATCTCCTGATAGCCCGTCATCGCCGTATTGAAGCACAATTCGCCGGTTTTTATGCCGGTTGCCCCGGCGCCATGGCCCGCAAATACGGTGCCGTCCGCAAGGGCAAGGGCCCCGGTGGCTGAGTCCATATCTTGATTCTTGCTCACAGAACGATTACCTCAGCGCGCTTGACTGGTTGACTCGGTGTTAACCAGTCTGGCTAAAACTTGGCCGCTTATTGGGGCTGAGTCTCCGCACCGTCAAGCAGCGTGCTTAAAGTGCGGGCGTAGAAAGGCATTGGACGGCATGGGCCGCGAAGACGTGTCAGCGTGTATGGGACTCAGAGCCCGCATCCTACAGGCACTCAAGGACGAATCGGATTCCATCGGCGATGAGACAAAGCGGGCCACGCTGCGTCTGATCGAGTGTGCGATCCGTGACAGGGATGTCTGTGCGCGCGGACGTGGCCAAGGGGCCGGCTGTCCGGACGAGGATGTCCGCCGCGTGCTCGAAACACTGGTCCAGCAGCGCGAAGCGTCCGCTCGTGAGCACGATGATGAAGGTCGCATCGAAGACGCCATCCGCGAGCGCGAAGAAATCGCCATCATCAAGCAATTCCTGCCCAAGCCGCTTTCCGGCAAGGCGCTCGACATCGCGGTGAAGCAGGTGGTTGAAGACCTCGGTGCCTCGAAACTGACCGATCTCGGCCGCTGTGTGACGGCGCTCAAGGAGCGTTATCCGGGCCTGATCGAGGCTGCCAGCGCGGGCCAGGCGGTTCGTGCCAAGCTCACCAAAGCATCGCTCTGATACAAAGTCCAATTGCGCGCCTGCGACGCCGTCCGAATGGGCGGCGCCTTGTTCTTTCCTTGAAATCGCAGCGCAATTGCCCTGAGTCTGGACCCGACTTTACTCGCGACCCGCGCCTCTCGTGGTAGGCTTTGCCCACACTACCAACGAAGGGAATCTCCCATGAAACCCCTTCTCATGACGGCTGGTGTAATTGCCCTGACGATGTCCGCAGCATCCTGCGGCGCCAGCAAGACCGAAACAACCTACACGCCCCAGCAGGTTGCTGAAGTGCCGGCGCCGTTTGAAGCGGATGTCACGGCCGGTCCGGCCGAGCGCCAGACTTTCCAGCTGGCGTCGGGCGAATTTGCAGGGTCCGACTTGATCGGCGCCTCCGTCCACATTGCGGCGGGCGAGGAAATCGCCAACGTCGCCGATATCCGCCTCGCTGAGGTTGGTTTGGAGCCGATGATCATCCTGCGCGATGGCGGCGTCGCCGGCGAACTGCACACGATCGGCTTCCAGGATGCCACGATCGTTCCCGATCCGGACACGTCCGGCGACGCGCCGAACCTGATGGTGCAGTTCTCCGGTCAAACCCTGAAAACGCTGCCGGTGTTCGAACAGCCCAAGGCGGATGATTACACCTTCGCCTCGGAAATGATGGGCACCAACGCCACAATCACGTCCAGCGGTGAAACCGCCCGGATCCACGACATCGTCCTGACGAATACCGGCGAAGCCCGCTTTGCCGTGATTTCGCCGGTCGTGCTTAATCCTGAGCAGATCGTGGTCAATGCCAATTCGATCCTCGTCTCCCAGGGGGGGCGGATGGCGAGATGACGCTGGACCTGATGGCGCAGGATCTTGCGGTCGCCCCCGAGTACCCCCGGGAATAACCGGCCCACAGCCTGCGTTTGGGGCCCCCGGACGGCGGGGCTCCATTTCGTTTCGCCAGTATGAATTGCTGCGTTTCCCTCACCGCGCGAAAGCAGTAGACTGGCAAGAATGTCCCAGCCCGTCCGCATTCCTGACGGCTTCGTAGAGGAGCTGAAAGCGCGCATCCGTCCCTCGGACGTGATCGGGCGCAAGGTGAAGCTCACCAAGAAGGGCAAGGAATGGGTTGGCCTGTCCCCCTTCACCAACGAGAAAACGCCGAGCTTCTACGTCAACGACCAGAAGCGGATTTTCAAATGCTTCTCCTCCGGAACCGGCGGCGACGTCATCAACTTCGTGATGGAGACCGAGCGGCTGTCCTTCTTGGAGGCGGTCGAGAAGCTTGCCGAAGAAGCCGGCATGCAACTGCCGAAGGCAAGCCCGCAAGCCGTTGAGGAGTATGACCATCGCAAGCGGCTCATCGCGGCCTGCGAAGCGGCGGCGAACTGGTTCGAAGACCGGTTACATTCATCCGAAGGCAGCGCGGCGCGCACCTATCTCGAAGGCCGGGGCCTGGAGCCTGCCGCGTGGAAACGCCACCGTCTCGGCTATGCGCCGGATGACTGGCGCCGTACCCGCGCGCATCTCCACGAGAAGGGCTTTACCGACAAGGAGCTGATCGAGACCGGACTGATCCGCGAAAGCGACAAGGGCGGCGAGCCGTTCGACTTTTTCCGCGGCCGCCTGATGTTCCCGATCACCGATGTGCGCGGCGCCGTCATTGCATTCGGGGGCAGGGGGCTGACGCCCGATGCCAAGCCAAAATACCTGAACTCGGGGGATACCGAGCTCTTCCACAAATCCACGGTGCTCTACCGTTACCGCGCCGCCCGGGAAGCGCTGGGCGCTGGCGAGGGCGGCGGACTGATCGTGTGTGAGGGCTATATGGACGCCATTGCGCTCGCGGAGGCCGGTTTTGGCCAGGCCGTGGCCCCGCTTGGCACCGCGCTGACCGAAGAACAGCTGCAATTGATCTGGAAAGCGGGCCCAGAGCCCGTGATGTGTTTCGATGGTGACAGGGCCGGCCTCGGCGCCGCCTACCGGGCGCTGGACCGTGCGTTGCCCTTCGTCGAACCTGGAAGATCCGTGTTTTTCGTCCTGTTGCCGGACGGGATGGACCCGGATGACCTGATCCGGGCCCGGGGTGTGCTGGCCATGCGCGAGCAGCTGGACCAACGCCTTCCGCTTTCGGAACTGCTCTGGCGGCGCGAGCGTGATGCCGAACCTCTCGATACGCCCGAGCGCCAGGCCGGTCTCGAAGCACGCCTGATGGCAGCGTGCAGCCAGATCCGCCATGGCGGGGTGAAAGCGGCCTATGAGCGCGATCTGAAGTCCCGGCTGCGCGATCACATGTGGGCCCTGCGCGACGCCAAGCGTAGTGCCAGCTACAGGAAGGGCCGGCCCGGATCGGGACAGATTCCCGCCGATGGCGAACCCGCCCAGGCCGAGCTGAAACAGGGCCCCCCCGCCAAGCTGCGCGGCCTTGGCACGATTGTCATGGCGGTTGACAGCCCCTTCCTGCTTGCGAAGGGGGCCGAGACGCTCGCGGCCTGTGCATTGGCCGATCCCGATGTGACGAAAATCCGTGATACGCTGCTGGACCTGGCAAATGCGGGAAAGCCTATTGACCGGGCCCTGTTGACCGCCCATTTAACCCAAACTGGGTACATGCGTGCTGCCAGTTTGCTCAAAGAATATCCCGCAACGCCTCAGATAGCGGCCGATGGGCCCGAGGCTCGGGAGTGGCTGATCGCCCTCGAGCAATATGTGGCAGCCGGGCGACCCGGCCAGGAAATACCCGGCTCTGGCATGGAAGATGCGAGCGGGGTAGCCTCGACGTCGCCTTCGGGTTGGCGGCGCAGGCATCAAATGGTCGCGGAGCGACGGGCCCTCAAAGCCCGCATGAACGAAGCAGCAGGCAAGCGCAGCGACAGCTGATCGGCAGGGCGATTCACAGAAGGCGATGGCGGGCAAGAGGCGGCCACCTTCGCTAGGGAGAGACTTGAATATGGCGACAGCCACCAAGAAGAAAAAGAACACGGCCGGTGATGGCGAAGGTGAAGACGACAAGGAAACCGAAGGCGGTCTTGTCGATTTCAATGCGACAGACGTCAAAAAGGTCCTGAAGCGCGCCCAGAAGCGCGGCTTCATCACCCATGACGAAATCAACCAGCTGCTTCCGGATTCGGACATGAGCTCGGACCAGATCGAGGACGTCATGTCCCAGATCTCCGAGATGGGCATTGCCGTCGTTGAAACGGAAGAAGAGGCTGAGGAGCAGGGCAAGGCCCTGACCAAGCTTGAGGACAAGAAAGTCCTCGCGAAGAAAGGCAACGCCCGCGGTTCCGACCGGACCGACGACCCCGTGCGCATGTACCTTCGTGAAATGGGCGCCGTGGAACTGCTCTCGCGCGAAGGCGAGATAGCGATTGCAAAGCGGATCGAAGCCGGCCGCGATGCGATGATCCGCGGCCTGTGCGAAAGCCCGCTGACCTTCGAAGCCATGATGGTGTGGCGCGACGAGTTGATGAACGAGCGCATCCTGCTGCGCGATCTCATCGATCTTGAAGCGACCTATGGCGCGGAGAATCCACCGCCGGAGCCCAAGCCCGTCGAGGAGAAGGCGCCTGAGCCGCCGCCGGTCAAAGGCAAGAAGCGCAGCCAGGAAGAGGTCGACGAGGTCGAAGCCGAGCGCCTGCGCCAGCAGCAGCAGGAAGAGGAAGAGGAAGACGACGCGGCCGCGATGTCGATGTCGGCGATGGAAGGCGAACTGCGCGAAGGCGTACTCGCCAAGCTCGATGAGATCGCCGAGAGCTTCGGCCGCTTCCGCAAGCTGCAGGACCGCCTGGTCGGCCGCCGGCTGGAAGGTAAGGACCTGACGCCGAAAGCGCAGCACGAGTATGACGAGCTGTCGCTTCTGATCGTCGAGAACCTCAAGACGATCCACATCAACAACGCCCGTATCGAGGCGCTGGTCGAACAGCTCTACGCCATCAACAAGAAGCTGATGGGCCTCGAAGGCAAGCTGATGCGTCTGGCCGACGCGCACGGCGTCCCGCGCAAGGAATTCCTCGAGAACTATATCGGTTGCGAACTCGAGCCGAACTGGGCCGAGCGCGTGCGCGTTATTTCCGCCAAGTGGAAACGCCTGCTCGATGGCAAGGGTGCCGAGATCGAAGAAGTCCGTGCCGAGATCACCGAGATCGCGACCGAGATCGGTATCCCGATCGACGACTTCCGCCGGATAGTCCAGACCGTGCAGAAGGGCGAGCGCGAAGCGCGCATTGCGAAGAAGGAGATGGTGGAAGCCAACCTCCGTCTCGTGATCTCGATCGCGAAGAAATACACGAACCGCGGCCTGCAATTCCTGGATCTCATCCAGGAGGGCAATATCGGCCTGATGAAAGCGGTCGACAAGTTCGAGTATCGCCGCGGCTACAAGTTCTCGACCTATGCCACCTGGTGGATCCGTCAGGCGATCACCCGGTCCATCGCGGACCAGGCCCGCACGATCCGTATCCCGGTGCATATGATCGAGACGATCAACAAGATAATCCGTACACAGCGCCAGATGCTGCACGAGATCGGCCGCGAGCCGACCCCGGAAGAGCTGGCTGAGAAGCTCGGCCTGCCGCTTGAGAAGATCCGCAAGGTTCTGAAGATCGCGAAAGAGCCGATCTCTCTGGAAACCCCGATCGGCGACGACGAGGATTCAAACCTCGGTGACTTCATCGAGGACAAGATGGCGCTGCTTCCGGTGGACGCCGCGATCCAGTCGAACCTGCGTGAGACGACGACCCGCGTTCTGGCCTCGCTTACGCCGCGCGAAGAGCGTGTTCTTCGTATGCGCTTCGGCATCGGCATGAATACGGACCACACGCTGGAAGAAGTCGGCCAGCAGTTCTCGGTCACCCGCGAACGTATCCGCCAGATCGAAGCCAAGGCGCTGAGGAAACTCAAGCACCCGAGCCGGTCGCGGAAGCTGCGGAGCTTCCTGGATACCTGATCCAGACACAAAGGGCGGCCTCCGGGCCGCCCTTTTTTTGCATTGTCCGCGGCGCTGCGCCGCCTTTTCAAATTGTCCTGCAATTATCATCCTGCCGCCATGACCCTGCTGCCGTCATACGTTTACGATGGCGAATGCGTGCTCTTCTCACGCGCTGTCCGGTATGTGCTGCGGCGCGACCGGTGCGATCCGCCGATCCGGTTTGTGGCCATCAAGTCCGCAGAAGGCCGTCGGATTGCGGTCCCCAACTCCGTCGATCCGGATAATCCGCACACCTTCATTTTTGTTGAGAACGAAAGTTCATACGTGCTCTCCGATGCGGTCTTCGCGATGTCCGCAAGAGCAGGCGGCCCGGGCCGCTGGATTCGGGTCTTCCGATTTGTGCCCAGACCGATCCGCGACTGGGTCTATGCCCGTCTCGCAAGCAACCGCTACAATCTCTTTGGCAAATTAGATAAATGCTACCTGCCGTCTGTGGAAACGCGTCACAGGTTCGTCCTGGAGAACAATTGATGTGCTCTGAAAGCGATTGAATGTTGCCGACGCCTCTTGTCAGGCGAGTGCATCCGTGGTCCTGTCCTATCTCGATAAACGATAAGATGGGGCCGATGCCATGATCCGTGATCTTTCCAGTTTCCTCAAAGCGTCCGCCGCTGCGGGCGTGCTTATTGCCCTCGGCGCCTGCGCCACGGCGCCGGCCGAGGCACCGCCGGTCGCCGAAGTGCCGGTCGCGGCCGAACCGGTGGTCGAAGCGCCGGTCGAGGTGGCGCGTGAGCCGGTCGTCTGGGACCTGACGGACCTCTACGAAACGCCGGAGGCCTGGGACGCTGCCTATGTTGAACTGCAGGGCCGCATCGCGGAAATTCCCGCGTTCAAGGGCACGCTCGGAAAGAGCGCGAAGCAGATGGCCACAGTCTACCAAACCACCTCGGACGTCGCGAAGGACGCCGTGCGCCTCTATACTTACGCCTCGCTGAAGAATGACGAGGATCAGCGCGATGCGACCGCGCAGGAGCGCTTCGGCAAGGCGCAGAACCTGTTCCAGTCGCTGGGGGAGGCGACGAGCTGGATAGACCCCGAAGTGCTCAGCCTCGGCGAGAAGAAGGTGAACGCCTATCTCAAGGCCGAGCCTGGCCTTGCCGATTTCAAGTTCGGCCTCGAAGACACCCTGCGCAACGCGCCGCACACGCTGGACGACCAGGGCGAAGCCCTGCTTGCGAAAGCCGGCCTCGCCCTCTCGCAGCCGAACCAGATCTACAGCCTCTTCGCCAATGCTTCGATCCCGTGGCCGACGCTGACGCTGGCCGATGGCACCGAGGTGAAACTTAACCAGGCCGGCTATTCGCGCTATCGCGGCGCCGCAGACCGTGACGACCGCAAGGCCGTGTTCGACACGTTCTGGGCGGCGTGGAAGCAGTACGAGAACGGCATGGGCGCCACGCTCAATGCGCAGGTCCAGTCGGCGATCTTCCGCGCCAAAGCCCGCAATTTCGACAGCGTGCTGGAACGCAACATGTTCGATGATGCGCTGCCGCCGGAAATTTACACCCAGCTCGTCACGCAGGTGAACGATTCGTTGCCGGTTTTCCATCGCTACCTGAAGCTCCGTGGGCGGATGCTCGGCGTCGAGGACCTGCGGTATTACGACATCTACCCGCCGATCATCGAAGCCGACACGGGCACGTTCGACATCGACCGATCGAAGGAGATCACGTTCGAAGCGCTCAAGCCGTTCGGCGAGGAGTATCTTGGCCTTTTGCGTGAAGGCCTGAGCGAGCAATGGATGCATGCCTATCCGCAGGAGGGCAAGGAGACCGGCGCCTACATGTCCGGCTCGGCCTATGATGTGCACCCCTACGTGCTCCTGAACCACAACGACGACTACGACTCGCTGTCGACCTTCGCGCATGAGTGGGGCCATGCGGTGCACACGATGCTCGCCAAATCCGAGCAGCCATTCACCACCGCGGGCTATTCGACGTTCATTGCGGAGATGGCGTCCACCATCAACGAGATCCTGCTCGAAGAGTACATGATCGCGAATGCCGAAACGAAGGAGGAGAAGCTCTATTACCTCGGCTATGCCCTCGAAAGCCTGCGCGGTACGTTCTACCGTCAGACCATGTTCGGTGAATTCGAACTTGCTATCCATCAAGCCGCTGAACGGGGCGAGCCGTTGACCGGCGCGAAGCTGACAGAAATCTATGGCTCACTGCTGCGCAAATATCATGGCGAGCCGGAAGGCGTGATGACGATCGACGATGCGTATACGGTCGAATGGGCCTTCATTCCGCACTTCTATTACGAGTTCTATGTCTATCAATATGCCACGTCGGTCTCCGGTGCGGCCTGGTTCTCCGAACAGTTCCTGGCCGGCGACGACAAGGTCCGCGACAACTTCATTAATGTGCTGAAGGCCGGCGGTTCGGACCATCCGCACGACATCCTGATGCATGAAGCTGGACTCGACATGACGAAACCGGATGCCTATCAGGCCGTGGTGCGCCGGATGAACAACATCATGGACCGGATGGAAGCTCTTCTCGACGAGGAATAGGGGCTCGGTTCCCTTGTAGAAGGAAACACCCGCGGACGATCACCGCGGGTGTTTTTTCACACACGAAGATCAGCTCGCCGCATTCAGGGCCTGATCAAGATCGGCCTTGAGATCATCAACGCCTTCAATGCCGATGGACAGGCGCACCACATCCGGCCCGGCGCCTGCAGCGATCTTCTGTTCATCCGTCAGCTGACGGTGTGTGGTCGATGCGGAATGGATCACCAGGCTGCGGGCGTCGCCGAGATTGGCAACGTGGCTGAACAGTTTCAGCGTGGCCACGAACTTCATGCAGGCTTCATAGCCGCCCTTCAGTTGCACGGTGAACAGGGCACCTGGGCCTTTCGGCGTAATGCGCGCCGCGCGGTCCTTGTAAGGTGAAGATTTCAGGCCGGGATAGGTAACCGATTTCACCGCGGGGTGTTTCTCCAGCCATTCGGCAATCGCTTGGGCATTGGCGAGGTGCTTTTCCATTCGCAGGGAGAGGGTTTCGATGCCCATCAGCGTATAGTGCGCGCCTTGCGGGTTCATCGTCATGCCAAGGTCGCGCAGGCCGATGGCGATGCCGTGGAATGTGAAAGCCGCGGGTCCGAAGGCCTCGTGGAACTTCAGGCCGTGATAGGCCGGCTCCGGCGCCGAGAGGGACGGGAACTTGTCCGATGCCGACCAGTCGAACGTTCCGGAATCCACGACGGCGCCGCCGGTGACGGTGCCGTTGCCGGTCATGTATTTCGTCAGCGAATGGACCACCAGGGTCGCGCCGTGTTCGATCGGGCGGCATAAATAAGGTGTGGCCGTTGTGTTGTCGACAATCAGCGGAATGCCAGCTCTGTTCGCGATCTTCGCAATCGCGTCGAGATCGGTGATGTAGCCGCCGGGATTGGCGATCGTCTCACAGAAGATCGCGCGCGTGTCACGGTCGATGGCGGTTTCGACTGCCTTGAGATCATCGAAGTCGACAAACTTAGCCGACCAGCCGAACCGTTTGAACGTTTGTGTGAACTGGGTGATCGTGCCGCCATACAGGCGTGTCGAGGCGACGATGTTGCGCCCCGGCGCCATCAGCGGAAACAGTGCCATGATCTGCGCCGCATGCCCCGATGAGCAGCAGACAGCGCCTGCACCGCCTTCCAGGGCAGCGATCCGGTTCTGCAGCGCGCCGACGGTCGGGTTGGTCAGGCGCGAATAGATGTAGCCGACTTCCTGCAGGCCGAAGAGGGCGGCGGCATGGTCGGCATCGCGGAACACATAAGCCGTGGTCTGATAGATCGGCACCTGGCGCGCGCCCGTGGCGGGGTCCGGCTCGGTGCCGGCGTGAACCTGCAAAGTGTCGAAGTCAAAATCCCTGGTGTCGCTCATGGCGAGTCTCTCCCTTTTCCTGTTTGCGCCCGGAGGTCCGGATACGGATTACTTGAACGTGTCACACTGGTTCGGGTCACCGGAATTGTAGCCCCGGCCCAGCCATTCCATCCGCTGAGCGGCGGTGCCATGGGTGAAGGCTTCCGGCGTCACGCGCCCCTGCATGCGTTTCTGAATCATGTCGTCGCCGATCGCCTGCGCGGTCTTGAGGCCTTCTTCCATGTCGCCCCGCTCCAGCGCGACCGATCCGTCCGATACGTCTGCGGCCCGGGCGGCCCAGACGCCCGCATAGCAGTCCGCCTGCAATTCCAGGGCGATAGAATACTGGTTCGCCTCTTCCCGGCTACGCGCGGACTTCTGTGCATTCTGGACTTGCTGCGAGGCGCCGGTCAGCGTCTGCAAATGGTGGCCGAACTCGTGCGCGATGACATAGGCGCGGGCAAAGTCGGCGCCCGAGGCGCCGAGCTTGGTTTCCATTTCCTGCCAGAAAGAAAGATCCAGATACACGGTCTGGTCGGCGGGACAGTAGAACGGGCCCATCGCGGCCTGGCCATAGCCGCAGCCAGTATTCGTGCCCTGTTTGTACAGCACCACCGTCGGCTCGGTGTAGCCGGGCAAGGCCCCGCTCCAGACGTCGTTGATATTGGCGCCGATCACGTCGACGAACAGCCCGGCCTCGTCTGCTGGCGTGCCTTCGACACCCGCCTGCTGCTCGCCGGTGATCTGCGAGCTGCCGCCCAGAACGGCCTGGGTCTGTGACGGGTCGATGCCGAAGACGAAATAGCCGATCAGCGCGATGACAATGACGCCCAGCCCGCCGCCAGCTGCTGCGCCAGGCCCGAGCCCGCGCCGGTCTTCCACATTTCCGCCCCGTCGTCCGCCTTGCCATTTCATGTCAGGTTCTCCTTGGGGCAGGTGTGCCTGCCTGCCTTCCCTCTCCTTGTACAGCCAAGCTGCCTGGGAGGGCCAGCCCTTCGCGCCGTTTGCCTGAAAGGCGAGAGGCTGGCATCCTGACGGAATTCGAAGCTTCCGGAGCCCCGCCCATGCGCCTCAACCAAGTCACCCTGCCGTGTACGGATTACGCCGCCAGCGTCGCCTGGTGGCAGCGTTTCGGCCTGAAGCTGATTGTCGATTCGCCGCCCCGCTATGCCCGGTTCGAATGTCCGGCCGAAGAGGGAGAGGAGCCCGCTACGCTGTCGATCCATCAGGTCGATGCGCCGCTGACCGTAGATTGGCCGGCGGTGTATTTTGAGGTGAACGACGTTTTCATCGAGGTCGGCGGGCGCTGCATGGCAGGGATCCATCCGCTGGGTGAGCCGGAACGCAAGGATTGGCTGTGGACTGAGGCCTGGTTCAAGGATCCGGCCGGCAACCGCGTCTGCCTGTACCGTGCGGGCAAGAACCGCCGTTTCCCGCCTTGGCGGGTGGGCGCGTCGGAGGCGCCTTAAGGCGTTGCCAAGGCTGTGACTGCAACCGTCAATGCGGGGCCAGCATTCAGCCGCCTGCGAAACGGATGTCCTCTGCGGCGGCGGCACGCTTGGCCGTTTCGCGGGCGGTGTGGGCGCATTTGGCGCCTTGGCGCTTGTGCGGCTTGCACAGAAGGCAGCCGGACCGGGTCGATTTCGGACCCTTGCGTTTGAAATTGGCCATGACACTGCCTCCGGGATCGGGGGGCGGAATTATCAGAGCGCGCTGAACCGCCCCTGAACGGGCCTAGCGCTCTTTGGGGTCCAGTGCATCGCGCAGGCCATCGCCGATGAAGTTCAGGCACAGCAGCGTCACCGACATCGTGACGGCCGGAGCGATCAGCATCCACGGCTTGTCGTCCATCATGTTGGCACCGTCTGCGATGAGCACGCCGAGCGATGTCAGCGGTTCGTTCACACCAAGTCCAAGGAAGGACAGGAAGCTCTCTGCGAGGATGACGACTGGGATAGTGAGCGTCACGTAGACCGCCACCGGGCCGATCACGTTCGGCAGGATGTGGCGAACGATGATACCGGTCTGCGACACGCCGGCCGCGCGGGCGGCCTCGATGAACTCCTTGCCTTTGATGGACAGGGTCTGGCCGCGCACGATCCGGCTCATCGTCAGCCATTCAATGGCACCGATAGCAGCAAAGATCAGCACGATATTGCGCTCGAACACGGTGAGCAGCAGGATCACGAAGAAAATGAAGGGCAGGGCGTAGAGCACGTCCACGATGCGCATCATGAAGTTGTCGATTCGGCCTCCGAGATAGCCGGCGACAGCGCCCCAAGTGACACCGATGACAAGGCTGACGATGGTGGCCACCACACCGACCAACAGCGAGATGCGCAAGCCGATCAGCAGGCGGGCGAGCAGGTCGCGGCCCTGCAGGTCTGTGCCCAGCGGGTGCATGCCTTCCCAGGTCGGCGGGATGGTGCGCAGATCAGAAATCGTGCGGTAGTCGTGTACCCAAACCATTGGCCCGAAAGCCGCGATCAGCACGATGATGCCGAACAGGATCATCGAGAAAACGGCCGCCTTGTTCCGCAGGAGGCGCATCCGCGCGTCGTCCCAAAGCGAGCGGCCTCCCTGGATGGCCTGGGTGACCGCTTCGACGCGGCCGGTCGGATCAAGAATAGGATCGAGCGAGGCCATCAGTCGTATTTCACTTTGGGGTCAAGCATGGCGTACAGGATGTCTGCCACGAGGTTCAGGAGGATGATCAGTCCGGCGTAGACGATGATCGCGCCCATCACGAGCGTGTAGTCGCGGTTCAGTGCGCCGTTGACGAAATAGCTGCCGAGGCCGGGCAGGCCGAACAGCTTCTCGATGACGACCGAACCGGTCATCACGCGGGCCATGGCGGGACCGGCATAGGACACCAGCGGCAGCATGGCCGAGGGCAGGGCGTGGCGGGTGATCACTTGCCATTCCGACAGACCCTTGGCGCGGGCGGTACGGATATGGTTGGCGTGCATGGTCTCGATGATCGAGGCGCGCATCAGGCGCGAGATGATGGCCACCTGCGCCAGCGACAGGGTCGCAATCGGCAGGGTCATATTGTACCAGTTCATCCCGATATTGGGATAGGTGCCGAGCCCGCCGACGGCGAAGAGGCCGGTGCCGATGGCGAAGACAAGGATCAGGATGGGCCCGATCACGAAGCTCGGCACAGAGATGCCGACCATCGCGATGCCCATGACCCCGTAATCCGTCGCGGAGTTCTGCCTGAGCCCCGCAAATACCCCCAGCGCCGTGCCGAGGATCAGCGAGATGAACATGGTGAGCGCGCCGATGGTCAGCGAGACGGGCAGGCCGTCCGCGATCAGGTCATTCACGCTCTTGCCGAGGGTCTTGTAGGAGGGGCCGAAATCGCCCTGGATCACGCCGCCCACATAGTTGAGGTATTGCTCGTGCAGAGGCTTGTCGAGGCCGAACTTGGCTGCAATGGCGCGTTCCGTCTCGGGCGGCAGCTTGCGCTCGCCGTCGAACGGGCCGCCGGGCGCGGCGCGCATCATCAGGAAAGCCATCGTGATGATGGCCAGCATGGTCGGGATCGCGATCAACAGACGCCGGAACGTGTAGCCCCAGGGAATCCTTCGGAAAGCGCGTTGCAGCATCGTCACGGAACGGAAATGCCTCTGGTCACAACAGGTTGAACGGTTCGAGCGTTTACGCCCGCTTGGCAGGGGCCCATACATTCCTTAGCTTGTGAAGCGCAGCGATCAAGCGATGTCCTGCACTCAAGGAGAATGTACCCATGGCCGATATCCGCCAGGTCACGCCGGATTTTGCGGTTGCACCGCAACTTTCCGAGGCTGATCTCGAGGCCGTTGCGAAAGCCGGCTTCAAGACTTTGATCGCCAATCGCCCGGATGGGGAAGGCGGCGTCGACCAGCCGCGCATGGGCGCGATTCGCGCAAAAGCCGAATCCCTGGGCCTGACATTCGCCGCTCTGCCGTTTTCCGGTGCCCCCACGCCGGAAATTGTAGAGCGAATGGGACACATTCTCAATGAGGCGCCGCAACCGATTCTGGCCTATTGCCGGACCGGCACCCGCTCGATTACCGCCTGGGCTCTGGTGCACGCTGGACAAGGCGCCGGGGACGACATTATCGAGGCAGCCGCAGGCGCGGGATACGACCTCTCGAGTCTGCGCGAACTGCTGTGAGAACGCGCAACTGACACAGTCGCGCCGTATTGCAGGTATTGATGCCGAAGCCGAGCCGTGCGAGGCGTCGGGCCTTGAAAGCAATCCGGCCAGCGCAAGCGGCAAACCGGGAGTAGAACTCATGTCAGGCCGCATGTGGACCGACGATTTCAAGATCGATCAAGGCGTGATCCTGGTGAAGAAGACCGGCGCCCGCATTGTTCCGGACCTTGCGCTGCTGCACAGCATCTTCACCTGGTTCTGCTTTTACTTTTTCGTCCAGAACTGGCGCACCTGGCGCCTTATTACAGGGCACAAGCGCCCGACCATCGCCTTCTTCCCCGACAAGCCACGCCCCTGGTACTTCATCTGGTCGGTTATGCACGTCTCGGGTGCCAAATTGGTCGAGGATCCGACCACCGCCGACATCGTGATGCAGTTCGACGATTCGACCGAGACGGTGAACGGTACGCCGGCCGTCAAGCCCGGCGCCCATGTCCTCAACTTCAACTGCAACGACATCTCAAAATCGCGCGTGGCGCAGGCGTTCGAAGCGGCCGCTGGCTATTCGCTGAGTGTTGATCCTCTGACCTTCGAAGGCCGCATGGTCGAGAAATCCGAGGCCAATGCCGCCCATGACGGACGAATCATCGAAGGTCCCCAGGACGAAGCGATTCCCGGCAAGGCCTACCAGCGCCTCATCGACAACGAGATTCCGGGCGGCCTCGTCGAAGACCTGCGCTGCTGCCTTGTTGGCGGAACGCCCATCGTTGTGTTCCGCAAGCGCCGCCCGCTGGAGCGGCGCTTTCTAAATGAGAACGTCCAAGTTTTGCTCGACGAGCCCAAGAATTGCTATTCCGCCGATGAAATCCGCGTGATCGAGGCCTTTGCAGCAGATATCGGGCTCGACTGGGGTGGGGTGGATGTCCTACGCGATCGCACGTCGGGACGAATCTTCATCGTCGACGCGAACAAGACGGACATGGGTCCGCCGGTGGCGCTGAAACTGGGCAGCAAGCTGCGGGCGACGCGGCGGATGGCCAAGGCTTTTGCGGAGACCTTCGCGCCGAAGAAGCGTTGATCCGTTCCGGTCGTCCGTCATCTGAAGGTTTCTGAACGCATGGCCATTCCTTTCGTCCGCGGTATTGAATTCGAGTATGGCCGTGTTGATCAGGTCTCTCCGCTCATCCGCCGCGTCATCGCCAACAATCCGGGGCCTTTCACCTATGTCGGTACCGGCGTGTACATCATCGGCACGGGCGAGGTTGCGGTCATTGATCCTGGACCGATGAGCGCGGCGCATTTCGACGCGCTGAAAGCCGCACTGAAGGGCGAGCGCGTCACGCATGTCCTGGTCACGCACGGCCACTCGGACCACTCGCCGCTTGCACAGCCGCTCGCCGAATGGGCCGGCTGCAAGACCTATGCGAAGGATTGTGGAGTCCATACGGCCAAGGATGAGCTCGGCAGCCCGGACGATCTCGGCTTCACGCCGGATGTCCGCGTCGGCGACGGCGATGTCCTGTCGGGACCGGGCTGGACCATCGACGTGATCGAAACGCCAGGTCACACGATCAATCATCTCTGTTTCGGACTGCGCGAAGAGAATGCCTGTTTCTCGGGCGACCACATCATGGGCTGGTCGACGACGGTTGTGGCGCCGCCGGACGGCAACATGGGGGCCTATATGCGCAGCCTCGAAAAAGTCCGCCGGATGGGATTTGAAACCCTTTGGCCGACCCATGGCGACCCGGTTCGCGGCAAGGCGTTCGTCGAGACGTTCATCACCGAATACGCCAATCACCGTAAAGCGCGCGAAGCGGCCATTGTGGCCGAGCTGCGCGGCGGGGAAACCTCGATTCCGGCGATGGTGGCTCGAATGTACGTGGATGTAGACCAACGTCTGCATCCGGCGGCGGCCATGAGCGTTCTGGGCCATATGCTGGACCTGATCGAGCGCGGTTTGGTGGCAACGCCGGACAGCGCCCCGACTGTACGTTCGCGGTTCGAACTGGTCGCCGCGCGGGCCTGATTTCTGCTCATGAGCCGTTCATGACAGCGCCTTAAGGCTATGCAACCTGCTGTGCCTCTGGCAGCTAAGGGGCAACGCTAAACCCTTTGAACGCGGGATGACGCCTTGGGCGCGCCGGCGTTCCAGATCAGGAGATGCCATTCGATGACCACTCGCCGCTCGATTCTGTCCGCTTCCATTCTGGCCCTTGCCGCTATGGGGCTCGCCGCTTGCGGTGGGGGAGGCGCGAAAGAGAAGCCCGGCGATGTGCCAACTCTGCGGCGCGGCATCTCTGCCCAGGTCGACACGCTCGACCCCCACAAGTCTTCGGCGCAGTGGGAAAACATCATCATCGGCGACATGATGATCGGCCTGATGACAGATGGCGCGGACGGCAAGCCCGAACTCGGCATGGCGACGAGCTACGAAGTTGATGACACTGGAACGGTCTGGACCTTCCATCTCGGCGACTTTGTCTGGTCTGACGGCACGCCGGTTACGGCCAACGACTTCGTCTACGCCTTCC
This sequence comes from Hyphomonas sp., assembly GCF_016125515.1. Classification (GTDB taxonomy): domain Bacteria; phylum Pseudomonadota; class Alphaproteobacteria; order Caulobacterales; family Hyphomonadaceae; genus Hyphomonas. The sequence continues at coordinate 109,759 of NZ_WGLO01000019.1, forward strand.
GCCGCCTTCAGGACCCGACCGTCGCGTCGCAATACGCCTCGCTGCTCTGGCTGGTGAAGAATGCCGAAAAGGTGAACTCACGCGAGCTGGCGCCCGAAGAGCTCGGCATTCGTGCAATCGATGACAAGACGGTCGAGATCACGCTTGAAAATCCGGCGCCGTATCTCCTTGGCCTGCTGACCCATTACACGACCTTCCCGGTGCCCCAGCACGTGGTCGAGAAGTATGGTGACGCCTGGATCCAGCCGCAGAACATCGTTGTCAACGGCCCGTACAAACTCGTCTACTGGCGCACCGGCGACCAGCTGGTCGCGGACAAGAACCCCACCGGATTCGGCGCCGCTGAGGCCTGCTTTGACCGGGTCGCCTATTTCGAGATCGCCGACGAGAACGCCTATGAGAACAAGATCGCGGCCGGCGAACTTGATATCAACAACGCCTTCTCAGGCCCGCGCCAGACGGAAATCGAAGCGAAGTTTCCGGGCTGGGTGCGCACCTCGCCGGGCCTGCTGACCACCTATTGGAGCTTTAACCAGACCAAACCGCCGTTCAACGACATGCGCGTGCGCAAGGCTCTTTCGATCTCGCTCGACCGCGATTTCATGGTGCGCAATGTCATGACGCCGGGCTTCATGCCGGCCTATGCGTTGGTGCCACCTACAATCGCGAACTATGACGTGCCGCGCCCTGAGCTGGATTGGAAAGACCAGCCGCGTGCCGAACGCCTCGCCGAAGCGAAGAGCCTGCTGGAAGAAGCCGGCTACGGCCCGAACAATCCGCTGAAATTCGAGTTCATCCACCGCAACACCGGCGACAACCCGAAAGTGGCCCCGGTGGCGCAGTCGAACTGGGCCGAGATCGCGCCCTGGGTGCAGCCCGAGATCGTGCGCCAGGAAACCAAGGTGCTCTATTCGCGTCTGCGTCTGACCGACTTCCAGATTTCGGATGGCGCCTGGCTCGCCGATTTCGACGACCCGATCAACTTCCTCTATTTGCTGGACTCCAAAACGGGCCAGCAGAACTACGGCAAGTATTCGAACCCCGAATATGACGCGCTGCTTGCCGATGCGAAAAGCCAGCTGGACCTGAAGAAGCGTGCCGAGCTGTTCGCAGAAGCCGAAAAGCTTATGCTGAATGAGTACCCGATCACGCCGATGTGGGTTCAGGTGACACAAAACCTGGTCGATCCGACCCTCACGGGCTGGGTAGACAATGCGAAGGACAACCACCGCTCGCGCTTCCTCTGCCGGGACGGTATGAAGTAGCCCTGATTTCCGGGGCTGGGGGAGGGTTCCTATGGAAAGTGAAGCCGAAGCTGCCGGGTTGGCCGCGGTGGGCGGGCTGGACAGTGGAACCCACCATCCGGTCCAGAGCGGCACGGCCTGTCGCAATTGTGGCGCGGTAATTCCCATGCGCTATTGCTCTAACTGCGGGCAGCTGGGCGCGGACTTCCACCGGCCGGTTTGGGACCTGGTTGCGTCCAGCGTTGGCGATATGTTCTCGTTAGATGGCCGGCTGTGGCGGACCCTTCCGAAGCTGATGCTGCGGCCCGGGCGGATGACAAGGGAGTATATCGACGGCAAGCGGTCGCGCTATGTCCCGCCTTTCCGACTGTTTCTGCTGACCTCGGTGATCTTTTTCGTGACCATGTTCTGGGTGCTGGAGCACCAGCCTTGGATGAAGGAGCTGAAGTTCACGCCGGACAGCCTGCCGTCTGGCACCTTAGTGCTCGCGGGCGACACCAGGGTGAACCTGAACGGGCCGGCCGACCTTGAAACGCTGAAGGCGCAGCTGGACGATCCGGATTTGCCGCCTGAACGGCGGGCCGAGCTGGAAGAGGCGGTCAGTCAGGCCGAGGCGCTAGCGACGCCGACTTCGCTTGTGTTCAAGCCGGACGGCTCGATCGACCGCGACGCCCTCGAACAGTCCGTCATCGAGTCCAACCCCGACATGACGCCGGCTGAACTCGCCACGGCGCAGGCTGCGGCCGGACGATTTGCGAATCTCTACGAGAACCAGGAACGGTTCGCCGCGCGAATGAAAGAGTGGGCGCCGCGCTTCACGCTGCTCTTCCTGCCCATTTTTTCGTTCCTGCTGGCCCTGTCTTATGCTTGGCATCGTAAGCGCTACTTCTATGACCACCTGATCACAGGTCTGCACTTCCAGACATATGTCTACGTGCTGATCACGCTGATGCTGGCTTTGTCGGCCTTGGTGCCTTCGGCCGCGCCATTTGCCGCCGGCGGCACATTTCTGATCCTGTTCGCCTATCTGATGCGCATGTTGCGGGTGACATATGACACCGGCCACATCATGTCGTTCCTGCGGACAGGATTCCTGCTGATCGCAGCGGTGATGGTCCTGTCGCTGCTCGCCGTCGGGCTGGTGATTCTAAGCTTTTTCCTGACCTGAACCGGGCAGGGGCTAGTTGACCCGCCTGACGCGGATACCGCTACCGCTGCCAATCGTCATCAGGAAACTTCCGAACGCGGCTTTCTGGATGGTCGCTTCCTTGGCCTTGCGGATCTTCGAACGGGAGATTTCCTCGGAGTCGATCTGTTCCCAGATCTGACCGTTCTCCAATGTTATCTGTGCCTTGCGCGTGACACGGTTGACCGAAATTGAGGCGATCGGCAGCGTGACCTCCTCGACTTCCTGAGTAAGAGGCTTGCCGGCGTCTTCGCTGCGTCCAAATACCTGGCTCAACGACGGAAGTGAAAAGCCGAAGGATTCGCGCTCGAGTTTGGCGATGGTTTCCACATCGACCGTGCGGACCTTGCCTTCGGCTTCCGCGGTTTGGAGGTCTGCTACTGCCTTGTCAAAACAGGCGAGTCGGGCCGCATCCTCGGGGATTGAAGCGCACGCGTAGATGCCTTCCGTTGGCCTTGGAGGGGCTGCAGATGCAGGGCCGGCCCAAACTGCACCAACCGCCATGGCAAGCCCTGTCAACACTACGACGCGCCGCAATTTCATTTCGTTCTCCAGAGCCAGACCCAGTTGGCATTTTCCTTATTTGATAGCCTGAAGGGAAGGATGATGCACGATCCCGCCGCAGCGCGAAATTATAACTGATGCCTTTGTGTCACACTTGCACCAATTCGCCACATTTTCCCGTTTCTGAGCATTGACGCCCCCCTGACCGGTATCGTTACTAAAACGCAAGGTCTGGCTCCGGGGAGTCGGATTGCCCGCGAGGGGCGGGAACTCTTTATTTTCACATTGGAGGTTTCAGGTGAGCGAGAAGAACTGGAAGACACGTCTTCTTACGTCTTCGGTGTTTGCGGGTGCGTTGATCGCGTCTGCTGCACTGCCGGCGATTGCACAAGAAGATGAACCGGTAGCAACGACTGCGCCGGCAGCAGACGAGACGGAAGCCCGTCAGGAAAAAGTTACGGTCACGGGTTCGCGCCTTGCGCTCTCTGACTTCCAAGCCATCAGCCCTGTTACCTCCGTCACGTCGGAAGCGATCGAACTGAACGCGACCCTGACTGTCGACACGCTGCTCAACGAGCTGCCGCAGGTCATCCCGGGCAACACGGTCACCTCGAACAACGCTGGCGGCGAAGACTTCGCAACCATCGACCTTCGCGGCCTCGGCCCGTCGCGCACCCTGGTGCTCGTCGATGGTGAGCGCGTTCCGGGTTCGTCGACCACCGGCGTGGTTGACCTGAACTCCATTCCGGCCGGCCTGATCGACCGCATCGAAGTTGTGACCGGCGGTGCATCGGCCGTTTACGGTTCGGACGCCATCGCCGGCGTCGTCAACTTCATCCTGAAAGACGACTTCGAAGGCGCCCAGCTGACCCTCGGCGGCGGCGGTGCATTCGATGGCAACGCCCAGTACGAGTCGGCTGACTTCCTGTTCGGCGGCAACTTCGACAATGGCAAAGGCAACATGGTTGCCTACGCGTCGTACTTCAACCGTGATGGCGTGTTCCAAAGCGCCTACGACTACTCGCGCCTGGCGCAGGCTGTCGTGTACGGCTACAACTTCTCGAACAGCTCCTATACCGGTTCGTTCCCGGTCGACACGCTGGAAGAATACCTTGCTGCTCGCGCTGCGCTTACCGCCAACGCGAATACTCAGGGCATCTTCACCTTCCCGGGTGGTTCGGGTACCCCGCCATGGGGCTCGATCTCGGCCAGCGCTTCGAACCCGTTCAACTATGCAGCCCTGCAAGCGAACCCGCTGACCGCTGGTCAGTTCGCGGCTGCTGACCGGGACTGTAACCCGGCAACGGCTCCGACCCCCGTTACCTCTGGCGGCTTGTCGTTCACGGACAATGGCGCTCTGAGCCCGTTCTTTAGCGGCGGCGCTTGCACGATCCCCGATCGTTCGATCGGTTCGTCGCGCTATAACTACGCGCCGGACAACTACATCTACCTGCCGGCAGAGCGCTTCGGCATCCAGACGTTCGGCAACTACGATGTGACCGACACCATCCGCATGAAGACCATGCTGTCTTATGTGCGCTCGATCACGCAAGTGCAGCTCGCTGCCACGCCGATCACGGGTCTTTCGATCCCGGTCAGCTCTCCGGCGATCGCTGGCGCTGACAACATCGTCGGGACTGCAGACGATCCGCACCCGGATCTGTCGGTGGCTCTTAACTCGCGTCCGACACCGGGCGCGAACTTTACCTACGCCTGGCGCTCGAATGGCGTCGGTCCTCGTAAAGGCGAGTTCATCAACTCGAACTTGCTGGCGCGCGTCAGCTTCGACGGCGAGCTCGGTGCAGGTTGGGAGTGGAACGCTTCGGCCGGTTGGGGCCAAGGCCAGTTCAATGCCGCTCTCGAGAACAACGTCAACCGCGTTGCTCTGCTCCAGGGCGTTGCAGGCTGCGCAAACGTGCCGGTGTCGGCTCGCCTGCCGGATTGCGTGAATGTTGACATCTTCGGACCGCCGTCGTTGACGCCGAGCACTGCTGCTGCCAGCTTCATCCGCACCAACGTGCAGACGTCTCAGCAGATCGAGCAGGTGCTGCTCGGCGGCTTCGTCCGCGGCGACCTGTTCAAGCTTCCGGCTGGCGGTCTCGCCGTCGTGGCGGGTCTTGAATACCGTCAAGACGAAGTGAAGCTCCGGGTCGACGACGCCCAGCGCCGCGGTGAAATCGCCGGCTTCAACGCCGTACAGGACATCAACGGTGGCCTCGACGTCTACGAAGCCTACGGTGAGATCTCGATCCCGATCCTGGCTGACATGCCGTTCGCGAAAGAACTCTCGATCGACGCCGGCTACCGTACGTCGGACTACTCGACGATCGGTTCGGTGGAATCGTACAAATACGGCGCTCGCTACGCCCCGGTTGACTGGCTCCGCTTCCGCGCAGTCTACAACAAGGCCGTCCGCGCTCCGTCGGCTCTGGAATCCTTCCAGGCTGGTGACCAGGGCTTCCCGGCCTACACGGATCCTTGCCGTAACCAGGCCACCCAGGCTCCGGGGGCAGCAGCCCTGCTCGCCTTCTGTACGACGAACGGCAACATTGGTGCAGGTTTCGTGCCTGTAGCTGTCGCACCGACCTTCGCGGCGACCAACGCTCAGGTCCAGGCCTTTGCGTTCGGTAACCCGAACCTGTCGCCGGAAACCGGTGAAACCATCACCGCCGGCTTCGTGTTCGAACCGGACTTCCTGCCGGTTGGTACCTTCCGCTCGACGTTCGACTATTTCGACATCACCCTGCAGGATGCCATCATCTCGCGCGGAGCTCAAACCATTTTGAACTCCTGCTACGGTGGCCTCGCTGGCAACGCGCAATCTGCTTTCGACTGCCAACAGGTCGTTCGCGATCCGGCAACGGGTCAGATCACTTCGGTGAACACGTCGCTGACGAACTCGCTTGGTGAGCGTCAGGTCAAAGGCTGGGATATTCAGCTGGATTACGAGATGGACCTCGACGAAGTTCTCGCAAATGTGCCTGGCACGTTCGGCGCGAACGTCGTGATGACCATCACGGACGAGTATCTCGTCAATGGCACCGATATTTCGGGTCAGACGGGTGCTGGTATCGGCGGCGCAACGCCGGACTTCAAGTCGACGACGACGGTTGATTACCGCCTCGACGATTGGATGTTCCAGCTCCGTCACAACTACGTTCCGGCTCTCGATCAGACGGGCTTCTTCGGTTCGCCGGAAGCTCCGAAACTGTCGAACTACGATGCTTCGGTGTCGTGGGATGTGACGGACCGGTTCCGCCTGGTGGGTACGATTTCGAACCTGACCGACGAGTTCCCGCCGGTCACCGAAGCTGGTACATTCGACCAAGCGAACACCGACGCTGCGATCTACGCACCGTGGGTTGTCGGCCGGATGTTCTCGGTCCAGGCTCGCTTGAAGTTCTAAATCGAGACGATGAATTAACGATCAGGGGCGGCAGGGAAACCTGCCGCCCTTTTTCTGTGGTGCCGCGAAGATAGAGGGCCGCTACTCGCAGCCGCGCAGTGCCGGTCCCGCCGGTGCTAGCCGCAAGGGAAATTCAGGGAACGGAAGGTCTGCGGCGGCTCGCCGCTACCAGATCGGATCGCCGGCAGCGTCGACGAAGCCGGCATCCTCGAGCATCTGGCGCAACGGCTCCATCTGTTCGCGGTAGGCGCGCCAGGCGCCGACGCCCTGACTGTTGATCGGCTGGCGTATCTGAGTGGTCGAGGCCGTTGATACGCCACCGGTCGCCGTATGGGGAGACAAGCACGCCTCATGGAAGGGCAGGCCGATGGCGTCGAGCAGGCGACGGATTTCCGCATCGGAATCTGCGATCAGCTTTTCGAGCGTGATCTCGACAAGGTTTCCGCCGAGCACTTGGCGCCAGTGGTCCGTCAGCTGACGATACATCCCATAAGCGGCCGAAAGATCCTCGAACCGGTACGACCAGATATAGGATCCTTCGCCGAACAGGACCTTGTAAGCGCCGAACAGCGAATCCATGGGCGCGCGGCGCAGGTGGACAATCCGGGCTTCCGGGAATGCGCGCCGGATCGCGCCGACGAGGTGATAGTTGTGCGGCAGCTTCTCGGTGAAGAACCGAGTCTTCGGGGTGCGGTAAGCGAGGCTCTCGAGATAGAGACGCGCGACCTCCGGCCAGTTTGCGTCCTGCATCTTCTCGACCGAGGCAGGATCGAGCTCGCCGTAGCGCGCAAGACCGAGGGCGTCGCGGATGGCGAGGGCGAGGCCGTGCGTCTCGCCCATGTCCGTTACGTCCGGATGCGCCGAGAAAATCCGCTCGACCAGGGTCGTGCCTGAGCGCGGCAGGCCGACGATGAAAATCGGGATCGGCCCGTCGGTATCGACAGGCTTTGCATCGAGCCCACCACTGAACCGACGGATGATGGACCGGGTGTAGGCGGTGCGTTCCTCGTGCGGGAAAGGTGAGGTGCGCTGCACCAGGTCCGCGCCGGCCTTGAGCGCCGACCAGGCCAGCGGCCGGTCGCCGACATCATGGGCTTCCTTGAACAGGGCATAGTGCAGGCGGGCGCGGTCGACGTCTTCGATGCGCGTTGCCCGCAGCGCGGCCTGAATCGCCTCGATATGGTTCGACCCCTCGTCCCAGCGGCGGCAGGCGCTGAGGGAGAAATAGCCGAGCGCATGGTCCGGGAACATGCGCAGCAGGGATTCGAAAGCATCGACGGCTTCATCGATGCGGCCAAGATGACGCAGCGCCAGCGCATGGTTGTACGTCGTCGCTGGGTCGCGCGGCATTGCCGCAACCGCAATATCGGCGTGATGCAGGGCGCGCTCATAGAGGCCGCAGGCGGTGAACGTGTTCGCGAGCACGTCGTGCTGGCGCGGGGCGAGCGCAGCGCGCTGCAAGGTCCGCCCGGCGAGATCTACGGCTTCGTTGTATCGCCCGCGATTGGCGAGGACCCGGCAGCGTTCGACGGCCAACAGCGTGTGCGCCGGGTCGGAAGATGGCAGGGCCTTCAGGGCATCGGCGAGGGCACGGTCGTCGTCGAGGCTGCCCATCCGCATCAAGGCGGCGCAGAGGACGACCCAGGCCTCGGCCCGGCGCGGATCGGCGCTGAGCACCATCTGGGCGAAGTCCGCGGCACCCGGAAAATCGCCGCGGCGCAGGCGTTGCTGTGCCTCATTGACGAAGGTGGCCACCTGGGAAGGCGAGGGCGGCGCAGAGCGGGTTCCGGGGGGCTGGTTCATGCGCTGTGTGTTAGCGGCTCAGGCTGAGCAGGTCACTACCAAAACTCCTTGACGAGTGCAGCGCGCCACCGAATTATCTTCTGCAGGGCGTTGAATACAAATTGATCAGAGCGGGAGTTGTCCTCATGCGCGTTAAACAGCTTGGCGCGGCCTTAGCCACGCTATCCTTTGTCGTCTCAGGCGCGATTGCCGCCGTGCCAGCTGCTGCAGAACCGGCGCGCGCGAGCGTCGACATGTTCGTCGGATATGACACATTCCGAGCGGCGACCTTGTCCGAGGACGGCAGATACGTCGCGGCCATCCTTCATGACAATGATGGCGACATGCTGATCGTCCACGATCGTACGACCAAGACCACGCGGCCCATTCAGCGCGCGCGCGCGGACCAGAACCTGGAACTCACGTCGGTGCAGTTCAAAGGCGCGGACCGGCTGGTCTTCGTGCTGCAACAGAAATTCGAAATCGTGCAAGGAAGGTCCACTCTGACGCGGGTCAAGGATGAAGACAGCGATGAAGGCTTCCGGTTCGTCTCCCGGGTCTATGCTTCTAACCTCGACGGTTCTGATCTCGTTTCCCTCTACGACCCTGCGCTCGAACAGGGTTTCCCGCGCTACCTGAGCGCCGGCATCGACAACATCCTGCCGGACGATAAGGACCACATCCTCATGCGGACGCCGTCTTCCGGCGGTACGCAGCTGCGCAAGGTGGACGTACGCACAGGCAAGTACACGCTGGTCGAAACGGGCAGGAGCAGCACGCTCGGATGGCTGGTCGACAGCACCCTAAAGCCCGTGATGCGGGTCGATTCCGTGGCTGGTGGTCGGGGTAGAGCGTGGTCCCGTCGCGACGCAAAGGGAAAGTGGATCGAGATTGCCCGTTATCTTGGCGCTGACAACGCAAACTCGGGTGCCAACTTTGAAGGTCTGGGGCGCGGTCCCAGGCCCGCCACGGTGATCGTGCGTGCGCGGACGGATGCTCGGGATACGGTAGGCCTGTACGTTTACAACACGGATACCGGCGAGTTCGAGGAAGAACTCTACACCAATGATAGCTGGGACGTCAGCGGTGTGCTTCGCGCGCCGACGTCAGCTGACCCGATCGGCGCCTGCTATCTTGGTTTCAAGGTAAATTGCGTGCCGAGCGATGAAAAGTTCGCTTCGCACTGGTTGGCGCTTGAGGAAGCCGTGGGGCCGGATGTGAATCTGTACCTTTCTCCTGGCGGCAGCCTCGACGCGTCACTGTTAGTAAACTCCGATGGACCGGCTGATCCGGGTACCTACTATATTTACGACACGAAAACGCGTTCCCTGGAGCTCTTCCAGACCGCACGGTCGGGAATCGATCTTACCTTGATGCCCTCCGCCACGATCTTCGACTATCAAGCGAAGGACGGGACCGACATGTGGGGCTATCTCTGGCTGCCGCCGGGCGCCTCGAAGGACACGCGCAATATGCCGACGATCGTCCTGCCGCATGGCGGCCCGGAAGCCCGCGATGCGTGGGGGTTCGATCCGCTTGCGGGCTACTGGGCATCGCAGGGATACGCCGTGTTCCAACCGCACTTCCGCGGAGGCGCTGGCTCTGGCCGCGGCTGGGTGGAAGCGGGCCACGGCCAGTGGGGCCAACTCATCCAGGAAGACATCAACGATGGCACGCGCGCGCTGATCTCGAGCGGCGTGGCAGACGCGAACCGCATCTGCATCGCCGGATGGTCGCACGGCGGGTACGTCGCTTTCACGGCGAGCTATCGTGACACGGATCTCTACAAATGCTCGCTGGCCGGCGCCGGGGTGTCAGATCTCCGTGACATGCAAGCCTGGGTCCGCGAGGAACAAGGTGGCAAACAAAGCACCAGCTACAAGTATTGGGCTGAAGCAATTGGTGATCCGAACGCTGATGCTGCCAAACTCGACAAGTACTCGGCCAAGCGCCACGCCGACCAGGTGGGCATGCCGATCCTGATCGTTCATGGCGAGCTCGACTATACCGTGCCCGTCGAACAATCGCGCGACATGGTCGCGGCTCTGAAGAAGGCCAAGAAGCCTTACGAATATGTCGAGATCGAAGACATGGACCATTATCTCCGTCCCGACCAGGGAGATGATTGGAAGATCGTCTTGACCAAAGGCAAGGCCTTCTTCGACCAGCACATCGGACCCGGTTGGGTGCCACCGGCGTCGCCGTAATTCGGAGGCGGATCAATTGGAGAGCCCGTCGGTCTTTTCTTCGGCGGGCATCTTCATTCGGGGACAAGGTCGAAGGCTACGCTGATGCGCTCGGCGTCTTCCGTAAACGCATTGACGCCGTGCCACATGTACGAAGGGAACAGAACCAGGCGGCCCGGTTTCGGGCAGACGGACCGTTCGGGTGTGATGCCTTCGACCGGGTAGTAAGGCGCGCCGAACGTGATCCAGCCTTCCTGTGAATTGCTCTCAGGACGGACGGAAGAGGGCACGACGACATAGAATGCTGTCGAGATCCAGCCTTCGGGGTGGATATGGTTTACATGGCTGCCGCCCTTTACGAGGCGTACGGACCAGCACCCCTGCATGCGCCAGCGACCCTTGTTCCTGGACAGGAACGGGTGGGAAGGATCGTGCCCCAGGCGTTCGAGATATTTGCCGATCGGCTCGCGCATCGCGGCGAACAGCTTTTTGATCAGCGGGTCCTGCGGCACGTCCGGATTCAGTTGCAGCTGCGAGCCGCCGCGCAAGGACTGGTCAAGCGGGTGGTTGCTGAAACTGTGAAGTTCGCGAAGCCGGCTGGCGAGTGCTTCGATGAAGGCTTCGGTGGTTTCGAACCCTTCTGGCGGCGAGAGGTCGAATGGCTGCACGAAGCGGTCATAGTCGTAGGTCGTTCGATAAGAGGCGTCGCCCAACGCGCGGCGCGCCACGGCTTCGACAGCGATCCATTCCTGATCGAGCGGATCGAGTGACAAGCCCCATTGTGCGTGTGCAAGGGCTTCGGCCGGCGCACCTGCAGACAAGAGGACGCTGCCGGCATTGCGGCGTACCCAGTCCGTACGCGGAAGCTGTGCGGCGGACACTTTGGCAAGGTGAGCGGCTTCGGCATGCCGGCCGATGGCCGAGAGCACGATCGCGCTGGCGCTGGCAATCTGCGGCAGTGGAAACTTCCGGCGCAGCGCTTCAAGGCGGGTGAGTGCCTCGTCCAGCCGGTCGGCGCGGCGCAGCAGGTCTGCGGCGGCCATGCCGAGATTGAGGTCATCAGGGCGTGCATTTGCGGCGGCGATCAGGCCGTCCGCGAAGGTCTGCCTTTCACCGGCCATCCATGCGATCATGGCGAGCGCGCGATGCAGTGAGGCGTCAGCAGGAAACCGTCCGAGTGCGGAAGTTAACAGCATACGCGCTTCCTCAATGTGCCCGGATCCGACGAGCGCGCCGGCATGCATCTCTACGGCGGGCGGGAAGTCGGCATATTTGCGGAACACAGGGGCAGCTTCGGTCCACTGGTCACCATGACCCAATCCGGCGGCGCGGATCAGGGCCATGTTTCGACTTGCAGGATTGGCCGCGATCGCTATTGCGGCAGCGTCCGCGGCTTCGCTCCATCGTCCGGTGTGACGCAGAGCGTCTGCCTTGAGAGACCAGAAGTCGAAACCTTTCCGGGCGGAGGCTGGCAGGCGCTCCAACTCAGAAAGCGCTAAAGGAAATTTGCCAGCCCCGATCAGCATCAGGGCGCGGCGCAACGCGAGGCGCGGGTTTGTACTGCTGCCTGCCCGGCCGAGCGCAACGGCGCTCTCCATCGCGAAGCCTTGGGTATAACGCGCTTCGGCGATGGCTTCCCAGATTCGGCTGCGTGCTGCGGGCGCAGTGGCAACCTCTAGTGCGGCGAGCAGGTCGGATTCCGCGCCTGCAGCGTCGCCGGCCTTTAGGCGGGCAAGGGCCTGGCGTTCGAGAGGACTGTGCGCAGCGGCGTTCATCAGTTGAAACTAGCCTGTTTCAGTCCGCACGCCAGCGGGCGTAGAGCGCGGTGGGCAACAGACGGTCGGATCCGGTTTGCGGCAGGGCCATCTCGCCCTGTTCTAGGATCCCGCCATAAGCCGCCATGCGGTCGGCCAGGGTCTGGGCGAGGGCGAGGTAGGACAGGCGCACGGCATAGGCCGTCGCGATGACGAAGAGGGGGCTTTCGGTCAGCAGCGATTGCACCCCGTCGAGCAGTCCCGGCAGGTCCTCTTCGAAGCGCCAGGTCTCGTTGTTGGTGCCGCGGCCGAACTTGGGCGGGTCGAGCACGATGGCGTCATACCTGTTGCCCCGGCGTTGCTCGCGCGAGACAAACTTCATGGCGTCGTCTGCGATCCATCGGATCGTGCGGTCGTCCAGGCCCGAGAGCGACTGGTTCTCCTTCCCGTAGCCGTTGGACTTCGGACTGGCATCAAGGTGGACCACCTCGGCGCCGGCGGCGGCGCAGGCGAGCGACATCATGCCGGTATATCCGAAAAGGTTCAGCACTTTCACAGGGCGGTTTTCGGCGCGGATCCGCTCCTGCGCAAATCGCCAGTGTACGGAGTGTTCCTGGAAAACGCCCATGTGACGGAAAGCGGTGCGCCGCGCGGTGAAGGTGAGGCCGTTCCAGCGCATTGGCCAGCTTTCGGTTGCGCGCGGTGACAGGATTTCCCACTGGCCCGCGCCGTCCTCGTCCGGTCCCTTGGCGGCAAAGCGCGCGTCGGCTTTCCAGCTCTGCACCGGCCTGGCCGGGTTCCAGAAGGCCTGCGGATCGGGGCGGATGACGGTCTGGCTTCCGAAGCGCTCGAGTTTCTGCAGATGACCGGAATCGAGCAGGGCATAATCTTCCCAGTCATCGGCGACGAGCAGGCGGGTTTCGGTCTTCATCAGGCATATCCCCGCTGGCGCCAGGCTTCGTAGATCATGATGGCCGTTGCCTGGGCGAGGTTCAGGCTGTCGGCCCCGCCGCGCATGGGGATCAGGGAGAGGTGGTCGCAGGCCGCCTCGACGTCCGCCGGAAGGCCCGCCTGTTCGTTGCCCATGATGATTACCGATGGAGCGGTGAAGGGGGCGGCATCGTGACGGATCGTGCCGTTGACGCTCGCCGCCGTAAGGCTGAGGCCCTTGGCGCGCCGCCAGGTGTTGAACGTATCGAAGCTCGCTTCCGCGAAAGGCATGTCGAAGATTGACCCCATGGAAGCACGCACGGCTTCGAAACTGTAGGGGTCGCAGCAGGTGCCCAGCAGGATGACGCCGCTCGCGCCGGCGCAGTCTGCCGTGCGCAGGATGGTTCCGAGATTGCCGGGATCGCGCACTTCATAAAGCGCTACATAGAGGGGCGCAGCCGACTGGCGGGCTGGCAGGGCATCGGGCGCAATGTGGCGCTGGCGGAATGCCGCGACGACGCTTTGCGCATTGTCCTTCTGGGTGATCTTGGTCATCAGGCGTTCCGGCGCCAGCACGACCCGCGCTCCGGAGGCGGCCGCCGTGCGGACAAGGGCGGCAATCTGGGGGCGGTCGGCCATGTCTGCCGCAACCACAACCGTCTCGGCCGTCCAGCCCCGGGCCAGGCCTTCACCCACAATCCGTGCGCCTTCTGCCAGAAAAAGGCCGGATTCAACCCGTTCTTTCTTCCGCTCAAGGCCCTTGAGCGCCTTGATGAGTGGGTTTGACGGGCTGGTCAGCAGTTCGGGCGGGCGTTTCATGGGGCGGGCAGCCTGTGGCCTGGTATCTTGCAGTTCGTTAAGGGATAGGGCATCCCAAGGAGAAGGGACAATGATTACAGGAGGTCAGCGACGTCGTGCGCCTGCTTGACTACCTGACGGGTCTCGTTTCGCTATTGGCCCTGCCCTTTATCGCGTGGTGGGGTGTGAACCAATCCCCCCAAAGTGCCGCGGCGCTGGAGGCCGCCCTCCAGACGAAGGCCGCGCTGTCGCTGCAACAGGCGGGGATCGACTGGGCCGTCGTGAAGATGGACGGCCAGACCGCGATCCTGACCGGGGATGCGCCCTCCGAAGATGCGGTCGAAGAGGCGGCGCGCATCGTCCTGCGCAGCAGTGGGCGGGGCGGCTTGTTCTTCGGCGGCGTTGCTCAGGTTGCCAACCAGGTCGAAGCCGCCGCGCCTGTCTATCCCTATGTCTGGTCGGTCGAGAAAACGTCGGATGGCGGATTGGTGTTGTCCGGTTATGTCCCGTCCCGCGCGGCGCGCGCCGCTCTGGTTCAGGAAGCCGATGCGATGGCCAGCGGTCCGGTGGTTGACCAGATGAGGTTGGCGGCGGGCGCGCCGGGGGGCAACTGGCAGGGGATGGCGCGGTTCGCTATCGAGCAGGTGACCGCCTTGGATACCGGCAGCGCGGCGCTGGATGACACCACTTATACACTGCGCGGCACATTGGCCGACGATGCGCTGCGTGGGCGCCTCGCCAAATCTGCCCGCGCCGTGGCGGCGCCCTTCTCGGGACTGGCGCTGATCGAGGGCGCGGCGCTGTGGTCGGCCACCCGCGTTGACGATAAGTTGGTGCTTTCTGGCAAGGTGGCCAGCGAAGCGGAGCGAAGGTCGCTTGTCACACTCGCGCGCCGGTCTTTCAAAGGTGACGTGGTCGACGAGATGACGGTTGAGGCGATGTCGGAGGCCGGCTGGATCTCCGGCGCAAAGGCGGGCCTGCCAGAGTTTGCAAACTTCCGGGCTGGCCAGATGACCTATGATGCGGCCGCAGCGAGCTTCGCGGTCGAAGGCGATGCGGCGGCCAGCACGCTGGAGTTCCTCAATGGGGACATGATGCGCGTAGAGGCCGGCTGGAAATTCGCGCTGGATGTGCCCCCGGCTGAAGCGCCGGTTGCGGCGGCGTCGTTAGGCGAATCTTCCTCGGCGATGTTGCCGGACTGCAAAGGTGAGCTGGGCCAAAGGCTCGCAGAGGCTGCAGCTGCGTTTGCGCCAGACCGCGCCGTATTCCAGCGTGATCGTGCCGAGACCCTCGACGCGCTGGCGCAAGCGGCGCGCGACTGTGATGCGGTGATGGCTATCACGCTGACCCCTAATGGCTCAGCGCTGGACGAGGCGCGCGCCGGAGTGATTGCCGATTTTCTCGAGCGGGCAGGGGTTCAGCGACCAAGGGTTGCTGCAATCGGCTATGGCCCCGCTGCGGGCGGCGAGGGTATGGACACAGAACGTGGCCGGGTCACAGACCCGCAGATTGACTTCACGATACGGGAGCGAAGCGGACAATGACCTGGCTGTTGGCGCATATGTGGATTGTGGTGGCCGCGACCGGCTCAGCTGCGTTGATTCTCGGCTGGTCCGTGCGCGGCATGATGCTGTCCGGCAAGATGCGTCAGGCTCTTGTGGAGCGCGATATGGTGCGCGTCGAACTCGGCCATGCCAAGGACGAGATCGAGCGCCTGTTCGCCGACCAACGCAAGCGCGGCAATGGCGAGGTTGCGGCCGCACCGGCGGCGGATCCGATCCTGGCGCGCAAGGTTGAATCGCTGACAGCCGAACTCGCGCGCAAATCCGCCGAGATCGATGCGCTGAAAGCAGCGCCGGCACCGGCTGCTGTTGCAGCTCCGGCCGCTGCGACAGCGACGTCGGCAGCGGGGCAGGTGGAGGAGACCCTTGTCTGGCGCAACCGGCATCTGGAAAGCCGCGTCGTTCACCTGGAATCGGAACTCGCCAAAGCCGCAGCAGCGCCGCCGCCGGCTGCACCCGCCGCGCCTGCGGCGGCTCCGGCCGAAGCCTCAGAAGAGACCGCAAAGAAGGATTTTGAGATCAGTTACCTTCGCACCCGCGTGGCCGGGCTGGAAGCGGAACTTGCTGCGGCGCCCGCGCCGACGGTGGCGGCAGAGGCGCCGGCTGAACCTGTTGCGGCGCCGGCAGCCGAGACGGCTGCGCCGGTAGAAGAAGAGATTGCCCGGCTGCGCTGGCGCGTCCGCTTCCTTGAGGGGCGTCTTGCCTATTTCGAGGGTGATGGCGAGAAGAGCGAAAGCGCCGACGAGTCAGAGGACTCGGCCGAGGCCGGGTTCGAAGAGGATGCTGAACCGGAACCTGCGCGGCGCGCCTCCGAAAAAATCTTCGAGCAGCTCGAAGCCGCCGACCAGATGGCTGAAGCCGAGGCGGCGCCGGAGATTGCCCGCGAGCGTCCATTGGCGATGGAGCGGCCGGTCGACGGCAAGCCCGACGACTTGACACTGATCGGCGGCATAGGTCCGAAAATCCAGGATGTGCTCAATTCGCTTGGCATCTGGCACTTTGACCAGATCGCGGA
Source organism: Hyphomonas sp. (assembly GCF_016125515.1). GTDB lineage: Bacteria > Pseudomonadota > Alphaproteobacteria > Caulobacterales > Hyphomonadaceae > Hyphomonas. The sequence goes on from NZ_WGLO01000019.1 coordinate 126,126, forward strand.
ATGGACGCCTCAGAACATTGCCTGGGTCGATGAGTATCTGAGTTTCGCCGGCCGGATCACGCGCGAAGGCTGGGTCGAGCAGGCGGCGGTTCTGGTCGACGAAGCTGCCGACGCCTGAGTACGACTGGTGTTCAGAACGGGTTCACCGCGTCGTTCCTAGACTGGCGAGCAGTGACCAGACTGTTTGCAAATCGGGTTGCAGGCAGTACGTTCAGATTCAAGTTGGTCGCAGGAGAAGGACTTCATGATTAGTCACTTTGAATTCGGTGAAGAATTTGACAGCGCGCTGTTGGCGAACGCCCCGAAGGTGCGCCTTTCTCGGCGCGGGATCATCATGGGCCTGGCTGCCGGTACGGTGTTCCCGTTCGTTTCGGGATGCACAACCAACGCTGCGACGGGCGCCAGCCAGCTGCTGTTGTTTGGCGACGACCAGGTCGCAAGCATGGCCGCCACGGCCTGGACAGATATGAAAGCCCAGACGCCGCAGACCTCGAACTCGAAGTTGAAAAGCCGCGTGCTTTCGATTTGGGATCGGACGATCAATGGCGCTGTGAAGGAAGGCCATATCAGCCCAACCGCGCAGTGGGACGTGGCGGTGTTCGACACCGATGACGTCAACGCATTCGTCATGCCGGGCAACCGGGTGGGCGTTTATCGCGGTATCACCGAGCTGACTGAAAACGATGACCAGCTGTCATCTGTGCTCGGCCATGAGACCGGACACGTTGTCGGCAAGCATGCCGCCGAGCGGCTTTCGGTATCGACGGCGGCGCAGGTCGGCCTGATGGCCGGGCAGATCGCCGTCGCGTCGTCGGATGAACTGTCCAAGTATGGCGCGGCGATCGGCGCACTCGGCGGCGCAGCGGTGCAATTTGGCGTGATCCTGCCTTACAGCCGCAATCATGAGCTGCAGGCCGACAAGCTCGGCGTCGATTACATGCACCAGGCTGGATATGATGTGAAACAGTCCGTGCGCCTGTGGGAATTGATGGACGCCCAGTCCAAAGGCCAGCGCCCGCCCGAATTCATGTCCACGCACCCCGATCCTGTCCGCCGGGCTGAAGAGCTGCGCAACTATATCAACGCGCGCGGCTATGCGCTGATCTAGGTTCCGGAACCTTAACCAGACCCAAAACCCCGGTTGGCCCCGTCAACCGGGGTTTTTCATGGGTCTCGCTTGACCGGGCAGGGGCTTTGCGCCATACGCGCGGCTTCCGCGGGAGGCTGCCAGCCGCACCGAGGAGCCTCGATATCAACCGGGCGGATCGAAAGACCACCGCCCCTTAGCCAACGTTGTGAGGACAAAATGGCGAAGAAACTCCTGGGGCAGATCAAGCTCCAGATCCCGGCCGGCAAGGCCAACCCGTCGCCGCCAGTGGGCCCGGCCCTTGGTCAGCGCGGTATCAACATCATGGAATTCTGCAAGGCGTTCAACGCCCGCACCCAGTCCATGGAAGAAGGCGTGCCGATTCCGGTCGTCATTCAGTATTACCAGGACAAGTCGTTCACCTTCGTCACCAAGACGCCGCCGGCAACGGTTCTGCTCAAGAAGGCCGCTGGCCTGAAACTGGGCAAGAAGCCGGCCTCGGGCGCCAAGAAGCCGGGTCATGAGACCTCGGGCAAGGTGACGATGGACCAGGTCCGCGAAATCGCGAAGGTCAAGATGGCCGACTTGAACGCCAACGACCTTGATGCTGCCACCAAGATCATCGCCGGCTCCGCCCGCGCGATGGGCCTGCGGGTTGAGGAGTAATCACCATGGCTAAAGGAAAACGTACCCGCGCCATCGCGCAGACGATCGACGCCACCAAGGCCTACACGATCCCGGAAGCCGTGAAGCTCGTGAAATCGAACGCCAAGGCGAAATTCGACGAGTCGATCGAAATCGCCGTGAACCTCGGCGTTGACCCGAAATATGCCGACCAGCAGGTCCGCTCGGTCGTCAGCCTGCCGGCTGGCACCGGCAAGGCCGTCCGCGTCGCTGTGTTCGCCAAGGACAAGAAGGCCGAGGAAGCCACCGCGGCCGGCGCCGATATCGTTGGCGCAGAAGACCTGTTCGAAAAGGTCAACGGCGGCTTCATGGACTTCGACCGCGTTATCGCGACCCCCGACATGATGGGCCTCGTCGGCCGTCTCGGTAAGGTGCTCGGCCCGCGCGGCCTGATGCCGAACCCGAAAGTCGGCACCGTGACCCCGAACGTGGCCCAGGCCGTCAAGGATGCCAAAGGCGGCGCGATTGAGTTCAAGGTCGAAAAAGCCGGTATCGTCCACGCCGGTATCGGCAAGGCAAGCTTCTCGGAAGCCGACATCGAAAAGAACATCCAGGCCTTCCTTGCGGCTGTGGTCAGAGCGCGTCCGTCGGGCGCGAAGGGCACCTTCGTTCGCAAGATCTCGCTTTCGTCCACCATGGGCGGCGGCGTCACGATCGACCTGGCGGAAGCCAAGGGCTGAGGCCCGGCCTCCGGTTCTGCCTGATCCCAAAAAGCCCGGTGTCTGCATTGGCAGGCGCCGGGTTTTTTCTGTCCGCAGAAAAAAGCGGGCGGGGGGTTGCGGGCCAGTGGAAAAAGCGTTAATGCCGCCCGCTTGACGCGAGTTCAATGATATGCATCGGAGAACTCCCGTTTCCTGTCCGAGACCATAGGTCGTTCCCGCAAGGGAAAGCCAAGGGCCGCAAGGCCGCCTATGCAGACGGGGTGAGGCGTAGATACGGTTCGGAATTTTCTGGAATTTTCCGGAAAAGGCTTAGCCGGACAGGCCAATCCCTGGGCAGGCGCTGGAAGCCGCAAGGCCGAAGGCGATTACCAGGGCGGCCGGATGGTCCGGACGCCTCAATGGAGACCCGCAATGGATAAAGCTGGAAAAAGCGCGGCTCTCGACACCCTAAAAGGGGTGTTCGAACAGTCGGGTGCGGTCATTGTGACCCACTATACCGGTCTGACCGTGGCGGAAATGACGAAGCTGCGTGGCATGCTCCGCAAGGACGGCGCGCACTTCAAAGTGGTCAAGAACCGCCTGGCGAAAATCGCCCTGGGCGGGGTTGGCGGCGACAAGGCTCAAGACCTCTTCCAGGGTCCTGTGGCTATCGCTTACTCGCCGGATCCGGTGTCGGCTGCGAAAGCGGCAGACGAGTTCTCGAAGGAAAATTCGAAACTCGTGATCATCGGTGCGGTGATGGGCGATCAAGTGCTGGACGCCAAAGGCGTCGAAGCCCTTGCGAAGCTGCCGTCTCTCGACCAGCTGCGTGGCAAAATCATCGGCCTCGTTCAGGCTCCGGCGACTAAAATCGCTGGCGTCCTGCAGGCGCCGGCGTCGCAGCTTGCCCGCGTCGTGTCCGCGTACGCGTCGAAAGACGCTGCGTAAGTCACTCGTTTTCGCAACCAACGACCTTAACAACCGAACCAAACAACAGGACATACAATCATGGCAAATCTCGAAAAGATTGTCGAAGACCTCTCGGCTCTGACCGTTCTCGAAGCTGCTGAGCTGGCGAAACTCCTCGAAGAAAAGTGGGGCGTTTCGGCTGCTGCTCCCGTCGCAGTTGCTGCTGTCGGCGGCGGTGCGGCTCCGGCAGCTGCTGCTGAAGCCCAGACCGAGTTCGACGTCGTTCTCACCGATGCCGGTGGCAAGAAGATCGAAGTCATCAAGCTCGTTCGCGAAGTCGTTCCTTCGCTCGGCCTGAAAGAAGCCAAAGACCTCGTCGAAGGCGCTCCGAAAACCCTGAAAGAAGGCGTTTCGAAAGCCGACGGCGAAGCATTGAAGAAGAAGTTCGAAGAAGCAGGCGCTAAAGTCGAACTGAAGTAAGCGCCTCACGGCGTGTGTCCGGGCAGCGTTCGCGCGAGGCGTTGCCCAGTCAAGGAATAGCGCGGCGGTCTCCTTTTGGGACCGCCGCGTGCTCGCGTTTCAAACTCCGGCTTGCCGTCAGTCCTGGCGGCGCCGACAAAATGGGAACTTGGGATGGCACTCTCCTTCACGGAAAAGAAACGTATCCGCAAAAACTTCGGCCGTATTCCCGAAGCCATCGAAATGCCAAACCTGATCGAGGTTCAGCGCGAGTCCTACGAAGCCTTCCTCCAGATGAACACGCCGCGCGAGAGCCGCACGGATGATGGCCTGGGCGGTGTCTTCAAGTCGGTCTTCCCGATCACGGACTTCTCCGAGCGCGCCACCCTCGAATACGTCTCCTACGAATTCGAGCAGCCCAAGTTCGACGTTGAAGAGTGCATGCAGCGCGACCTGACCTATCAGGCGCCGCTGAAAGTGCGCCTGCAGCTGGTCGTGTTCGATGTCGATGAAGACACCGGCGCCCGCTCCGTCAAGGAAGTCAAAGAGCAAGAGTGCTATCTCGGCGACATCCCGCTGATGACCGAGAAGGGCACGTTCGTCGTCAACGGCACCGAGCGCGTCATCGTCTCCCAGATGCACCGTTCGCCGGGCGTCTTCTTCGACCATGACAAGGGCAAGACCCACGCCTCTGGCAAGCTGCTGTTCGCGGCCCGCATCATCCCGTATCGCGGTTCCTGGCTCGACTTCGAGTTCGACGCGAAAGACATCCTGAACATCCGTATCGACCGCAAGCGCAAGCTGCCGGCGACGACGATCCTGTATGCGCTTGGCTACACCACCGAGCAGATCCTCGACGAGTTCTACTCCCGCTCGATCTTCCGCCTCGACAAGAAAGGCTGGATCACGAGCTTCCGGGCTGACGCCTGGAAAGGCGTGAAGCCGGAATACGATCTGATCGACGCGAAAACCAAGAAGGTGGTCGCCGAGGCTGGCAAGAAGATCACCGCGCTCAAGGCGAAACGCATCGCCGAAGGCGGCACGGACGAAATCCTCGTTCCGTCGGAAGCCCTCGTCGGCAAATTCCTTGCCCGCGACGTGGTGAACCTCGAAACCGGCGAAATCTTCGGCGAAGCCGGCGACACGCTGGAAGAAGAAGCCATCGCCGAAATGCGCGATTACGGCCTCAAGATGATCGAAGTGCTCGACATCGATGCGGCCGGCCGTGGCCCCTGGCTGCGCAACACGCTGAAGGCAGACAAGAACGAGAACCGTTTCGAAGCGCTCTCGGACATCTACCGCGTGATGCGCCCCGGCGAGCCGCCGACGCAGGAAGCCGCCGAAGCGCTGTTCGGTCAGCTCTTCTTCGATTCCGAGCGCTATGATCTCTCGGCCGTCGGCCGCGTGAAAATGAACATGCGCCTGTCGGTCGCCGTAAAGGAATACGAATCGGCGGAAGACTCGATGCGCGTCCTGCGCAACGACGACATCATCGGCGTCATGAAGGTCATCCTCGACCTGAAGGACGGCAAAGGCGAAGTCGACGACATCGACAACCTCGGTACCCGCCGCGCCCGTTCTGTCGGCGAACTGATGGAAAACAACTACCGCATCGGTCTCGTGCGCATGGAGCGTGCGATCAAGGAGCGCATGGGCGCGGTCGATATCGACACCGTCATGCCGCACGACCTGATCAACGCTAAGCCGGTTGTGGCCGCCGTTCGCGAATTCTTCGGCTCCTCGCAGCTGTCGCAGTTCATGGACCAGACCAACCCGCTGTCCGAGATTACCCACAAGCGCCGTCTCTCGGCCCTCGGCCCGGGCGGTCTGACGCGCGAGCGTGCGGGCTTCGAAGTGCGCGACGTGCACCCGACCCACTATGGCCGCATCTGCCCGATCGAGACGCCGGAAGGCCCGAACATCGGTCTGATCAACTCGCTGGCAACCCACGCCCGCGTGAACAAATACGGCTTCATCGAAAGCCCGTACCGCAAGGTGGTCAAAGGCAAGCTGACGTCGGACGTCGTCTATCTGTCGGCCATGGAAGAGTCGATCTACAAGATCGCCCAGGCCAACGCGACGGTGAACGCGAAGGGCGAGCTCGTGAACGAGTTCGTCAACGCCCGCGTCGCGGGTGAAGCGACGATGGTGGCGAAGGAAGAGGTCCAGTACATGGACGTCTCGCCGAAGCAGGTCGTCTCGGTCGCTGCCTCGCTGATTCCGTACCTCGAGAACGATGACGCCAACCGCGCGCTCATGGGTTCGAACATGCAGCGTCAGGCTGTGCCGCTGATCAAGTCGGAAGCGCCGTTCGTCGGCACCGGCATGGAAGCGGTCGTGGCCCGCGACAGCCGCGCCGCCATCGTTGCCCGCCGGGCAGGGGTGGTCGAGCAGGTCGACGCGCTGCGAATCGTGGTGCGTGCGACGGAAGACCTCGACGGCTCCAAGTCGGGCGTCGATATCTACCGTCTCGCGAAGTTCCGCCGCTCGAACCAGAACTCGTGCATCAACCAGCGCCCGATCGTGAAGGTTGGCGACACGGTGTCGAAGATGGACATCATCGCCGATGGTCCGTCGACGGATCTTGGCGAACTGGCGCTCGGCCGTAACGTGCTCGTCGCGTTCATGCCGTGGAATGGCTACAACTTCGAAGACTCCATCCTGATCTCCGAGCGCATAGTAAGTGACGACGTTTTTACCTCGATCCACATCGAGGAATTTGAAGTTGCCGCCCGCGACACGAAGCTGGGTCCGGAAGAGATCACGCGCGACATTCCGAACGTCGGTGAAGAAGCGCTCCGCAACCTCGACGAAGCCGGCATCGTTGCCGTCGGCGCCGAAGTGAAGGCGGGTGACATTCTCGTCGGCAAGGTCACGCCGAAGGGCGAAAGCCCGATGACGCCGGAGGAAAAACTCCTGCGCGCCATCTTCGGTGAAAAGGCATCCGATGTTCGCGACACCTCGCTGCGCGTGCCGCCGGGCGATTCCGGTACGGTTGTGGATGTCCGCATCTTCAACCGCCACGGCATCGACAAGGACCAGCGAGCGCTGCAGATCGAGCGTGAGCAGATCGAACAGCTGCAAGAAGACAAGGAAGACGAACAGTCGATCCTCGAGCGCAACACTTATGCGCGTCTGAACGAGCTGCTCGTCGGCAAGGAAGCCGCAGCCGGCCCGAAAGGCTTCAAGCCGGGCCGCATCACGGAAACGGCTCTGGACGAGCTGTCCGAGAAGCAGCTTTGGGACATCGAGCTGAAATCGGAGAAGGCGCAAGCCGAACTGAAAGCCCTGCGCGAACAGTTCGACGCCTCGATCCGCGAACTCGAAGCCCGCTTCAACGACAAGGTCGAGAAGGTCCAGCGCGGCGACGATCTGCCTCCGGGCGTGATGAAAGTCGTCAAGGTCTTCCTGGCCGTGAAGCGCAAGCTTCAGCCGGGCGACAAGATGGCCGGCCGCCACGGTAACAAGGGTGTTGTCTCCAAGATCAACCCAATCGAAGACATGCCATTCCTCGAAGACGGAACACCGGTCGATATCGTTCTCAACCCGCTCGGCGTGCCGTCGCGGATGAACGTCGGCCAGATCCTCGAGACGCACACGGGCTGGGCCTGCCGTGGTCTCGGCCGGATCATCGACAAGGCGCTCGACGAGTTCCACCAGAAGCAGGACATGAAGGGCCTCAAGAAGGCGCTCGAGACGGCTTATGGCAAGAACCAGGATATGCCGGAAACTGACGCCGAGATCGTCGAACTGGCGAGCAACCTCGTCAACGGCGTGCCGATGGCAACGCCGGTGTTCGATGGCGCCCGCGAGGAAGACATCAACGATATGCTGACCCGTGCGGGTCTCGACACGTCGGGCCAGGTCCGTCTGTTCGACGGGCGTACCGGTGTGGCGTTCACCCGCCAGGTCACCGTCGGCTACAAGTACATCCTCAAGCTCCACCACCTTGTGGACGAGAAGATCCACGCCCGTTCGACCGGTCCGTACTCGCTCGTCACGCAGCAACCGTTGGGCGGCAAAGCCCAGTTCGGCGGCCAGCGCTTCGGCGAGATGGAGGTCTGGGCCCTCGAAGCTTACGGCGCAGCCTACACCCTGCAGGAAATGCTGACTGTGAAGTCGGATGATACGGCAGGCCGGGCCAAGGTCTATGAATCGATCGTCCGCGGTGACGATACGTTCGAGGCCGGCATCCCGGAGAGCTTCAACGTGCTCGTCAAGGAAATGCGCTCGCTCGGCCTCAATGTGGAGCTGATCGAAGAAGGCGGCGGAGATGCCGACGAAGAGGCGCCGGTGGCCGCCGAATAGTCACGTCGCTTAGAGTTAAGGCCCCGCGGGAAGTCCGGATCTTCCGGCGGGGCCGAGCCTGATACCGGATTTTTCAGGGCAGGGGGCTGAAGCCTCCCAACGCCCACCCCAAGGAGCAGACACCCGATGCGCCAGGACGTCGCCAACATGTTCAACCAGAATACGCCCGCCCCGAGCTTCGAGGCGATCCGTATTTCGATTGCGAGCCCGGAGAAGATCAAGTCGTGGTCTTCCGGCGAAATCAAGAAGCCCGAGACGATCAACTATCGTACGTTCAAGCCCGAGCGCGACGGCTTGTTCTGTGCGCGGATCTTCGGACCGACCAAGGACTACGAGTGCCTTTGCGGCAAGTACAAGCGCATCAAGTATCGCGGCATCGTCTGCGAGAAGTGCGGCGTTGAAGTCACCCTGGCGCGCGTGCGCCGTGAACGGATGGGTCACATCGACCTCGCCGCGCCGGTTGCGCACATCTGGTTCCTGAAGTCGCTTCCGTCCCGGATCGCGACCCTCGTCGACATGCCGCTGAAGGATGTCGAGCGCGTTCTCTACTTCGAGAGCTATGTCGTCATCGAGCCCGGCCTGACCGAGCTCGAGCCGAAGCAGCTGCTGACCGAAGAAGAGTACATGGACGCCCAGGACCGTCTGGGCGAGGACTCCTTCACCGCGATGATCGGCGCCGAAGCGATCCGCGAGATCCTGAAGTCGCTCGACCTGCCGACACTGGCTGACCAGCTGCGCGATGACCTGCGGGATTCGACGTCGGAGCTGAAGACCAAGAAGGCTTCGAAGCGCCTCAAAGTGGTCGAGTCGTTCCTGCAGTCGAAAGCCAAGCCGGAATGGATGATCCTGACGATCATCCCGGTCATTCCGCCGGACCTGCGCCCGCTGGTCCCACTGGACGGCGGTCGCTTTGCGACCTCCGACCTCAACGACCTCTACCGCCGCGTGATCAACCGGAACAACCGCCTGAAGCGCCTGATGGAGCTTCGCGCGCCGGACATCATCATCCGCAACGAGAAGCGCATGCTTCAGGAGTCGGTTGACGCCCTGTTCGACAACGGCCGCCGCGGCCGCACGATCACGGGCACCAACAAGCGCCCGCTGAAGTCGATCTCGGACATGCTGAAAGGCAAGCAAGGCCGCTTCCGCCAGAACCTTCTCGGCAAGCGCGTCGACTATTCGGGCCGTTCGGTCATCGTGGTCGGCCCGAATCTCAAGCTGCACGAGTGCGGCCTGCCGAAGAAAATGGCGCTCGAACTGTTCAAGCCGTTCATCTACGCGCGCCTCGATGCGAAGGGCCTCGCCGGCACGGTGAAGGCTGCGAAGAAGCTCGTCGAGAAAGAGAAGCCGGAAGTCTGGGATATCCTCGATGAGGTCATCCGCGAGCACCCGGTCCTGCTCAACCGCGCGCCGACGCTGCACCGTCTGGGCATCCAGGCGTTCGAGCCGAAGCTGATCGAAGGCAAGGCCATCCAGCTGCACCCGCTCGTTTGCGCCGCATTCAACGCGGACTTTGACGGCGACCAGATGGCTGTCCACGTTCCGCTGAGCCTCGAGGCCCAGCTGGAATGCCGCGTGCTGATGATGTCGACGAACAACATCCTCTCGCCCGCCAACGGCAAGCCGATCATCGTTCCGTCGCAGGACATCATCCTCGGCCTCTACTACCTGTCGCTGGACCGCAATGGCGAGCCGGGCGAAGGCATGAAGATCTCCGATGTGGCCGAGATGGAGCACGCGCTCGATGCCGGCCTGATCTCGCTTCACACGAAGATCAAGGCGATGTATGACGGCATCGATGCTGACGGCAAACCGCGCCGCTATGTCATCGAAACGACGCCTGGCCGCTTCATGGTGGCAAACCTGCTGCCGCGTGCCAAAGGCATCGGTCCGGAACTCGTCAACGCCGTGCTCACCAAGAAGGCGATCGCGAAGATCATCGACGAAGTCTACCGCCTGTGCGGTCAGAAGGCGACGGTCATCTTCTGCGACAAGGTCATGGAGCTTGGCTTCCGCGAGGCCTGCAAGGCCGGTATCTCCTTCGGCAAGGATGACATGGTCATTCCGGAAGCGAAGAAGAAACTGGTCGACGCCACGAAGGAACAGGTTTCCGAGTATGAGCGTCAGTATGCGGATGGTCTCATCACGCGCGGCGAGAAGTACAACAAGGTTGTGGACGCCTGGTCGACCTGCACCGACAAGGTTGCAGACGCCATGATGGACTCGGCTGCGAAGCCGCAGGCCGCCAAGGGCGACCGCAAGGCCCAGGTCAACTCGATCTACATGATGGCTGATTCCGGTGCACGCGGTTCGAAGAACCAGATGAAGCAGCTCGCTGGTATGCGCGGCCTCATGGCCAAGCCGTCGGGCGAGATCATCGAGACGCCGATCATCTCGAACTTCAAGGAAGGTCTGACCGTTCTTGAATACTTCAACTCGACCCACGGTGCCCGTAAGGGTCTTGCCGACACGGCTTTGAAAACGGCGAACTCGGGTTACCTGACCCGCCGTCTCGTCGACGTGGCCCAGGACTGCATCATCAACGAGGATGATTGCGGCACCGAAAAGGGCATCGACATCTCGGCCGTCATGGAAGGCGCCGATGTGGTGGTCTCCATTGCCGAGCGTCTGCTCGGCCGTGTGTCGGCAGAAGACGTCAAAGGCGCCGACGGCAAGCTGGTCATTCCGGCCAACACCTATATTGACGAAGACGTTGCCGCCGCAATCGAAGCGGCTGCGGTCGACCGGGTCAAAGCCCGCTCGCCGCTCACCTGCGAAGCCAAGAACGGCATCTGCGTGGCCTGCTATGGCCGCGACCTTGCCCGCGGCACGCCGGTCAACCGGGGTGAAGCGGTCGGCGTCATCGCCGCCCAGTCCATCGGTGAGCCTGGCACGCAGCTGACGATGCGTACCTTCCACATCGGCGGTGCGGCACAGGTTGCCGACCAGTCGTCGCTGGAAGCCAGCTTCGAAGGCACGGTCCGGTTCGTCGACGGCGAATACGTCACCCGCAAGGACAAGACGATCGTCGTGGTCGGTCGCCGGATGCAGGTCGAAATCGTGGACGGCGAAGGCCGCACGCGCCAGTCGTTCCGCCCGGCTTACGGTACGCGCCTGATGGTGAAGGACGGGGCGAAAGTGACGCCGGGCATGCTGCTCGCCGACTGGGACCCGTTCGCTCAGCCGATCGTGTCCGAAGTGGCCGGCGAAGCCCGCTTCCTCGACCTTTCGGATGGTCTCACCGTTCGCGAGGAAACCGACGAAGCGACCGGCATCTCGGCCCGCGTCGTCATCGACCCGCGTGCGACGTCGAAAACGTCCGATCTCAAACCGTCGATCCAGATCGTCGGCAAGGACGGCAAGCCGATCAAGCTGCAGAACGGTTCGACCGCGACGTACGTTCTGTCCGTGGGCGCGATCCTTTCGGTCTCCGATGGCGACAAGATCGAGCCCGGCGATACGCTGGCCCGTGTCACGACCGGTGGTGCGAAGACGAAAGACATCACGGGCGGTCTGCCGCGCGTGGCGGAACTCTTCGAAGCCCGCCGTCCGAAGGACCACGCGATCATCGCGGATGTCGATGGCCGCGTCGAATACGGCCGCGACTACAAGAACAAGCGCAAGGTCACGATCGTGCCGCTGGAAGAGGGGCGTGCCCCGATCGACTACCTGGTTCCGAAGGGCAAGCACCTTGCGGTCCAGGATGGCGACTTCATCAAGCGCGGCGAGTTCCTGATGGACGGCAACCCCGCCCCGCAGGACATTCTGTCCACGCTCGGCGTCGAAGCGCTTGCCAACTATCTCATCGATGAGGTCCAGAAGGTGTATCGCCTGCAGGGCGTGCCGATCAACGACAAGCACATTGAAGTGATCGTCCGTCAGATGCTGCAGAAGGTCGAGATCGTCGATGGCGGTGACACGCCGTTCATCGTCGGCGAGCACATCGATCTTGCCGAGTTCGAGGAGGCCAACGACCTGGTCCGCCGTTCGCGCAAGAAAGACCAGCGCGAAGCAACGGCAACGCCGCTGCTGCTCGGCATCACGAAGGCATCGCTCCAGACTCGCAGCTTCATCTCGGCCGCCTCGTTCCAGGAAACGACCCGCGTGCTGACCGAGGCCGCTGTCCAGGGCAAGACCGACACGCTCGAAGGCCTGAAAGAGAACGTCATCGTCGGACGTCTCATCCCGGCCGGCACCGGCGGCGGTATCCGCCAGTTCCGCCGCGTGGCCGCAGAGCGCGATGCCAAGCTGAAGGCGAAACGGGCCGCCGCCATGGCCAAGGCCGAGGAAAACCTCGTGCTGACCGGCCTGCCGGCCCCGGACAAGTCGGAAGCCTGATCCTGTCCTGAATTGGGTCGCACCGGCCCTTGAACCCACAGGAAAAGCCTGCCAGTTCTGGCAGGCTTTTTCATTTCCGGGCGAGGCCGTCATGAACTTCTCGAAAGCTGATCTGGCCGGGGCGGGGTGCGCGTTGGCTGCCATCGGGCTGGTGGCCTGGATGTGTTTCAGCAGCTGGGGCGGCGTTTTACCCTTCTGAAGGGCAAATCCCGGGCCCGGTTTGCAGCCTGCTGCCCTTGACGCGCGCCGCGCGCGAGTCTACACGCCGCCAAATCGTCAGAGAGGTAAACGGGCGTTTCGTCCGCCAGCCGTACCGGCCGCAGCGATGCACCGGTCAATCTGACCTCCAATTTCCCGCCGTCCCGAATGCCACACGCGGCCTTCGGGGCAGTTGTTATTATCGGCCCCCGGGCCATCATGTATGAAGAGACAGTAGGCCCGAATGCCCACAATCCAGCAGCTGATCCGCAATCCGCGCGAGCCGAAGCGCACGCGTACGAAAACTCCCGCCCTGAAAGCCTGCCCGCAGCGCCGCGGCGTCTGCACGCGCGTCTACACGACGACGCCGAAGAAGCCGAACTCGGCGCTTCGTAAAGTGGCCAAGGTGCGGATGACCTCCGGATTTGAATCGCTGTGCTACATCCCGGGCGAAGGCCACAACCTTCAGGAACACTCCGTGGTCCTGATCCGCGGCGGCCGCGTGAAAGACCTTCCGGGCGTGCGCTACCACATTGTGCGCGGCGCCCTCGATACCCAGCCCGTCAAGAACCGTAAGCAGCGCCGCTCGCATTACGGCGCCAAGAAACCGAAATAAGAGAGCGCGAGTCCATGTCACGTCGTCACCAAGCCGAGAAGCGCGAAGTCCTTGCGGATCCGAAGTACAAGGATCTCGTGGTTTCGAAATTCATGAACCAGATCATGCGCGACGGCAAAAAATCGGTCGCAGAACGCATCGTTTACGGCGCGTTCGAGCTGGTCGAAACCCGTTCGAAAAAAGACCCGATCGAAGTCTTCCACAATGCCCTCGAAGCTGTAGCGCCTTCCGTTGAAGTGCGCTCGCGCCGGGTCGGTGGTGCAACGTATCAGGTTCCCGTTGAAGTGCGCACCGAGCGCCGCCAGGCGCTTGCGATCCGCTGGCTGGCTGCTGCCGCTGCTGGCCGCAACGAGAACACGATGCGTGAGCGTCTTGCCGGCGAGCTCATGGATGCTTCGCAAGGCCGCGGCAATGCCGTGAAAAAGCGCGAAGACACGCACCGCATGGCAGACGCCAACAAGGCGTTCGCACACTACCGCTGGTAACCAGCACTAACTGTCCGGGCGGAAGAGGTTGCTCGCCCGGGCGAGCCACCCTTTTCAGCTACCTGGAACACTGAACACGAAGGTTTACACTATGGCCCGCGAATACCCGCTGGAGCGCTACCGGAACTTCGGCATCATTGCGCACATTGATGCCGGCAAGACCACGACGACTGAGCGCGTCCTCTATTACACGGGCAAGTCGCACAAGATCGGCGAAGTGCACGATGGCGCGGCCACCATGGACTGGATGGAGCAAGAGCAGGAGCGGGGCATCACGATCACCTCGGCTGCCACCACGACGTTCTGGGAGCGCACCGAAGACGGCTCGACGGCCCAGTCCCCGAAATACCGTTTCAATATCATCGACACCCCCGGACACGTCGACTTCACGATCGAGGTCGAGCGTTCGCTGGCCGTGCTCGACGGCGCCGTCGTGCTGCTCGATGGCAACGCCGGCGTTGAGCCGCAGACCGAAACGGTCTGGCGCCAGGCCGACCGCTACAAAGTTCCGCGCATCGTTTTCGTCAACAAGATGGACAAGACTGGAGCGGATTTCTACAATTGCGTCTCGATGATCCGCGACCGTACGGGTGCAACGCCCGCACCTATCCAGCTGCCGATCGGCGCTGAAAGCAGCCTCGAAGGCCATATCGACCTCATCACGATGAAGGAATGGGTGTGGGAAGGTGAAGACCTCGGCGCATCCTGGGTCCTGAAGCCGATCCGTGAAAGCATGCAGGCTGAAGCCAGCGAATGGCGCGCCAAGCTCATCGAGCTGGCCGTCGAGATGGACGACGCGGTCATGGAAGCCTTCCTCGTCGATGGCACCGAGCCGGACGTCCCGACGCTGCGCGCCCTGATCCGCAAAGGCACGCTCGGACTGAAGTTCGTTCCCATCCTGTGTGGTTCGGCGTTCAAGAACAAAGGCGTCCAGCCGATGCTGAACGGCGTCGTTGACTACCTGCCGAGCCCGCTCGATGTGCCGGCTTATCTCGGGTTCAAACCGGGCGACGAGACGGAAACGCGCAACATTCCGCGCTCGGCCGATGACGGCCAGCCGTTTGCCGGTCTGGCCTTCAAGATCATGAACGATCCCTACATGGGCACCCTGACCTTCACCCGGATCTATTCGGGCAAGCTGTCGAAGGGCGATGCGTTCCTGAACGCCACCAAAGGCAAGAGAGAGCGCGTCGGCCGCATGGTCATGATGCACGCCAACAAGCAGGACGAGATCACGGAAGCCTTCGCTGGCGATATCGTGGCTCTGGCCGGCCTCAAGGAAACCACGACCGGTGACACGGTCTGCGATCCGTCGCAGCCCGTCGTTCTCGAAACGATGACCTTCCCGCAGCCCGTGATCGAGATTGCCGTCGAGCCGAAAACCAAGGCTGACCAGGAAAAGATGTCGGTGGGTCTGCAGCGCCTGGCGGCCGAAGATCCGTCCTTCCGCGTCGAGACGGATTTCGAATCCGGCCAGACGATCATGAAAGGCATGGGCGAGCTTCACCTCGACATCCTGATCGACCGCCTGAAGCGCGAATTCAAGGTCGAAGCCAATATCGGCCAGCCGCAGGTGGCTTACCGTGAGAAGCTCGGCCGCGCAGCGATGATCGACTTCACGCACAAGAAGCAGTCGGGCGGTACCGGCCAGTTCGCCCGCATCAAGCTCGAGTTCGAACCGCTTGAGCCGGGCTCGGGCTTTATCTTCGAAAGCGCGATCGTTGGCGGTGCGGTGCCGAAGGAATACATCCCGGGCGTCAGCAAGGGTCTCGAAATGGCCAAGGAAAACGGGCTTCTCGCCGGTTATCCTGTGACCGACTTCCGGGCCCGGTTGGTGGACGGCGCTTTCCACGATGTCGACTCGAGCGTGCTCGCGTTCGAAATCGCGGCCCGTGGCGCATTCCGCGAGCTGAAGGGCAAGGCCGATCCGCGCCTGATGGAACCGATCATGAAGGTCGAAGTCGTGACGCCCGAGGACTACATGGGCGACGTGATCGGCGACCTGAACTCCCGCCGCGGTCAGATCCAGGGCTCCGAAGCCCGGGGTATTGCCACGGCCATCACGGCGATGGTGCCGCTTGTGAACATGTTTGGCTACGTGTCGAACCTTCGGGGCATGTCGCAAGGCCGCGCACAGTTCACCATGCTGTTCGATCACTATGACGAAGTCCCGCGCGCTGAAGCGCAGAAAATCATTCAGGAAGTCTCGGGCTCGTAACCGGGTCCCTCAAGTTCAGAACAAAGGAGAGGCCCCATGGGCAAGGCAAAGTTTGAGCGTACGAAGCCGCACGTGAACATTGGCACGATCGGTCACGTTGACCACGGCAAGACGACGCTGACGGCAGCGATCACGATCGTTCTGGCGAAGTCGGGCGGTGCAACGGCGAAGAACTACGCCGACATTGACGCGGCGCCGGAAGAGAAGGCGCGCGGCATCACGATCAACACGGCGCACGTCGAGTATGAGACGGCGAACCGTCACTATGCGCACGTCGACTGCCCGGGCCACGCTGACTATGTGAAGAACATGATCACCGGCGCTGCCCAGATGGACGGCGGCATCCTGGTGTGTTCGGCCGCTGACGGCCCGATGCCGCAGACCCGCGAGCACATCCTGCTGTCGCGCCAGGTCGGCGTGCCGTACATCATCGTGTACATGAACAAGGCCGACATGGTCGACGACGAGGAGCTGCTCG
>NZ_WGLO01000015.1 GCF_016125515.1 Hyphomonas sp.
CCGCGCAATCGTATCCACGCCCTTCAACTCCAGCTCCATCCGCTACCAAAACGCGGATGGTCAAACACTCCAAACGGGGGGTCAAAGTTGGACGCCGATAACCCCGTCTAAGGGGTCAAACTTGCACGCCGAAACACAGTATGCGATTCCGCTCAGCCTTCCCGCCAAGCCCATCAAGCGGCGATGACCGACTGATGGAAAGGGTCGCCGGCGAGTTCCCCCTGCTCGCCGGCGGCTTTTTTGTCCGGCCAACGCGTTTCACGATTGCGCGGCGACGAACGGCGTATGGCGGCCGTTGCTGAAACTAGGAGGCCGCTTTCAGCTGTACCTGCGTCGGGCGCGCATTCCCGCGGCCATAGAGGTTGACCTCAAGCTTCGAGATCGCATGGACGAGGGCATTGGGCCCGTATCTGATCTCGCCGGTGAACTCGATCTTGGGGAAGCGGGCAAAGAGTTGTTCGTAGGCGACCTGCAACTGCATCTGCGCCACTCTCGCGCCGAGGCATTTGTGAACGCCGTGGCCGAAGGCGATGTGTTTTGAGACATTTTCCCGCGTCATGTCGAAGACGTCGGGGTTCTCGAAAACGTCCGGGTCCCGGTTGCCGGCGCCGTACCACATGACGACCTTTTCATCCTTCGCAATCCGCTGGCCGTTGATCTCGGTATCTTCAAGCGCGGTGCGACGCATATGCTTGACGGGCGAGACCATGCGCAGCGCCTCTTCGGACATGCGCGGGATCATCGCGGGGTCACTCAGAACGATCGCCCTCTGCTCTGGCCATTCCGTCATCAGCTTGACGGTGCCTGACAGCGAGTTGCGGGTCGTGTCATTGCCGGCAAAGATGATCAGAAGCCAGGAGCCGTCGAGGTAGGCCTGCGGCAGGTCTTCGCCGTCAAGTTTTGAGTGCGCGATCAGCGTCAGGAGGTCTTCGCGCGGATGGGCGCGCCGGTCGGCCATGACACGCGCGCCGTAGGCGAACATCTCTTCAACAACCTTGTTGAAGCGGAAGGGAAAGAGGGGCTCTCCGAGAAAGGTTGTCAGGGGGTTGGAGAGGAACTGGCTCGCCATTTCGAGATAGTGCATCCAGTACACAATCTTCGGGCGATCGGCCTCGTCGACGCCGAGCATTTCGCAAAGCGTGTAGAGCGGGAGTTCGTTTGAGAAGACTTTGACAAAGTCGACGACCGGTCCTTTGGCCTCAAGATCATCACACAAGGCATCGACCTTGGCGCGGACTTTCTCACGAAGCTTCGCCACATAAGCCGGAACAAAGAAGTCCTTCTGCTGGATCCGCATCTGCATGTGGCTTGGTTCGTCCATGCTGATCAGATTATCCATGGCGGCGCGGATCAAGATCTCGGGCTTCCAGTTCTTGCGGTCCGGAACGGCGAGGTTGATGCCGCCGCGCTGCGACGAGAAAATATCAGGCTGAAGCTCGACGGTCTTGATGTCTTCATACCGCGACACTGACCAATACCTGGAGGCCGGGCGCCTGACCTTCGACCACATGACAGGCGCCTCTTCGCGCATCCGCCTGTAGAGGTCGTAAGGGTGGCCTCGTTTCCAGGAGTTCGGGTTCCAGAGCTCGAAGTCTGTCTCCAGCTCAGGGTAACTCGCTGGATAGACGGGCTCGGTTGCGCCTGTATCTGTGAGGATTTCGTCGCTGATCAGCTTCATGTTGGCCTTCCTGAAACTACTGGCGGATGTTCCAGCGGTCTTCGCGAGGGAAGTCAAAAAGAATTAAGTTTGCCCCCTCATAGGCGTAGCCATCCTGTTGCGGCCGGGACGGGTGCGACGGCCGTGGGAGGGATAAATCGGCATCGTGCAGATTGCTGATGAGCCCTTCAACCGCAGAGGTCGATGGCCAAGGATTGCCTTTGCAGCGGCCAACGGGCCCGATGACACATTGCGGCCGCCGACGGGCTTTAGGGGTATTTCCACGTGGCAGCGGAGCCGCTTCTGGGCTGCTGCCTGATGGTGATGTTTATGTATCGCGATGGGCAACGTCGATTCACATAGCTGTCGGAGAAGGAAATATCCTGTCGATCGCCTGGCCGCTTCAAAATTCTGCGACCGCTTCCTTCTGAAGGGCGGCATGCGTCTGGCGGCTCAGTTCGGCGTTGTGGCTGCCAGCGCTGCATCCTCCAGGGCCAGCCAGTCCCGCGCAGGCAAGCCCAGCGTCATGTCCAGAAACATGGGGCCAATGGACCACATCCGCTTCGAGCGGGCGTTAGCGAGCACCACGATGCCGGTATTGCGGTCTGGCAGCAGCATGATCTGCGCCGCATAGCCGTCCACCGAGCCGCTATGGGCAACAACCGTCTGCCCGGCATAGTCGTAAACCCGCCAGCCGAGCGCATATTGTGACGCGCTGAGGTCCGGCAGCGCGTCGCGCATGCGCCGTGTCTCGGACGGGGTGGCGACCTGCGGCGCGTGGATGAGGTCCAGTACCTCCGGCGGCAGCACATCCGGCACGTTGCCGAGCTGCGCCTTCAGCCACTGCGCCATGTCATTGATCGAGGCGTTCACGCCGCCAGCCGCAGGCGTCGTATAGTAAGGCAGCTTCACATCGATCCGGGTCCACGGGTTCGGCGGCAGGTCCGGATCGGTCTGGCGCTTGCGGTTGTGCGGGCGCGCCCAATTCCCCCCCGCAACCAATCCGTCCAGCCCATAGCTTGCCGTCTTCATCCCGAGCGGCTGGAAGAGTTTTTCTCCAACAAGGTCGGCATAGGCCTCTGAATAGGCGCGCGCCAAAGCCCGCGATGAAAGGTCGTAAAGGATGTTCTGGTAGGCGTAGCAGTCCGAGACCGGGCAGATCGATTTGACCTTCCGGTATTGCGGCAGGATCGCGCCCGGCGCGGTGCCCGCTTCCAGCAGGTTGTCGAAAGCGTTCGGTGGCAGGCTCGTCCGGTGGCTCAGAATATCGGCGAGGGTCAGCAACTTTTCCGCCCCGCCCGGCAATGCCAGCTCCGGGGCGAACCCGGTGACCGGTTCGTCCAGCGACAGCCGGCCCTCGGAGACAGCAAGGCCCACCAGGCTGGAGGCGAACCCCTTCGAAAGTGAGGCCAGACGGAACAGCGTGTCGGGATTGACCGCCTCGCCGCTGCCGATCTCGGTTTCGCCATAAGTGCGCAGGAACGCGACCTCTCCGCCCCGCACGACAGTGACCGCCAGCCCGACGAAATCCCCGGTCTCCATCGCCTTCTGCAGGTTGGTATCCAGGCGCAGCATCTGCGTCTCGGCAACCAGTTCCGGTGAGGCGAGCGGGGCGAGCGCCGCGCGCTGAAACCCGTCCGCGCTGGCCGTTAAGGCCAGTCCGGACAAGCCGGCGGTCAAAGCGGCCCAAATCAAAGTACGCATCCGAATGACCTGCTCCAGCGCCGAATCCGAGTTACGGTTAGAATTGACACCGGCCATTCTGTCCAGTTCGCCGCTCGCCCGGGCTGGCAAATTTCGGCGGCGGCATGAGGGATTTGCGGGGCATGGCGCCCGCAGTCTTCGATGCGCAACATCGAACCGATGCGCGAACGCCACGGCAGTGGCGAAACATAAAGCCTCAATTTTGATATGTTGGAGGCCTTTCAACCGCCTTATGCGTGAATTGTGATGCATCATCGAGCCATGAGGCGAGCTGGCGTAAAATCTTGCCGGTGAAGATTTCGAGCTGCTGTCGGAGCGCCAAGGCATCAGCATACAGCTGGCGCGGCTTCAGGCAGACGCGAACAGTTGCGCCGATGAAGCTGAGCTTGTCGGTAAGCGAGACGACGGCGTCTGGGTCTTCAAGATCGATTGTGATCTTGTCGGATTGCCGGAGATGTTGACGCAGGGCGGCCCCCGGCGAGCTCCGCCGGAGGCCGCCGCGCATTCAAGCTCAAAGTTGAGACCCCTCAAATCCAGATCAACGGATTGGAGCGATCAGCAACGCGCTCCATCAAAGCCGTGCAAAGCGCTGGCGAGGACAAACCGGCACCACTTTTCGGGTTGAGCGCTGCCGACCACCCAATCACAGCGCAGGCCCGAAAAGTGAAAAGGAGTTTCCGGCAAAGCCAGCGCGACACCTGAAAAACGAGACGCGGTTCTTCGCAGCTCGCGCAGATCTGCGCGACCCAGATGCGTGCGCCTTGCATACATCCGTCAAAATGTGTATAAATGCAGGAATTATACACATGAATCGACTCTGCGAGAGTTCACCATGCGCACCAATATCGATATCGACGACGCCCTGATCAAAGAAGCCATCGCTGTGACAGGCGCAAAAACCAAGAAGGATGTCGTCACAGAGGCGCTGCGCCTTTTGGTGAAAACGCGCCAACAGGCCCGTGTCAAAAAGCTTCGCGGCAAACTTAAATGGGAAGGCTCGCTCGACGCGATGCGCACCGACGAATGATCCTGGTCGACAGTTCGGTCTGGATCGATTTCTTCAACGGCGTTGAAAGTGCCCAAGTGGGCATTCTGGATGCCAGCCTCGGCGAAGTTCCGATTATTGTTGGCGATCTTATAATGACGGAAGTCTTGCAGGGTTTTCGCTCGACCAGAGATTTTAATGCAGCAAGGACGGCGCTCGATCAGTTTGAGTATCGAGACATGGTGGGCCGGGATATCGCCTTGCAGAGCGCCGGGAACTACCGCTTACTGCGCCGACAAGGCATCACGGTTCGAAAGACCATCGACGTCATTATCGCGACGTATTGTGTTGAGAACAGTATAGCGCTTTTGCATGCCGACAGGGATTTTGATCCCATGGAAAAGATACTGGGCCTGTCGGTGGTTGCAGGCTGATCCGCCCTCGGTTTTCCGCTAACCAGATCGAGCCCTTCGAGGGCCGTGTGCCTCGCCGAGTGCTGCGCCGACTGCACTAGAAACTGAACGATGTCCGAGAAGTAGGCCGCCAGCAGGATGGTCGCGGCATTCAGAAACGTCATTTCCAGCGGGTTTCAGGCAGAAGCGAACGGGTTACGGCCCTGACACTGAACGTGTCGATAAGCGAGACGATGGCGTCCGGGTGTTCAGGATCGTTTGTGACCTTGTCGGATGACCAGAGACCTTAACCCATGCGGTCTTTCTTTGCGGTCCTCGCCTCAGGCAGGCTGGCGGGCCAATGCGCCGGCATCGATCTCGCGCATTGCATCGGCAATGATCTCGAACGAGCGCCGCCGTTTTTCCGGATCGTACATGTCGGACACCACCATCAACTCGTCGGCTTGCGTTCGCGCCAGCAATGCGATGATCCCCTTACGGACGGTTTCGGCATTGCCGATGATGCTGAAATTCAGCATGTGCGAGGCTTGCGCACGCTCCTGCGGGGTCCAGTAGGTGTCGATGTCGTCGATCGGCGGCTGGGTCAGCTTGCGTCTCCCGCGTACGAGGTTGGCGAAGGACATCTGCTGCGAGGTTGCAAGATATCTTGCCTCCTCGTCGGTTTCAGCCGCGATGATGTTCACACCGATCAGCGCGTGCGGTTTGGGCTGGCGCGCCGAAGGCCTGAAGCTACCGCGATAGATCGCGAGCGCCTGATCCAGCATCTGCGGCGCAAAGTGCGAGGCAAAACCGAACGGGAAGCCATAGGCCGCCGCCATCTGCGCGCCATAGAGGCTCGAGCCCAGAATCCAGAGCGGTACGTTGGAATTCGAACCCGGAACGGCCTCGATCCTCTGTCCAGGTTGCACCGGGCCGAGCCAGGCTTGCAGCTCGAGCACGTCTTCCTGGAAGTGTTCCGAAGCCGACGGGTCGCGCCGCAGCGCGCGCAGCGTCATCTGGTCTGTGCCCGGAGCGCGGCCGAGCCCTAGATCGATGCGTCCCGGATAGAGCGCCTCCAGCGTGCCGAACTGTTCGGCAATCACGTACGGCGAATGGTTCGGCAGCATAATGCCGCCCGCGCCGACGCGGATCGTCTTCGTGCCCGCGGCAATATGCGAGATGACCAGCGAGGTCGCGGCGGTTGTCACGGTCGGCATGTTGTGATGTTCCGCCACCCAGAAGCGGGTATAGCCCAGCGCCTCGGCATGCTGCGCCAGGCGCCGCGCTTCGTTCAGGGCATCGGCCCGCGTGAAGCCTTCGCGCACCCGGCCGAGTTCAAGGATGGAAAGTCGTGCCATGGACGCGCCCTCGTTTCATGCTCTTGCCTAGATGGGGGCTTCGCCCGGTTCGCCAATAGGCGTCAGAATCCGGCCGGCGGCGGCAGTCCTGAAGACGACAGGCAGATCGCCTTGAACCGCGCGCCCATGTCGCTCGGGTCGATCAGCTTGCGCGCCGCCTTGAAAACGTCCTCAGCCGCCTCGGGATCGGCGTTGACCAGTTGGTTCAGGCGCGCCTGGGCGCCGAGGCCCAACAGGAACATCCCCTGCGGCGTCGGTCCCGCCACGTCCAGCCCGGCCGCTGCCGCAAGCCGCGCCAGCCGGCCAAAATCCACATCGACGGTCAGGTCAGACGCCCCGGGCATGTCGAGCGGCGAGACCTGCCGGCCCTCGCGGTAAGCGCGCAATGTGTCGCCCGGCGCCTTGTCGTCCGGCCCGTAATCGATGAACAGCGCGCGCACCGGCGCAGGGCGCGAGACGAGATCGGCCACCACCAGGTCGAGTCCGACCTGCACCTCCACCACGTCGCCCGCGAGCGCAGTGCCGTGCGGCGGGCGCGGCTCATCTGCGGCGAGGCCGAAGGCAAGGCGCCTCTCGGTATCAAGGCCCACGACGCATTCGCGCCAGGTGCCATCGTCCTGCCGGAACTGGCGCGCGGGCAGGCAGTCCAGGTATTCGTTTGCCACGATGAGGGCGGGCCCTTCCGGCACCTGTGCCAACGTCTGGGCGAAGACCGGGCTTGAGGCCTCAAACAACCGTTTCAAGCCGGCTGCGAGCACCGGGCTCGGCTCGACGAAGACCAGCTGCATGGCGTCGGCGAAAGCATTGCCGCCGGCCGCGCCCGCAGCACGCAGGGCATCCAGCATCAGCTGTCCGCGCCCCGGTCCGATCTCGACCAGATGGAAACGGTCCGGCGCGCCCATCGCGCGCCATTCATGCACCAGCCACAGGCCGATCAGCTCGCCGAAGATCTGGCTGGTTTCCGGCGCGGTGATGAAGTCGCGCCCGATGCCGGGCCGGGCCGCATAATAGCCCGCCTTGGGGTCATGCAGGGCAACCTGCATGAAGGTGGATAGGGGAATGGGGCCGCCCGTCTCGATCAGGCGTACCAGTCGCTCTTCAATACTCATCGTGCAATTCAGGCCCTGAAACGCGCTATCGCGCCTTTGCCGGAACCAGATAGGCCGCGCCAAATATGCCGGCCAGTATAATCAGGACCCAGGAGGCCAAAGACCCGAAATCATACACAGGTTGATTGCGGTAGAACCAATGCAGGCCGACATGGACAACGGCGAAAACGCAGAGCCCGTAACGGCGCGCGGCCCGGTTTCCCGTTTCCGCCAGCAAGATCAGGCCCAAAACGATCGGGACATGCGCCCAAAGGAAGATCTGCTGATCCAGTGATGAATACCCGCTGAGCGTGTTCGTGAAGGCGTTCCGGCCCTGGCGCAGGGTCGATTCCAGCTCGTGCGTGATCAGGCACGCCGCGGTCAGCCGGTAAAGGCGATCTGGTTTCATGCGCTGTCCTCCCCAGGATGGCGCGCTTGCGGAGCGTCCGTAAAACTACGTATTAATCTTTCGTTTATACGCTCTTTTCCTTGCCTTTCAAGGCGTTCCAAATCAGCCAGGCGCCGCCGATCCACATTGGGGTCGAGAGCAACATGCCCATGGTCAGCCATTCCGGCAGTCCGCTGACAAAAGAATCCGGTTCGCGGAAGTTTTCGGCAACAGATCGCCCCACGCCGTACAGGATCAGGAAAATTCCTGCCACGAGGCCCGGCCGCTTCAGCGCGCCGAATTTCCAGATCAACAAGGACAAGACGAGCAGGGGGAGCCATCCCTCCAGCACTGACTCGTAAAGCTGGCTCGGATGGCGGGCCATTTCGGCGCCCGTATAGGCCCATTCGCCGGTTTCCCAATTATAGGCCGGCGGTGTCGAGCCCGGCACATAGCCTTCCGGGAAGATCAAGCCGACCGGTGCATCGGTGTGGCGACCATAGAGTTCGGCGTTCACAAAGTTCGCGATGCGCACGAGGCCGATGCCGATCGGGGCCGTCACGCCCGCGATGTCCCCGACCGAGAGCAGCTTCACGCCGCGCTTGGCCGCGAAGAACCACAACACGGTCGCGACGCCGAGGATGCCGCCATGGAAGGCCATGCCGCCGTCCCAGATACGGATCACCGTCAGCGGATCGGCGGTCAGCACGTCCATCTGGTAGGGCACCATATAGAACAGGACGTAGCCGAGGCGTCCGCCCAGGATGATGCCGATGATGATCCAGAACATCAGGTCATCCATCGCGTCCTTGCTGAGCGGCGGCTCGCCGCCCCAAAGGTTCGGGCGCTTCAAGAGCTGCATCGCGTACCACCAGGCCCCGCCGATGCCGGCGATATAGCCGAGCGCATACCAGCGCAGATGGAAGGTCGGCAGGCCGATGAACCCGAAATCGATCGAGATCAGGGCCGGGCTCCAGCCCGGAAAGTGCAGCGCAGCCTGGGTAAGGTAAACGCTGAGCGCGGCGAGGAGTTCTGTCATGCGGCGTCTTTTCCCTGTCTGGCGGGCGTCCTATCTGTTAGTCCACCGGCATACCCGGCGCGAAGGAGTAGCCGCATGGCAGGTACAAATCCACTGCTCGATGACATTGCAAGCCTGATGACCGGCGCCCTCGGTGCCGCGCGCTCGGCAGGCGAGGAAGCCAAGACCGCCGCGCAGGCCCGCATCCGGGCGCTGATCGCGGACATGGATCTGGCCGGCCGGGACGAAGTGGAGGCCCTCAAGGCAATCGCCACCGCCGCGCTCGACCGGGTCGACACCCTCGAAGCGCGCATCGCGGCGCTTGAAGCGGCGCAGGCGAAATCCACTGCTTCATAATTCCGCGACTGCACTCGCCCATGGACATTGCCCGGGCAGCCCGATTTGTTCGGGATTGGATTTGTCATGCGAATCCGGCACCAATTCAGGAAACCCGCAGGGGAGGCGACCGAATGAGCCTTGAGATCGAGACTGGCCACGATTTCGAAATCGATCCGCTCGACATTGTCGAAGGGGTGCTGGAAGCCGCCAACTGGCCCTTCGAGCGCGACGAGGAGGGCACCCTTCAGGTTGTCGCCGAGACGCGCTGGGGCGATATGGGCGCCCTGTTCGCCTACCGGCCGGAGCCTTCTGCGATCCACTTCTCCCTCACCCTCGACGTCAAGGCGATGGCCGCCAAGCGCAGCGCGATCGCCGAACTCGTGATGCTCGCCAATGAGCGTCTCTGGGTCGGGCATTTCGACTTCTGGTCCGACGACGGTGTCATCATCTACCGCTACACCTTCCCGATGGAGGGCCGCGACGAGGTCAGCCCCGGCGAGGTCCGCGCGGTCATCGCCGCGGCGGTCAGCGCGGCCGACCGGTTCATGCCGGCGTTCAACTTCCTCGTCTGGGCCGGCAAGTCGCCGCGTGAAGCCATCGACGCGGTGATGTTCGAAACTCACGGCGAGGCCTGAGACCTCCCATGGCCGCAGCGCCGTCGCTTGTACTCGTCGGGGCCGGCCGCATGGGCGCCGCGCTCGCGCGCGGGTGGTTGAACGCCAAATCGAAGCGCCAGATCACCATCGTCGAGCCGACCCCTTCGGATGAAGTGGCCAGCTGGGCCGCCGCGGGCAAAGTCACGCTGAACCCCGCGGCAGCGCCGGCCGGCATCCTGGTCGTCGCCGTGAAGCCGCAGCAATTTGCCCAGGTGGCTGAAGCGATCCGCGGCTTTGCGGGTCCGAAAACCCTCGTCGTCTCGATCATGGCCGGCGTTCGCATCGCGCAGCTCTCGCGCCGTCTGGACACGGCCCGCATCGCCCGGGCCATGCCCAACACGCCGGGCGCCATCGGGCAGGGCGTCACCGTCTTCTGCGCTGCCCCGGGCCTCAGCGCGGCCGACAATGAAACGGTCCGCAGCCTGCTCGCGCCGCTCGGCGAAGTGCATGGGCCGGTTGACGAGGGGCTGATGTCCGCCGTCACGGCCCTGTCGGGCAGCGGCCCGGCCTACCTGTTCCTGCTGGCCGAATCGATGGCCGAAGCTGGCGAGTCCGAAGGCCTGCCGCGCGCCCTGGCCCAGCGCCTCGCCCGCCGCACGGTCGAAGGCGCCGCCGCCCTGCTTGCCGCCAGCGAAGACGGCCCCGAAGCTCTGCGCCGCGCCGTAACTTCCCCCGGCGGCACCACTCAGGCGGCTCTTGACATCCTGATGGACACGGGTGGCATGCCTCGATTGTTGAGAGACGCTCTGCGCGCTGCCGCGACCCGCGACCGGCAGCTGTCAAAAGAGGCGGATTAACCCCGGGAGGCATGGCCCTTGGCCAGCGCTGAGAAGATCATCGAGAAGGGGCTCAAAGCAGCCCTCGAGCTGGCTGCGTCGCGGCCCTGGGCAGATATTCCGTTGGCGGACATTGCCGCCCGGGCGAAGCTCTCGCTTTCGGACTTTCACGGTGTGGCCGGGCGCGAAGACCTCGTCGAAGCGCTGGATGGCTATTTCGACAGGGCGATGTCGGCAGACGGCGTGCCAGAAGAAACCTCGCCGCGCGAACGCCTGTTCGATGTCATCATGCTGCGCTTCGAGGCGATGGAGCCCTGCCGCGCAGGTCTCCTCGAGCTCCTGAAGTTCCGCGAAACCTCGCTCACCCATGTCGTGCGCCTGCCGGGCCATCGCCATGCCAGCGCCGCCTGGGCGCTTGCCTCAGCCGGTCTCGATAATGATGGCGGCGCGCCGGCCAGCCTGAAACGCATCGCCATTGCCGTTGTCATAGCCCAGGCCGAGCGGGCCTGGCGCAAGGAGGCCGGCGGCGACTTTGCCCTCACCATGGCCGCGCTCGACAAGGGGCTGCGCCGGGCCGAGGAACGCCTCGGCCAGCTGCGACGGTTTACTGGCCGCGCGCCCACTTCCAAACCCGAAACCGAAGAAACCGCCACATGACCCGTCCCGGACTCGACACAAACCCGCTTGAACTGACGCCTGACTGGTTCAACACGCTGTTCGGCGAGATCGGCATCGACGCCGACGTGCGCAGCCTGACGGCGAAGTCCATTGGCACGGGCCAGATCGGCGAGAATGTCCGCTTCGTGTTCGACTATGCCCGCGCCGGCGCGAACGCGCCAAAAACGCTGGTCGGCAAGTTTCCCTCAGCCAATGAAATCAGCGTCGCGACGGCAAAACTGCTTGGCCATTACAAGCGCGAAGTGATGTTTTACCGGACTTTTCCGAAGGTGGCCGGCCGCATCACGCCCAACGCGCTGTACACGGATTATGACGAGAATACCAATCGCTTCGCCCTGATCATGGAAGACATGGCGCCGTCGGAGCAGGGCGACCAGTTGAAAGGCTGCGGCGTCGAGGAGGCGAGGCTCGCGATGGAGGCGGCCGCCGTGCTCCACGCCGCGCATTGGGAAGATCCGGTTCTGGACGAACATGACTGGCTGCAGGGCTCTGCCAAGGCGCCGCCGCCGGGCCTCGGGCCGGAGCAGATTGCAGGCCTCTGGGCCGCCTTCAAGGATCGCTACGCTGCGCATATCAACGCTGAACAGATCGAAGTCGGCGACGCCTATGCTGCTAGCTTGCCAAAATGGGGCGATGCCTATCAGGGCCCGCACGCGCTGACCCATTCCGATTACCGGCTCGACAACATGCTGTTCGGCAAACCCGGCGCGAAGAAGCCGCTGGCCGTTGTCGATTGGCAGACCGCAGGCAAGGGCGCGCCGGCCAATGACGTGGCCTATTTCATCGGCGCCGGTCTGACGCGCGAGGATCGCCCGAAGCATGAGCAGGCGCTGCTGCGCCATTATCATGACTGTCTGAAAGCCGAAGGTATCACCAGCTACAGCTTCGAAGATCTCTACACGCACTATCGCTGGTTTTCGTTCTACGGCATCTCGGTGGCTTTCGCCGCCGCCATGATCGTCAAACAGACCGAGCGCGGTGACGAGATGTTCCTCACGATGCTGCGCCGCCACTCGGCACAGGTGCGCGAGAACAATGGGCTGGAGCTTCTCAAGGGTCTTGGCTGATCGCAGCCTGCCTGAAATTTATCCGTAGCCGGATAGAGTTGGGTTTCGGGCGCCCGCGGCCGTGGTGATTCGGCGCTTCGCCAAAATGGCCAAAGCGCCAGATTTCGCCTATTTCAAGGCATTTTATACCCGTTTCATTGATGTTTCGCTGATATGCGACGCCTCTTGCGCAATTCCAAAAGCGAAGTTATGCGATCCGGCTCTTGGTCGATTATCCGCAAGAAAGAGTTTGTAGCAGCCAGAAACCCCCGTTTTTAGCTGTGTTCCGCGTTCACTGTCTTACAGAAGGAAAATGACATGGCCGTTAAACCGAAAGCCGCTGCCAAGGCCCCGGCAAAAAAAGCACTGGTGAAAAAGGTGCCGGTGAAGAAAGCGCCGGCTGCCAAAGCGCCTGCGAAGAAGGTCGCCGCGAAAGCCGCCGCCCCCGCGAAGAAAGCAGCACCTGAAGTGCTGACCGTGAAACACCTCGCCGCCGAAGTTTCGGAAGCGCAGGAAATCTCGAAGAAACAAGCCGAGATGGTTGTCACCGACTTCATCGACCGCATGGGCGGCTACCTGAAAAAGGGCAAGAAGCTGCGCATCTCCGGCCTCGGCATCTTGCAGGTCCGCGCCCGCCCGGCACGCAAGGGCCGCAACCCGGCCACCGGCGAAGCCATCAAGATCAAGGCGTCCAAGAAGGTCGCGTTCCGTCCTTCGAAAGACCTGAAAGACCGCGTTCTCTAAGCCTCGGCTGACAGAGTTTGCCCAGCGCCCGGCCAGCGAAAGCTCGGCCGGGCGTTTTGTTTCGGACGCTTTCGCGTTGACCGGTTTGGCCTTCCGCCGAAAGATGCCGTCCGGGAGAACGTCCATGACAGATGAGATCGAACGCGCAGCGCAGGACCTGTTGGCTGAGATCGCTTTGACGCCGCCCAATGCTGCGCCCGGCCAGAACATGCTGTCGCCCAGCGCGCGCCGCGATGTGGGCGCCACGCCGCTCTGGCGCGCGCATGACGGGCCGGCGACCCTGTTCGTTCATGGCTGGAACGATACGCGCCGGATCTGGCGCCAGTTCGCGCAGGACTTCATCGCCAATTCGCGCCCCGTTCTCCTGATGGACCTTCCTGCGCATGGGGCTTCCAAGGCGAGCGCTTTCGGCCGGGACGAAGCAGGCCGGTCCTTGCGCGAGGTGTGTGAGGCCGAGGCGCCGATCGATGCTATCATCGCTCATCGTTCGGCTGCATCGCTACCGCGGCCGCGATGCAGTCCGGTGCCCGGGCCGATAACGTCATCCTGATTGTGCCGCCGGTGCTCGGCTGCGAGGCGTGCCAGCGCCGGAGGGCACCGATCCGGCCGTAATCGACCGTGTGCTGAAAATCCCGGCCGACGACGGCCGGGCTCTGCCGGAAGCCTTCAACTTCGAATCTGCCCTCGCCGATTTCGACGGCAACCTGCTTTTCATCGGGTGTGATGAAGATGACATCTGCCCTCGAAAAGGCAGAAGGCGATTGAAAGCGCTGCGACATCACCCGATTGAAACAGATTGATCAGAACCGTCCCGATCGGGAATCTTCCTCGACCAGGGTGGGCGGCCTGGTGAAGTCTTCCCGTTCGGGAATGTGTCCTTGTCTCGGGTTGGCGATGCCGAAGGACATATCAGTTGAGCAATGATTCGAGGCTTTCGCACTGCGCGGCGTGCTTTTCCGGGTTCGTGTCTCGCAGTTTCAGGATGTTTTGCAGCTTCCACTGGACGGCGGGCAGGTCCGCCGCGGATGGTAAATCGATGGCGTCGAAGTCCGGTTCGCCATTGACCAGTGTTCGCAGAAATCGTGCCGCATTGCCGTTCAGGCGCGACTGTACATCTGCAATGAGTGTGACCCGCACTTGCTCCAGTTCGGCGAGGCTGACCGCATCGACAGTCATGCCGGAGAACTCAGCCTCGAAGACGTTTGATAAGGGTGCGAGGTTCGGGTTCAGCAATTCATGCGGAGGTCTGCTGGAGCTCGCGACACAGACGAGGAAGGCCCGGAAGAGATCATCCGTAATGCCCTCATGCTCTTAGAGCAGCTTCACATCGAACAGGTCGCGCGGGTGCTGACGGTCAAGCGCGGCATGGAGCTTGCCGGCATAGAGATCCTCGAACGCGACCAATCTTGTCTCCGCGAACCCGAATTCGTCCTCGACCGCAGGTGAGACGCGTTTGGTCTCGGGCTCGAACACAACGCCGCGTGTCACAGGGGAGGTTTCGACCTTCACGGATGCAGCGCCGCGCCGAAACAGGACGCGGGTGGCGCCGCCGCCACCGCCCGGGATCCGGGTCGCGGTCACGCCTCGCACTTTCGAGCCTGCCGCAGCGATACGGGTCATGGCGGCGTCGATGTCCGTAAGGGATTGCGCGCGTTCCCTGACCGGCAGGAAGGTCAGATCGACATCGACCGACAGGCGCGGAAGATCACGATAGAGCAGGTTGATCGCCGTGCCGCCTTTCAGGGCAGAAGTCTTCTTCTGCCGCCACGGCAGGCTGGATATCCACCAGCAGCCGGACCTGATCCACATATCGCTCACGTGCCATGGCGAGCCTCACTTTGCGGCATCAGCTCAGGCGGCACGGAGACCTTGTAGTGCGGATGAAACTGTCCTTTGTCAAAGAGGGCGCGGGGCCCCGAGCCGAGGTCGAACCGCTCCGGCGAGAGATGTCGCCGCCAGGCATGAGCATGCTTGTCGGCAAAAACGAAGAAGAGCCGCTTGACCTTGATGCTGGTGCAGGACGCCAGCAGCTTTTCCAGTCGGCGGGGGCGCGCGGACACGAGGCCTTCAAAGGCCGTATCGACGATATGAGCGCTCTCATGCTTCGGCAGCTCATCCAGCAATTCAAGGATGGCGCGTTCCGGCGTTGAACACTTCAGCAGGCCAACGGGGGAGTCGACCTCCGTCGTTTCCTCATGGGCCTTCATGTCGAACAGTTTGGCGCTGTGCAGCCTGTAGCGGCCCGCCTCATCCAGCCGCTTGAGCCAGGTCGGATGGGCTTCGCCATAAAGGTGGACGTCCTGATCGCCGCGCATCGGCAGATAATGGGCGAACCCTTGCAGCTCCAGTGCGGTCCGTCCGCCAACCACTGATGAATAGTTCATGATGTGCTGCAGCGAGCGCACCACGCGTTGCCAGTCTGCGCCGCCAGCGACAACCTGCGGCCGTCGATAGAGGCCGCGCACCACCGGTTCGAGCCAGCCGCTGTCTATGTATTTGTGGGCGAGCATGCGCGTGATGCCATGACGCTCCAGCGTTGACGTATCGACCAGCTGACCTGGCAGGACGGTCTCCAGCAGCCATTTTAGCTTTGTCTCATTTTGTCGCCTCATAGGATACAAAATAGCCAATTTTCGAAATTTAGCAAGTGGAGAGTTTTGAAAATACGCAGACTGGTATACCCAAAGGGTACTAAAACCACCAAACTCGAAACGCGCCGGGTTAAGCGAACACGCCTGTACACACGCCAGCACCCAGTGATCACCGTGAGCCGTACAAGGCTCTAAATTCTCGCAAGACGTCGCAAGAGCGTCGCCCCGCAAGGTCAACGGGAACCGATCTAAGTGTTTGTTGAAGAACACTTTTTTAGCGAAAACTTGCACAGCCTCGGTGGTTCTCGCAAACATGCGAAAGCCGAGCTCCCAAAGACCAAATCGCCGATCTTGCCGGTCACGTGCCTGGCGCAGGGGTCACCGGTATCGACGGGCTCGATCACCGCGAACTCTGCCTCGACCGGCAGGTCCTTTCCGCCATCCTCGCCTTCCTCGGATACACCTAGCCGGATCTTTTTTTGCCTGATCCTTACCGGAATCTGGCACGCAAACCCCGCTTCCGGCAGGTTTTGGCCCCAATTCCCCGAAATGTGCCGCCCCGGAACAGGTTTCCAAACGGGCCCCTAACGGGGGTGGCCAAACTCATCTTCCAAGGCAAGGCCGGGCTTAAACCGCCTCGTGTACGGTCCGCTCATACCCCTGCAGAAGCGGGGTGAAACGCTAAGGACCGTGAAGTGGTTTTTGAAATGAACATGCAGAATGCACGCCCGATGAGTGTCAAAGGCCCGGACGGCCAGAAGCTCACCCTCGCCGACCTGCCGTCGCCCGGCATCTCCCGCTGGGTCACCCGCCGCAAGGCGGAAGTTGTGGCCGCCGTCCAGGGTGGTCTGTTGACCCGCGAAAGCGCCTGTGAACGCTACAATCTGACCGAAGAAGAGTTCGAAGGCTGGGAGCGGCTCTACGCCCGTCACGGCGCCAAAGGCCTGCGCACGACCCGCTTGCAGCAATACCGCCGTTAACGCGGCGTTTGCCTTGTTAAACCTGCCTTAAGGCGGGCCTTCTAGCCTTCCGGGAATCTGCCGGCCAAACGGCCGGCCCCGGAGAGCACGATGGCGCTTGGCAAGACTGCAGACACGGCTCAGGCGGGGCTGCTGCGCCCGCTGGCGCTGCTGGCCTGCGCGCTGGCGCTCGGCCTGCTGGCCTGGCGCGGCGCCGCCCTGCTGACCGGCCCGGGCGCACCGGTTGCGGCGACCCCCGCCGAAGCTGCGCTCGCCGACATCCTTACCCCGATCGCCGGCCCCGGCCTTGCGCGCATCAGCGTCGCCTACAATGCCGAAGGTGGCCGCACATTGCTCGTCCTGCTGGACGACGCGGCCGCGCCCCGCATTCCGGAGCTCCAGCGCATCGCCCCCATCGCCGCCGGCCTGATCCCGGAGCGCGGCGACAAGCTGGTCATCGAAACCGTTGCCTTTGCCGGCGGCCTGCCGGGCCGTCCAGACATGGCGGCCTGGATCGAACTTGCCGCACTGGCCGGCCTCGGCCTGATTGGCGGGGCACTCGCCGTGCTGGCGCGCACCCCGGCGCCGGTCGCCGCCGCGCCGTCCCAGATCCTTCCGGCCCAGCAGCCAGTGGAGCGTCCGCGTGAGGCGCTCCGGGCCCAGAGACCCGTCGCGGTGTCGACGGACGCCGCCGCGGACCTCGCGCGCCGCGATCCCGCCCGTGCGGCGGCCGTTGTGCGCGGCTGGATGACGGCCAAGGATGAAACCGCATGAGCGCGCTCACCCGCCCCCAGGACACTCTTGCCCCGGGCCTCGCCCGGTCGGCCCGGTTGATGCGCGCGCTGGGTCCGGACGCGGCCGCGATCTGGGCTGAGCTTGATCCGCAGGAAGCTGCCAGCCTCAGCGCGGCGATGGACCGTCTCGGCGACGACCCTGCCGGTGAGGCCGAAGCGCTGCGCCGCTTCACCGAAGCCCAGCGCAGCCCCGCCGCCTCGGGCGTGTGGGCAGACCTTTCAGCGCTCGACACAGCCTTGCTGTCCGGTCTCTTGCGCAACGAGCGCGCGCAGATCGTGGCGCTGGTCCTCTCCCGTCTTACCGGTGAAGCCGCCGCCCGGTTGCTGCGCGCCTTGCCGCCCACGCTGTCGATCGATGCCATGCAGCGCCTTCTGCATATCGGCGAGGTGCACCCCGCCGCGATGGCGAGCCTCGAGCAGCACCTGAAGGGCCGCGTCAAGGCGCTGGCCAGGGACGGTGCGCAGGTGGGCGCAGAACGTATCGCCAGGATCTTCGACCGGCTCGATCCGCGTGCGGGCACGCTGTTCCTCAGCGCGCTCGAAAAGGCGGAGCCGGGCACGGGCGAGAAAGTCCGCTCCCTGATGTTCACCTTCGACGACCTCGCGACGCTGGACGCTGGCGGCATGCAGACATTGCTGGCGGCCGCAGACCGGGCCGTCCTGATCACTGCGCTCAAGGGCGCAAAGGACACAACCGCGGCGGCCTTCTTCGCCAACGTTACCCAACGTTCCGGAGACCTCCTGCGCGAAGAGATCGCTGCGCTGGGCCCGCTGCGCCGCAGCGATATCGAAGCGGCCCGCACCGAACTGGTGGAGCTTGCGCGCCTGCTGATCGGCCGCGGCGAGATCCGAGCGGGCAAGGCTAATGATCTTGACGAGCTGGTCGAATGACGGCGCGCGCTGTGAAGTCCGTCACGCCGTTCGACTTCCGGGCCGATTTCGGGCCGCAGCCGGAAGAGGTAGCGGCCGAGGATCCGGCCCGCGTCAGTTTCACGGGCGAGGAGATTGCCGGCCTGATCGCGCAGGTGCGCGCTGAGACCCTCGCGGAGGTCGCCCGCGTCAAGGCCGAGACCGAGAGCGAACGCCTCGCCGCCGTGACCGCCGAGCTTGCCCAGGCGCTTGAAGAGATCGCTCAGGTGATGCGCCTGATTGAGTCCAGCCAGTTTCACGCTACAACCGAGGCGCGCCTGCGCAGCCTCATCGATGGCGCGGCTGCGCGGATCGTTCACGGGCAGGGCGACCTGTTTGCGGCGACCGGGCTGTCGCCCAAGCCGAAGGAAGACCGGACATGACCGAACCAGGCAATCCCGCGCTCCACCGCATGTTGATGGACGTTCCGGTGCGCGTTGAAGTCGTGCTCGGCGAAGTGCGCCTGACGATGGAAGAACTGTCGGCGCTGACGCCCGGCGAAGTGCTCACGCTTGAGAAACAGACCGGTGAGCCGGTCGACATCTACGTGTCCGGCCGCCTGATCGCGCGCGGCAAGCTGGTGGTCGCCGATGGCGAACTGGGCGTAACGCTGACCGAGATCGTGGACGCGCGCACGGTCAATTGAAGCGCCCCTAAATTAGTTACATCTGGAACTAATTTTCCATTTGGCCTATACTGGCTGAATGGACACAGGCTTTGCAAAGAATCGCTATCACGATGCGCCCCGCGCCGCCGATTTCACGATCGACCAGGCATGGGAGACCTACAGCGCGGCCGAACATGACCGTTGGGACCGGCTGTTCCGGCGCCAGCGCGAGGTGACCAAGGGCCGGGCCTGCCAGGCGGCGCTCGATGCGATGAACGCGCTGGAGCTGTCGCCTTCGGGTATTCCGCACATGGGCCGGTTGTCCGACCGGCTGGAAGTGATGACTGGCTGGCGGGTCGTGCCGGTGGCGGAACTCGTGCCGGACGACATTTTCTTCGACCACCTTGCCAATCGCCGGTTTCCGGCAGGCGCCTTCATCCGGCCGGAAGCGGAGTTCGATTACCTGCAGGAGCCGGACATCTTCCACGACATCTTCGGTCATGTGCCGATGCTGGCGAACCCTGTCTTTGCGGACTTCATGGAGGCCTATGGCAAGGGCGGCCAGCGGGCGATGCGTCTCGGCCAGCTGCACAACCTGGCGCGGCTCTACTGGTACACGGTTGAGTTCGGACTTATTCAGGAGGCGGACGGTCTGCGCATCTATGGTGCGGGCATCCTGTCGAGCCCGCAGGAAACCGTGTTCGCGCTGGAAGATGCGAGTCCCAACCGGATCGGATTTGATGTGCAGCGCCTGATGCGGACCAAATACATCATTGATGACTTCCAGCAGACCTATTTCGTGATCGACAGTTTCGATGCGCTTCTGGAGGCCTGCTACCGCGACTTCGGGGATGTGTATGCCGAAGTGAAGGGCGCGTCCGACCTTGAGGCCCACGAGATCGCGCCGGAAGACCGCGTGATCACCCGCGGCACGCTCGATTATTTCAAGGCGGGCGGCCGTAAGGGCTGAAGCCTGCACGTGCGGCCGGACGCAGCTTGCCTGATCGCGAAGTCTGCACTCAACGGCTCCAGGCCGGGCCCTGGCGTTGCGCTTGGGTACGGTGGTTGGGGCCTTAACCTGAGAGCATTACGAGCCGATCTCATACGCATTTGCGTATAAATAAATTCTATGCGCAAACGCGTATAAGGAGGATAGCCTGTGGCTGATCTGGTTCGAAGCCCGCGGATGGCGGGCGATCTGGTGCGCAAGGCACGCCTCGGCGCTGGCTGGACACAGGCCGAGCTCGCGGCTCGCATGCGGGTACGTCAAGCGACAGTGTCCAAACTGGAGGCAGGAGCGCCGGCGACCCGTATGGAAGTGTTCTTTGACGCCATGACGGCGCTCGGCCTCGACCTTGTCGCCAACAAGCGCGGCGGTAGGGCGGACTTTGTAAAACTCATCTGATGGCGCGCCGGAGCCGGACGCGCAGCGGCTGAGCGTCTATCTCAATGTCCTTTTCGTCGGGCGGTTTGAAGAGGCCGGCACGGGGGCGGTCTCCTTTGGCTGTGATGCGGGATGGATCGACTGGGCCGGCGCGATGCCGGTCTCGATCTCGATGCCGCTCGGGGCGCAGGCGCGGTCAGAAGGCGGCGGCGATCTGGGCAAGTTCGCGGCGGAGGGATTTACCGTTGGTGGTGAGGTGGGTGTCGACTTCGTCATGAGTGCGGCGCCAGACCGGAACAGCGGCTTTCAGGAGATCGCGGCCGGCATCGGTGAGGTGGAGACGGCGCGAGCGCCGGTCGTCCTTGTCCGGAACAATTGCGACCAGGCCGCGGCGTTCGAGCGGCTTGAGATTGGCGGTCAGCGTGGTGCGGTCCATCGCCAGGAAGTCGGCCGCCTCGCCAAGGCGCGGCGCGTTCGGCCGGTTGAGCGACATCAAAAGCGAATACTGACCATGGCTGATGCCGAACGGGGCGAGCGCCTGGTCGAACCGGCGGGCGAGGGCCCGGGCGGCGCGGTGCACGCCGAGGCAGAGGCAACGTCCATAGACTTCGTGCGTGATGCTGAGCGGCAGATCTGTTCTCATGACCGATATATAAGTTGACATCAACGTATCTGTCAACGAGAACAGGCAGGCTACCTGAAGACAGAAGGGGAGACCGGGATGCCTGAAGTGACCGGCTACAAGTGGGTTCCGGAATTTGCGCAAGGGTTCGTGCGCGACCTGCGGGTGCGCTGGGCGCTCGAAGAAGCGGGCATTCCCTATGACGAGCATCTCATCTCGCTGGAGGAGAACGCGTCGCCCGCGCATCTGAAACGCCAACCCTTCGGGCAAGTGCCCGCCTATCGCGACGGGGCGGTCGACATGTTTGAATCCGGGGCGATCGTCTTGAAGATTGCCGAGCGCAGCGAAGCCCTGATGCCGGCAGATGACCCGGGCCGGGCGCGTGCCATGAGCTGGATCTTTGCCGCGATGAATTCGGTCGAGCCGCGCTTGATGAATGTGCGCAGTGCAGAGTTGTTCTGGGCCGGCGAGCCCTGGGCGGAGAGGTTCGGCGCGAAAGCCGCCGAACTCCTGCAGATGCGGCTCGCACGGCTCTCGGACTGGCTGGGTGACAAGCCGTTTCTGGAGGATCGCTTCACAGCCGGCGATCTCATGATGGCGTGTGTGCTGCGCGAGATTGAGGGGACAGACCACCTGGCGGCATTTCCCAACCTCGAGGCTTATTGTGCGCGGTGCCTGTCGCGGCCGGGATTCAAGGCGGCGCTGGCGGCGCAGCTGAAGGCGTTTGCGGCCTATGAAGCAGCAACTTGAGGAGGATGTCATGACGGGTCTCGAAAGGAAGGTGCGCCCCTGTCTCTGGTTCGAGACGGGCGGGGTGAAGGCGGCGGAGTTCTATGTGTCGCTGCTGCCGGACAGCCGGATCGATGCGGT
The DNA here is from genome assembly GCF_016125515.1 of Hyphomonas sp. Classification (GTDB taxonomy): domain Bacteria; phylum Pseudomonadota; class Alphaproteobacteria; order Caulobacterales; family Hyphomonadaceae; genus Hyphomonas. The sequence goes on from NZ_WGLO01000015.1 coordinate 21,566, forward strand.
GTTCGAGCATGGCAATGCGACCGATCCGATGGTCGTGGAATACACGCTGGGCGGGGCGCCGATGATGCACCTGACGGCGGGGCCGATGTACAAGCAGACACCGGCGGCCTCGATCAGTGTGCTGACGAAGGATCAGGCGGAGACGGACCGGTTGTGGCAGGCGCTGCTGGAGGGCGGGGGCAAGGAGAGCCGGTGCGGCTGGCTGGCCGACCGGTTCGGTGTGTCCTGGCAGATCGTGCCGGAGAAGATGGTGCGTCTGTTCCACGATACGGACCAGGTGGCGGCCGCGCGGGCGCGCGCCGCGATGCTGGAGATGCGCAAGATCGACATTGCGGCCATCGAAGCCGCGTTTGCAGGGTGATGGAGGACAAGATGACAAACCCGAAGAGGAAGCCAGTGGCAGAGATTGCCGCTGAAATGGGCGTGAGCCTGCTGTCGCCGCACCTGACGTGCCGGGATTGCAACAAGGCGATCGATTTCTACAAGGCCGCTTTCGGGGCCGAGGAGATGATGCGCCTGCCAGGACCGGACGGGCGGCTGCTGCACGCTTCGGTGCGCATCAATGGCGAATTGGTGATGCTGAATGATGAGTATCCCGAAATGGGCGGAGCCTCGCCGCTGGCGCTGGGCGGCACGCCGGTGACGCTGCACCTGATGGTGGATGATGTGGACGCTGCGGCGGCGAAGGCCGTGGCGGCGGGCGCCGAGGTGGTGATGCCGGTGGCGGACCAGTTCTGGGGCGACCGGTACGGCGTGGTGAAGGACCCGTTCGGGCACCAATGGTCGATCGCGTCGCCGGTCTGGCCGCCGAAATCGCCTGAAGAGATGGACGCGGCGCGCGACGCCGCGATGAAGCAGATGGCTGGAGGCTGACCTGATGGCCTATATCGACGGGTTTGTGCTGGCGGTGCCGAGCGCCAAGAAGGACGCCTATCAAAAGATGGCGTCGGACGCCTCGGCGGTGTTCCGCCGGCTTGGCGCCATCGGCTTGGTCGAGAACTGGGGCCTCGATGTGCCGCAGGGCAAGGTGAACTGTTTCAACTCGGCCGTGATGCGCAGGCCGGATGAGACTGTGATGTTCTCCTGGATCGTCTGGCCGGACCGCGCGGCGCGCGATGCCGGCAACAAGGCGATGATGGAGGACCCGGCGTTCGAGGGCATGTCTCCTGAGACGATGCCGTTCGACGGCCAGCGGATGATTTTTGGCGGGTTCGAACAGCTGTTCGGCGACGCGCTGGCGGCGCCGGGCATCGTCGACGGGACGCTGATGCCGGTGCCGGCAGGCAGCCGCGCCGCCTATCTGGCGGCGGCGGAGAAGCTCGCGGCGGTGTTTGTCGAGCATGGCGCGACGTCGGTGGTGGATGCCTGGGGCGACGACTTGCCGGAGGGCAAGGTGAACTCCTTCCATACGGCCGTTCTGAAGAAGCCGGATGAGAACGTGATTTTCTCCTGGATCAACTGGAAGGACGCGGCGACGCGTCAGGCGGGCTGGGACAAGGCGATGGCCGATCCGCGGATGGCCGAGTTCAGCCCGGTCACGACTGGCGCGGACCTCGGGCGGATGATCTACGGGACGTTCGAGCCCATCGTGACGGGCTGACCGGTCCGGAATTATTTGCTTGCGAATGAGTTGCAATAAGGGTCGCCGCCCGTTACAGCGAATGAGAAACATTCTCAGTAACTGGTGGTCCTTTACATGTCCGTTCCGTCTTCAGACTTCATTCGCCCGCGCCTCGTTGCGCGCCTTCTGGGCTGTGCGGCGACCCTGGGCATTGGGATCGCTCCAGCGCTGCCGGCGTTTGCCGACGATGCCCCTGACGAGGTCAAGCGCCAGGAGACCGTCTATGTCTATGGCACCCGTTCGGGCTATACGGAGGATACCTCTCGCGGGGCCACCAAGACCACCACGCCCATCGTCGAGATTCCGCAGGCCATGACCGTCATTACCGGCGACCTGATGCGCGATCAGGCGATCTCGGGCATGGCAGAGGCGCTTCGCTTCGTGCCAGGTGTGACGGTCGCGCAGGGCGAGGGGCACCGGGATGCGCCCGTGCTGCGCGGAAACACGACAACGGCCGATTTCTTCGTCGACGGCGTGCGCGACGATCTCCAATACTACCGCGATACCTACAACACCGACCGGATCGAAGTGCTCAAGGGGGCTTCGGGGCTCGTGTTCGGGCGCGGAACGGGCGGCGGCGTGATCAACCGCGTGACCAAGCAGGCCGATGGCGAACGGGTGCGCGCGCTGACGCTGGGCGTCGGCTCGTTCGGCTTTGGCCGGGCCAATGCGGATCTGGGCGACGCCATCGCCGAGGGTGTAGATGGGCGGCTGAACCTTGTTTATGAGCAGGCAGGCAGCTACCGCGACGGTGTGGAGTCTGAGCGCTACGGATTTGCGCCTTCGGTTTCGGTTGATTGGAGTGAGCGAACAACGCTTCGTCTGTCAGCGGAGCATTTCGTCGATGAGCGCGTGACCGATCGCGGCGTACCGTCGATCAATGGCCGGCCTTTCAGCGTTTCCGAAAAGGCCTTCTTCGGTAATCCGGACCTCAGTCCCAGCGATGTGACCGTGAGCTCGGTTTCGGCGGTTCTGGAACATGAGTTTTCCGACGCGCTGACCTTGCGCTCAACCTTGCTCTTCGCGGACTATGAGAAATCTTATCAGAACATCTTCGCGAGCGGCGCAGTGAATGCCCAGGCCGGCACGGTGCAGCTTGCGGCCTATAACTCGCAGACGGAGCGCCAGAACCTGATCAGTCAGACAGATCTCATCTGGGAGGGGCTGCTGGGAGGGATGGAGCACACGCTTCTGCTGGGCGTCGAAGCGGGTCGGCAGGAGAGTGACAACCAGCGTGTGGAAGGCCAGTTCCCGGCAGCGGGCGGACTTGAGCGTCTCACGGTCTCGATTGCCGACCGGGGGCAGGATGCGGTCGCGGTGTTCGGCCGGCTCTCGCGCGACAACACAAACGACCTCGATCTGTTTGCCGTCTATGTGCAGGACCAGATCAAGCTCACCGATGACTTGCAGATCGTTGCGGGCGCGCGGTTTGATCGCTTCGACTTTGCGTTTGGAAACCGGCTGGGCGCTGATGCCGCGCGGACCGACGAGTTCGTGTCGCCGCGCTTCGGCGTTGTCTATCAGCCTGTAGAGGACCTGTCGGTCTATGCCAGCTGGGCCCGGTCGTACCTCCCACAATCGGGCGAGCAGTTTTCGTCACTGACACCCTCGCAGGCGGATTTCGAGCCGGAAGAATTCGAGAACTCCGAAATCGGCTTGAAGTGGCAGCCTTCGGACGAACTGCTGATCACGGCCGCGCTGTTCCGGCTTGACCGGACGAACACCCTGTCGCCGGGCGCTGTATCGGGCACGACCGTTCAGACCGGCGCGCAGCGCAGCGAAGGCCTGGAGCTCGCATTGCAGGGTCAGATCATCGAGGGCTGGGATGTTGCAGCGGCCTATGCCTGGCAAACGGCAGAAATCACCGAGACGACAACTTCAGCCCCGGCTGGCCGTGAAGTGCCTCTGGTCGCCGAGCAGAGTGCGAGCCTCTGGAACAAGGTCCGTGCGACCGCGCGGCTAGACTTCGGGCTCGGTCTGGTCTGGCAGGACGACCGGTTCGCGTCGATCTCGAATGCCGTGGCTTTGCCGGGATATACGAGGGTTGATGCAGCGGCCTATTATCAGCTGTCGGATGACCTGACCCTTCAGCTGAACCTCGAAAACCTCACGGGCGAGACCTATGCGGCCAGTTCGCACAATGACAACAACATCATGATCGGCGCGCCCCTGACGGCCAAGCTCTCGCTGAGCGCGCGGTTCTAGTCCTGGTGGGCGAGCACCTCAGGCGGGCTTGCGGCGGCGCGTTGCGGCAAGGGCGGCGCCGTATTCCGGCACGAGATTGCCGAGAAGGCGCAGGGCTTCCAAAGTTTCGTGGCGGCGGGCAGCGTCCATCAGTACGCTGATCTGCTTTTCAAGGAGTTCGTTCTGCGGCGGTTCGCAAACGACCCGGTTGACGCCGTCAACACGGGTCGTCTCGAGCTCTTCATAGGCGTAGGTCAGCGCTTCGTGGCGCTTCTCGCCCTTGCGCATGCCGGTGGTGACGATCTCGATATCGACGCCGGGCACCTTGCCCTTGAGGCGGATCATTGTCTCGGCCAGCTGGCGGATGGCGATCGGCTCGCCCATGTCGAGCACGAAAAGCTCGGCATGGTGCGCTTCGCGCTGCAGGGCGGCGGCCTGGAGGACGAGCGAGGTCGCCTCCTCGATGGTCATGAAGTAGCGGGTGGCTTCAGGATCGGTGATCGTCACCGGCCCGCCGGCCGCGATCTGGCGCTCGAACAGCGGCACGACGGAGCCGGATGAGCCGAGCACATTGCCGAACCGGACCATGGCGCTGGCCATGCCGGCTTCGGTGGTGATGCGGCTGATGGCGAGTTCGGCCAGGCGTTTGGTGGCGCCCATGACATTGTCTGGCGCGACGGCCTTGTCAGTCGAGATGAACACGAACTGGCGCGCGCCCGAGGCGGCGGCGGCCCGGGCGACGTTCACCGCGCCGCCGACATTGGTAAGGATCGCTTCGCAGATGTTCTCTTCCATCAGCGGCACATGTTTCAGCGCGGCAGCGTGGATGACGATCTCGGGCCTTGATTGCGCGAAGGCTGCATTCATGCGGACAGGGTCGCGGATGTCGCCCAGATGCGAAGTAAACGGCAGGCTAGGATGGTGTACGCGCAGCAAATGGTCGATCTGGTAGAGATTGAATTCGGACGAGTCGATGATCGTGAGGGCTGCGGGAACGTTCTGCGCGACCTGCAAGGCCAGCTCTGACCCGATGGAGCCGCCGCCGCCGGTGACCACGATCCGGGCACCGCTGATCAGGTCGCGCACCGGCCGGCGGTCAAGTGCGCGTTCCGGGCGGGCGAGCAGGTCGGCCGCGCGGATCGGTTCGAGCGTCTGCGCCGTCTCGTCATGGCCAAGCGCCATGATGTCCGCCCGGTGGGTGGAGGCGATTTCGAGGATACGGGCCATCTGGCCGCGTTCGCGGGCGGGTCCGGTGACGGCGACCCAGGGCGCGCTGCCATAGCGCAGCGAAAGCACGTCGATGACCTCGCCCAGCGTGTCGAGGTTGCCCATGATCGGCACGCCGCGCACGGCCCGGCCGGGCTGGTCAGAGCTGACCTCGATCAGGCCGAGCACGCGGACGGTCGAGCCGGCCGCGGAGGCTTCCAGCCGGCGCAGGACGTTGACCCAGCTGTCGGCGTCGCCGACGAGCAAGACCGGCTGGCTCTGGTGCGGCAGGCGCTGGAAGATCTGCAGCGGCGCATTGGTCGTGCGATAGCGCGCGAACATACGGCCGGCGAAAAGCGCGGCCGTCCATAGGGTGATCGTGACGAGCAGCGTCGGCAAAGGGTTATGCAGCCGGCCATTCAGGGCCACCATCACCGGCAGATAAAGAAGGACCGACAGGGCGATCCCCTGGATCAGCTTGAACGCGTCGGGCGCGCCGATATGGCGCCAGACCTGGCGGTGGACGCTGCCGGTGACCAGACCGCACGCCGCCGCCAGCATGAAGGCGGCGGTGGCCAGCAGCCAGGCCTGGACCGGGAAATGTGAAACATCGCGGTCGGACACCAGCATGGCCAGGTGTGCCAAAGTCATGCCAAGGCCGGCCATCGCCAGGTCGAAGGAAAGCGTGAGTGCCATTGCGCGCCGGGCGGCGTCTCTGGGGGTCACTGACTCAACTCCTTCACAGGGAGCCGCCGAAGCGGCTTGGCTGATTTGTGCCACCGAAGCCGGCCCGCGAAAAGCCGGAATTCGTTGCAGAGGTGTAATCCATTGCGCGAAATCCCTGACCGGGGGATTCGGCCCTCGCGCCACAGCCGTGGCGGCGCGCCTGCGCAGGTGCGCAGACTGCCGTAGCCTCAGGCGCCACGGACCGCGCGAGGGCACGAGATGTGTTCAAATGCTCCAGCACGTTCCGGATGTTCCGACCTTGCACGCTCACCGGTTTTCCTCTTTCCAGTTGCGCGCCCTGATTGCAAGAGGCCGTACGTCAGTGCGTTCCTTGCCATGTTAATGTTGCACTTTTCAGGTCGCCCATCCGTCCATTTGCCCGCCCCACGGGCGTCCGGACGTTTTCTTGCGAGTAAGGGAGCGGTTCACGATCGATGCAATCAGTCTGTTCCCAGGATTGCTTGAACGATTTTCCGCGCTTCATCTCCAAGCCGCGCAGCGCCTGTTTCAAGCCGGTGTCGCCAGGCTGGGCCCCGTGAGACGGCCTCTTCGAGAACAGCGATCAGGTCGTCCGATCTGCGTTTGGCGGCGAGCGCTTCGACAAGAAGGCCAGCCTGAACAATATCTTTGTCGGACTTAACAGCACTCTCGCCAGCTTCGTGCCGCATAGTCGATACAATCAACTTATGAACTGCATACCGCTCCGGAGATGGAACATTCACGAGTGTTCCGAAGCGCGTGAGGATCGCCGCTTCGGTCGTATCTCTCAGCAAGAAGTCCAGAAAGCGGAGGGGAACAGCATCGGATCGCAGGCTCGGCAGGTTGACCGGAGCGTCCCGGTCGGCGCCGCGATTCGTGGTGAGGACGTCGACCCGGTATCCACCAGGGCGAATATAGGTTGCGGCGATGTTGGGGCCTGCCAGGGAAGGAACTGGCGCAAATTCCCTATCGACTGCCTTCAGGACATCGATCAGGGAGACGTCGAGTGAGTCATTGAGCGCGACAGATACACCATAGTCTTGTGCGAGATCGACATCCCCGGTTCGTATGGCGGCATTGGGCAGCCTTATGCCAAGAAGGCCGGCATACGCTTGGAAAGCGATGGTGCCGACAATCACACCTCTCAGGCGGAACACACCAGCCTCCGCGAAAGCGTCTATCACGGCGCCTGTCAGTGCGTCCGGTTCGGGCAGGCCGGCACCTGAAAGTGAACGCCGGATCGCTTTGCGCGTATCGGCATGCGCCTTCGCATTCATCGCGCGTTCGATGGCCGCCTGGCGCTCCGGCGTGTCAGCGCCCAGGTACCGTTCGGGCGGGCGGCCCTGCGGGGTCGTCGGTTCCTGCACGTACCAATAGTCTTTTCCTGAGATGCTTCTTTTTCGGAAGGTCGAGCCCTCTGGAAAATCAGACGCTGTCGCAAGCCGCAGCTGGTCTATCAGCTCAGCGTAGCTGGTCTGGATGACGAGGGGGAGTTCCTGGATGGTCATTTACCGGCAAAATACAAAAATGCCGGTAAAAGTCAATAGTCGTAATGATTTCAATCCACTTACCACACGAAAATCCTCTCGTATCGTAAGGGTGATCAGGGCGTGACGGTCATCTCCAGCAGCAGGACCGCTTCGATCATTTCGTCCGAAAGTTCAATAGCGAGCGGCCTCACGAAGGGCCGGGCATGGCTTGCCCGGCGAGCGTCCACACGCCGTCACCGCGCCCCGATTACGGCTTGCCGAATATCGATTATCCCTTCCGCGGCCACGACACCCTGATCACCGCCTGCGGCAGGCTCTGCATGCACAGCAAGAAGATCAACATCTCCACCGTGCTCGCCGGTCAGCGCGTCGGCCTGAAGGAAGTCGATGACGGCATCTGGCTCGTCTCGTTCATGCAATACGACCTCGGATACGTTGATCTCGAGGCAAGGACACTACAAACTGTCGACAACCCGTTCGGGGCGAAAGTGTAACCTATCTCTCCGGAACATTCTGTTACCTATGTGTCCGGGTCGGACAAAAAGGGGGGGTGGTGGGCCCGGCAGGACTTGAACCTGCGACCAAACCGTTATGAGCGGTCCGCTCTAACCAACTGAGCTACAGGCCCCTGAACAGGTCGTTTAGGCGCCGCACGTGTGCCATGCAACGGCCTTGTTCGGGTTCGAAGACGGGCGTACCGGTTTTGAATAACGGAAAAGGAGTTTCCGATGATGCGTCCTGTGTATTCCATGGTGGCGCTGCTGCTGGCCGTTGCCCCCGTCGCCTGCGCCCAGATGCCGATGACCGGCAAGATGGCGCCGATGGGTGAAGGTTCCAGCATGATGGGAATGATGAATCACAATTCGATCCAGCCCGAGACAACGCTTCAGATCAATGCCGAAGCGAGCATCAACCGGGCGCCCGACATGGCCTACATCACGGCCGGCGTGACCGAGGAGCGTGCGACCGCCAGTGACGCGATGGCCGCCCAGTCCGAAGCGATGAACGGCGTGTTCAAAGCCCTCACCGATGCCGGCATTGCGTCGAAGGACCTGCAGACCTCGGGCCTGAGCCTCTATCCGCGCTATGACTATGTCGAAGTGAAACAGCGTGATGGCAGCTCGCGCGGCGAGCAGAAGCTCGCCGGTTATGTGGCCACGAACCAGGTGACGGCGCGCGTGCGCGACCTCGCCACGCTGGGCGCCACGATCGACAGCCTTGTCAAAGCAGGCGGCAATACCTTCTCCGGCGTCACGTTCGCGATCGAGAATGACAAGGAGATCAAGAACCAGGCCCGCACGCAGGCCATGAAGGACGCGATTGCGAAGGCCGAGCTGTACGCCTCGGCGGCCGGTCTTAAGGTCGCGCGGATCGTGACCATCACCGAAGGCTACGAATATGCGCCGCAGCCGATGATGATGGCGCGTTCTGAAAAGATGATGGATGCGGCGGAACCCACGCCTGTTTCGGGCGGCGAGATCGGCGTGACCGCCAGCGTCAGCGTTCTGTTCGAACTGACGAAGTAAGCTTCAAGGGGCGGCGCTCATTCGGGAGCCGCCTCGTTGGCCGGTGGGAAAAAGCCGAAGCGCCTTACAGGTAGCCTTCCGCGAGCAGGTCTTTCATGTCGATCAGGCCGAGCGGACGGCCGGTATCATCGACGACAAAGGCGTTCGAGATACGGTTCTCGCTGAGGCGCTTGATCACGAACTGCATGCGTTCTTCCGGTTCGATCGTGCGCGGATTGGCCGTCATCACATCGCCTGCCGGGGCGCCGGCCTTGCCCGCCATCATCGCCCGGCGCAGGTCGCCGTCCGTGACCATGCCGACGAGCGCGCCCTCGGCGCTGACCACGCCGGCGCAGCCCTTGCGGCCTTCCGAGACGGCGAAGACAAGCGCTTCGAAGCTCGCATCGGCGTTGACCAGCGGCATCGCATCCTTCTGTTCACGGACATAATCACCGGCCGTCTGCAGCGAGCGGCCGAGCTTGCCGCCCGGATGACGGAAGCCAAAATCTTCCCGCGAGAAGCCGCGCCGCGCCATCAGAACGATGGTGAGCGCATCGCCGAGCGCGAGCGCCATCGTGGTGGAGGAGGTGGGCGCCAGGCCGTTCGGGCAGGCTTCGGCGACGGTCGGCATTTCGAGCAGCACGTCCGAGTAACGGCCAAGGGTCGATTCGGCGGCGCGGGTCATGGCGATCACCGGGATCTCGTTTCCCTTGCAGTAGCGCAAGAGGTCGACCAGTTCGCGGCTTTCGCCGGAATACGAAATCGCTATGACCACGGAGCCCGGCACCAGCATGCCGAGATCGCCATGGCTCGCTTCGGTCGGGTGGATGAAGAAGGCGGGCGTTCCGGTGGAGGCGAGGCTCGCCGCAATCTTCTGGCCGATATGGCCAGACTTGCCGACGCCGGCGACCACCACGTGGCGGTCGGTCGACAGGATCACGTCCACGGCTTCGATGAGCGTGTTGCCCAGCGCGCTCTCCAGCTTGTCGAGGGCGTCGCGCTCGGTGCGGATGACGCTACGGGCGAGGTTCAGGTCTGAATTTGCGCTCACGGTTCAAGGACTCCCGGGCCGGTGCAGGACAGCGAGCGGGGTTGTGCGGGAGACGCGCGGGTTCGGCAAGTGCCCGGGTGCGCGCGAGCCCGTCAGCGCTGGGTCTGGCGCAGCACGTAGTCGGAGATTTCCGGGCTGGGGCGGGCAGGCTTGGTTTGACGGGCCTGATACTCGGCGACCGACAGGCCGGCGGCCTGGGCGGCGAGGGCTTCGGTCTGACGGGCTTCGTACTCGCTGACCGAGAAGCTGGCGCCGGGTGCGGGCAGGGCCGGCGACGGCTGGACTTCGGCGACATCGTCGGACCCGTCGCCTTCAACCACCAGCATTTCCTCGGCTTCGCCTTCATCCGTGGTGTCGGCGAGCGCGAAGTTTACCGGATCGGCCTTGTAGGCGCTCAGCGGCTTGCCGTTCAGCATCGGCTCGGCGGCATCGTTCGGGTTGGCCGGCACCTGGACGGCGGCAAACACCGTGGAGCCGCGCAGGGTGGGGGAGACTTCAGCGGGGTCGCCATAGGTGGCGAAAGCGGCTTCGACGAGCGAGGCGACGTGCGCGTTTCGCGACTTGGCGGTGGCGCCGCCGAGCATCACGACGATCACGCGGTGACCATCACGTTCGGCCGAGGTCATCAGGTTGAAGCCAGAGGCGCGGGTGTAGCCGGTCTTGATGCCATCAACGCCGACAACCTCGCCGATGAGGTCGTTATGGTTCTTGTAGACCATCCGGCCCCAGGCGAATTTCTGGTTCTGGAAGTAGTGATAATACTGGCTGTGCTGCTCAAGCAGCGCGTCGGCGAGCAGGGCGAGGTCGTGGGCCGTGGTGATCTGTGCTGTGTTCGGCAGGCCGGATGCGTTCTTGAAGGTTGTGTTCTCAAGGCCGAGATCCCTGGCTTTCTCGGTCATCCGGGCGGCGAACTTGCGCTCGCTGCCGGCCAGGTGTTCGGCGATGACAACGGCCACGTCGTTGGCGGATTTGGTGACGAGCGCGAGGATCGCGTCCTCGACCTTGATCTTGGTGCCGGCCTTCAGTTTGAGGTTCGACGGCGGCTGGGCGGCGGCGTTTTTGGACACCGTCATCTTGTCGGTGAGTTTCACGTCTCCGGCGTTGATCGCATCGAACAGCAAGTAAAGCGTCATCACCTTGGTGAGTGAGGCGGGATAGCGGGAATCCTCGGCATTGCGCTCATGGAGGATTTCGCCGGTATCGGCATCCATCACGAAGGCGGCGTATTTTTCAGCAAGCGCGCTGGGGGCAAGAACCAGCGCAGTCGACCCGATGGCAATCGAGACAGCCGCGGCGCGGTACAAGGAACGACTGAGCAGCGCCATGATTCAGGCAACCTCCAAAACTCGAAACCCCGGCACTCCCGGAACAAAGCTAGATTCGGCCAAACCGGTTGACCACTGCTTAACACAGCGATTCCGCTGACACTTTCGTAAAACATGCAAGATGAGTGCAAGTTGAACGACAAATGCTTAATGTTGCACCGCACAAAATTTATTGCATCTGCGAGGGCGGTGTGCTATTCAAAGGGCACCTGATTGAAGAAGGAATCCCCGAATGGCCAAGACTGCTGACTCTGCAACCCGCGCCAAAGCGGAAGCCCGCCCTGCTGCTGCGACCACCAAGAAACTGGAAGCCGGCATGGACCAGATGGCCGATTTTGCCTCCAAGATGACCGGATTCACCGAAGGCAGCGTCAAAGCGCTGACCGACAGCGCTGTCGCTTCGACCGAAGTGATCCGCGAGATCGGCAACCGAAATGTCAGCTTCATGACCTCTGCCATGGAGCAGGGTGTCGAACTGACCCAGACGCTGGCCAGCGTGCGCGACCCGAAAGAGATGTTCGAGATCCAGACCGCGTTCGCCAAGTCGATGTTCTCGGCTTTCACCACCGAACTGACCGCCCAGACCGAGCTTTGCGTCAGCGCCTGGCGCAACGCCGCGAAGCCCTACATGGCGTCCTTCTCGAAATAAGATACCGGGGCCCGGTGGGCCGGGAGGCTCTCCCGGCGCTGTAGAGTTGAAGGGCTGGACCTGATGGGTCCGGCCCTTTTTCGTTTGGAGCTGACCCCGCGTCCGGCTTGCGACTCGGCGGCGCTGGCCACACTATGGGCGCTGGCGACGCGGGCGGGAGCCAGGCGATGACATTACACGACCGGCAGGGGCTGGAACTGACAGGGGCTTCGCCGCGTGCGGCGGAGCTGTTCGACCTGGGGTGTAGCCGCTTTGCCCGGTTTTGCGGCGATCCGATCGAGCCGTTCCGGGAAGCCCTGGTCGATTCCCCCGAATTCGGCATGGCGCTGGTCGCAAAGGCCTGGATCTATGCCATGTCGACCGAACCGCAGGCGACCGCGAGCGTGCGCCGGATGGTGGACGACCTTGAAGACATGCCGCTTGGCCCCCGCGAAGAGGGCCATGTCCGGGCGCTGAAACTGGCCATGACGACGGAATGGACGGCGGCGGCCCGCGCGCTGGACCTGCATGGGGCGGCCTATCCGTGCGACCTGATCGGGCTGATGGCGGGCCACCAGGTGGATTTCCTGACCGCGAATGCGCGCAACCTGCGCGACCGGATCGCCCGGGCGCTGCCGGCCTGGGAGGGGGTGCCGGGACGGTCTCACCTGCTCGGCATGCTGGCTTTCGGCCTTGAAGAGATGGGCGATTATCGCCGCGCCGAGGCCGCGGGGATGAAGGCGCTGGAGCTGGATGCCGATGACAGCTGGGCCCACCATGCAGTGGCCCATGTGATGGAAATGCAGGGGCGCGCCGCCGAAGGGCGCGATTTCATCCTGCGGCGGCGCGCGCACTGGGCGCAGCCGGAGAATTTCCTCAAGGTGCACAATTGGTGGCACCTGGCGCTCTGTCATCTGGAGCTTGGCGAACTCGACGTGGCGCTCGCGCTTTATGATGAGGAAGTGCGCGGCGAGCCGACGACGGTGGCGCAGAACCTGGTGGACGCCTCGGCGCTGCTGTGGCGGATCCATCTGCTGGGTGGCGATACGGGAGAGCGCTGGGACGAACTGGCGGACACATGGACCCAGCATGCCGACGGCAAATGCTATCCTTTCAACGATGTGCATGCCGCGATGGCCTATATCGGCGCCGGCCGGCGCAGCGACGCAACGGATCTGGTGAAGATCGCCCATGAGGGCAGTCCGGACCACGAGATGAACCGCTGGATGCGCGAAACAGGGGAACCGCTGATCGACGGTTTCCTGCATTTTGACCGCGGCGAATTCCCCGCCGCCATTGAACCCTTGATGCGGGCACGCCAGATAGCAAACGCGTTCGGGGGCAGTCATGCCCAGCGCGACGTGATCGACTGGACTCTCATCGAAGCGGCATTACGGGGCAAGAACCTGGCGGTTGCGCGGGCGCTGGTCCAGGAACGCCTCGCGCTGCGTCCCGATAGCCGCGTGAATCTCGCCTTTGCCCGCCGCGCCGGTTTGCGCGCGCATTGAACCAACAGGACCCCAACCCATGCCCGGTTTCATCGACTTCAAGACGCTCGAACGGCCCTCAAGCCCGAACACCGCCTTGCTGGCGCCCGAAGGGTTTACCCCCACGGCAACGCCGGACGGCGCCGCGCCGGTCTACAACGCCGCGCCGGCCGAGCTTTATGCGCGGGCCCTGAACGCAGTCGCCGCCAAGCCGAACTGGCAGCTGGGCGAGAAGGACGACGCCGGATTGCGGCTCAGGTTCGTGGCAGTTTCGGCGCTGATGCGGTTCAAGGATGACGTCGATCTCATGATCCTGCCGGCAGATGGCCAGCCGGGCAAATCCACGTTCGCTGCCTATTCGCGATCCCGCGTGGGCTATTCCGACCTCGGCGCAAACCGCAAGCGTCTCGACGCCCTTTCGGGCGCGTTGATGGCGCCTTGAATTCGGGCACATCTGCAATGAAGCGCCAAATGCATCTTCAAACTCGAGCAGGAACGTATATCTTGTCAGACATGAACCTCGCTCTCGACCCGATCCGGATGGCGGGACCGCCTGTGCCGGGCACGCCCCCCGGGGGCGGAGCGCCGGGCGAAGGTGATGGAACGAGTTTCGACCTCGCCACCGAAACGCGGATCAAGACCAAGAAGCCGTCGCTCTACCGCGTCCTGCTGCTGAATGACGACTACACGCCGATGGAATTCGTCGTGTTCATCCTCGAGCGGTTTTTCAACCGTTCGCGGGAACAGGCGACCCGGATCATGCTGCACGTCCACCAGAAGGGCGTCGGCCTGTGCGGGGTCTATACCTACGAGGTTGCCGAAACCAAGGTAGCCCAGGTGCTGGATCTTGCCCGACGACACGAACACCCGCTCCAGTGTGTCATGGAGAAAGAAGACTAGACGCCCCATATGAAAAAAGACGAACGTTCCTAATCACACGACCTTATGAAAAGGCTGCACTCCTTGCCCCGTCTCTCCCAATCTCTCGAAACGGCTCTTGAAAAGGCACTCTCGCTCGCGAACGAACGCGACCACGAGTACGCCACACTGGAGCACCTGCTGCTGGCTCTGACAGAAGACGAGCATGCGCGCGATGTGATGGGGGCTTGCAAGGTCAACATTGACGAGCTTCGCGCCGACCTGACGCGCTATATCGATGAAGAGCTTTCGAGCCTGATCGTCGATGGCAGCGAAGGCCGCGTGCAGCCGACCGCGGCGTTCCAGCGCGTCGTGCAGCGCGCCATCCTGCACGTGGAAAGCTCGGGCCGCGAGGAAGTGACGGGCGCCAACGTGCTGGTGTCAATCTTCTCCGAGCGCGAAAGCCATGCCGCCTACTTCCTGCAGGAGCAGGACATGACCCGGTATGACGCGGTCAATTACATCTCGCATGGCGTGGCCAAGCAGCCCGGCATGTCGCGCCCGTCCACGCCGCGCGGCGCAGACTCCTCGGAAGAAGAACCCGTGAAACAGGGCCACGAAGCGCTCGACACCTATTGCGTGAACCTCAACGCGCGCGCCCGGGCCGGCAAGATCGATCCGCTGATCGGCCGCGACATGGAAGTGAACCGGTGCATCGAAGTGCTTTGCCGGCGTAACAAGAACAACCCGATCCTCGTCGGCGACCCTGGCGTCGGCAAGACGGCGATCGCCGAGGGCCTCGCCAAGCGCATCGTCGACGGCGAAGCGCCGGAGATCCTGGACGACGCGATCATCTGGTCGCTCGACATGGGCGCGCTGCTGGCCGGTACGCGTTACCGCGGCGACTTCGAGGAGCGCCTCAAGTCGGTGATGAAGGAACTCGAGCAGCAGGAAAAGGCGATCTTGTTCATCGACGAGATCCATACGATCATCGGCGCGGGCGCGACGAGCGGCGGCGCGATGGATGCCTCGAACCTCTTGAAGCCGGCGCTGCAGTCCGGCGGCCTGCGCTGCATGGGCTCCACGACGTTCAAGGAATACAAGCAGCACTTCGAGAAGGACCGCGCGCTGAGCCGCCGGTTCCGCAAGATCGATGTGGTCGAGCCGACGGTGCCCGACACGATCAAGATCCTGACGGGTCTGAAATCGAAGTTCGAGGATTTCCACGGCCTGAAATACACGACCGATGCAATCAAGGCGGCGGTGGAGCTGTCGGACCGTTACATCACGGACCGCAAGCTGCCCGACAAGGCGATTGACGTGATCGACGAAGCGGGCGCTGCGCAATGGCTGCTGCCGGCCTCGAAGCGCAAGAAGCAGGTCGGCATCCGCGATATCGAAGCGGTCGTCGCAAAGATCGCGCGCATTCCGCCCAAGCAGGTGACGTCGGACGACGCCGCGTCGCTGAAGTCGCTTGAAGGCGACCTGAAGCGCGTCGTGTTCGGACAGGACGAAGCCATCGAAGCGCTGTCGGCGACGATCAAGCTCGCCCGTGCGGGCCTGCGCGAACCCAACAAGCCGATCGGCTCCTACCTGTTCACCGGCCCGACCGGCGTCGGCAAGACGGAAGTCGCCAAACAGCTCGCCTCCATCATGGGCGTCGAGATGCTGCGCTTCGACATGTCGGAATACATGGAGCGTCATACCGTCAGCCGTCTGATCGGTGCGCCTCCCGGCTATGTCGGTTATGATGAAGGCGGTCTGCTCACGGACGGCGTGGACCAGCATCCGCACTGCGTGCTGCTGCTCGATGAGATCGAGAAGGCTCACCCGGACCTGTTCAACATCCTCCTGCAGGTGATGGACAACGGCGCCCTCACGGACGCCAACGGCCGCAAGGTCGACTTCCGGAACGTGATCCTGATCATGACCACGAACGCCGGCGCGTCGGATGCGGCGAAGAACTCCATCGGCTTCGGCCGGGGCAAAAAGGACGAGGAAGCCGATGAGGCGCTCAAGCGCCTGTTCACGCCGGAATTCCGCAACCGTCTCGACGCCACGATCACCTTCGGCGGCCTGACGCCGGAGATCATCGACCGCGTCGTCGAGAAGTTCATCCTGCAGCTGGAAATCCAGCTGGAAGATCGCAATGTCACGATCGAAGTGTCCAAGCCCGCCCGCGACTGGCTGGCCAAGCGCGGCTTCGATGCCGACATGGGCGCGCGGCCGCTGGCCCGGACGATCCAGGAATACGTCAAGAAACCGATGGCGGAGGAGCTGCTGTTCGGCAAGCTCCAGAAGGGCGGCGTCGTGAAGATCGATCTCGACAAGAAGACCGAAGAACTGTCCTTCAAGTACATCGCGGAGCCCGCGAAGAAGAAGAAGGCCACCAAGGACGAAGCCGAAGAACCGGCGACCTGAGCGGCGTAACGTTCTCGATACCCGAAAGGGCTGCCCGTGCGGCAGCCCTTTTGCATTTCAGGGGCGGGGACTATGCTTGCGAAAACGGGAAGTGCAGGGAGGACGTCATGGCGGTCAGCGGCAAGTGTGATCCGAAATTTGCGAAAGTGAAGGAAGAGTTCGAGCGTAACTTCGCCGAGCGCGGCGAAGTGGGCGCAAGCGTTTGCCTGTCGGTGAATGGCGAGACGGCCGTCGATCTCTGGGGCGGCATGGCGAACCCCGAGACGAACGACCCCTGGCAGGAAGACACGATCTCCATCGTCTTCTCCTGCACCAAGGCGGCGGTCGCCCTTTGCGCCCACATCCTGATCGACCGGGGACAACTCAATCCTGCCGCGCTCGTTTCGGAATACTGGCCTGAGTTCGCCCAGAAGGGCAAAGAGAAGACCACCGTCCAGATGATGCTGAACCATGAGAGCGCGCTGCCGACGCTGCGCGATCCGGTCAAGCCCGGCGGGTTTGCAGATTGGGACTATATGGCCAAGCGCATGGCCGACGAGGAAGCATTCTGGGAAGTCGGCGCGCGCAACGGCTATCACATGATCAATTTCGGCTGGACCGTCGGTGAACTCGTGCGGCGCGTTTCCGGCAAGTCGCTCGGCACGTTCTTCCGTGAGGAAGTGGCCGAGAAGACCGGCGCGAGATTCTGGATCGGCCTGCCTGAAAGCGAAAAGGTGCACATTGCGCCAATAAGGCCTTACGTGCCGAAGCCGGATGATCAGCCGACGGAATTCACGATCAAACTGATGACTGATCCGCTATCGGTCCAGCACAAGTCATTCTTGAACACCGGCGGCTGGGACTTCAACGTGCGGGCCAACCAGGCGGCTGAAGTCGGCGGCGGCGGCGGCCTCTCGAACGCGCGCGGGCAGGTCGCCTGGTACACGGAGCTTGCGACGAATTCCGGCAAGCTCGTCTCGGCGGACCGCCTCGCGAACATGTCGATGGTGTCGACGGCCACGCAGCGCGACTTCACGCTCCTGATCCCGACGCGTTTTGCCTCGGGCTTCATGAAGTCGATGGACAATCGCAAGGCGGGCCTGGGGCCGGGCACCAGCGCGATCCTCGGCGAGAAAGCGTTCGGCCATGTCGGTGCCGGCGGCTCCATCGGCTTTGCTGATCCCGAATGCGGCCTCGCCTTCAGCTACACGATGAACCAGATGGGCAATGGCCTGCTGCTCAATGACCGCTGCCAGAGCCTGATCGATGCGGCCTATTCGGCGCTTGGCTATCGAACCAACGCGCCGGGCGCGTGGGTGCGGTAGGTTCAGCTGCCGCCGTCGGATTCGCCGAAGCCCTTGGTGCCGGCCGAAGCCGGCAGCGCGGGCTCACCGGGGCTTGCAAAGTTCGAGCGCACAGGCGGCGCCATGATCTCGGGCGGATCTTCCTGACGCAGGTAGACCGTCTGGCTCGGAAAGGCGAAGCCGGTGCCAGCGCGCTCGATGATCTGCATGATGGCAAAAGCGAACTCTTCCTTGATCGCCAGCCATTCACCCCAGTTCGTGGTGCGCGTGAAGGCATAGATCAGGAAGTCGATTGAGCTCGCATTGAACGTATCCACACGGACGAACAGTGGCGCTTCCGGCGGGGTGGCGAAGCGCGCATCGCGGATCAGCCAGGCCTCGATCTCGTCGCGGATGTATTTCAGTTGCTCGACCGTCGTGCGGTATTCGACGCCGACCACCCAGCGGATCCGGCGGTGGGACATACGCGAGAAATTGGTTAGCACAGCATCCGAAAGCTTGCTGTTGGGCACATAGACCGGGCTTTTGTCAAAGCGCCGGATCAGGGTCGAGCGGAAGTTGATTTTCTCCACCGTGCCTTCGACCGTGCCATCCACCGCGATCCATTCGCCCGGCACGAAGCGCTTTTCGGCGATGATCAGGAGGCCGGAGATGAGGTTCTTGAAGAGGTCCTGCGCGCCGAGGCCGACCGCGATGCCGAACACGCCGAGGCCGGCGAGCAAGGGCGCGATAGCGATGCCCCATTGCTGGGCGACGGCGCCGAGGCCGAGCGCGATCAGGATGAACTGCAAGGCCTTGATCATCCAGTCGACGGCTGAAGATGACAGGGCGTCGCGTACGCCTTCGAAGACGTATTCGAGCGCCTTGACGGCGCGTGAGAGCGTCCAGAAGACAGTCAGTGTAATGATCGACTGGATGACCCGGTTGGCATACTCGGCGACGTTGGGCGCAACGTCGAGGATCTGAAGACCGGCATAGACGCCGACCACAACCGGAATGATCTTCAGCGGCGGCGCGATGGCCTGAACGATGGCATCATCGATCTTGGTTTTGGTGCCCGAGGCGGCGCGGGTGATCCAGCGAACAAGCGTCCGGGCAAACAGGCCGCGGATCAGCAGCGAAAAGGCGAGGATGCCCGTCACCGTGGCGATTTCGCCATACGTCAGGCCATAGGCGCCTTCATTCCAGATCGACCGGATGTATTCGACGGTGTCCAGCGCCCAGTCCGGCGCATTGGCAGTCCACCAATCGGTGACATTCTTCACCAGCAGGTCTGCGTCCATGGTCCGGGTCCCCCGAGGTCTTGGATTGGCCGTCCCAAGCCAACTAGACCGGCCATTGCCGCTTGTTAACCATGCGGATGCAGCTTTTCCGGCGCGCTAGCCGTTGCGCCAGTCGCCGAGGGCCAGATTGCCCAATTTCCAATCGCCGATCCTGGCCCGGATCAGGCGCAGCGTGGGGTGGCCTACGGCCGCTGTCATGCGGCGCACCTGCCGGTTGCGGCCTTCCGAGATCGTCAGTTCGATCCAGCTGTCTGGCACGGATTTTCGGAACCGGATCGGCGGATCGCGCGGCCAGAGCCCGTCCGGCTCGGGAATGACGCTCGCCTTGCCCGGCCGTGTGCGCCCGTCCTTCAGGTCGACGCCGCTTGCCAGCGTGCGCAGCGCGGCCGCATCGGGAAGACCTTCCACCTGCGCCCAATAGGTCTTCTCGACCTTGTGCTTCGGATTGCTGATGCGCGCCTGCAATGGGCCGTCGTCCGTCAAGACGAGCAGGCCTTCGGAGTCATAGTCCAGCCGGCCCGCAGGATAGACGCCCGGCACCGGGATGAAATCCTTCAGCGTGCGCTTGCCCGAACCTTCGTCCGTGAACTGGGACAGCACGTTGTACGGCTTGTTGAAAAGGATCAGCGTCAGTTGACGGCCTCGTGCAGCGTCTTGAGAGTGGAGAGCAGGGCGTCGGCGCCGGACAGCGCAAGACAGCTCGGCGCGTCGCAGAGTGCCGCGTCTGGGTCTGTGTGGAATTCGAGGAAAACGCCGTCGGCGCCGGCCGCAATGGCGGATTTGGCGATGATCGTGACGCCGTCACGCCGCCCGCCGGTCGAGGCGCCGCCGGTGCGCGGATCGGCGCCGGGCAGCTGCACGGCGTGGGTTGCGTCAATCGTGACCGGTGCGCCGAGCTTTTTCATCTCCGGAATGGCCAGCATGTCGACGATCAGGTTGTTGTAGCCGAAGCTGACCCCGCGCTCGCACAGGATCACGCCGACATCCGGCGCGGCTTCGGCGATCTTGGAGAGGATGTTCTTGGCGTCCCACGGCGCCATGAACTGCGCCTTCTTGGCCTGGATCAGCGCGCCGTGCTTTGCGGCGGCCTCGGCCGTGGCGATCACGAGATCGGTCTGGCGCACCAGGAATGCCGGCAGCTGCAGGATGTCCGCCACTTCGGCCACCGCTTCCGCCTGACCGGGCTCGTGCAGGTCGGTCACGATCGGTACGCCGAGCTTGGCTTTCACAGCCGCAAGCGTCTTCAGGCCCGAATCGAGGCCGGGGCCGCGATAGGATTTGATCGACGAGCGGTTGGCCTTGTCGAAGCTGGCCTTAAAGACATAGGGCAGGCCGAGGCGGGCGCAGATGCGCTTCAGTTCCGCGCCGACTTCGAGCGCGAGCGCCTCATCTTCGAGTACGTTCAGGCCGGCCATGACCGCCAGCGGCTTGCCGGCGCCAACAGTCCAGCCGGAGGCTTTGTGGGTGACAACGCTCATGGGCGGCTCCTTCTTGCTGGCGCTGCCATAGCGGAAAACGGCGCCGGCGCAAAAGCCCCGTCAACATGCGCCGCAGAATCAAAGAAGCCGCCCCTGTCGAGGAGCGGCTTCCGTGAGCCCATGGGGCGGTCAGGTCCGGGCGGCGTTACAGCGGCCCTACCGTATCTCTAGGCGCTGGTCAGAGGCTGCTCCAGCCAGACACCATAGGACACAGACCCAACGGCCTCACCTGGTTTCTCACTCGACATGGATCACCTCCTTTCACGCGTGCGGTATGCACGGCTTCGCGCCGGACCATCCGGGGCAGGACCGAGGTAAGCATGATTTGCGCCAATGTTAAGTTAACAAGTGGGTGTTTTCGGTTCAGATCCGCCCTGCGCACAAAAAATGCCCGGGGCACTTGCGTGTCCCGGGCCTGAGTAAGCCTCAAAAGGGGTCAAAAGAGGCGTTTGGAGCTAGTCGTAGGCCAAAGCGCCGATCACGAGGCCGATAATGGCGCCGGTCGCCACCGAGGCGAGAATCGCATCGCCCCGGTCATTGTCGCGCACCCAGTGGTAGCCGTAGGGCGGCTCATAGAGCCCGTAATTGTTATAATCAGTGATATAGACCGTGCGGCGCGGCCCGTAGGTGTAGTAGGCGCCGACATCGTAGCGCGGGCGGTAGCCGGAATAGTAATATGGCCCATACGAGCTGCCATAGGTGACCGTTACGGAGCTGCGCGGATAGTAGGAATAGGACGGGCGGTAGTAATCCCGGCGGTGATGGTCGTGCCGGTAATAATCGCGCCGGTCGTAGCGGTGGTCGTAATGGCGGTCATCTCGGCGATGGTCTCCATGCCGGCGATAATCGTCGTCGCCGCGGCGATCATAGCCGCCCCGGTGGTCATCTCCGCCCCGGCCACGGCCCTTGTCGGCCTGGGCGACGGGGGCAAGAATGAAGCTGGCCGCCGTGGCGACCGCGAGGATGCGGGTGAAGTTCTTGGTCAGGGACATCGTTGAACCGAGCCTTTCTGCAGCAGGAGCACATGGCGCCGGCACGCAAACTCGACTAAGCGCGCAGAAACCACTTCTTGGGGTAAGCTTCTGCCCCTTCGTCTGAACTTTGGCTGAACAGGTCCTTCAGGTTTCTCCGATGAGTGATTTTGGCGACCTTCGAATTTCGGCAGATCTCACGCTTCCGGCCTGGGAGATCAGCGAAGCGTTCGTGCGCGCCTCGGGACCGGGTGGTCAGAACGTCAACAAGGTGTCGAGCGCGGTGCAGCTGACCTGGCAGGTGACGGCCTCATCGCTGCCGGCAGGCATCAAGGAACGGTTCCAGAAGCTCTATGGCAGCCGGATCACGGCCGACGGGCGTCTCATCCTTGAGGCCAGCGAGCATCGCAGCCAGCTCCTGAACCGTCAGGCGGCCCGGGCGCGCCTCGCCGAAATGATCCTCAAGGCGGCCGTGCCGCCGAAGCGCCGGATCAAGACCAAGCCGACCGCCGGCAGCGTGCGCCGGCGGATCGCTTCGAAGAAGAAGCGAGGCGAAGTGAAAGCCTTGCGCGGCGGCGTAAGCGACAATGACTAGGATTGGCAGGCGCCCGGCGCGGCAGCGTTCCAGCGGGGGAGGGCGGTGAGCATCGGCCGGAAAATCCCCGACCCGCAAGCCGCGATGGCCTGGGATGAGCGGTGGTTTGAAGGCGCGGATCTGCCAACTGCCAACCCGCGGAATTTTCCTTGAAACACCATCGGCGCCAAGCTTGAACTTCGCCAGTTTACGCGGGACAGTTGACGCGCTCAGTCGGTCTTTGCAGTCGTCTCGAACAGGTTCCCGCCCATGGCCAATGATCCAGTTTCAACGGCATCGGTCATCGAAATCCGGGTCGAGAACGTCGCCCTTCTGTTCGACCCTCTGGATCCCTTTCCGACACCATCACGCGATCTGTCAAAGACAGCCGAAGACTTCATTGTGGAATGGGCGAGGGAGCTTCCGCGCCGAAACCCGATACGGCTCATCCTGCATGTCCCGTCATCCGATCAGCACGATCTTTCCGAGTTGCAGGTGGCGTTCTCGAACCATTTCAGCCAACGGGTCCGGCGCGTGAACAGCGACATCAGTGAACTCTTTGGCGTGGGCAGACTATCGCTGATGATCGGACTTGCGACACTGGTTGCCTGTGTCCTTGGGGGGCAGGCTGCGGTCATGTTTCTCGGAAGCGGCTCTGCCGCCCGTATCTTTTCGGAAGGTCTGATCATCATCGGATGGGTCGCAAACTGGCGCCCGCTGGAGATCTTCCTCTACGGCTGGTGGCCTCTCGCGCGCCGCCGAACACTCTACCAGCGCCTGGCAGAAATGCCGATCGAAGTGCTCACTGTCTGACGCCGTCGATGAACGAACGCGTACGGGCCCTGGAGTCCCGCGAGATCAGACAGGCACCCGGCGGACGCGCAGCCAACGTGCTCGGCCGATCCCGAAGTTCAACGCCGGCGCGCGCTGGACGGGCGCGCCTTAAGCGACGGAGGCTGCGACGCCAGATCCCTGTTTTCGTTCGTCAGGGCCAGTCAATTCCGGGAAACCCCTCATACCGGGCGTGGTGAGCCTGATGCATCGGGGTGGGGGGCGTGCGGGGAAGTCGAAACAATCTTCGCCCACCTCACGCAGCGAGCGCAGACGTTGCCTCATTCCTCGCGCTGGCGGGGTATCGAATGGAAATAGGCAGTTCCGCAGCGTAGGTAGAACGAAGTTTTCCGAGATCCCGGTCTTCTTCAATGTATTTGGGAGTTTCCCGGCTTGCATCAGACCGTGCGCGAGAATGGGCCGTTGGCATGCTTCGAGGTTCGTGGCCTGCGACGCGTCTATGGCAAGGGACCTGCGGCGGTTGAAGCGCTGCGCGGCGTCGACATTGAAATACCAGAGCGCGAACTTGTGGTCATACTCGGAGCATCCGGCAGCGGAAAATCGACCTTTTTGAACATCGTCGGCGGGCTCGATCAGGCGACAGAAGGCAAAGTCCTGTTTCGCGGCGTTGACCTTTCCGCTGCATCGTCCAGCGAACTGACGGAGTATCGCCGGCGACATGTTGGTTTTGTCTTCCAGTTCTACAATCTCATGCCCAGCCTCACGGCCTGGGAGAATGTTGCGCTTATAACCGAGATTGCAGATGCCCCGCTTACGCCACAAGACGCCCTCGCACTGGTCGGTTTAAGCGACCGGATGGATCATTTTCCGGCGCAATTGTCGGGCGGCGAGCAACAACGCGTCGCAATCGCCCGGGCTGTTGCCAAGCAACCGACGGTCATGCTGTGCGATGAGCCCACCGGCGCGCTCGACTCTGCGACGGGTGTGAAGGTCCTGGAAGCCCTCCTTGAGGTCAATCGCAGCATCGGCGCGACCACACTGATCATCACGCACAATGCCGGTGTCGCGGAAATTGCCGACAGGGTCGTTGTCTTCGCCGATGGACGGGTCCGGGAGACAAGGGTGAATCCAGCCCCCATAAGTCCGAGTGACGTCACATGGTAGCACGCGGGTCCTTCCTCGGCGCTGTGGGCATGCTGGATCGCAAGATGCTGCGCGACTTCGTCGGTATGCGGATTCAGGCGATTGCGATTGCTCTGGTGATCGCCGGAGGTGTTTCGGTTCAGCTTCTGTCTTCTGGACTTGTGACGTCCCTCGAGGAGACGCGGCGTGCCTATTATGAGCGCAATCTGATGGCCGACGTCTGGGCACCCGTCGTGCGCGCGCCCAAGGGCGAGATTGAGGATCTTCGACAGATTGCCGGCGTCCAGGCCCTTGAGGGTCGACTTAGATTCGGCATTCGCATCGACCTGCCGGCCAGTCAGGACTCCGTGCTCGGCGAGATTATCTCAATCCCGGAAACGCATGCACCTTCTGTAAACAGACTGCACGTGTCCCTGGGGCGTCTGCCCGCCAGCGGACGACCCAATGAGGCCGTTATCCTCAAGCGGTTCGCCGAAGCCCACCGGATCGGGCTGGGCGATCAGATTTCATTCATCGTCCGCGGGCGAGAGGTTCAGGTCATGGTCACTGGCCTCGTGATGTCTCCAGAACACGTCTATGCGATTGCCCCCGGCGAGCTCGTGCCAGATGAAAGGCGCTACGGCGTTCTGTGGATGAACGAGCGCGCGCTTTCAGAACTGGCGGGTTGGGAAGGCGCGTTCAATGAGGCCGTGCTCCGCCTGTCCCGAGAGGCAAGCGTGCCGAGTGTTCTCGGACGACTGGATAGCGAACTCGCCGCCTATGGCGCCGCCGGCGCATATGACCGCAAAGACCACGTCTCGGACGCCTTTGTAACCAGCGAAGTCGATCAATTGCGCACGCTCGGGCGGGTCGTTCCGCCGGTGTTCCTCGGCGTCGGGGCAGTCCTGGTCTATGTCGTCATCTCCCGGTTGGTCATGGTGCAGCGCCCCGCGATCGGCCTTTTGAAAGCGTATGGGTATTCTGACCGGGAGGTGCTGATGCATTTCCTGAAGCTTGTGGGCTTGATCGGCGCGCTCGGTCTTCTGGCAGGCGTTCTGCTCGGCATCTGGTTCGGCCGCGAAATGGCGCAGCTCTACATTCGCTATTATGATTTCCCGTTTCTTTTGTTTCGGGCCGCGGCCATGGATTATTTGGTGGTGGGGGCGGTTTCGGCGCTCTCGGTGCTGGGGGCAGGGCTCCTGGCCGTGCGTGCGTCGGTCGCTCTGAATCCGGCGGACGCGATGACACCTCCTCCGCCACCGGACTATTCAAAGGCCGCGGGTATGGCCGTCACACGGGCGCGCTGGATCGACCAGCAGACACGCATGATCCTGCGGCAGATCATCCGTTGGCCTGGACGGGCCTTGGTCACGGTTGGCGGAATTGCCGCTTCACTCGCGC
Source organism: Hyphomonas sp. (assembly GCF_016125515.1). Classification (GTDB taxonomy): domain Bacteria; phylum Pseudomonadota; class Alphaproteobacteria; order Caulobacterales; family Hyphomonadaceae; genus Hyphomonas. The sequence continues at coordinate 46,951 of NZ_WGLO01000015.1, forward strand.
TCCTCGTGTCCGTCCTGGTCATGATGGATGGCATGGAACGCATGATCGCCAGCTATTTCGGCGAGGCAAACCGCTATGACGCTGTTGCGACCTTCACCGAGGCGCGGGGTCCGACTGCGCTTCATGACATGCGGCGAACGCCGGGTGTCATGGCGGCCGAGCCCTTTCGAATCGTGACTGCAATCCTGCGCTCCGGTCCCGCGACTGAAAGGGTCGCGCTGATTGCGACCGCGCCCGGTAGCCAACTCTCGCGGCTGATCGATGCGTCGGGCCGAGACGTCCAACCGCCGCCAGCCGGACTGATCCTGTCAGAGGATCTGGCGCAAAAGCTGAACACGGGACCTGGCAAGACGATCGAGCTTGAAATGACTGAAGGCCGGCGCCCGCACGTCTCGGTTGAGGTTGTGGCACTGGCCCGAACGTATCTTGGGTCGGCCGCTCTGATGGATATCGGTCAGTTAAACCGGCTCATGGGCGAGGGGAGCGTCATCTCGGGCGCGTATCTCTTGACGGACGCCGCGGGCGAGGATCGGCTCAGAACAGAACTGGTCGAGGCGCCTGGCATCGCGACCGTTTCCTTTCTGGCACCTTCCGAAGATCGGCTCAGGGCTTTGATGGATGAGAACATCGGCGTCTCGCTCACTGTATTCGCATTGTTTGCCGCCATGATCGCACTCGGCGTTGTGTACAACTCCGTACGCATCAGCTTTACCGAGCGCCAGCGCGAACTGGCGTCTCTTCGTGTGTTGGGATTTTCGAAAGTCGCCGTGTCCTACATTCTGTTAGGGGAAGTCGCGCTTCTCATGCTCGTGGCGCTTCCATTGGGGCTTGGCGCTGGCTGTCTTCTTTCCATGTACTTCGCAGAAGCGATGGGCTCCGAACTTTTTCGCCTTCCGCTGGCCTTCGAGCCGGCCACAATGGCGGCAGCCAGTCTGATTGTAATCGGTGTCGTCATCCTTTCAGGGCTGATTGTAAGGCAACGGATCGACACGATCGATTTGGTAGAGGCGCTGAAAAGCGCGTGATTCTCAGGACGGACGCGATGACGATCAAGGCATTCAAACCAGACTTCCGTTTCGTCTTCTGGACTGGTGCGAGCGTCTTGCTCGGCGCGCTTCTTCTGTACGCGTTCTGGCCGAAAGCGGAGCTGGTCGATATTGGCGAAGTCACACGCGGTGAGATCGTCGTGGAAGTCAGCGCAGAAGGCCGGACACGCGTTCGCGACCTTTACGTCGTTGCAGCGCCGTTGACGGGGCGTCTCCAGCGCATCGGAAACCGGACCGGAGAAACGGTCCGCAAGGGGGACGTCGTCGCCAGACTGGATCCCTCCGAAGCGGCTCTGCTCGATCCGCGCTCCCGGGCGGAGGCGCAAGCGGCGCTGGCCGCTGCCGCGGCTGCATTGCGCCTCGCGCAGGCCCAGCTTGCTGAAGCCGAGGCCGTCGAAGTGGACGCTGTAAAGGAAGCTGAACGCGCGCGCACGCTGTTTGCAAAGCAGGTTGTCTCCCGAAGTGCGGCCGACCGCGCAACGATGAACCTGGAGTCGGCATCGGCGCGCGTCGCGGCCGCCCGGGCTGCCCGGGCTGTGGCTGAAGCCGATCGCAACGGGGCGAGAATGCGGCTCGAGCCTCCCAATGCCCCGGCAGATGGGGCGCGGTTGCGCGAGCTGCGCGCGCCCGCAAACGGCAAGATTCTCCGGGTCCATGTCCAGAGTGAAGCCGTCGTCGCGGCCGGAACGCCCATCCTGGAAATCGGTGATCCCGGACGTCTGGAAATCGTTGCGGAGTTCCTGTCCGAAGACGCCGCAAGGTTTCGTCCGGGAGCTGACGTTCGGTTGACAGGGTGGGGCGGGCCAACGCTCGCGGGCCGCGTCCAGGCGGTCGAGCCATCAGGATTCTTGAAGATCTCAGCGCTGGGCGTCGAAGAGCAGCGCGTCAATGTCATTATTGATCTGGTGGAGCCTCCTGAGGATCAGGTCCTGAGTGACGGGTTCCGGGTCGATGCGGCCGTAACGATCGGGACGTCGCAGGATGTCCTGCGGGTGCCCGTTTCAGCCCTTTTCCGGGATCAGGAAGCCTGGTCTGTGTTCCGGGTTGAGGACGGCCGGGCGCAGCTCACGACGATCGAGCTCGGCGACCAGAATCAAAACCTCGCTGCCGTCATTTCAGGCCTTTCCGACGCCGACCGTGTCGTCCTCTACCCCGACAGGTCCCTGACGGACGGTCAATCCGTGCGTCAGCGCCTGAATTGACGGCTTCGCCCGGCAGAAGCGATTTCGATCGGTCTGGAGCGCGCGTCCAGCGGCGTACTGAAGGGTGTTAGTTCCAGACAAATACCATCGCGCCCGCGCCCGCGGCGACGACCGCGAGCGACGAGGCAAGAAAATAGGCGCCGAAGCGCACGTTTCCCGCGACGAATGAGATAAACGTCTTGCTCACCATGTTCGCGGTTGCCGCCAGCAGGATCGCGCCGGCTGCAAGGTGCGGTGAAGGCGCCAACAACCGGGTCACGTTGAGGACGACCGCGTCGGTATCAGCCAGGCCTCCGAGTGCCGCAAGGGGCAATAAGGCGATTTCGCCGGCCCACCGGGACCCCAGGGCAACGCAGATGTTGAGCCCGCCGATCAGGAGCGCAAGGCTCGCGACAGATTTCAGATCGAATGGACTTTTCAGATTGGGTAGCAGCTGTTCCTCGCTCGCCTGACCTCTCGGGTGCAGAAGATAAAGCGCGCCGGCGGCCCCTAAGCCAGCTGACGTGCCCAGAACCGGCAAGACGAGGGCATTGAGTTGCGGCGCCATGAAGATGACGAGCAGCATGATCCGAACCAGCATGACGACGGTTGTAAGCAACGCCGCTGAGGCCGCATCGATTGCGGTGACCGTTTCCCGACGCACACGTCCGGCCAGCTCTGCAACAGTCAGAGTCGACGATACAACCGCGCCGGCCGCCGAGCCAAGCGCCAACCCCGCCCGGTGCCCGAGCAGGCGAACGGCGATATAGCCTGCAAACGAGATGGTCGCGATGAGAATGGTGAGAAACCAGAGCTCACGCAGCTGGATCACACCCCACGGATCGACAGGTGATGATGGTAGCAGCGGCAGGGCAAGGAATGTCATCGCGAGGATCAGGAATGCAGACCGGATTTCCGGCCATGTCAGGGTACCCAGCCAGGCATGCAGGCTATCCTTGAAGGCAAGGATGCAGGCAACGGCAACGGCGCCCGCCGCGGCTTCCTGAAGATAGCCAAGCCCAGCAAAGGCCCCGAGCGCGAATGTCAGTATGCCCGCAACGGCGCTGGTTACTGAAAACTCTTCGTCAGCTGACGTTTCGCGCCACTCAAACAGACCGAAGACCGCCGAGAACGTTATCGCGATCGCAGCAAAAGCGGAGGCGCCCATGTCTGCACCGAGAACCGCAGAAACGCCGCCGAGCAGTCCGGCAAGCGTAAATGTGCGCAGGCCAGCGGCCCGCGAACCCGGTTCTTCGCTGCGCTGCTTCCAGCCCCGCTCGATGCCGATCAGCGCCCCGATCGCAAGCGCGGCTGTCAACCGTTGAAGGAGTTGCAGGTCCACGCTTAAAGATGTCTCCTATCACGGGCGGGCTACAGATCAGACAGCAAAGCGCGAAGCGCGTTTACGCCGCTGCGCCTTCTCGCAACACCGACCAAGATCAATCAAGATCAATGCGAGAGCAGGATTGGTACCGGGGAATTGGAGACAAGGAAATGGCTCGGGCCGCCCAAGAGGCGCTGGGCCAGTTTCGGATGCCTGTATCCTCCCATCACGATCATGTCTGCGCCGAAGCCCTGCGCCGTTTCAACGAGACGCTCGCCAACCGGTTTGCCGAGACTGTCTGCATTTTGAACAGTCATCTTCAGACCGTGCCGGGCGAGGTGAGTTGAAATATCGAGGCCAGGCGCCGCGCCATGCTTGCCGGGGCCGATCTTTGCATCCACCGTGGTGACACAGACGTCCGCTCCCGGCGCCAACATTGGCAGTGCATCGTGAATGGCGCGCGAGGCCTCGCGGCTGGCGTCCCAGGCCAGCAGCACTTTCCGGCCGATAGGCGCCGGTTTCCAGGACTTGGGCAGCGCCAATACAGGCCGGCCAGCGCCAAACATTGCGCCTTCGATGATTTCGCCGTGATGATCGCGGTCCGGCTGTTCTGGCATCCGCGCAACAATCAGATCCGCATACCGCGCAAATACAGCCACCGTTCCAGCAAGCGCCGTGTCAAAGGTCAGCGATTCCCGAAGCTCCACCTGTACTGATTTTTCCTGAATGTACTTGTTCAGGCGGTTCCTGAAGTCTTCAATCTGGTCCCGGCTCGCCTGCATCTGGGCCTGGAACTCAGCTTGGCCCGACATGATCCCTTGGCTGAAGAGGGGGGATGGCTGCAGGCCGATGGCGCAGCAGCTTAAATGAGCTTGCCAGGCCTCGGCGAGACCGGAAGCCTGTTCGATCAATCCAAAATCGGATTCAAAGGACGAAATGCAAATCGAGAGATCACGAAAGCCCATGGCATTGCTTCTCCTGTTTTGACTTGGATTTGAGAGTTGGAACGTCTTGAATTCAAGCTTGCTCTGCGCGTTCAAGTCGAACGATACGGAAACATACGTATCCCGGTATAATGCGAGACTTTCATAAGGTTGGCTGCGAACAACCTCTCCATCGGGCTAGGCGCGCTGCCGGTTTTGTCAGCGTCCTCAACAAAAAGGAGTGCGGCTTCTCGCTTGTTGCGCGACGCGCGTCTTCGCTCAGCCGGCGTTTGAGCAAGCTTGGAAAGTTTGTCGCCGAAGAGGATCGTAGGCGGATGATAGTGTCGGGCGATGTGAACCTGGACGTTCAGGGTTTGAGTAGCGAGGAAGCCCGTCTTCGCCTGCTGGAGCTTGGCCCGAACGATTTGGGTCCGGGGCGAAGCCGGTCGGTGATTGCCATCGTTCTGGAGACACTCAGAGAACCGATGTTCCTTTTGCTCATTGCGGCGGCCATCATCTATGCCGTCATGGGCGATCTGGGCGAGGGCCTTTTCCTGCTCGGCGGCGCCGGCGCGGCGATCGGTCTTGTGATCTTTCAGGAAGCCCGAAGCGAGCAGGCCCTGAAGGCGCTTCAGCAGCTCGCGCAACCTGAGTCGCGCGTGTTGCGTGACGGCGCCGAATGCCGGGTGCCGTCGCACGAAATCGTACCTGGAGATATCGTTCTTGCCGGAGAAGGAGAGCGTCTTACGGTCGACGGTCTGCTTGTGGCAGGTGACGTTCTGAGCGTCGACGAATCCGTGCTGACGGGAGAGTCGGCGCCGGTCAACAAGACACCCTGCCAGGTTACCTGTGAGGTCGACGAAGACGTCCAACCCGGCTCGGGGGCTGCGCATCAAGTGTTCGCCGGAACACTCATCGTGCGGGGGCAGGCTGTCATCAGGTCGAGCCGTACTGGCGCGCGGTCTGCGCTTGGCCGTATCGGCAGCTCGCTTGCCGGCATCGAACTCGACCGCACGCCACTTCAACAATCCACGAGCCGGCTGATCGGTTATCTGAGCCTCATCGCGCTGGCATTCTGCGGGCTGGTTGCTGCCACTTACGGCGTGCTGGGCGGCGACTGGCTGGGCGGCGCCCTCGCGGGCATCACGGTTGCGATCGCGTTGATACCGGAAGAGTTCCCGATGGTGTTGGCGATCTTTCTCGCGCTGGGGGCCTGGCGACTGGCCACGCACAAGGTCCTGGTTCGACGCAGCGCTGTGATCGAAACGCTGGGAGGCGCAACGGTACTGTGCGCGGACAAGACGGGCACTCTGACCGAGAACCGGATGCACGTTGCGCGCCTCTGGACCCAAGACGGCGAACAGGCGTCGCCGCTGATGGCAATCTGTCGGTGCCTGTCCGCGAACTCGTGCAGATCGCGGCGCTCGCATCGGCCGTCCGGCCAGTCGATCCCATGGACCGGGCCGTGCGAGCCTTGAGCGGGGCGGGGGCTCTGACGGCGGCGGGCGTCGCCTCTGAACCTGAACGTGCCTGGCCGCTGAATCCGAACCTGCTGGCTGTTGTCCAGCTCTGGCAGATGCCGGATGGAACACGCCTGGCCGCGGCAAAGGGGGCGCCCGAAGCGATTTTCCGGCTTTGCCGTCTGGCTCCGGACCAGGCGGCGCGCATGATTGGGATCGTCGAGTCCTATGCCGGTCTTGGGCTGCGTGTGCTTTGCGTGGCCAGCGCTCGCCTTGACGGCCGCGTTTTTGAGGATCCCTTGCTGGGAGACTTCCGGTTTGCCGGTCTGATCGGGTTCATCGATCCGCTCCGCGCCGAGGTGCCCCAGGCCCTTCAGGAGGCCCGGCGCGCCGGCATCAAGGTTGTCATGATTACCGGTGACCACCCGACAACCGCGATGGCGATTGCGGCGGCGGCCGGTATCGATACGGCGGCCGGCTTTATGGTCGGGTCCGAGATCGAGGAACTTCCCTTTGACGTGCTTTGCGAGAAGCTGAAGACGGTACGCGTCTTTGCACGAATTGCCCCGGAGCAGAAACTCAGGATCGTGCAGGCGCTCCGCCAGGATGGTGAAATCGTCGCCATGACGGGGGACGGCGTCAATGATGCGCCAGCCCTCGAGGCGGCCCATATTGGTGTTGCAATGGGTCAGCGCGGCACGGACGTTGCCCGCGAAGCCGCCGACCTCGTCCTGTTGAACGACAGCTTTGCGTCGATCGTCGGCGCCGTTCGCCTCGGACGACGCATCTTCTCGAACCTCAGGCGGGCCATAACCTACATCATCGCGATCCATATCCCGATCGCAGGCCTTGCCTTGCTGCCCTTGCTGCTCGGCTTGCCGCCGATGCTTTATCCCATGCACATTGTGCTTCTGGAACTTGTGATTGACCCGACCTGCGCGCTCGTCTTCGAAGCCGAACCCAGTGACCGAAAGGCTATGCAACGCCCGCCGAGGCGCTCCGGCGAACTCCTGTTCGGCCGCCGCGAGCTGGTCCTTGCGCTCGTGCAAGGCATGGGTCTTCTCGCTGCAGTGCTTGCTCTATACGGGTCGCTCCAGACGGTGGGCGGCGCGGACGAACCCACCGCGCGGGGGGCAGCTTTCATTGCGCTTGTCATCGGCAACCTGATGCTCGCGTTGACCGACTCGGCTGCCTCCGGACGTATCTTTGCGCCCCATCGGCGCGTCTTCTGGGCGATCACGGCCGGCGTTGTCGTGGTGCTTGCAATCGTATTCACGATCGAAACGCTGAGCGCCATCTTTGCCGTGGAACTGCCCGGGGCAGGATTGCTGGCACTCGCGATCGGGACAGGGATCGTAGGGGGCGGCTGGACCGCGCTGCGGCATCTGTGGCCGGGCAGAACATCTGAGCACGCAGAGGGAATTGCAATATGACGGCATTGGATAGGTGGGCCAAAGGCTACGGGGTGATCCGCCATTGCGAGCAGACCCGGGATCGGATCGCAGCTCTGGCGGAACGCCTTGTGGAATCGGGTTCGGCATCGACGCAAGACCTGGTCTATGAGGCCTTGTCGGCTGCGGACCGTCTTGCCAGCGCCGCGATGTGGGTCGTTGTCCATATGACGTATGCGCGCCGGGTTGACCTCTCCGGCGCCGATCTGGGGGCCGCTGATTTCAAGCCTGTACCGGAAGGTCATACCGGCGGATCGCTCAATGTCGTACCAGCCTATGTCGGCTACCTTGCGGCGAACCTCCTGACGGCAACGACGCGGGGCTGGATTCTTGGGCAGGGCCATTGCGTGGCTGCTGTCGAAGCCGTGAATTGCCTCGTCGGCAATCTGACAGACCAGCAAGCGGATCGTTATGATTTCAGCGAAGCCGGCATAAGCCGTCTGTGTGCAGACTTCTATAGCTATGAGATCGATGCGCAGGGGACCGCATCAGCGCCTCTCGGGAGCCATGTCAATGCATTCACCGCGGGCGGCGTGTCTGAGGGAGGATATCTCGGCTTTGCAGAAACCCAGTATGTTCACATGCCGCTCCCTGGAGAAAGCCTGGTGGCCATACTCAGCGATGGCGCGTTCGAGGAGCAACGCGGCGGTGATTGGGCCGAACGTTGGTGGCGTCATGAAGACTGCGGCTTCACGGCGCCGGTCATGATCCTGAACGGGCGACGCATCGAGCAGCGTACCGAGATAAGGCAAGATGGCGGGGCGGCCTGGCTTGCCCGCTACCTTGAGGTCAATGGGTTCGATCCGATCGAGATTGATGGGAGAGATCCGGCGGCTTTCGTCTGGGCGGTTCTGGAATCGGAAAGGAGGCTCACTGAGGCCGCCAGGTCGATCAAACAGGGAAAGGCGACGTATCCCGTGCGCCTGCCGTTTGCCATCGCGACGACCGAGAAGGGGTTCGGCTTTCCGGGAGCTGGAACAAATCGCGCGCACAACCTTCCGCTCGAACAAAACCCTCATACCGATGAAAAGGGGAAGCAGGCATTCAATGCCGGCGCCAGGGCGCTTTTCGTCCCATTTGACGACCTGGCAGCCGCCCGCCAGGCGTTCCAGCAGCATGAGGCGCAACACCGAGTGAAGGAGGGGCGTAATCCCTTCGCCGTCCGGTGTCCCGACGCGCCGGTTGTGCCCTTCCGCGCGCAAATTCCCGCCGGCTCGGCGCTGGCTGCAATGGACCATTGGTTTGTTTCATTTGTTGCCGCCAATCCGAACCACCGGTTCCGGATTGGTAATCCCGATGAACTCAAGAGCAATCAGATGGGACGAACCCTGGCCCGTCTCCGGCACCGGGTGAACCAGCCCGAACCGGGGTCTAAGGAATCCGTAGACGGATCGGTCATCACGGCGCTGAATGAAGAAGCGGTCATCGGTGCAGCGCTCGGCAACAAGGCTGGCCTGAACCTTGCCGTCTCTTATGAAGCGTTCGCCGTCAAGATGTTGGGCGCGCTGCGCCAGGAGATCATCTTTGCGCGCCAGCTCATGGAGGCTGGACGGCCACCTCAATGGATTGGCGTGCCCTTGATTGTGACGTCCCACACATGGGAAAATGGCAAGAACCAGCAATCCCATCAGGATCCCACCATTGGTGAAGCACTCCTCGGCGAAATGTCTGATATTGCGCGCGTCATCTTTGCCGTCGATGCTGCGACCGGTGTCGAAGCGCTCCGCCAGATATATTCGGCACGCGGTGTTGTCGGATGCATCGTTGCGCCCAAGCGGGCGACGCCGGAGGTGTTCACAGACGCCGACGCTCAGGCGGCCTTCGAGACCGGTGTTGCACGTCTGGAAGCCGAACCGCGCGCAGTTTTGCAACTTGTTGCCATCGGCGCTTACCAGCTCTCAGAAGTGCGGCGAGCGGCGGGCAGGCTGCGCGAGCACGGCGTCAGTGTCGACGTCGCGGTCATCCTGGAACCGGGCCGCCTGCGCGTGCCCAGGGACCGGTTCGAAGAGGCGTTCGTTGTCCCGGATCGAGTGATCAGGGATCTGTTTCCGCCGGGTCTTCCACGCCTGCTGGCAACGCATACCCGTCCCGAGATGATGACAGGTCTCTTGAGGCGTCTCGATGAGGGGCCGCGTCTGTTTCGCGCGCATGGCTACCAGAGCCGAGGGGGGACGCTGGACGCGCCGGGGATGCTGTTCGCCAATCGCAGTACCTGGGCACACCTGATCGTGTCGGCTGCAAGCCTCCTCGGCATTCCGGCTGACACATTCCTTTCGCCGTCAGAGCGCGCTGCGGCCACCGGGCGCGGCGATCCGGAGGTGCTGCGTTGACACGCGGTCAGGACTGTCTCCTCTGCTCACAGATCACAATACGGTCACACAGGCCGGCAACGGAGATTGGGTCATGACGTCCTTGTCGTTTCTTGGGGGGGCCGCAACGGCAACAGGATCGCGGTTCCTGGTTGAGACGGACCAGACAAGACTGCTGGTCGATTGCGGGCTTTTCCAGGGATACAAGCAGCTTCGCCGCAAGAACTGGCAACCGCCCGGGTTTGATCCTGCCGATCTCGACATGGTCATCCTGACCCACGCTGATCTCGACCACAGTGGCTACCTGCCGGCACTGGTGAAGCAGGGATTCGACAACCCGGTCCTCTGCACTGAGCTGACGCGCGAGCTCTGCGAGATTCTCCTGCCCGAAGCCGGATCGATCCATCAGGCCGACGCGGAGCGCGCAAACCAGGAAGGATATTCGCGCCACCATCCGGCCCAACCCCTCTACACGGAACATGATGCCCGCCGCGCCATCCGGCTGTTCAAGACCTGCGGGTTTGACGAGGCGCAGGACTTTCCCAATGGGATTGGTGTGAGGTTCCTTCGCGCGGGGCACATTCCTGGCGCTGCGATTGTCCAGCTCGAGTTGGGGGGCCGACGCATCGTCTTTTCCGGCGACCTTGGCCGGTATGATAGTCCGCTCATGCACCCACCTGAACGCGTGAGGTTGGCCCATTATCTCGTGGTGGGATCGACCTATGGCAGCTCGGTTCGTCCCGAAGGAAATCCCGAAGATCTGCTCGAAGATGTTATCCAGCGCACGGTAAAACGTGGCGGAACGGTGATCGTTCCGAGCTCGGCTGTCGGACATGCCCAAGGCCTGCTCTATCATCTGAGCCGGCTTCGCACGTCCGGTCGGATTCCTGACATTCCGATCTATCTCGACAGCCCAATGGCCATTGATGCGTCAGACTTGTTCTGCCGACAGGATGCCGGGTCCCGGCTGTCGGCGGAAGAAGCGCGCGCGGCCTGCTCGGCCGCGCAATGCGTCCGTGATGCGGATCAGTCTGACAAGATCGTTGCAGACTCAAAGCCGAAGATCGTTTTGTCGACGAGCGGGATAGTGTCGGGGGGGCGTGTGCTGAACTACCTGAAGCGATATGTGCCCGACCCGCACGCCACGATCCTCTTCTCGGGCTTCCAGCCCGGCGGCACGCGCGCCGCGCGCATGCTTGCCGGAGCAGACGAGATCAAGATTCACGGCGCCTGGCACAAGGTACGGGCAGAAGTCCTCAACCTGCACATACTGTCGGCGCACGCCGACGCGAACGAGATCATGCGGTGGCTCTCAGGCTTCGAGGCGCCGCCGCGCAGGACATTCATCGTGCACGGCGAGCCCGACGCATCAGATACCCTGCGCCACCGAATACAGGATGAACTGGGTTGGGACTGCGAGGTTCCCGAGCAGGGGCAGCAGGTCGATCTTGCATGACACCGCTTGGGCTGAACGAGTTGCGGGCGCGCCGGCTGGGCTTGCTGACACATGACGAAGCCGTGGCATTCATTCGGACTGACAGCGATGTCAGCAAGTCCGAAGGCCTGAGCGCGCATGGCCGGATCAAGCTTCAATGCAATGGCGCGACGGTTTATGCGAGCCTCTACCAGGTGACGTCCGACCTGATTGATCACAACGAGATCGGTCTTTCGGAATATGCCTGGACAAAGCTCGGTCTGACCGATCCGCAACCCGTCAAAGTCGCATCGGCGCCGCCCCTGCAGTCCATGACCCATGTCCGTGCCAAGATGTTCGGTGAGGAACTCGAGACAGGATCAGCGGCAGAGATTGTTGGCGACATCGTGGCCGGCCGTTTCTCCGACATTCAGTTGTCTGCCTTTGTGGCGGCCTGTGCGTCTCCGGTGCTCACGGCAGCCGAAACGATCGCCGTTACAAAGGCCATGGTCGAGACCGGCAAGCGACTCGTTTGGCCGGCTGGTAACATCTTCGATAAGCACTGCATCGGCGGTTTGCCCGGCAACCGCACGACGCCGATCATCGTGGCGATCGTGACCAACTTTGGCCTGAAGATGCCCAAGACGTCATCCAGAGCGATCACGTCTCCGGCCGGCACCGCCGACACGATGGAGACACTGACCAATGTTGCGATGGATATGGCGGCGATGCGGCGGATCGTCGAAGCGACCGGCGGCTGTTTCGTCTGGGGAGACAGCGTCGGGTTCAGTCCGGCGGACACTTCGGTCATTCGCATCGAGCGTGCGCTCAATCTCGATGTCGACGGGCTGCTCGTGGCTTCGGTCCTGTCAAAGAAGATTGCGGCGGGCGCAACGCACGTCGTGATCGACATGCCCGTCGGTCCGACCGCCAAGATGCGCAATCTTGAATCTGCCGCGCGCTTGTCGGACTTGTTCCATGAAGTCGCCGGTGCCTTCGGTCTAGACGTTCGCACCGTGATGACGGACGGTTGTCAGCCGGTGGGCCGGGGCATCGGTCCCGCGCTTGAAGCTGAAGACATTCTGCGCGTCCTCGATTCTCAACCCCCCGAACTCTCGGATCTGGCCGAGAAGTCGTGCCTGCTGGCAGGCACCCTCCTCGAGATGGCCGGCGTCTGCGCCGAAGGTGAAGGCGCCGGCCTGGCCAGCATTGCGCTTCGGGACGGCCGGGCACGGAAAAAGTTCGAACAGATCTGCATGGCACAAGGCGGGATCAAGGAGCCCCCTCGGGCCCAGTTCAGCCGCCCCATCCGGGCGCCGAGATCGGGGCGCGTTACATCGCTGAACAATCGCATGATTGCCCGGATCGCAAAGTTGGCGGGCGCTCCGGAAGATGCTTCGGCCGGTGTGCGTCTGGCCGTCCGATTGGGCGACACGGTCAAGCAGGGAGACACGCTGTTCACCCTCGTATCTGGAACCTATGGCAAGATTGCGTATGCGATGGACTATGTTGCCGAGAATCCTCTGGTCGTGGAGATAAGCCGATGAGGCCTGATGTGTTCTTCGCGGCGCCCGGCGCGGATCACCTTGTGCCAGCCATGTTGGAAGCCGGCCTGGCTGAAGGCGCAGTTGTGTTTCGCAAGTTCCCGGATGGGGAATCCTATGTTCGCCTGCTCGACGATGTCGCCGGCCGCCGGGTGGTCTTCGTCAGCTGTCTGAATGACCCCGATCAGCACCTGATGAGTGTGCTGCTCGCGGCGGGCGCCGCGCGCGCCAACGGCGCAAGAGAGGTGGGATTGGCGATTCCATACTTGCCGTACATGCGCCAGGATATTGCCTTCCAGGCAGGTGAAGCAGTGAGTGCGGTCCACTTTGCGCGAATACTCGGCCAGTTTGCCGACTGGATTGTGACCGTGGATCCGCATCTTCACAGATTCGGCGCTCTCGACGAAGTGTTCGGTTCGGTTCCTGCCCGCAGGCTGACCGCAGTTCCTGCCATTGCAGACTGGATATCGTCCGAGTTCTCCCAACCGCTGATTATCGGGCCGGATTCCGAGAGTGAACAATGGGTGCAGGGCATTTCGGAAAGAACAGGCGCGCCCGGGCTGGTCTTGAACAAGACACGCACGGGCGACAGGTCTGTCCAGATCGATTTGCCCGAACTCGGTCGCTTTGGCGCGTTCCAACCGGTCATTGTCGACGACATCGTCTCCACGGGCACAACAATGGCGAGACTGGTTTCAGGTCTTGTGGCGAAGGGTTTCAGGCCGCCCGTCTGCTGCTGCGTGCATGCGCTGTTTGTCGAAGGGGCGTATGGGCGCCTCATGGAAGCGGGCGCGTTGCAGGTTGTCAGCTGTGACACCGTCCCACATGTGTCCAACAAGATCTCGGTCGGGAAGCTGCTTGCTGAAGGCGTCCAGGCCTGCCTTGGACGCTAGGAAACGCCCCGCCGGAATCGACCGATTTCGAGCGCTGCCAGACGGCCCGATCATAGAAGCGCGAGGCAGTCTCGCGCGATCTCGCTTTCTTCATCCGCCGGCAGAACAAATACACTGACCGGTGCACCGCCGGGGGAGAGCACGCGTTTGCCTTGCCTGTTTGCTTCGGCTTCGATGTTGATGCCAGCCCATGCAAGTCCGGCCACGATACCGGAACGCACGAGCGCGGAGTTCTCCCCGACACCCCCGGTGAAAACGAGCGCGTCGATGCCGCCGAGGGCGCTGATATGCGATCCGCATTCTCGGACGATCCGGTAGATATAAAGCGCAATGGCTTCGTCCGCCTCCGCGGTGCCCGAGGCTTCAAGCTGGCGAAGGTCGCCCGAAATCCCGGAGACCCCCAGAAGCCCGGACTGCTTGCGCAGCATCAGCGAGACATCGTCTAGGCTCATATGCCGCTCGCTCATGAGATAGAGCAGCAGGCCGGGATCGATATCCCCGCAACGTGTGGCCATCGGTACACCGCTCAGGGCGGAAAATCCCATGCTGGTCGAGATGCTTTGGCCATCGAGAATGGCGCAAAGGCTCGATCCGCTGCCGAGATGTAGTGCGAGCGTCCGTGCCAGCCGGTGCGCCGGGAATTGTTCCGGAAGGCGGCGTGCGATGTGTGCATAGGACAGACCGTGGTATCCGTAGCGCATCATCCCGCTGTCCGTGAGCGCGCGGGGCAAGGCATACAGCTGGGCGATCCGCGGCTGGGTGCGGTGAAAGGCCGTGTCAAAGGACACGGTTTGCGGCAGGTCTGGTCGCGCCGCGTTCAAGGCGCGGATGGCCGCAAGGTTATAGGGCTGATGATCGGGCGCGAGGGGAGCCAGGCTGGTGAGCTGCGCAATCAACTGCGGCGTTGCCGCCTGGCTGGTGTGACTATGCATGCCGCCTTGGACAACCCTGTGTCCGACAGCGGCGAGCGGTTGGTCCAGGGCCAACTCGATCGCCATGATCAAGCGCGGGGCGAGAACAGACAATTCGAGATCCGAGATATCGGCGCTGGCCAGAAAAGTGCGGGCCCGCGCGCTGTCTTCGGCGACAGCAGAAAGCTTCGGCGCGCCGGGCAGTCCGTCGATTTCGGCGCGCAGCAGACGAGGGCCAAGACCGCCGGCCGGCGTTGCTCTATAGGCAGCCAGCTTCAGACTTGAGGAACCTACGTTGAAGGTCGCTACGACTTTCCCTGTCATCCTGAATGGTCCTGCCACGCCAAATAGCAAGCGGCCAGCGCTGCTGAAGCCGCGCGTTCAGCGGGGCTGTCGGCGCGGCTTGTCAGCACAATCGGGACCTTGGCGCCCAGCACGAGTCCTGCGGCTTCGGCGTCCGCGAGATAGTCGAGTTGTTTGGCCAGCATGTTGCCGGCTTCGATCCCCGGAACGATGAGGATATCGGCGGCCCCCGCCACCGGCGAATTCAGCCCCTTGGCGCGCACCGCTGCTGGTGACATGGCAAGGTCGAAGGCAAGCGGTCCATCCAGGATCCCGCCCCGGATCTGGCCGCGGTCGGCCATCTTGCAAAGGGCTGCCGCATCGATGGTCGAAGCCATCGCGGGATCGACGAGCTCAGTCGCAGACAGGATCGCGGTGAGCGGCGCGGCAATGCCCAGCGCGTTGGCAAGATCGATTGCGTTTTGGGTGATCCAGCGTTTGGTCGTCAGGTCGGGGGCGATGTTCAGGGCGCCGTCCGAAATCAGGATCCATTTCGGCCAGGCGGGTGTCTCCAGCACGAACACATGGCTCATCCGTCGCTGCGTGCGCAGCCCGCCCTCACGCCGGAGACTGGCCGCCATGAGTTCGCCGGTGGCGATATGTCCTTTCATGAGCATCGAGACAGCACCTTCTGCCGCGAGCCGGACCGCTTCGTCAGCGGCGGCGTGACTGTGCGCCGCGTCCACAAGTTCCAGGCCCGAGATGTCGAGCCCGGCGCTGTCGGCCGCCGCCCTGACCTTGCTCTGGTTTCCGACAAGGATAGGAACGACGAGGCCGAGCCGTTGTGCCTCGAGCGCGCCGGATAGGGAGAGCGCGTCTACAGGATGGACAACAGCGCACCTGTGCGCAGGTCGCCCCACTCGGTCCAGGAGGCGGGCGAACGGTTCACGTGCGGTTCCTGTTTCAGCCACCTGCTCGATCCTCGCATTTGAATCTGCCGATGACCGGCGCGGCGCCATTCATCGTGAGGCAGCACGCACGCCCCAGCCCCCTGACTTGAGCGCGCTGTCCAGGAGGGCGTACCTCGCCGACAGAGTCGGGGACGGTCAATACCTGTTCTTGACAGACAGTATTCGCGTTGCCTGGCGCGCATCATCTTCGCTGACGCTCAGATGCTCAAGCAGGGTTTCGAGAAATTCTGCCTCGGCTGCAACCATGGCGCCATCGGCGAGGCAGATGTCGAGGCAGTGCACGAAGACCGAGAGGTGCATGTCATGAGGGAGCGCGCGGCAAGCCTCGCTCATCCACTCCGGACGGTCTGCGCGGCGCTTGACCACCGTGCGGTTCAAGGCGGCGAGTTCATTGGGATCCAGATTGCGCAAAATCCGTGAGCGGTGTGAAAGCGCCTTGAGTTCTTCGGATTCCTGCTGCGCCATCCGTCCATCCGCCAAGGCCGCCGACAGGACGAGGCAGAAAAACGACTCCGGTATTGACCAGTCACTCTGGCTGTTGGGAAATTCTGCGACAAGTTCCTTCAGACTGAAGGGCTGTTTCTTCTGCGTTGTGACCGGCGCGAACAAATCGCCGGCTTCTTCGATCAACTCGCTCATAAGCTTGGTTCCTTTGCGTCGGTTCGGGTTCAATCGGGGCGGGGAGAGGCCGGGGCGGGCGGCCAGGCAGCGACCGTGGCTTTCATCTGCTGAAGCTTGTCACGCCGGGCTGTCAGCGCAGAGATGGTCGTGTCGAGCCATTCGACGTCTGGCGGAAGCTCTGTCAGTTTCCTGGGCGCGCCGGCGCGGCTCGGTTCGGCGAGTAGCTGCGTGATTTCAAATTCCAGCAGCTCGGATTGTTGTTGCAGCGTCACGATGCTCTGAAACGGCGCGTATGCGTCAATCTGCTTTTTCTGGGCGTCAATTTTCTGCTGCAACGCCAGGGCTTGTGCGTCTTTCTCGGCGATCTGCTTGCTGAGCCGGGCGACTTCAACTTCGGCTTTTTCTGCGGCAGCGGCCGCATTCTGCTTGACCATCGCCATGCCGATGGCGCCGGCGGCGATCATTCCCACCAGGAAGACCACGGCAACCAGCAACCTGGCGCGCCCCGTTCTGGCCTGCCTGGCCTCTTGCGAGAGGGCTTGCATGTCCTCGCGCGTCGGGACCGGCTGGAATACGAGTTCTTCAGAGTGGTCAGATGAACTTGGCGGCTGCATGATTCAGATCTCCAGAACAGGAATTTTGAGCGCCGGGGCGATTCGTGCGGCAGCGGCGCATTCAGGCACGGGTCCATTGATCAGAATGCGGAGCATTTGAGCACCCCATAATACCCGAAGAAGGCTTCGAGGTCTTTCCAGGCCTGCGAACCTGCATCGATCGATGCATCCCGGCGGCATCGCTCGACAACCAGTTTGCCCTGCGCAAGTACAACGGCAAGATCAATCTCCCGGCCGAGGTCATCGTAGCGAACTTTCGAGCTCGCTTCAGGGCGTGCCTTGAGAGCGGTCTCGCCGGACTGGAAGGCATCCTGCGCGAGCCGTAGAACGCTGCGCCAGTAATCCTGAGAGGCGATATCATAGGCCGACACGTCCATGAGCTGTGCCTGTTTCAGGAAGTACATGCCCCTGAGGAGATGCTTTTCGGCCGTATCGTCGACCGGGCAGCGCTGAAGGCTGGCACCCGACTTTACGTCCGGTCCTCCGCCAAGAATGTGAGTCAGGCAGGCCTGTCGGATATACTTGGGTGACCGGCTGCTGGCTTGTGCAGCGTCATCGGCATGCGCGCGCGCCCGGGCTTGCCAACCGGCCCGTCGCAGCACGGTTTCAGCGATGCTCAACATGTATTGGGTTTCCGCCAACTGTGACGACGGGACGTTTGCGGTGACCGGCGACAAGGCCTCTATCGCGCCTGCAAAGTCGGCGCTGACAAACTTCAGCCGGCCGATCTCGTAGCGAACGGAGGCCGCTTGCAGGCCGTCGGCGAGCGCTTGTTCGAGAACGGATAGCGCTTCGTCCTCCTTGCCGCGGCGTACGAGCAGGCGCGCCAGGGACAAGACAGCTGTTTCGCGGCCGGCGTTTTGACCGGAGGACAGGGCGGCGGCGTAGACCGCCTCCGCCTTGTCATATTGGCCCGCCAGCTCATAGGCACCGGCGAGGGCGATCTGGCGATCATGATCTGGTGACAACGACGTCGCTCTTTCAAGAACGCGGACCGCTGCGCCAACAAGGGTTTCCTTCTCCACAGCATCGATGGGGTGTTTCGCTCCGGCAAGGCTCAGATAGCTGACGCCCAGCTGTTCGAGATCTTCAGCGTGTTCGGCATTTGGCTCAGCGGCGCTGAGCTTCTGTGCTTCATTGAACGCATCGCCTGCGGCACCGAAATATTCGGCGGCCATGCCGGGTTCGAGGTCCGCGAGCGCAAGATAGACCGCGCCGAGACGCCGAAAAGCCAAGAGCCTGACGGCGCTGGAATCCAATGCATCTCGGTAACTCGAAACGGCGGATACGCCGAGCGCTACAGACTGAGCCCGGGGCGCCTTGGAGGCGACCGAATCCGCCATGGATCTGCGGAATTGTTCGCCTCGATTGAACGCGACATGCGCCAGCGTGCCCGATGCATCGCCGGCCAGCGAAGGACAATGCCGGATGATCTGTCTGAGATCGGAGACGACCGCGTGTTCCTGATCTGCGCCGCGCAGCTGGTTGATCTGCACACTGAGATCGAGGGCCTGGCAGGCAATGTCTGCAATCGGGTCATCGGTTCGGGACGCCAGACCCGCGAGGTCCTGTGTCGCAAGCGCATCGGACGCTGCGCGCAGGCACTGGTCGGGCTCGGGACAGGACAGACTTCCTGACCGGGCCGCGCCCGCCAACGCGCGCGCCTGCGCAAGCCTGCGGCGCAGAACGAAGCGCGCATCGGTATCCTTGAGGGACGACGCGTTGTTCTTTGTGATGAGGTCGTCTTCCTGATTGACGAAGGATTTTTCGATCAGGGTCAGGGCGAATTGATAGCATGCGCTGCTTGTTTCGCACGCGACCGACGTCGTGCTGCCCGCGCCAAGCAAGTTGAATCCGGAGGCCGCATTGAAATAGGCTGTAGCTCGGTCCACGCCGCTCCGATTGGGGTCAGCTGCCGCTTCATGTCCGGAGCACGCAAGCGCCATGCGTTCGGCATACGGATCAGTCTCCACGACATTTCGGCTGAAGCAGTCCTTCGGGCTGGTCCAGGCTGGAAAGTCAGCGCTCGACGACGCAGGCGTGGTGGCACATGCGGCGCTTGCCACAAGAAGCGCAGAGGCAGCGGCCCGCCGCGCGTGGGTAAAGGTCTGCCCCAGATCCAGACTCATCAGATCTTCCACTTCCACGTTTCAGATTGAGACAAAAACTGGTCGCGATTGCGAGATTGTCCTATCCGCAGAACTACCTAGGCCGCCTTCAGCGGTCATCGACGCCGCTGCGTGATGGAGGGGCTGGAGGCAGTGGACACGGCGCGGGGTGCGCCCGGTTCACAATGTGGGCGATGGCCTCGATGGGCGGTTTTTTTTGATCTTCCCCCAGCGGCCTTGCGCCGTATCCGTTGGGCAAGGCCACCTGTGTGCGTTTCGGCATGCGCGAATGCAGCGCCGATCTCGACGTCATCCTTCGATCGGATGAAGCGCCTCGACGTTCCACGCATCACCATTCCGGACGCGCTACACTGTGATCCCGAGCCGGGCGAAGTGGGCCGCCCGTAAAGCGGCGAGGTCAGCCCTTCAGGGCAGCTTCGATGGCGGCTTCCACGGCGGGAACGTTGGCGCCTTCGATGTGCTGGTCGCCGATGAAGAAGCCCGGCGTGCCGCCGATGTCGAGCGCGCTGCCGAGCGCTTTCATGTCGGCGAGCTGTTGCTGCACGGCCTTGGACTTCATGTCCGCCCGCATCTTGGCGACGTTGATGCCTGCAGCGGCGGCGAGTTCGTCGATCTTCTTCTCGGTCAGGTCGTCATTGTTCTTCAGCGCCATCAGCGCGACGTGCAGGTCGAGATATTTGCCCTGCTTGCCGGCGGCGAGGGTGGCGAGCGCGGCGGTCTCGCTGATGCCGCCGAAGATCGGCAATTCCTTGAAAACGACGCGTACCTGTCCGTCATATTCCTCCGGCAGGGCGCGTACCCAGTCGACCGAGCGTTTGCAGAAGCCGCAGCGATAGTCGAAGAATTCCACAACCGTGACCTTGGCGTCGGCCGGCCCGATCGAATAGTCGGAGGCCTGGCGGTAGAGCTTGTCGGCATTGGCCTTGATCGCGGCCTGCGCGGCGGCGGCCTTGGCGGCCTTCTCGCGGTCGCCGAGCGCGATCAGTGCCTCTTCGACGACTTCAGGGTGGGCCACGATGTAGTCGTGGACGATCTTCTCGATTTCAGCCTTGCTGGCGCTGCCCGCGCTCGGCTGGGCACAGGCGGGCAGGAGGGCCAGGGCCGTGAAGGCAAGGGCCAGGAAAGGTTTCTGGAGGAGGGGCGTCATGCGGCGTCGGTCCTGTGAATGAATCTGGCGGGACTATAGGCAAGAGGAGCCCTTCGTCCACCCATGCTCACACAGGCGTTACCGGCGGGCTGTAGCCGAAAAGTCTCCGAAGGGCATGTCCCGTCCCCCCGTTTCAAGCGAAAGGCGAGAAGACCTGCCGTAGCGCTCGTAGAACTGCCGGTTGTCCGGGTTGTTCGCATCCGTGATCAGCAGGATGTCATCGGCCCGGCGGTAGGTGGTGGTGCCCTTTTCCAGCGCGGCAACGGCGCGGCGCGCGAACGCGTTGGCCCGGACGATATCGCCCACCCAATAGGCGGACTCGGCAGTGGCAAGCTGAGCTTCGGCCCGGCGGTCCTGATTTTCCAGTGTGATGGCGAGTTGGGCCCAGGCAAAGGCATTGTCCGGCTCGGCGACGAGCGCATCGCGCAGTGCAGTCTCGGCCAGTTGGTAGTCGCCCTCTTCACCGCGCGCGTTGAGCGAGCGGGCATAGTTGATCAGGAACAGCGGCTGGCCGGGAATGAGCTCCAGTGAACGCTTGTGCGGCTCGACCGACTCTGCGGCGCGGCCGCTTTCGAACAGGATCTGGCCCTTGAGCTCGTTGAAATACGGATTGTCCGGCTCGTCAGCCAGCAGTGTGTCGGTTGCATCGAGCGCCGTCTGGATGTCGGACGCCTGGAAGGCCGAGATTGCGCGGGCATAGCGGGCAGGTTCGCTCTTATCGGTCGGCGGATATTCGCGGCGTACCTTGAGCGGCGAGTCCAGGAACCCGATCAGCTTGGCGCGCATCATCTCGTACTGCTTCTGCACATGCGGGGACGCAGGCGTTTCCATCAGGCCGGTAGCCTCTGCAAGGCCCCGGACGGTGCGGATACGATCAGAGGCGAGCGGGTGGGAGCGGAAATAGGGGTAACGGCGCGCGTCCGAGAGCACTTCCTGATAGCGGAAATTCTCGAAGAATTCGACGAGGCCGGCCGGCGATTCGCCGAGCGCCGAGAGGTATTTCACCGCCGCGGCGTCGGCCGAGGATTCCTCGGCGCGCGTGTGGACGTAGAAGTTCAGGGCTGCAAACTGGCTGGAGCTGCTGATCAGCGCGGCGCCGGCGCCAGGCTCGCCGGCGGCAATGGCGAGGATGCCGAGGCCGATCGACACCAGGGCAGGGCGCATCGCGACCGAGGCCGCATGCAGGCGCGCAACTGTGTGGCCGCAGGCGATGTGGCAGATTTCGTGGCCGATGACGCCCTTGATCTGTCCGGGGCTTTCGGCGGCGATCAGAAGGCCGGTGTGCAGGTGGATCCGCTGGCCATTGGCGACGTAGGCGTTGAGGGTCGGATCATTGAGGACAATGATCTGGACATCCTTCGGCACCAGGCCCGCCACGTCCAGGATGGGGTCTGTCCACTCGCGCAGCGTATCCTCGATCTCGGCGTCGCGGATGGCGCTCTGCGCTGACGCGCTGAAGGCCAGCATTGCGGTGGCAGCAACAGCAGCAACGGCCCGGAGCAGTTTTGAAGCCATGCAGGAAAACTCCAGTTGAAGGCAGAAGCCTAAGGCTGAAAGCCTGTAAAAGCGAGGCTCCGGGACAGCCGTTACTGATTTGTCAGGTTCCGCCTGTCGCGAATGTGAACACGTCGATCCGGCTGGCCGTTCAGTTCCATCCGGCCCGGTCATAGATCGCCTGGGCCTCGGCGAGGTTGGCACCGAGGTCTGAGAGGGGAAAGTCGCTCGGCTTGAAGTCCGCAAGCAGTTCGAGCCCTTCCGGCATCGGCGCCCCGGCCACAACCGGGTATTCCCTTGTTTCCGAGGTCAGCAGGCCCTGGCCTTCGGGCGTTGCCAGGAATTCGATGAACCGAAGCGCGAGATCCGGCGCATCCGCGGTCGAGGCGACCGCTGCGCCGGTGATGTTGATGTGGGTGCCGGCGCCGTCCTGGTCGGGGAAAGACACCAGCGTCTTGGCGGCCGTCAGGCGCTCCTCTGTCGTGCCGGTTGCCAGGCGCACCCAGTAATAATGGTTCACCAGCGCGACCGCGCATTTGCCGGCCGCGACGGCCTCGATCTGCGCCGTGTCGCCGCCTTCAGGGGCGCGGGCGAAGTTCGAGGCGGCGCCGCTTGCCCAGGCTTCGGCGGCGTCACTGCCGATCCGGCTGATGAGTTCGCTCAGCAGGGACAGGTTGTAGATGTGGGTGCCGGAGCGCACGCACAGTTCCCCCTTGAGCCGGTCGTCGGCCAGGTCCGCATAGGTATCAACTTCTTCCAGAGGCAGCAGCTGGGGGTCATAAACGACCACACGCGCGCGCTTGGCGAGCCCGAACCAGTTGCCATCCGGCTCGCGCAGGGGCTCCGGAATGGCCTTTTCGAGCGCGTCCGAACGGACGGGCTGCGTGAAGCCGGCTTGCTGGAACTGGTAGAGCGCGCCCGCGTCCGCAATCAGCAGCACGTCCGCCGGACTGTCGGCGCCTTCGGCTTTCAGCGCGTCCAGAAGCTCCGGCGCGCCGGATTCGCGCACGTCGATGCGGACGCCGTTTTCTTCCTCGAACCGGGCGTACAGGACCGTGTCGGACTCGTAGGTGCGGGTGGAATAGATGCTCAGCACCGGACGGTCGTCGATCGCGCTCTCTGAAAGCGCTTCCTGAGCTGGCGCAGACCCCTGAGGGGCCGGTTGGCCGCATGCCACGAGCAGGGCGAGCGCGCCGGTCGCGGCAAAGCTACGAAGCATTGGAAGCTCCTTGCGGCCGGCTTGATACCCGCCATGGTTGAGAATCATTCGCGATATTCACGCAGCATCCTCCCTTTTACCCCGAGTTTTCCGAGAAATAGCCCGGAACTTGCACAGGTTGTCTCGCGCGGCAGGCGAGCTGTGCCAAGAATGTATTGTTGCAGGTGCGAAATAGTTTTTGCCCGGGTGGATTGTCTGTTAAGACTTTGTGAAGGAACGGGGGTTGCGATGGCTGACATTGTTCTCGATTTCGAACTCGACGGCGATGACGAAGACGTCCGGCTGTCGGCGGCAATCGACTCGTTTCTCATGCAGCATGACAGTGAAGATGGCGCAGAGCCGTTCGATCTGGACCTGATGGTGCGCACCGTTTTCGGTCCCCATGGGCAGCGCCTGAAGCGGCTGGTGTTCCAGCAGCGCGACATAGCAAACGCCTTTGATTCCTTCTGGTCGGCGTTTCGTCGCGCCTCCTGAGGCTCTTTCGCTCAGTTGAATGTCGCCCGTCCGGCTTCTAAACCGGCCCAAAGGCGCACTCCGCATGTCATCTTCCTCCTCAACGCCGCGTGTCGGCATTATCGGCGCAGGCATCATCGGCCTCTCGGTCGCCTATGAGCTTGCTGTGCGGCGCGGCGTTCGCGTCACCGTGCAGGACGTGCGCCCGCCCGGGCGGGGGGCGAGCTGGGCGGCGGCCGGCATGCTGGCGCCCGCATTCGAAGCGGCGGCAGAACCGGGCGTTCATCCCCGCCTTTTCGAACTCTGTCTCGAGGGCGCCGCGCTGTGGCCCGAATTCGCTTCGGAACTTGCGGCCCGCACGGGCGCCAGCGTCGGGCTGGACGAGACCGCCTCGCTCGCCGTCGCGCTGGATGACGCTGAGGCCGCTCGCCTGGCCCGCATCGCCGGGACGCTCGCCCTGAAAGGCATTGCCCACGACGGGCTGACCGGCGATCAGATGCGGGCGGTGGAGCCCGCGCTCAGCGCCGAAGTGCGCGGCGGATTGGAGCTGTCCACCGACTTCCGGGTGCACAACCGGCTGACCGTGACCGCCTTGCTGAAAGCCCTGACCGACAGCCCCAAGGCAACCTTTGCAAATGGCCCTGCGCCGCTGCGCTCCGTTGGCGGCAAGCTGGTGCTGGCCGGGCACGATACCATTGTCGTTGCGGCCGGATGGGAAAGCGCGTCCGTGAAGGTTGAGGAAAACGGCCAGCTCTACAGCCTCGTGAACTGGGAAACCGCTCTGGACGAGATCGACTGCCATGGCGGGCAGATGCTGTCGGTGAAGGCGGGCGAAGGCGCGCCGGTGCGGGTGGTGCGCGCCGGTAATATCTACCTCGTGCCACGCCGCGGCGAAGTGGTGATCGGCGCCACGATGGAACGAGACCGCGTCATCGATGCGCCTGAAGCGGACGTCATCGATGCCTTGCGCCTGGCGGGCGGGGCGCTGTGTCCGGGCCTTGCCGATGCGCCGGTCGTCGAAAGCTGGGCCGGCGTGCGCCCGGGCACGCCGGATCATGCGCCCTTCATCGGTCCGACTTCGACGCCCGGCCTTTTCGTGGCGGCGGGCCACTACCGCAACGGCATCCTGCTGGCGCCGGTTTCGGCCCGGATCATCGCCGACCAGATACTTGGCATCAGCGCCGGCGACCTCGCCGCGGCCTTTTCGCCGCACCGCGCCTTTGCCGCGACGGCCTGACGCTGGACGGGCGGTAGGCTGCGCCTTAAGTCTCGCCGTCAGAGGGAGACACACAGATGCACACCATCCAGCCGATGACCGAGGACCAAGCTGCGATCCGCGATGCCGTGGCCAAGACGCTGGAGCCGTTCGACGACGCTTATTGGGCGAAGACGGACGAGACCGGCGATTGGCCGGAGGAATTCTGCAACGCGATGGCCAAGGGCGGCTGGCTCGGCATTGCCTTCCCGGAAGAGTATGGCGGCGCAGGCCTGGGTCTGACGGAAGCCGCGCTGATGATGCAGACCGTGACGCGCACGGGCGCGGGCTATTCCGGGGCTTCGGCCATCCACCTCAACATCTTCGGGCCGAAGCCGCTGGAGAAATTCGGTAATCCTGAACTGAAGCAGGACAGCCTGCCCAAGATCATTTCGGGCGAGGAGAAGATGTGCTTCGCTGTGACCGAGCCGAACTCCGGCCTCGATACGTCCAGCCTCGAGACGAAGGCCGAGCGCACAAACAAGGGTTACGTCATCAACGGTCGCAAGATCTGGACGACGGGTGCTCAGCGTGCGGACAAGATCCTGATCATCGCGCGCACCACGCCGAAGGACCAATGCTCGAAGCCGCACCTCGGCCTGTCGCTTTTCTATACTGATCTCAACCGCGACCGGATCGAGGCCAAGCCGATCCCGAAGATGGGTCGCAAGGCGGTCGAGTGCAACGCGCTGTTCATCGACAATCTCGAAGTGCCGAAGGAACACCTGATCGGCGAGGAGGGCGCAGGCTTCAAATACCTGCTGCAGGGCCTCAATCCGGAGCGCGTGCTGTTCGCCGTCGAAAGCGTGGGCCTCGGCTTTGCCGCGCTGGAGCGGGCCGCCCGCTATGCCAACGAGCGCGTCGTGTTCGGCCGCCCCATCGGGCAGAACCAGGGCATCCAGCACCCGCTCGCCCGTTCGTGGGCGGAGCTTTCGGCCGCCGAACTCCTCGCCTACAAAGCCGCCTCGCTCTACGATGCGGGGCTGGAGTGCGGCGCCGAGGCCAACGCCGCAAAATATCTTGGCACCGAAGCGGGCTTCACCGCGTGCGAGACGGCCGTTCTGACGCATGGCGGCATGGGATATGCGCGCGAATACCATGTCGAGCGCATGATGCGCGAAGCCATGCTCGCCCGTATCGCTCCGGTCAGCCGCGAGATGATCCTGAACTTTATCGCCGAACGCGTGCTGGGCTTGCCGAAGAGTTATTGAGCGGATATTTACCCGCTTTAATGAAAACAGAAAAAGTATTGGGCGTCGATTTTGGCGGCGTCATTTCGGACCGTGTCGCTGACAATTCAGACACATCCTTCTTCGCAGACCGTTTCCTGGAAACGCCAATGGTCGACGGCGCGTTTGATGCGTTGCTGCGGCTTTCGGCCGGGCCATTCGAAGGGCGGGTCCATATCATTTCCAAGGCGGGACCGAAGATTCAAGAGCGCACGCGCCTCTGGATGAGTTACCATCAGTTCACGGACCGTACGGGAATTCCTGAGACCAATGTGCACTTTTGCCGCGAGCGCCCCGACAAGGCGCCGATCTGCAAGCGTCTGGCGGTCACCCATTTTGTCGATGATCGGGTGGACGTGCTGAGCTATCTGGAGATGGTTCCGGTCAAGTTGTTGTTCCGCGCGCGGATCGACGACGCAAGAAGCGATCCCGCCCCGTTGCCGTCAGGCATCGCCTGCGTGATCGGATGGGCCGAAGCCGAAGCCGCGCTCATGCGCTGAGCGGGGTCAATTTGGGCCCGCGCCCTTCATCAGCTCGAAGAACTCTTCCGTGCTGTTGGTGCGCGGGTAGGGCGTGGTGGGTACGGGCACGCCGAGGTGAGCGCAGAGCGGTTCCCATCCATCCTTCGCGGAATGAACAAGCAGCCGGTCCGCCGGAATGGCCGCCTTTACGGCCGCCTCATGCGCCTTGAAGACTTCAATCAAGCCCGCAGGATCCGTGACACCGCCCAGGCTGCGGTCGATGACGACACGCGTGACCATTGTCAGCCAGTCCGTCATATGCGGCGGCCAGTTGGGGCGGTCGAGCAGGACCTTCAGGATCGTGTCGGAGAAGCTCTTCACCCAGCTTTCGGGTGTGCGCGACGACAGGATCACCTTTGCACGGGGATAGGCCGCGGCCATTTCGCGCCAGAACGCGGCCGTCGGCCAGTCAACCGCTGAATGATAGCCGTCGAAGATCGCCTCGAAGATCGCCTCGAAGTCCGGCTTGCCATCAGCCGCCGCGCTCCAGAGCTGTACCTGCGCCGGGCCGGTCTTGATGACCTCTTCCATATGATGGCAGGGGCCGAAGCCCAGTTGCTCAAGCGCCTGCTTGAGAGACAGTGTGCCCGTGCGACCAAAGCCGGCACTGAATACCTTGATCGTCATTTAGTCCCCCCAACGCATTTTGCGTCATTGAGGCCAACATAACATGAAGGCGCAACGCCGACTATCGCTTCCCGAAGAAGCGGATTGCGCCGAACAGGCCGGCGATAGCAGAGCCGAGCCCGCCGAGCAGGACAAACAGCGGGTTTGCCTGATCGGCAAAGGCGATGGCGCGGTTGATGCCGGAAACCTTGACCGTGACCGTGTCACGGTAGGTGCGCAAGGGCGTGACGGAATCGGTATCGATCGCGAAGATCTCGAACGTCAGGTCCTGTTCGCCGGCGGTCATGGGTGTGACGGCCCAGCGCCAGGTATTCTCCGTGATCGGAGAAAGTTTCTGGATGCCGGGCGAGGTCTCGACGATCTCGAAGCCCGCGCCGGAAAGGCGCACCTCAACCCGGTCCGACACCTTGGCTTCGCCTTCTGCAATCATGCCACGTCCGGGCAAGGCATCGGCGGCCGTTTCGTCGCCGGTTGCATCGATTGCGAACGTCACGTTGAACTGGCGCTTGTATTCGGCCGTGCGCGGCGTCTCGTGCGCGACCGGAACAGTCTTCAGCGTGTCCTCGAATGACGGGGTCGGCTCCGGCACCGCAATTGCGGGCGACGCCTCGGGTTCGGCGCTCACCGCGCCGCCAGGCGAAGGCGGCATCATAACGCCCGGGCCTTCTTCCATCTCTACCTTGAAGTTGAGATCGTCGTTCGCTGTGGGCTGGACTTGGAATTCGAAATCCTCGCCCGCTCCGGCGGGCGCTGCCATCCGTTCTCCGGAAACGGCGTCACTGGCTGCCGACTTGGCCGCCGGCGCCGCGGCGGCTTCCGGCTCAGGTTCGGGCATCGCCGCGTCGTAGGGTTCTTCGGCCATGGCGTCGGTCGCCATGTCTTCGATGGGCGCCGATTCGACGGCCGCCATTTCCATCTCTTTCGGGGCATATCGCTCCAACAGGGCGGCGCCGCCGAGACCGGCGA
The DNA here is from genome assembly GCF_016125515.1 of Hyphomonas sp. Lineage (GTDB taxonomy): Bacteria > Pseudomonadota > Alphaproteobacteria > Caulobacterales > Hyphomonadaceae > Hyphomonas. The sequence goes on from NZ_WGLO01000015.1 coordinate 74,935, forward strand.
CCAGAAGACCTCCAAGCACGAGCAGAATGGACAGGATGCGCAGCATGACGTGGTCTCCCCGATGGTTCAGTTAACACTAGCAGAGGTTCAGGCAGTCGGAAAACCGCTTCGGCTCGCCTCATAAAAGGCAATTGCGGCAGCATTTGAAACGTTCAGGCTCTCCATCTCGGCGGCGATGGGGATGCGCGCGAGTTCGGCGCAGGCCTTGGCGACGGCCGGGCGCAGGCCGGGACCCTCGGCGCCGAGGACGACGGCGATCTTGGGCGCGCCCCTTACGGCAAGGTCGAGCGGGCGCTGGCTTTCGCCGGCGAGGCCTACGGTATGGAAGCCGGCCTCGCCCAACTGCTCCAGCGCGCGGGCGATGTTGACGGTGCGCACTTCGGCGACGGTTTCGATCGCACCGGCGGCGCTTTTGGCCACTACGCCGGTGATCGGCGGCGCATTTCGGGTCTGCAGCACCAGCCCGGTGAAGCCGAAGGCGGCTGCAGAACGGAAGATCGCGCCCAGATTGTGCGGGTCCGACACCTGGTCGAGCACCGCGATGCGGGTCGCGCCCTCGGCGATCAGGTCTTCCAGCGCCACCGGCTCGAGCGGCTCGGCCTTCACGGCGATGCCCTGGTGCACGGCGCCGGGTGGCAGGCGGTTGTCCAGGTCGCGGGCCTGCACGGTCTGCGGGGTAATTTGCGTGTGGGGCAGGCGCTGGCCCGCATTTTCGGTCACCAGCAGCTGATGGAACCGGCGATCCGGGTTGGCCAGGGCCGCCAGCACAGCATGGGTGCCCCACAGCCAGACCGGCCCGCCCTCGACTTCCCGCTCCGGACGGGCAAAACGGCTCTGGTCCGGCCGGCCTTGCGGACCGCCGGGGGGCCTGCTGCCGGGCCGTTTTGTATGGTTGCGCGCCATGAGGTTCATCCTTATAAGGCCGCTTCCGGCGTGGATCGGGGGTTTGGAAACAGCCCTTTTGAAGCGACGGCGCGGCGGCGTCAAACGGCGTTGGCGCGGGTCCCGTGGAGGGATGGGAGAGTGGTTAAATCCACCAGACTGTAAATCTGGCCGCCTAGCGTACGCTGGTTCGAATCCAGCTCCCTCCACCACCCCGCCAATGCCGCCGCTTTCGCGGCCCTGACGGGCGGGTATAGCATAATGGTAATGCACCAGCCTTCCAAGCTGTGTATGTCGGTTCGATTCCGTCTACCCGCTCCAGTCTGCCCCCGGCATTGCAGCTACAACGCCCAGACGCGCGCCCGGCGCATGCTGACGCCTTCGAGGTCCAGATTGGTCGAGATGTCATATTCGGCGAGCGGAAGAATGCCGCCCTTTGGAGCGTAGGCCCGGCCCGGATCGCCGACATAGACCTGCGTGCCTTGGGCCTTGGCGGCCGCCAGCCAGGCGAGAAAGCGCTCCGCCATCTGTTTCTGATAGAAGATGTCACCAGCGAGAATGACGTCCACGCCCGGCGGCGGCGCGTCCAGCAGGTTCCCCCCGCGCCAGCCGATTGTCACGCCGTTCGCCTCAGCATTGAGGGACACCGCGGCCTCGCACAGCGGATCGATGTCGTTGGCCAACACCTCGGCGGCACCGGCCAAGGCGGCGGCCAGTCCGATCAGTCCGCCGCCCGCGGCGATGTCGAGGACGCGCTTGCCCGCGACGAGGTCCGGCCGGGCCAGAATCAGACGCGCGACCGCCTGGCCGCCTGCCCAGGGAAAGGCCCAGAAGGGCGGCTCCAGTCCCTGGCGCTCCAGATCGGCTTCGGTTGCGGTCCAGACCGGAGTGATTTCATCAGCCTGCCAGACCTGCATCGGACGCCGTTCGCCGCCGCGCACGAAGTCCAGACCGGCCACACGCTCCAGACGCGTATTGGCCTGGATGAAGGTGCGCATCGCCTCCAGATCCGCAGGTGCGGGCGGGCGCGGTATCCGGTCTGAATCTGCTTTGTGATCCGTCATCAGGCGCCCGCCTTACCATCTTCCACTCAACAGGCGAGTAAGATTTACAACACCGTCAGACAGTTGCGCTGGGGCGCGGTTCAGGCTTGTCTGGGGGCGGTGTCAATTGCGCCAGGGACCCACATGCTCGCACCGATCCTCGAGAGCTCGACCTTCCAGATCGGCTTCGTGCTGTTGCTGGTGGTCATTGTGTTTTTTGGTTTCGTTCGGGAAAAGATCCCGGCCGACGTGGTCGCGCTCCTGGCGATGGGCGCGCTCATGTTGACCGGCATCCTGTCGGTGGGCGACACATTGTCGGTCTTCTCCAACGCCGCGCCGATCACCGTTGCGGCGATGTTTGTCCTGTCGGCCGCGCTGGAGCGGACGGGTGTGATCGATTTCGTGGGACGAATCGTTGCGCGGTTTGCCCAGAACGGTTCGCCGATCCTGGCGGTTGTCGCCATGATGGTCGGCGTGATGGTCTTGTCCGCTTTCATCAACAACACGCCGGTTGTGATCATCCTCATCCCGGTTGCCATGCGGCTGGCGCGGGCCATCGGCGTGTCGCCCTCAAAGCTGCTGATCCCCTTGTCCTTCGCCGCCATCTTCGGCGGCACCACGACTTTGATTGGTACGTCCACAAACATTCTGGTCGACGGTGTGGCCCAGCGCGAAGGCATGCCTGCATTCGGCATGTTCGAGATTACCATGGCGGGCATCATGTTTGCCGCCGTCGGCATTCTTTACGTATCGGTGCTCGGGCCGTTCCTGCTGCCGAAGCGGGAGACGCTGTCTTCCATGCTGCCCGACAACAAGGAGCGCCGCTTCGTCGCGCAGATCCTGATCCCTCTGAGCTCTGACCTCGTCGGCAAGAAAATCTCCGAAACGGGCTTCACGGCCGAGAAGGGGTTCACCGTCATCGATGTATTCCGTGAGGGATTGTCGCTGCGCACCAATCTCAAGGAGATCGTCCTGCGGGCGGGCGACCGGATGGTGCTGCGCTCACCGGTTTCGGAAATGCTGACCCTGAAAGAAGCCGGCAATGTCGCCATCGGCGCGCAGGTCAACGCGCCGGCATCGTTCGAGCCGGTGCAGACGACCGAGACCGTGGTGATGGAGGGCGTGATCGGACCGCAATCGCGCCTCATCGGCCGCCGGCTGGCCGGGCTTGGCCTTGCCCGTCTCTATGGCGTCTACGTTCTGGCGATCCACCGGCGCGGGGAAAACATGGCCCGCCAGATCGACGAATTGCGGTTCGAGGTGGGCGATACCGTTCTGGTTGAAGGTCCGCCGCGCGGCATGCGCGAGATGTTCGATGACGGCGCTCTCAACAATCTCACCGAAAGTACAGAGCGGTCGATCCGTCGCGACAAGGCGCCCATCGCGATCGGCGCGGTCTTGCTCGTCATGGGGCTCGCCGCGATCGAGCTGATGCCGATCGCGGGCCTCGCGATCATCGCGGCGACGGCTGTGGTTGCGTTCGGCTGCCTCGATCACCAGGAAGCCTACCAGTCGATCCGCTGGGATATCCTGATGCTCATCTTCGGCATGTTGGCGCTGGGAATCGCCATGGAGAAGACCGGCGCGGCGGCGCTGGTGGTCGGCTTCCTCAGCACGATTTCTGCCGGCATGGGGCCGTTGGCGTTGCTGGTCATCGTCTATTTCTTCACCTCGATGGTCACCGAGATCATGAGCAACAACGCGGCGGCGATCCTGATCACGCCGCTCGCCATCGGTCTTGCTGAGCAGATCGGCATCGATCCGCGGCCCTTCATTGTCGCTGTGATGTTTGCCGCCAGTGCGAGCTTCGCGACACCCATCGGCTACCAAACGAACACGCTGGTCTACCGGGCAGGCGGGTACAAGTTCCTCGACTTCGTCAAATTCGGCCTGCCGCTGAACCTGACCTTTGTCGTCGTTGCCGCCTTCGTGATTCCGATCTTCTGGCCGCTGGTGCCGGTCGCGCCTTAATGCTTTGCTGAATTTTCAGGCAGGCCTTCCGGCCGTTTGCCCGCGGTTTTGGCAAGGCTGGGCAGGCTGTTTCTCTTGAGCGAAGGCCATTGAGCCCGGGTAAAACCCGCGTAAGGTGGCCGCATGGGAGAAACTCCAACGTTTTTCAATGAGATGGACGGCAACGGTGAGCGTCCGCGCGCACCTTATGCCCGTTACGGAGACTGGTTTGCGGGCGAGCCGCCCGAACGCCTGCGCCGCAAGGCGCGCGAGGCGGAAACCTTCTTCCGGCGCACCGGCATCACGTTCAATGTCTATGGCTCCGAGGCGGCTGACGAACGGCTGATCCCGTTCGACATCGTGCCGCGCATCATTTCAGCCAAGGAATGGTCGCGGCTGACGCGGGGCATCGAGCAACGTGTGCGGGCCATCAATGCCTTCCTCAATGACATCTACCACCGTCAGGAAATCATCCGCGCGGGGCGCTTGCCAGCCGAGCTGATCGAGAACAACGATGCCTTCCTGCCGAAGATGATCGGCGTCACGCCCCCCGGAAACATCTACACGCATATCGTGGGCGTGGATCTGGTCCGCACCAGCGAGAACGAGTTCTTCGTGCTCGAAGACAATGCGCGCACCCCGTCCGGCGTCTCCTACATGCTGGAGAACCGGGAGACGATGCTGCAGATGTTTCCGGAACTGTTCACGAAGATCCGTGTCCGGCCCGTCAGTGACTATCCGAAAATGCTGCGCCGCTCGCTTGCCGCCTGCGCGCCGCCCGCTTGCACCGGCCGTCCAGTGGTGGCCGTACTTACGCCGGGCATACACAACTCGGCCTATTATGAGCATGCCTTCCTTGCCGACCAGATGGGCGCCGAACTGGTCGAGGGTCACGACCTGCGCGTCGTCGATGGGCGGATCGCAATGCGCACGACGCTCGGCTACACGCCGATCGACGTGCTCTATCGCCGCGTCGATGATGACTATCTCGACCCGCTGAACTTCCGGCCCGATTCCTATCTCGGGGTTCCCGGCATCCTCGACATCTACCGCGCGGGCGGTATCACCATCGCCAATGCGCCGGGAACCGGCATCGCCGACGACAAGGCGATCTACTCCTACATGCCGGATATCGTGCAGTTCTATACGGGCGAAAAGCCGATCCTGAAGAACGTGCCCACCTGGCGCTGCTCGGAGCCGTCTTCGCTCGCCTATGTGCTTGAACACCTGTCCGAACTCGTCGTGAAGGAAGTTCACGGATCGGGCGGCTACGGCATGCTGGTTGGGCCCGCTGCGTCGAAGAAGGAAATTGAAGCGTTCCGGGCCAAGCTCGCGTCCAAGCCGGGCAACTATATCGCGCAGCCGACCCTTGCGCTGTCGACCGTGCCGATCCTGACGCGCGCCGGACTGTCGCCGCGCCATGTGGACCTTCGCCCGTTCGTGCTGGTGTCGCCGGACGGAATCGAGATCACGCCCGGCGGCCTCACGCGCGTTGCCCTGAAGAAGGGATCGCTCGTCGTCAATTCAAGCCAGGGCGGCGGCACCAAAGACACCTGGGTTCTGGAGGACTAGGCGCGATGCTGGGCAAAACCGCAGGCGGCCTGTTCTGGATGTACCGCTACCTCGAACGGGCGGAGAATACCGCGCGTCTGGCCGATGCCGGCTTTCGCATCGCCCTCACGCGTTCGGATCATGCCGAAGACGAGTGGGCCTCGATCATCGACACCGCCTCGGCGAGGGCCGCGTTCGCGGCCGTCGATGGCAAGTTCGACGGGCCGAGCGTGATCAACTTCCTGCTGCGCGATCCACAGAACCCGTCAAGCGTCATTTCGGTGACCGAGGCGGCACGCAACAATGCGCGGCTCGTGCGCACGGCGTTGACCCGTGAAGTCTGGGAAGCGGTGAACGAAACCTGGATCACGCTCAAGGACACGCTCGCCCGGCCGGTGCGCGAAACGGATCTTCCCGATGTGCTCGGCATGATCCGCAAGCAAAGCGCCCTGGTGCGCGGCGCCACCGTCGGCACGATGCTGCGTAACGATATCTACAATTTCGCCCGCATCGGTACCTTCATCGAACGGGCCGACAACATCGCCCGCATCCTTGATGTGAAATACTACGTGCTGCTTCCATCGGTGCAGCTCGTCGGATCCACGCTCGACAATGTGCAATGGGAAACCATCCTGCGTTCGGCGTCTGCGGAACGCTCCTTCCGCTGGCTGCATGGCGGCGAGACGCGTCCGCTCACCATCGCGGATTTCCTGATCCTCGATCGCCGCATGCCGCGCTCGCTGCTCTATTGCATGCGCAAGATCGCCGGCAATCTCGGTTATCTGTGTTCGGACTATGGCGTGCGCCGGCCCAGCCTCGATTTCGTGCTCGGCCTGCGTGACGAGCTGGAGGAACTCGACATCGATCAGGTAATGGAGCGCGGTCTGCACGAATTCCTGACCTACTTCATCAATTGCAACAACGTTCTTGCCGGGCATGTCGAGCAGGACTTCCGGTTCAACAATTGAGGCAAGTGCGATGCGCCTGAAGATCAATCACGCCTCCCGCTACCGCTATAACAGCCCGGTTTCCTATGGGCTGCTTCAAATCCGGCAGACTCCGAAATCACGGGTCGGTCAGGAGATCATCCGCTGGGATCTTCACGTCGACGGCGGCAAGGTCGAGGCCGAGTTCGAGGACCAGAATGCCAATTGGGTGCAGTTGATCAGCCTCAATGAAGGTGGACAGGAACTGACCATCTCCAGCGAAGGCGAAGTTGAGGTCGAGGACCGTGCCGGCGTCATCGGCGCGCATCGCGGGTTCACGCCGCTCTGGCTGTTCCAGCGTACCACGCCGCTCACCCGGCCGGGGCCGCTATTGCGCAAGCTTGTGAAAGCCTCGCCGGATGCGTCGGAAGGCGACATTGCGCGCCTCCACGCCATCGCCGGGCAGGTGCGCGAGGCGATCGCCTACGAGCCCGGCTGGACCGACACCGACACCAAGGCGGAGGACGCGCTCGAAGCCGGGCGGGGTGTCTGCCAGGATCATGCCCACGTCTTCATCGCGGCAGCCCGTTTGCTCGGGTATCCCGCCCGCTATGCCGGCGGCTATCTGATGATGAACGACCGGGTCCAGCAGGATGCCGGCCATGCCTGGGCGGAAGTCCATGTCGACCGGCTCGGCTGGGTCGGCTTCGACGTGTCGAACGCGATCTCGCCGGACAGCCGCTATGTTCGCGTGGCGACAGGCCTTGACTACCGGGAGGCGTCTCCGGTCTCTGGCATGCGTTTCGGCGCCTCCAGCGAATCGCTGGACGTGTCGATCCAGGTGCAACAACAATAAGAACTACGCCTCACGGTTTCCTCCCATGACTTATTGCGTCGGTCTCAAGCTCACCAGCGGTCTTATGTTCCTGTCTGACACCCGCACCAATGCCGGCGTCGATAATATCTCCCGCTTCCGCAAGCAGTTCACCTGGTCGGTGCCGGGCGAGCGCGCGCTGGTGCTGATGACGGCGGGAAACCTCGCAACGACGCAGGCCGTGGTCAGCCTCCTGGAAGAGCGCACCAAGGCGCCGTCCGAGCGCCGCCCGTCGATCCTGGAATTGCCCACCATGTTCCAGATCGCCCGCCATGTGGGAGAGACCCTGCGCGAAGTGATCCAGTCGAACGCCATGAGTGGTCAGTGGGCGGACTCTTCCTTCAATTCCACGCTCATTCTCGGCGGGCAGGTGAAGGGTATGGAGCCGCGCCTGTTCATGATCTATCCGGAAGGCAATTTCATCGAGGCGAGCGATGACACGCCCTTCTTCCAGATCGGCGAGACCAAGTACGGCCGGCCCATTCTTGTGCGCGCCTATGATCCCGACATGGCCATCGAGGATGCCGCCAAGCTTCTGCTTGTTTCCTTCGACTCCACCATCAAGGCGAACCTGTCGGTCGGCTTGCCACTCGATATGCAGGTGATCGTGAAAGACGCCCTGCGGCTCGGTCCGAGCAAACGGATCGAGGCGGACGATCCCTATTTCAGGACCATTTCCAATGGCTGGGGCGACGCGCTGAAAAAGGCGTTCGACTCACTCCCGCCTTTCAGCTTCTAGGCCGTTCCGGTCCAGCCCCGTTTTGACGCTGGAAAATAGCGCGGTTCTCCTTTGAGGCGCGCTGTAACACGGCTGCGGGCAAGGCTGTCAGGCGAGGGGCGGGGCAACCACATGCCCGCCGTCTGCGTTCTCTCTGCCGGAGCCTGCAGCGGGGTCAGAAAGCTGTCGCGCACGCGGGGCCCGTCTTGCGTCCGCCATCCATTCAGATAGGCTTCGGATAAATCAGGGGCCGTGCGAGGGGCATGGCCGGGCAGCAACCAACCAGGACCCATGCAGATGATCTTTGATCGGGTTAAGTCGCTCGACGCCATTTTGGCGACGGCTGAAAAGAAGTCGCTTCATCGCTCATTGGGCGCCTTCCAGCTCACCATGCTGGGCATCGGCGCCATCATCGGGACGGGTATTTTCGTGCTGACAGCCGCCGCCGCCCAGAAGGCCGGCCCTGGCATGATGTTCTCTTTTGTGATCGCGGGCTTCGTCTGCGCGGTTGCTGCGCTGTGCTATTCCGAACTTGCCTCAATGGTCCCGGTCTCAGGTTCGGCCTACACCTATACCTATGCCGTGCTCGGCGAGTTGATGGCCTGGATGGTCGGCTGGGCGCTGATCCTCGAATACGCCGTGGCCGCCTCGGCGGTGTGCGTCGGCTGGTCGGGCTACGTCATGGGGCTGGTACAGAGTACGACCGGCCTGGCCTTGCCGGATTTCCTCGCGTCGGGACCAGCCTGGGGCATGAATGGCTTCATCCCAACCGTTGATTTCAGCCACGGCGTCATCAACCTGCCGGCCATCGTCGTGGCCGGCCTCGTCACCTGGCTGCTCGTTCTCGGCACCAGCGAAAGCGCCAACGTCAACGTGATCCTCGTGGCCATCAAGGTCACCGCGCTCACCGCCTTCATCGTGCTCAGCCTTCCGATCCTGAAGGGTGAGAACTTCTCGCCGCTCATGCCCACCGGCTTCTTCGGTGAAAACGGTCTCGGCGTGGTCGGGGCTGCGGCCTCGATCTTCTTCGCCTATGTCGGCTTCGATGCGGTCTCCACTGCAGCTGAAGAAACCAAGAACCCGCAGCGCAACGTGCCCATCGGCCTGATCGGCTCGCTCGGCATCTGTACGATCTTCTACCTGCTCGTTGCTGCCGGCGTTGTCGGCACGGTCGGCGCCCAGCCGATCCGCGATGCAGCCGGCATGGTCCTTTCGCCGGACGGCGTCGCGTTCGCAGACCGCTGCGCCGAACTGAAGGCGCTGGGTGAAAACCCCATCGCCTGCTCGAAGGAAGCGCTCGCAGAAACCCTCCGCCTGATGAATTTCGGCATGGTCGGCGATCTGGTGGGCCTTGCCGCCTCGATCGCGCTGCCCTCGGTCATCCTGATGATGATCTACGGCCAGACGCGCATTTTCTTCGTGATGGCCCGCGACGGCCTTCTGCCGGAATCGCTCGCTGACGTGCACCCCAAGTTCAAGACACCCTGGAAAATGACGATCTTTACGGGTATCTGCGTGGCGGTCGCCGGGGCCTTCTTCCCGGTTGGTCAGTTGGCGGACATTTCAAACTCCGGCACGCTGTTCGCCTTCTTCATGGTGGCGCTCGCCGTGATGATCCTGCGCCGCACGGATCCCGGCCGTCATCGTCCATTCCGCACACCGCTGGTCTGGGTCGTCGCGCCGCTGGCTGCTGCAGGCTGCCTCGGGCTCTACCTGAACTTGCCGCTGATCGCGAAACTCGTCCTTCCGATCTGGGGCGCCGTCGGCCTCGCGATCTACTTCCTCTACAGCCGCGGCCACAGCCATGTCGGCCTTGGCCGCACGGAAGTGCACGAACTGGACAAGGATGCGCCGCCGCAACCGGTTCCGCCGGTCACGGATTGATCCGTCAGCCGGCGAAATGCTTGGAAAGTTTCAGGCCCTGGCCCTGGTAGTTTGATCCCTGTCCGCCATAGAGCCCCCTGGGCCGGGCGGACATGGGTTCATAGATCAGCTTCGCGACGGGCTGGCCGTGTTCGAGGATGAACGGCACGTCGCGCGAGCGCACTTCCAGCACCGCGCGGCTGCCCGCCTTGTTCATGCCGAAACCAGGATCGAAGAAGCCGGCATAGTGCGCGCGGAATTCGCCGAGCTCCGGCGCAATCGGCGCCATCTCGGCGGCTTCGTCGGGAGCGACCTTTACTGTTTCGCGGCTCACTAGAATGTAAAATTCTTCTGGGTTCAGGACGATCCGCCCGTTGCGCGGATAAACCGGCTCCCAGAACTGGCCCGCCTCATGCGCGCCGATCCCGCGCAGGTCCACGACGCCGGAATGGTGCTTCGCGCGGTAGCCGGCCGGCCGGCCCGGCTCAGGCTGCAGATCGATCGACACGACCTTTTCCTTCAGCGTTTCCGGCTTCTTCCGCTTGAACCGGATCTGCGCCAGGCGGTCGCCGGGCCGTACCATGATCGGAAAAGTGCGGGGGCTGACCTCCAGGTAGAGCGGGCCGGAATAGCCGGTCGGCACTTCGTCGAAGGCCTTTGCGCGATTCGTCACAAGCCGGGTGAACACGTCGATCCGGCCGGTGGAGCTTTTCGGGTTCGCCCGCGCGGCAAGCCCGGAGGGCAGGCGAAGCGATTCCTGCAGGGGCACAAGATAGACGCATCCCGTCTCCAGCACGGTGCCTTTTTCGGTCAGGTCGATGCGATGGAGATGTACGCCGGGGTCCTGCAGCAGGTCCACAACGGCCCGGTCCCTGCCGGGCAGGAAGCTCGCCCGCAGGCGGTAGGCATCCTCCGCCAGGCGCAGGTCCAGGCTCGCCGGCTGGATCTGTCCCGGCTCCAGCGCGAGCGTGCTGCGGACCGCGCCCGCAGCCTCCAGCGCCTCGATCTCGAAATCGGGAAGAACCCCGGCCACATCCAGCATCACTTGCACCCCATAGGTCATCAGGCATAAGTCCCTCTCCCGGAAACACAAGGACGAGCGCTGACATGGCTGATGCACCCGGCTCAGATGACCCCAAGGGCTGGAAGCCTGCCACCCAGGCGGTGCGCGGCGGCCTGATGCGGTCCCAACACGGCGAGATCTCCGAGGCCATCTTCCTGACCTCGGGCTATGCGTATGACTCGGCCGAGCAGGCCGAAGCGCGCATGGCCGGCAAGGAACCGGGCTTCGTCTATTCCCGCTATGGCAGCCCGACGGCCGAGATGCTGCAGCAGCGCCTCGCCCTGATCGAAGGCGCCGAGGCCTGCCGGGTTACCGGCTCCGGCATGGGCGCCATCTCCTCGGCCATCCTGGCGCCGCTGAAAGCGGGTGACCGTGTGGTCGCCGCGACGGCGCTGTTCGGTTCCTGCCGCTGGATCATCGCCAACCAGATGCCCAAGTTCGGCATCGAAACGACTTTTGTGGACGGCGCGGACCTCGCGGCCTGGGCGCGCGAGATCGGCAAGGGCTGCAAGCTCGTGCTGATCGAAAGTCCCGCGAACCCCTTGCTCGACGGTGTCGACATTCCCGCCGTCGCCCGGCTTTGCAAGCAGGCCGGCGCGCTGCTGGTGGTCGACAACGTCTTCGCCACCCCCGTGTTGCAGCGTCCGCTCGAACTGGGCGCCGACGTCGTGGCTTATTCTGCCACCAAGCACATGGACGGGCAGGGCCGTGTCCTCGCCGGCGCAATCCTTGCCAGCGAAAAACTGATGACCGAGGTCTACGATCCCTGGCTGCGGCACATGGGGCCCGCCTGTTCGCCGTTCAACGCCTGGGTCGTCCTGAAGGGGCTCGAGACCATGCAGCTGCGCGTGGAAGCGCAAAGCCGAATCGCTGCGACGCTCGCCGATCTGGTCGCCGAGCACCCCGCCGTGCGTGCTGTGCGCTATCCGCACCGCCCCGATCACCCACATTACGAAATTCATAAGAAGCAGATGAAGTCCGGCGGAACGCTTCTGGCGATGTCGCTGAAGGGCGGTCAGGACGCGGCGTTCCGCTTCCTCAACGGGCTCCGGATTGCCGATATCTGCAACAATCTGGGCGATACGAAGACACTGGCCTGCCATCCGTCGACCACCACGCACCGGGCCCTTTCGGACGCTGAACAGGCGGCGATGGGACTCGACCGGAGCTGGGTCCGTGTCTCGGTAGGGCTTGAGGATGTGGACGATCTTGCGGCAGACTTTTCGGGCGCACTCAACGCGCTGTGAAGAGTTGATTACCAAGCCTCCGCCGATGGCCCGTCGTCCTGCGCCTCCCCAGTATGAAGCCGTCACGGACGGTGTGCGCATCCGCGTCCGGCCGCGTTTCCTTCACGACGAGTCCGAGCCGAGCCGCAGCCGGTACATGTGGTCCTACACGATCGATGTGGAGAACGAGAGCGAGCGGGTCTGGACCATTGCGCGGCGCCATTGGCAGATCATTGACTCGGCCGGGCGGATGCAGGCCGTGGATGGTGACGGCGTGATCGGCCAGACGCCCACGCTCGGGCCCGGTGAGCGCTTCACCTACATGTCAGGCGCGCCGCTCGCGACACCCTCCGGCATCATGAGTGGCACCTATGATCTTGTCGGAGAGGACGGTCAGGAGATGGTGGCGATCATCCCGACCTTTTCGCTCGACAGCCCGTACGATACGTCGCTGCCGAGCTGAGCGGCCTTACTTGATCAGCGTCGGCTGGCCCGGCAGAGGCTTGCCCGTATCGATGACCCGGAAGTGCAGCGCCATGAATTCCGGCGTGAACAGCGTCTGCAGGTCGCCCGGCGCGAGCACGCCGTTCCATTCGGCGAGCTGCTCCGGACCGCTTTCGGCATAGAGAACCGTTGCGCCGGCCTCGTCCACGAGGATCGCGCCATACTCCTGCAACGCCTTGGCGATCACCTTGGCGGCGGGCGACAGCAGCGTGTTGTCGAGGTCATAGTCTGGGTCCAGCTGGATGCGGGCGCCCATCGGCAGGCCGATATGACGTGCGCTCTCAGCGTCAGCTGCGGACAGCGCCGTGCTGGCCGGCGGCAGGAACTTGCCCGTCTGGGCAATCGGATAGGCAAAGGCCAGTGCGTGGTCGATCCGGCCGGCTTTCACTTCATCGACGCGGATCAGCCCCGCGATCAGCGGCACACCGGATGGGCGCGCGCCTGCGGACAGGTCGCTGCGCTCTGCTTGCATCCAGGGTTTCGAAACGCCGGTACCGGACAGGTCCACCACCGCGCCGAAACCGGCAAACCAGTCGCCCTCGGGCGTCTTGCCGAGTTGGCGGGTATCCCAGGCGAGGTTTCGCACGGGATCGACCAGCGTGAAGTAATTGCTCTGGGCCGGCGTCGCGCCTTCGGGCAGGGCGTCGAACGGCAGCGGCACGCGCTCATTCGGCGCGAAGCCCGGGCCGTAATGTCCGGCATAGAGCGGGCGCACACTGCGCAGCGGCGCCTGCGTGGAGTCGAAATACTCAACCATCACCGACCAGTCGGGCATGTTCACATAAAGTGCGCCGCCCACGCCGAGATCGGCCACCAGAACGTCCGAATTCGGGTCAATCCGCGCATCTTCCGGGATCTTCGTGTTCCACGGGCTGTCGGCCGAGAAGGGGCGCCATTCCGCAGCAGGCTCTGCCGCAACGGTCAGCGCAGTCGGCAGGATCTGGCCTGTCTGGGCACAGCCCGCGAGCAGGGCGGCGCCAAACAGGACAGCCGCAGGAAGTTTCTGGCGCAACATGGATCAGTCTCCGAACGCAGGTTTGGCCGGCTCACTGCAAGATATCTGCCAGCTCGCCCCAGCGGCGAAATCTGCGCACAGAGCGGTTGCGCCGCGTGGTTAAAGGCCCAGCACGGCCTTCGCCATGATATTGCGCTGCACCTCGTTGGAGCCGCCATAGATCGAGGCGGCCCGGTTGTTCAGGTAGCGCGCCATGCCGGTCACAAGCGCTGGGTCGCCCAGCACGTCCACATTGGCGCCGGGTTGCCAGGCCGCCGGCTGGTACACGGCGGCATGCACGCCCGAAGCCTCGATCGACAATGTGTCGATCGCCTGCATCAGTTCCGTGCGCTGGATCTTCAGCATCGAGGCGGCTGGCCCCGGCGGCTGGCCGCTGGTCAGGTCGGCCAGGATGCGCTGCTCGGTCGTGGTGATCGCATCGAGGCGCGCCGCCACGCTGCTCAGCCGCCGCAGGAGGCCCGGGTCCGTGTCGGCCGCCGCAAACACCACCTGTTTGAGCCGCGACAGACCTGCGTGAAGCCCCGCCGACGATCCGCCGCCCCGCTCGAACTCCAGAAGGTATTTCGCGACCGACCAGCCATCATTCTCTTCGCCCAGCCGGCCGGATTTCGGCACGCGCACATCGTCAAAGAACACCTGGTTTAGCTCATGCTCGCCCGCCAGCGTGATGATCGGATCCACCTTGATGCCGGGCGTTTTCATGTCGAGCAGCAGGAAGGTGATGCCCGTCTGAGGCTTCGCGCCCGGATCCGTCCGTACAAGGCAGAACATCTTGTTGGCGTGGTGGGCGTGCGTCGTCCAGATCTTGGTGCCGTTCAGCACATAATGGTCGCCGTCGCTCACGGCGCGCAGTTGCAGCGAGGCGAGATCCGATCCCGATCCCGGCTCGGAATAGCCCTGGCACCAGTAATCCTCGCCCGCCAGCAGGCGGGGCAGGTAATGGGCTTTCTGTTCCGGCGTGCCGTATCCGATGATGCACGGCCCCACCATCGCAAGACCCATCGGCGACAGGCCGGGCGCGCCCGCCAGTGCGCATTCGGAGGCAAAGATGTAGCGCTGCATTTCGTCCCAGCCGGTGCCGCCATATTCCTTCGGCCAATGCGGCGCGACCCAGCCGCGTTTGTGCAGGATGCGCTGCCACGGCATCGTGAACTCGGGCTCGATGAACACGCTGGTCGCCAGCCGCCCGGCATCGGCCAGTTCCGGCGTCAGGTTCTCGGCGAGGAAGGCGCGCACTTCCGCGCGGAATTCAACGTCTTCGGGCGTCAGGTCCAGGTTCATCTTATGTGGTCTCCCCGCGCAGACATGTCGCCGGGGGAGGCGTGTCTGATTATCCGCGAGCAAGCTGCCAGAATTGCCGCCCCCCGCCAACTCCGCATGGCCGCACCTGCCGCGACGTCCACCCTCATGGCCTGCGCAATTGCACCACTCCGTGTAAGCTTTTCGCAACAGGGCGCATGTGAGGTTTACGCCCGCCCGCATGCGCGTGCCTCTGCGCCTTGGCTAACGGATACCTAACCATGACGAGCGAGAAACCCATCCTGATCGGCGGCATCGATGCCGGCGGCACCATGTTCAAATGCGCCCTGGCAGAGCCCGGCGGGCGCCTGATTGAAACCGTGCGGGTGCCCACCACGACACCGGCCGATACCATCGCCGCCTGTCTCGATTTCTTCCGCTGGGAGCTGGACTCCCGTTCTGCAAAGCTCGGCATCCTCGGCATCGCCAGCTTCGGTCCAATCAATGTCGACCCTGCCTCGCCGGATTACGGCACCCTGGGTGAGACGCCCAAGCCCGGCTGGAGCGGCACCCGCCTCAGCGGCCGTTTCTTTTCCGGGCTCGGCGCGCCGATTGTTCTGGACACGGATGTTAATGGCGCGCTCGCCGGCGAGATCGAACTCGGGGCGGCCAAGGGCGTGCGTACGGCCGCCTATGTCACCATCGGCACGGGTATCGGCGCCGGCGTCCATGGCCCCGGCGGCTATCTGGCGCGCCCCGCCCATCCGGAGATCGGCCATATCCGCGTCCAGCGCCACCCGGACGACACCGCCTTCGCCGGCACCTGCCGCTTCCACCGGGACTGCCTGGAAGGCCTCGCCAGCGGCACATCGCTGATTGCCCGCTATGGCGACCCGGCCGAACTCGCGTCAGACGATCCCGTCTGGGACGTTGAAGCCTTCTACATCGCTCAGGCCTGCGCTGCGCTGGTGCTGACTACCCGGCCCGACCGGATCCTGCTCGGCGGCGGCGTGATGCAGGCCGCTGGCCTTGTGCCCAAGGTGCGCGCCGCCTTTGCCCGGCTGATGAACGGCTATCTCGGCCTCTCCGACGCCGACATCGAAAACCTGATCCAGCGCCCGGCCCTCGGCGACAATGCGGGCCTCATCGGCGCCGTCACACTCGCCCGCCAGAACCTGAAAGAACCAGCCTGGAGCGGGTGAGGGGCACCGAACCCCCGTGGTCAGCTTGAGAAGCTGATCAGGTTGCGGAAAGGGGCTTACCTACGCGTCCACACAAGCGAGCTCAAGGGACGACTGGACCGAAGGCTTCTGTATAGACCGCCTCGGCCCAGACAGCTTCCTCGGACGTCAGAGCCGCAAATTCACTCTCTCGCGCACGCCTGGACAAGGTGCCATTGTTTTGCCTGAGAAAGCGAAACAATAGATCGAGGCGGGCATCAGGAAGAGCCAGCCTTTGTTCAATACGTGTCTTGAACTGGTCGTAGCGTTCAAGGAACAGGAGTTCTTCCGGCAGGTCCTGTTCTATCGTCTGGGCAACGCATTCGAACAGGAACTGGACGTGCGGTGTGGCGTCAAAGTAGCGGTAGAAGTCAGCCGTCTCGTTCAGGACTTCGACATTGTGGGTTTGTGTTTCCCGCCACTGAATGAAGGGCAGGATGCGGTCTGAATGGGAGCGGAGTGTGTCCCGATACTCGATGATGCGTGACAAAAAGGCACTCGATACGGGGAAGACGAATCCAGGCGGATTGAATTTTGAGGCTGTGAGCTGATGGTGGATAAGATATCGATGGATGCGGCCGTTTCCGTCTTCGAACGGATGGATATAGACAAAGCCAAATGCAATCAGCGCTGCTGCGACGATCGGATTGAGGCCGGACGCATTTGTATTCGCAAAATTGAGCAACCCCGCCATTAGTACCTGAAGGTCTTTAGCCCGAGCGCTGATATGTTCAGGCAGGGGCGCGCCGCTGTGGCGATCACGTTCTCCGACAAATCCACCTTCGATACGGTAGCCCATCCGCATGAAGCGGGCATCTGGAATGACGATCCTTTGCAGGCGGCAGAATTCTTCGTGGCTCAGGCGATTGCGTCCCGCTTGGGCGATGGCCTGTCCCCAGCTTTGAAGCCGGTCCTGTGGTGGGTTTTCGCCCTCGATGGCAAAGGACGAGCGGGAGTCGGCGAGCAGCAGGAACGCCGCCGCCCGGGCAACAAGGTCATTGCCGATTGGTCGGATAATTGCTGCAGCCTCGCCGGCAAGGTCGCGTTCGAGGAATGCTTTGATTTGCGGTGTAATGGTGACCAGCGGACAATAGTCCGTTGACCCCGGCAGGTTGTTCCGGACCCTGTGGCGTTGCGAATTGGTCCCACTCCGCGCAATCTGAATGTCCGGGTTCAACGCATGTGTGTAACCTACGGCGCCCGCGTCGGGCAGGTCGATTTTGGTGTCTGTCAGCCATTCAAAGAAGAACCAGGCGCGCCTTGCATATTGGCCGTTCGGGCTGGTCCGAACCATGTGTTCGACTGGTGCCGCCCCGGTCTTCTTGAAGAGGGCTTTCAGGATCAACAGGTCGACGGGCTCATAGCGGAGCGCGAAAGTCATATGTCCGGCGAAACCTGGATCCGGCAGATGGCGCGGAGAATAGAGCTGCCAGCCATCTGCAGTCATCTCGGCAAAGCTTGGCTTTGCTCCGCTCAGCACCCGCGGGAGCGGGATATCGAGGTCGAAGGCGTGGATCAGGGCCGCATAGCCGCATAGCCGCACACCTTCGGGAACGTGGCGATCGCGAAAAACCCTCAAATCGGGCGAAAAATCATATTTTTCCTCGGGCACGATGAGAAACCTTCAAGATCCAGATCTGATCTAGGCGTATTCTTCGCGAAAAACACTCACAAAATACGAACAACGATCAGAAATTCGCAATTTCGCGAAAAGTGTTCAAAAAATTGAGCGTGGGCGATGTCGCCGAAGCGGTCTTCAAAGCTGAAACCGATGGCCATCCTGCCTTGACAGAAGCTTGTAGCCTGTTTTTCCGGCGCAAATGGAATTCGAGTAGGCAACCTTTCAGTCCGATGATGATCCGGCTCTGAAGCTAGTGATCCTGAATACGGGTGCAATATATTGAATTAAAACAGAAAATGGAGCGGGTGAGGGGAATCGAACCCCCGTCGTCAGCTTGGGAAGCTGCTGCTCTACCATTGAGCTACACCCGCCGGCTGCGGCGGACCCGTAGGGCCGTATTTGATCGGGAAACTGCCCCCGCGCAAGAGCCGTGAATCCATGCTGGCGCCGGAGCTTTCCCCCGTGTAAACGGCCCGCCATGAACCACTTTCTCCTCGTCGCGGCCGGCGGCGCCATCGGGGCAGCCCTGCGCCATGGCGTCGGCCTCCTCAGCCTGCGCCACCTGCCTTCCACGTGGCCCTGGGCCACGTTCACGGTCAATATCCTCGGCGGCCTCGCCATGGGGATGTTGGTCGGCTGGCTGGCGCTCAAGGCCGAAGGCGCGGGGCAGGACCTGCGCCTCTTCCTCGCCACTGGCCTCCTGGGCGGCTTCACCACCTTTTCGGCCTTCTCGCTGGAAACGGTGAACATGATCCGCACCGGGGAGACCGCCAAGGCGCTCGCCTACATCGTCCTGTCGGTCGGCTGCAGCGTCGCCGCGCTCGCCCTCGGTCTGCTGCTAGCCCGGAGGGCCTTCGCATGAGCGGCCAGATCATCACCGAAACCGTCTCGCCGCAGGAAGAGGGCACCCGGCTTGACCGCTGGATCAAGCGCCGCGCCCAGTTGACCCAGGGCCAGATCGAAAAGATGCTGCGCACCGGGCAGATTCGCGTCAATGGGGCGCGCGCCAAGGCCAACCAGCGCCTCGATGCCGGCAATGAAGTCCGCCTGCCGATCTTCAGCACCGAGACGATGGCGCCGAAGAAACACCACGCCGCCCGCACCAGCGCGGAAGACCGCGCCTTCCTCGAGTCGCTGATCCTCTATGAGGATGACGACATGATGGCGCTCAACAAGCCGGCCGGTATCGCCGTGCAGGGCGGCTCGGGCCAGGGCCGCCACATCGACGGCCTGCTGATGGGCTATTACGGCGAGGACGAACACCGCCCGGTTCTGGTCCACCGGCTCGACAAGGAAACCTCCGGCGTCCTCCTCATCGCGAAGCACCCGCGCGCCGCCGCCCAGCTGTCGGAGATGTTCCGCGGCCGCGAGATGGACAAAGTCTATTGGGCCGTCACGGTCGGCGTGCCTAACCCGCCTGCCGGTCAGATCCGCTGCTGGATGATCAAGGGAATTCCAGACCCGGACGAGCCCTCGGGTTATCGCCCCTATGATCCGAAATCGACTGCCAAGCGCCGCGATGTGGACCGTGAGCGGATGATCCGCTCCGCCCAGGGCGTTGAAGGCGCGCGCCATGCGATTACCGATTACAACGTCATCTCCCATGCCGGCATGAAGGCCGCCTGGGTCGCGCTGCGCCCGGAAACCGGCCGAATGCACCAGCTGCGCTTCCACATGCTTGAGATGAACACGTCCATCCTCGGCGACCACAAATACCAGTCCCGCCGTGAAGTCCCGCAAGGCCTTGCCGAAGGCCTGCACCTGCATGCCCGCGCCCTCATCATCCCGCGCGAGCATGGCAAGCCCACCGTCATCGTGGCGCCGCTGCCGCCGCACATGAAGCAGACCTTCGAAACACTTGGCTTCCTCGAACAGGAGGCGGGCAAGGACCCGCTGGCGCCTTTCCTCTGATGACGGATCTGCGCCTCGCCATCTGGGATGTGGACGGAACGCTCGTCGACTCGCGCGCGGTCATCCAGGCCTGCATGGAGGCCGCGTTCCGCCAGTCCGGTCTTCCGCCCCCGGACTATGATGCCACGCGCCGCGTCATCGGCATCAGTCTGCACGAAGCCTGTGCCATTCTTGCCCCGCCCGATATCGGGCCTGCGCGACTCGAAACGCTGGTCACCAACTACAAGAACGCCTTCACCCTCCAGCGCGCCGCGCCCGGCCATCACGAGCCCTTGTATGAGGGCGCGCTCGAAATTCTCGACCACCTGCGCTCAGAGGGCTGGCTTCTCGCCATCGCCACCGGCAAGTCGCATCGCGGCCTCGATGGCCTGTTCGCCAAGCACGCCATCAAGTCTTATTTCGATACGGTCTGGTGCGCCGATGACGGTCCGGGAAAGCCGAACCCGTTCATGGTGGAGCAGGCGATGCGCACCCTCGGCTGCGGCCCGGCGCAATCCCTGATGATCGGCGATGCCATCCACGATGTGGCGATGGCCCGCGCCGCCGGTGTGCGCGCGCTCGGCGTCAGCTGGGGGTTCGGCCAGGCCGACGAGCTGGCGCAGGCCGGCGCCCACGAAGTTCACCACGATTTCCGTACGCTGACGGACAGCCTTCGCGCGTTCGAGGCCGCCTAGGCCGACAGCCCGCCGAACCATTTCGCCAGCGCCGCCGCCTCGATCCGCTTCGCGGCCGTGGCCGCCGCCGCCTCCTCGTCCTCGCCCCAGCGTGCGATCTGCCAGCTTTCATCGAGGCGCGACATCTCGAACGCCTCATCCGCCGGCAGCGCGCCTTCGCACACCGCCATCGCCAGCAGCGCAGAGCCATACAGCGCGCAGGCATAGACAAGACCGGTCAGCCGGAAATCGTCCAGGCTCAGTGCATAGTCCCGCGCAGCGTCCAGCGAGGCGTCCGGCTGCGGTGTCGCGCGCACGCCTTCGGTCGTTACCAGGATCACGCCCAGCATCTCGCCCGCCCATTCGCGCACCGGCGCCCAATGGCCTTCCTCCAGCGCGATCAGCTCTTCAGGCTCTTCCGCGATGTGGCAGATGAGGTCGGTCTCGCAATAGCGCGCCACCTCATCGGCCAGTTCCTCGCGGGCCTCGCCCGCCCGGTCGATCGCCACATTGGCAAGGCGTGTCAGGTACATGGCCGCAAGGTCGATATGCTCGCCTTGCGCGTTCCACTCCGCCGCGAGCGCTTCGGCAAGGCCCAGCGTCGGCAGCACCAGCGCCGCGCGTGCGGGCGTCTTGATGGTCCGCCCATCCAGCGCGATGGTCCAGCCATCGCCCAGCGGCTCCGGCGCGGCGGTCTTGTAGAAGCGTTTCGGGTGTGTGTGGGGGCTGGTCATGCGCCCCGATTACGCTGGCGGCGGCTCGGCGCCAAGCCTTAACCGGCGACCATCACCGGTTCGCGGGCGCGCGCGAAGTCGGGCGCAGTCAGGCGGATCATGTCCACCACCACCCGCGTCTCGGGATCCACCAGCGCCAGCGACTGGCCGAACCGCACGGTCTGCAACGGCGCTTCCTTCAGCGTGGTCTCGACGATCACGCGGAACTCCACCGTCACCAGAGGCACATCTGCCGGTACAATCGAGCCCGCCTGCATCCGCGCTTCCAGCGGGGAGGGGCCGAAGCACATCTTGTAGCGCGCCATGCCTACGGCGCAGGGCGCATCGCCCAGAAGGAAGCCGCGGTCGAACACGTTGAAGTCCGCCTCAGTAAAGGCCCGCGTCGCCACCGGCTCGACCGACGCCGCCTCGGCGCTCGTCGGCCGCGTGGCCACAAACGCGCCCAGCGCAAACAGCGCCAGGCCGGCAATTGCCATTTCGAACTTCAGGGTCTGCATCGCCTCGGGCGCCTACGTTTCGGGGGGGATTCTGAGTCGTCTGATATCCGCGCAGCGATGCACCCGCCGTGGCTAACGAACGGTAAACGATGCCGGCCCGTGCCCAAGTCAGGCGTATCAGACCAACGGCCGGAAAGCACCGTCTTGCGGGCGCGGCGGGCGAACCTGTACGTGCGGGCCTGTCTCGGCCTTCGTGGTCGCGGCCGGTGCAGCTTTCGCGGCCGGCATTGCAATCGCGCCCTCCGCGATCAACGCAGCCGCAAGCAGCGAGGCGAAGCAGAAGGGGGTCATCAGGCGTTGGGCCATGGTCGTCTCCGTGAGGGGTGGCCGGGGCGTCCCGGCCTGGGGTTAGTGTCCGCCCGCCGGGAGCCTTTTCCACTTTGCGAACAAATACTCACTCACATTCAAATGCGGCAAAAATGCGGCATTGCAAGCAAGCGCTCACAAAAACGCCGCCGCTCCCCGCTGAACCGCCGATGAACCTCAATGGAACCGGATATGAACGCGCGCTTCAGCCCCGGTTTTGCCTTGGGCGCGTAAACCTGCCCTCATGATGAAACCCGTCAGAATTCTCGGAGCCGCTGTCGTTGCGCTTGCTGCGCCGGCGCTCCTCGCTGCCCCTGCCGCCGCCGACGCCCGCGGCGCTGTCGCCCAGATCGAAACCCGGCTCGGCGACAATACCGTCCTGACCTTCGCGGTCGGCTCCACCGGCTACGATTCCTACCGCCGCGGCGACCGCTACCACCGTAACCTCAATCCCTGGGGCCAGACCGAGTGGGAAGTGCGCGAGTTGGCCAGCGATGCCGTGCAGGCTTGCCGTCAGGCCGTGCGCCAGGAAGCGCGCTATCTCGGCTACCGGGATGTCGATTTCGACCGCGACAAGCGTGTTCGCCAGACCGGCCCGCGCGGCTTCTACGTCACCTTTGACGAGGTCGAATTCGAAGGCCGCCACCGTGACCGCGACGCCCGCGTCTCGTGCGAAGTTCGCCGCGGCGACGTGGTCAGCCTCGAGGGCCTGCCGCGCCCGGACAAGGGCAAGAGTTACCGCCGCGGCTGGTAACGCGGCGTAAACCCTGAAACCTGAACAGCGCCCCGGACCCGCCATCCGGGGCGCAATCGGTTTTGTGTCGCGCCCGCTCGGCTTGCCAAGGCGGCTGGGGCAGGTAATCAGTCGTCCCGGCAGATTTCAGACAGTTTTCCAAAGGAGCGCCGGGGCATGAAAGACGTTATCGAGGCACTGGAAGCCAAGCGCGAAGTCGCGCGGCTCGGCGGCGGCATCAAGCGGATCGAAAGCCAGCACGCCAAGGGCAAGCTGACCGCCCGCGAGCGCGTGGCCGTCCTCCTCGATGAGGGCAGCTTCGAGGAATACGACATGTTCGTCGAACATCGCTGCTCGGACTTCGACATGCAGGACCAGAAGATCCCCGGCGACGGCGTCGTCACCGGCCAGGGCACGATCAACGGCCGCCTCGTTTACGTGTTCTCGAAGGACTTCACCGTCTTCGGCGGCTCGCTCAGCCGCGCCCATGCCGAGAAGATCGTCAAGGTCCAGCAGATGGCCGCCCGCAACGGCGCGCCCGTCATCGGCCTCTTCGATGCCGGCGGCGCCCGCATCCAGGAAGGCGTCGACTCGCTCGCCGGCTATGCCGACATCTTCATGGAGAACGTGCTCTCCTCCGGCGTTATCCCGCAGATCTCCGTCATCATGGGCCCCTGCGCCGGCGGCGACGTCTACTCGCCCGCGATGACCGACTTCATCTTCATGGTGAAGGACACGTCCTACATGTACGTGACCGGCCCGGACGTGGTGAAGACCGTGACCAATGAGGAAGTCACGCACGAGACCCTCGGCGGCGCCTCCGTGCATGCCAAGAAATCCGGCGTCGTCGACGGCGCCTTCGAGAATGACATCGAGGCGCTGATCCAGATGCGCCGCCTGATCGATTTCCTGCCCGCCTCGAACCGTGAGCAGCCGCCGGTGCGCCCGGTCCATGACGCGTTCGACCGGGCCGAGGACAGCCTCGACACGCTCGTTCCCCCGAACCCGAACACGCCCTATGACATGAAAGAGCTGATCACCAAGGTGGTCGACGAGGGCGACTTCTTCGAGATCAGCCCTGGGTTCGGCGGCAACGTCATCTGCGGCTTCGGTCGGATTGAAGGATCGACCGTCGGCGTCGTCGCCAACCAGCCGATGACGCTCGCCGGCGTGCTCGACATCGACGCCTCCCGCAAGGCCGCGCGCTTCGTGCGCTTCTGCGACTGTTTCAACATCCCGCTGGTGACATTCGTGGACGTGCCGGGCTTCATGCCGGGAACCAAGCAGGAATATGGCGGCCTCATCAAGCATGGCGCCAAGCTCCTCTTCGCCTATGCTGAAGCGACCGTTCCCAAGGTCACCGTTATTACACGCAAGGCCTATGGCGGCGCCTATGACGTGATGAGCTCAAAGCACCTGCGCGGTGACGTGAACTATGCCTGGCCCACCGCCGAAATCGCCGTGATGGGCGCCAAGGGCGCCGTCGAGATCATCTTCCGCAAGGAAGCCGGCGATCCGGAAAAGCTCGCCGCCCGCACCAAGGAATACGAAGAAAACTTCGCGAACCCCTACGTCGCGGCGAAGAAGGGCTACATCGATGACATCATCATGCCCCACAATACGCGTCGCCGCATCGCAAAATCCCTCCGCACCCTGAAGAACAAGAAACTCACCAACCCCTGGAAGAAGCACGACAACATTCCGCTGTAGGCGGGAGCTGGGTCGGTTGTCGGTATCGCGGAAAGCGCGGAGCGCTTGTCCGGGATCGAGGCTTGTCTGTTGGCGACGCGAAGTCTGGGTCCCGCGCATTGCCTGGGGCAATCCCGGGATGACGCCAAACCGGCGTTGGGCTTTTCGAAGAACTTCCCACCCCCGCCTTCCTGTGCCACCAATACCCTCAACGAAGCTGCGCCTCACGTGCAGCGAGCGATGGGAGGGTTTCCGGCATGTTGAACCGCTTTGGCTGCACGGCGCTGGCGGCGCTGTTTGTTCTGGGCGCATGCGCGCATGAGGCCGAGGCGCCGGTGGCGGACCTCGCCGATGCCGCGCCTGCCGCGACGACCGAGACCTGGTCCGTCCGCCTCAATGACGCAACGCTCGGCCAGATGGTCGCGACCACCGAAGGGCGCACGGTCAAGGTCGACTACGAGTTTCGTAACAATGGCCGCGGCCCGACGATGGCCGAGACGATCACGCTTGGCGCGGACGGCCTGCCGACCGCCTGGACCATCGACGGCGCGACGACCTTCGGCAACGAAGTCCACGAGACCTTCGCGCTCGACGGCAATGCCGCCAGCTGGACCGACACGACCGGCTCGTCGACAGCCGAGCGCACCGAGCCCGCGATCTACATCCCGCAGAACGGCTCGCCCTATGCGCTGGCGATCTACACGAAAGCTCTGCTCGCCGATGACGACCTGCAGATGCCCGCCTGGCCGGCCGGCACTCTGTCGATGAACCCGACCGGCAAGGTGATCACGGTCGACGGCGAGGGCGGCCCGATCTACGCCGCCGCCTACGCGCTCGTGGGCGACGATGTCGACCCGACCTATTTCCTGCTCGATGGGGATCACAACCTGTTCGCGCTGATCTCGCCGCGCTTCGTCATTGTGCGCGAAGGCTATGAGCGGGCCGACGAACAGCTGCAGCACCTCGCAACCGTTCTGTCCACGGAGCGCCTCGAGTCCATACAGGCCGAGACGGCCCACAAATATGATGCGCCGCTGGCGATCACCAATGTCCGCGTCTTCGATCCGAAGGCCAAGGCGATGACCGCGCCCTCGACCGTTATCGTCGAGAACGGCCTTATCAAATCGGTCACCGTGGGGGCGGCCGATACGGCCGGCGCCTATGTGGTGGACGGGCAGGGGGGATCGCTGGTGCCCGGCCTTATCGAGATGCACGGCCATATGGGCCAGGACGGCGCCCTGAAGAACATAGCCGCCGGTGTCACGCTGATGCGCGACATGGGAAATGACAACGCCGTGCTCAGCGAACTGATCGGGAAGATCGACGCCGGCACGCTCGCAGGCCCGCGCGTCGTGCGCTCCGGATTCATCGAGGGCAAGAGCCCGTTCAACTCGAACAACGGCATCCTCGTTACCAGCGAAGAGGAAGCCCTCGCCGCCGTGGACTGGTATGCCGACCAGGGCGACTACTGGCAGGTCAAGATCTACAACTCGATGACGCCCGCCTGGATCCCGGCCGTGGTGGCGCGCGCCAAGGAACGCGGCCTGCGCGTCACGGGCCACGTGCCCGCTTTCACCAATGCGAACGCGATGATCGAGGCCGGGTATCAGGAGATGACCCATATCAATCAGGTCATGCTGGGCTGGGTGCTCGCGCCAGAGGAGGACACGCGCACGCTGCTGCGCCTTACCGCGCTGCAACGCCTGCCGCAGGTCGATCTCGATGGGCCGGCCGTGACGAAGACGCTCGACCTGATGGTCGAAAATGACGTCGCCATCGACCCGACCTATGCCATCCACGAGGCGCTGCTCCTCTCGCGCAATGGCGAAATGCAGGCCGGAATGGCGGACTATATCGATCATATGCCCGTCGCCGTGCAGCGCTCTGCGAAAGCGGCCTGGTCGGCGATCAATTCGCCGGAAGAGGACGCCGCCTACAAGGGCGCCTTCAACCAGATCACCGGCACGATCCAGCGCATGAAGGATCGCGGCATCTTCATCGTCTTCGGCACTGACCTCGGCGGCGCCCTGACGCTGCACCGCGAGCTGGAGCTCTACCAGAATGTCGGCTTCACCCCGGCCGAGATCCTGGCGCGCGCGACCTATGAGGAGGCCGAGTACATGGGCCTCGGCGACAAGCTCGGCTCGATCGAGCCCGGCAAGTATGCCGACTTCTTCCTCGTGCCCGGCAACCCGGTGGAGGACCTGAAAGCGATCAAGACGATCCGGCTCGTCTCGAAGGGCGACACGGTCTACTTCCCGAGCGACATCTATCCCTATTTCGGCATCCGGCCGTTCACGGATGTTCCTTCGGTCGCTGCGCCCGAGTAAAGCCGGGTCAGGCCTTCATCAGCCGGCCCATGGCCTGCGCCGCGCGCGTCGCATAAGGCGCGGCGGCGGAGAAGACATGGGGCACAGAGAAATAGATGTGGGGCATGCCCTCGGCGACCATCAGTTCGGTGGGCACGCCGCTGGTGCGCAGGTGCTCGGCCATCGCTACGCCTTCATCATGCAGCACGTCGATTTCGGCCGGGGCGATGATCGTGGGCGGCAGACCGGAGACATCCGCGCCGAGGAAATTC
The DNA here is from genome assembly GCF_016125515.1 of Hyphomonas sp. Taxonomy (GTDB): domain Bacteria; phylum Pseudomonadota; class Alphaproteobacteria; order Caulobacterales; family Hyphomonadaceae; genus Hyphomonas. Next base: position 101,734 of record NZ_WGLO01000015.1, read on the forward strand.
AGCGCCGGATCGCTCGCGTCTGACACGTCCTGGAAATAGGCCGCGACGAAATCGTCCATGCCCTGGCAGCTCAGCAGCGGATTTTCGCGGCTCGTCCGTCCCGCGGCAATCTCGTCCGTAAGCGGAGGGCCCATCACCACGCCGGGCACGATGGCCAGAATGGCCTTCAGCACCGGGCCGCCCTGTCGCTTGGCCCGCAGCGCGCAATAGAGGGCGAGGTGTCCGCCTGCGCTGTCACCCGCCAGGCCGATGCGACCGGCATCGCCGCCGAAGGTCGTGGCCTTTGCGCCGGCCCAGCGCAGCGCCGTGAAGCAATCGTCATGTGCGGCAGGGTAGGGATGTTCGGGGCCGAGCCGGTAGTCGACGGCGGTCACGATGCATCCGGACTCGCGGCAGAGGAGCCGGCATTGCGCGTCGTGCGTGTCGAGATCACCCAGGATGAATCCGCCGCCATGGAAATGCACGATCACCGGGAACGGGCCTTTCCCGGCCGGAATGTAGTGGCGCACCTTCAGCGGACCCGCCGGACCGGGAATCGACTCGTTGCGGATCTCGCTCACGGCGATCTGCGGCGCAACCGGTTGAAGGGCGCGGTACATGGCCCGGTTTTCGTCCAGCGTCGGCGGCGTCTCGGGAACTTGCGCAAACTGCTGGAACAGCGGCGCAAATTCCGGGTGGAGCCGGCTCAGAAGGGCTGGATCGGACATGACGGGTCTCCCACTGTTTCATATTTTTGGATAAACACATGCTGCGCCTGTGCCGCAGCGTTACGCAAGCCCCCCCATAATGACACAAATATGCCGTAGCGAGGGATCAAATTGATGAGGCGAGATCGAGATCTGGCGAGAATCTGTCTAACTTGAGCCTTGGATACTATAGAAGATTGAGGTGGCTTCCGTGCGAGAGGGGAATGCTGGTCGCAAAAGCAGGCGAGTCGCCTTGCACGGTGCAGCGCCATGCAAGGCGCTTCCTCCGTGTGCCAATGATCTAAATAATGCTGGCCACCGCAGCCGCGTCCTGCGTGTTTGGCAGATCGCTGCGCTGCGGCGGTCGGGCAAGTGGGTGCAGTTCATGCAATTTGGGGCCGACAACCTGCGGCCTGTCGTTTGCTTGCATTCGCTAGAATATCCCGCCGCGCCGCCTTGGGGGTTGTGCGTAGACGCCGCTGCCGAAGGCTTCGGCATTGTCGCCGTTCGTCGGGGCGGGTTCGGCGGTTCGAGCGAAGTGCACAGTATTGACGAGGAAGCCGCCATCCTCTCTGAATTCCTGGAGCAAGCCGATCTCGATGACGTTATCCTTGTGGTGGAAGGCACGGCGCGTCAGGCGGGCCTGAAACTCGCCCGGAGTTCGCCGCGCGTGTCCTTCACCTTTCTCGTGCGGCCAGCCTATTCAGACGCGTATGCGGGCGATCTTGATCCCTGGACGGTCAACCTTGTGATTCAGGCGCTGCAGACACAGGCCGGTGCCAACTTGTCTCTCGGCGCGCTCAACCTGATCGGCCGGCGGACCGGGCACAGGGCGCTGTATGAGATGCTGTTCAAGCATGCCGACGACCTGGCATTCATCAAGGCTCACGCGCGCGATCTGGAAGACGCCTGGCAAAGCTTTTCCAGGATCAATGCAGATACGTTTCGTCGCAACCTGAGCATCCTGATGAATGATCCGACGCTCGGCCCTGGCGCGCTGGCGGATTTGCCGGGGATGGCCCTCATCGGCGCTGAAACTCTTCCGGCCTGGCGCGAGGCATTCGAGGAGAAGTCGGCGAGTCTCGGCATTTCGACAGCCTGCCTTCCGCGCGGCGCCTTCTTCACCCTGCATCAAAGCGCCAGCGCCTTCATCAATCTGCTGAAGAAGGTGCCTTGATTCCGCGCCCGGTCCGCACGATCGCCGCGCCAGACCTGTTCGAAGCATGCCTACAGCGCGTTCCAACGCAATGTGATCAGGAAAGTCAGGCCGAACATGGATCGAACGGGCTGGCGAGCCGGCTTGAATCGCTCGAAGCCCCCTTGCTTTGGACACAGGCGTTAGCAAAGCCTTACCGGCCGGATTTTGCGCGGCCTGTGGCGCGGCGGTGACAGGGCGCGCGCAAGCCCCTGTAAATGCAAGGATTGCGCACCTCCTGGGCACATTACATTTTGCTCAGTTAACGAACATTACGATTTTGGTAGGTGCTGTTTACGTTCAGACTCTGTCAAGTCTCCACGCCCACGCTTCACACTGGCCTGATGGGAGGCCAGCAGTTAACGGCACAAGGACAGATGATGAGCAAGAAAACTGTGCGCTGGGGCACGGACATCGGATGCCCGAAGCGGATCGTTCCGCTGCAGGGCCGCAACGAATTGTCAGATCACGGACTGAAGGGCAAGCGCGCCAAGGGTGAGCTCGGGCTCAGCCGGGGGCGGACCCGCAAGGAGGCCCGCGCCGACGCGGCCGATGCGCTGCCAGCGTCTGAAGCGATGACGCAGGACCAGTGGAGCGAGCGCGAGCAGCTGATCGCCGAGCGCGCCGAAGAGGTGCGACGCGGGCTGACAACCTGGATGTCGACGACGGCGGCCGGCGTGCGTAATTTTATCCACGACACGGCCCCGGCGGATATCCATCCCGACCAGCTGCGCGAGGCGATCAAGGCCGAAGAGCACGAATACCGCCACTATGAAACCGACGATTCCAATGACGCCAAAGAGCGCCACTCTGCCGCGATCATCGAGCTGCAGGCCTTCAAGCAACGCCATGGCGAACGGATCGGCCAGCGCACGCCGGACATCAAGAAGAATGTGGAACAGGCGATCGCCATCCTCGTGTTCATCATGCTGGTGGAGGGCGCGTTCAACGCGCTGCTGTTCAAGGATGCACAATCAGCCGGCCTTCTGGGCGGGTTGCTGGTGGCGTTCGGCGTTTCGGCCGTGAACGTGCTGTTCGGCGTGGCCGGCGGCTTTTTCGGCCTGCGTTACCTGAACCATCCTGCGATGCCGGCCAAGGTGGCGGGCGGCGTGATTGCCGGCGTCTGCGTGATGATCGGCATTTTCCTCAACTTCTTCGTTGCGCATTTCCGCGACGCTGTGGAGGCGGGCCTTCTGGTCGCGGAGGCCGAAGGGCGGCTCGGCGAATTCTCGATGTTCGAGATCGCGCCGGGCGCCGTGCTTGGCTCGATGTTCCCGAACGTGTTCGGCTTTGACAGCTTTGTCGCTCTGGCCCTGTTGATCCTTGGGCTGACGGTATTCGGCCTCGCAGTCTATGAAGGCTATGACCGGATCACCGATCCCTATCCAGGCTACGGCCGCGTGTGGCGCAAGGAGCGCAAGGCCTATGAACGCCGCCAGCAGCTGCGTGAGGACCTGCGCGGCGACCTGTCAGCCTATTTCACGGCCAGCCGCATGTGGTTCGAGACGCAGCTTTCGCGCCATACTGCCGCCAAGCGGGAAATCGAGAAGGCCATGAACCTTCTGGAATCGCGGCGCGACATTGCGGTAGCAATTGCCGCCAAGGCGGCCGACCAGGAGCGTGGGCTGAAGGTGGCCTACCGTCAGGCCCACCGGCGGATGCGCAACTCGCTTCGCGACAAGCTTGGCGAGCAGGCCACGTGCCCGGCCTATTTCGACGAGATCATCACGCCGCAACTGCCGCCCTTCGATTATTCGAAAGAACGCGCGCAGGCGAATGCGGCGATCAAGGTGATCGACCAGAACATCACGGCCTTGAACCTGACGCGCGAATGGCTGGAAACGCATATCCAGCAGGTGCAGCAGGGCCTGTCCTCCATCGAGAAGAAAGTGGCCGAAGAAATCGGCCGGGTGCGTGACGCCAAGGCGTCAGGCGATGCCAAGAAGGCGGGCTGATCATGGCACGACGCAAGGAAAGAGGCCCCTGGTTCTGGAGATCGGCGATCGCGCTGATGCTGACCTCCGTATTCGGATTGTTTGCAGCAGCGGCCATCAACCAGCCGCCGCCGACGGATTCCAAGACCGGGTGCCGGCTGGACCGGGAGGATCCGGTACACACGATCGTTCTGGTCGATCAGTCCGATCCGTTCAACGCGACCGATCTCGACTGGGTGCGCACGCTGCTGGACGATGAGGCCCGCAGCCTGCCGCGGTATGGCCGATTGACGCTGGTCGTGCCGAACTCGGCTTCGCCCTATGATCCGGCGCAGGTGTTCACCGGCTGCTCGCCGGGCAGCGGGACGGAAGCCAATCCGCTGTTCCAGAACCCGAAGATGATCCAGCAATCCTGGGAGCGCAAATTCCATGCGCCGCTGATGGCGACAACGGATGAAGCGTTGCGCGATACTGTGGCGCCGAGCTCGCCGTTGATGGAAGCGATGTACACGATTGCCGACCGGCCGGACTTCCAACCCGAAGTGCCCTCGCGCCGGCTGATCCTTGTCTCCGATCTGATGCAGCATTCGCCGGGTTTCTCGATGTACAAGAGCGGCGCGGATGAGGCAGCCTATTCGGACTCGACCCTTGCGGACATGCGCGCGGGACTGGAGGGCGTTGAAGTGGTCGCCCGTATCGTGCCGCGCCAGCAATATGCGCTGCCGTTGGGCGAGGTGAAGGCCTTCTGGCGCGACTGGTTTGCCGAGGCCGGGGCTGATTACGGCTCGGTGACCTGAGAGGCTTTCCGTTTACGGATTGAAGCGGGTGAGGGCTCGCAAGGCCGCGCCTTCTTGCTCGGGAGATCGTATGCGATTTCTCGTCCTCGCAAGCTCCCTACGTTTTGCGCGGGCAGGCGACTGGTTGCGTTTGCCTAGATGTCGAGGGTTTCGACGAAGGCGGCGTTGTCCTGGATGAACTTGAAGCGGAGTTCGGCCTTCTTGCCCATCAGGGTGTTGATCAGGTCGGCGGGCTTCATCTCGATCAGTTCGTCCATCGAATCCGGCAGGGTAACGCGCGCCAGCGTGCGTGAGCCGGGGCTCATCGTGGTTTCCTTCAGCTGAGCCGGGTTCATCTCGCCGAGACCCTTGAAGCGGGTCAGCTCGATCTTCTGATTGCCCTTGAAGTGCTCCTTGGTGATCCGTGCCCGGTCCTCGTCGTCCATCGCGTAATGGATGTTGCCCTTGTTCGCGAGCTTGTAGAGCGGCGGCTGGGCGAGGTAGAGGCGGCCGGCTTCGATCAGGCCGGGGGTGAGCCGGTAGAAGAAGGTGATCAGCAGCGCCGCGATATGGGCCCCGTCGACGTCGGCATCGGTCATGATGATGATGCGCTCATAGCGCAGGTCGTCGAGGTTGAACTTGCGGCCAAGCTCCGTGCCGAGCGCGAGGGAGAGGTCCGACAGTTCCTGGTTGGCCATCAGCTTGTCGTCAGAGGCGCTTTCGACGTTCAGGATCTTGCCGCGCAGGGGCAGAATGGCCTGGGTCTCGCGGTTGCGGGCCTGCTTGGCCGAGCCGCCGGCCGAGTCACCTTCGACAAGGAAGAGTTCGGTACCTTCCGGGCCCTTGGCGGAGCAGTCCGCCAGCTTGCCGGGCAGGCGCAGCTTCTTGGTGGCCGACTTGCGGGAGATTTCCTTCGCCTTGCGGCGCTTGGCGCGCTCGTCGGCGCGGTCGATGGCCCAGGAGAGGAGCTTGTTGGCTTCTTTCGGGCTGCCGGCGAGCCAGTGGTCGAAATGGTCCCGCACGGCGCTTTCCACGAGGCGGAAGGCGTGGGTGGAGGAGAGCTTGTCCTTGGTCTGGCCGACGAATTCAGGGCCGCGGATGAAGACCGAGAGCAGGAAGCCGGAATGGCCCATGACGTCTTCTGCGGTGATCTCGGCGGCTTTCTTGTTGCCGGTCAGATCGCCGAAATGGCGCAAGCCCTTGGTGATGGCCGAGCGGAAGCCGGCTTCGTGGGTTCCGCCTTCGGGGGTCGGGATGGTGTTACAATAGGAGCGGGCGAAGCCGTCCTGTTCGCCGAAACCGGCCTGGGTCCAGGCGATGGCCCATTCGCATTTGCCGTCCTGGCCCATGTCGACAAGGCCGGTGAACGGCGCCTCGGTGATCGTGGCCTTGTCGGCGAAGACTTCTTCGAGCTGGTCGGCGAGGCCGTTGGGATAGGACAGGACCGCATCGGCGGGGACCTTGGAGTCCTCGGGCAGCAGCTCGGAATCGCAGGACCAGCGCACTTCGACGCCGCGGAAAAGATAGGCCTTGGAGCGCGCCATCTGGAACAGGCGGGCCGGGCGCCAGCGCAGTTTGTCGCCGAAGATCTGCGGGTCCGGCTTGAAGCGGACCGAAGTGCCGCGCCGGTTGGGCGTGGTGCCGACCTTGGCGAGCTTGCCTTTCGGCACACCGCGCGAGAAGTCCTGGCGATAGACAGTGCGGTCGCGGGCGACTTCGACTTCGACGTGTTCGGACAGGGCGTTGACAACCGAGATGCCGACCCCGTGCAGGCCGCCGGCGGTGGAATAGGCCTTGTCGGAGAATTTGCCGCCCGAGTGCAGCGTGGTCATGATGACTTCGAGCGCTGATTTCTTGGGGAATTTCGGGTGGGGGTCGACCGGGATACCCCGGCCATTGTCGGTGACGGTGAGGTAGCCGTCGGCGGTCAGCTTGATTTCGATCCTGTTGGCATAGCCGGCCACGGCCTCGTCCATCGCATTGTCCAGCACTTCGGCGAAGAGGTGGTGGTAGGCGCGCTCGTCGGTGCCGCCGATATACATGCCGGGGCGTTTGCGGACCGGCTCCAGGCCCTCCAGGACCTCGATATCCTTGGCAGAATAGCCCGAGGAATGGGACAGCAGGTCGTCGACGGGCTTGAGTTGCCGGGCTGAGGACATGGGACCGATTCTCCGTCTTGGGGCGCCGGAATCTCCGGCGAAGTACCCGCGCAGATGAGGCTGAAACGGTTCCGAAAGCGTTAAAGACGCCTTAACCCTCAGGCCTTCTGCCGGGAATGGGTATCAAGCGGTGTTCGCGGCCGGGGGCAAGGGGCTGGCTGTGACGCGGGGGCCTGGCGGGGCCGCAGAGGCGGGACCTGGGCAGTTGCGTAGTTCTTTTCACACCTTTGTTGAGCAGAGTGTGGGTTGAAGGTGAGGGGGGAGGTTTCCAAATCTCATTCAACGCCCGACAATCGCCCCATTCGGCGGACTAGGGTCATTCAGGGTCGCCGCCAGGCGGGACCCCCTAAAAGGAGGCATCCAGATGCCAAAAACGAAGACAGTGCCGGTGTTGCCTCTGCGGGACATCGTTGTTTTCCCGGACATGGTCGCGCCGCTGTTTGTCGGCCGTGACAAGTCCGTTCGCGCCCTCGAGATGATCGAGGAGACCGAGAACGAGATCATGCTGGTCGCCCAGCGTGATGCCGCCATCGACAACCCCAATGTCGGCGATGTCCACGAGATCGGCACACTGGCCACCATCCTGCAGCTGCTGAAACTGCCCGACGGCACCGTGAAGGTGCTGGTGGAAGGCAAATCGCGCGCCCGGCTGGTGAAGCTGCATGACCGGGGCGAGTATTTCGAAGCCGAGATCGAGACGATTCCCGAGCCCGAAACGGCCAGCACCGATGTGCAGGCCCTGACGCGCGCCGTGCAGGAACAGTTCGAGAGCTATGTGAAGCTCAACCGCAAGATCCCGCCGGAAGCGGTGACCTCGATCGCGCAGATGTCTGATCCGGGCAAGCTGGCCGACCAGGTGGCGTCGAACCTTTCGGTGAAACTGTCCGACAAGCAGGAATTGCTTGAGATGCCGGACGTCAAGGACCGCCTCGAGAAGGTGTTCGCCCTGATGGAAGGCGAAATGGGCATGCTCCAGATGGAGCGGAAGATCAAAAACCGCGTCAAGCGGCAGATGGAGAAGACCCAGCGCGAGTATTACCTGAACGAGCAGATGAAGGCGATCCAGCGCGAGCTGGGCGAACAGGGCGGAGACGGCGCCGAGCGCGACGAGCTGGCCGAACTCGACCAGAAGATCGCCGATACGCCGCTCTCTCAGGAAGCCCGCACCAAGGCCGAAGCCGAGATGAAGAAGCTGCGCCAGATGTCGCCGATGTCGGCGGAATCGACGGTCGTGCGCAACTATCTCGACTGGCTGCTGGCGCTGCCCTGGGCCAAGCGCAAGGAGATCGTCACCGACCTGCGCAAGGCCGAGAAACAGCTCGACGATGACCATTACGGCCTCGACAAGGTCAAGGAACGGATCCTCGAATACCTTGCTGTGCAGAAACGCACCGGCAAGCTGAAAGGCCCGATCCTCTGCCTCGTGGGCCCGCCAGGCGTCGGCAAGACCTCGCTGGGCAAGTCCATCGCGGAAGCGACCGGACGTGACTTCGTGCGCGTGTCGCTGGGCGGCGTGCGTGATGAAAGCGAGATCCGCGGCCACCGCCGGACCTATATCGGCTCGATGCCGGGACGCATCATCCAGTCGCTGAAGAAGGTGAAGAGCGGCAACCCGCTGTTCCTTCTGGATGAGATCGACAAGATGGGCATGGACCATCGCGGCGATCCGGCCTCGGCGCTGCTGGAAGTCCTCGATCCGGAGCAGAACTCGACGTTCAACGACCACTACCTGGAGGTCGACTACGACCTTTCGGATGTGATGTTCGTGACCACGGCGAACTCGCTCAACATGCCCCAGCCCTTGCTGGACCGCATGGAGATCATCCGCATCGCCGGCTACACGGAAGACGAGAAGCTGGAGATCACCAAGCGCCACCTGATCCCTCAGGTGCGCGAGGATCACGGCCTCAAGGCGGAAGAGTGGCTCGTCACCGACGGCGCGATCATGGACCTCGTGCGGTATTACACGCGCGAAGCCGGTGTGCGTTCGCTGAAGCGCGAGATTGCGCGCCTGGCCCGCAAGGCCGTGCGTGAACTGGCGCTGAATGAAGGCAGCACGCTGACGATCGACAGCGACAACCTCGCCACCTATGCCGGCGTGCGCAAGCACCGCTATGGCCTGGCCGACGAAACCGATCAGGTGGGCGCGGTGACGGGTCTGGCCTGGACCGAAGTCGGCGGCGACCTCCTCACCATCGAGGCGGTCAAGATGCCGGGGCGCGGCGCCATGAAGGTGACGGGCAACCTGCGCGATGTGATGAAGGAATCGATCCAGGCGGCGAGCTCGCTCGTGCGCGCCCGGTCGGTGGCGTTTGGCATCAAGCCGACGACTTTCAACACGACGGACATCCACGTGCACGTGCCGGATGGCGCAACGCCCAAGGATGGCCCGAGCGCCGGTGCGGCCATGACCACGGCCATCGTCTCGCTGCTCACCGGCATTCCGGTGAACCGCGAAGTCGCGATGACTGGCGAGATATCCTTGCGTGGCCGGGTGCTGCCGATCGGCGGCCTCAAGGAGAAACTGCTCGCAGCCCTGCGCGGCGGCATCAAGACGGTGCTGATCCCGAAGGAGAACGAGAAGGACCTCGACGAGATCCCGGACAATGTGAAGACGCAGATGAAAGTCATCCCCGTCTCCGACATCCAGGAAGTGCTGAAGCTGGCGCTGCTGCGTCCGCTGGTTCCGATCGAATGGTCGGAAGCCGACGAGGCGGCCCTGCAGGCCACGCTGACCGGCGGGCCGGGCTCACCGGCCAGCGATTCGGACACGATCCGCGCGCACTGAGCGGGCGGTGAGTTGAAATCGCGAAACCCCGCGGCCGGAGACGGAAGCGGGGTTTTTCATTTCGGGGTAATGTAAGGTGCCCTAAGCGGCGCGGAAGCGCACTTGCCTTTCGGGCGCGGTCCCGGCAAAGAGGCGGCATACCGATTGGGGGCGATTAGCTCAGTTGGTAGAGCGCCTGCTTTACACGCAGGATGTCAGCGGTTCGAGCCCGTTATCGCCCACCATTTCCGCAGCAATGTCAGACGGGACGGCCCGCGCGCGCTAGCCGTTCGCGGCGTCGCGCAGGCTGCGGCGCAGGAAGGTTTCGAGCTTCAGTACCGGGTTGTTGTCGGCTTCGCGCAGATCGGTGGTCGTGGCGAGATCGGCTTGGGTGGCGTCGCCGCTGGCATAGCCGATGATCTGTTCGACGCGGCCTTCGAGCGATTCTGTCAGCAAGCGGATCTGATCGGCAGCGCGGTTCATGTCAGCTTTTGTCACGGGGATGCGCGAGCCGGCATCCATCATCGAGGCTTGCATGCGGATGGTGCGCAGCGGCACCAGCAATTCGGACGTGACCGAGCGCAGGAAGCGGGTTTTGGCATGGCTGGCTTCATCGGCTTCCTGGCGCAGCGATTCAGCTTCCTGGCGGGCATCTTCGATGCGCGTCACGTCAGTGAAGATCTCGACCGAACCGATGCTGTCGACATTGTAGCTGGCGGTCTGCCAGTAGCGTTCGAGGACGTGGACGACTCCGCCGGAGGCTTCGGCATTGCGCAGTGCCGGTTTGACCTGAGTGTAGAGTTCATTTTCGAAGATGATTTTGCCATCCATGGCGCGCACGGCGAAGGCCTGGCCCGAGCCATCGAGGGCCACGTCGAGGATCTCGCGAAGCTGGGTGGCTTCTTCGACCGACTTGACCTCCTTGAGGTAGAGCATGAAGGCCGCGCGGGCGCCGAAGTAGATGGTCAGGACGAGGAGCGCGAGGCCAACCGCAATAGCGACCATCTTGTCGTCGAAGTGGATGCCGACGAACACGATAATCGGGATTACGGCGCCGCACAGGTAGCGCACCACGAGCCGCGGGTTGCGGGGCAGCACGCACATCAGGCCGGCGCACATCGACACCGTGAACAGGCTCGACAGGATCAGCGCGTTGAACGGATCGTTATGGATGTAGAGCGCCATGCTGCCGAACACGAAGCCGGTGATGATGCCCATCGTTTCCGAGCGGCGCACATAGCGGCCACTTACTGCTTTCGGAACTGGACGGCCAGCCTTGCGCAGGTGGTCGTACAGCATGAACGCGGCCATGACGAAATTCGTGAGCGCCCAGCCAAAGATCAGTGTGTCGCGCGTCATCGTGTATACGACGTAGCCGGCGATCACGGAGTTGAAGATGGTGATCATGGCCATCAGCTGCACCGCGCGGCTGAGGTCCAGGTGTTGTTGCAAACGCACGCGCGGCCCAATGGCCGCGTCCTCGTTGGGTTTGTCCGTAAGGACATACCTGAAGAAGTTGTGCGTCTCGCTCATGATTTACCTATGTCACGCAAACATTGTTTTCAGCCTTGAGCCGTCGCGCAGATTTTAGCGGTCCTGTTTCCGGCTTGTTAACCGGCTGTCCTGCTCTGCTAACTGCAGCGGTAGGAATTCCGGCCCGATGCGCCGAAGTGGCGTAAATTTGAGCCGGGAGGTGGACAGCCGTCGGTCCCGCTGGCATCAGCAGGCGCCGTGCGAGGAAGTATTTGCATGCCCAGGTTGAAAATTGCTGTGATAGGAGGTGGCCCGGGTGGATTGAGCGCAGCTCAGTTCATCGAGGATGCCGGCCACCAGGCGGTAGTTTTCGAGAGGGAAAGCCGGATTGGCGGGAAGTCCTTCTCGGTCAGCGCCGGCGATGCCTTCAACGAGATGGGGACGTGCTACACCACCCGCAAACACGTGCTGATCAAGCGCTGGATGAAGGCCCACGGCATCTCGCTGAAGCGGCTGGGCGAGGCCCGGTATGATGACGCGCCGGTGGTGGATTATGTGAAGAACGGGCCGGGAGCGCCCTTGCCGGTGCAGGCCCTGAAATTCCTCAACGCCGCCGGCAAGCTGCGCAAGCGGATGGCGCTGGATGCGGGCAATCCAGAGGTGCGGGCCGAGGCGGCCATGACTGTGGATGACTGGCTGGCGCGGCTGAACCTGCCGAAGCTGGACCTCGCGATGCACCGGATCCTGCCTGCGCAGGGCTATGGCTATGCGCAGGAAGTGACCATCGGCCAGACCGTGCAATGGCTGGATTTCGACATCCTGATCTCCGGCGTGCTGAACGACATGCACATGCCAGTGGAGGGCTGGAGCGAGTTCTGGAACCGGTTCTCGAAACGGTTCGACATTCGGCTGGACGCACGAATCGACCATATCGACCGGCGAGATGACAGCGTGATGATCACGGTGGCGGGCGAAGCGGAACGTTTCGATGCGGTGCTGTCGACGGTGCCGATGGATGAGTTTGCCAAATTGACCGACCTGCTGCCGGCCGAACTGGCCGTGCTTGAGGGGGTCGAGTGGCAGAACTACACGACGACGCTGGTGTCCTCGAAGAACTGGTTCACGTGCGCGCAGGTGCATGGCTATTCGCGCGCCTGCAAAGACCCATCACTTCGCGGGGCGATGCTGGGCGCGCGGCGCGAGGGCGATGTGATGGAGGATGGGGCCCACCTCTATGTGACCGGCCAGTTCTCGAACGGTGAGCTGACCCCGGCGGAACTGCGCGAGATCCTGCAGGCCGATCTCGACCGGCTGGGCGTCAAGGTCGAGACGCTCATCTACGCGCGGACGTGGAAGTATTTCCCGCAATATAACCCCGCCGCAGTGGCGGACGGCCTGTTCACCGCCATGGCCGAAGCGCAGGGCGGCAAGCGGACGTGGTTCAGCGGGGCGACCTTCTCGCACGAGCTGGTGTCATCCGTGGCCGCGCGTTCGCAGGCCTCGGTCAGCGATCTGGTGAAACGGATCGGTTGATCGGCGGCCGGTCAGGCCTTCCGGACCAGGGTGCCCGAACGGACCGCGCGGTTATAGGCGCGCCAGCTGGCTTGTCCGACATCGTTATAGGCGCGCATCGTATCCAGCATCCGGAAGAAAGCGGCCTGGTCAGCCAGTTCGGGGGGCAGCAGGGGATCAAGGTTGATCAGTCGGATCACGGCCTGGCCGATCAGCAGCGTTTCGCGGGCGGCTTCGTCGGCCGGCAGGCCGGGCAGGCGGGCGAGGCTGGCCTTCATGGCCTCGACCGCGCCAGTATAGGCCGGGGCCAGCGCATCGGGCGACCAGAGGGCGGGCCAGTCCGGCGCGGACGCGGCGGCGATTCCGGCAACCCGGAGCAGGGTGAGGGCCTCATCCGCGCCGATGCTGACCAGATCGGACCGGTGATCGTCCAGTGCCGCCGACAGGTTGGCGGGGCGGACCCAGAGGCCGGCATCGGCCTCGCGGTAGCCCAGCAGGTTCAGGGCCCGCTCGCGGGCGCGCAGCTGCTTGCGGTCGGTGCGGCCGAGAGGGTGGGTGATGGCGACCAGCCAATCTCCAGTCCAGGGCGCAACGCGCGCGCGGACATTGCGCCAGTCCTTGAGGCGGCGGGTCAGGGCCTGCGCCCGCGGGCCTGGCCTGTAGACGCCCCGGTCCGGGCTTTCCAGCATCTTTTCCTTGATCAGCCTGGTCACCGCCACGCGGACGGTGGCAGGTTCGATTCCGAACAGGGCGGCGGCAGCAATCAGGCTGGCGATGGATTGCGGCGAGGAATGGGTTCCGCTGATCAGCGACAGGACCAGGGCGCGTGCGGATAGGTCTTCAGGCGCAAGGGGTCTAAAATGATACATCATTTGACCTTATATGACGTATAGTGTAACAAAAGCCCGAAGATATTCCGGGAGGACTCGCGGTGTCGAACGCGCTCAAATTGTCAGATGCCCTTACCAAGGACGAGTTGAAATCGCTTCGGGAAAAATCCGACCTGAAAGCGCTGGCGTCGTTCCTGTGGACCTGGGGCCTGATCGCGGGCGCGTTCGCGATGGCCATCGTGTGGACGAACCCGCTGACGATCCTCCTCGGCATCATCATCCTGGGCGGGCGGCAGCTGGCGCTGGGTGTGATGAACCATGACTGCGCCCATCATGCCTTTTTCAAGAGCCCGAAGGTGGATGAATTCGTCGGCCATTATCTTTGCGGCGCGCCGATGAACACCTCGCTGCACGCATACCGCGCCTATCACCTGAAGCACCATAAATATGCCGGCACACCGGACGATCCGGATATCGGCTTCGTCAAGAATTACCCCGTCTCGAAGGAAAGCCTGCGCCGCAAATTCGTCCGCGACCTGACGGGCCGGACGGGTTTCCGTGACACGATGCGCAAGATCCGGAATTTCAGGCTGTCGAAGAACTGGCCGTGGCTGACCTTCCACGTGCTGCTGCTGGGCACGCTGACGCTGGCCGGCGCGCCCTGGGCCTATCTGATGTGGTGGGCCGCTGAGCTGACCGTCTATCCGGCGATTGTCCGTCTGCGCCAGATCGGCGAGCACGGCACGGCCAAAGACCGCTCAAACCTTGAGCCGCGCCTGAACACCGGCACAACGGTCGCGCCCTTCTGGCAGCGCGTGTTCATCGCGCCGAACGATGTGAACTATCACCTCGAGCACCACATGTTCGCGAGCATCCCGCCCTACAATCTCGGCCGGCTGCACCGTATCCTTGCTTCGCGTGGATACTATGACGGCTATGACTGTATCTCGCACGGATATGTCGATGTGATCCGCCGTGCCGTGCGGCCCGACGCGCCGCAGATGGTGGCGGCGGAGTAGGCCGCAGACGCTACATCGGATCGGTACGGACGGGCGCGAGATCCGGGAAGACCGGCTCGCGCTTTTCCGCGCGGGCGGCGAAGGCTTCGGCCATGTGCGGCGGCGGGAACATCGCGGCGTTCCAGAGGCCGATATAATCCAGCGTGTCCGCAGTGGTGTGGTCGCGGCCGTAATTGATCAGCACTTTCGATCCGGTCACGGCGACGGGGTTCTTCGAGGCGATCTCGCGGGCGGTGGCCAGGACACCGGCGACGAGCTCTTCATGCGTGTCGTAGATATCGTTGACGAGGCCGATCTCCTTCGCCTTGGCAGCATCGATGCGCCTGCCGGTATAGGCGAGCTCCTTCACCCAGCCTTCCGGGATATAGCGCTGCAGGCGCGGGAAGGTGCCGACATCGGCGGTCATCGCGATGTTGATTTCCATGATGCAGAAGAAGGCGTCTTTCGTGCACCAGCGGATGTCGCCGGCGGTGATCATGTCGATGGCGCCGCCGATGACGCCGCCATGGCAGGCGAAGAGGACCGGGATGCGCGCCTCTTCCATACAGTTGAAGGATTGCTGGATCGCCTTGACATTGGCGCGGAAGGCCTCGGCCGCGACGTAGCGGTCGCTCGGGCCGGCCGGGCGCGGGCCGGTGAAGACGGTGGTGTCCATGCCGGCGGAGAAATGCTTACCGGTGGAGGAGATGACGATGACGCGGGCGAGGGCGTTGTTGTCGATGGTGCGCACGATTTCCGGCAGCTCGTTCCAGAAGGCCTTGTTCATGGTGTTCATCGCTTCGGGGCGCGACATCTGGATGTGGGCGACCTTGTCCTCGATGGTCACCTTGAAGGCTTCATAGGATTTCTTGAGCATAGTGTGTTCCTCCGTTTGACGCGGAGTGTAGCAGGCTTGGGGCGTGCGGCGAGGGGTGACGGTGGGAGAGGTTCGCGCCGGAAAAGGAGGAGCACAGGGCGTGCTCCCCCTCCCGGTGCGTCGCGGCCGGACCGAAGGGGGTCAGTTCGGCAGGAGCACCTTGTCGACGACGTGAATGACGCCGTTCGATTGGTTGACGTCAGCGATGGTGACGGCTGCGGCGCCGCCGCTTTCATCGGTGACGTAGGCCGCGCCGTCTTTGACCAAGAATGTCAGCGTGTCGCCGCTGACAGTGGTGAGCGTGGCCTTGCCGCCATTGGCGGCGGCCTGTGCAATGAGGTCAGCCGCCTTGAGGTCGCCGGCGACGACGTGGGCGGTGAGGATTTTGGTGAGCATGTCCTTGTTCTCCGGCATCAGCAGCGTTTCGACAGTGCCTGCGGGCAGGGCATCGAAGGCGCTGTTGACCGGTGCGAACACGGTGAACGGACCGGGACCCGAAAGCGTTTCAACGAGGCCTGCGGCGGTGACAGCAGCTACGAGTGTTGTGTGGTCCGAGGAGTTGACGGCGTTTTCGATGATGTTCTTGCTGGGGTACATGGCGGCGCCGCCGACCATGACGGTCGTTTCTGCTTCTGCCATCGGCTCGGCGGGCGTTTCGGTCTTGGCGACAACCGTGGCGGATGTGTCTTCGCTGGGCGCGGCGTAAGATGTGCAAGCGGAGGCGAGTGCTGCGGCGGCGGCGCCGAGCATCAGGGTACGGAGTTTCATGAATCTGTCCTTCTAGGTCTCAACTATCGGCGCAGGTTAGCGTTCCGATACCCCGGCATACGCAGCCAATGCGGGACTGGCCTAGATTCTCTCGGTTTCGTGATCAGGCTTTCGCCGTTTCGGCGCGAACCGGTCGGGCGAGCAGCGTGCCGATCGCCTGATCGACCGAGATTTCGCCTTCGACGATCGCGGCGACCGCCTCGGAGATGGGCATCTCGATGCTTCGGGCGCGGGCGAGCTGGCGCAGCACGGGGGCGGTGGCAACGCCTTCGGTGACGGAGTGGCGCGCGCCGAGGACGTCCGTGAGCGTCCGGCCCTGGCCGAGGGCCAGGCCGAGCGACATGTTGCGGCTGGTTTCCGACGAGCAGGTGAGCACGAGATCGCCGAGGCCGGACAGGCCGGTGAGGGTTTCTGCTTCGGCGCCGAGGGCGAGAGCAAGGCGGGTCATCTCGGCATAACCGCGCGCGATGAGGGCCGCGTGGGCAGAGCGGCCGAGGCCCTTGCCGAGCGCGATGCCGCAGGCAATGGCGAGCACGTTCTTGACCGCGCCGCCGACTTCCGCGCCGAGAAGGTCCGTACCCAGATAAGGCCGGAAGGTGGGCGTGGAGACGGCCTGGATCAGTTCCGCGCCGAGGGCGGCGTCCTTGATGGCGAGCGTGACGGCGGTGGGCAGGCCGCGGGCGACGTCAATCGCGAAGCTGGGGCCGGACATCACGGCGGGGACCGCTTCGGGAAGTTCTTCGGCGAGGACCTCGGTCATGAACTTGGCGGTCGAAAGCTCGATGCCCTTCGAGCAGAGCACGACCGGGGCGCCGGGCTTCAGCCAGCCTTCGAGCCGGGTGAGCGTTGCGCGGGTGTGCTGGGCGGGGGTGACGCAGAATAGTGCGTCAAAGCCGGCGAGACCGGCAAGATCGGACGTGGCGCGCAGGGCGGGGTTCAGGGGCACGCCGGGCAGGTAGACCGTGTTCTCATGGGCTGTGTTGATGGCTTCGGCCACCTCGGGCTCAAGGCACCAGAGCAGGACGGACTGGCCTTCGCGGGTCAGCATCTGCGCGATGGCGGTGCCCCAGGCGCCGGCGCCGATGACGCCGATTTTTTGGAAATGTTTCGTCATGGCGTGGTTTTGGGCGAAGCCGGGGCGGGGGGCAAGGGTGCCTGGGCGGAGTGCCGGTGCGGTGCGTGCAGTCGCCGGCGGCCCGCGAAGACGATCAGCGCGGCGAGGGCGGCAAAGCCGGCCCCGGCGAGGAAGGTGGCGGCGGAGCCGGCGCGGTCCCATAAGAGGCCGGCGATGACGCTGGCAAACAGCATGGCGATGCCGGTGGAGAGGTTGAACAGGCCGAAGGCGGTGCCCCGCAGTTCGGCCGGCGCATGGTCGGCGACGAGCTTGGACAGGAGACCCTGGGTGAGGGCCATGTGAAGGCCCCAGAGCGCCGTGCCGAGGAAAGCGCCGGTCAGGCCGGGCACGAAAGCGAGACTGAGATCGGCAGCGATCAGGGCGCCGAGACCGGCCAGCAACAGGTGGAAGGCCTGAAGCCGGTCCGACGCGGCGCCGGCGGGATAGGCGCACAGCGAATAGACGATGTTCATCACCACAAGGACCAGCGGTGCGAGGACCAGGGGCAGGCCTTCCTGGCTGGCCTTGAGCACAAGGAAGGCTTCGCTGAACCGGGCGAGCGTGAAGACGACGCCGATCAGGGCGACGGTCCAGAAGGTGGACGAGAACCGGCCGATGGCGGTGAAGTCGATGGGCGGAGCGCGGGTCTGCTGGGCGGCGATTTCGGCGCGGCTGTCGCGCACGCCGAAGATGACGCAGAGCACGGCAATGAGGCCGGGGATGACCGCGACCCAGAATACGGCGCGGATGTCCGAAGCGAACAGCGCCATCAGGCCGACGGCGAGCAACGGGCCCGCGACGGCGCCGATCGTGTCCATCGACTGGCGCAGGCCAAAGGCGCGGCCGCGGATGTCCGCCGGTGTGACATCGGCGACGAGCGCGTCACGCGGCGCGCCGCGGATGCCCTTGCCGATGCGGTCGGCGAAACGGGCGGCGAGGACAACCATCGGGCCGCCGGCGATGGCGAAGAAGGGCTTGGTGAAGGCGCCAAGACCGTAACCGAACAGGAGCAGCGGTTTGCGGCGGCCGATCTTGTCGGAGATGTAGCCCGAGAAGATCTTGGAGATGGCAGCGGTGGATTCCGCGATACCGTCGATAACTCCGACAAGCAGCACGCTGGCCCCCAGCGTGCCAGTGAGGAAGAGCGGCAGCAGCGAGTGGATCATCTCCGAAGAGACGTCCATGAACAGGCTGACCAGGCCTAGCGCCCAGACCGTTCGCGGGATTGGTGGACGAGGTTGCGGCGAGAAGCGGGTCAAGATTATCTCATCACGCCAACGGCCAACTGGAATGAGCGGTGCCGGTGGACGGCAGATTTTCCGTATCGCGGCGGGCGTCGGAGGTTTCGATACGCCCGGTCATCCTGCAATTCTTGCGCACACCTGCACCCGAGGCAAGCGGCGCCTCAGCCCAGCCGTTGCAGCACATGCGCGGTCAGAGCGGAGGCGCCGAGGACGAGGACGACATGCCAGAGGAAGATCTGCCGGAAATCCTGAACGGTCTGCCCTTTCCAGGTGCCGCGCGCTTCGGTCACCATTTCGGCGAACCCCGACAGTTCGCGGCGTGGAACCGACGAACTGATGATGTCGCCGCCCGGTCCCGCACCGGTCACGACAAAGGGCGTTTTCAACCGGTAGAGCATCATCACGGGCCAGAACAGGCGAACGAACCCGTCGCGGGTGATCTTCGGCAAGCTCAGCAGGAGGGAGTCCACACGCCCGCGCGTGAGCCACTCCTTGAACAAGGACCAATGATCGGAATCGTCATTGTCGACATTCACAAGATCGCCCTTCTCGGCGCGTGCCATCGTGTTTCCGACCGAGAGGTAGAGGACGAACGCATCTGCGACTGCAGAAGGAAGCCCGATTCCGTATTTGGCGGCGAGCTCTGCAATCTCGTCCAAGGCATCCTTTTGGGTCTCGATGATGCGAAGAGCCAGACCTTTCAGTTCGATCAAATCAAACAAGTGCAGATATTTCGCAGCGCCGATCATGGCGAGCAGGAAGACCGGAAATCCGAATAGCGAGAATACGGCTTTAAGGGTCGTGGCGAATGAGGGCCAGAGCGTGCCTGCCAGAAGCCGCAACTTGCCGGGGGGCTTGACGCCGCCAGCAGCCGGCGCCGCATCGCCGCCGTACGGAGACAAGACGTTGAGGTCTCCCAGATAGAAGAGCATTGCCTTGCCGTCCGAGAATTGTCCTTCGACTTCGAGGTCCTGGCCGTCATAGGTGAGGCCGTCGACAACGTGGTCGCCATCAAAGTCGATATACGAGATGCTCAGCTTACGGATATCGAACGGTCCGGACGTCGTGCACCGGGCTACGGTGTCTGCCCCTTTCGCCAGAGCCTTGCCGACAATGACGGGATCGGCGGGGCCGTCCGTATCCTGATCCACTTCGATACTGCGCACGCATGTCAGGAAGTTCTTCGGCATCTGGCCCGCGATGGCAGATATTTCAAAGTCTTCTTCATAACCTCCCGCCTTTATACGGAAACTGCCTTCAGGCTCGCCAGGCTCCAACTCCACGACACGAATGTAGTTGTTGTTGGTGACGGCGTTGCTGATGTGCTCGACGTCGTCGAATTCATACCAGTTATCCGGGGTGGAGCCGTCACTGCGGGCCGCCGGTACGCCCGCTTCGCGCTCATCTGTTTCCCACGCCGTCATGAATGTCGCGAGGTCTTCCTCGGGTCGGCCCTTCCAGTAGTCGAAAAACGCCTGCGTGACGCGGCCGCAGACGAACTCGCCACACCAACGGACAATGGAAATTTCGAAGTAGCGCGGCGTCATCGCGGTCGCTTTGTCTCAGGCGAATCTGAACGCCGCGGTCTCGTCCTTGGCGGTGACGGCGACCTTGCGACCGACGGGGCTCGCATCTTCGCGCAGGATGGCGAGTTCGGCAGGCCCGGCCGTGTTGGCGATGACGCGCCGGCCGTCGGGAAGGCGCGCAAAGATGATGCCACGTTCCGGGCCCTCCTTGCCATGGGTGACCGTGAAGGTCTCGAGGACGGCGTTCCCGGAGACGATGGCGACCTCGACCTTGTCCTTGGCTTTCGCGGCGGACTCGGCGGGGGTGAAGACCTTGGGCGCCGTGGTTGACCAGACGCCGGCCGATTCCTTCGTCATCCAGCCGCCATTGGCGAGCACGAGGCCGAAGGTGCCCTTGTTCCGACGCAGCGTGTTCGCCATCTCGGCTATTCCGTGCAAGGAGTAGTTGTTGCCCGGGCCGCCGAAGAAGGGCAGGCCGCCCGTCAGCGTGAGGGCGCGCTTGTCGGTTTTCCAGTCCAGCCCGAGCGCGGCGCAGCTTGAAAAGACGGCAACGGGGAAGCAGGAATAGAGATCGAGATGGGCCATGTCTGCCGCGCTCTTGCCAGCCTGCGCGAGGGCCCGGCCTACCGCGGTGTCCATGGCCCAGGAACGGTCGATGACCGGACGCAGCGAGATGAGGTCGTCGCCCGCGTCGCCGCCGCCATGGAGGTAGACGCGCTTGTCCTGCGGAACGCCGAGCTCGTCCGCCTTGGACGACGAGACGAGGATCGCCGCAGCGCCCTGGTTCACGGCGTCCTGCGCGATGAACCATTTGAGATAGGGGTCGGCGTATTCGTAATTTTCCCGCGAGGGCGTGGAGAGGAAGGCGACGTCATGTTCCTGCGGGAACTGCGCGTATTTGTTTTTCGCGGCGACGGCCGAGAAAGGCTGGAACAGTTCGCCCATGGCACGGCGGTGAGCCGAGCGGCTGCGGCCTTCGCGGGCGGCGACGGCATTCTCGAACAAGGCGTAGAAATAGGCGGGCGCGATCAGGCCGTGCTTGATCTCCTCGCGCGACAGCATCATCGGACCCATGCCGCGATCTTCGTAGGGCGCGTCGGCGCCGTCGGCCCAGTTGATTTCGACGCCGTGCTTGCGCGCGCCCTTGGAAGCGCGATTGGCTTCGGAGCCCGAGATCAGGACAGCCTCGATCTCGCCCTCATGGATGCGGCGGGCCATCTCGTTGACGAGGGCCTGCGGGCTCTGGCCGCCGACGGTTTCGTAGATCAGGCGGGCGGGCGCAGTACCGGTTTCGCGGGCGAGGGTGCCGGGCAGGTTGGTGTTGTGGCCGTGCGGGTGTGCGGCGCGCCCGACCGAGTCCTCGAAGATGCGCACAACGGCGATAGTGTCGATCGCGGCCGTGATGCCTGCAGCCCCGGTATCGGCGAGGGCGGTTTTCGAGGCGTCGGCCATCAGGGAGAGCGGCGAGGGCGCGCCGGCGGGGCCGGACTTGCCATCCCATTGGCTGAGCGATTGGCCGACACCGATCAGGACCGGAAGATCACCCTTGGCCATGACATAATTCCCTCTGCAAGACTGCCGAGCGGTTTAACGCGCAGGCAAAGCGGGGGCGAGGGGGAACGTCGGGGAAGGGGTCAGCCCGCGCCGGAAAGGTCCGCAATGATCGCGGCGGGGAGGGCGGGATCGATGACGGCGGTGATGTGCGTGCCGGTCAGCGGCTGGTAACGCGCGCCGGGGATCAGGGCAGCGAGGCCGGGGCCGGACCCGTTGTCGAGATCCTTGTCGCCGGTGAGGATCAGCGTGGGCACGCGGAAGGTCGCGAGCAGGTCGGCCGGGGTGTAGACGCGCGAGGAGAGCGCGCCGAGATAGCCCCGCAATGAGCCGCCGGTGGCCGCGGCGCGGGCTCGGATGGCCTTGGCGCCGGGCGTGTCCTCGCCGGCGAGGGCCTGGAGGATGGCGGCGCGGAAGCTGGTATTGCGGTCGGCGTTGAACTCGTCGGCGACCGAATCGCCGATGCCGCCGAGGATCAGACGGCCGGTGTTGCGGCTGAGCAGATGAAAGCGCAGGGCGGAGATGGCGCCCATCGAATAGCCGACCGTGGCGAAGGGCGCTTCGCCGAGATGGGCGATGAGCGCGATCTGGTCGCGCGCGACGGCGTCGGCGGGCCAGTTCTCCGGTAGGGTCTCATCAGGCGAGGCGCCATGGCCGCGCAGGTCCGGCGCGATGACGCGGTAGCCCGCGGCGGCGACCTTCTCCGCGATGCCCGGCTGCAGGAAGTTGATCTCCGCGTTGCCGGAGAAGCCGTGCAGCAACAGGACCAGCGGGCCGGCGCCGAGCTCGTGATAGCTGATCGTGGTGGCGTCGAAGGAGGCGTAGGTTTTCATCGGCAGACGTTTGCCGATGACGGCGCAAAAGGAAAGCCCGCCCGGGATGGTTCGGGCGGGCTCGATCCGAATGCGAGGAATGGACTAAAGGACGTCCAGCATCTCGGCAACGAGGGGGTGGCGGACCACGTCGGCGGCTTCGAGCTTGATCACGGCGGCGCCGGAGAGGGCTTCGAGGCGTTCGGCGGCTTTGGCGAGGCCGGAGAATTCGGGCAGCAGGTCCGACTGACCGGGGTCTCCGGTGATGACCATCGTCGAGTGCCAGCCGAGGCGGGTGAGCAGCATTTTCAGCTGCGTGTAGGTGCAGTTCTGCGCCTCATCGATCACCACGAAGGCATTGTTCAGTGTACGCCCGCGCATGAAGCCGATGGGGGCGATCTCGATCGTGCCGTCGGCCAGCATGTGTTTCAGCTGGGCCGGGGAGAGGCGGTCGGCGAGCGCGTCGTAGAGCGGGCGCAGATAGGGCGCGAGCTTGTCCTCCATACCGCCAGGCAGGAAGCCGAGCTGTTCGCCGGCTTCGACGGCGGGGCGCGACAGGATGATCTTCGAGACCTTGCCCTTCTGCAGGGCTTCGACCGCCTTGCAGATGGCGAGGTAGGTCTTGCCTGTGCCGGCCGGGCCGAGGGCGCAGACGAGGGCGTGGGAGTCCATCGCATTCATCAGCTGGGCCTGGTTTTCCGAGCGGGGCTTGATGGTTTTCTGGTATCGCTGGGTGCGTTCGTGCGGCTGGACGTTGGTGATCGTGTCACCGTCATCGGGGTGCCAGCTGCCCCGGCGGCCGCCGTCGATGGCGTGGAGATGGGATCCCTTCGTGCGGCTCGGCTCGTCAAACCAGGCCGAGGGACGAACCTCGGTTGCGGTCTTCAGGCGCTTGGCTGCATTGCGTTTACCCATGGGAGGCCTCCTTGGCTGCGGGCAGTAAAAAAGCCGCTGGCGAAAGGGCGCAGCGGCTTGGCGAAAAGGTGGAAAGTCCGGAGGGCGCGCCCGGCGGCGGGCTGCCAGCATCCGGAAGCGGGGCTTCCGGTGTTGAGGGATAAGTTGGCGCGTAAACGGCCATTGCCTCTCCGAATCTACAACCCTTATAGAGTACCACCTTTATCAGACGGTTAAGTGACATTCCGCAGCCGTAACAACAAACCGGACCGAGGAGCCCAAAAAATGGCCATGTATGAACTGAATGGAGTCAGGCCGACATTGCCGGAGAGCGGAAACTGCTGGATTGCCGGTAGCGCAGAGGTCATGGGCAATGTGATCCTGCGCGAAAATGCATCAGTCTGGTATGGCTGCGTGCTGCGCGGCGACAATGATCCGATCACGGTCGGCGAAAATACCAACATCCAGGACCTGACAGTGATCCACACGGATATCGGGGCGCCCGTGACCATCGGGGCGAACGTGACGGTGGGCCACCGGGTAATCCTTCACGGCTGCGAGATCGGCGACGACACCCTGATCGGCATGGGCTCAACAATCCTGAACCGCGTGAAGATCGGCCGAAACTGCATCATCGGCGCCAATACGCTGATTTCGGAAGGCAAGGAGATCCCGGACAATTCGCTGGTGATGGGCTCGCCGGGCAAGGTCGTAAGGGAGCTGTCGCCGCAGCAGGTGCAGATGATCACCATGTCGGCGCTGCACTATGTCGAGAACTGGAAGCGCCACCGGGCGCAGATCAAGCGGATCGATTAGTCCGCCGACGGAGCAAGCGGCGCGTCCCAGACGGCGCGCAGGCCTTCGGCGCCCTGCATCGACAGGCCGGTCCAGCCGAGACGGGCGTCGCGGGATTCGAAGATCAGAAGCTGGGTATCCTGCGGGGCGGCAGCGACCAGCGCGCGGCGCACTTCGGCGAGCGGGCGATCCGAGCGCAGTACGAATGTGCCGGACATTGGCTCGGCAAACCGGCCGAGTTCGTTGAGCGCGGCACCGAGCGCGTGGCGCCGGTTCGTGCCGGCGCCGGCGCCGGGGTCGGGGCCTGAGATGATCACGAAATTGGAGGCTTCGGCGCGGCGCGCTGCGCGCGATTCGAGATAGGCTTCGATACGGGATCGTAGCGGCGCAAAGTCGAGCGCCGGAAGGAAGGGCTCGCCGTCGCCGGAGGATATGCGCGTCATCGGGCCGAGCTTGCCCGCGTCGGCGAATGCCTGGAGCTGACCGAGCGTGAACGGGCCGTGCGTCTTGTCCTGCGCCAGGATGTGCCAGACGGCTGGATCAAGGTCTGCAAGGTTGAGCGTGCCGGACCGCTCGGGCCTGGCCGGCTTTCCCGGCAGGACGCGGTCGATGCGGGGGCGGGCACGCATGGCTATTCGGAGGCTTCAGCGCCGCGCAGGTAGCGGACGGCGAACTTCTTGCCGGCAACGCGGACAACTTCGGCCAGGAGGTTTCCGGTGTGGACGCGGTCTCCGACATAGGGCGGGGTGCCGAGCGCCTCGAAGGCGGCGCCGGTGAGCGAGATGTCGGTCAGGCGGCACTGGAGCTGGCTACCGTCCTGCAGGATGACGATGGCCTGGCCGGTCGCGGCGTATCGGGTGGCGCCGCGGTCTTCTTCGAGGCCGAGCGTGTCCTTGTTCAGGAGCCAGGTGAGGCGGTCGGCCAGCTTGTCGCGTTTCAGCGTCGAGGTGTTGAAATGGACCGCGAAGCCATCCGGTGTGCGGCGCACGACCTGGGCCACGACGCGGCCAAGATCGTCGAAATAGCACACGATCTGCTGGCCGGATTCTGGCGGTGCCGGGGACTGTATAAGCGCGCCGTCGCAGGACACGTTCGAGGTAACGAGCGCGTGGTCTTCGCTCTGGTCGGTGAGGAACCGGCCGGTCAGGCGCAGTTCCACGCGCTTGAAGCTTCGCCGGTCACGCCGGGAGCGGGCGCCGGGCGCGCTGGTCGTACGCATCGGATCTGGCAGCGACATGGTGTCTTCCTGGCTGCGTGAAGGCTGGCAAACAGCCACTTTCCCTGCTTCCAGATAGGAGACGAAGATTGACAATTGGTTGCCTCATTCGCTGCAGTGGCGTTAGGCATAACGGCGCGATAACCATACCGGGGAGTTGACCTAACGTGAGTGCAGAGACGTTTGATTACGTGATTATCGGTGCGGGAAGCGCCGGTTGTGTCCTCGCCAACCGTCTGTCGGCGGACCCTGCGATCAAGGTCTGCCTGATCGAGGCAGGCAAGAAGGACACCTCGCTCATGGTGCGCATGCCGGCGGGCGTGGGCAACCTGATCAAGGATGCAAACGACTACAACTGGGGCTTCTGGACCGAGCCGCAGGCGCATATGGACAACCGCAAGCTCTACTGGCCCCGCGGCAAGGGCTGGGGCGGTTCGTCGTCGATCAATGGCATGGTCTATATCCGCGGACATGCCGGCGACTATGACCAGTGGGCCCAGATGGGCCTGAAGGGGTGGAGCTACGCAGACGTGCTGCCCTATTTCAAGCGGGCGGAGACTTACGAAGGCGGCGCGAACGACTTCCACGGCGGCGACGGCCCGCTGAATGTGTCCCGTAGCCCGCTGACCAGCCCGATCTTCAACGCCTTCATCGAGGCGGGCCGCGAAGCCGGTTATCCGGTGACGGATGATTTCAACGGCGCCCAGCAGGAAGGCTTCGGCCCCTACCAGCGCACCATCCACAAGGGAGAGCGCTGGAGCGCGTCCTTTGCCTATCTCCGCCCGATCGCGGGCCAACGGGATAACCTGAAGATCATTTCCACGGGTCTCGTGACGAAGGTGCTGATCGAAGGCGGGCGCGCGGTGGGCGCCGAACTGGTTGAGGGCAAAGGCCGCGAGGCGACCAGTGTGCGGGCGAGCCGCGAGGTGATCGTGTGCGCCGGTGCAGTGCAATCCCCGCAGCTCCTGCAACTGTCCGGCATCGGCGATCCGGCGGCGCTGAAGGCGCTGGGGATCGACGTGAAGGCGGCCTCGCCGAATGTCGGCCAGAACCTGCAGGACCATCTGGACGTCACGGTGATCAACCGCATGACGCAGCCCATCTCGGCCTATTCCATGCAGAAAGGCATCAAGAAGCTGTTTGTAGGCTTGCGCTATCTCGCGAACCAGACCGGTGCGGGCGCTGACAACTTCCTGCAGTCCGGCGCGTTTCTGAAGTCGCGGCCAGGCCTGGAAATGCCGGATATCCAGCTGCACGCGGTCAACGCCATCATGATGGAACACGCGAATCATCAGCCGACGGAGGACGGGTTCACCATCCATGCCTGCCAGCTGCGCCCGGAAAGCAAGGGTACCGTCAAGCTGAAGTCGGCTGACCCGTTCGACCATCCAGCCATCGATCCGAACTATCTGGCGACCGAAGAGGACCGCCGCGCGATGCGCGAGTCTGTGAAGATGGTGCGCGACGTGATCCGCCAGGCCTCAATGGCGACCTATGCGGCCGGCGAGATAATGCCGGGAGCCGGCGTGGCGTCCGATGCGGATATCGATGCCTTCATCCGGACCAAGGGTGAAACGATCTATCACCCGGTCGGCACCGTCGCGATGGGCACCCAGGCGTCGAGCCCGGTGGACGGCGAGTTGAAGGTGCGCGGTGTCGAGGGCCTGCGCGTGGTCGATGCGTCGGTGATGCCGACCCTGATCGGCGGCAACACCAACGCGCCGACTATCATGATTGCCGAGAAGGCCGCAGACCTGATCCTGAAAAAGCCGCTGCTTGAGCCGCAGATCCCGAAAGCGATGGCGAGCGCGTAGGCGCCGGGCCTTTGCCGGGCGTCGCTTTGCGGCGTCCGGACGGCTTCAGCGTTCAGGCTGCTGGCGCATTTCCGGGGCGGAGATAGGCGAACATGTGGGCGACATAGTCTGCCTTGCCGAGGCCGACACCCTGATTGCGGAGGATCGCGTAGGCGGTCATGATGTGGAAGTAGAACTGCGACAGCGCCCAGTCGCGCGCGTACTGCGCGCCGTCGTCAAGATCGAAGGCGATGCCCATCGGCAACTCGATTGACAGGGGGAGCGGGGCGCCGGAATCAACCGCGCCGGGCGCGACATCGATCAGCATGCTGAGGGTCTCGTCGATGCGGGCGAGTGCGTCGGCCATGGTGCCAGGTTGCTCGCCGGCATTGCGGCCTTCATTCAGAAGGATATCGACTTCCGGGGGGAAGGCCTCATGACGCAGGCGGTAAACGCCCTCGAATGCCTGAACGCAGGCAAAGCGGACCTGCGTCGAGAGGGGAAACATGTCCGGCGCAAGCCGTGCGGCCATGAGGGCGTCGGCATTGCCCGATCCGTCCTTTGCCTTGCGGAGCCAGCCGGCGAGCGCCTGCAGCATCTGAGTGTAGGTCGGGACCAGCAATTGGGAGATCGTCATTCCAGGCCTTTCAGAACGTTGTCCGGAGCACCTTTACCGTATCGGCCTTCTGGGCTTCGGATCAACGCGCTCCGCGACGACTAGCCGTTTGATGCGACGAGCCGAAGCGGGGCGCCTGCGCGGCGGGTGTCCGGCGGGACGAGCATCGAAATGCGGTGCCGGAAGACCGGCTTGCCCGGCATCATCTGGTCGTTGCCGAGCGTCTGGTAGAGGCCGAGCATGCGCAGGCGCGGCGAGCGGCCGGTTTCGGCGCTGAGCGGCATCAGCGTGATCTCGAGGTCTACCCGCTCGCCATTCAGCGTTTCGCCGCGTCCGCGCACGACGCCGGGCGCCCCGTCGAAACGGATGGCTTCCAGAAAGGCGGCCATCATGGCGCGGTCCGGACCGGTCCACAGGTCGAGATAGTTGTTGTTGACGAGGTTGCGTCCCACGAGGGCGTTGAGCGCCGTGCCGGCGGTGCGCACCAGCCAGGACTGGTCCTGGCGCTGCTCGATGACGAAGATGCGGTCGATCAGGTTTTCGTGATCGCCGGCGTCCGGGCCGGACAAGGCATGCGATTTGGGATCCGCGTGCATGCGGCGCCACGCATCCAGCAGGGTGCGGGTGTTGGGATGGATCGAGCGATCGATCATGAAAGGCGTACTCCAGGCAATCTTGCTTGGTCCCGAGGGACCGTTCCGGAGCTGGCAATCGCAATATCCATTCCAGTCGGCGCGGTTCACCGGGGATGGGAAAGTCTCGCCTCCGAGGATGCTTTTCCTCGCGCGCCGGCGGAGGACGTCTGGGCGCCATGACGCCTGACAGGCGAGCGGTTTGCGGGAGGGGCGGGGAAGGGTCCCAAACCGGAACACCGCGGGAAAGTGTGCAGCCGTTGCAACAGTTTCGACAAATCGAATGCTGCAACTGCCATAAGACGGTGGGGTTACGGTTTTGTGCCAGTGCGCATACTTGCACTTGGAAGGGGAGACTGATTTACCTCTGCAAAATTACAAGAAGTCAGGATTCGCACCCGTGAAAACCTGACTCATACACACCGTGACAGCTCAAACTCCCAGGAAGGAAATTCAGAGTGTTTACTGTAAATTCTACCAAGGGCCGCGCCAGCGGCCTTAAAGCCATGCTTTGCCTTGGCGCCGGCATCACTGCGCTTTCGTCAATCGCAGCGCCCGCCATCGCCCAGGAAGAAACCCAGGACGAATCGCGCACGCTGCAGACCGTCACCATCACCGCGACCAAGCGCGAGCAGACCCTGCAGGACGTTCCAATTGCCGTTTCGGTCGTCGATGACGCCACCATCGAGCGTGCGGTTATCGTGGATCTCAACGACCTGCAGTCGATCGTGCCGTCTCTTTCGGTCGGGCAGCTTCAGTCTTCGGCCAACACGAACTTCGTGATCCGCGGCTTCGGTAACGGCGCCAACAACGCCGGCATCGAACCGTCGGTCGGCGTGTTCATCGACGGCGTGTACCGGTCGCGTTCCGGCTCGCAGATTTCGGACCTTCCGAACATCGAGCGCGTCGAGGTGCTGCGCGGTCCGCAGTCGACCCTGTTCGGCAAGAACGCCTCGGCAGGTGTGATCTCGGTCGTGACCAAGAAGCCGCAATATGAGTTCGGCGGTGTCGTCGATGCAACGGTCAGCAATTACAACGGCTACCGTTTGAACGGCTATGTCACTGGTCCAATCACCGAAAACCTCGCCGGCGCGATCGGCGCGACGTACAACAAGCGCGACGGCTATGTTGAGGACCTGGGCGCTGGCCCGGACCAGAACGAGCGTAACCGCTACGGTATCCGCGGCGACCTGCTGTTCGAACCGAATGAAAATATGTCGTTCCGTCTGATGGCGGACTATGACGTGATCGATGAAGTCTGCTGCGCGGCCGGTAACGTGATCAACGGCCCGACCGGCGCGGTCATCCAGGCTCTCGGCGGCAACCTCTCGGCCGAAGATCCGTTCAGCTACGACGTCTATTACAATTACGGTTCGACCAACAAAATCGACAACTCGGGCACGTCGTTCCAGGCCGATATCGACCTCGGCGAAGTCCAGCTCACCTCGATCACGGCTTACCGGAATTCGAAGCTCGACACCAATCAGGACTCCGACTTCACGAGCGCAGACCTGATCGGCCGCAACGCCAACCAGACCGATATCGACACGTTCACCCAGGAATTCCGCATTTCGTCCACGGGCAATGGCCCGATCGACTGGATGCTCGGCGCGTTCTACTTCGATGAATCCGTCGATATCAAAAACCAGTTCTATTACGGCGCTGATTTCCGCGGCTACGCGGATGTCCTGTCTGCCAACAACCTGGCTACGGTTGAGTTCCTTCTCGGCGGTGCGCCGGCCATCGGAAACCTGTTCGGTCTGGAGGGCCAAGGCCTGACGGAATCGTTCGGTCAGGACAACACGTCGAAGTCGATCTTCGGCACCACGGATATCCACTTCAATGACCGCACCACGCTGACTCTGGGCGTCAACTACACCGACGATGAAAAAGACGCCTACGGAAGCATCGTGAACACGGATGCCTTCTCGGCCCTCGATCTCGTGGCCCTGGGTGTTGCGGCCGGTGTTCCGGCACCTGTCGCCAACAACCCCACTTTCAACCCCTTCCTCGCTCTGGCGCCGCTGCAGTTCCTGCCGCCGTTCCTGACGTTCCCGAACGCGGTTGAGGACGGTCAATCGCACGACAACGACCTGACCTACACGGCGCGCTTTGCGTTCGATGTGTCTGATAACATCAACACCTACGTGTCCTACGCCACCGGCTTCAAGGCGACGTCCTGGAACCTGTCGCGCGACTCGCGTCCGTTCCCGGCCGACTTTATTCCGGGCTCGTCCGCCAGCGTTCCGGCACCGGCGTCCTCGCCGATCCGGACGGCCGGCCTCGCCTTGCCGAACCTGACGACCGGTACCCGCTATGCGGGACCGGAAGAAGCGGCAGTGCTCGAAGCTGGCGTCAAGGCCCAGTTTGACCGCTTCGCGTTCAACCTCGCCCTGTTCGATCAGAAGATCTCGGGCTTCCAGTCGAACGTGTTCACGGGTACCGGTTTCGCACTGGCCAATGCCGGCAAGCAGTCGAACACGGGTATTGAGGTCGACATGACCTGGACCCCGGTCGATGCGCTGCTTCTGTCCTTCGCGGGTACGTTCCAGGATCCGCTGTACGACGAGTTCAAAGCATCTTCGTCGGGCGACATCTCTGGCCAGCAGCCTTCGGGCATCTCCGAGACGATCACGTCGACGGCTGCCACCTACTTCTTCAAGATGCGTGGCCTCGACTCCTTCGTTCGCGCCGATTGGCAGTACGAAAGCCCGACGGCCTATTTCGACAGCCCGGCCAACCAGGCCCTGATCGGCATGGAACGCGAGGTGAGCCTGATCAACGCATCGGCTGGCTTCGAAACCGAGAACGGTCTCGCGGTTACGCTTTGGGCTCGCAACATCGCTGACGAAGAGTATGTCACGGTGGCCTTCCCGTCAGTGGCCCAGGCTGGCTCGATTTCGGGTTACCCGAACCAGCCGCGCACCTTCGGTGTGACGGTCCGCAAGCGCTTCTGAGGCGTTTGAGACTATCAAGAATGGAAGCCCCGCCCTTCAAGGCGGGGCTTCTTTCGTTTCACGACCGGTCGGCCCAGCGCAGGGCGGCTGCGGCCGCCAGGAGCATTCCGGTCTCGAAGGCGATGTAGACGGCGAATGCCGGTGTCGGCGGCGGGCCCAGCAGCAGCGCCGCGGCGCGCGCGAAGACATAGCCGCCCATGTAAACCACGAGGAACCAGAGCGCCGGCCGGCGCAGCGGCGTCTGGATCGCGCCAGAGGCGCACAGGAGGGCGGCGGCGAGGCTGACACCTCCATAGATGCCGCGCATTTCGTAGGCGCCGTTGGGGCCGCCAACCTCCACGCCGAGGCTTGCGGCCATGCCGAGGGGGTCCAAAAGGGACCAGACACCGAAGGGCGCGAAAGTCAGGGCGGCGAAGGCCAGAAGGATGCGGGTCAACATGGTCGTGAAACTAGGCCGCATCCGACTGTAAGCAAAGTGTGTGGACGAGGCGGGGCCCGCGCGGTTCATTTCCTATATAGCAGTGTGAACAGGCGCCGGGGCGCCGCGCAAGGAGCCGCCACGCCGATGTCGACACGCCAACCGCCGATCATCAATGCGCCCTGGCCCGTCGCGGCGTTCGCGCTGGTCCTTGTAGGGGCGCACCTGACCCGGATCCTGCTGCCCGATTCGTTGCAAAACGCGGTCTTCTTTTATGGAGCCCTGTTTCCCGAGCGCTTCTGGGCGCCAGCGGACGGCGTTTCGCTGGATGGCCTGCCCGGCTACGCCAATGGCCTGGAGGCCTTCCTGCCCCTCGTGGCGAGCGGGTTCATCCACGGGGACTGGATGCATGTGATTCTAAATGCGGCATTCCTGGTGGCGCTCGCAAAGCCGTTGCTGGAGATCTTCCGGCGGATCTGGCCTGGCCGCGAGCCGGCGGCGTCCGGGGTTCTGCTGGGCCTGTTCCTCGTGTCTCAGATCATCAGCAGCCTTGTTTATGTAGCGGCCAACTATCCGCAGGGGCAGGCCGCGGTCGGCGCGTCCGGGGGGATCAGCGGGCTTCTGGCAGCCGTTCTGCTGCTGCGCGAAGGACCTCACCGCTGGCTGTTCACGCGGAATTTCGCGGTAGTGAGCGCCCTGTTCGTCGTCGCCAACGCGCTGTTCGCGTTTATCGGTCCGAGCCTTCTGGGCTCTGGCATTGCCTGGCAGGCGCATGTCGGCGGCTATTTCGGGGGCGCGCTTTGCATGCGGGCGATTCTCTCGGTGATGCAGGCCCGCCAGGCCTGAGGGCCCAGATCCCGGTCGATTCGGGGCAGGGGCTGTGCTATCGTCCGCGCTGGCCGACGACTTCAAAGGAGCGTGTGCCGCCGGGACGGGAGGCCCACAGTCATGATTGTTGAGCAGATCCTGAATCATAAGGGCCACGCTGTTGTGACCCTCAAGGAAGACCATACCTTGCGCGAAGCCGCGCAATTGCTCGACGAAAAGAAGATCGGCGCGGTGGTAGCCCTCGGGCGCGATGGCCAGATCATCGGCGTGCTGTCGGAGCGCGATATCGTGCGCCAGGTGGCCCGCCAGGGCGCGGAAGCGCTCGACATGCCCGTGGGCGGCGCGATGACCCGCGCGGTCGTGACGGTGTATTCTGAGACGCCGGTGGACGAGGCCCTGCAGACGATGACCGATCGGCGCATCCGTCATCTGCCTGTGATTCAGAGTGGTCGTTTGACGGGCGTGATCTCGATCGGCGACCTGGTGAAGTGGAAAATCGCCGAAACACAGGCCGAAGCCGAAGCCATGAAGTCGTATTTGTCGACCCAATACTGACTTCAGGCAAGAAATCGCACCTAACCTGTGAAATTCACACATAAAGGGCTTGCGGCCTGTGCCGCAGGCGAGTATCCCGCGCACTTCGCTGAACCGGCCCAAGGGCTTGCGACGCGGAAGACCTCCAGATGGTCGCCTCTTGGAAGAAAAGGGCTTGCCCTTTCCCCCGAACAGCGGCTATATGTGCGGTTCCTCAGAACGCCTGAATTTTTAGGCCGAGACAATCGGCGTAAGAGTTCTGTTCGCTCTAAAAACGGCAGGGCTTGTGGTTAACCCACTGATCTGCAGAAGAGCGAAAAAAGGGTGTTGACGGGGTAAAATGCGGCTCATATAAGCCGCGACTTCGCCGGAGCCAAAGCGGTTCAGGCAAACACTTCCGGAGCCTCGCTCCAGCTGTTTGACATCGTAAGAGATAGGAAGAGAAACGCAGGCGGCGTGACGGCTTGCGGGCATCGCGAGATGTCCAATACGATCACGACGAATGTGTTTCTTGAGAGAATTCTTTTTTCCATCGATCAGGTTTCGACCTGGTCTTTGCTAAAAGGGTTTCTCGTCAAAGAACGCAATACTTATGCTTAACAGCAATAGTAACCGTCCATATTCCAATGGACGGATCGTCAGATCAACACTCAACTTGAGAGTTTGATTCTGGCTCAGAACGAACGCTGGCGGCAGGCCTAACACATGCAAGTCGAACGATACAGTGGCAGACGGGTGAGTAACGCGTGGGAA
>NZ_WGLO01000025.1 GCF_016125515.1 Hyphomonas sp.
CAAAACCTCGGACAAGGCACGCTTCTGTCCGATGAAATGTAACTTGCCGAACTTTGTGTTGAGCGTCCCGCTACTTCAGCTCAGACAAGCAATGCTGACGTGAGCGTGAACTGGTGTCCTTACCGGAATTCGGCTACGCTCGGGGCGTGCACCGGAGTCGTGTCAACTGCAACGATGCGCCATGCGTGCATCATTCAATTTGCCTGCGGAACGATATTGCCGGGATCGACGACGGTAGTTTTCCATATGATTTTCACAAGTCTCTGAATCAAAAGAAATATATCTTCTCTTTCATAATCGAATGGGAATAAACGATCCGGGGAAGGGGGTAGGTTTGCCGGTTAAGGAGCAGTGAATCCCAGCAAGTATCGGCACGCTGATCGAGGGCCGTTCTTGAGGCGCCAAACATGACGAGCGCGAACTAAATCTACGTGCACAGAAATTCAAATCGTTGAAAACCAAAGTACTGTGGACCTGCAGACCCATCGTTCGCATAATCAATATTATGGGAAATCGGAATATTCGCCAAGGCGTGCAGTTGGCCTCAAGGACTGGTCGTTGGCGTTTAAAGGCGCCTGATGGCCTCTCCCCTCCAGCGCGCTAGACGCTGAACTCGATCTGCATGCCGTCATATGCAGGTTCGACGCCGTCCGGCAATTCATTCTGCAGCGTCCGGTAATCGAGATCGACGTGCAGGTTCGTCAGGATCGCCCGGCGCGGCTTGAGTTCCGCAATCCAGGCCAACGTTAACTCCAGGTGCGCGTGTGATGGGTGCGGCGTATAGCGGAGCGCGTCGACGATCAGCGTATCAAGCCCCGTCAACGCGTCCAGCGTCCGCTGTGGCAGGCCGTTGACGTCATTGCAGTACGCAACGTCGCCCATTCGGAAGCCAAGGCAGCGGATGCGACCATGCTCCATGTCGACTGGCAGGAATTCCACAGGACCGCCCGGGCCGGGCACAGAGAACCGCTGATACGGCGTCACAACGGGTTGCATGTCGAGGATCGGAGGATAACCGCCCGCGCCCTTGAAAATGTAGCTGAAACGCGTCGCCAGACTGGCCTGCGTTGCGGCGTCGAAATAGACCGGAATCTGGCGGCGCTGACGGATGGCGAGCGCACGGACGTCATCGATCCCGTGCGCCTGATCGGCATGGTCATGCGTGTAGACCACCGCATCGAGATGGGTTGTGCCTGCCGCGAGCAATTGTTCCCGCAGATCGGGTGACGTGTCGATCAGCACGGTCGTTGCGTGCGTGCCGGTCGTCCATTGTTCGACCAGCGCGCTGCAGCGCGTGCGGCGATTGCGCGGCTCGGCCGGATCGCAGGCGCCCCAATCGGCGCCGACACGCGGCACGCCGCCCGACGAGCCAGTGCCGAGCAAGGTGAGGCGTACACGAGGCATCAGGCAGCCACTTTGGCGAACAGGCGAACAGCGTTGTCGGACGTGACCCGCTTGATCGTCTCCACGTCCGTCTCTTTCAGCGTCGCGAGCGCCTCAGCAACGTGCACAAGATAGGCGGGCTCATTGCGCCGGCCACGCATCGGTACTGGCGCAAGATACGGACAATCGGTCTCAAGGATCAGCCGGTCGAGCGGCACGTCGGCGATGACGGCGCGCACGTCCTTGGCGCTCTTGAAAGACAGGATGCCGGACACCGAAACAAAAGACCCCAGCGCCAACGCACGTTGGCACAGGTCGGCGCCGCCAGTGTAGCAATGGAGCAGCGGCTGAAATGCGCCCCTGGCGTATTCCTCTTCGAGGATCGCTGCGACCGCGGGATCTGCATCGCGTGTGTGTAGAATGACCGGAAGGCCGGTCTCGCGTGCGGCGGTGATGTGTTCACGCAGGCTCCGCACCTGGTCCGCTTCGGGGCTGTAGCCGTAGTGATAGTCTAGGCCCGTTTCGCCGATCGCGACGACTTTCGGATGCGCCGCCTCCGCGATCAGCGTTTCGGCTGTCAGGTCGGTGAAGTCCTTCGCGTGGTGCGGATGAACGCCGACGGAGCACCAGATGTCCGCATGCGCCTCGGCGATGGCGCGGACGGCCGGAAAATTGTCGTAGCGATCACAGATCGCAATGAAACGGTCGACACCGCCACTGCGGGCGCGCGCGAGTACATCCTCGAGGTCTTCCGCAAAAGCCTCGCCGTGCAGGTTTACGTGCGTATCAAACATCCGGGCCGCGTTTAGACGGGCTAAGCCAATTCATAAAGGCCTGCGACCAGTTTTGCCGCAACTTGTGCGGCGTCCATGTTGAGCCGCTCGGCATCGCCGGTCAGCCGGGCTTGCTTGAGCCAAAGCTGGGCGGCGGCCGGCTGGGACTCGGCGCGGTCGGCCAGCCAGTCCATCAATTCGGCCTGGAAAGCTTCCATGGCGGCCGGATCGGCCGCGGCCGCCGACAGGGCGGGCGTCACGAGTTTGTCTGACAGATTGGGCGCCGAACGGAGCAGGGCGCGCGCTGCGTCCGCTGCGGTAAGGGCGGAAGGAGAGGAAAGGCGGATGCCCCTCCCCGGCCTGCCCCTCGCCACGCGGGCCGCGTCTTTTGGCGCTCCGGCGGCTTCGAGTGCTTTGGCGCAATCCGCATCGGACAAGGCGGTCAGTTTGAGTACCCGGCACCGGGACCGGATGGTGGGCAGGATTGGCTGGCTGCCGTGATTGATCAGGAACAGCACGCAGCGCGGCGGCGGCTCTTCAAGTGTTTTCAGGAGCGCGTTGGCGCCGCTCTTGTTGGTCTCGTCAATCGCATCGACGATACCGATCCGCCAACCGCCGAGCGCCGGTTTCATCGTGAAGAACTCGGTCAGGGCTCGGATCTGGTCGACCGAAATATCCTGCGTCAGCTTGCCCTTGTCGTTGAGTTCGCGGTGCACGAGCCTCAGATCCGGATGGCTGCCGGACGCGAAAGCGCGCCAGATGGGGTCATTTTCGTCTGCATCGAGCGGGCGATCTGCGGGTCCGCGTGCGCCGAACAGGTAAGCGGCCAATCTGGAGGCAAGACGGGCTTTGCCGATACCTTCCGGGCCTTCGATGAGCCAGGCATGGTGGAGCCGGGTCTGCGCATGGGCGTCGAGGAAGAGGCGCTCTGCCGCTTCGTGTCCGAACAGGGGCCAGCCGGTGCTCATGACTTGAGCGCGGCGAGGGCAAGGCGGCTCGACACGGCTTTCCAGGCCGCATCAGCAACGTCTGCAGCAGACCGGCTGGCGTCGAGTAACTGGCAGCGTTCCGGCTCGTGACGGGCGATTTCCGAAAAGGCGAGGCGGACGGCCTGATGGAAATCGATGTCGCGCTTTTCAAAAACATCCAAGGCACCGGCGCGGGCGGCGCGGCGCTCATGGGCCACGCCGACCGGTGCATCGAGGATCAAAGTGAGGTCAGGGCGGGTCGATCCGACAACATGGGCTTCCAGATCGAGAAGGACGATCGGTGCAACATCGCCGGAAACGCCCTGATAGACGCGTGTTGAATCGCTGAAACGGTCGCAGATGACCCACTTGCCCGCAGCGAGGGCGGGACGGATCAGGCCGTCGAGATGTTCGCTTCGCGCGGCATTCATCAGGAGGGCTTCGGCAAGTGGGGAAAACGGTTTGCCGCCGGGCGGATTGAGAACAAGCGCGCGTATGGCTTCTGCGCGCGGCGTACCGCCCGGCTCGCGGGTCAGAACGACGTCGATGCCCTGCTCTTCCAGCCGGCTTTTCAGCGCGGCCTGCAATGTGGATTTTCCGGTGCCCTCACCGCCTTCGAGCGTGATGAAGCGGCCGCGGGCAGGACTATTCATCACCGCCCTTCAGTTCTTCTTCCGAGGTTTCGTCGCCCCGCATCATGGTACTGATGCCTTCGATCGCCATGCCGACGAAGCCGAGTTTCTTGACGTCCGCCTCGGCAATCACCGGAGCGCTGACCGGATCCTGACCGGTGAGCGTGACGACGAACATGCCGACCTTGTCGCCCTTCTTGACCGGCGCCTTGACGGTCTTGTCGAGCACGAGTTCAGCCGTTGCCTTCGTGAAGGCCGCCTTGTGGCCTACAACCTTGATCGGCTCGGCCAGCGAAACGGGGACCGTGCGCTGTTCGCCAAGCCAGACCGGGACGTCGGGAAGCGTGACGGTTTCAGGTCCGATGGTCTTGAGTTCGAAGCTCTGCATTGCAATCCGCATCAGCCGCTCAGCTTCCTGCGCGCGGGCAGCCATGGTCGGCAGGCCGTTGATGACGATCGTACGGCGGACGCCGTCGCGCATGGCGGACGCAGTCAGACCGTAGCCGGAGGATTCAAGATGGCCGGTTTTGAGACCATCAGCGCCGGCGACTTCGAGAAGGGGGTTTCGGTTCTGCTGGGTATAGTCGCGCCAGGTGTAGGAAGGCAGCGAATACCAGGGATAATATTGCGGGTAACGGTCGATGGTCATCTTGGCGAGTTTCGCCAGATCGATCGCGGAGATCACATGACCTTCGCCCTCAAGGCCGGTTGAGTTGACGAAGTTGACTGAAGACAGGCCCATCTCATGGGCCATCTGCGTCATGCGGGCGGCAAAGGCCGGTTCGGAACCCGAAATGCCCTCGGCCAACACGATGCACGCATCGTTGCCGGACATCGTGATGACCCCGTGCAGCAGCTCTTCCACGGTTGGCGTATCCTTGGGCTTCAGGCCCATGGTCGAGGTGCCGGACGGAAAGCCGCCGCGGCGCCAGGCATCTTCGCTGACGGTGAACCGGTCGGTCAGGGACAGCTCGCCCCGTTCGATCAGTTCGAAGACAGTGAAAGCCGTCAGCATCTTGGTCATCGAGGCTGGTGTCATCGGCTCATCGCCGCGCTTCGAATACAGGATCTGGCCAGTGTCGTGATCCATTATCACGGCGTATTCGGCCGGTGTGTCGATCAGCTGGGCCGAGGCCGGCAATGCCGCCACGAACCCGAATGCCGCAACCGCTGAAATGATCCCGCGCCAGAACTTCACGATGTCAGACTCCCTCTTCCGTACTGGCCGCGCATGAACGCGGCCCCTCTTCCCGGATATCCGGGAAAAAGGGCCGGTTTGTGGTCAGCGTCAATGGGTTGGCTGCGGGCATTCTACTCCGCAGTGACAACCCGTCCGTCGCCCTTGCCTTCTGCAGAAAGGCGGTCACGGAGCTCTTCGGCCGCTTCGCGGCTCGACACCGGTCCAACGCGGACGCGGAAATAGTCTGTGCCATTCACTCGGGCCGGCACGATTTCCACAGGCTCATTGCCTTTCAGGCCGCGATACATGGCTTCGGCGTTGCCTATGTCAGAAAACGAAGCGAGCTGGACATACATCGAGCCGCTGGGTGCGCTGACGCTGGCCTTTGCGGGTTCAGACTTAACGCCCCACTCTGCGGGCGGTTCCGGCCATTTCACGGCCACGCGTTTGGTCTGGGGCTGCGATTGCGGGGTCCACGACGTGCCGCCAGCGAGTTCATCGCCGCCCAAAAGCTCGTCATTGCTGGTCTTGGCGACGCTCAGCGACATCAGCATTGGGGCCGGCGCGGGTCGCGGCGCGGCTTTTTCCGGTTCGACCTTGGACACTTCGAGCGGCGCATTGCCAACCAGACGCAGCGTCAGTTCGGCCTTCCCTGCCCCTTCAAAACCGAGAGCCCGGGCTGCCTCGCGCGAGACCTGGAGGGCCGCTCCGTCTTCAAACGGGCCGCGGTCGTTCACGCGGACCACCACTTCCCTGCCGGTGGCCGGATTGGTCACGGCGACAAGGCTCGGAAGCGGAAGCGACGGATGCGCGGCGGTCAGCCCGGTCTGGCGGAAGATCTCGCCATTGGCGGTCGGCAGGCCGTCGAACTCGTCGCCATAGATGATCGCGACGCCCTTTTCGAACACGTCTGCATTGACGGGCTGTGCCACAGGAGGCGCCGATTGAGTCTGAACGAGCGGCTGGAGCGGCGCCGCTTCAACAATGGGCCCGCGGCTGGCTGTGGTGGTCTGCGCAGCGGTCGCGGCGGCATCAAAGCTGCTCGTCAGCGGCGCAAATTGCGGCGCGTCGCTCCAGGTGGCCTCAACTGCCGGCGGAGCGGTTTTCGGCATCGTCGCCGAAGCCATCGAAACCCGGCCTGCCGAAACCGACTGGCCCGGATAGCGGAACTCGATCCGCTGTCTTGCCTTGTCGACCGGTGCGGCGGGCGCCGGTGTGGCGGCTTGCTGCTGCGCAGGAACGCCTTCGTTTACGTAGACAATCGGGGCCCGGGTGCCGGCAGAAGCCGGCATCGCAGCGGCCGCGAGGGCAAACACGGACACAACGACAGTCAGGTGGCTCTTGGGCCAGGTACGCGCAAACGGCATGAGCCGCAAATCTCCTCGTTCTGAGAAACCGGACCCTTCCTTCTGGTCTGATCCGGTGGCCTTCTGGCCTGTTCAGAACACGGTTTACCATGCAGGCGTCGCCAGCCGGTTCAGCCGAACAGAAAGTCCGGCAAGCCGAATTAACGCCTGATTCACGTTTACATCCCGCACCGGGGGGCTTGCGAAACGCGGCGCGTTCCCACAAACAGCGGTCGCTGCGGAGGAGTGGCAGAGCGGTTGAATGCGGCGGTCTTGAAAACCGTTGAGCTCGCAAGGGTTCCGGGGGTTCGAATCCCTCCTCCTCCGCCACGCACAGTCTTTTCAGCCGATGATGCCAATCGTCTGGGCGAGCACCCACAGGCCGATGACTAGGAAGAGCCCGGCGGCGACGAGGCGCACGACGTTGAGCGGCACGTGCTTCAGCAGTTCATGTCCCAGGAAAACGGCCGGCACATTTGCGAGCATCATGCCGAGCGTCGTGCCCATTGTAACCGGCACGACGTCGTGAAAACGGGCACCGAGTGCGACGGTGGCGATCTGGGTCTTGTCGCCCATCTCGACCAGGAAAAAGGCAATGGTCGTGGCTACGAATGCGCCGAACCGGACGGGCTTCTCCTCGCCCGGTTCGTCCAGTTTATCAGGAACCAGAGTCCAGGCCGCCATGGCGATGAATGACAGCGCGATCAGGTAGCGGAACCATTCACCATCGAGGATCGAGGCCACTTCGGATCCGACGAGCGCGGCGAGGAAGTGATTGGCGACTGTTGCGATAAAAATACCGGCGACGATCTGCCAGGGCTTCTTGAAACGCGTCGCCAGAACGATCGCCAATAGTTGTGTCTTGTCGCCGATTTCTGCCAGCGCCACGACGGCGGTCGATGTGAAGAGTGCTTCCATGATTCGGTCTCCGGGTCGGGCGGCGAAGAAAACCAACAGACATCAGCTCCCCCGCCCAACCCAGAGCGAAGAAATGATGCCAGTGGTCTCGCCCAAGCGGTGTTCCCGCTTCCATCGCACCACGGCCTCTCGACCGAGCATGTTGATGCGTTGGCTCGTCCTTGCGGACGACTGGCTACTCCCCAGTGACGCGCTCGCTTTAGCCTTCAGCCGACCCGATCGCAAGTGGGGCGCGGCGGACTTTATGTACATGGCCGCAGAACATGGTTTGCGCACAACGCATGGATGTTAAGCGTTGTATTACGATTAAAAGTTGTGCCCAATTCCGGCGCTGGCTATGGTTTGAATCGGAATCAGGTATTTTCCATTGAGCTGCGAGAGTTTGCGCTCTTAAGTGAAGCGGATGAATGGCGACCAGAATGGGCCGAGCCAGAAGGGCGAACATCGCGTGCCGGATCTTTTGACGAGAGCTGTGGAGAGTCCACGGTCGATGGCATGGTTGGCAACCGGTCCGGAGCGCGGGCCTTCAATCGTATCTGTCGGCGACCAAGCCGCTCGTCCGTCAAACGCCGTTTCGCTACCTTCGATTTATCCGGAATGGCTCGGAGACCGTACGTTCCTGGCCGAACATCCGGCTCGGTTCTGCTATGTGGTCGGGGAGATGGCGCGAGGCATCGCGACGCCCCGGATGGTCATTGAAGCGGTCCGCTCGGGATGCCTTGGTTTTTATGGAAGCGCCGGGTTGCCGCTGGCAGAAATCAAGGAAGGGCTGAGCGAGATCAAGAAAGCTCTGCGCGCCGACCAAAGTGCTTGGGGCGCGAACCTCATCCACTCCCCCCAGGAGCCGGGTCAGGAAGCTGCCGTCGTCGATCTCTTTCTCGCTGAAGGCGTTCGCCGGGTGTCGGCCTCAGCCTTCATGCGGCTAACACCGGATGTGGTGCGCTATACGGCGCTTGGGCTCGAGCGGCTTCCGGACGGCACTATCAAGCGCAACAACCATGTCTTAGCCAAGGTTTCGCGCGCGGAAGTGGCTGAGCCGTTCATGTCGCCGCCGCCGGAAAAGATGCTGCGCGAACTGGTCGCGAGCGGCAAGATTTCCGAGGCGCAGGCAATCCTCGCCGCAACGATACCGGTCGCAGCGGATATCACTGCGGAATCCGATTCCGGAGGTCATACAGACAATCGCCCTGCGGCGGTGCTTTACAGTTCGCTCTGCGCCGCGCGCAGCCGCGTGGCGAAGAAGTTCGGCTTTGACGAAAGCGTGATCCGGATCGGTTTGGCCGGTGGGATTGCCACGCCTTCGGCGGTCGCAGCGGCCTTCCAGATGGGCGCCGCCTATGTGCTGACCGGATCGGTCAACCAGTGCGCCGTTGAATCGGGACTGTCAGAGGCGGGCCGCATACTGCTCGCCAAGGCGGGCCCGGCGGATGTCGCGATGGCGCCCGCCGCGGACATGTTCGAACAAGGCGTCGAGGTGCAGGTTCTGAAGCGCGGCACCCTGTTTGCGATGCGTGGCAAGAAACTGCACGCCTTCTACCGCTCAGGCGCGAGCTATGAAACGCTGAGCGCGGCCGATCAGAAGTGGCTCGACGACGTTCTGGGCGAGCCGTTCGAGGCGGCCTGGAAGGCAACGCAAGCCTACATCCAACGCGTCAATCCGGGCGAGGCGAAGCGCGCCGAAGCCGATGGCAACAAGCGCTTCGCGCTGGTGGCGCGCCGCTACCTGTTCCAAGGTGCGCAGTGGGCGCGTGAAGGCACGCCAGGCCGCGCGACGGACTATCAGATCTGGTGCGGGCCAGCGATGGGCGCCTTCAATGAATGGGTTGCCGGCACGCCGCTCGAACCGGTCGAGAACCGGACCGTTCGCCAGATTGCGCTGAACCTGCTGGAAGGCGCTGCGCGTATCACCAGGGCTGGACAGCTGCGCGCGATGGGATTGCCGGTTTCGCCGCAACATTTCTCTTACACTCCGCGGCTATTCGAGTAGTTCATGACAGACCGTCGATCCTCCCGGAACAAGCCTGCACTCGAGCCGATCGCGGTGGTCGGCATCGGCGCCATTTTCCCGGGGCGTGGTGACACGACCGGTTTCTGGCGCGACATCTTTGAAGGCCGCGACCTGCTCAGCGATACGCCGTCGACGCATTGGTTGCTTGAAGACTATTACGATCCCGATCCGACCAAGTCGGATCGCACCTATGGCCGGCGGGGCGGATTCCTGTCGCCCGTGGCGTTTGATCCGCTGGCGTTTGGGATTCCTCCGGCGCAACTTCAATCAACCGACTCCGCACAGCTGCTGGCGCTGGTTGCTGCCAAGATGACGCTGGACGACGCGGAGCGCGACAGCGGCGGCAAGATCGACAAATCGCGCACCAGCGTGGTGCTCGGCGTCGCTTCGGCAACCGAGCTTACCGCGCACATGGCTGGACGTCTCCAGCGCCCGACCTGGGTAAATGCTCTGCGCCAATCCGGATTTGGCGAAGGCGAAGTGCAGGAGATCGCGTCCCGGATCGAGAGTCATTACGCCGAGTGGAAAGAAAGCACTTTCCCAGGTTTGCTCGGCAACGTCGTGGCGGGCCGCATCGCGAACCGGCTCGATCTGGGCGGCAGCAACTACGTCACCGATGCAGCCTGTGCCTCCAGTCTCGCCGCGTTGCATATCGCGATCCACGAGTTGCGCGCTGGTGATTCCGACTTGGTGCTCACGGGCGGTGTCGATGCGCTGAACGACATCCTCATGTTCATGTGCTTCTCGAAAACGCCGGCTTTGTCGCCGACTGGAGATTGCCGCCCCTTCTCGAACAATTCGGATGGGACGATGCTGGGCGAAGGGATTGGCATGCTCGCGCTGCGCCGTCTCGATGACGCTGAGCGTGATGGCAATACGATCCACGCTGTCATTCGCGGCATCGGGGGCGGTTCGGACGGCAAAGGCACGGCAATCTATACGCCGCTGCCGTCTGGTCAGGCCCGGGCCCTGCGCCGCGCCTACGAACAGGCGGGCTACGGCCCAGAGGCCGTCGATATGGTCGAGGCGCACGGCACCGGAACGAAAGCTGGCGACAAAGCTGAAATCGAAGGGCTCCACCTTGTGTTCGGCGAAGCCGACAAAGGTGAAGGCCCCTGGTGCGCCGTCGGCTCGGTGAAGTCCCAGATCGGTCATACCAAAGCTGCGGCCGGCGCCGCGAGTATGGTGAAAGCAGTTGAAGCCCTTCGCCGCAAGGTTCTGCCGCCGACGATCAAGATCGAAGAACCTGCCGATGCGATCCGCGAGAGCCAGTGCTTCTATGTTAATACCGAAGCGCGTCCGTGGATCACGGCCGACAATCGTCCGCGCCGGGCGTCAGTCAGCTCGTTCGGGTTCGGGGGCAGCAACTTCCACGTTACGCTCGAAGAATACACGGGCCCAACCGCTGCCAGACCGGAACGCGTGCATCCAGCTGAGCTGTTCCTGCTGAGCGCTCCGGACGTCAGCGCCCTTGCGGCCATGTTGGAGCAAATCGCCGAAACACAGCGTACGGACGATGGGCTGGCCTGGCAGGCTTCCGAGACGCACAAGGCGTTTGATCCGAAAGCGCCTGCGCGCGCGGCGATGGTCGTGTCGAACCCGGAAGAATTGGTCACAAAGGCAAGCAAGCTTGCGGCTCAGGTTCGTGCCGGAACGCTTGGTACCGCGCCCCTGCCGCAGGGATGTGCCGCGTCCCTCAGCGCGCCCGAAACCGGCAAGATTGCCTTCCTGTTTTCAGGACAGGGCAGCCAGTATCCCGGTATGGGCTCGGATCTGGCGCTGGCCTTCCCTCAGGCCCGCGCCATCTGGGATCTGGCCGCGAGCCACCCTGTGACCGGACCTTTGAAGCTTCACAGGCTGTCCTTCCCGCCATCTGCGTTCGATCAGGTCGAATTCGGCAACCAGCAGCAGCGGCTGACCCTGATGCAGCATGCCCAGCCTTCGATTGCTGCCGTGTCTCTGTCGCATCTCGCCTTGCTGGAT
This sequence comes from Hyphomonas sp., assembly GCF_016125515.1. GTDB lineage: Bacteria > Pseudomonadota > Alphaproteobacteria > Caulobacterales > Hyphomonadaceae > Hyphomonas. The sequence continues at coordinate 11,192 of NZ_WGLO01000025.1, forward strand.
GCGCTGGGCCTTGATGCAGACATGACCGGCGGGCACAGTTTCGGCGAGATCATGGCGTTGCATTATGCTGGCGCGTTTGATCGCGACGCGGCTCTGGCCATAGCGGCGGCCCGCGGCCGCGAGATGGCGACGGCGGCACAAACGACTGAAGGCGCCATGCTGGCCGTGCAATGTCCGGCGAGCCGGATTGCGCCGCTGGTGGAAGAGATCGGCAACGGACTCGTAATCGCGAATGACAACGGTCCGAGCCAGGTCGTTCTGTCCGGTCCGGTGGACGTTATCCAGCAAGCTGAACTGCGCTGCACAGCAGAAGGCATCAAGGCGCGTAAGCTGCCCGTTGCAACCGCTTTTCATTCGGGGATCGTCGAACCCGCTGTCGGACCGTTCCGCAGCACGCTCGAGAGCCTGAAGCTGAAGCGGCCGAACCTGCCCGTTTATGCAAACGCCACGGCGCAGGTTTACAAATCGACGGCCAAGGAACTGCCCGCCGTTCTCTCATCGCAGATTGCCTCACCGGTATTGTTCCGTGATCAGATTGAAGCGATGTATGCGGCTGGTGCGCGGACCTTTGTTGAGGTCGGCCCCGGCAACGTGGTCGCTGGCCTCGTCAATGATACGCTGGCAGACCGGGAATACACGGTCCTTTCGCTCGACAACAAACGGACGAATGGCGTTGCCCAGTTCCTCGCTGGGATCGGCGCGCTGTCGGTGGCGGGGCACGCGCTGGATCTCCAGGCGCTGTATGCTGAGGCGCCTTCGCCCAAACCGAAACCGGCACCGTCGAAACATGCGGTGTTCCTCACCGGTGCAAACTATGACCGGCCTTACCCGCCCAAGAACGGTGCGGCTGGCAAGGCGCCTGTAAACGCAAGCGGCCGCGCAATGCCTGCTTCGAATCCTGTCCCAACTCTCCAGAACGCTCAAAGGACCGAACCTCCCATGTCCGATCAGAATGGCCGGCAAGTCGTCCCACCCGCTCACGCCTCGGCGCAGCAGATCGTAGGGCCGTCCGAAATCACCACGCCCGTCGAGCGTATCTGGCAGGAAGTGTCGGCCCGGCACCAGGATTACCTCACGACGATGGCGGAGTCGCACAAGACCTTTTTAAGCGCTGCCGCTGCGCTGCTGGGCCAGGCCAGCGCCATTCCGGCGACGCCGCAGCAGTTGCCGGCGCCGCGTGCCGCCCCGCCCCAGCCACAAGTCTATGTCCCACCTGCTCCGGCACCTGCACCCCAGCCTCCGAAAGCCAACGGGTCTGCAGGCGCCCACAGCTTCGTGCCCGAAAACCCCGAAGCCGCTTCGACAGCGCCGGCGCCTAATGCACCCGCTCCGCGTGTTGAAGCGCCAGCTTCGAAGCCGGCGTCGCCCGCGACGGCGAAGGTGGATTCAGCGACCATCGTGCGAACGATCGTTTCGGAGAAAACAGGTTATCCGCCTGATATGCTCGATGCCGATATGGACCTCGAAGGTGAGCTGGGTGTCGACTCGATCAAGCAGGTCGAGATCTTGTCCTCGTTGCGCGACCAGCTGCCCCATTTGCCGGAAATCGAGCCTGAACGTCTGGTCGAGCTTCGCACCATTGCGGCAATTGCGGCAATGATTGATGCCGCTACACCGTCGAGCGCGCCGGCAGCGCCGGCCGTTTTCGCGCCACCTGCGCGAGTTGCCGTAGCAGCATCAGCCGCGCCCGCTGCATCTGCACTTCAGGTCTCTCCAGATGTCATCCGGGCACTGATTGCCGAAAAAACGGGTTACCCGTCCGACATGCTTGAAGATGATATGGATCTGGAAGGCGAGCTCGGCGTGGATTCGATCAAACAGGTCGAGATCCTCTCCTCTTTGCGCGATCAGTTCCCTTCCCTTCCGGAAGTCGATCCGGAACATCTCGCCGAGCTGCGCACGATCCGGAAGATCGCCGATTTTTTCGCCTGAGGGATGGACGGGAGCCCAGGGCCTCCCGCCGTCCCCGACCGCCCGTGGCCAATGTTGCTTCCTATCGGTGCGACGTAAGGCCAGTCGAATGGCGCCAATCCGAGGCGCGCGCCTTCGACTTGCTTCAAGGCGCAGCCGTTCAGGTCAGCGGCTTCGGCCCAATTGCGGCGCAGATTGTCGGTGCCTTGAACGCCGCAGGCTATCTGGCGCAAGCGGTGGAAGAACCCGACGGCTCCGCAGGTGCTGTTATTGTAATTGAAGGATTTGAAGCCAGCGAACCGGCGGGCCGCCATTGGAAAGTGCTTCAGCGAGCGAAGCAGGCGCGTCGCGCAGGCGGATTGACGCTTTTGGTGCAGTCGATCGAAAACGCCTCCGGGCTAGACGGTTTGAGCCGCACGCTGCGGAAGGAATGGCCGGAGTGCCAGACGTTTACCTGGACGCTGACGGATATGTCCAATCCTGGCGCCACAATTGCCCAAGCGCTGCGCAGCGGCTTCGGAGATGGCGAATTGGGCACTCAGGGCTTACGCATGCCTCAAGCGGGCGAAGCACTTGCGCCGCCGCAGGTGTTTGACGCAGACGGATCTTCGGTCTGGCTGATCACGGGCGGTGCGCGCGGGGTGACCGCGGCTTGTGCGATCGAACTTGCCCGCGTTTTGGGTGGAACGATCCTGCTCGCGGGCCGGTCGACAGAGATGGCATGGCCCGCCGGATTGGCCCAGACGCAGGACATCAAGACACTCCGTGGATTGCTTGTCGAGCAAAGCCGCCAGAGCGGCACGCGGATGTCGCCTGTGGAAATAGATCGCAGCGCCCGGGCCTTGCTTGCGAGCGCGGAGATCCGCGAAACCGTCGCCGCCATCAACACGGCCGGCGCCCATGCCGTTTATCTGCCACTTGATGCAGGCGACCGCGCAGCGGTAATTGAAGCACTGGCTGTGGCTCAGAGCCGCTACGGACCGATCACCGGTCTCGTTCACGGCGCGGGTGTGCTCGCGGATAAATTAGCCGCTGACAAGACGGAGGCCGAACTGCGTCGCGTGTTCGCACCGAAAGTCGACGGGTTGAACAATATTCTCGGTGCGATCGGGCCCGAACAACTCAAGCACGTCGCATTCTTCTCATCGGCAGCCGCATTTTTTGGAAATCGAGGGCAAGCTGACTATGCGATGGCCAATGCGCTGCTCGCCAGCGCGGGCCGGTCATTGGCGCGGTCCTATCCCTCCTTGCGCGTCAAGGTTTTCCATTGGGGCCCCTGGGCGGGCGGCATGGTGGACGCATCCCTTGCCGGCCATTTCGAGGCTCAAGGCATACCACTCATTCCGGTCGACGAAGGCGCACGTATCTTTGTGAGCGAATTGCTTGGCGGTGACCGGGAGCAGATCGAACTCGTGGTCGGTGAAGCGTGGGCCGCCGCATGAGCCCGTTCGAGCCTATTGCGATCGTGGCCGAGGCTTGCATCCTTCCGGGTGCAGATGGTCCGTCAGAACTCTGGTCGCTAGTCAGCCGGAAAGCGATTGTCACACGCGATGTGACCGCCGCAGAGCTTGGGTTGTGCGGGTCGCTGCCACGCCGCTACGTGTCGGGACGCATAGATCAGCCGCCGCTTGACCATGAGGGATTGGCGGCGCTGGGGGGCAAATCTGCAAGCGCGCTGGATCCGGTGCATCGATGGTCCCTGCAGGCCGCCTGGGCAGCGTGGTCGTCTGCGACTGCAGGCGCCAAGACGGCGCCCGAGAAACGAGGCGTGTTCCTTGCGAATCTTTGCTATCCCAGCCGCGCCAAGGTGGAATACGCCGAAGAAATCTGGCGAAACGGACGTACGGACCGTCCCCTGACGGATACGCTCAATTCAGGCATGCCGGCGCGTATGATTGCCCGGATGATTGGTGCGGGCGGCCCCGCGCTCGCGTTGGACGCCGCCTGTGCGTCATCGCTCTATGCGCTGGAGATTGCGTGCCGGAAGCTGTCATCCGGAGAACTGGATATCGCGCTTGTTGGCGCCGTGAACGCAGCTGACAATCTCATCCTCCACATCGGATTTGACGCGCTGAAGGCACTCAGCCCGACCGGCCGATCACGGCCGTTCATGCAAGGTGCAGATGGTCTCGTTCCATCTGAAGGCGCCGCCGCCGTTGTGCTGAAGCGTCTGTCGGATGTGACCAAGGCAGACAAAGTCCGCGGAATCATCAGAGGCATTGGTCTCTCGAATGATGGTCGTCGCAAGGGCTTTCTGGCTCCGGATACGGACGGCCAGACCGAAGCCATGCGCCGGGCGTATGCGATGGCGGGAATCTCACCAGACAGCATCGATTTTCTCGAATGCCATGCAACCGGAACACCGGTGGGCGATGCCGTCGAAATCCAGTCCGCGTCTTCGATTTTCGGGACTTCGCGGGAATTGCCCATCGGATCGCTGAAGGCGAACACCGGCCACCTCATTACCGTCGCCGGGCTCGCCAGCCTGCTCAAGCTTACCAGTGCGATGGAGCATGAGATCCTGCCGCCAACGCCGATGGACGGCAAGCTGATCAAGTCCCTCACGGATACAGCGTTTACGCCGCTCGGATCAGGCACGCCATGGACCACCAAAACATCAGAGCCGCGCCGTGCTGCGATCAGTAATTTCGGATTCGGTGGAAACAATTCGCACCTCATCCTTGAAGCGCATGAGCCGACGCGAAACTACGTGAACGGTCATGACGTCAAGGTATCAACGGCTGCAGATCAGATTGTGATTGTGGGCGTGGGCCTCATGGCTGGTCCAGATCGCGGAGAGCGCGCTGTGCTCCGGCGGTTGATCAGTTCGCCCATCACGCCTGTCAGGCTTGCCGAGTATGCAGGCGCCGATCCAGTGAAAGCGCGTATTCCTCCGGCAGACCTTTTGCGCGCAGAAGCACAGCAATTGGCCATTCTTGATGTGTCGCAAATGGCACTCGATGGCGTCGTTCGGCCCGGCAATGAGCGTTGCGGCGTGTTTGCGGGAATCCGGTGCGCCGACGATTCTGCGCGTTGGCCCATCCGGGAACGTGTGAAATCCGAATTGGTTGCTGCCGGGCACAACGATGTCGAAGCGGAGCTGAACGCAATTGCGCCGCCACTGGTCTCTGCAGATGTCCTTGGCGCCATGGCGAACATGGCGGCCAACCGGATCACGTCGAGCGATGATTTCCGCGGGCAAGGCTACGCGATTTCTGCCGAAGAGAGTTCAGGGCTCGCCGCACTGGATGTCGCCGTTGCAGCCTTGAAATCTGGTACCCTTGATCTGGCAGTCGTCGCAGGCGCTGAGTTTTTCGGCGCGGCCGTTGACCGGAGTAAGCAGGATTTGGGCGATCAGGCGGCCGCGCTGGTCCTGAAGCGGCAAACCGACGCCGCGAAAGACGGGGATCGCGTGCTCGGCACTTTGGACCAGATTGAGTGGTTGCACGGGTCTCCAGTGGCCGGATCCGGTTTCTATAAACCGGTCTTCGGACACGCACCTGCCGTGACCGGTCTGTTCGATCTGGGCGTAGAACTTTGCCTGGCCGCGCGGTCACATCAAATGCAGAAACACGGCGCCGTCGTTCGGCTCGCCACACAGGATGATGCCGTGTGTATCGCTGCGGGCGGCACGGAGACGGCGCAATCGGTCTGCGTAACCGTTCGGCCCGCCCCGCCGGCGCCTACGCCCGACATGGTGCGGCCCACGCCGTTCCTGTTCCACGCGGCTGCCGCGTCGCGGCCCGCCCTTGCGGCCAAGCTCCGAAAGGGCACCTTCGGCGGCGCGGGACGTTTCCGGATCGCGCTCCTGGCAAAAGACGAGACCGCCCTTGCCGAGAAACGTGAGCAGGCTGCGGCCGCACTCATGGAGAAAGTCCCGCCTTCTGGCTCCGGCATCTGGTACGGGGACAGCGAGCCGGAGGGTGAGCTTGCGTTTGCGTTCACAGGGTCTGCCGCGTCCTACCCCCGGATGGGCCGCGGCTTGCTGATGGCCTTCCCTGAAGTGGCTGAGACGCTCGGCACGCTGCCGAAAGCGAAGGAGATGACATCGCTCCTCGCAAAGGCGTCGCTGTCCGAGTTCGAGCAACTCTGTGCGGTTTCTCTGGTGACGCAGGCGCACACCATCGTGATGCGCGACATTCTCGAACTCAGCCCACAAGCGGCGATTGGCCTTTCGTTGGGCGAGAGCAACGCGCTCTTTGCTTTCGGCTTCTGGAAGGACATGGGCGCCCTTCTCGACGACATCGACGCTGCCGCGATGTATGAGCGACACCTCGGCGGCGCTTTCGAAACTGCAGGCGAAGCCTGGGGTCCGAATGTTCCCTCGGACTGGACCAACTGGCGCGTGCGTGCGCCGATCGAGAAGTTGCGTGAAGAACTGAAATCGGCGCCCAATGTAGAGATCACCATCATCTACACGGATGATGACAGCATGATTGGCGGGCCCTCCGCGGCTTGCAGAGCGCTTTGCCAACGTCTTGGTCCCGGCGTTGGAGCCTTGATGCATCAGCATCTGGTCGTGCACGCCAATGCCATGAAGCCGTTTGAGGAGAAGTGGCGCGATCTACATACGCGTCCTGTTTCGCGCGTTTCCGGCATCCGCCTTTACGCCAACGCTATCAACGCCGCTTACACGCCGACTAAGGCCCGCGTGGCCGATATGCTCACGCGCCAGGCCGTTGCGACCGTCGACTTCCCCGCAACGATCCGTCAGGCGTGGGAAGATGGTGTACGGACATTCGTGGAATTGGGCCCTCGCGATACTCTGACGCAGAGCATCGGCCAGATCCTTGCGGGCAAACCACATCTAGCCATCGCGGCGGACCGGGTCGAAAACTCAGAGATCGCCCAAATCGCCGAGCTGGCCGCTACGCTCTATGCGGCAGGCTACCCCATTCGCATCGAGCGTATCGCCAACCGGCTTGACGAAGTGAGATCCAATCGCTGGCATATGGCCGCGCCGTTCAAGGTGTCGCGCAAGGCTCATACGGCCGCACCTGTCCTCGCCTCACGTGAGCCAAGGCAACGCGGTATGCCCGAAGCACCTTCTTTGCCGCCGCCCAAACTTACGCCGGTTCAGGCATCCGCATTGCCTCGGGCGCCTGTTCCCTTCCCGCCCGGTCCTCGCACCGCGTCCACTCAGGGGTCGCCGCCGCTGCTTCTACCGACCGGTGTCCTCTCCGGACGCACACCGCTCACTCCACGTGTCCCTGTCGGGAAGTCATGGGATCGGACCTCGATTGAAGCCGCAACGCGCGGATCCATGAGCACCTTCTTCGGCGACGCATTCAGCGGTCAGGACGGTTTTGTCCGGCAGGTGCGCCTACCGGCCCCGCCTCTGTTGCTCGTCGACCGGATCACCGGCATTGATGCCGCGCCGTGTGCAGAAGGTGCAGGCGTCATCTGGACGGAAACCGATCTAACCGAAGACGCTTGGTACATGCACAAAGGCCGCGTCCGTCCGGGCCCGTTGATCGAGTGCGGCCAGGCGGACTTGACACTGATCGGCTGGATGGGTGCAGACCTGAAGAACCAGAGCGAGCGCGTCTACCGGCTGCTCGGCTGTGAAATCACGTTCCATGAAGGCGGCTTGCCGCGTGCAAGCGATACGCTGCGCTTCCAGATCGAGATCACACAGCACGCAACATTCGCGGGCACACGGATGTTCTTCTTCCAATATGATTGCATGTCGGATGGTCGCCCGGCCTTTTCGGTCCGTCAGGGCCAGGCCGGATTTTTCACGGATGCGGAGCTTGCATCCGGCAAGGGCGTTGTCTGGGACGCCTCGAGTTCGCCGCCACCTACAGCGACCGTAGCAAGCATCAACTGTTCGCGCGCTAGCGCCAAGCGCGCCTTCAGCCGAGCCGAGGTCTCGGCTTTCCGTCAAGGTGACGCGCTTGCCTGCTTTGGTCCCGGGTTTGAGCTCTGCGCGGCGCACTCGTTCCCGCCGCACCTTCCGGACGGCAAGCTGGCATTTTTTGATGCGGTCACAGATTTCGACCCCGCGGGCGGTCCCTGGAAGCGCGGATATCTGTGCGCCAGCGCCCATGTTCCAACGGATGCCTGGTTCTATGACGGACATTTCCACAATGACCCGTGTATGCCGGGTACGCTGATGGCAGAGGCCGCCGTTCAGGCGCTTGAGTTCTATGCTGCTGCCATCGGATTGTCGCAGGAACGCGACGGCTACGTCTTTGAGCCCGTACCCGGGGAAACGGCTAAGTTCGTGTGTCGTGGACAGGTCATTCCGGACAAGGATCACCACGTAACTTACGAAGTATTCGTCGATGAAGTGATCGAAGGCGAAACTCCAAAGATCTTTGCGTCACTGCTGGCGCGCTCCGACGGACGCAAGGTTTTCTATTGTCCCCATTTCGGCATCCAGCTGCGCCGCAACTGGGCCGCGCCGCGCCAGTCCGAGACACCGCTTCGCGTTGGTCCTCAAAAAGAAAGCCGCGGCGACGAAGCGGCCCTGCTGGACTGCGCCAGCGGTCCGCCGTCAGCGGCCTTTGGTCAAATGTATGAGCGGTTCGATCGCGAGGGCCGTGTGCCGCGCCTGCCGCAACCGCCATATCATGTGATGTCGCGCGTCACGGATGTGTCGACACGCCCCGGCATCCAGCAGGTCGGCGCACGGATCAGGGCCGAGTATGACATTCCGCCGGATGCCTGGTACTTCGCCGACAACCGTTCGGGCTTCATGCCTTTTGCGGTGCTCAACGAAATCGTGCTCCAGCCCTGCGGATGGCTCGCCAGCCATTGCGGCTTCGCTCTGGAGGGAGGCGAGCGGTTTCGCAATCTCGAAGGTGACGGCAAGGTCCTGCAAATGATCAGCCCTCAGGACGGAACGATCTGTGTGGAAACGACCCTGTCGAGTTTTTCCAAGGTCGGGCCGATGACCATCGTCGCCTTTGATCTCAGTGCGCGCCTGAAATCCGGCGCACCCGTGATGGAATTGAACACAAGGTTTGGCTTTTTCCCGGCCGCAGCACTCGTTCGTCAGGCTGGATTGCCCATTTCTGAAACAGATCGCAGCTATCTCGGTTTGCCCAGCTCGCCAATTGACCTGTCTCCCGTTGATCCGCGGCTCGCATCCGGACAGCTCACGATGCTGGACCGCGCCGACTACTTTGACCCTGAAGGCGGATCTGCGGGCCTTGGCCTCATTCGCGGGCGTCAGATAGTTGATCCGCATGCCTGGTATTTCAAGGCGCACTTCTTCAACGATCCGGTGCAACCAGGCTCATTGGGTCTCGATGCGCTTGAGCAGCTGCTGATGCGCGCCGTGTTGTTGAAAGTCCGGTCAAAGGCATTGGCCGGCGCAGTAGCGGAGACTCCTGCCGTGAACGAGCGGGTGAAGTGGTCGTATCGCGGCCAGGTCACGTCCGAGAAGAGCGAGGTCACAACGGTGATCGAAATTCTGAGCTTGCAGGAAAATCCCAAGCGCCTCCTCGCAACGGCGCGTGGATCACTGTGGTGTGATGGCCTGCGGATCTACGAAGCCAATCCGATTTCGATCGCGTTCCGCAAACCGTCCTAGTTTCGTTTACGCGCGAGGCTGATCAACGCGTCACCGGAACGGGTCGTCCAGAAATCATAGCGCTCGCCGAATGCGGAGAGCTGCCCCTGACCTGAGCCGTCAAGGATTGAAGGCGGTGTCTCTACGGCTTTTGGTCCGGCGCGAAAGCCCCGCTGTGTCGTTTTGAGAACGGCCTCTTTGATCGTCCAGAGCTTGAGAAAAGCTTCAGCGCTGTCGTCCCGCGCCGCATAGACCTGTTTGAACGCCTCGCGCTCCTTCTCCGCACTCACCATGTCAAGCATCGCGGGCCAATCGAGCACACGGACGAATTCGAGATCGACGCCAATTTCTGCCGGCGCGGGATCCATGGCTATCACAGTAGTTGCGCCCTTGTTGGCGAGAGAGAGTGACCAACCTGATGGACGCTCCAGCCTGGGAGCGCCATCTTCTGAAGTCTCCAGTTTCACATCTTCCGGCGCGCAGCCGGCCACAACCCCGATCAGCTTTCGTCGCAATATGAAGGACGTCTCCATCTCCCGGCGGCGTCGAGGCGACTTCAAGCGCTCAAGCCTCGCCGTTTCTTGGGGTAAAAACCGCTGCGTTTGCACTGACGTTGCTAGTTCAAAGCTCGTGGCCAGACGGCATGACGGATGGCCGGAAAATCCGGCGCCAGCAAAAGGGTCGGTTGGCTGGTTTTGGTCAGATAGAGTGTCGGGATTGTCGGGGGGCATCATCCAGTGTTTCTGGTTCGGCATCCGTCAGATCGGCAAGCACAAAGTTGAACCGTAGGCGCCGACTGTAAGGTTACGGTATCGGCATTCTGTGTTTCGGCGTGCAAGTTTGACCCCTTAGACGGGGTTATCGGCGTCCAACTTTGACCCCCCGTTTGGAGTGTTTGACCATCCGCGTTTTGGTAGCGGATGGAGCTGGAGTTGAAGGGCGTGGATACGATTGCGCGG
>NZ_WGLO01000017.1 GCF_016125515.1 Hyphomonas sp.
CAAGAATAGCTCGGCGCAGAAGCCGAAATCGAAAAAGGAGAAGGCATCGTCTTGACCCGCAAATGAAACTCGAAAGATAGTCTAAAGGCGGGTCAGTTCTCGATGGAAACCCCGGGTCAGTTCTCAGCAGAAATCAACAGCCCAGCGGAAGTATCAGCCAAGGGTTCGTCCGGCGAGATCAGGATGCGAACCGCCGACCCTTCGGGGTCGTCGAATTGACCCGTGCGAACCGCCCAGAAGAAGGCCACGAGGCCGGTAAGCCCCATGAGCAATGCGATCGGGATGAGCAAGACGAGTCCGGTCATGCGGCCACCTTTTCTTTGACGTTGAGGCGCAGGGCGTTGAGGCAGACGATGGTTGAGGAGGTGGACATGGCGATTGCGGCGACAAGTGGTGTAGCGTGGCCCAGCACGGCAATCGGAACGGCCACAAGATTGTAGGCTGCCGCAAAGCCGAAATTCTGCAGCATGGCGGAGCGTGCGCGCCGTGCGGTGCGGATCAACACGGGCAGCGATGCGAGGCCGTTCGAGTACACGGCGTCAGACGCGGACTGACTGATGTCCAGCGCGCCGCCTGGCGCTGCCGATGCATGTGACAGCGCCAACGCGCCGGCATCATTCAGACCATCACCCACCATCAGCACGCGCCGGCCCGCCGATTCGAGGGCGCGTAGCCGCTCGACCTTGGCCTGCGGAGACGCCGCTGCCGTCCAATGCTCGACGCCCAGCCGCCGCGCGGTCTCCTCGACTGCGCTGGTGTGGTCGCCCGAGACGATCTCGAAAGAAAGGCCCAGTCGCTGAAGCTGCACGATAGTCGCGTCTGCGCCGGGTTGGATATCGTCTTCAAAACGCAACTCGACGGGCAATTCGTTGCCACGCACGAAGAACAAGGAGGCGCCGGTGTGTCCCGAAGCGCGCGCTCCGGTCCATTCCGCGGAGCCGAGCCGGCACATGGTGCCGTCGATCTCCGCTTCGAGGCCGAGGCCTGGACGTTCTTGCACGTCGCGGGCAACCGGGCCGGGGCCTGCAAGGGCGGTCAGCGCGCGGGAGAGGGGATGACGGCTCGCGCGTGCAAGACGGGCGGCGTCAGCAAGAATGGCCGGATCGACGTTGGTGGATGAAAGGCGCGGTGTGCCGAGCGTGAGCGTTCCGGTCTTGTCGAACACAATATGGTCGCACGCCGCTATGCGCTCGAGCGCATCGCCAGAGCGCAGGAAAATACCGCTGCGGAACAGACGGCCGGCTGCGACGACCTGCACCACCGGGGCGGCCAGTGCGAGCGCGCAGGGGCAGGTGATGATCAGGGTCGAGACCGCGATCAGGATGGCTTCGCGCACGCCGGTTCCGGTGAGCCACCAGCCTAGGAACGTGAGCAGGGCCGCAGAATGAACAAAGGGCACATAGAACGTCACTGCCCGGTCGGCGATCCGGCGATAGGTCGACCGTTTCTGTTCGCCTGCATCAAGCATCCGGCCGATGTCGGACAGAAGGGAGTCGGCCGCCGCGGCGGTCGCGCGGCCGGTCAGCGTGTGGGTCAGGTTGATCGCGCCCGCGAGCATTTGTGAGCCCGGCGCCGCGCAGCGTGGCAGGCTTTCGCCGGAGACCAGGCTCTCATCGACTTCGGATGTTCCCTCTTCGATGACCATGTCCACAACAGCGCGCTCTCCCGGCGCCAGCAGGATACGGTCGCCGGGCCGCACATCTTCGGCGCGCGCTGGTATCGGCGTGCCGTTGGCGCCCAATCGTGTGACCGTGCGGTTCGACAGGGCGGCGAGATCGCGCGCTGCGGAATAGGCACGACGGCGCACGCGGGCATCCAGGAAACGTCCGATCAGCAGGAAGAACAGCAACATGCACGCCGCGTCGAAATAGGCGTGCTCGCCGCCCGAGATCGTTTCGGCGACGCTGACGCCGAACGCCAGGATCAGGGCGAGCGAGATCGGCACGTCCATGTTCGTACGGGCGTGTTTCAGCACGTTCCATGCGGAGCGGAAGAAGGGGCGGCCGGAGAAAAGGAGCGTCGGCAGGGCGATCAAGCCAGAGAGGGCATGGAGGCCTCGGCGAGTCGCCTCGCCCATCTCGCCATGACCGCCCCAAACCGAGACAGACAGAAGCATGATGTTGGCGGTGGCGAAACCGGCGACACCCATCGCCAGCAGCAGTGATTGTTCGTCCTTCCGGTTGGCGTCGTCGCCCTTGCCGGTGTCCAGCGGCGCGACACCGTAGCCGAGTGCGCTGACGGTTTCAGAGATACGCCGCGCGGCAAGATCGCCGCGCCAGCTGATGTCGAGCTGTCCAGAGGACAGGTTGAGGCGAACCGCGTCAACGCCCGGCAGCTTGGTCAGCGCCCCCTCGATCTTGGACATGCAGCCGCCGCATTTGGCGCCGCGCACAGACAGTGACAGGCGGTTCTGACCGCCAACCCGGCGGACGAACGGCGCCGGGTCCGTTACGTCTGATCCGCTGGGTGGGGCGAGGCCGCTCGGGCATCCCTCTGCGCTGAACGCTGCGTCGGTCATTGAATTTCGAGCTGCTTGCGGGCTTCGAACTCGAAGCCGTCCTTCTCGGGATCAATATCAGCCTCGACCCGCGCGGTCCATGTTCCGGCCTCCAGACCGGACAGGGCGCCAACATACTCACTGCCGCCTATTGCGGTCAGCTCGACCACCTGATCGAGGTTGCGGTCTGCCGGGTGGCGAAGCGTCACCGACACCGTTTCGGCGGCGAGCGGCGCATCCGCGCGGTTCAGCAGGCGGACCCGGAGCTCGGACGCCGCGCCGGCGGGCTCGACGCCGACCTCCGCGTGCCAGCCTTGTTCGGACTGGTAAGCCCGGCGGGCGAGTTCCTGATTGTAGTCAACACCGGCGAGATAGGACTTGTCCACGTCCTCGCCGGGGAAGGTGGTAATGGCGGTCCAAAGGAAGATGCCATTCACAACGAACATGAAGCCGAAGAAACCCCCAAACCACATCAGGGCGTGCCAGCCTTTCAGGGTGCCTTTGGGCGGCTTCGGGACGGCAGGGGATAAGGCGGTCATGGTCAGCGGTCTCCCATGGAGAAGGGGGCATCGGCCCGGGCGATTTCACCCGTCTGGGTGTCTTTGATCTCGACCGTGAGCGTGCCACGTCGCTCACTTTCGTTCTCCGGAACTGTGACGAGCAAGCGGTAGCGCCCAACGCCATAGGCTTGGGTCTCGATGTCGAGCGTACCGTTGGCCGGAGCCTCGCCGATGCCAACAATTTCAAATTCGGCATCATCCAGGCCAGACACAGACACGGTAACAGAAGACGGATCCGAATTCTTGTTGACGATCTTGAGCGTATAGCCGTTGCGGATGCGGCCATCCGACAACTGGATATAGGGCGGCGAGCGGTCCTTGAGCACGTTGAACTCATAGGTCGACTTGGACGCATAGGCCCAAAGCAGGAGCGATCCGATGAGCGCGATCAGGACGGCGTAGAGCACGGTCCGGGTGCGGAACAGGTGATAACGCGGCTTCTCGCCAGCGACGCGCAGGCTGACGGCCTTGTCGGTATCGTAGGCAATCAGACCGGTCGGTCGGCCGACCTTGCGCATCATGTCGTCGCACGCGTCGATGCAGAGCGCGCAGTGAATGCACTCCAGTTGCGCCCCATCGCGGATGTCGATTCCCATCGGGCAGACCTGGACGCACTGATTGCAGTCGATGCAGTCGCCGCGGCCTTCCCACGGTTCACCCTTGCGGTGAGGCCCGCGCGGTTCGCCGCGGTCGTAGCGGTAAGTGACGTTCAGCGCGTGTTCGTCGGTCAACGCGCCCTGGATGCGGGGCCAGGGGCAGAGATAGGTGCAGACCTGCTCGCGCATGGTTCCCGCCAGAGCATAGGTCGTGAAGGTCAACACGCCGGCGAAGAAATAAGCCGTGAGCGGGGACTCGCCCTTGAAGAAGGTGCGGGCGATGGTGGGCGCATCATGCCAGTAGAGGATGAAAGCGCCGCCCGTCAGGAAGGCGATGAGCAGCCAGACTGCATGCTTGCCAATCTTCCGCGAGGCCTTGTTGAAGGTCCATGAGCTCTTGTCGAGACGCATGCGCGCGGCGCGGTCGCCTTCGAAGGCGCGCTCGACCCAAATGTACAGGTCCGTCCATACCGTTTGCGGGCAAGTATAGCCGCACCAGACGCGCCCGAAGAGGGACGTGACCAGGAACAGGCCCAGCGCTCCCAGGATCAGCAACCCGCCCAGGAAGTAGATCTCCTGCGGCCAGATCTCAAGGAAGAAGAAGTAGAATTTTTCGCCCTCGAAATCGGCCAGCACGGCCTGATCCGGGATCCCGTCGCCGCGCGGCCAGCGCAGCCAGGGGATTGCGTAATAGACCGTCAGGGTCGCGGCCATCACCAGCCATTTGACCATCCGGAACTTGCCATGGGCCAGTTTCGGATAAATCTGGTGACGCTTCTCATACAGGGAAGGGTGACGCTCCGGACCCGGAGCGCCACCTTCTTTCGATGAGATCAAGGTGACTTTCGTCACTATTCGCCTCCACCAAGGGAGTGCACGTAGACGGCCAGCGACTTGATCGTTGCGTCATCCAGGCGGCCCTGCCAGGCCGGCATGTGTGCGTTCCTTGCGTTGAAGATGGTTTGCTGGATGTCGCGGGGTTCACCGCCGAACAGCCAGTCGCGGTCGGTCAGGTTGGGTGCGCCCAGGGCGCGGTTGCCCTTGGCGTCTGCGCCGTGACAGACGACGCATTGCTGCGCGAAGATCGGGGCGGCGCGGCTCACCGCTGCGGCGTCCGCCTCGCGGCCCGAGACGTTGAGAACATACTGCACCAGATCATCAATCTGGTTGCCGGTCAAAAGGCCATCCCGGCCGAAAGCCGGCATGGCGTTCATCCGGGTCAGCGGATCTTCGGTGTGACGGATGCCATGACGGAGCGTGGTCTCGATCCCGCCCAGTGTACCGTCCCAGAGCCAGACGTCGTCGGCCAGGACAGGATAGCCCTTGGCGCCGCGACCGCCCGCACCATGGCAGGTGGCGCAGTTGTCGCCGAAGGCGCTTTCGCCCATGGCCAGAGCGAATTGCTGCAGTTCCAGGTCGTTCTCAATCTGGGTGAGCGAAGCGCCGAGCAGTTTGGTCGAGGCGGCCTTGCGGTCGGCGTGCAGCTTGTCGATGTCCTGAGCGACGAGCGCGCGGTCGGAATGGTGGCGCAGGCCCGGCGTGTTGGTGCCACCCATGCCAGGAAGGGCGGGAATGGCGGGCATGAAGATCATGTAGATCACGGCCCAGACGATCGTGCTGTACAGCACGAACAGCCACCAGCGCGGAAGGGGCGTATTGAGTTCCTTGATTCCATCCCAGCTGTGGCCGGTGGTTTCAACGCCAGATACTTCATCGATGTCCGGTTTATGGTCAGTCATCGGACGGTGCCTTCTCAGTGAGGGGTTGGTGGGCGGCTTCCCGGAATGTCTCCCGGTTGCCGGGCCAGAGGGCGTAAGCCACTGCGACCGAGAACATCAGGACGAAGAGGCCAAGACCCCAGGTCTGTGCGAAGCTTGCGAGTGTTTCGTACATGGTGGGTTCCCTCAGCGCCTGTTGTTCAGGTCATCGGCTTCGTAGGTCGAGAAATCGACCAGCGTGCCCGTCATCTGAAGATACGCGATCAACGCATCCATCTCGGTAGGTTCGCCCGGGTTGCGGTCAAAGTCGGAGACTTTCACCGAACCTTGGCGGCCCGACGCGGCCTCATACCGCGCGACGAGCGCGTCTTCAGCGTCATAGTCGGCGCCGGGCGAGGCTTGGGCGACCAGGTCGGCCTTGGCGTTCGCGATCATGTCGTCCGTGTAAGGCACCCCCGCCATCCGAAGGGTCTTCAGATGGTCCTCGATGTCATCAAAGCGCAGCTTCTTCTTCTTGAGGAAGGCGTAGGGCGGCATGACCGAGTCCGGCACCACCGATTTCGGCTCTGTGAGGTGATCGACGTGCCATTCATCCGAGTACTTGCCTCCGACGCGGGCGAGGTCTGGCCCCGTCCGTTTGGAGCCCCATTGGAAGGGGTGGTCGTACATGCTCTCGGCGGCCAGAGAGTAATGGCCGTAGCGTTCCACTTCGTCCCGGAGCGGGCGCACCATCTGCGAGTGGCAGACATAGCAGCCCTCACGCATGTAGATGTTTCGGCCCTTCAGTTCGAGCGGCGTGTAGGGGCGCATCCCCTGGACTTTCTCGATCGTGTTGTCGAGATAGAAGAGGGGCGCAATTTCGACCAGGCCGCCGATCGCCACGACGACGAGGATACCGATGGTGAGGAGCAGCGAGTGACGCTCAAGCGTTTCGTGCCGTTTCATGAAAGCCATGTCAGTGCTCCTTATTCAGCAGGCTGAAGGGCAGGGTTAGGGGTGGAGGTCTCATCGGTCGCGGTGCTGCGCGCTTCACCATGACCCATCGCCGTGCGGATGAGGTTGTAAGCCATCAGCAGAGCGCCGGTCAGGTAGAGCAGGCCACCTCCGGCCCGGACCATGTACATGATGTGCTTGGCCTTGACGGTTTCGATGAAAGAGTACTCGAGGAAGCCGAACTCGTTGTAGGCGCGCCACATGAAGCCTTCCATGATGCCGGCCACGTACATCGCAACGATGTAGAAGAGGATGCCGAGCGTCGCGAGCCAGAAGTGCCATTCAACAAGCGACTTCGAGTAGAGCGCGGGGCGTTTCCAGAGCCACGGCACGAGGCAGTACAGCGCGCCGAAGCTGATGAAGCCGACCCAGCCCATCGAGCCGGAGTGGACGTGGGCGATGCCCCATTCGGTGTAGTGCGATAGCGAGTTGACCGCACGAACACTCATCAGGGGGCCTTCGAAGGTCGACATGCCGTAGAAGGCAAGTGCGACGATCATCATGCGGACGACCGGGTCGGTGCGCAGCTTGTCCCAAGCGCCCGAAAGGGTCATGACGCCGTTGATCATGCCGCCCCAGCTGGGCATCCACAGCATCACCGAGAATACCATGCCGAGCGTTTGAGCCCATTGCGGCAGGGCGGTGTAGTGCAGGTGGTGCGGGCCGGCCCAGATGTAGATGAAGATCAGCGACCAGAAGTGCACGATGGACAGCCGGTAGGAATAGACCGGGCGGTTCACGCGTTTCGGGATGAAGTAGTACATGATGGCCAGGAAGCCGGTGGTCAGGAAGAAGCCCACGGCGTTGTGGCCGTACCACCACTGCGTCAGTGCATCCTGCACGCCGGCGAACAGCTGATAGCTCTTGGAGCCGGTCAGCGAAACCGGAATGGCCAGGTTGTTGACGATGTGCAGCATCGCAATGGTGACGATGAAGGAGAGGTAGAACCAGTTGGCCACATAGATGTGGGGTTCCTTGCGTTTCCACAGCGTGCCGAGGAACACGAGGAGGTAGACGACCCAGACGATGGTCAGCCAGAGGTCAGCGTACCATTCCGGTTCGGCATATTCCTTCGATTGGGTCACGCCCAGAAGGTAGCCTGTGCCTGCGATGACGATGAACAGGTTGTAACCCCAGAAGACGAACCAGGGCCACAGACCGCCGGCAAGACGTGTGCGGCACGTGCGCTGGACGACATAGAAGCTGGTCGCAATGAGAACGTTGCCGCCGAACGCGAAGATCACGGCCGAGGTGTGCAGCGGACGCAGACGCCCGAAATTGGTCCATCCGAAGTCCGGGAAATAGAGCAGGTTCGGGAAGGTCAGCTGAAGCGCGATAATCAGCCCGACGAGGAACCCGGCGATGCCCCAGAACATGGCGGCGGCAACGCCGAACTTGACGATCGTATCTTCGTAGAAAGCTGGATCAAAAGGATCGCGCTTCTGGAGCGAGCCCGCCCAGAAGCCCGTGATCAGAAGGCCGGACACAGTCAGGAAAAAGAATATCCAGGCGTGTGCGGCCATCATGGGATCGGTAGCGTTCGCTGCGATCAGCAGCACGGCCAGAGAGACCGCGCCGACGAGTAGACTTACAGTGCCGACGCTGAAGCCCCAGCCCGTTCGTTGGTTTGCAGTAGTATGTGCGCTCATGGATCAGCCCTTCGCGAGTCGTGTTGGCGACATTGATCGCTAACTGCCGTAGGGGGGGCGAGCCCTGTATAGGGGGATGTACCTATGGGCTGGCCTGTCGCACCCGCACTATTCCTGCGGCGAACTTCCAAGGAGCGCAGTCATGTGGAAATGGATGATATCGGGCTTGGCCTTGCTTGTTGCCGGGAGTGTGCGGTTTGCATTCCATCTGAACCGGACGCCGACACTTGAGGACTATCTGGCATTTCGCTGCGGCGGGCAGACTGCTGGATCAAGCGGCGCGTTCCATATCGATGCGCTGGCCTCAGCAGGTCACTGTTGGGGCTGCTATGCCATGGCAATCGGTGCGGCGATGATTGTGGTTGCGGCGGCGCAGATGGCCGGCCGTCACGTATCTGACGCGGCCTTGCGCCGCTGAGATTGTCCGGGCAGTGAAGAACGCGCCGGAGGTGCCGCTCGAAATGGACAAGACATCGCTTGAAAAGCTGGATGCATCCGCACTCCAGCTTCATTTTGAGTCGATTCTTGATTCTGTGCCCGATGCGATGGTCGTGACCGACGAGGAAGGGACGATCCTGGCTTTCAGCCGGGCGGCCGAAAAACTCTTCGGCTACCTCGCCGCTGATATGACGGGCCAGCCGGTTGCGCGCCTGATGACAGGCCGAGACCGGACAAATCACGATACGTACATCAAGACCTACCTTCAGACGGGCGAACGCCAGATCATCGGCAAAGGCCGCGTGGTCATTGCGGCGCGGGCGGATGGGGCGAATTTTCCCATCGACCTGAAAATCGGCGAAGCGCGGATTGGAGATCGCCACCTCTTCACCGCCTTTATCCGGGATCTCACTGAACAGCAGAGCGCTGAATTGCGGATGCAGGAAATGCAGTCGGAGCTGGTGCATTTCTCGCGGCTCAGCGCCGTCGGCACCATGGCATCGGCCCTGGCGCACGAACTTAACCAGCCGCTGACGGCGGTCGCGAACTATCTCGAAGCGAGCCGGGACCTGATCGATTCGCCTGATCCCGACATGAAGGAAATCCTGCGCGAAGCTTTGTCCGAAGCGGCCGTGCAGGCCGTGCGTGCCGGCGAAATCGTTCGAAAGCTGCGCTCCTACGTTTCTCGCGGAGAGGTCGATGCGCATCCGGTGTCGCTCGCGCCGATTCTTGCGGACGCAATTGCGCTGTCCAAGATCTCCCGCGACCGTGCCGACATGCCGGTCAAAGTCGAGATCGCGAAGGGAATTGACCGGGTGCTGGCGGATCCGATCCAGATCCAGCAGGTCGTCATCAACCTCATCCGCAATGCCATGGACGCCCTCGCCGACCAGCCGGACGGCGCCATCCAGCTGCGGGCCTTCCTGGCGGACGAGCCGGGCTTTGTCGCGATCGAGGTCTGCGACAATGGGCCCGGCCTGCCACCGGAAATGAAGCAGACCGTGTTCAAGCCGTTCGCGACGACCAAATCACAGGGCATGGGCCTTGGGTTGTCGATCTGTCAGACCATCGTTGAAGCCCATGGCGGAACCATCCGCGTGGTTTCGCCGCCCCGGGGCGGGTCGTGTTTTCGGTTCACGCTTCGGCAGGAATTGGATAATACGGATTGATGAACGACGCACGTTTGGTCCACTTAGTAGACGACGACGAGGCTATCCGGCATTCGGCAAGCTTCATGCTGCGCCATGCGGGCTTTCGCGTGAAGACCTATACCGACGGGGTCGCTTTCCTCGAAGCCGTCGGGGAGGCCGAGCGTGGCTGCATCCTGCTGGACGTGCAGATGCCCGGCATGGACGGTCTTGAGGTGCAGGAAGTCCTGAACCAACGCGGCGTGGCGATGCCGGTCATCGTGCTGACCGGGCATGGCGATGTGGCGGTGGCTGTCCGTGCGATGAAAGCCGGCGCGACCGATTTCGTCGAAAAACCTTATGCCAAACAGACCCTTGTGGATGCTCTGACCCGCGCGTTCGAACGCATGGAGGCGCGCCGCAAGGAAGAGGTCCTCGCCGAGGAAGCGCGCGGACTGATTGAGCGGCTCACGGCACGCGAGCGCGATGTGCTGCTGGGGCTCGTGGAAGGGCATACCAACAAGGTGATTGCCGAATCGCTGGATATCTCGCCGCGCACGGTCGAGATCCACCGCGCAAACCTGATGGAAAAGATGGACGCCGCGAACCTGTCCACCGTGCTGCGCATCGCATTTGCAGCAGGTTACGGTCTTTCGGCAACGCCCTAGGAACTCTACCTAGAGATTCGATGGGGCAAATCGCCCTAGATGGCGCATCGATGTAAATTCGGCGCATCCATATGGCTTTACCTGCTTCTGTTGAACCCATTCGTCGTGTTGCCGTCGTTGACGACAGCGAGGCCGTGCGTCTGTCGCTGCGGCTATTGCTTGGGCGGCGCGGATTTCTGGTCGATACCTATGCCAGTGCGTCGGACCTGTTCGCGGGTATGGTGGACGTCGACTATGATTGCTTCGTGATCGACTTCAAACTGGACGATCTCGATGGCTTCGGAGTGCTCGCGCAGATCAGAGGCAGCGGCTACGAGTCGCCGGCCATCCTGATTTCGGGTTGGGATTCGGGCACGCTCGACGCAAGGTCGCTGAAAGCCGGGTTCGTGGCTTTCGTGCGCAAGCCGATGCTGGAGACCTCCCTCGCCGACGTGCTGGACAGAATCCTCGGCTGACATCCCTGCTCAGTGAAAATCCCGGCTCTTGGGAATGACGCGCACATTGCGGGGATGACGGGCGCCGTCGCGTCTGGCACCCGGCGCCGTGCGCTCGCCGACCGGATGCGCCACCTCATCGGACCGCGCCAACACGCCCTTCATGGCATCGCGTATCGAGTCTTCTGACAATAGCTGCAGGTCGTCCGTACAGTCGGTCAGCTGTTCGGCGACGATATGGGTCACATTGTCGGCCGTCTGGACCCTCCCTTTGACGTGCAGGATGCGCGCACCCATGACGACGGGGCGGAAACGCTCCATCACCCGCGGCCAGACGACGAGGTTTGCAATCCCGGTTTCGTCCTCAAGGGTTATGAATACAACACCGCTGGCCGACCCGGGCCGCTGGCGCACCAGTACCAACCCCGCTGTCTCCACGCGCCTTCCACTGGGCAGGGCCACCGCCTCCGCGGTGGGAAGGATCCGGCGTGCCCCGTATCCCTCACGGAGAAAGCTCATCGGGTGGCCCTTCAGGGACAGGCGCGCGGTCTGGTAATCCTGGATCACCTGTTCTGAAGGTGGCATCAGCGGCAGCCGCGTTCCGGCTTCCTCGCCCTGTTCGGAAACGCCGGTGGCCGCAAACAAGGGCAGGGACTGGTGCACCACTTCGCCGCGCACCTGCCACAGCGCCTCGCGGCGCGACAGGCCCATGGATCCGAAGGCATCGGCCGTGGCCAGACGCTCCAGCGGTGCGCGGTGGAGGCCAGTGCGCTGACGCAGGTCTTCCGTCGAGGTGTAGCCCGGCCCCCGGGCCGCCATCAGTGTTTCCATCTCGCTCTCGCGCAGACCGTCCAGCTGGCGGAATCCAAGCCGCACCGCGCAGAGACCATCGCCCTTGTCCACCGGCTCCAGCGTATTGTCCCAGTCGGAGTAGTTCACATCGACCGGGCGAACCTCCACCCCATGCTCACATGCGTCGCGCACGATCTGCGCCGGCGCATAAAACCCCATGGGCTGGCTGTTCAGCAGCGCGGCGCAAAACACATCCGGATGGTGGCACTTCAGCCATGAGGAAACATAGACCAGCAGAGCAAACGAAGCGGCATGGCTTTCCGGAAAGCCATACTCGCCGAAGCCTTTCACCTGATCGAAGCACCGCTTGGCGAATAGCGGATCATATCCGCGTGCCATCATCCGCGAGACCATCATCTCCTCATAGTTCTGGATCGTGCCGACCCTCCGGAACGTCGCCATCGCCCGGCGCAGTCCGTTGGCTTCTTCCGGCGTGAACTTGGCGGCGTCGATCGAGATCTGCATGGCCTGCTCCTGGAACAGCGGCACGCCCAGCGTGCGCTGCAGGATGCGCGAAAGCTCATCGGCTGGGCCATGGATCGGCGAGGGGCTGGGGAAGTTGACCGGCTCCAGCTTCTTCCGGCGGCGGAGATAAGGGTGCACCATGTCGCCCTGGATCGGCCCGGGGCGCACGATGGCGACTTCGATCACGAGGTCATAAAAGGTGCGCGGCCTGAGGCGCGGTAGCATGTTCATCTGCGCCCGGCTCTCCACCTGGAACACACCCAGGCTGTCGCCTTCGCACAGCATGTCATAGGTGGCGGTGTCATCCGGCGGGATGGTGGCGAGGTCAAAGCGAAGGCCCTTGTGCAGTTCGAGAAAATCGAAAGCCTTCCGGATACAGGTCAGCATGCCGAGTGCCAGGACATCGACCTTCAGGATGCCCAACGCGTTGATATCGTCCTTGTCCCACTCGATGAAGGTGCGCGCCTCCATCGCCGCATTGCCGATAGGCACGGTCTCGATCAGCGGGCCGCGCGTCAGTACGAAACCGCCGACATGCTGCGACAGATGGCGGGGAAAGCCGATCAGCTGCTGTGTCAGCTGGATGGCACGCCGGATCAGCATATTGGCCGGATCCAGGCCCGCGCCCGCGATCTGCGCCGCCGAGATGCCGCTACCCCAGCTTCCCCAGACCGAACCTGCCAGTGCGCCTGAAATGTCCTCGCTGAGCCCCAGCGCCTTGCACACCTCGCGCACGGCGGAACGTGGGCGGTAACAGATGACCGTTGCCGTCAGCGCCGCGCGGTGGCGCCCATACCGTTCGTACACATACTGGATGACTTCCTCGCGCCGCTCATGCTCGAAATCGACATCGATGTCTGGCGGTTCCTTGCGCTCGCGCGAAAGGAAACGTTCGAACAGCAGGCTCGTCTCCGCCGGGTCGACACTGGTGACCCCGAGACAGAAACAGACTGCCGAATTCGCCGCAGAGCCGCGCCCCTGGCAGAGGATGCGCTGAGCCCGTGCCCACGCGACTATGTCATGCACTGTCAGGAAGTAGGGCGCGTAGGAGAGCTCCTCGATCAGCTGAAGTTCCTTGCGTACCTGGATCGCGACACTCTCGGGAATACCCTGGGGATAGCGCCAGCGCGCGCCTTTCCAAGTGAGGGATTCAAGATGCAGCTGCGGGGTGGTGCCGGGCGGCACAGGCTCGTCCGGATATTCATAGGCAAGCTCATCGAGACTGAACTTGCACCGTTCGGCAATCTCCAGCGTCCGCGCCAACGCCGGCTCAAACCCCTTGAACAGGCGCGCCATCTCCTTCGCGTCCTTGAGGTGGCGCTCGGCATTTGCCTCAAGCCGGAAGCCAGCCGTGTCGATGGCGCAATGCTCGCGGATACAGGTCAGCACATCCTGCAGCGGGCGGCGCTCCGGCTGATGATAGAGCACGTCATTGACAGCGATCAGCGGCGCGCCGTGCCGCGCGGCCAACTCGGCCAGTCGCGCAAGGCGCTCACGGTTGCGTCCGGCATAACTGTAGCGTGCGGCCAGATAAGTCCGCCCCGCCGCCGCCTCGGCGATGTGCGATAGTTGCGCCTCGAAAGCGGCCTCCGGCCGGTCCGGCGGCAGTACGATGAGGATCATCCCCTCGGCCGCGCGGAGGATGTCCCCCAGTTCCAGATGGCACGCGCCTTTCTCCGCCTTCAACTTGCCCTCCGACAGGAGGCGCGACAGGCGGCCATAAGCGGCGCGGTCCATCGGGTAGGCGAGCAGTTCCGGCCCATCTACCGGCACCAGCCGCGCGCCGACCAGCAGCTTCAGCCCAACCTCCTTTGCGGCGAGGTGCGCGCGCACAACGCCTGCCAGCGTGTTGCGGTCCGCCACGCCGATCGCCTGCAGTCCAAGCCCGGCGGCGTGTTTCACCAGTTCCTCCGGATGGCTTGCGCCTCGCAGGAAGGAGAAGTTCGTCGTCACGGCGAGTTCTGCATACCCGTTCATCCGAACAGTCCCTGTACGAACCATTCCGGCATTTGCCCGCGCCCGTCATCATAGAGGCCTTCGCGGAATACCCAGTAGCGCCGGCCTTCCGCATCCTCGATCCGGTAATAGTCCCGCGTGCGGGGCAGTGGGGCGGGTTTCGCGTCCGTATCGGGCAGGTGCGTCCACCATTCCGGCGAAATCCGCTCCGGTCCGTCCGAACGCACGACCCGCCGCATCACACGCCGCCAGATGAAGCTGAGAGGCGGTCCGTCCGGCACCTGTGCGATCACGTCCACGCGCTCCGGCCAGTCCAGCATGCGCACCGGGCGCGGTGCCTCACCGGCCGGCATTGCGGGTGCAGCTGGGGCCAGTTCACCCGTAAAGGGCATGCGCCGCTCGGCTTTGTCAGGGGCGTACCGGGCCTCACAGCGGATCAGGCTCACGGTCCCGTCGCCCAGTCTCGCATTGATCCGGTCTGCCAGCGCCGACAGCGCAATCTCATCCATTGCCGAGCCGGCGAGGTCGCCCGAAAGGGGCCGGCTGCCCACGTCCATCGGCCCCGTCCGCCGGGCCTCCAGCAGCAGCAGGTCGACACCGAAACCCGGATTGATCGTTCCGATCTTTTCCCGGAACAGCCGCAGGATATGCTCCGGCGTACGCACAGGCCGCGCGGCCTGGGCGGAAGCCTCGGAGACCTGCCCATCCGAATGGAACGCGCTGAACACGAAATGCCGCGCGCCGACGCCCTTGTCCGACAGGTCTGCGCAGAGCGCCTGTGTCAGTTGCTGCAAGCCTGCCTCAAGGCCAGCGCCTTGTGTGAGCGGTTCGGGGCAGGGCTGGCGCGCTTGATATTCCGGCGGCGGACAAAGCGGCACCATCGGCTCAGCCCGCAGGCCCAGGGCCTGGTCGAGCCTCAGGCAGACCGCATCCGCCGCGCGCCGCGACTGGAACCGCCGGGCCAGTGCCTTCCGGTCGATCCCGTAGAGCTGGCCGATCCGCGTGAGGCCGAACCGGCGCAGCAGTGTGGCCGCCTCCGGCGACAGGCGCAGCGCCTGTGTGGGCAGGTCTTCCAGCCCCGCGCGCTCGGCTCCCGGCGGCAGGATCTGCGGCGCCCCCTCTGCGGCCGCGTAGCGGGCCAGCGCCTGCGCCGCACCAGGCGTACTGGCCAGCGCGATCCGGTGGCCATAGCCCGTCCGGGTCAGGCGCTCTGCCAGCCGCGCGGCCATCGCCGTCTCGCCGCCGAACAGGTGATCGCAGCCGGTTGTCTCCAGCAATACCCCATCGAGCCCGTCGACAGCGACGATCGGGGAGAAGCCGGTCATCCACCGGGCCAGCACGCTCAGCGCGCGGGCGTCCTCCTCGCGGTCGATCTCCTCGGCGATCAGGTTCGGCAGGCAGACTCGCGCATCGCTGAAGCGCATGCCCGCATGGATGCCTGCCGCGCCTGCCGACGTGTTCGCGGCAGCCACCGTCAGCCCATGGGCGAGCTTCTCATGCAGGACAAAAGGCGGCGGTTTAGCTGGCCTTGCGGCGGGCAATGGCTTCCCGCGCCACCGGACACGGCGCAGCCGGTCCAGCGGCCAGTCCGGAAACCACACCGAGAGATAGCGTTTCATCATTCCACTCGAGATCAAAGACGGTGCCGGCCGCGTTCGGCGCTGTGCGGCAACGTTCCAGAACGGCCCGCCAGCGGGGGTGTCCGGGGGCGTGCGGGTCGTACCGGTTCGGGGCAGAGGGGCGGGGGCTGATCCGCCAGCGCGTGGCAGCGGCTGTTGCGCCTTCGCAGGTCGGCGGCATCAGTAGCACGACCGGTACTCCATGACGCCCGGAGGCCAACGTCAGGCGCCGCGTTGCCGTGAAGTCTGCGGCCTCGATCTCGGCCACGACAAGGCTCACCGCTCCGGAGACCACCGCCTCCTCAACGGCCCACAGCGCATCCGGCAGCGTCCGCGCGGTCAGGCTGAGGCGAGGGGGCGGCGCGCCGCCGGTCACCTGGCGCAGCGCGGCCTCCGGCACCAGTCCAAGGTCGCCGGCGAATTTCGTCTGGGTGATCCACAGCCAGGCGCCTGCCTGCGCTGGCCGGGCCGCCGTCAGAACGAAGCCGGTCATCGCGGCCCGGTCGCCATAGGCGGCCTCCGCCACCTCATGCAGGCCGCGCGTGCCCAGCCCGAAGGGAAAGCCCACCGCCGCTACCGGCGGGGCCGAAACGGCCCTCAACAGACCCTTCGACTTGAGTGTGGCAATGTCCATATGTTCTTATTTTGTTCTTTTGGGTTTGAGTCAATCCCTTGCCCCGCCCGCAAGTCCGGCAGCGGGCTGGTTTGTGTCCGCCTGCGGCGCCACGTCTCGCCATGGCGCCATGTTCACGCTAGAGGCTGGCCCTACATCCAGGTCACTGGATCAACCCCGGCTCCGCCCGGATACCGAGGACCGCCATGGCACACACGCAGTTCAAAGGTTTCGCCGGCATCCTCCTGAGGGGCGATGTCTATGGCGATCCTGACGATCCGCTGGTGTTGCTGGTGCATGGCGGTGGCCAGACCCGCGACATCTGGAAGGAAACGGCCTCCGCCCTCGCGCGTGCCGGACGCCAGGTGATCGCGCTGGACCTGCGCGGCCACGGCGAAAGCGAATGGCCCGACGACGGCCGATATGATTTCAGCGCCTATGTCGAAGACCTGCGCGCTGTGCTGGCCCAGCTGCCCTCCCGGCCCGTGATCGTGGGTGCGTCCTTGGGCGGATGGGTCGCCGCAGCCGCTGTAGGCGAGGAAGGGGCGCATCTCGCATCCGGCCTCGTGCTTGCCGATGCGCCGCCGGATCTCGACCTCACCAATATCCGCGCGGCCGCCGGCGTGCTGCGCGCCGCCTCCGAAACCGCCAAAGGCGCCTGGGATCCCCGCATGCTGGAACGCTTCCAGCTCGAAGACGCCCTGGCCCGGTTCAAGGCGGCGGCCCCCAACATCCAGATGCCGGTCCTGTTCGTGCGCGGCGCGCTCAGCGACATCACCGATCCGGTTTCGGCCAGCCGCATCGTCGAACAAATTCCGGGTGCGGAATATGCCGAGATCGGCGATGCCGGGCATGTGGTTGCTGCAGACCGCGCTGACCTGTTCAGCGCGACGCTGTTGGCCTTCATGGAGCGGCGTGTGCCGCGCTTCGTGCCGGAATACCGTTCAGGATCAGATGCGCGCACCCTGCGCGAGGCGCTCGGCTGCTTCGCCACCGGCGTCACTGTTGTGACGGCTTTCGAAAAGGACGGCGAACCGGTGGGCCTGACGGCCAATTCTTTCACATCGGTTTCTCTTGATCCACCTTTGTTGCTCGTCTGCGTGGCCAAGACATCCAACAGCCTGAAGGCCCTTGAGGCAGCCGAACACTTCGCGGTCAATGTGCTCCATATCGGCCAGCAACCCGCCTCGCGCCTGTTCTCAAAGCCGGGCGAGGAACGTTTCCAGCAAACGCCATGGAAACGCGGCCGGCATGATGCGCCGCTGCTGTCCAACGCGCTCGCCAACTTCGAATGCCGGCGCCACCAGATACATGACGGGGGCGATCACATCATCCTCGTCGGCGAAGTCCTGCGCGCCAATTTCGACCCACGCCGTGATCCGTTGCTCTACTTCCGGGGCAAGTATCGCCGGCTGCACTTCTCGTGATTCAACCCGCCTAAAGGAAGGCCTTCAGGTCCGCGACAAAACGGTCAAACTGGTCATGGTGCAGCCAGTGTCCTGCGTTGTCGTAGACGCGCACCTGTGCATTTCTGAAGTGGGTGATGCGGCCATCCTTTTCAGGGTTCGAGGCCCAGCTGTTCTTGCCATACAGCAGCAGTGTCGGGCAGGTGATTTCCTGCCACAACGCTTCAACATCCTCGTTCGCCATGTCGTAGGGCGCCATGACGCGGAAATGGTTATCGAACTTCCAGGAATAGGTGCCGTCCTCATTCTGGCTGATGCCGTGGATCGTCAGGTGACGCGCCTGGGCATCATTCAGGTAGCCGTTCTCTTCCTTCATGCGCTGATAAGCTTCTTCCAGCGTCGCATATTTCCTGGGATTGCGCCCCGCCGCTGCCCGCTTCGCATCGATCCACTCGCGCATGCGCTGGCCGATGGGAACGCTCAGGCGCTGCTGCAGCATCTTGGGTGACGGTCCGAGCCCTTCGATGGCGACAACCTTGCGCACGTTTTCCGGATAAATTCCGGAATAGCGCAGCGAGATGTTCCCGCCATAGGAATGCGCCACGATCGTCACGGGGGAGAGATTTTTCTGGTGGATCAGCTGCGCCAGGTCATAGACGCAGGACCTTAGCGTGTAGTCGCCATCGGCCGACCAGCTGCTGTCGCCGTGTCCTCGCAAATCCGGCGCGATCACATGCCAGTTATGGCGCAGCTCATCGGCGACCCAGTCCCAACTGCGGCAATGATCGCGCCCGCCATGCAGCAGGATCAGCGGTGGCGCATCGGCATTACCCCAATCGACATAATGAAGGCGCAGGCGCTGCGAGAAATAGCTGTGGGAAGTGGGACCAGTAATCATCGCTCCAGTTAGCCCCAGCCGTGCAGCAGCGTCCAGCCTTGGCGTTGACTGCTGCCGTTGGGGCAGGGCATCCCCCCGGTTGCGCCATTCCGGAGGCGCGATAGTCTGCGCGCACAGAGCGCGGGCGGATGAGTCTCGCGAAACATGTTCCTGGGAGACGTCCATGCAGAAAATCCTCGCAGCCTTGGGCGCGGCCGCCTTCTGTGCCGCCTGTACCGTGTCCGGCGCGCCAGTGACGCCGTCGACCGGGGAGGCGACCGAAGCCACCATCGCGGCGAATGAGGCGTTTGCACAGGGCCTTCCGTGGGATGATGACAGCGAAGCGCGGCTCGCGGGCAAAGGCTTCATCGCCACGCTCGATGATCCGAAGATTCGCGCCGCAGATGGCCGCGTTGTGTTCGATGCCAGTGCTTACGACTTCGCCGATGGCGAAGCGCACGACACCATGAACCCGAGCCTCTGGCGTCACCTTAGCCTGATGAACAATCACGGCCTGTTCGAGGTTGTGCCCGGTCTCTGGCAGGTGCGCGGGCTCGACTTGTCGGTGATGAGCGTGATCGCTTCGGAAACAGGTTACATCCTGGTCGATCCGCTCACCTCGGTCGAAACCTCCGCGGCCGCCTTGTCGCTCGTGCGCCAGCATCTTGGCGACAAGCCGGTGGTCGCGGTGATCTACACGCACAGCCATGGCGACCATTTCGGCGGCGTGAAGGGCGTCGTCAGCCAGGCGGATGTGGATGCCGGCAAAGTGCAGATTATTGCGCCGGACGGATTCATGGAGCACGCGGTCAGCGAAAACCTGATCGCCGGCCCGGCCATGACGCGCCGTGCGAACTACCAGTTCGGAACGCGCCTCACGCCAGGACCAACGGGTCAGGGCGGCGCAGGCATCGGCACCGGACTGCCCAGCGGAACGTTCAGCCTGATCGCGCCGACCCATACTGTTGAGGAGACAGGCGAGAAGCTGGTCATCGACGGTATCGAGATCGAATTCCAGGTGACGCCGGGCACCGAGGCGCCGGCGGAAATGAACTTCTACCTGCCTCACCTGCGCGCGCTCTGCCTTGCAGAAAATGCCAATGCCACGATGCACAATGTGCTTCCGCCCCGCGGCGCGCTGGTGCGCGATTCCAAGGCGTGGGCGGATTATCTCACCGAGTCGATCCACCTGTTCGGCGATCGTACGGATGTGATGTTCGTCTCGCACGGCTGGCCGCGCTGGGGGCAGTCCGATGTGGTCACCTTCATGGGCTTGCACCGCGATGCCTACAAATACCTCCACGACCAGTCGGTGCGCCTGATGAACAAGGGCTACACCGCCGAGGAGATTGCCGAGGTCATCGCCTTGCCCGAGCCGCTGGCCACGAAATGGTACAATCGCGGATATTACGGCACCATGGCCCATAATTCGAAAGCCGTGTATCAGCGCTATCTTGGCTGGTATGATGGCAACCCCGCCAATCTCAATCCCTGGCCGCCCGAGGAAGCCGGCAAGCGCTATGTCGATGCCATGGGCGGCGCCGGCAAGGCGCTTCGCATTGCGCAGAAAGCCTACAAGGACGGCGACTATCGCTGGGCCGCTGAAGTCGCCAGCCATATCGTGTTTGCGGATGCGACGAACATGGACGCGCGAGAGGTGCTCGCGCAGGCGTTCGAGCAGATGGGCTATCAGGCCGAAGGTTCGCTTTGGCGGAACATGTACCTGACCGGCGCCGCCGAAGCCCGGGTCGCACCAGAAGCCGCCTCCATCTCTGCACTGTCACAGGATGTCGTTTCCGCGATTTCCATCGAACAGGTTTTCGACATGCTTGCGGTGCGTGTGGATCCCGACCTGGCGACCGGCAAATCCGTTTCGATCCTGTTCGACTTCCCGGATGTCGGCGAAAGCCGGCTTGTGACGATCCGCAACGCGGTGCTGGTCCACGAGGCTGGCGAGGGTCAGATGGCTGACGCCACCTTGCGCCTGCCCAAGATGGCCTTCCTGGGCATGATTTTCGGTGGTCAGAAGGCCGCCGATCTCGTTGCCAAGGGCGTGTTGCAGATGGATGGTAATCCTGCGGCCGCCGCCACCTTGCTGGGCGTGCTGGACCCGCCTGCGCCGCCGGAGCCGTTCGCGATTGTGACGCCCTAGGCGGGGTCAGCCTTTGCGAGTGCACCGCGTGTTGAACGCCGCGACGTCGGCATTGAACTGTTGCAGCGTATCCTGCAGCGCCGTCTCATCCTGCTCCAGTTGCGCGCGGGCCGCCTCATAGGCCGCTTTGCCGGCATCCGCAGCTTCGGCATGGCCCTTTGACACGAGCCGGTGGATCTCGACATCCTCCCAGGCCTGACCTGCGTCCTCGAGCGCGACTGCGGACGCATCACGTTGCGCGACGAGGTCGTTGATCCCGGTCTGCCGGGGAACAAGCGCCGCCTGCATGGCCTTGCATGTCGTAAGGTCGGTCTTGCCAGCAGCCATTGCCGGGCTGGCAAGGGCTGCGGTGAAAGCGGTGAGGATCAGGAAGTTTCTCAGCATGAAGACTCGTCTCGCAACGCACTGCGGCAATTATTCGGCAGCATCATGAAGCCCGTATGAACGCCTGCGCGCCGCTCAGCCTGCGGGCGGCGGCATCCGGCTGCGGCCGGCGGTGACCGCGTCGATCAGCTGGAATACCGCCGCAAAATCCTTCAGCAATTCTTGCACCCGGTCGACACTGTCGAGCGGCTTGAACATCGACCCGGGCTCGAACAGGTTCCCGCCCTGCACGGTGATGAACATTTCGCCGCCGTCGAAGGCAGCCTTCAGTTTCCCGCCATGGAAGACCTCTTCAAGGTCCACCAACTTCTGCATCAGGTCCGGTGTGAGCAGATACCGGCTCTCGACCTGGTCGGTCGTATAGACTTCGAAAATCTTCTCGAACTTAGGGTCTTCCAGTGCTGCCCGCTGCATGCCCTTGGCGCCGCCGAAGCGGTTGAAGAAACCTGCATCGCGGGTGATCAGCGTGCGGCCATAGAATTTCTTGTGGAAGTCGAGGCGTAGGCACTGGCCCCGGAACACGGTCACCCAGGTCGTCTGTGTACGTCCTTTGGAATCCGTCGTCGTGCGGCGTTCTTCGAGATGGGCCTCGAACAGCTCGAAATTCACTTGTCCGCGGCTGCCCGTCACGAGGTCCTCATACTTCGACCTGTCCCAACCCGGCACCACGCCGACTTCGCGGTGACGCATGATCGATTCGCACTGCCCGGGAGCGGCCGTGAAATAGAGGTTCAGTCTGTTGGCAATCGGCTCCACGATCAGCGCCTTGGCTTCGCTTGCCATGCGCATGATGCCCATGTTGCCCCAGCCTATGACGCCGAAACCGATGATCGCGATCATGATTGCGGCAACCGGCGTCTTCAAGACGATCAGCCCGAGGGCGGCTCCGGCGGCGATGATCGCGCCGCCCGCCCAGCGTGTCTGGATTGCCTTACGGGCCGCGGCTTCCCGCTCCGCCTCCCGGGCGAGCAGGCTGGGGCGGATCTCCTGTTCGTAAACCCGCCCGAAATCGGCGAACTCGGAAGGCAGGTGTGCAAGATCCAGTCCCGCCGTGGGCGTCGCGGCTTCGTCGGGTTCACTCATGCCGGGTTCCCCCATTGCGGCTCACGCGCAGCCTAGAGGCCGCTTTCGTGGACGGAAAGAGACGTACTCAGATATCGGCGTAGACGTGGCGCTCGCCTTCGAAACCCGGATGCGTCACCGCGCCTTCATGGGCCGGGCCCACGAGCTTGGCGAATTTCTGCAGCGCGCCCGATCCGTACATCGTGCTGCGCGGCTTCCACTCCCGCTTGCGGTCCTGCATCTCGGCCGGTGTCAGGCGCACGTCGATGGTGCCCTTGATGGCGTCCAGCGTGATGATGTCACCGTCCTTGATGAGGCCGATCGGGCCGCCATCCGCTGCTTCTGGACCAACATGGCCAACGCAGAAGCCGCGCGTTGCGCCAGAGAAGCGGCCGTCGGTGATCAGTGCCACCTTGTCGCCCATGCCCTGTCCATAGAGCGCCGCTGTCGTCGACAGCATCTCGCGCATGCCCGGGCCGCCTTTGGGGCCCTCATAACGGATGACCAGCACGTCGCCTTCCTTGTAGGCGCGCTCCGAGACGGCCTTGAAGCAGGCTGCTTCGCCGTCGAACACGCGCGCCGGTCCGGAGAAGGTCAGGTTCTTGAGGCCAGCCACTTTCACGATCGCGCCATCCGGCGCCAGCGAACCCCACAGACCGACGACGCCGCCATTCGGCGAGATCGGATCGTGCGCCTCGCGGATCACCTTCTGGTTCTTGTTGAACACGATGTCCTTGATGTTTTCCGCCACCGTCTTGCCGGTCACGGTCATGCAGTCGCCATGGATCAAGCCGGCATCGTAGAGCGTGCGCAGCAGCATCGGCACGCCGCCCGCTTCGCCGAAATCCTTGGCAACATATTCGCCGCCCGGCTTCAGGCTGACGATGTAAGGCGTCTTCGCGAAGATCTCCGCCACATCCTTCAGGTCGAACTGGACGCCGCATTCATGCGCCATCGCCGGCAGGTGCAGCGCGGCGTTGGTCGATCCGCCGGTCGCCGCCACAACGACCGCCGCGTTCTCGAACGCCTTGCGCGTGCAGATGTCCCGTGGACGGATGTTTTTCTCGATCAGGTTCATCACGGCCTTGCCGCTTTCGACGCAGTATTCATCGCGGTCGAGGTTGGGCGCAGGCAGTGCAGACGACAGCGGCAGGGCGAGGCCGATGGCCTCCGACACGCAGGCCATCGTGTTCGCGGTGAACTGGCCGCCGCAGGCGCCGTCACCGGGACAAGCCAGCTTCTCGATGGCGTGCAGTTTTGCTTCCGTCATGTCGTTCGATCCGGCGGCGTGCGCACCAACCGCTTCGAACACATCCATGACGGTGATGTCCTTGCCTTCGAAATGGCCGGGCATGATCGAGCCGCCATAGATGAACACGGACGGCACATTGAGGCGCAACATGGCCATCATCATGCCGGGCAGGGACTTGTCGCAGCCCGCAATGCCGACCAGCGCATCATAGGAATGCCCGCGCATCGTCAACTCTACAGAGTCCGCGATCACTTCGCGGCTCACCAGCGACGAACGCATGCCTTCATGGCCCATCGCGATGCCGTCAGTGACAGTGATGGTACAGAACTCGCGCGGCGTGCCGTCCGCTACTTTGACGCCCTTGCTGGCGGCATGCGCCTGACGCATCAGGGCGGTGTTGCAGGGCGCGGCCTCGTTCCAGCACGACGCCACGCCGACGAACGGTTTCTTGATGTCCTTCGTCGTCAGGCCCATCGCATAATAATAGCTGCGGTGCGGCGCCCGTTCGGGGCCTTCCGTCACATGGCGGGAGGGCAGGCGGGATTTATCCCAAGTCTTGGTCATTGACGTATTCCCGTTCGGTGTTCCTGATTGGGCCTAGCGCGCAATTTCCTTCCGGAAAAGGGCCAAATGATCGCCGCCAGCGGCAATATTTGCCCCGCTCGCGCGACGCCCGGCCTTTACGAAATTCCCGCCAGCGCTGTGCGCGCAGCCTTCAGCTTGTCGCGGCGCAGCGTCCAGTCTTTCACCCGCTCGCGGTTCTCCTCGACAATCTCCTCCGGCGCCCGCGCCACGAAATCCGCATTGGCGAGCTTCTTCTCGGTCGACGTGATGTCCTTCTCGAGTTGGGCGACTTCCTTGTCGAGACGCTTCTGGGCTTCGCTGATGTCGATCAGGTCCGCGATCTTGAGAGCGACGACAGAGGTGGCGACCATGGTCGACACCGCGCCCTCCGGCAGGCCGGTCGACGTGCCCGTATCGTCCAGACGCGCCATGCGGCGCAGCACATCGTCGTGCCGCTCAAGGCGCTCAGCGTCCACATCGGCCGGATTGACCAGCATCATCGGAACCTTTGCGCCCGCCGGCACGCCCAGATCGTTACGCAATGAGCGAATCTCGGAGATCATCTCAATCAGCCATTCGATTTCCTCAGTCGCCGCCGCGTTGCCGAAGCCGGTGATTTCCGGCCAGGCCTGCAGCATCAGGAAGCCCTGCTCGTCGGCGCGTCCGGGCGCGCGGCGCTCCCAGAGTTCCTCGGTCACGAACGGCATGAACGGGTGCAGCAGTTTCAGCGACTCGTCGATCACGTAGCCGCAAACGGCGCGTGTTTCGGCCTTGGCGGCGTCATCCATGCCCATCAGCAGCGGCTTGATCAGTTCGAGATACCAGTCGCAGAGCGTGTTCCAGATGAACCTGTAAAGCGTCCCGGCCGCCTCGTTGAACCGGTATTCCTCGATGCCCTTGGTGACATCGGCGACGCAGTCGGCGAGTTCGCTGAGGATCCATTGATTGACCGGACGTTCAGCCGAACACGGATCAAACTCGCCCGGCGCGCCGCACTCGTTCATCTCGGCGAAGCGCGCGGCGTTCCACAGCTTGGTCGAGAAGTTGCGATAGCCTTCCACGCGCTGCTTTGACAGGCGGATATTGCGGCCCTGCGCGGCCATGGCCGCCATCGTGAAGCGCAGCGCGTCGGCGCCGAACTCGTCCACGAGTTCCAGCGGGTCCATGGCATTGCCCTTGGACTTCGACATCTTCTGCCCCTTCTCGTCGAGGACGAGGGCGTGGATGTAAACATCCTTGAACGGAACTTCTCCGGTAAACTCGATTCCCATCATCATCATGCGGGCGACCCAGAAGAAGATGATGTCGAACGCCGTGACCAGCGTGCTCGTCGGATAGAAGGTCTTCAGCGCCTCGGTCTCGTCCGGCCAACCTTGCGTCGAAAACGGCCAGAGCGCGGAGGAGAACCAGGTGTCGAGAACGTCTTCGTCCTGCTTGAGCGCAACGCCCTTTCCAGCTTTCGCCCGAGCCTCCGCTTCGGTGCTGGCGACATAGACTTTTCCGTCGTCGGCATACCACGCCGGAATCCTGTGGCCCCACCAGAGCTGGCGGCTCACGCACCAAGGCTGGATATTGTCCATCCAGTTGTAATAGGTCTTCGACCAGTTCTCCGGCACGAACCGGGTGAGGCCGTCCTCGACCGCCTTGCGCGCCGGCTTGGCCAGCGTCGCGGCATCAACATACCATTGATCCGTCATCCACGGCTCGATCACGACGCCCGAACGGTCGCCGAACGGCTGTTCGATCTTCAGATCCTCGATGCGCTCCAGAAGGCCTGCCGCTTCGAACGCTTCGACCACCTTCTTGCGCGCCTCGAACCGGTCCAGTCCGCGCAGTGCTTCCGGTATCTCGGCCGCATCGGCCTCCGCACCATCGACGATTGCGGCGACGGCGTTGAGGATGTTGAGGGGCTTGTGGCCTGCGCGTTTGCCGACTTCAAAGTCGTTGAAGTCGTGCGCCGGGGTGATTTTCACCGCGCCCGAGCCCTTTTCCGGGTTTGCATAATCGTCGGCAACGATCGGCACGCGGCGGCCTACGATCGGCAGCTCCACGAACTTGCCGACCAGCGCCTTGTAGCGTTCGTCCTCGGGGTGCACCGCAACGCCAGTATCGCCCAGCATCGTCTCGGGCCGGGAGGTCGCGACCACGATATAGTCCCGCGTTTCCAGTGTAATGTTGCCGTCGTCATCCTTGACCGGATGGTCATAGGTCACGCCGTCCGCCAGCGGATAGCGCAGGTGCCAGTAATGGCCCGCCACTTCCTTGGTCTCGACCTCGAGATCCGAAATCGCCGTTTGAAAATGCGGGTCCCAGTTCACCAGCCGCTTGTCGCGGTAGATCAGGCCCTTGTTGTAGAGGTCCACGAACACCTTGGTCACGGCCCTGGACAGGCCCTCATCCATGGTGAAGCGCTCGCGGCTCCAGTCGCAAGATGCGCCGAGGCGCTTCAGCTGGTTGACGATGCTGCCGCCGGACTCCTCCTTCCAGGCCCACACGCGTTTGACGAATTCTTCGCGTCCGAGGCTTGCGCGGCTCTCATTGCCGCCCGCAGCGGCGAGCTGGCGCTCGACCACCATCTGCGTCGCGATGCCCGCATGGTCGGTGCCGGGCTGCCACAGCACGTTCTTGCCGCGCATCCGCTCGAAGCGGACCAGCAGGTCCTGCAGCGTGTTGTTCAGCGCATGGCCCATGTGCAGCACACCGGTCACGTTCGGCGGCGGGATCACGATCGAATACGCCTGCGCGCTCGTGTCGCCCGAAGGATAGAAGCAGCCGGCTTCCTCCCAGGCTTTGTACAGCCGCGGTTCGGCGCCGGTGGGATCGAATCTCTGGTCAAGCATGTGTCTGGTTCAGTCTGGAAAGGGCACAAAAGAAAAGCGCGCCTGTGAAGGCGCGCCGTTCCCTATATCAAGTTTGGGAAATGAGGCTAGCGCGCCATGCGGGCGATGCGCTGTACTTCAGCCTCTACTTTCTCTTCAACGATCTTGGCCAGGTTGGCGTCGAGCCAGTCCTTGATCATCGGCTTGAGCATCTCCTTGACGAGGCCCTCGATCGTGTTGTCGCCGGAAATCTCCATCTTGGAGATCAGCTTGCCGAGCGCGCCGGCAGCCAGATCGGCGGTCGAGTCGTCAGTGAGTACGGTCTGTGCGTAGCGGGCGCTCGTGGTCATGTCGGTCTCCGGGGCGTGGAATGTGGGCCGGGCAGGAACTGCGCGGGGGATCTGGGTGACCGGAGCGGGCTCCGGCGGGGCTTCTTCTGCGGCCTGGCGGGCGGTTCCGAGCATCTCCTCGAAGGAGAATTCCGGCCCGGTCACCTGCGGTGCGGGCGTCGTTTGCACGGGCGCCGGCGCGAAGGTGTCCTCTTCGTCTGCCTCGATCTCGAACATCGACTGGTCGGTTTCGTCGAGGGCCTCTTCGCCGAGTTCGGTGAGGTCGTTGACCGGTTCGGGCGGAACCTCGCGCAGGGGCGCAGCCGAAGCGCGCGCCGTCATCGGCTCATCGTCCGAGATGATCTTGCGGATCGATGCGAGGATCTCCTCCATCGTCGGTTCTTTGTGTGCTTCGTTGGCCATTTTAGCCCCTCGTTACTGGAATCGCTTCCCAGACCTGGAGTCAGGGGTAGGCCGAATCCGGTTAACAACCCTTTGACAAAGTTAACGCGTTCGGGGCGCGAAAGCCAGCGGTTCAACCGATAGTGTCGAGACCACCCGTGGCACGCAACAGCTGGTGGGCGGCCACATAGGCGTCCCGCTCCGCGCCGACCAGAGCCAGACGCGCTTCAAACAGCTGCTGTTCCTGGTCCAGAACGTCCAGCGTGGTGCGCACGCCGACCGCCAGTTCTTCCTTGGCGCCCTCATAGGCGATCTCGGCCGCTTCGACCTGACGGCGCGAGGCCTCGATGGCCCGAGTAGCCGCCTCATAGCCGTACCAAGCCTGCGCAACCTGCGCCCGAACCTGCGTTTCCAGCGAATCGACCCGGCGGCGGGCCTGTTCGCGCTGCAGCTTGGCGGCATTGACCGAGGCTTTCACCGATCCGCCGTTGAACAGCGGGATCGACCCCTGTGCGACCGCCGACACGCTCGTGTCGCGGCGATCAAGATCGCCCCAATATTCCTGCACACCGGCCGTACCGACCAGGTTGATCTGTGGCCGGCCGTCCGCCTTGGCAGAATCGACGCCGGCATTGGCGGCGCGCAATTCCTCGCGGGCGGCCCGGATCGACGGGTTGTTCTCATTCGCGTCCGAAAAAGCGGTCTCGATATCGACCGGGAGCGGCGGCAGGGCCGGCGGCGTCACCAGATCGCCCGGTCGCTGGCCCGTCAGGTATTCATAGACCGCTTCGCTGCCCTGCAGGGTCGCTTCGGCCCCGGCCAGCGCCGCGCGGGCGCCTTCGAGACGCGCCTGCGCCTGCGCCACGTCGGTGCGCGTCACGACGCCCACTTCAAACCGGTCTTCGGCCGCCCGGACCTGCTCGCCCGTTACTTCAACGTTGTTCTGGCGAATCGCCACGGCCTCACGATCACGGCGCACATCGACATAGGCCGTGATCACGTCGAGGATCAGGTTTTGGCGCGCGGCGTCGAAACTGCGGTCAGCCGAGTCGATTCCAGCGCGGGCCTGACGGATGCCGGCCGAGATCTTGCCGCCCGCGTAAAGCGGCTGGACGGCCTGCAACTGGGCGCTGGCGCTCGGGCTTTGCCCGGTGCCGGTGTTGAAGAAGGCGGTCGTGTCGGTCGATTGATAGCCGCCGCTCGCAGAAAGGTTCACTTTCGGAAGTCCGGCCGACCGGGCGAGATTGAGATTTTCCTTCGCAATATCCGTGCGGTAGCGCTCGATCTCCAGTTGAGGGTTCGTCGCAAAGGCCGCCGCGACGGCGTCCTGAAGCGTCTCCGCTTGCGCCGGGGCTCCCAGGATAAGGCTGGACAGGCTCACGCTGATCAGAAGCGGCAATTTGTAGACGCGCATTGGAATGTCCCTCGACTAGGCAGTGGCAATATAGGGGCGGCTCCACAGAAGGTGAACAGTGTTCACCTTGTAGCAGAGTCGCACTCGCGCCTTGTCTAAAGGTCAGAAGCTAAAGGTCGGTTTCCGGTCGAAGGCCGAAAAACGCGGCGGGCAGGCGTCAAAGCCTTCCCGCGAGGCCAGCGTCTCGCCCGCTTTCGTGAACACTTTGCCGCGGCCCATGCCGCCGGGGCCTGCCATTACTGCGACCAGCCGTCCGCCGTCGCGCAGCTGTCCGGCCCAGGCTTGCGGCATCTCTTCGATCATGCCGGCCACATATATAACGTCAAAGGGCGCCTGTTCGGGCAGACCTTTGGCGAGTGGTCCGGCCACCGGCGCGGCCCGGTCGATACCAATGGCGGCAAACCGCTGCGACATCGCCTCCACCAGCGCTTCAGTCTCGTCGAGCGCAATCACCGTGTCGGCCAGGTGGCTGATGAGGGCGGCCTCATAGCCTGCGCCCGCGCCGACAACGAGCACCACATCCGTCGGCTTGATTCCTGCCAGCTTGATCAGCTTGGCGGTATCACGCGGCGTCCAAAGCGCGCGGCCCGGCGACGTGGTGATCTCCATCTCGGAATAGGCGACGCCCTTGCGCGAATTCGGCACGAACACTTCCCGGGGCGTGCGCAGGAAAGCCGAGACGATCGGCGGGTCTGTCACGTCATCCGGGCGGATCTGGCTGTCCACCATGATCTCACGGGCTTTGTCGAAATCCATGCGAGTCACTTCCGTTTGCGAGGGCCGGTTGTCCTGCGCCATGTATCATGCCCGCGCGCCGGTGCAATCTTGCCCGTGCCGCGAATTTAGCCTGCGCGGACCGATTGTCTCAACCGGCAAGCCTTGCTAGGGACGGCGCGTCTGTCCGAGGCTCCATGGCGGAGTGGTGACGCAGCGGATTGCAAATCCGTGCACCCCGGTTCGATTCCGGGTGGAGCCTCCAGACCAGCCCTCAGGACCCCGCCGATCCAGGATCCGCTTGGCGTCCCAACCCGTAAACGCGCGCCGGCCAGATTGTTTCAACTCGTTAACCCTGAATTAACCATATCGGGTGACCTTGTGCATGTCTTCTTTGGAGACACCCACCATCACCCAACGCCTTTGGCGGGAGCTCACGCTCCCGCCGTTTTTCTTTCGGGGCAGGGGTTTGTGGAAACTTCCCAGAAATTGTGCAGCTGCCGCACTTAGGCACTTGAACCGGGTGCGCGGTCTGCTATTCCCCCGTCTCCGGCTATTCCGTGATAGCTCAGTTGGTAGAGCAGGCGACTGTTAATCGCCCGGTCG
This sequence comes from Hyphomonas sp., assembly GCF_016125515.1. Classification (GTDB taxonomy): domain Bacteria; phylum Pseudomonadota; class Alphaproteobacteria; order Caulobacterales; family Hyphomonadaceae; genus Hyphomonas. Next base: position 30,167 of record NZ_WGLO01000017.1, read on the forward strand.
CAGGTTCGAGTCCTGCTCACGGAGCCACTTTTCCCGAACCATTTCAAACGTGTGCGGCTAGAGGCCGAGCCAGGTTGCCGTCCAGTATGTGGCGCCCGCGGCGACATAGGCCATGGCGAAGAGGTAGACGATCAGCAGCGCCGTCCAGCCCCAGGAGTTCATCTCCCGCCGGGCCACCGCGAGGCTCGCCAGGCATTGCGGCGCGTAGACATACCAGGCGAGGAAGGCGAGCGCGGTCGGCAGCGACCAGGCGGTCTGGAGCAGGGTCGCAAGGCCCGCCTCGTCATTGCCCTGCAACGCATAGACGGTGCCCAGTGCGCCGACGGCGACTTCCCGCGCGGCCATGCCCGGCACCAGTGCGATGGCAATCTCGAGGTTGAAGCCGATGGGCTTCAGGATGGGTTCAAGGACCGAGCCGATCATGCCTGCGAACGAGCCGCGGATGCCATTGTCCGAGGCCGGATAGCTGGCCAGGAACCATAGGACGACCGATACCGTGAAGATCACCGTGCCCGCCCGGCGCAGGAAGGCCCAGCCGCGCGAATAAAGGTTGATCACGAAATCCTTCAGGTCCGGCATCTTGTAGGTCGGCAATTCCATCAACAGCGCCTGCGGCGGCCCCTTAGTCACCGTGCGCTTCAGGATGAAAGCCACCACCACCGCACTGACGATGCCAGCGAGATAGAGCCCGAACATCACCAGCCCCTGCAGGCCGAACGGACCCACACTGGTCGGCGGAATGAACGCGGAGATGATCAGCGTATAGACCGGCAGACGCGCTGAGCAGGTCATCAGCGGCGCCACCATGATCGTGGTCAGCCGGTCGCGCTCGTTTTCGATGGTCCGCGCGGCCATTATGCCCGGAATGGCGCATGCAAAGCTCGACAGCAGCGGGATGAACGCCCGGCCGTTCAGGCCGACCCGCAGCATGATCTCGTCCATCATAAACGCGGCCCGTGCCATGTAGCCGGACGCTTCCAGGATCAGGATCAGGGAGAACAGGATCAGGATCTGCGGCAGGAAGATGATGACGCTGCCGACGCCCGCGATAATGCCGTCCGTGATCAGGCTGCGCAGCCAGATGTCGGGCATCGTCGCCGAGATCCAGTCGCTGATCGCCGCAACGCCCGTATCAATCGCATCCATCGGTGCTGTCGCCCAGGAGAACACCGCCTGGAACATCAAGAACAGGATGGCCGCCAGGATCAACGGTCCGGCAAACTTGTTCAGCACGACCCGGTCGATGGCGCGCGTGGCCCGGTTGATGGCGGGCTCTTCCAGGATCACCTCGCGCGCCACGTGGCGCGCTTCGCGTTGCAGCGCCTTGAGATCGGCGCTGTCCGGCGCCTTGCCCTCGGTCGCGGTCCAGCCCTCCGAGGCGATGGCCGCGTCGAGCCGCTCCAGCAGAGCCGCGCGCCCGCTCGCCCGCGTCGCGCGGGTCGGCACCACTGGCACACCCAACCGCCGCTCCAACGCTGGCACATCAATCCGTACCCCGTCGCGCTCGGCGAGGTCGATCATGTTCAGCGCCACCACCATCGGCCGGCCCAGCGCACGGACCTGGAGGATGAAGTGCAGTTGCGTGCGAATGTCGCCGGCATCGATCAGCACCAGCAGCCCATCCGGCGCCGGCTCGTCCGGATTGCGCCCGAGAATCGTGTCGACCGATACCCGCTCATCCAGCGAGCGCGTCGTGAACCCGTAGATACCCGGCAGGTCCAGCAGGTCGACCGCATGGCCCGCCGGCGTCGTGAACACGCCGTGGCGGCGTTCCACCGTCACGCCGGCATAGTTCGCCGTCTTGGCCCGTCCACCGGTGAGACCATTGAACAGCGTGGACTTGCCACTGTTGGGCGCCCCGACCAGCGCCAGCCGAACCCTGTTCACAGCGATTGATCCACCTGGATGGCGCGTGCTTCCTCGCGGCGCATGGCAATGATCCGCCGGTTCAGCCGGATCGCCAGTGGCTGACCCGCCAGCGGCCCGCGTGTCAGCAACTGCACATCGTCGCCCTCGCAGAATCCGATCTCGCGCAGTTTCGCTGCAAGATCGGCCACCCCGTCATCGATCGAAACGATGCGGGCGCTCGCGCCTTCGGTCAGTTGATCCAGATTCATGGTGCCATTCCTCGTGGAACGATCCCTGACGGCTTTGCGAATGATTTGCAAGTACGTAATCGCCGCAGCTCTGCCAAACGCAACTCGACCCCGCATCGGAAATGGCGGGCGTCAGGCAAACAAGGCGGGAAATACGGTGCTGGGGGCGGAATCGCGACCGCTCTTAGATCGTTGTTTTAAAATAAATTTTTTACTGTTGGCATCGACCTGTGCCATGAATTCTGCCAACAGGCGGATTTCGCAAATGGTTCGGTTCCGAATTCCACAATAAGGAAATTCGAAGCTTATCCCTGAGTCTCCTAGGAGCGTCAATTCGCCGGAAAATTGCGTAGAAAGTGACAGTATTGCTGTCAATGGATGCGTCGTGACAACATGCTATGGCTGACTCAAAAGGAAATGAACGATGGCGACCCTTACCATCAGGAACCTGGATGATGACGTGAAGGAGCGGCTACGCGTTCGCGCCGCTTTGCGCGGCCGATCAATGTAAGAAGAATCGCGCGATATTCTACGCAAAGCAGTCGGCGGCGCGACCGGGCCTTGCCTTTGGAAGCGGTCGCGCACGCTGTTTGGTGGAGACAAAGGCATCGAGCTAGAGTATCCGCCGCGCATTGAGGATCGAAGACCGGCCACTTTCGATTGGTGCGCTGTCTGAGATGATCGTCCTCTATACAAACATTGTCTCCGAGCTGTTGCGGCCCGTTCCCGATCCGGTCATCGGGCGATGGATGTTGGGGCTGGGCGAAACCCCTCTGTCGACCACCTCGGTGACCATTTCCGAGATCGCCTGCGGACTTGAGCGGTTGGAAGACGGGCGCCGAAAGAATGATTTGATTGCGCGCTTCGAACAGCTGGTTGCCCCGGTTAGTGATCTGACCGTCCTGCAATTTGACGAGGCAGCGGCGATGCTTTGTGGAAGATACAGAGCCCTGAGAGAGCGGCAGGGATTGCATGCTCCGCTTTCGGACATGATGATCGCTTGTATTGTTGACGCATTCGGGGCCGACATCGCAACGAGAAACACAAAGGACTTTTCTGGCCTGCATTTGGTCGTCGTTGATCCCTGCCGCAATTGAAGAAAGATCTTGGTACCAGCGGCAATGCAGGTCGCGGGTACCAATGACGATCGGCACCGTCTGGACCGGGGCGTTTGTATCAGCGACTTTCACCGGGCCTTCGATGCGTTTGGGAACCGGTCTTTGTAAAAGGTGACAAGACCAACGACGCGCCAAGCATCAAACAAGGCCTCCACTGGGCTCTTACCCACGCCAAAGGTCACGAGGCGGGCGCGCGGGTTCATCATATCGACGTGCCGGAGCTGGATGTGGCCGCAATCCACCAGCGCTCGGGACTGTCGCCGGCCGAATTCGCTGGCAGCATTGGCATCGCCGCTGGAACGCTGCAAGGCTGGGAGCAGGGGCGCTGGCGCCCTGAAGGACCGGCGCGGGTCTTGCTCGCGCTTATAGAAAAGCTCCCCTGGATCGTGCGCGACGAGCTTCGGCGCTAATCTGGGGTTGTCAGAGCCCAGTTCTGTTACAAAGGCGCGCTCTTCTTCTAGTCCATTGCCTCGTTCTGTCTGGAGTGGGGTACCCCGAGAGGATGCGGGTTGCTGCACGCGCGTTTGCTGCGGGCCCGGCGGGGCTTTTGTTCCGGGTCTCTTCAGGCAATGGCGCATTGGAGTGCATGATAAAAACGTTGCAATAATCAAACATAAACCTATTTAAAGTTTGATATATGAAACATTTGGGTGTTTTGATGGCTAAGCAGACCCGTACCTATGCGTCGATGACAAAGGAAGCGCTGGCCCTCATGGGCAAGCAAATCCAGCTTGCCCGCAAGGCGCGCCACATGTCAGCCACTGATCTGGCAGAGCGCGTCGGCGTCGCGCGCTCTACGCTTTGGCGTATCGAGCAGGGTGAGCCCGGCGTCGAGATTGGCCTGGTTTTTGAGGCGGCAATACTGGCTGGCGTCCCGCTCTTCGAAAACGCGAGCGGTTCACTGGGGAAGGAAATTAACCGGCTGAACGACAAACTGGCGCTGCTCCCGGCATCCATCCGTGACCGTCCTGCGGAGTTGAAAGATGACTTCTGAGGCGCCAGCCAGCGAAGCCTATGTCTGGGTCTGGCTGCCAGGCTGCGGGGAGCCAGTGGTGGCGGGCAGGATATCGCGGGACGCAGACCTGTTGGTGTTCAACTATGGCCAATCCTACCTCAGCCGCCGCAATGCGATCTCTCTGTTTGCGGATGAACTCCCTCTTCGTGCCGGACTGCAGCGTCCGAGGCCGCCGCTAACCATGCCCGGTTGCCTCAGGGATGCATCCCCGGATGCCTGGGGACGCAGGGTCATCATCAATCGACTGACCGGCCTGAAGGGGCAGGCGGCCGGCGCGGCCGAACTCGACGAGCTGACCTTTCTCCTCGAATCCGGATCGGACCGGATTGGCGGCCTCGATTTCCAGGCTCAAGCGGATGCCTACATTCCCCGAGGAGGAAGCCAAGCCACGCTCGAGGAACTGCAGGCCTCGGCCGAAAAGGTGCTCGCGGGTGAACCGCTGCATCCTGAAATCGACCGGGCCCTGCATCATGGCAGCTCCATCGGCGGGGCGCGGCCCAAAGCGCTCCTCGCAAGCGGCGACCGGAAGCTGATTGCGAAGTTTGCCGCCTCGTCGGACACCTACAGCGTCGTGAAGGCTGAATACACCGCGATGCGCCTCGCAGCCCTGTGCGGCATCGATGCCGCTCCCGTTGACCTCGTTTCGGTGTCCGGCAAAGATATCCTTCTCGTCGAGCGCTTCGACCGCGTCGCAGCAGGCGGGCAATCGTCGCGCCGGATCATGATTTCTGCTCTGACGCTGTTCGGGCTCGACGAGATTGCGGCGCGCCATGCCTCCTACGAGGACCTCGCCGAAATCATCCGGGTACGGTTTACTAAGCCCAAGCAATCACTGCGCGACCTGTTCCGCCGGCTCGTGTTCAACATTCTCGTGGGCAACACCGATGATCATGCCCGCAATCATGCCGCCTTCTGGGATGGACAAAACCTCACCCTGACTCCCGCCTATGACATTTGTCCCCAGTCACGCACTGGCCGCGATGCCAACCAGGCGATGAAGATTCACGGCGAGGCGCGTCAGAGCCAACTGGTGACAGCACTCCGCTTCGCGCCGGCGTGCCTGCTGGATGACGCCGAGGCGGCGCAGATCACCATCGGCCTCGTTGAGCAGATTGCCGGGCTCTGGGGAGGTATTGCCGATGAAGCGGGCCTGACCGACGTTGATCGTCGGTTTTTGTGGCGACGCCAGTTCTTGAACCCCTATGCCTTCGAAGGGGTTGGAGGCGTGCTCGGCAGGCTGGCGCGTTGGGCGGAGTGACCGGTATTTGTCGGGGGTGACCGTATTGGCACGACCCGCCAGGGTGAGTTCTACAAACAGCGCGATAGTCTCAAGATCTGCCGCGCGTGGTTGCTTGCCCAAACACACATAGCTTCAGGCCCAGACAGGGCCTTTGGATCTTTTCATAGAGTCATTGCTTTGCGTAATTTTTGTTGATCAAATTTTATATCTGAGAGGTTATCTGCGCCGAATCGCACGTATAGCTCAGAAGCAATTCCCTCAATCGGGATGCAGAGCGCCGGTAATGCGCCAACTCAGTCGGTTTACGTAAAGCTTGATGGGGCAGACCAATCAGGATCCCGAGCCGAACAGGGCCCTTGCGGACGTATAGTCGGCCTTTCCATTGGGGCCGCGAGGCACCTGATCAACAACCCTGATCGCTTTCGGGACCTTGTATCCGGCAAGCTTCTGCCGAACGAAGGCGGTCAGTGCATCGAAGTCGGTTGGTGCCTTCTGCGAAACGATCGCCACAACCCGTTGTCCAAGCCTTGGATCTGCTTCGCCGAATACCAGTGCATCAATGATGCCAGGAAACTGTTTCAGCACTTCCTCGACTTCTTCCGGGTAGACCTTCTCCCCGGCCGTGTTGATGCAATGATTGCCGCGGCCGAGCAGCGTGATGGTTCCATCCGCCTCGAGACGCGCATGATCGCCGCTGATCATGTGCCTCACGCCGTCGACGATGCGGTAGGTCGACGCCGTGCGGTCCGGATCCTTGTAATAGCCCAGCGGCAGGGCACCAGCCTTGGCGATGACGCCGATCTTTCCGGAACCTTCCTTGACCGGTTCAAACGTCTCCGGATCGACAACAATCACGTCGACCGGCGAGAACCGCGCTGCCTCCGGCACGATGTCTTTGGTCGTGACCGAAAAGGCGATGCTGGAGGCCTCACTCGCGCCCAGGCCATCTGAAAGCACCGCCTGCGGCAGATGCTTCAGGAGGCCTTGCTTTGCTTCATGACTCCACATCATTCCGCTCGAGACGATGGCTTCAACGAACGTGAGATCATAAGCGCCGGGTGCCGCGTCGAGCGCGTCGACGATCGGGCGGGCAAACGCGTCCCCGACGATGACGACACCGGAACATCTGTGCGCTTCAATCGCGCGCAGGGCGGCGGCTGCCTCAAAGCTTTTTGCGGCGCTGCAGACGACGGCTCCGCCGCGCGACAGGACGCTGACCGCCGAGAACAGTCCCGTGCCATGCATCACTGGCGGCGCAATATAGTAGGCTGGCGGTGTCTTGCTCACGCGCAGGAGCGCTGCGAGCGCGTCCAGCGTCATGGCTGAAGGATCGTTCAGCCCGGCGCGGCGCGCCGACGCGAGCGCTTCCCACATGGACTGAGAGGGCCACATCACGCCCTTCGGCATGCCCGTGGTTCCGCCCGTGTAGAGCAGGAAGATATCGTCGCCGCTGCGGCCACCTGGCAAAGGGCCGGTGGCTTCTGCATAAAGCGTCTCGATCGCTTCTACGCCGGGGGAAGGGCCGCGGGCTGATATCTTCAGCTTTAAAGTTGAGGAGTTCGCTTTCTCGAGGGTGCCAGAAAACTCGGCGTCAAAGATCACCGCTTCAGCATCGGCGTTGCTCAGAAGGTAGCTCAGCTCTCCGGGGCCATACCGGTAGTTGATGTTGACTGAGACGAGGCGCGCTTTGAAGCAGGCGGCAAAAGCGATCAGGTAATCAGCGCCGTTGCGCATGTAGAGCGCAACCTTTGAGCCCGGCGCGAGGCCTCGCCGCAGCAGCGCGCTCGCCAGGGCGTCCGACCTTGCCTGAAAGGTCTGCCAGTCCGTCTTGTCACCGTCGCAGATGATCGCCGGAGCCCCCGGATCGATGGTTGCCGCGACCAGGTCGAAGACATCGCCATAGCTGATCGAGGCGGGCATGTTTGGTTCAGGCATTGGCGGCGACTCCTCCGTCCACGATGAGGGTGGCGCCCGTGACAAAAGCCGCGGCCCTGGAGGCGAGGAAAATGGCCGGGCCTGCCGCATCCTCCCAGTCACCGCTGCGCCCGAGCGGGACCATGGCGTCCGTGCGCCGGCGCTGTTCTTCAGTTTCATAGAGAAACGCTGTCATGCGGCTCGGGAACATGCCCGGGGCGACCGCGTTCACGGTAATGTGCGAGCGGGCGAGATTTGCAGCGAGATGACGTGTCAGTGCGATCAGGCCTGCTTTGCTCGCGGAATAGCTGAAATTGTCCATATGCGAATGGCGCATCGCATTGATGGAAGAGACATTGATGATCCGGGCCGGCGCTTCGGGCGAGGCGGACGCTTTCAGAAGCGGCAGGCATTTCTGCACAAGGAAGAACGGCGCTTTGAGGTTCAGGTCGAGGACCCTGTCCCATCCGGATTCCGGAAACACATCGATCGGAGCGCCCCAGGTCGCGCCGGCATTGTTGACCAGTATATCGAGTCGGCTTTCACGGCCCGCCAGTTCCTGCGTCAACTGTGAAATGCCCTCTGCTGTCGACAGGTCGGCCGGGACCGGGATACAGTGTCCGTAGGCGGATAAACCCTCGGCCGTCGCAACAAGCTCTGCCTCCTTGCGGGCGCTGATATAGGTCTTCACGCCAGCTGCAACGAGGCCGCGGGCAATCATGGCCCCGATCCCGCGGGAGCCGCCGGTTACCAGCGCTGTCTTGCCCTCAAGACTGAAGAGATCAGACATGCTCGTCCTCCAGGTAATGGAACGCGGCGGCGTGCCGGCCTTCGAACCGCGCGCGAGGCTCGAGAGCGGCGGTTTGTGGGGCACATTCATCAATCAGAGGCAGGTAGAGGCAGCTTGCCGGCTCGCCGCCGGTCAGAAGTGTCAGCGTCGGCGCGGGGGTTTCGGGCAGGACGAACAGGTTGTCTGCATCCGCGCCGGCGAGGGTCATTCTTACCCGGCTTTCCGGCTGCAGCCGCCAGGCGACCGGATAGAATTCAAGAGCGACCTCCAACACCTCGCCCGGGGTGACGTCCTTCAGATCACGAGCTGACTGGCTGTGGAACGCGCGCCCGTCATGCGGGCGCGGGCTGTCTGAGATCTGGCGGTGGAAGAAGTTCAGCCAGCCCTCGGTGATGTAATGGGCCCGGCCATCACTGAGGACTTCTTCGAGCGTCGCAATGAGCGCGCCCGAGCGGCCTGTCGTCTTCAGGTAAGCAACAAGCTCAGGACGGCCGTTGAGGCGCCCGCCGTCTCTGAATGGCTCTGTGTGGAATGCGAGGCATCGCTGCGACCGGCGGTTCAGGTCCGGGGGCGAAATCCGCTTGTCGCTGCGAAAGAAGAAGCGTGACCGGCTATGGTCGCCCAGCGTGACGCCGTAGTCGACGGCGTAGGTCAGCTCGGCCTTCCTTGCAGCCCCCGGCTCGGAAAGGTTGCCCTCGCGATCAAGGTCGAGGCGCTGCTTGCGGCTTTCGGGCAGCGGATAAGTCTCAGCGCTGAACCAGCGTTCCCGGCCAAACGTATCGACCTCAGCGAAGCAGAAAGGCGCCTCCGACATTGTCCCGTTGTCGATACCCTTCAGCCAGTAATCGAACCAGCGGTGTTGCTCGATATAGGAGACTTGCGGACCCAGATGGTTCCACGGACCCATCAGGAGCCGCTTCGGAACCGTCAGTGCCCTGTAGAAATCGAGTATGTGCCCGTTGAAACTGATATCCCACCAGCCGCTGACCAGCAGGATCGCAGTACCCGACGCATTGAGGCGCGCGGTTTCATCCAGGCTGTCACCGAGTGGCCCGAGTTCGGGCAGCGGCGGGTCAGGGGCGTCCTGGCGCACGGCCTGAAGCATCGGCTCCCGAACCATCTTCATCAGCGACAGCGGGTCCGGCGTGTCTGTCGGCAGCGACCGAGGCCGACGCTGCAGGACAGCCTCCTCCATCAGGCGCGGCCCCTCATTGCCATCAACGGGCAGGGCAGGAGCCTGTCCCTGCTGGTTGGCAACCATGCCCGCCCAGTCGACGGAGTAGAAGCCATGCAGGTACAGTCCTCCGTCGCAGACGGCGGAGAAGCCCTGCGAGGTAGCCATAGGGGCAATCGCGGTCAGGTGACGCGGATGATAGGCCGCCGTCGTCAGCTGGATCGTTCCCTCCCAGGAAATGCCGATCATGCCGATCCTGTCCGTCGACCAGTCCTGCGCGGCAATCCAGTCGATGATGAAGGCAATGTCAGCACTGTTGCGCCACATCAGGTTCGAGCCCTTCCCGAAGGAGGCGCCTGTGCCGCGAAGATCAATGCAGACGAGGTTGTATCCATGGTCAACCAGCCGTTTGGCGAGCAGGCTTTTCTCATAACCGGTTACGAGGTCGCCGACTTTCAGCTTCTTCCAAGCGGGCTGGTCGCCGCTGAGCGCCAGATCGGTTTCGCCAAAGAAGTAGGCCCTCCTGTATCCCGTCGCCTGAATGATCGTCGGAAGCGGGCCCTCGAGGACTTCGCCATCGAGGCATGGCCGCAGGATGTCGATGGCAATCCGGCAGCCGTCATCGACCGCAACATAGATCGACCGGCGCTCATAGCCGTTCGCAACCTCCGAGGTGTAACCCTCATAAACCCCCGGACCCGATATCCGGGCGCTCATTGGCCGGCTTTCTTGGCGCGCGCCTTCTGCCGCGCCCGCGATACGAATGCGTCAATGTCGGCGCCGCCGACCTCTGTGACCGACGGCCACTGGAACGTCTTGGGGGGCGGCGCGGCCGTCCTTGAAGCAAGTCCCGCAGCAACGCGCCAGGGGGCAGAGTTCCAGCGCGGAAACCTTGCCTCGACCCCTCTGATCGTGCGCTCTGTCCAGTAAGGGTTGCCGGGTCTTGGTACACCGTAGACGGACAATTGTTCGGGGCCAGCCATTTCCATGATGTCACGCCAGATCGGCAGAACAGGATGGAAATCGCCCCGGCGCGGACCAATCCAGGGCATGTCGCTGCGCCGGTATCCCGCGCCGACCACATGCCGGAAGGCGCCTGGCTCTGTGAGGTCCGTGCCCCGGTGAAAGGTCTCGCCCGAATAGAGCAGCACCGTGCCGCGCGGGCCGACCGCGCGGCGTTCGCCCCTCGCAAGCTCTGCCTGCCCTTCGCTGCCGGGCTGGCCGGCCTCGATACCGAAGCGCCGCGCCTCTGAGTTACGGACATAGGCGAGCGCGCCGTTCCCGAGGTCCACATCGGTAAGGTAGATGAACATCAGCACGGCGCCGTGCTCCGGCCGATCCGGCGGCACGAGCAGCTGATGGGTCGGATAGTCCCGGTGAAAGGGCTGGGCGTAATTGGTCTGGCCAGCGTCCTTGCGCCACGCATAGGACGTGTAGAGGAAGACGTCCCCGGTCCCCAGCAGCGACTGTACGGCCCGGATCAGCCGCGGATGCGCGGCCAGCAGGTTGAGGTCAGGGGCGCCGAGCGATGGCAGCGGGCGGATCGCTTCGAGCTGGTCGACATGGAACTTCGCCGTCTCGGCCGTATTGCCGGCCTCTGCTGTCGCCTTGCGCGCCGCAGGCGGCAGCATCTCGTAGATCGTCTGAAAGTCTTCGTGCGGTTTTTCGAGTTCTTCGGCGCTAAAGAAACCGGGCAGGATCAGGACGCCCTCTTCCCTCCAGGTCTGTATGTCGGCTTCGCTCAGCGGTGAGGCGTGCGTTTGCATGGCGTCTTCCCCGATCCGGCGCATTCGGCATGATGCGCTCTCCCACCGAAGAAACTATACAAACGTTCAGTCTTCAAGGCCTGGTTCGAAATTATCTCTCGGGCGGCGGCAGGATCGTGCCTGAGGCAAGCACGCGCACAGTGCGGGACCAGTTGTCGAACCGCGCGCGGTGCGCACTCAGATTGCCGCCGATGGACAGATCGAGCCCGATCCCCCGCACCAGATGAACGGATGTCTGGAGCGCGCTCCTGACGAAATCGGCTGAGCCCACCGGGACATCTTCAAGTGCGCTATCGATGAACGCGTCCAGAAGTGTTGAAAGCTCGTCGGCCCCCTTCCGGATCGCTTCGCCGAGTTCGGGCTCTGTGCGCGCGGCGGTGAGCACTTCAAGGCCCACCACGAAGAAGTCACCCTCAAGCGTCGACCAGAGCCAGTCCAGAAAGACATCTATTCTCTGGCCTGGCGCGGCGGTCTTCATCGCCGCGTCGAGCGAGGCCAGACTGCGCAGGCCGAGATCCACGATCAGCGCGCCGAACAGATCCGTGCGCTGCCGGAAATGATGCAGCAGCGTGCCTTTCGAAAAGTCGCCGGTTTCACACACGGCCCAGGTTGATGCCCCGGCATATCCGCGGGCCATCAGCGTATCATGCGCTGCCTTGAGGATGCGCTCGCGCGTGGCGCGGGTTCGATCGGCCTGGGTGCGGCGTAAGGGAAGTTTTTCAGTATCCGGCATGGCGCGAGTTTAAGCCCGTTCGCCAGAACCGGGAATGGCCGCGGCCGGGATCGATCGCCGCATCTGTTCAAGGGCTTCAGGATAGCGGATCTGCGGCGTCCAGCCGAGCTCGCGGCGGATCCGCGCGTTCGGGATCCGGTTATCAAAGCCAACGAGATTGACCCCCTCCATGAAGGGCAGCGCAGCATTTTCCGGGCCTTTCAGCTCGGCCGGGCTTTCATTGGCCTTCACGAGATCGAGGACGTCCTGAAGCGGAAAGAGCGGCGGGCGCTGCCGGCCCGCGAGGGCGGCCATGTCGGTCATGAAGCGGGCCCAGGTCACGTCTTCGCCGTCGCAGACATTGTAGGTGCGTCCGATGGCGGCCGGGTGCGTGCCCGCAAGGAAAATGGCATCCGCCAGATTGTCGACATGCGTCAGTCCGGCATTGTTCGTATCCGCTTCGCCAATCAGCGCGCCGCCGGACGCCCGGATCGCCTCGATCAGCCGGTCGCCCCAGGCCCCGCCGCCGCCGAGCCCGTAGACATTTGCCGGACGTATGAGCGTCAGGGGCAGTGACAGCCTTGAGGTGACCTGCAGCGCAGCAGCTTCCTGGCCCTGCTTGGCCCGGCCATAGGCCCCCGCCCAGGGCCCGTGACCGGCCTCCTCGTCGCAGACGCGTGTCTGAATGTGTGTACCATAGACCGCGATCGAAGTCGCAACGACGAGCCGCGCACCTACGCGGCCAGCCGCCTCGCAGACATGGCGTGTGCCATCAACGAAGATGCGCCACTGGAGGTCATAGTCGCCGCCATGTCCGACGAGCCCCGCCAGATGGATCACGAGATCGCGGTCCTCGCAGGCCGCGGCCAGGCTTGTCGGCTCGAGGAGATTTCCCGAACGCGCGGCGACCCGGCCTTCCCAGTCACGGGGCAGCGCTTCTCCGGGCAGGGCAAAGGAGGCGACATCGTCTCCATCGCTCAGGAAGCGGCTGACGACCCGGCGGCCGATAAACCCCGTTCCGCCGGTAACCAGGACGCGTCGCTGCTGCATTTTGACCTCCGTATTCATCCGCATATTGACACTGAACAAACGTACAGTCCATATGGACGGTAAGTGGAGTCGAGCGCCGCTTGTCAACGCGAGGAGCAGGTCATGAGCATTGCTGAAGACATTCCGATCCGCCGGATGAACTTCGAGTTTCCCGACGACATGGATCTCGTCTTCATCGAAGACGATCCGGCTTTGTCCTACCTGTTTGTCGGGGCCTGGATGATGTTGCCCTACCTTGAACCTTTCCTGATCCGGACCGTCCAGGCGGCAATGCCCCGGATCAAGGACGAGAACCTCAAGGAAGAAGCGCTGCGCTTCTGCGCGCAGGAAGGCCAGCACTTCCGCCAGCACCAGAAAATGAACGATGTCGTTAAACGCGTGCACCCGGCGGGCCGGCGCCTTGCAGAGCTCGAAAAGGAAGTCGAAGCCCTGTTCGACGACTGGAGCCGCAACAAGCCGCTCAAGTTCTGCCTCGCCTATGGCGAAGGCTTTGAATCGATGACCTGCGCGGCTGCCCGTGCCCAGATCGAGACGGGCATGTTCGACCATATGAAGGAACCCATCCGTGGGCTGATGTACTGGCACATCATGGAGGAGGTCGAGCACCGCAGCGTTGCGCATGATATCTATCATGCTTGCGGCGGCGACTATTTCCACCGGATGAAACTCGCGATGTTCTTCCAGCGCCATTATCTCGGCCTGTGCGGCCGTTTCCAGGCGGCCATGATCGAGGCCGATCCTGAAACCATCGCGCGCTACCAGACACCGGAACTCGAAGCCAAGCGTGCGGCCCGGATGAAGGCCTATAACAAGGTCTTCCTGCCAAAATTGCTGGCGACCTACATGCCCTGGTACAACCCCTCACGGGTGCCGCTGCCGGGGGGCTACGAGACGGCGAGGACGACCTACTCGAACCTCGCTCTCAGCATTCGCTGAACTTCAAGACAACTTCAAAGACAGATCCCGGGAGGACAAGATGGCAGACGGACAGGCTAAGGTCAGCATGGAAGAGAAATTCGCTCAGTATGCAGCGAAGGTCGCCGCGCGCGGTACGTTCCCGGTTTGGGACGCACCGACACAGCTGGTGCGCGACGAGGACCTTCCCTGGGCGGTCGCCCCGGACGGTACCGCCATCAAGCTGCTGCATGTGGATCTCAACCAGGGGCTCTGGATCTCGATGACCCGGCTTCCCGCAGGCGCAAAAGTCATCAAGCACTTCCATACAGGGTTCGTCTATGCCGTCACCCTGCAGGGAAGCTGGTACTATCTCGAGAGCCCAGAAGAAGTCTCCGGGCCCGGCTCCTACCTCTTCGAGCCCGCCGGCTCGACCCATACGCTTGTGACGCCGCCGGACCAGACCGGTGAGACCATCGTCTGGTTTGCGATCTACGGCGCTAACATCAATCTGGATGAGGAAGGCAAGCCGGTTTCCGTCGTTGATGCCCGCGCCGCACTCGAAATGTACCGGGTCTATTGCGACGCCATCGGCGCAGATTGCTCCAAGCTGATCGTTCACGGTGAATGATGATGACGGGCATGCGGGCAAGCGTCCTTTACGGCCAGACGTTCCGGACTGAAAACCGTCCCGTACCTGAACCGGGGCCCGGCGAGGTGCTGATCAAGGTCCGCTCCTGCGGTATCTGCGGATCGGACCTGCACGTCTTCAAGCACCAGAAGCACACGATCGAAACGGCGCGTTCGCTCGGCGCGGATGTGACCGAACTCGAGCGCGCCTACAATCAGGGCGTCGTCCTCGGGCATGAGTTCGTCGGCGAAGTCTGCGCCTTCGGGCCAGGGACCGAGCGCGCCCTCGCCGTCGGCGACCGTGTGGTCTCGATGCCATTTGTCCTGAAGCAGGGCGCGCCTGTTCTCATCGGATCCAATCCGGAAACGACAGGCGCCTATGCCGAATACATGACCCTTACAGAAGCCATGCTCCTGAAGGTACCAGAGACGGTTCCGACAGAAGCGGCTGCCTTCGTCGAGCCGCTCGGGATTGCTGTTCATTCAGTAAACAAGGCCGCCCTGCCTGACGGCGCAGCGGCTGTGATTGTTGGCGCCGGGCCGATTGGCCTCGCCATCACCGCCGTGCTCAAGGCCCGGGGCGTGAAGACCATCATCGCGTCAGATCTTTCACCGAAGCGCCGGGAACTCGCCGCCCGGATGGGCGCAAGCGATGTCGTCAACGGCGCCGAGCAGAGCCCGATCGCGCTCGCTGCGGAAAAAGCGCCCGGCGCCCCGCTGGTCATCTTCGAGAACACCGGAGCGCCCGGCATGCTCGGACGGCTTGTGCTCGAAGCCCCTCAGAATGGCCGGATCGTGGTGACTGGTATCGCCTCCGGCAATGAGAGTTTCCTGCCAATGTTGGCCATCGCCAAGGAACTCTCCATGGTGTTTGTCATCTATTACTCGCCGGAAGAGTTTACCGATGCGCTTCGCCTGATCGAGCAGCGCCTGTTTGACTGGCGAGCGCTGCACACAGGCACCGTCGGCCTCGACGGGATTGCCGTCGCCTTCTCTGAGCTCGCAGATCCGGAAAAGCATGCCAAGATCCTGATCGATCCGTGGTCGGACGGGAGCCTGAATTGACCCTGCCGCCGATCGACGGCGCGGCCGTCCGAACCCTCAAAGTGGGCGGGCTGTCCTTTACCGCGCATGAGATGGGGGAAGGCCCGCTCGTTCTCTGCCTGCATGGGTTTCCCGATACGCCGCAGACCTTCCGGTTGATGCTGCCGGCGCTCGCCAAGGCAGGCTTCCGGGCGGTCGCGGTCACGCTGCGCGGGTATGAGCCCTCCTCGCAGCCCGCAGACAATGATTACAGCGTCGCTAGCCTCGCAGAGGATGTGCGCGGATGGATTGACGCGCTTGGCGCAGACAAGGCCCACCTCATCGGTCATGACTGGGGCGTCAATCTCGTCTACAGCGCCGCCGCGCTTTGCCCCGAGCGGATCGGCCGGGTCGTCATGATGTCCGTGCCGCAACCCGCCGCCTTCGCAGGGGTCATGGCCGCAGACTATGACCAGACGCGCAGGTCCTGGTATGTCTACTGGTTCCAGGTACGCGGCGCGGCTGAGCTCCTGTTGCCGGCCAATGCGTTTGCCTTCCTTAAGCGCCTCTGGCGCGACTGGTCTCCGAACTGGAGCGATACAGCGTCCCTCACCAACGCAGAGGCGGCGCTCTCCGGTCCCGGCGTGCTGGGCGCCGCGCTCGAATATTACCGGTCGGCCTTTGACTTCGCCCATCCGCGTGCTGCCGAAAGCCAGCGCTTGCTCTCGTCGCCAATTGCGGCGGCGACGCTCGGGCTCTGCGGCGCCGACGATGGCTGTATCAGCGCGGCGATCTTCGAGGCCGCTATGCCGGCCGCCTTCTTTACCGGCGGTGTGCGTACGATGACAGTTCCCGGTGCAGGTCACTTCGTTCATCTGGAACAGCCAGGCTTGGTGCACGACGCGATCCTGGCTCACCTCGATGCCGAGAATCGTTGAAGCTCGAAGACCAGAGCCTGATCGTTCAATTGCATCGGGCATTGCTCCTGGCGATAGCGTTCAGGCCTGAACGTGCTCGCGTTTTTGCTTGTTCCGGAGATTGATCGGAGCAGGCATATTTGCAGGTCAGTCGAGGCAATGCGACGCTGAACCTGACAGGAGAGGTAAGGTTGAGAATTTCCCGACCCAGCAGGCGCCAGGCCCTGTCACTTCTGTTGGCGTCTGGTTTGTCAGCCTGCATGACGCGAGGAGGGCAGCCGACTGAAGTCCCGATGTCCGAAAAACTTCTCCAACTCGCGTCCTTTGGCATAAGGCGAACCGGCTCTGCAGGTGAAGAACGCACCCGCGACTGGATTTCCGCGGCCCTTGAGTCTGCCGGATACAGAATCCGATCGACAGCATTTTCGGCAAACACGCTCGTCTATCCGGAGGTGAAAATTGGACTGGGCAGCGAAACTTGCGAGGGGTTCCTGCAATGGATGCCGCCTGTCGCCCTGCCGGCTCCTTTAGAAGGGGGTGTTCATTTGTCCCTGCCTGGCGACGCCCGTCCTGGGGACTGCGTTGTTCGTGCCATGCCTGGTCCGTTTTCCGCCTACTGGACGGATGCACTTGAAGCAGAAGTTAAGGCAGCGGCCCATCGCGGGGCGGCCGCTTACCTCATGTGCACCGAGACACCGTCCGGTTCGATCTTTGCCTACAACCGGTCCATCAGGTTGCCAGACCTTCCCATCCCGGTGGTCCTTTATGCGCGGCGTGATCACGACCTGATCCTGGCAGCAGCTGTGCAGAAGCATGAGACTCGCCTGTCGCTTTCGGCGACACGTACCGCCGTGTCCGGAGTAAGTCTGATAGGGGCGAGACCTGGAAAGGGGGCCGGACTTGTCATCTCGACGCCGATGACGGGATGGTTCGGATCGGTGGCCGAGCGCGCGCCCGGGATCATCCTCGCGAGGCAACTGGCCGAAGCCTATGCCGAGGCCTCGTTCCCGGTCTGGATTGTCGCCAGCAGCGGTCATGAAATCGGCCACCTTGGTATGCAGCAAATACTCGGGGAACTGGCCCCCTTGCCGGAAGAGGTCGGCCTCTGGATTCATCTGGGCGCTAGCCTTGGCGCAACCGCGCAGGATGAAGACTATCTGCTGAAATCGCTGCACTTTCGTATGGCAACGCCTGGCATTGCAGCCCTTGTTGACGAGGCCTTTGGCCCGATGGGGCTCTCGCCACTCGATCCGTCTCAGATGCGTAATGGCGAAACAGGAGACGTTCTGTCCGCCGGCTACAAGGACGTCCTCGGGCTGACCGGAGTCGCGGCGACATTTCATACGCCGGTCGATGATGGAGCCGCAGTCAACACGGGCCGTCTGGAACAGTATGAACGGGCCCTGCGCGGTGTGATCGACCACAGGTTTGGACAAGCCTGACCTTTGGCGGTCTCAACCCGCTGGCTGGTAGGCAGCCCTGAGACCGCGCTTGTCCGTCTTGCCGTTTGGCAGGCGAGGAAAGGCCTCGAGGATCTGCCAGGATTTCGGGATCTTGTAGCCGGCGATCCTGTCTTTGAGGAAAGCCTTGAGGTCATCTCCAGCGAGACTGGAGCCCGGGCGCAGGACGAGGAAGGCATGGCCGACTTCCTGAAAGGTGTCGTGCGGGACTTCAATCACGGAGGCTTCCATCACGTCAGGATGCTCGCAGATCGCAAGTTCCACCTCTACCGGATAAACATTGTATCCGCCCGACTTGAACATCTCTTTCAGGCGGCCGGCAAAGACTATGTTTCCATCCAGGCGCTGAATGCCAAGGTCCCCCGTCTTCAGCCATCCATCTGCTGTGAACGCCTCTTTGCTGGCGTCCGGCTTGTTCCAGTAGCCCGACATGACCGAGACACCGCGAACCTGGATTTCGCCAGTTTCACCAACAGCAATAGGCGCGCCATCGGGAGCCGCAATCCGGATCTCGTTTCCGCGTATGGGTTTGCCGATGGTTTCAGACATGACGTCGAGGCCGGCGTCTTCCTCCGTATACGTCATCATTCCGGTTGTCTCGGTTTGTCCATAGACACTTGACATGCGCGCGCCGGTCTTGCGCACATGCTCAAGCTGGGCGATCGTCGATGCCGCACCGCCGAAGACAATCAGTTTAAAGAAACTTGCCGCCGAGAAGTCCATGCCGGCAGCGATCATCATCGCCCAGGCGGTCGGGCTGCCAACGAGATAGGTGGGCTGCTCGCGGGCGTTGAGAACCGAAATGGCCGAGCGGTCAACGCGCGGAAAGAAGATGATCCGCCCGCCGGCGGCGAATACAGTAAAGCAGACATTGTTGAGCCCGCCCACGTGATTGATCGGCGCCGCGCAGAGTGTAGCGCTGAGGCCTTCGGTGGGCATCCACGCGATATTTGACAGCGCCGTCTGGACGACCGCGCGGTGGGAAAGCATGGCGCCTTTGGGCTGACCCGTTGTGCCAGACGTGTAGACGATCACGGCAATATCCTCTGGATCGACGGCAGCTCGGGCGCTTTTCAGGGACCCTTCCGGCAGGCTCGAACTTAGCTCAAGTCGTGTGTCACCCGTCCCTAGCGCTTCAGCATACAGAGGAACCAATTGCGCGCTTCCGTCCGAGATTGCCTCAAGCTCCTCGAAATAGTTGCGTCCATCGAAGTCAGTATGCGCAAAGATGAGGCTGGGGGAGGCGTCGGCAAGAAGGTAAGCGTACTCGTTACGCTTGTAGGCCGGATTCAGGCCCTGCCAGATAGCGCCAATTGAGGTTGCAGCCAGAAAGGTTATCCAGAAGTCGAGACATGGCGGGGCGAGTGTCGCAACCCTGTCGCCTTTGCGGATCCCGGAAGCCAGAAGAAAGGTAGCGACCGTGTCGATTCGTCCGGCCAGGTCCTGATTTGTAAGCCTCAGGCTGTCCTGCAGCACGGCTTCTCCGTTTGGCGCTGATTC
This sequence comes from Hyphomonas sp., assembly GCF_016125515.1. Classification (GTDB taxonomy): domain Bacteria; phylum Pseudomonadota; class Alphaproteobacteria; order Caulobacterales; family Hyphomonadaceae; genus Hyphomonas. Next base: position 49,466 of record NZ_WGLO01000017.1, read on the forward strand.
CACGCGCCAACGCAGCACGTCATAAATATTCTTGGCGGTTTCCATCATGAAGATATCCCTCGCAGTGTGTCCGAAAGGCCTCATGCCTTCCCGAAAGTAAACTCAGGCCTTGTGAAAGACTGAACAATTGTATAGTTCTTGGATCAAAGCGGTCTGTCCGACAAGTGGCAGCGCGTATCTGGGAGGATTTAATGAACAACCGTGCAATGCTTTTGTGTAGTGCAAGTCTGATCGGCGCTCTGTCTTTCGCGCCGGCCCTCGCGCAGGAAGCTGATGACGAGTCAGGCGCCAAACGCCTCGGCACTGTCACTGTGACCGCCCAGAAACGGGAGGAGTCGATCCTTGATGTTCCGTTGTCGGTTCAGGCAATCGAAAGCGAAACGCTTGAGAATGCCGGTATCAAGGATGTCGCGGGCCTCGTAAAGCTGATCCCCGGCGCTTCGGTGGTGTCGGCCAGCTCGCGTGGTTTTGAAACCATCCAGATCCGCGGGATTTCAGCAGGCACAACAGGCGACGGGCTGACCGGGTATTATGTGGATGACTTTGCGTTCGGCGTGCCGAACCTCCAGCTTTCGCCGCCAGCGCGTCTTCTCGACCTCGATCAGGTTGAAGTTATCCGCGGCCCGTCCGGTACCATCTGGGGGCAGGGGTCGATGGGCGGAAATATTCGCCTGATTACAGCAGATCCAGATACGGACGCATTCTCCGGAAAGCTTGTCGGGGAGTACTCGAATACTGAGGGCGGCAGTGACAATTATGCCGTCGATGGTGTCGTCAATATCCCCATCGCCAAGGACAAGTTCGCAATTCGTTTGTCGGGCGGCTATGATGAACTTGGCGGTTATGCAGACGTGCTCCAGACCGGCCAGACGGACGCTAACGGGTCGAACGGGTCTAACTTCCGCATAAAGGCGCTCTACACACCGACCGACCGGTTGTCCGTCCGGGCGACATACTGGACGATCGACAACGAGCAGGGGTTCAGCAATTCGGTCATCACGACCAATCCAGCCACAGGCCTTCCGCTTTCCGAGCCCGCACTGAACGGCGCCGGAAGCGTCACGAACGGTCCGGTAGACGGTTTCGTCGACACGTCGATGGATATCGGCTCAGTCGCAATCAAGTATGACTTTGACAAGGTGACGCTCACCAGTTCGACGTCTTATACTGAGCATGAACTGGATTTCGAAGCGCCGCTCACGCTCGGGGCTTTCAACTACAACAATGACTCCACTTTCAAGACCGATTCTTTCACTCAGGAATTCAGGCTGACGAACACGAATGAGGCCGTCTTCAACTGGATTGCAGGTGTTTATTACCGCGATGCGACGATAAACAGCGACATCGACTTCTATCTTGATGGCACGGACTTCGCCCTGGGTCTGATCCCGCTGATCAGCATTACTGGCCCGCTCGAAACGAAGTCCTGGTCGGTATTCGGAGAAGCGTCCTGGAAACTGTTCGATGGAAAGCTCGTGCCGCTCATCGGCGTTCGCTATTTTGAAGACGAGCGCTCCTCAGGTCCCGGCTTTGACCGTGTGACCAGTCTGCCGAGACCCAAACTGTCTGAAACCTTCGACAGTGTAAGCCCGCGCTTCAGCCTGAAGTACCTTCCGAACGCCAATACGACAATCTATCTCAACGCCGCGCATGGCTTCCGAAGCGGCACCATTCAGACGGACGCGCAGGTTGCTGCCGCAAATACGCTTGGCGTTCCGGCCCAGCGCGGCGTCGATCCTGACGAACTTTGGACTTATGAGCTCGGCGGAAAATTTTCGCTAGCCAATGGAACAGTCCTGATTGATGGCGCTCTGTATCGTACTGACTGGACCGACGTGCAGCAGCCATTCGGTCCTCTGTCTTCAGTCGCCAATGTCGGCGATGCTAAGATCGAAGGCATCGATATCGGACTGGCCTGGTTGACGCCGGTGGATGGCCTGTCGTTGCAGGCGAATGCCAATATGCAGAATGCTGAGTGGGACACGGTTCGACCCAACGTCACCGCGTCTCTTCCGTTTGTCACGCCGGGCGCAGAAGTCCTCGCGGTTCCCGAGCAGACGTTTTCGCTCGCGGCAAACTATGAGCGGGACGTCAGCGTTTTCGGAGGTTCGGTCCTGTCGCTGAATTCGACCTACGCCTACAGGTCTGACAGCCTTCAGCAAACAGGTACGCGAACGGACGATATCAAGGATCTGTCCCTCAGCGCCAACCTGAAAACAGCCTCGGGCGTCACGCTCGGCGTATTTGCGTTCAATGCGCTCGATGAAGACGGCGCGGCGCAAAGGATCATCTATGCAGGGGACCCGATCGTTCGCCCATATCCGCGCCGTATTGGTGTCAAGCTTGGGGTAGAGTTCTAAGCGGTCAGACTCCTCCCTTCCGCTCTCATCTGGGCCGCCTCTTAATGAGGCGGCCCTTTTTTTATCTGGGTGAGGCCCCATTCCAAAATAGGTGCTTCATTGCTTTCTGGAATCTGCCCCACATTTCCGGATCGTAGGTGGACTTGCCCATCATCGCCTTGACGTAGGGATCGAGCATGAGGGGGCCGATCAGCATGAACATATACAGCAATGGCAGCCAAAGCCGGTCCGCGTCCTCCGATACGCGCCCCTCAGCGTCAAAACGCATGATCATCTTCGAGATTGAATCATAGTACTCGCGAAACAGGTGCTCGCCCCACTCGCTGTTCTCGGTAATGGCCCGGCGCAGATAGGCGGCAAAGCTCGGCCATTCCTCGGCATACTGGCGGATCCAGTTGCGCTGGTACTCGGCAACCTTGTCGAGATCCGGGCTGGCCATCTCTCTGGACGCGCGCGTAATTGCCTTCGACGTTCGTTCGAGGAAATGCGCATCGACCGCAGCGCGGAGTCCCTCCTTGGAGTCAAAATGGTGGTTGATAAGACCGATGGAGACGCCGGCCTCCTTGGCAATGTCGCGGACCGTGACCCCATCAAACCCGCGTTCTGCGAAAAGCTGCATGGCGACCATGATCAGCCGGTCGCGGCCCTTCAGGGCAGGGCGTTCGGGTTCCAAGGCTGAGGGCGGAATGTTGTCAGGCATAACTTGGACCCTAACGGACTGGTGATCGAACGCGAAGCCTTTGTTCAGTCCTACACGCCAAAAATTACGAAAATGGTCAATTTCCGGCCGGGACTTGATCTAAGGACTGAACTAATGTTCAGTTCTTAGATCAAGGAAAGCGGTGCTTCGCTGATCAGGACTGTTCAGCCGCCGGGGCCGCAAAACAAAGCAAAATCAGGGAGCACCTTATGCGCGAGGCCGTCATTGTTTCTACAGCCCGGACGGGCATGCCGAAGGCTGTCAAAGGCAGCTTCAACAACACTCATCCCATCGCCTTTACCGGTCACGCGCTGAAAGCGGCGATCGCGCGCGCAGGGATCGACCCAGGTGAAGTCGAAGATGTGGTGCTCGGCTCCGGCATGCCGGAGGGCGCAACCGGTTTCAACATCGCGCGCAACGCCGCAATCAAGGCGGGCTGCCCGGTGACGACCTCCGGCGTGACCGTCAACCGCTATTGCTCCTCCGGTCTCCAGGCGATTGCGATGGCCGCCGGGCGCATCATCAATGAAGGCGACACCATCGTCGCAGGTGGCGGCGTCGAGTCGATCTCGATGGTGCAGCTCTCCGGCAAGATGAACATGACGGGCGCCGTCGAAGAGACCCTCTTCGCAGACAAGCCGTCGCTCTGGATGCCGATGATCGAGACCGCCGAAATTGTTGCGCAGCGCTATGGCATCTCCCGGGAAGCTCAGGACAGATACGCGCTCCAGTCCCAGCAGCGCACAGCAGCCGGCCAGCGTGAGGGCAAGTTTGCGGACGAAATTGTTCCGATGGATGTCGTCTGGAAACGTCCGAACAAGGAAACAGGCGAGCCCGAACTCATCAATGTCCGGGTTGAACGGGACGAGTGCAACCGCCCTGAGACGACACTCGACTCGCTTGCAACACTGAGCCCTGTCCTTCGCAGCGGCATGGTCGTGAAGGAAGGCAAATACGTCACAGCGGGCAATGCCTCCCAGCAGTCCGACGGCGCCAGCGTCTGTATTCTCGTGGAGGGCAAGGAAGCCGAACGCAGGGGCCTCAAACCGCTGGGCATCTTCCGCGGCTTTGCCGTTGCCGGCTGCGAGCCAGACGAAATGGGGATCGGTCCCGTTTATGCAGTCCCCAAACTCCTCAAGCGCGCCGGCCTCAAAGTCTCCGACATCGGCGTCTGGGAGCTCAACGAGGCCTTTGCCAGCCAATGCCTCTATTGCCGCGACGAACTCGGCATCGATCCGGCAAAATACAACATCAATGGCGGGGCGATCTCGATCGGCCATCCCTATGGTATGACGGGATCGCGCTCGACCGGGCACGCGCTGATCGAAGCGAAACGCCGGGGAGAAAAATATGTGGTTGTCACCATGTGTGTCGGCGCCGGTATGGGCGCGGCCGGCCTGTTCGAGGTAGCCTGATGTCCGACTACGAACATCTCATCGTCGAGGAGGCAGACGGCATTGTTACCGTCCGCCTCAACCGCGAACCGGAGCGCAATGCGCTGAACCGGAAACTGATGGCAGAGCTGACCGAGTTCGCGAGAGCCTACCGCACGGCGCCGCATGTGCGTGCCATCATCCTGCGCGGCGCAGATACGTTCTTCTCCGCTGGCGCCGACCTCGGCAGCTTTGGAGAGGACCGCGGCCAGAAGCCGGAAAGCTCCGAAAGGCCAGGGCTCATGGTGCTGCGCGAAGCGGTGCTCGCGGGCCCTGACATGTGCAAGGCATGGGAAGAAATCGAGCCCGTCACGATCGCCGCGATCGAAGGCTACTGTGTTGGCGGCGCCGCTGCACTTGTCCTCTGCTGCGACTTCAGGATCGCCGGCGAGGGCGCCATGATGCGACTTCCGGAAGTCCCCCTCGGCATCAATATGAGTTGGCGCACCCTGCCGCGCCTTGCAACGATTGCCGGGCCGTCGCGCGCCAAGCGGTTCACGATGTTTGGCGAGCCCACGAAGGCAGACACTTTGCACGCCTGGGGCATGGTGGATGAACTCGCCCCCTCTGGCGGCGCCTATGCCGAAGCTTTCGCCTGGGCGCAGAAGCTCGCCGCGCTACCGCCCATTCCGGTGCGCATGACCAAGGAAGCGATCAATGCGGCGGCCAATGCGCTGCATCATGCCTCGACCTTCATGGACCGCGATCAGTACCTGCTGACTTTCCTGTCAGAGGATTTCCAGGAAGGGGTCAAAGCCTTCTTTGAAAAGCGCAAACCAGACTTCAAGGGGAAGTGATCTCATGACCGTCAAACTTCATACAGTGGACGAAATCCGCGCGAAGATCGGTACTGAAATCGGCGTGTCCGACTGGATGATGATCGATCAGGACATGATCAACCGCTTTGCCGACCTGACCGATGATCACCAGTTCATCCACATCGATCCGGAGGCTGCCGCCAAAACGCCTTTCGGCGGCACGATTGCCCACGGGTTCCTCGTCCTCTCGATGCTTGCCAGTATGGGAAAGGCGGCAAGCTTTGCGATGCAGGGCATCTACATGGGGGTCAATTACGGGTTCGACAAAGTGCGCATCATGGCGCCGGTGCGGTCCGGCAAGCGGATCCGCGGACGTTTCGCGCTGAAGGACATGGTCGAGCGCTCGCCCGGCCAGTGGATGGCAACACTCGACTGCACGATAGAAATCGAAGGCGAGGACAAGCCGGCCGTCAAGGCCGAGTGGCTTTCCTTGCAGTTTGTAAAATAATCAGGAGACGGAATTATCATGTCGATTCGATTTGACGGGCGTGTCGCCATCGTCACGGGCGCAGGCGCCGGGCTCGGCCGGGCTCACGCTCTGGAACTCGGCCGCCGCGGCGCAAAAGTCGTCGTCAATGACTTTGGCGGCGGGGTGGACGGAACCGGCGGCTCCTCTGGCCCTGCTGAGAAAGTCGCGGAGGAAATCCGCGCCGCCGGCGGGCAGGCGATCTCGAACGGCGCCGATATCACGAACCGAGAGCAGGTTGAGAACATGGTTGCCGGCGCCCTGGAAGAATGGGGCAGGGTGGATATCCTGATCAACAATGCCGGCATCCTGCGTGATGCGAGCTTCGCCAAGATGACGATCGCGGATTTCCAGAAGGTGATGGATGTCCACCTGATGGGCTCTGTCATCTGCACCAAGGCGGTCTGGGGACACATGCGCGACGCAGGCTATGGCCGTATCCTGATGACGACCTCCTCGTCCGGGCTTTACGGCAACTTCGGGCAATCGAACTACGGCGCCGCGAAGATGGCGCTCATCGGGCTGATGAACACGCTGCAGATCGAAGGCGAAAAGAACAACATACGCATCAACGCCCTCGGGCCAGGTGCAGCAACCCGCATGACGGAAAGCCTGCTGCCTGCGCCGATCGTCGCCCTGATGACCCCGGAATCGGTCACACCCGCTGCGATCTACCTCGTCAGTGAAGATGCACCGCGCCGCACCATCCTGAATGCGACTGCCGGCGGTTATTCGCACACCATCATTCACGAAACCGATGGCATCTATCTCGGCCCGGCAGACCAGTCCGCCGAGAACATCGCTGCGCGCTTCGGCGAGATCTCGGATGAGGCAGGCCAGTCAGCCTATGCCAATGGCGGGCAGCAGGTGACCAAGTTCATCACAAAGGCCGCACAAGCTGCCGGGGTTTCGCTCGCGCCGAAGGCGACCGGATAGGATGTCGAAAGGCATCACGACCGTCTCTATCCCGCCGGCAAGCCTGCCGGTCACCGGATGGGCCCGCCGCTGGGCAATGGTCCTGATTTTCCTGATTGCCGTAGTCAATTATGCAGACCGCTGGATCTTCTCGGTCCTGATCGAACCCATCAAGGCCGAGTTCGGCCTGTCCGACACGATGGTCGGCCTGCTCACCGGGCCCGCCTTCGCGATATTCTACGCACTCGTCGGTATCCCGCTGGCCCGGATCGCCGACAGCTGGAACCGGCGCGTACTGATCTCTGCCTGCGTCTCCTTATGGAGCCTCATGACGGTGATGTGCGGGATGGCGGGTAATATTGTTCAGCTCTTCCTGTTCAGGGTGGGTGTCGGCGTCGGCGAAGCCGGCGCCACACCGCCGTCCCACTCGCTGATTGCGGATTATTATCCGCCGGCTGAACGAACCGGCGCGCTGTCAGTGTTCAATCTGGGCCCTGTCATCGGCTCACTGGTCGCGGGCATCGGCGGAAGCGTCCTCGTCGCGCTGATTGGCTGGCGCGAGACCCTGATCTGGATGGGGCTGCCCGGCATTGTGATCGGTCTTCTTGCCTATATCTTCCTCAAGGAACCACGCAGCGCGCCAGTCATGCCGTATCTCTCGCGATTGTGGCCTGACATGATGTCAGCGCTCAAGCCGGCGCTTCGCAAACCGGCCTTTGTACACCTCCTGATCGGGTTCACGCTGAACGGGTTCCTGCTCTACGGCGCGTTCATCTGGACGCTGCCTTTTGCGATGCGCCACTACGATATTTCGGTCGAAGAGCTTCCATCGATCGCAGTGCCGATGTCACTGATCCAGGCCGCGATGGGGCTGATCGCTATTCCACTGAGCGGCTGGCTCGGCAATCGTCTGATACGGCGGGACATCAGATGGCTTTGCTGGATCTGCACTCTTGCGCTGCTGATCAGTTTTCCATTTTACCTGCTCAAATTCTCGACCGACAACTTCCAGCACTTTCTTATACTCGCGGGTATTTCGCACCTGGTGCTTCTGCTGCTGGCTTCGCCGGCCTATGCAGCGATACACCTCGTCATCGATGCGGGCCACCGGGCGATGGTGATGGCGTTCATTCTGCTCGTATCTAACCTTGTGGGAATGGGCGCAGGGCCTGTGTTGACAGGTCTGCTGTCCGATACGCTTCAGCCTGTCTTCGGTGACGCGGCGCTCCAAGCGGCGATCATTGCGCTCCTGTTTCTGATGCCCTGGGCGGCACTACATTTTTTTCGGGCAGCACGGTTCTTGAGGCGAGATATGATTGAACTTGAATCAGCGCAGTGAAGGCGGGTTGAGCCAACATAAGGCCGGTTGCGAACAGGCAAACTGCGGGAAAAATGACCTAACTCGTAATGCCTTGATTTTATTGTAAAAAATGGTGCCCGGGGCGGAATCGCGAGCGAGCTTAGCATGTTGTTTTTTATTGAAAATACAAACTGTTGGCATCGGTCGGTGCCATGAATTCTGCCAAGAGGCGGATTACGCAAAAGGTTCGATTCCGAAATCCACAGGAAACTGGAATTGAGAGTTCATTTCGCGTCTTAATTTGCGTATGGAGCGCCTGACGCAATGGACTGCACCGTGATCGGACGAGATTGAACCGGCAAGAAGTCCTGCGTCGCCGAGTTCCTGCTGATCAATTGGTTTAGAGGTCGTGGATCGAGGTCAGAAGGATTGTGCCATAGCGTTCGTCCAGTCGGGCTTGCCGCGTCAAGTTCACAAACTGCTTCTCAGCGATCATCACATCCGCGAATGGCAGCACAGTGATGAACGCCATCATGTCGCGCAGGTCGTTCTCCGACACAGCCCGGTCCTGATCTTCGAGGCGGACCACCAGCTCCCTTTCTGTGTTCAAGACGGGAACATCAACCACGATGCTGCGCACCAGCGATGATCCAATGTCGATGGCCATCGACCACTTCAGCCCGAGGCTTCGGGCTATCGCGAGGATGAAATCAAATTCGTCGATGATGAGCCGGGCGCCGTAGGCGCGCTTTCTTATCGCGAGGGGCTGACCAGACACAAGCGCACGCCGTGCCTCAATCCTCTCAATGAGTTCAGCGGAGCTCGCACTGTAGCGACGTACAGTCTCTTGCCGGACGTTGTCGTCGGCGGAAGCGAGGTAGTCGAGGAGTGCGTGGGCGGGATCTTCCCGAATGTACGCGATAACGCTCGCCGCTATCTCGAAGCCATAGTTTTGAGGCGAGTAGTCACCCGCTCCTTCGAACCACAAATCGGACAAGAACCAGTGGTCGATCGGATCTGGTTGCAGAATTCCGAGCTTCTTCGCGAGATAACCTGCCAAGGTCTCAGTTAAAATTCGTCGCCGTCCGCGAAATACTGTTCCGCCACTGATCAGCGACTGCACCTGCGCAATGTTCAATCGTCGGCTAGGATCGTTGATCTTCGAGGTCTCGTAGATGTTAGAGAAGCTGAGCGGTACGGCAATTGAACCGGTCCGGACCATGCCAACTATCCGGGTCAGTGCGGCATGCTCGTCCTTGTAGCGCTCCTTGTCCCACGCCCCCTTGGCGAGTACTATCCAAGCGTTCTGATCGAGATAGACGAGGCGTGCCATTTCGCCCTTATCTCTGATGGTCTGCGCGCAGTCGAGCGTTTGCTGGCGAGCCGGCGTGGCCCAGCTGAGGTAAGTGCGGGCTGCTAAAGATGAGCTCTGGCTTAGTGGGAAATTTCAGAAACTATGCCGGTTTTTCGGAAGTTTTCCAGGGACCGAGCGGCGTCCATAAGCAACTAAACTTGGTTTTTGATCGAGCTGCTGTGGCAGCCGGCAGTACAAATTCAGCAATCGTCTCAATCGTCGAAGCGAGGTTTCCGACTTCCAGAGAAAGGGCTTCACGCCGTGTGAAAGCGTTCCACTGTTCTTGCTTTGCCCGGTCGCCGAAGAACAGTTTGCTAAGGCCGTTCGGCACGCCTTCGGGCAACGGTGTTGCGCGGCGCTCAAATGTGGCCGCAATTGCTGCCGAGAGGATTTGTCCATCAAACTCGAAGAGCGCGGCCAACACAGCGAGGTCATAGAAATCTTTCATCCTGCTATTCGCAATCCCGAGCGACACAATTGCTTCAAATTTTTCAGCGACAACCGTCTCGCGTGGATAAGTGAGAACTGTTGGCGTTTCCATTCCCAGCAGGGACGGGAAGTCTGCTTTTACCGGAGCAGGGGTCACGGCATCGCCGAAGCCAATGTCTGCCTGGATCGGAATACGTGTTTTGCCCAGATTTGCTGTCGTTGTGACCCTTGCGCCTCCATAGCGCTGCTCTTCCCGAATTACCTCAACTTTCAGTGAATGCTGATCAAATATTAGTCCGTCGTCGGATACTTCGGTGCCGCAGATTTCTTTGAACGTACTGACAATCGCTGCTGCATCGGAAGCACCGGAGCCCAGCAGATCCAGATCCCGCGTCGGCCGCGTTGGGTCATCATGCCATAGGGCGAATAGCATCGCGCCTTTCAGGATGAATGTGTCGCTGTGCTTCGACATGCTTATCCTAAGCAGCAAGCGCTCCAGCGCATAACGCCGCAACAGCAATTCCATATCAAGCTGCATTTCGCGTGCCTGATTGCGCAAGCGTGCGCTGATCGATGCTGGCAGGTTCGTTGGCTTATCCTTCATCGGCGGCCGTTGTCACAATGTAGGGTTGCAACACGCTCCATATTCGAAGTGCCTTGGCGTATTCTGCTATGGAATCTGGGCTGGCCTTGCGCTTGCGGATGGCCACCCTCAGTGCTTCAAGTGCAACGTCGAGCCCCACTGTATTGCGATATCGAAAACAATCGACCACGCTTTTGGCCGGATCAAAAATCCGCACGGCGACGCCGTCAATCCGATGGCTCTCTATCCCTCGTTCAAAAGCTTTTTCCCCAAACCTCACAATCCGGACCTTCGGATAGTGCAGTTGTGGTTTCCGGTCGCTTTCCCCGATAGCTACCCAGACCCGGTTTGAAGTCTGCAGTGTTATGTCATGATATTGAAGTGCAGATATCAGGCAGATCACACCTCTGGGCACGCGTTTGGTGACTGTCGCGAGGGTGTGCGTCAGTTCGAATTCTGTTTCTGCAAGCTCGTAGAGTCCTCTCGCCGGACGGACAAGCTCTCCGGCATTGACCAACCGGCTTAGCGTGGGCTGGCTTATGCCTTCGGCCATCAGTTCGGACAGACGCATGATCCCTTTGCGCTTCAGAAGCGAGATTGTTTTTTCTCTTTGAGTTCGGTTCAGCTCTGTCATGTTACAAAACGTCTGGGATTGGATGTAAATTCAGACGTTTTGTAACATGATCTGATCAGGCTTGGAATGAAATTCCGACGCTGGCGTCCGCTTTCGCCAGAAGAGGGATGGTGAGTTCAGATACCGCCAAGGTCCAATTTCAGCTCCACCTGACACGCCTTCTCGCCGGATCTCGAAGCCTCGCTCGAACGAGGCCGTTTAAATCGCGGCCTCACTCCGAAAGGGAGGCGAGGGCCGATTATGCAAGCCCTTTTCAGCGAAATCGGCAACCGCCAGTAGCGAGCGCCTCGCCACTACATGCGGCGATGTGCGACAGATTCACCACTATATGTGGACAAACTGTCAATCGGCGCGCAAAATTGACCCCCTATCGGCGTGCAAAATTGACCCCACCTGCGCGGTGGTAGCTGGCCCAGGCCGGTGCAACTTTTCAAACGAGTGGAACCGGCCTGGGCCAGCGGGCGGCAAGGCGCTCAGG
>NZ_WGLO01000023.1 GCF_016125515.1 Hyphomonas sp.
ACCCGCGCAATCGTATCCACGCCCTTCAACTCCAGCTCCATCCGCTACCAAAACGCGGATGGTCAAACACTCCAAACGGGGGGTCAAAGTTGGACGCCGATAACCCCGTCTAAGGGGTCAAACTTGCACGCCGAAACACACTCAGTAGTCTTTTTTCCAGCGGATCGATATACGCGAGTCTCCAGTGGAACTCGTCTCTGATGCAACCGAAACCTGAGGGCGTGGCTGCCACTCGACTTCCACACTATTGCCAGCAGCGCCTTGGGTTGTCACCTCAAGATAGACATCCGGTGCCAGGTACTGGCCGACGCCGAGTTCGGCATTGCCGGCGCTATCCACGCCAAGCCTTAGTCTATCAACACCAAGACCGGACTGGATTGCAGAGACGGGATCAACGCCGGTGTCCCGTCCGGCGAGACGGGCGATCGATGAGGCAAGCTCTGCCGCCTCCAGCGCGGACAGATCAACAGACGATCTGCCAAACAACATCCGAGAGAGGATTTCGTCTTGAGGAAGCGATGGTGTGCTCGAAAGTTCGATCGTAGGATCTTTGACAGCTCCACTGACATCGGCGTTAACCGAGAAACCATTGACCTCACGTGTCGCTGAAATAGCCAAGCGGGCGGAATCAAGCGGACCATCGAATGTGATCTGTCCGGTCTGGAATTCGAAGGGGCGCCGCGCGAGTTCCAGCGTGCCGCGCACCAACGTTGCACGCCCGTTGAACAGCAGGCTTGATGGCGTTCCCGTCACTGCAACATCCACGCCCCAATCACTGTCCAGTCCGCGCCCGCGCACGACAACGCCGCGCTTGGAGGACACGGTCATGTCGAGCCGGATCGGCTTGTTGAGAATTGCCCGGCGCGCGGCATCCGGATCATCTGTATCCCAGCGCACATTCAGTGTCCGGATCGAGTTGTCGGAGAAGTTGTCGATGTTGAACCTGGCCTCATTGACCGTCAATGCACCGCTCAGCAAACGATCATCTGCGCCCTCAACGAGCTGGGCATCGCCGGAGATGCGCGCCTGGTCGCCGAGCTTGTCATAAACAAGCAGGCGATCAAACTTGACCTTCACGCCGGTCTCGGCTTCTGCAAGCCGCCCATCGAACGTTAGACTGCCGCCCTGGGCACCTGCACCCGCGCCGGAGAGCGTTGTGGTCATGTCGCGGTAGTCGGCTTTTACCTCGAGATCTTTGAGGCTGAGGCCGGTCGCGCCATACTCGTATCTCCCCTTCGTGATCGTGGCGTTTGAAGTGATCTTGGGGTTGTCCAGCGTGCCGGCGACTTTTGCGTGGGCATCGATCTGACCGCCAATGTCGTGCCCGTAGGCGAGGGCGACCAGCCGGAGCGCGTCAAGGTTTCCTGCCAGATCAAGCTCGGCGTCCATCGCCTTGTCGCGGTCGAGTTTCACGACAGCTGCGGGAGCCGTCATTACAGGAAGGCGTCCCGACGCTGCGGCGTTCAGTTCCGGGCCATACCCGGCTTCTGCGGTAAACGTCAAAGCGCGGCGGTTTAGGTTTCCAGTCAGCGTCAGATCCAGCGCCGTCTTCAGGCCGGACAATCCGCTGGTGCCCGTCACAACGAAGCGGCCTTCCGGATTCTCACCGTACAATCGCCCGTTGGCGTCGCCCGATATCACCGCATCAATTTCGGGCAAGCCGAAGGCTGCGAGCGCGGGCGAAAGCACCAGCTTGTCGATCGTCAGCGTGCTGCTGTCGGTCGTGTTACCCGGTCTGACGCGCGCCTGAATCCGTCCACCCAGAATGGATAGATCGACATCGGCAGTGGGCGCGGCACCCATCGTCCATGTGATGTCCTTGCGCGTGGCGATGGGGGCTCCGAAGAGATTACCCGTCAAGGCCAGTGTGCCCGATGGTGTTTCACTCCCGGTCCGGAAAAGCCCCGAATACAGGATATCGCTGGCTGCGCCGTTCTTGTCGTCGAGAATCCGGCCTTCAAAGCGATAACCTGCCGTTGTGGAGATGACTGAGCCGGTGATCCTGTCGACCGCCAAGCGGGATGTGAGCAAGACATCGGTGGCCTCGAATGAGGCGCCGAGCGCCGAGGCATTGCTGCCGGCCGGACTATTCGACGTCTTGATCGTCAAGCTGCCGAAACGCACCCCGCCGACCTTGAATGTGCTGGCGTCGGCATTGATATTGGCCTCGATCGATCCGGAATCCGAGATTGCTGCAGATCCGGATAGGTCGATCGCGCCGAACCGGCCATCGAGCGAGCTGATCCGTGTCGTTTTGGCCCGCCGATCGAGAATGAACGACGCAGTGGCCGGCTGGCCATCGGTAACGCCAGCCAGTGTCACGGGACCGGTTATGGTTCCGTCATCGATAAGCAGATCGGCTTTTGCGACGAGGCTGGAGATGGTGCGTCCACTGATGATGGCGCGGCCATCTTCGGATGATCCGCTCAGGCGCAAACCTGCGAACGTCCTGCGAAGCTGGGTCGAGATGGATCCGAGATTGATTTGGTTGCCGGACATCACAATCGGCTCCAGCTGTTCGGCCTCGATGCTGAGGTCAGGCGCCCGTGTTCCGTAGGCGCGTCCCGAAACCCGGCCTTGAAGTCCCGGCAGCTTCAGTTCCATTTTCTGGATCGCGCCTTCGTCCGGCTTGATCGACATCACACCGCGCAACGTGCCAAAACCATTGACCAAGGGGGATAGCGTTTCCAGACCGGAGGTCACGTTGGCGAGGTTGAGGTTCAGCGAGAGCTCCAGGTCTCGCAGCTGCCCCTTGGCCTGAACGAAGCCTGATGCCGTGCCGCCGAAACCACCCGGTAGGGCGGCTATATCCTGGGAGATCTTTCCGGTCAGGTTGAGATCACTGCTGCGGAAGTCCGCTTCGCCCAGCAACTGCGCTGTGCCGGTCTTGTGCGTAAGCTCGATGGCATCCATCAGCAGGCGGCGGCCCTGAAGCTCATAGACGCCCGTGCCGGACAGGCGGACCTGTTCGCCCAGAATACCGGCGAAGGTTGCGTTTCTGGCGACCGGCTTCGTTACCGTCAAAGTCGCAGAGAATGGAATCCGTCCATCTTCCAGCGTAGCCGTGACGGGACCCGAGGCGGTTTCGAAGGGAAGGGAAGAACGTTCGGAAATTCTGAGCGTTGTTTCACCGGAATACTGGTAGCCGTCATCCTGTTTCGACAGCGTGCCGTTCAGCTTCAATCCGTCCGCGCCGCCCCAATAGGGAAGGAGCGTTGTCAGGTTTGCTTCGAGATTCGCGGGCTCGACAAGCTCAAGCCGGTCGAGCCGCGACTTGCCGGTGAGTTTGAGCGAGCCAGCCGCTATGCGCGCATCCAGGCCTACCGTCGCCGACTTCTTCGCGAATGTCGCCAGAAGGTCCGCTTCGGCTTGCGTGCCAAGAAACGCAGAGAGCTTTTCGGTAAGCGGCAAAGCGGTGGCATCGAAACGGGCATTGGCTTCCAGTGCATTGTTTTCGATCTTGCCCGATACGAGTACCTTGTCGACGCCGTCTATCGACAGGAGGGCTTCGCCGCGGCCGTCGGAAAGATCACCTGCGGCCGAGGCCGTCAGGACAGCCGCCGAGCCCTCCGGCAGACGGAGGAGATGGGCGAACAGCCCGTCTGCTGGCGCAATGCCGTCGATCTGGAGTTCGAAGGACGAAGCGGCATCGCGTTTGATCTGGGCGTCGATCTGATCACCGGCGCCTTCCAGCGGCGAGATACGCAGCCGTGCGTCGATACTTCCGGTCCGGGCGGTCAGGAAGCGTGCAGAAATCGACGACGCAGATTCAGGTCCCGCGACACTTTTGGCAATATGCAGACGGTCAATTGTGGCATTGCCAAGCCGTACCTCCCACGCCTTGCCGCTTGAAGCTTGTTGGGGCGTGCGGTCCGGCAGGCGGCTCAGGTCGATGGCTTCGACCGCGACCTCCGACAGATCCAGGCGCCGTGAAAGCAGGACTAGCGGTGACCACGACACCTTGATGGACTTAGCGCTGATCCACGCGCCGGACGAATCGCGTATCTCGATCAGCCCTACGGAAAAGTCCGAGAGCGGATCGCCCTCGATATTCCGGATGCTGAGCTTGCCGTATCCGGCAATCTCACGGCCATCGAGCTGAGAGATCACGAAATCGCGTCCGGCGTCAGTTGTGATCCAGTAACGCACAAAGGAAGTCAGCGCCACAAGTGCGAGAACGAGCGCCGCGAGCGAGGACGTCAACGGGCGCCGGCGGAGTAAGGAAGTGAAACCGGAGAACAGACCCATCAGAACGCCTGTCCGATGGAGATATAAACCTGAACAGGTGCGTCACCATCCCGCCGGTCGAGCGGGGTTGCAAGATCCAGACGGATCGGACCGAAGCCGGGGTAGTAGCGAACACCGACACCTACAGACGCCGACGCATTTGAAATCACCGAGCCGGCATCGTTGCCGGCTGCGCCCAAGTCTGTGAAAAGAGCATATCCGAACCGTTCCGACGCGCGCCAGCGAACTTCCGCCGACAAGGCAAACAGATTGCGGCCGCCGGTAAGGATCCCGGCCGAGTCGCGCGGCGACAGGCTCTGGTATTCATATCCACGAACGGTGCCGCCACCGCCCGCAAAGAATAGCTTGTCGGGCGGCACGGCATTCGAACCGACGAAAGCGCCATATTCAGCACGAAACGCGCCGACGATATTGTCAGTAATCGCACGATAGGTCGCGCCGGTGAGGTGAAGTCGCGTATAGCCCGGCGTCTCGTCACCGACAGACACGCCGGTCTCCGTGCCTGCAAACAGTCTGACGCCGGACTGCGGATCAAGCGGATCGCCGACGTCCGAATAGTTGGCAGAGATCGGGAAGGACAACGTCAACTGATCCCGTTCGGTACCGCCCACGATGCGTGCACGTTGATCCAGGGTACGGGTGGCATCGAGTGTGGCACCGACTGAAAGCGTCAGGTTCTTCATGAAGGGTTGTGAAAGCGAGGCGCCGATTTTCGCGCCGGTCAGGTCGTATGCATCTGTCTCTTCAGCCCGGACGCCGGTTTCGAGCGTCAAAGTCCGCCCATACGTTCCGATATTTGGCCGCTCGTAGGTCGCTGTCAGGTCACGGGCGAGCGTTGCGACTTCGCCGCTGATGCGCAGACGGTCCGCCCGTCCGGTGAGGTTGCGTTTCTCCCAATAGGCATCGACACCAATTCCCTCGGTCGTCGATGCCGTCGCACCTATACTGATGGTCCGGGGGTCAGCTTGAACCAGGGTGGCGGTGACGGTGTGCAGACCGTCAGGGCCGGGCACCTCGGCCACCGTCACACCGATGCCTTCGTAGAGCCCCGTAGACCGCAGCCGCGTGCGCAGCTTGTCGATGATCGCCGGATTGTAGAGATCGCCGTCGCTCCAGGTCTTCATGGTCCCGATCATTTTCGAGCCGCGCGCATCAACGCCTGGCAGATCAAGCGCGCCGAGTGCAACGCGTGGCCCGGGAACCAGAAGGAAGGTGAGATCGACATTCGACTCAGACCGGGAGGCGAGAACATCGATCCCTTCGCTGTAGGCAAATGCATAGCCTTGCTTGCGCAGGGACATCACGAGTTGGTCGTCAATCCGCTCGATATCTGGCGTGCGGGCGATGGAGCCAACCGGCAATTCGCCCAGATCGGCATCAAGCTGCCGGGCAACTTCGGGCACAATCGCATCCCGGCCCGAATATGTCCCTGTCGACACGGTGAACCGTTCGCCCGGGACCGCAACGAGGATCGGAGTCCCATCGGTCGATTCGATGCGCGACGGGGTAACCTCCGCTGCGAGGTAGCCTTCGGATGACAAGAGGTCGTGCACGAGGTCGGCGGACTTGTTGACGCGGTTGCGGGCTTCCAGAACGCTGCGCGGCGCCGGTTCAGCCACACGCACGAGCGAATTGGCGCGCACTTCGAGGGCAAGGGGAACGCCTTCGATCGTCGCCCGAGGCGTCTTTTCGGCTTCCTGGGTCGCGACAGTGTCGAGCCCGGGCACCAGTGCGCAGGCGGAGGTTGCGGCCAGCAGACAGGCCCCGGCCAAAGGCCGGGCGATCGTCCAGGCATTTGCCGGCTTCGCCTCTTTCATCGCGTTCTCAGCTTTCTGCCGGAGCAGGGATGCAAGTTCTGGCCCATCCATGAGCCTGAAACCATTACGTTCACTTGATGGGTGAATGGTAAATGACGTGAACCGCCAGGTTTGATTGCATCATGCAGTTTCGTAACACTATATGGCCGGGAAACGGCGGGATTCGGTCATATGATGTATCTTTTTGTGCTCGGCGGACTGGTTTTGCTGTTCATCGGCGGCGAAGCGCTCGTCCGGGGCTCGGTAAGCGTTGCCCGCAAACTGAACATATCCGAACTCGTGATCGGGCTCACTCTGGTCGGTTTCGGCACGTCAGTCCCGGAACTGGTCACCAGTATTCAGGCGGTCGGGAACGGCTCGGTCGGCATTGCTATCGGAAATGTCGTCGGCTCCAACGTCGCCAACATCTTCCTGGTTCTTGCTGTGGCGGCCATCATCACGCCGATCATGGTGCAGCCCAGCGCATTGGCGCGCGACGGCACGATCATGATCGCGGTAACCATACTGCTCTGCGGCTTGCTCTGGTTCGACCAGTTCGGGCGTATCGCCGGCATCATTCTGGTCGCGCTGCTCGTTTCCTACCTGGCCTTTTCGTTGATCGCCGATCAGCGGCGCCAGGACGCGACGGCTGAGATGCACCGGGCTGAAGGAGAGCTGGTCGAGGCCGGGTATGGTCTCACTTTGGGCCTGTTGATTGCCGCCGCAGGTCTTGTTGCCGTCGTTTTCGGTGCGAACCTGCTGGTGACGGGCGCATCGACGCTCGCCCGGTCATTCGGCATCAGCGAGACGGTCATCGGTCTGTCCATCGTGGCGGTGGGGACCAGCCTTCCGGAACTTGCAACGTCCGTTGTTGCAGCCTTGCGCAAGCGGGCCGATGTGGCACTCGGCAACATCATCGGCTCGAACATCTTCAATATCCTTGGAATTGTCGGTGTGACGGCGCTGGTCCAACCGTTCAGCATCCGGGGGGATGAAGGTGCAGTCGCGATGGCTGGCTCGCAGCCGGTCAGTATCATCTCGTCCATGGATGTGGGCGCGCTCGTCTTGTCGGCAGGTTTGTTGATGCTGTTCGCGATGACCGGGCGGCAGATTGCGCGCTGGGAAGGGTGCGTGCTGCTCCTGGGCTACGCCCTCTACATGGGCATGACGTTCGGCCTGATCCCTCGTATCAGCCTGATTTAAGCGGCGGGCGCCTTCAAGGCCAACGCGTGACCTTGGCATCCAGAGTTGGTCGTTCGCGCTCGGGCGTCTGCGCACGCGCCGTGCCGATGTGCACGAAGC
Organism: Hyphomonas sp.; assembly: GCF_016125515.1. Classification (GTDB taxonomy): domain Bacteria; phylum Pseudomonadota; class Alphaproteobacteria; order Caulobacterales; family Hyphomonadaceae; genus Hyphomonas. Next base: position 7,347 of record NZ_WGLO01000023.1, read on the forward strand.
CTGCAATCCGTTCCGATGAGCCGATGCCAAGACGAATGGCAGCGTCGGGATCGAACGCGGGCCACTCAGTCAGCCAGACGCCGGCCCAGCCGCTGGCATTGGCGGCCAGAAGCAGATTGTAGCAGACCGCGCCCGCCGAAAGCTCTTGCTCCCAAACCGGCGTACGCCCGTCATCGACCGGACTTGAGACGATCATCACGACAACAGGCGCCCGAACCATTGATTTTGCGGCTTCCGCGACCTGCGGCTCAGGCGCACCTCGTGCGCTGAGGATGTCAGCGAGTTCAGCGCCGATCCTGTCGCGTGCATCGCCTTCAAACACGACGAATCGCCACGGCGCCAGCTTGCGGTGGTCCGGCACCCGCATCGCAACGCACAGCAACTCATCCAACTCTTCGGGCGAAGGTCCCGGCGGTCCTAGAAGCAGCTTGTTGGCGGACTTGCGCAAGGCAAGCATCGCGCGGGCTTCCCTGCTAGGGCGGGCCCCAGGCAAGGGTATGTCTCGGAGCGGCGGCGGCGGAAATCGTTTGGTCATCACTCTCAGGCTTTAATGTCCGGACGGCCTCAGGAGAAGGCGCGAATTAATTTTTCAATCCGGCTTGCCGTTGCGGTTCGCGCGGCCTAATTCTTCTAAAGTGAACAGTGTTCACTAATTAAACGCCGCTCGGGGAGGAGCTTCGTTTGTCGCAGCCGCTGGAACTAGAGGCTTCGCCTGCAGAGCGCCGCCGGCAGAAAGTCCGGGGAGCGATTCTCGAGGCGGCCGAGCGTGTGTTCTCCGTCGAGGGCGAGGCCGGATTGTCCATTCGCCGGCTGGCCGAGGAAATCGACTATTCACCGTCCGCGATCTACAAGTATTTCGGCTCCAAGGAAGAGCTGGTCGACGAGCTCAAGGAGGCTTTTTTCGGCCGTTTGATGGAGCGCGTGGATCACGCGGCGATCACTTCGCTTTCATTCGAAGAGCGCGTCCGGACCTGTTTCAAGACGTACATCCGTGTCGCCGTGGAGCGGCCGCACCACTACCTCGCCGCGTTTGCATCGCAAGGTTCGGCCACCGACTGGGCGAATTTCCAGAACATGAAGAAGGGCCAAGCCTTCGGAATGGTGGTGTCGCTCGTGCAGCAAGGTCAGAGCGCCGGGGTTTTTGACGCCAAAATGGATCCCTATCAGGCTGCGAAATCGCTTTGGGCGTCGATGCACGGCCTTGCGCAGTTGCTGATCCATATTCCCCATTTTCCGGAAATGATGCCGAATGATCGCGGCGTCCTTTCCAACGATGCCTTCACCGATTTCCATGTCGGCCTGTTGGTCCGCAGCCTTTGCGACACACATGGGCCGACTGCACCAACTCCCGGAAACAAAGAGCGCACAGATGTCTGACCCGGATTATCATTCACTGAGCGATCAGAGAGAATTCCGCCCGACCTTCATGAAGGGGGTTGTTTTCCTTGTCCTTCTGGGGCTCGTGATTGCAGGTTTCCTGTTCGGAGCCTTCCTGATGCGAAGCGCCGAAGGACCGAAGGTGGCCGTCGCCGAGCCAGAGCCGATGACGGTTGAGGTGACCGAAGCCGTTCTGGTCAAGGATTTCGTCCTGGACGAAGCCTATTCCGGCCTCGCCCAAGCGCAGCGTACCAGTCAGCTGGGATTTCCGTCCGGCGGACGGATTGAATCCATCCGTGTACGGGTCGGAGACCACGTCAAAGCTGGCGACACGCTTGCCAAGCTGGACACAAGGGGGCTTGCGGCCCAACTCGCTTCACTCGAAGCCGTCGTTGACGAAGCACGCGCGTCCTATCAGCTGGCATTGGATACAGTCGAGCGCCAGCGAACGTTGCTAGCGCAGGGCCATGTCTCGACACAGCGTGTCGACGAAGCCGAAGCGCAGGCCGCAACCGCAGCGGCGCGAATAGCCTCGGCCAAAGCGCAGGCGGATACGCTCCGGGTGCAGATCGATCTCGCGCGAATCACGGCGCCATTCGACGGTGTTGTGACAGCGCGGTTTGCCGACGAGGGCGCCATCGCCGGCCCAGGGACACCGTTGCTGGAGCTGGTTGAAGCTGGAAAGCTGGAGGCGGAGATCGGCGTGCCGGCGAGCGCCGTGGCCGACCTAGAGCCCGGCAAGGTCTACACGCTCACCGCCGAGACGGGCCCGGTCGATGCGACACTCCGCGGCGTCACCGGCGTTGTCAATGCCTCGCAGCGCACGGTCGCGGCTGTCTTCGATATTGACGACGCCGCGTCCGTCCCGGCTGGCACAATTGTACGCCTTTCAATTCCCAGGACGATCGATGAGGGCGGCTTCTGGGTGCCGCTGAAGGCCCTGACGAGCGCTACCCGCGGGTTGTGGACCATCTATGTGGCGGTGCCGGATGGCGGCGGGGCCCGGGCAGAGTCACGCGTCGTCGAGATGGTACACACCTCCGGTGACCGCGCCTTCGTGCGCGGACCCATGCAGCCCGGCGACCGGATCATCACGGATGGTCTTCACCGGATCACACCCGGCGTGCCCGTCACCCCAATCGACTCCCAGAGGGCGTCGACAGAGCACGACGGTTAGGGACGGTCACTCCAATGCTGTCCCTGTTCTATCGTCTCCCGCGTCTGACCGCACTTGCGGTTCTCGTGATCCTGTTCGGCGGGCTGGGCGCGCTGCTTTCGCTCGGTCGGCAGGAAGACCCCACGCTGGTTGAACGGTTCGGAATCGTTGTCGTCACCCTTCCGGGGGCCGATGCAGAGCGTATGGAAGCGCTGGTTGCGCAGCCGTTGGAAGCGGCATTGATGGAGCTTCCGGAGCTGAAACAGGTCGAGACGTTTGCGCGCAGCGGCGTGGTGCAGGTCAGTCTCAACATCGAGGATGATCTGACTGAAGCCGAAGTCGACGACGCCTGGACGCTCATCCGGCAACAGGTCGCGAAAGCGCAGCAATCGTTCCCCCCGGGAACGAGCAACGCTGACATCACGCGCTTCTATGTCGGCGCCAGCACAATGATCGTTTCCCTGACCTGGACAGGGGAGGGAGAGCCGCCGCTTGCCGTCATGCGCCGTCTCGCGCTGGACCTGCAGAACACGTTCCAGCGGCTCAACGGAACTGAACTGACCGAAACGTTCGGCCTTCCGGCCGAAGAGATTCGGGTTACGGTAGACGGTGACATGCTCGCGGCATCCGGTGTCAGCGTTGCTGACGCCGCGCGAGCCATCGCGGCAGCTGATTCAAAGGCGCCCGCCGGACGCCTGCGCACTGATGGTGGCACGATCGGCGTCGAGGTCGACGGTGATCTCGACAGTCTTGCGCGTGTGCGCTCTGTGCCGATCCGACAAATGCCCGGCGGGTCAGTGTTGCGTGTCGGCGATGTCGCGTCTGTCATCAAGGGCTTCGAAGATCCGCCAACCCGCATGGCGTTCGAGAATGAAAAGCGCGCGGTGCTTGTCGCGGGCTTTATTTCGCCGAACCTGCGCGTAGACCGTTGGGCGAAATCGGCGCGCGACGCTGTCAATCAATTCGCCGCCGATGTGCCGCCGGGCATCAAGGTTGAGGTCGTCTTCGACCAGAGCCGCTATACCGAAGCGCGATTGAACGGGCTCGCGCAAAACCTCGGCTATTCAGCCCTGATTGTCTTCGCCGTCCTGTTTTTCACGATGGGTTGGCGTTCGGCGCTCGTTTGCGGCACGGCGATGCCGCTGACTGTCGCACTGGTGCTGATCCTGTTCAATATATTCGGCCAGCCTTTGCATCAGATGTCCGTCACCGGCCTAGTGATTTCGCTCGGCCTGCTGATCGACAACGCCATTGTCGTCGTCGATGACATCGATCAGTGGCGGGCTAGGGGACTCTCACGGCTGGAGTCCATTGATCGCAGCCTCAAGCATCTGCTGGCGCCGCTAGCGGCGTCAACGCTGACGACCGCGCTCGCTTTTGCGCCCATTGCGATGCTTCCTGGACCGGCTGGTGAGTTCATCGGCATGATCGGTATCTCGGTGATCTATTCGATCACAGCGTCGTTCCTGATTTCGATCACGATCGTGCCAGCTTTTGCCGGCTGGTTCGACCGCAAGCGCAGCTGGGAAAAGGGAGCGATGCGGAGGCCGCGCCGCTGGTGGCGCGATGGGATTGCGATCGATCTGGTGTCGGACGGGTATCGCGCAACAGTCGGGGCTGTAATACGGTATCCCTTGTTGGGAATCATTGTCTGCGTCGCGCCAGCGATCATGGGCTTGATGCTCATGACCAAGCTTCCGCAACAGTTCTTTCCGCCTACGGAGCGGGATCAGTTCCAGCTCACGCTTGGTTTGACGTCGGAATCCAGCCTCGCCGACACAATTGCTATCACCGAGCGTGCGACCGAACTCGTCATGCAGAATGAGGGCGTGAAGTCGGTCACGTGGGTGCTCGGCGAACCATCGCCTCGTGTGTATTATAACTCGTTCAACAATACGCGCGGCGTCGAAGGATTTGCATCAGGCTGGGTTCAACTCGACGGAAACCAGCGCACGCGCCAGATCGTGGACGATGTTCAGCGCCAGCTTCGCAGCGAGTTCCCGTCTGCGCGCTTTCTTGCCTTGCCGTTCGAGCAGGGGCCGCCAGCCGACGCGCCAATCGAACTTATCCTCCGAGGGCCCGATCTCGAGATTCTGAACCAGCTCGGTCAGGACGTCCGCACCGTGCTGAACCAGACACCGGGAATCACGTATTCGTTAGCGTCGCTCGAACTGGGCTCGCCGACCTTGCGTCTCAAGGCGGACGAATCTGCGACCAATCTCGCCGGCAGCCGTCTGACGGACCTCGCTGCAAACATAAATTCTGAACTCGAAGGGGTCCGGGCCGGTTCGGTTCTCGAAGGCACCGAAGAACTCCCGGTGCGGATCACATCGTCGAGTGACCGTCGGACGAACCTGACAGACCTTCAATCCAAGACCATAGGCGCGACGCCTGGCGACACCGGCACGCCACTGTCGGCGCTGGGCGAAATGGAACTGACGCCAAAAACGTCCATTATTTCCCGGCGCGACGGCCTTCGCACCAACCAGATTCTGGCATTCCTTGATCCGTACACGTTGCCTGCGCCGAGCCTTGCGCAATTCCAGGAACGTCTTGAGGCTTCCGGTTTCTCGCTTCCCCCCGGCTACGACATGCTGATTGGCGGTGAAGCAGAAAACTCCGGAGAAGCCGTAGGCAATCTTGCGGCGGTCGGCATACCGCTGATGCTGGTGATGGCCGGCGCCATCATGCTCGTGTTCAATTCATTCCGCATGATGCTGCTGATCATCGTTTCGGGCGTCTTGTCCGTCTTCTACGCCTTCTTCGGTGTCTGGCTGTTCAATCTGCCATTCGGGTTCAACGCCATCGTGGGCAGCCTCGGGCTCTTCGGAATCGCGATCAACGGCACGATCGTTGTGCTGTCCCTCTTGCGCGACAGTCCCGAGGCCATGGCCGACGACATTGTTGCTCAGCGCGAGGTGGTGATGAACGCCACCCGCCACATCATCGCAACAACGCTGACGACGATGGGCGGCTTTGTCCCGATCCTGCTTGGCGGCGATGCGTTCTGGATGCCCCTTGCGGCCGGTATCGCAGGCGGTGTCGGTGGCTCGGCGCTTCTGGCGCTGTATTTCACGCCGGCCGTCTTCCGGCTTTCGACCATGGGCCTGTTCGGGCGGCGGTCGAAGCGGCGGCAGCCGACCGTTGCGCACGCGGAATAGCCTGAGTTGAAGCGATTCCCGCAATTGAAATCTGGCCGTTCGGGCGCCATCTAGGTCCGTACGAAGCCTGAGGAGGCCTATCATGATCGACAATCCGGACATCGGCGCGCCCGCACCGGCCTGGAAACGCCTCCGCTTCGAGGCAACCGCCGCGGCCGCAGAGGAGCATTCGCTCTCGGGATATCTCAGCGCGGCAATCCTCACGCACGCCACGCTGGGGCAAGCCCTGTCGTATCATCTCGCCGAAAAGCTCTCGAGCCCGGCAATGAGCACCCAGCAGGTGCGCCATGTGATCACGGGCGCCTACGAGTCCAATCCGGGCCTGGTTGTGCTGGCCGAGGCCGACATGCAGGCTGTGCTCGAACGGGATCCTGCCTGCCGGGGGCTGCTCCAGCCCTTCCTCTTCTTCAAGGGCTTCCTCGCGCTCCAGACACACCGCGTCGCCCACCAGCTTTGGCGTCAGGGCCGGGAGACGCTGGCCTTCCACTTCCAGAGCCGCGCGTCGGAGCTGTTCGATGTCGATATCCACCCGGCTGCCCGCATCGGCGCCGGCGTGATGCTCGACCACGCGTCCGGCATCACGATTGGTGAAACGGCTGTCGTGGGCGAAGGCTGCTCGCTTCTGCACGGCGTCACGCTTGGAGGAACAGGCAAGGAAGTCGGCGACCGACACCCCAAAATCGGCCGCGGCGTTCTCTTGTCGGTCGGCGCCAAGATCCTTGGCAACATCACTGTAGGCGATGAAGCGAAAGTCGCCGCCGGCAGTGTCGTGCTGAAAGACGTGCCGGCCCATTGCACGGTCGCAGGCGTGCCTGCGAAGGTCGTTGGCGGGCCCAGCTGTTGCCAGCCGGCAAAAACGATGGACCAGGGCATCCCGGACCAGACCAACGGTTAGTCCAAACCTTGCAGCCCGGCACTTTGCTCAGGCGCCCAAAGCGTCTAGTCTCCGCGCGTGTTGATTTGGTTCAGGAAATTTAGTGATGAACAAAGAAGAAATGCTGCGCCTCGAGGCCTACCTCAAGGAAAAGCTCAATCCGGGCCTGCGCCTGTTGCCGCGCGACAAAGCTAATGACTCGGCAGAGGTCTATCTTGGTGCAGAGTTTCTCGCCGTCGTCTACCGCGACGACGAAGAGGGCGAAACGTCCTACCAGTTCATGATGACTGTGCTGCAGGAAGACATCATGGGCGGCTAGGCCGCTCCGTCTCCCTCACGGTACGCGGCACGTTTCAAACGATCATTGATGGCTTCTCCGAGTCCGTCTTCCGGAATCGGCGCGACAGCGATGCGCTCATAGCGTGCGTCGAGTGCCCTCAGCATCGCGAACAACTTGGTCGCCGCTTCGACCAGGTCGCCACTCGGAGATAGATTGAGGCCGCCCGGATTGTCTGCCCCGAAGGCCAGATAGCCCTCACCGGGTTCCGGTGCAGAGACATTAAGGCGCAAGCGGGCCTTCGGGGCGTAGTGGGATTTGATCTGCCCCGGCGCATTGATCGCGTCATCCGGCGTATGCACGCGCACGGGTCGGCCGGTCTTCTCCGCGATCAGTTCCGTCGGGATACCGCCCGGCCGCAGCAGGACCAGTTCGTCTCCATCAACACCGATAATCGTCGACTCCATTCCGACCTGGCAGGGCCCGCCATCCAGTACCAGATCGATGCGGTCTCCCAGATCGGCCATCACATGGTCTGCCCGTGTGGGGCTGACATGACCTGATAAGTTGGCGGAGGGGGCCACGAGCGGGCGTCCGAATGCCGTGATCAGCGCGGTCGCCGCGTAGTGTGCAGGCCATCGGATCGCGATCGTATCAAGCCCCGCGCGCGCCAGATCGGAAACCTGCCCCCCCGGCTTGGCCGGCAAAACGAGTGTCAGAGCCCCCGGCCAGAACGCCTCGGCACATTGGCGCGCGAGCGGCGAAAACTCGGCTTCTTGTTCCGCCATCGCCCAGGAGGATACATGCGCGATCAGGGGATTGAACCGGGGCCGGCCTTTGGCTTCGTAGATGCGCGCAACTGCCTCGGCATTGGCCGCGTCCGCCGCAAGGCCATAAACTGTTTCAGTCGGCATGGCGATCAGCCCGCCATCACCGAGAATATCAGCGGCAAGGGCAATGGTTTCCGGCAAGATAGGCGCAATGGCGGCGGTCATCGCCCGCCCTTATCACCTCTCAGGCGTCACGCAAAAGGCCCCTCAGCGTTTGCGCTTCGCCTGACCGGTTACGTTCACTGCAACCGCATCGGCGACCCAGGACGCTCCCGGATCTGACGATTGGCCGAGATTCAGCGCCTTGCGGGAGAACTCGGCGGTCGCATCCAGCGTAGCGGTGTCGCCCGCTATATCCAGCGTGAAATTGAGCGGAACACTCACGGGCACGCCCTTCAGTGTCAGCGTGGCGGTTGCCGTGTACCCCGCGCCTACGCTCCGGAAATCCGACAGATCCACCGTAGCCTCCGGGAACTCTGCCACATTGAACCATTCCTTGCTCTTGAGGCTGTCGTCATAGAGCTTGGTGCCGGTCTTGGCCGTCCGCGTATCGACCACCGCGTGCACCTTGGCGTCTGCCAGCGCGTCCGGATCAAAGGTGATGTCTGCCGTCCAACTGCCGAACACACCGTTGAACGCGTTGCCTTCATGCTGACCGGAAAAGGTGATTTCGGATTGGCTGTAGTCCACGTCCCAGTTTCCGGCCAATTCCACAGGCGCGCTTGCGGGCGCAGGTTTCGCGCCGCCCGCTCCAATGAGGGGAACGGCCGCAATCGCGGCAAACAGGAGAAGGCTGCCGCCAAAGGCAAACAGCGCCCCGCGTGCCGGCAGCAAAGGCGGGCTCGTCTTGCCGAACAGGCCAGGGATCATCCGCTTCAGAACGCCGTCTTCGGCGGCCAGCTCGTGCTTGATTGCGCCAGCGACGTGCAGCGCCAGAAGAACAATGATGACCCAGGCGCCTTTGCCATGGATGTTGGCTACAAACTCATAGAGTTCCTTGCCGATGAGGCCGTCGGTGAAGGGAAGGTGCGGCCAGCTGACCTGGCCGAACAGCACCGTCGAAACCTGGAATGGCGATACCGAAACCATGAACCAGCCTCCGAGCGGTATGCCGATCATCAGCACGTAGAACGCAATGTGCACCGCGTGGGACGCTGTCTTCTCATAGGCAGGCATACCTTCCGGCAGGGGCGGCGGCGGATTCGCAAAGCGCCATGCCAGACGGGCGAGCGCCAGGAAGAGGATCGTGATCCCGATCGATTTGTGCAGCTGATAGCGCACCTCGTTGTCGTCCATGTTCCAGCCGAGCCAGATCATGAAAAGCAGCAGGGCCGCCATCGCCCAGTGAAGGGCGATGGCGATATTTGTGTATCGTGGCGACGCCTCGGCGCTCACGGATCTTATTCCGCGACTTCGAGGAATTCCGTTTCGATGATGACTTCGACGTCATCGCCGATGAATTCCAGATTGCTCGTCATGCCGAAATCAGACCGCTTGAGGGTCGTCTTGGCCGAAAAGCCGATCCGATCCTGATCCGGCGTCCAGGGCAGCTGGACCATGCCATTGTAGGTCACGTCCAGCGTCACAGGCTTGGTCACGCCGAGGAAGGTCAGGTCACCGGTCACAGTACCAGCGTTCGGGCTTGTCTGGGTGACGCCGGTCGACTTGAAGGTGATCTGCGGGAAAGCGGTTGCGTTGAACCAGACCGGGCTCTTGCCGAGGTCTTCGTTCCAGCTGGCATAGGGGCTATCCTTGTGCGTGCCCTTGTAGTCACCCTGGAAATCCGTTTCGACCGAAAGCGGATCGATTGTGACATCGACCGAGTTCGCCGCCAGATCTTCGGGATTGAATTGGAGCGTCGCGTCGAACGTCGTGAACCGCGCCGTGTACTTCGAAAGACCGAGGTGGCCGACGCGCCAGGTGATCGAGGTGTGGGTCGGATCGGCCTTGTAGGTGCCGGCCTCGCCAAAGGCCACTTCCGGTGCCGGCGCAGCTTCAGGCGCGGCGGTGTCTGCGGCTGTAGCAGGCGCTTCGGCGGCCGGCGCCGTCTCTGCAGCTGGCGTGCACGCCACGAGCACCAGTGCGCTGGCTGAAATCAATAAAAGTCGCATTGTATTCCTCTCCAAATTGCCCAACGGGTCGACCCGCAAGGTAATGCGGACTTTGCGCGATTGAACCAAATCATTATCACTGGGCCGGCATAACTCCTATCCGAAACACGGAATGACTGATGGCATACGATGCACCGATCGACGAAATCGAGTTTTCACTCAAGGCAGTAGCCCGCCTTGACCAGCTTGAAGGCTTGCCCGGCTTCGAAGCCTATGACGAAGAACTCGTGCGGCCGATCCTGGAAGAAGCTGCCAAGCTGGCGCGTGACATTCTGGCGCCGCTCAACGCCGTCGGTGATTCCCAAGGGGCCAGGCTCGGTGAGAATGGGGTAATCTCCCCTGAAGGCTTCAAGGCGGCGTATGACGCGTTCCGCCAGGGCGGCTGGATGGGTCTGGTTGCACCTGAGACTTTCGGCGGTCAGGGCCTGCCCAGAGCGCTGGCATTGGGTGTGATGGAAATGTTCCATTCCGCCAACATGGCATTCGGTCTGTGCCCGCTGCTCAGCTTCGGGGCCATTGAAGCCCTTCAGACCCACGGTACGCCGGACCAGCAACGCCTTTATCTGCCGAAGCTCGTATCCGGCGAATGGACGGGCACGATGAACCTGACCGAGCCGCAGGCCGGCAGCGATGTCGGCGCGCTCACGACCAAAGCTGTGCCAGATGGGGACGGAAGCTACGCCATCACCGGTCAGAAGATCTACATCACCTGGGGCGACCACGATCTGACGGACAATATCGTACACCTGGTGCTTGCGCGACTGCCGAACGCGCCGGCCGGCTCAAAGGGCATCTCCCTGTTCCTCGTGCCCAAATTCCTGGTGAACGAGGATGGTAGGCTGGGCGACCGCAACGGTGTTCGCTGCATCGGCCTCGAGAAGAAGATCGGAATTCATGCGAGCCCGACCTGCGTGATGGAATATTCCGGCGCCAAGGGCTGGCTGATCGGCGAGGAAAACAAGGGCCTCGCGTGCATGTTCACGATGATGAATTCTGCGCGTCTCAATGTAGGCCTTGAAGGGGTTGCCGTCGGCGAAGCCGCCTATCAGGCCGCCTTCAACTATGCCCAGGAGCGCAAGCAAGGCAAAGTCGACGGCGTTGCCGGTCCTGCGCCCATCCTTCATCATGCCGATGTGCGCCGTACACTGATCACGATGCGTGCCCGCGTCGCGGCTGCACGGGCGATCTGCTATGCCTGTGGGGTGTCGGCAGATTTAGCGCATGCGTCCAGAATTCCATCGGTCCGGTCTGCCGCAAAGGCGCGCGAAGACCTGCTGACCCCCATTGCCAAGGCGTGGAGCACCGACATGGGTGTGGATATCGCCAGCCTAGGGGTTCAGGTGCACGGCGGCATGGGCTTCATGAATGAAACGCTGGCGGCGCAGCTTTACCGCGATGCCCGGATTGCACCGATCTACGAAGGCACCAACGGCATTCAGGCCATCGACCTTGTTGGACGCAAACTTGCCGGCAATGGCGGCGCGTCGATGCGCGCCATGCTCGAAGAGATCGACGAAACCGTCCGCATGGCCCGGTCTTCCAATGATCCGCAATTCGTTCAGTTGGCGGAGCGTCTCTGGACGGCGTCGAAGGCGCTGGGTGATGCGACGGACTGGATGCTGAAAACGATGAAAGCCGAAGAGCAGGATAAGGCGCTCGCCAGCGCCACGGTCTATCTCGGCCTCGCCGGAAACGTCATCGGCGGTCACTTCCTGACCCGCGCTGCACTCGCTGCGCGCGGTAGCGAAGATCTGAGCGACCGCGCGCGCAAGGTGGCGCTGGCAGGCTTCTTTGCTGAAACCATTCTCACGGCCGCGCCCGGCACGCTGGCGAGCATTACGGAGGGTGGCTCAACCTTCCTGGTAAACAGCAAGGCCTTGTTCGGGATCGACTGATGCATCGCCCAGTTTGGGCAGCAGCGGCAGACACGCGACCGATGCGCTGGAGACCGCTGCCGCGAGGCTGACCCGGGGCACGTTCCCGAACGTGACAAATGGCGCTGCGGCGGCCGTTCCGCCTGCTGTTGTCGTGAGAACGGCCGCGAGCACCAGCGCGTCGCCGCCCTTCGAGGCCAGTACGGCGCGGTAGAAGCCCGGAGGTCCGAGGAAGCCGAGGCCGACATTTGTCGGGATGATCAGCAGGCACAGCGCGACGGGGTGTGATCCCCCGGCAAACGGGTAGGCGAGAAATCCGAGGAGAACCGCCGTCGACAACGCCGAACCGAACAGGATCATGGGTTCGGCGCCGAAATGCTCGGTGAGCTTGCCGGCGAAGTTGGCCCCCACGATCAGGACGAACGTGATCACGCGCGCGCGGGAAGCAAGGGAGAAGGGCGTCATTCCGGCGGCTTAAGCGCGACTCGCAGTGAACCTGTCGATGAGACGAGAGCGCAAGTCCGCATCGTTGGGCCGTTCTGCCTCCTCCGGCAGCAGCTGTTGCAGCGACTTCGCCCTGTGGATAAGAGGAGCACTCGCGGCAGGAGACAGTTCCAAAAATGGCCTGGAAGAAGACCTATGAGGGCCCCGAGCCGCTGCGCATCAACAAATGGCTGGCGCTTGAAGGTGTCTGTTCGCGCCGCGAAGCAGATGCGTTGATCGAACAGGGTCTTGTCGAGATCGACGGCAAAAAGATCACCGAACTCGGCGAGCGGATCTTGCCTGGCCAGACCATGAGTCTAGCCGCCAAAGCCGAACGCGCCCTCGACAACCAGTTGTCGATTGTTCTCAACAAACCCGTTGGCTTTGTGTCCGGCACACCCGAGCCGGGCGAAACCCCGGCCATTCGCCTGATCGTCAAGGAGCGTTTGGCCGGCCAGGCTCAGGCGATACCCGGGCGCAACAACAAGATGGCGCCGCTCGGCCGGCTCGATAAGGATTCGCGCGGCTTGCTCATCCTCTCGGAGGACGGCGTGCTCGCGAAGGCCATCATCGGGCCGCTCAGCGATGTCGACAAAGAGTACATCGTGAAAGTCGGAGGCGAGATCACCTCCGAAAAGCTGTCATTGCTTCGCCATGGCCTCGAACTGGACGGCCGCAAGCTGCGCCCTGCAACGGTCGAGGCCAAGGGCAAGGACACGCTACGTTTCGTGCTGAACGAGGGCCGCAACCGTCAGATCCGCCGCATGTGCTCTCTGGTCCATTTGCGCGTGCTGGATCTGCAACGGATTCGGGTTGGCCCCGTTGAGCTTGGCGGCCTCGCAGAGGGCAAATGGCGCCCATTGAGCCACAAGGAACGCGCAGCCCTGATTGCTGCCAGTGTGGCAACCGGCGCCAAAAAGGCCGCTACCCGCAAGGAAGCGGACAAGGCACCAAAGCCCCGGAAATCGGCAACGCAGAAGTCCGTCACAGCCGCCACGGAGCAGCCCCCGAAAGCAACCTACAAAACGCGGTCCTATGGTCCAACAGGCGAGGGGTTCCGGAGGACAAAGCTGCCAAAACGCCCGCGCAGCCCGATCAAGTAACTTTCCCCCGCGTGACGGCTCGACGGGCGCGCGGTCAGGGGTATCGTCGCACCATGGATGGTTTTGAATTCGCTCCCACGACCCGGTTCGGGCTGACTTACCCTTTCGGTGAGGTTACGCCGGGCCTCGCCGAGACGATCCCGGTCGGGCCCGGGATCGAATGGGTGCGCATGCCGCTGCCATTCTCGCTCAAATTCATCAATCTCTGGCTCGTCGATGACGGTGATGGCTGGACCATTGTCGATACCGGCTTGCCTCTGCCTGAGACGAAGAATGCCTGGCGCCAGCTGCTTGACGCTCGGGTAACGCCCGAAAAGCCGCTCAAGCGGGTGATCATCACGCACATGCACCCCGACCACGTCGGAAGCGCTGGCTGGCTGTGCCACAAATACGGCGCCGAGCTGTGGATGACGCGGCTCGAATACATCACCTGTCGCATGCTTGTTGCGGATACGGGCCGCAAGGCGCCAAAGGCCGGGCTCGATTTCTACAAAAGCGCGGGCTGGAATGAGAAGGCGATCGAACATTACAAGGCGCGCTTCGGCGGCTTTGGCCGTGGGGTCAGCCTCATGCCGGATGCCTATCACCGGCTGTCGGATGGGGACACTTTCCGGATGGGCGGTGCCGACTGGCAGGTCATCGTCGGGGCGGGGCATTCCCCGGAGCATGCCTGCCTTTACAGCGCACAGCGGAACCTCCTGATCTCAGGGGACCAGATCCTGCCGCGGATCTCTTCGAATGTGTCGGTCCACCCGACTGAACCGGATGCGGACCCACTTGAGGAATGGCTCGCCAGTTGCCGCAAGCTTCTGGATCTGATTCCGGCCGATTGCCTGGTGTTGCCGGCCCACAATGAACCCTTTGTGGGCGCCCACCCGCGCCTGCAGCACCTGATCAATGGACATGAGACGGCCCTGACCCGTTTGCGCCAGAAGCTCGCGAAAGGGCCGGTGCCGGTGCTCGAAACGTTTGTCTCCGTCTTCGGGCGGGCCATCGACGGCGAAGAATTGGGCATGGCCACAGGCGAGGCGCTCGCGCACCTCAATTACCTCAAACAGCGCGGAGAATTGTCACTTTCGGTCAATTCCGACGGTGTGACACTCTATGGTCTCGCCTAATCGGGCCTCGCGGTTAAATAGCAGTCGAATCCGTGTTTTCGCCTTCGCAGGAGCGGGCGATTTCGTCTAAGACAGCCTCCGGAAACCGATTGTCGAGGTCAGAATGTCGAGCGAAACCGATGCCCCGTCGCAAACGGAAGAGCCTCTGACGACCTGGCAAAAGGTGGTTCGCGAACTCAAGGAATGGGCGGCGACGCTGGCGATCGTCGCGCCCGCCTTCCTGCTTTTTACCGGTCTGGTCTACGAGCAGCGGGTGATCCCCTCCGAGAGCATGGTGCCGACCCTGGAAGTCGGGGACCGCGTCGCCGTTGCCAAATTTGCCTACGGCTACGGACGGTATTCCCTGCCGCTGAGCCTGGGACGGTATCTGCCGCTCGGCCATGGCCGGTTTTTCCCCAGCTTGCCGGAGCGCGGCGACGTCGTGGTGTTCGAGCACACGCACTCTGACCGCGTGATGATTAAGCGCGTCATTGGTTTGCCCGGCGATACGGTGCAGATGCTGAACGAGACGCTCATCATCAACGGCGAGCCTGTGGACTCCGAGTATCTTCGGACCGTGCGCTATGTCCCGGACAAGGAAGTCGTGATCGACCAGGCCGAGGAATGGCGTGAAACGATCGGCGACAAGTCCTGGATCACGCACCGGGGCCTGCGCGGCCGTCCAGTTTCGGACTCGCTCCTTTTCATTGTCCCGGAAGGCCATCTGTTCATGGTCGGCGACAACCGGAACAATTCCTACGACAGCCGCGAGCTGTCCGGGCATTGCCCGCCGGTCAACGGCGTCGTCGACCGGGCCGGCTGCCCCCTGCGGGGCGACCCGAACGATGCGTCGGTCGGCTTTGTGCCGCTCGATCACCTGATCGGACGTGCGGACACGGTGCTGCTCACCTTCCACCGCTGCAAGCTGCAGGATGATGCATCCTGCAGGAAACGGGTCTGGCAGCCTCTTTGAGGCGGGCAAGACGCTTGCCCCATCGGGGCAACGCCGTTAGTCGGAGGGGGAGGGCAGAGGGCCCACCGGAATCCGAACCGACGAGGAAGGACGATGCCAGCAACGACATCGGCTCGATCGCCGCGAGGGCCTATCATTATTTCCCGGCATGGCCGGCCGGCGCTGGACCGGAGGGCCGGTCCCCGGCTCGGATGGCGGGATTATGTGCACTGGTGGGACCGCTATGAAGCGGGGCCATTGGCTGACGACCAGGCGCCGCCCCAGGAGCTGATCGACATCGTCGCGGATGCAGACATCGTATTTGCGTCCGGCCGCCTGCGCGCCCAGCAGACAGCCGAGCGCGCCTTGCCGCACAAGCCGGCGGCCCACGACCCGGTGTTCAATGAAGCAACCTTGCCGCCGCCAACGCTCAGCGGCCTTCGCATGTTGCCCAAGACGTGGAACGTGCTCGCCCGGACAGCCTGGCTGGGCGGTCATAGTCTCGGCGGCGAAACAGCCCGGGAAGCACACCTCAGGGCCAAGATTGCCGCATTGCGGCTGCATGAGGCCTCGGCCCAGGGAAAAGTCTATCTGGCAGCCCATGGCTGGTTCAATCGAATGCTTCGGCCCGAACTTCGGCGGCTGGGCTGGATCTGCGTCAAGGATGGCGGGGACGCCTACTGGAGTTACCGCATCTACGAGTATCGCGGGGGATAAACCGCCCGTTGGCCGGTATTTCGGTTGTCGCCCCTTGTTCTGGGTTCTAGACATGCCGGAACGGACGTGAGGAAATTGCCCGATATGGCTGAGACAAAGACCAAACCCGTCGACAAGATGACCTTCGAAGAGGCGCTCGCCGAGCTCGAAGTGATCGTGCGCCAACTAGAAGCGGGCGATGTCGATCTCGAAAAGTCCATCGCGATCTACGAACGCGGCGCTGCGCTGAAGGCGCATTGCGAAACGCGGCTGAAGTCGGCCGAACTGAAGGTCGAACAGATCGTGCAAGGCACAAACGGCCCTGCGACCGAACCTGCGGCTTTCGATTGAGGTTCGGGCAGGCCGATGGGGGAAGTGACCGATTTCGAACAGCGGCTGAAGGAAGTGGCGGACCGCGTAACAGTCGCCCTTGATCAGTTGATCCCACCCGCCAGCGGCCCTGAAGCCAATCTGATGCGTGCCATGCGCCATGCCGCGCTTGCGAACGGCAAACGGATGCGGCCGTTTTTCGTGCTTGAAACGGGTGCGATGTTCGATGCGTCCGAGAAGAGCCTGTTGCGGACCGCTGCTGCACTCGAGTGCATCCATTGTTATTCGCTCGTCCATGACGACTTGCCCTGCATGGACGACGACGATTTCCGCCGGGGCCAGCCCACGGTGCATAAGGCATTCGATGAAGCGACCGCTGTGCTGGCCGGGGACGCGCTCCTGACGCTCGCCTTCAAGATCCTGGCGTCAAACGAGACCCACGACGACCCTGCCATCCGGGTGATGTTGATCGAACGACTGGCCGATGCCGCAGGTGCGCGCGGCATGGTCGGCGGGCAGATGATCGACATGCTCGAACTCGACAGTCCGCGCGATCTCAACACGATCACCCGCATGCAACGCCTCAAGACGGGGGCCCTGATCTCCTATGCGACCGAAGCGGCGGCGATCATCGGCCATGCACGGGAAGGGGAGCGCAATGCGCTTGCGGGCTTCTCGAACGACCTCGGCCTCGCTTACCAGATTGCGGATGATATTCTGGACGCGGAAGGCGATGAATCCGTCGCCGGAAAGCCGCTCAGGACGGACAAAGCGGCAGGAAAGGCCAACTTTGTGACGCTTTTGGGCGTTGATGGGGCGCGTCAGAGAGTTCGATTGCTTGCCGAACAAGCCAAGGAACATCTGGCAATTTTTCGTGACAAGGCCGTCATCCTGCTGCATTCGGTGGATTATGTGCTGAACCGGCCGCGTTGAATCGGTCGTAATGGCAATTAGAAAAGACAAGGCGAGATGACAGAAACACGCCCCAACCGGCTGCTCGATTCGATCCATTCCCCGTCCGATCTGAAGGGGCGCTCACGCGCTGAAATAAAGCAGATTGCGGCGGAAGTGCGTGAAGAAGTCATCGATGTCGTCTCCGTGACCGGGGGACATCTCGGCTCGGGGCTGGGTGTGGTCGAGCTCACCGTGGCGATCCATTCCGTTTTCGACACGCCGGCCGACAAGCTGGTCTGGGATGTCGGCCACCAGTGCTATCCCCACAAGATCCTCACAGGCCGGCGCGACCGCATGCGCACCCTGCGCCAGGGCGATGGCCTGTCGGGGTTCACCAAACGGTCGGAAAGCGAATACGATCCTTTTGGCGCGGCGCATGCCGCGACTTCGATTTCTGCCGGGCTCGGCTTTGCCAAGGCGCGTGACCTGCAGGGCGCAAAAAACAACGTGATCTGCGTCATCGGCGACGGTTCAATGTCGGCCGGCATGGCCTATGAAGCAATGAACAATGCCGGCGCCGACAAGTCGCGCCTGATCGTCATACTCAATGACAACGACATGTCGATTGCGCCGCCCGTTGGCGCGATGAGCAATTACTTCTCGCGCCTCGTCTCGTCGCGCCCCTATCGGGGTCTTCGCCGCTTCGCCAAGAAGGTTGTCGCGCCGATGGGGCTCGAGTCTCCCGCTCGCCGCGCCGAAGAATACCTTCGCGGCTTTGCGATGGGCGGAACGATGTTCGAGGAGCTCGGCTTTTATTATGTCGGGCCAATTGACGGCCATGACCTCGATACGCTCATCCCGATCCTGGAGAACGTTCGCGCCATGCAGGACGGACCGGTGATGATCCACGTCGTCACACAAAAGGGCAAAGGATACGCGCCGGCCGAGAATTCGGCTGACAAGTATCACGGCGTCTCCAAGTTCTCCGTGGTCACCGGCGAGCAAGCGAAGGGCGCGGCGAGCGCGCCATCCTATCAGAAAGTGTTCGGACAGACGCTGACAAAGCTGGGCGAGACCGACGACAAGATCTGTGCGATCACGGCAGCCATGCCCTCTGGTACGTCCACGGACATTTTCGCGGCACGTTTTCCGGAACGTCATTTCGATGTCGGCATTGCCGAGCAGCACGCCGTCACGTTTGCGGCCGGCCTCGCCGCAGACGGCATGAAACCTTTTTGTGCGATCTATTCGACCTTCCTCCAGCGCGGCTATGATCAGGTCGTCCACGATGTGGCGATCCAGCGCTTACCGGTGCGCTTCGCCCTGGACCGCGCGGGTCTCGTCGGCGCGGATGGCGCCACCCATGCCGGCAGTTTTGATATCGGCTATCTTGGCGCGCTACCGGGTTTCATCTGCATGGCAGCGGCCGACGAGGCGGATCTTGCCCGAATGGTCAAGACCGCCCTCGAGATCGACGACCGCCCCAGTTCCTTCCGTTATCCGCGCGGCGAAGGTGTGGGCGTCGAGATCCCGTCAGATCTGAAAGCGCTCGAGATCGGCAAGGGCCGGGTCATGCGGGAAGGGACCACCATCGCGATCCTGTCCTACGGCACGCGCCTGCAAGAGGCGCTTAAGGCGGCGAACCTTTTGTCAGCTCAAGGGCTGAGTGCGACGGTGGCCGATGCCCGCTTCGCCAAGCCGTTGGACAAGGACCTCGTCGAGCGGCTCGCTCGCAACCACGAGGTGTTGATCACGATCGAAGAGGGCGCAACCGGAGGCTTCGGCAGCTTTGTACTTGAACATCTGGCAAATACCGGCGCGCTCGATGGCGGCCTCAAGGTGCGCGTCATGACGCTGCCGGACGTTTTCCAGGACCAGAACACCCCAGAAATCATGTATAATGCCGCGGGCTTGACCGCGCGCCATATCGCGGCACGCGCCATCGAAGCGCTGGGCCGGGGTGACATTTCTGCAATTGAACGTGCGGCAACGGCCTGAGGCCCACGCGCCACAGTTTGACCTCAGTTCGGACCTGTTGCGGCGCATTTTAGCAAGCTAAGCAATGCTTTGCGCACTTCCCATTCAGCGCAGTCCTGAATTTCAACGGAGAATACCGATGCTTCGTCCCCTCCTGTTCGCCATGGCCTCAGCCCTCGTCCTGGGCGCATGCGCTTCATCGCCGGAAGCGGCTGGAAAGTCCGATTCCAGCGCTACCGAAACGGCCGTTGTGCCTTCGGCCTACGATCTCGGCTTCCAGACCGCCGACGAGCTGGTTGCCGCCGGCAATACGCCGACCGCGATCCAGCGGCTCATGCAGCTTGTCGGAGATACCAGCCTGACCCCGGACCAGACCGCGAATGTGCTCTACAAGCTGGGTGAACTCAGCGGGTCCCCGACCGGGTACAACGCCGAAGGAGCCGTCTCCTACTTCAAGGAAGTTCTCGCCGACTATCGAATGACGGGCGCTGCGGCGCCTGCTGCTGCGGCGCTTCCTGCGGCAGAAGCAAAGGTCGCTGGTTACATCGCTGCGCTCGAATCCTTGGACACCACCCGCTCGCAGGAGTTCGAGGCGCTGTTCAACCTTGGTCGCCATCAGGAAGCCATCGACCTGATGGTCGCCAACGATATCCTCCCGGGCAACGAGGAACTGCTCGCCATGTACCAGATCGGTTACCTGTGCGACGATTCCAACCTGACGGGCCGGGCCTACTCGGTCACGGACCGTGATGGCACGGTCCGCAATCTCCGGTTCTGCGATTTCGGCAAATAATCGCGCGAGCCGAGCCCTTTCGGGTCGACGCGTGTAGACTCGCTTGACCGGGTATCGCCGCAGGTCGCCCATCCTTTGGAAGGATGAGGACCTGCGGCGGTCTCGGCCAGACGAGCTGACGCCGCGTTGTCGCGGTGATCAAACCGGTCCTCCTCGCCCGAAGCTGCGAGTCGTTGTTTCCCTTCAAATTGTAGCGGCCCCCCTTCAAACCGCGGGGCGGACATGGTTTGTGGGCGCAACAACATATCGGAGGAATTGATCAATGGCTGAAGGCGCAACTCCAGACTGGCCCGTAATGTCGATTGCAGCGGCAAATGCGGCGCTCGCCGGGCCGGGGTCGCCATTGGCGCTCGAGGATGCGGTCATCCGCGGTGTGCCGATGAAAGTCTACAGCAATGCGCCCCCGACCATTCCGTCCATCCTTGACGCTGCCGCAGAGCAGTTCGGTGGCCGCACCTATCTCGTTTACGAGAACGAACGGGTCACGTTCAGCGCTCTCCAACTCGCCTCGCGCACGCTGGCGCATCGGCTGAAGGCGGAATACGGCGTTCAGAAGGGCGACCGGGTTGCGGTTATCATGCGCAACTACCCGCAATGGCCACTGGGTTTCTACGCCGCGCTCAGCCTCGGGGCGATTGCGACACCGATGAATTCCTGGTGGACGGCTGAGGAGCTGGAGTACGGACTGTCTTTCGCCGGCGTGAAGGTCGCGATTGTCGATGGCCAGATCTATGAGCGCATTCGCGGCCATCTCGAGCGCCTGCCGGACCTGCAGCACATCCTGATCGCGCGCGATCCGACAGATGAAATCGCCGATCCCCGTGTTTCGTCGCTAGAGGCGATTGTCGGACAGCCGAACGATTGGGTGGACCTGCCTGACCCCGGTCCGGTGTCAGTCGACCTTCAGCCGGAAGATGATGCAACGATCATGTTCACCTCGGGAACGACCGGGAAACCCAAAGGCGCGCTGGCAACTCACCGGGCCGTCATCTCAAACATGTTCAATTCAATGACGTGCCAGGCCCGCATGTATCTGCGCAAAGGCGAACCTTTGCCTGAGCCGGATCCGGAAGCGATGCGCGCCACCTTGCTATCGATTCCGTTCTTCCATGCGACCGGTTCCTTTGCGATCCTGATCCCGTCAGCCATTCGCGGCGACAAGATCGTGTCGATGTTCAAATGGGATGCGGGGCAGGCGCTCCCGATCATCGAAGCTGAAAAGATTACCTCTATTGGCGGTGTGCCGGCTATAGCCTGGCAATTGCTCGAACATCCGGACCGGGACAAATACGACCTGTCATCCATCCAGGTGATCTCGTATGGCGGCGCGCCGTCGGCGCCAGAGCTCGTGTCCAGCATCAAGAAGCGCTTTCCCGATGCGGCGCCCGGCAACGGCTGGGGCATGACCGAGACCTGCGCTACGGCGACCCTCAATATCGGCGAAGACTATGTGAACCGTCCGACCAGCGCCGGAGCGCCTCCTGGCGCGGTGGAGCTGAAGATCTGCGATCCGGACGGAAATCCGCTACCGGACGGCGAAGTGGGTGAACTCTGGTGCAAGGGGCCGATGAATTGCCGGCTCTACTGGAACCGGCCTGATGCGACGGCCGAGACATTCCGCAATGGCTGGGTTGTCACGGGCGATCTTGCGCGTCTTGATGAAGAGGGCTTCCTCTACCTGGTCGACCGCGCCAAGGACATGCTGATCCGCGGCGGCGAAAACATCTACTGTATCGAAGTGGAAAACGCCCTCTACGATCACCCTTCCGTCATGGACGCCGCCGTTGTCGGCATTCCGCACAAGGTACTGGGCGAGGAAGTTGGCGCGGTCGTGCAGTTAAAGCCCGGTAAAACCGCAACGGAAGCGGAACTCCGCGCGCACGTGGCGGGCATGCTTGCCGCCTTCAAGGTGCCGAAGGAAATCCAGTTCCAGAACGATCCGCTTCCGCGAAACGCCAACGGGAAGATTCTCAAGGCCGAGCTGCGCCAACGGTTTACGGCAAAGGCTGAGTAAATGACGGTACTGAAACGTCGAATTGGTGACCGGGACGTCTACCCGGTTGGCCTCGGATGCATGAATATAACGCACGCCTACGGTCCGCCGATTGATGAAGCCGATGCAAAGGCTTTGCTCGTCCAGGCGCTCGATCTCGGGTGCGATTTCCTGGACACGGCAACCATCTACGGCCTCGGGCGTAGCGAAGAACTTATCGGAGAGGCACTGGGTCATCGGCGACACGAGTACTTCCTCGCGAGCAAATGCGTGCTCGGGTACAAGGACGGCGCCCGCGTGCTCGATGGGCGGCCGGAAGCGATCAAGTCGGCCTGTGACGCGAGCCTGAAACGTCTGCAGACGGACGTTATCGATCTTTATTACCTTCACCGGCCTGATCCGAAAGTACCCATCGAAGAGTCGGCGGGTGCACTATCCGATCTCGTTGCCGCCGGAAAGATTCGGTTCATCGGCCTGTCGGAGATGGGCGAGGATCATCTGCGCCGCGCCCATGCCGTGCACCCGGTTGCGGCGCTGCAATCCGAATATTCACTCTGGGTTCGCAATCCGGAAATCGCAGTGCTGGAAGCCTGCGCAGAACTCGGAACGGCGCTGGTTGCCTTTTCACCGGTCGGCCGCGGTTTTCTCGCCGACCCGCCGGCTGATCCTTCAAAGTTCCACGAGATCGACATGCGCCGCACGTTATTCCCGCGGTTCGGCCCCGATCATTATCCCCAGAATCTCGCCTTACTCGAAGAGGCGCGCGCCGTTGCGAAAGAAGCTGGCTGTTCCGTCGCTCAGCTCGCCTTGGCGTGGACTTTGGCGAAAGGCGATCACGTCATTCCAATTCCTGGCACGACGAAACCCGCCCACCTCTCGGAAAATCACAACGCTGCGCAGGTGCGACTTACGCCGGATCAGGTGAAACGACTCGATCAACACTTCTCGCCGGAACGCGCAGTCGGTCCACGTTACAACGCGATGGGGCAGGCCAGCGTGACAACCGAGATGTTCGAGTTCGAAAAGACGCGCTGAAGAAAGCAGCTCAGGCTTTGCCGCCGCCGAATTGTTCGGTCCACTCGGCAACCTGCGTGTCCTCGATTTTCTGGAACAGCACTTCAGGTGGATTGATCGGCGCGCCGCGCGGAATCGCATCCAGCAAGCCGCTGTCCTGCCAGGACGGCCAGCGTCGATTTTCCAAAGGAATGCCAAGCGCGTCGAGCACTTTCGTCGCGGCCTCCGGAATGATCGGCAATGCGATGATCGCGAAGACGGCCGCCAGATTGAGTCCGGCGCGTACGCCGACAGCCGCGCCATCGACGTCTGACTTGTACTTCACCCAAGGTTCGGCCTTCGTCAGATATTCGTTGCCGGCAGCCCAGATTGCGCGCGTTTCGGCTGCGGCCTTGCGGAATTCCATAGCTTCATAATGTTCATCCAGCGTCTTCAGCCGCGTGGCGAGTTCGTTCGCCATCCAGGCTTCAGCTTCTCCGGTCTCTCCCGCTTCAGGCACTTTGCTGTCGAACTTCGAGGCGCAGTACTTCGTGATCCGGTTGACGAAGTTTCCGAGAACGTTGGCGAGATCAGAATTCACGGCGCTCTGGAAGCCTTCCCAGGTGAAGGCTGCATCGGAACCTTCCGGCGCGTTTGCAGTCAGGTACCAGCGCCAATAGTCCGCCGGCAGAAGGTCCAGCGCCTGGTCCATGAACACGCCGCGCTTGTTGGACGTCGAGAACTTGCCGCCATACCAGGTGACCCAGTTGAAGGCTTTCAGCTTGTCGACGGTTTTCCAGGGCTCGCCGGAGCCGAGCAGCGTGACCGGGAAGCTAACCGTATGGAAGGCGACGTTGTCCTTGCCCATGAACTGCACGTACTCGGTCTCGTCCGCGCCTTTGTCAGTGCGCCAGAGAATTTCCCAGTCCTTGCCGTTCGCTTCGGCCCATTCCTGCGTGGCAGAGATGTAGCCGATCGGCGCATCGAACCAGACATAGAAGACCTTGTCCTCAAACCCGGGGCGGGGTGATCCGTCTGCGGATGTCACCTTGACGCCCCAGCTGAGGTCGCGCGTGATCGAGCGGGCAATCAGACCTTCATCGAGCCATTTGTTGGCAATCGAGACAGCAAGCTGCGGCCAGTTCGCGCCCTTGCGGTTTACCCACGCGCGGATCTCGTCCTGCATCTTTGCCTGAAGGAGATAGAGGTGTTCGGTATCCCGGATCTCGATATTGCGGCTTCCAGACACGGCCGAGTAGGGATTGATGAGCTCAACAGGGTCCAGCAACGTCCCGCAATTGTCGCATTGGTCACCGCGCGCCTTTTCGAAGCCGCAGTTGGGGCAGGTGCCTTCAACATAGCGATCCGGAAGGAAGCGGCCGTCATCGACCGAATAGACCTGCTTCGAGATGCGCGCCTCGATCAGGCCGCGCTTTTCGAGGGCCTGCGCAAAATGCTGGGTCAGCGCGTGGTTGGCCGGACGCGAAGAGCGTCCGAACCAGTCGAACGACAGATGGAACCCTTCGCCGGCTGCCCGCTGGATTTCAAATTGCGCGTCACAATAGGCCTGCACGGGGATCTGCTGCGCCTGCGCCGCGAGTTCGGCGGGCGTACCGTGTTCATCCGTGGCGCAGATATAGGTCACGTCATGGCCCTTCAGGCGCATCACACGGGCATAAACGTCGGCCGGCAGCATGGAACCGGCGAGGTTGCCGAGGTGCTTGACGCCGTTGATGTAGGGCAGGGCCGATGTGATCAGGATGCGCCGGGGCTGGGTCATGGGGACGCTTCAAAGCCTTCTGGGTCAGGGAACTGCGCCTTTTAACGCCCTGAGCGGCAAAGGAAAGCGTCAGGCGCGCCCCCAATAGGTGACGCGCCGGAGGAGCACCTCCATGGGCCCGCGCGCCGCGAAGCCGCGCCAGACCGCTACGAACGCCAGGGACAGTACAGCAGCGGCGGCCGCGACCGCGATGGCCTCTCCGGCGCTCAAGCGGCCAAATGCGCCCAAGCCGTAACCCGTGAAGATGACCGACAGGATCACCGACTGCAGGAGATAGGCCGTCAGCGAGGCCGATCCCGCCCGCGCCGCGAATCGCCGGATCGGCCCCGCTTTGTGGGCCGAAGCCGCGATGAGCCCCATGTAGCCCAAGGCACCAAATGCCGAGAAACCCATCATAACAGCGCAGCCGAACAGGTAGGTGCTGTCCACCGACGAGTGCGCTTGCAAAAGGATCAAGGCTCCCACGAGGCTGCCTGTCAGCCCTAGTGGCAGGAATATCCGCCGGCAGCGTCGCCAGATCGGCGCGTCTGGACGGGAAATGGCCCCGGAGTTCGCAGCGGCCAGGCCGAAGCAAAAGAATCCGAAGACGGAAAGCCCTTGCTGGCCGATCAAGCTCACCAGGATGGTTGGCAGAAGAACAAAGCGGTACCGGGCCACATCCAAGAAAGAACCTTCGCCAAACGCGCGCAGCGAGTCGGCGGTCATGCGCTCGTATCCGGCCAACTGGCCAGGCGCGGAGCGTTCGGCGCCCCATAGCAGACCCGCAAGGCACAGCAGCAGGACCGTGTTGAGCGCAATCAGGATGGCTCCCGTGCGGACCAAACCGGGTACAGACGCGCCCCGCAGTGTGAAAAGCAGGGCGCCGAGCAGGCCATAGGTGATCAGGATGTCTCCGATCCAGAAGAAGATGAAATGCAGCCCGCCGAGCACCAACAGTGCGGCCATCCGTCGGAAATATCGTGGTCGCAGATCAACATTTGCGCGCTCCGCGGCCAGTTGCTGGTAGTGGAGACCCGCGCCGAACATCATCGAGAACAACGGGTAGGACTTCATCAGGAAAAGAGTGGCGACCGCGCCGTACGCGAACTGGTCCGCCGGCCGGTCCAGTCCTCCGGCGTGGAAGCCGGTCGTCAAAGGCTGGGCAAATCCAGCCACATTGACCACCGCAATGCCGAACAGGGCAAAAGCGCGGACAAGATCCGGCATGAGAAAACGATCCGGGCGGTCTGGCTTCAGGTCCGTCATGACGTCCCTCGTGGGTCCCTACGCGATCATGCGGTGCCGTTTGAGTTCTGACAAGCTCGGTGCAGGTCCGCTTCTTGCGCAGGCAGGACGATTCCGGTAACGCCAGACCCGTGCCGGCTTAGCTCAGCTGGTAGAGCACCTGATTTGTAATCAGGGGGTCACGGGTTCGAGTCCTGTAGCCGGCACCACTTCGAGTCAGCTTGAGCGAGTCGGGTCTATCGTCGTGTCGATGGGCAGACCCGGATCGATGGTCAGGCTGTTGACCTGGCGTTCGAGGAACCTGTGCACCTCCGGCGGCCATGGTCCTTTGTGTAATGCCCTGATTGCTTCCAGGTTTTCATCATCGGCATGGGTCCGGCGCTCATTGTGCAGGATGCATTCGGTCCAGCGGGCGAACCTGTACTGTTCAATCCAGACTTCGGGGTCTTCAAGGTCTCTGGAAAGGATCCAGCCTTGCGCGCCGTCACGACGGCGCACGCGGCGGCGCTCGCCCATGACGGCGATGAATGCCGGAATATCGGCTTCTGAAATCCGGTAGTGGATGCTTACCCGGATCGGCCCGCTGCGCGGCTCGATCTGGACCTTCACATCCGGCGTGCGCCAGCGTCCGACCGGTTCGAGGTTCAGGTGATCAACTTCCGGAAGCCGGAAGAACAGTCCGGCTGCGAATGCCACGATCATCAGGCCCGCCATGATCATCAGGGCACCCGCAACGCCGAAGCTCTCGGACAGCAGCCCGCTCGTCCAGCTACTCGCGGCCATCGCCCCGAATGTTGCCATCTGGTAGATCGACAAGGCGCGCCCCACGACCCAGCGCGGCGCCGACATCTGGACGGCGACGTTCATGGTCGCAACGGTGATGAGCCAGCCGCCCCCGCCGAGAACCAGTCCCAGCATCGTTATTGGCAAGTACCGGCTTGTCGCGACGATGATCATGCTCGCGATGACCATGCCAACTGATATCCGGGCGGCGGTTTCATTCGTGAAAAGCCGGTGCAGGCGCCCGTTCGAGATGGCACCTAACACAGCGCCGCCGCCAAATGCCCCGAGAAGCAATCCGAATGTGGCTGCGCCGCCCTGGACAAGGTCCTTGGCTACCAGCGGCATGAGGGAAGTGATCGATCCGCCGCCGATCCCGAACAGCGCCCCCCGAACCATCGTGCGCCGGATTGGTGGCGACAGGGACACATATTGCACACCCGCGAGCATGGCATTGCCGAGGCTCTCGCGCAGCCTGGGCTTTTCCGGACCGGCCGGCTTCCAGCGGAACAGGACCGCAATAAGCCCGACATAGCTGATTGCGTTTAAGGTGAAGGTCGCCGCTGCGCCGAACGCGGCCACGATTGCGCCGCCCAGCGCAGGGCCCGCCGAGCGGGCGATATTGAACCCCATGCTGTTCATCGCGACGGCGTTTGCAATGGTTCCGCGCGGAACGATATCGCCCACAGTCGCCTGCCACGACGGCGCATTCATCGCCATGCCGCAACCGATCAGGAAGGTGAAGGTGAGCAGCAACCAAGGCGTCAGCAAACCGGCCCAGGCGAGCCCGCAAAGCGTGACCGAGAGGGCAAACATGTAAACTTGCGCGACCAACATCACGCTACGGCGCGAATAATTGTCAGCAACCGCGCCCGCCACCAGTGCGATCAACAGGATGGGCAGCGTCACCGAAGCCGCGACGAGCGCAATCTGTGTGTGGCTGCCGCCCAGCTGCACCATGAGCCATGCCGCCCCGACGCTCTGCATCTGGCCGCCGAATTGTGACATGACATTGGCGATCCAGATCCGGCGAAAGAGCGGGATCTCGAACGGCGCGGGTGCGGCAGTGATCTCGTTGGGCATCGGCTCAGGATTGCTGGACTTTGCCTTGGTGGAGGTGATTGCCGGTTCAGGCAAGGCCACCCAAGGGGCGGCGGAGCCTACGCCAAGACCCGATAATACACAAAACTGTGACGTGCCCGACACTGAACCGTTTCACAACGCTCCTAATAATGGATCGAAAATCGGGGCTGACGTCATGAGCGATCCAAAACTTGTCTACTCGCTGGAGATCCGGTTGCTGGATCTCGAGAAGAAGGTGGTTGATCTGGAAAAGCAGATCGACGGCCTTGTGGCAGGGCGGAAAACGTCGGCAGGGTCGGGGCTAGCGCCGCTGCCGGCAGCCCTGATCAAGCGGATCAATGACGGCGAAAACCCGGTCCGCGCGATCCGGCAGTTCCGTCTGATGACACAGCGAGAACTCGGCGATCGCAGCGGCATCCGGCCCAATCACATTTCGGCGATTGAACGCGGCATGTCCTACGGACTCAAGACCGCCAAGCGGCTCGCTGAAGCGCTTGAAGTGCAGGTCGACCTGTTGCTCAAGTAATCTACCGACGCGCCGTTCCCGGCGTCAGGGCTTGCAAGACGTGGCCGCACCTTCAATGCTACCCCCAAAAGGGGAGGCTGCGCCGTGCAACAAGCAGAAGATTTCCGGCAGGAGACCCGGGCGCTCGCCGACCTGGTTGAAACCTTGTCGCTCGACGACTTTCATACGCCGACACAATTCAAGGCCTGGACGATTGTAGACGTCCTTCGCCACCTGCATTTCTGGAACAGGATGGCGCATTTCCAACTCAGCGATCCCGAGCAGCTTTCGGGACACCTCAAGGCAATGCAAGCGAGTGGATCGTCGATGCGCGCTTACGAGGCCGCACAACTTGGCCATCTCGGCGAGCAGGCCTTGTTGTCGGATTGGCGCAACTTTGCAGAGCGCACAGCTGATCTGTTTGCGGACGCTGATCCAAAGGCCCGTCTGAAGTGGGCAGGCCCGGACATGAGCGCGCGTTCGTCGATCACCGCGCGCCAGATGGAAACGTGGGCGCATGGCCAGGAAGTGTACGATTTTGCCGGCGTCGAGCGGCGCAACGAGGACCGGATCAGTAACATCGTGACGTTGGGTGTGAACACGTTCGGCTGGACCTATGCGACCCGGCGCGAGCCGCCGCCGGGCCCGATGCCGCACCTTGTCCTGACCGCTCCGTCCGGCGCAATCTGGACGCATGGCGAGCCGAGTGAGGCTGAGCGGATAGAAGGCCGTGCGGACGAGTTCTGTCAGGTCGTGACGCAGACCCGGAACATCGCGGACACGTCGCTGAAGGTGACCGGCCCCGTCGCGACAGACTGGATGAGCAAGGCGCAGTGCTTTGCCGGCGCGCCCTCCGAGCCGCCTGCGCCCGGGACGCGCTTCCGGCGGGAGCGCGCTGGACAAGTCCGATAGCGCCGCTACGAGACAAACCTGATCTTTCATCTGGAGACCTGCCATGTCGATTCTTCTGCTCGAAAAACGCGGCCCGATTGCCATCCTGACGCTCAACCGGCCCGAAATGATGAATGCGCTCGGGCAGGAAGGCGACGGCCCTGCGGTTACGGCGGTTTGCGCCGAGGTCATGGCGGATCCAACGATCCGCTGCGCGGTGCTGACCGGAGCTGGACGCGCCTTCTCGGCTGGCGGCGACGTGAAGGCCATGAAGGAGCGCAACGGCGCATTCGGCGGAAGTCCCGCAGATATCCGCGAAGGTTATCGCCGCAACATCCACATGATTGTCCGCGCGCTGTACAATCTTGAAGTCCCGCTGATTTCCGCGATCAACGGACCTGCAATCGGACTTGGCTGTGATGTCGCCTGCATGGCCGACATCCGGATTGCAGCAGATACCGCGAAGATGGGCGTGACCTTCCTCAAGCTCGGCCTGATCCCGGGCGATGGCGGCGCCTGGCTGCTGCCACGATTGATTGGTTCGTCGCGCGCAGCCGAGCTGCTCTTCACCGGTGATGTGATCGACGCGAAGACTGCTGCAGAATGGGGCCTTGTCAGCAAGGTTGTGCCCGCAGCTGAGCTGATGGACGCGGCGATGGCGATGGCTGAGAAGATTGCGCAACAGCCGCCGCAAGCTCTGCGTCTCGCGAAGACGTTGATGCGTCACGGCGCGACATCGTCCTACGACACGATCATGGAAATGTCTGCAGCCGCGCAGGCGCTCATGCACGAAACCGAGGACCATATCGAAGGCGTCAACGCGATCCTCGAAAAGCGTGCGCCGGTTTTCAAGGGCAAATAAGCGCCAGAACGGCGCCGTTGTTTCGGCGCCTGCCTGAGCGCCGGCTCAATGCTTCAGGCAACAATTCCGGCGGCGTACAGTGCCTTGATCTCGGCGTCGCTACGGCCCAGCGACGCCAGAACCTCCGCCGTATGCTGACCAACCGACGGGGAGGGGCCTTTCGGACCATCGTGCGCGCCTGGAAAGCGCACGGGGGAGGCTGGAGAGGCGTAGGTGGTACCGTCTCCCTTGGCGCTCGGGGTCTGGACGATGGCGCCCGCCGCGAAAGCCTGCGGGTCCTGCGCCACATCGG
The DNA here is from genome assembly GCF_016125515.1 of Hyphomonas sp. Lineage (GTDB taxonomy): Bacteria > Pseudomonadota > Alphaproteobacteria > Caulobacterales > Hyphomonadaceae > Hyphomonas. The sequence continues at coordinate 37,735 of NZ_WGLO01000023.1, forward strand.
CGAGCGTTTGCACTGGCGCCCACGCGATCGACTCGGCATCGAGGCGTTCGGCGAGCGCGTCCATGGTGTGAACGGCAAATCCTGCATCCAGAATGGCAACCACTTCGGCGTTGTTTGCCCGCCGTCCTTTGGCGTTGTTGTACTTCGGATCTGCAATGAGATCCGGCCTTCCGATAACACGGCAGAGCGGCGCCCAATCGGTCTCGCCCTGACGTGCGACAATGCAGAACCACTTTCCATCCTTCGACTGGAAGAAATTCGAGATGGGCACGTTCTGCTCGCCGCGACCCTTGGTCGAAGCGACCCGGCCGAAGAACAACTGGATCGCAAGATCAGACCCCATGGCGTAGAGCCCCGTCCGGAACAGGGACGCCTCGACCAGGCGTCCTTTGCCTGTGCGTTGCGCCTCAACGAGCGCCGCGCAGATGCCGGCTGCGGCCGCAATCGACGTCGTGTGATCGCCAAAGGCGGTACGCAGCGGGAAAGGTTCGCCGCCTTTCGGGATCGTGAGATTGGCAACGCCGGTTCGGCTCCAGAAACTCGCAATGTCGAAACCCGGGCGGTCCGCATCCGGGCCTTCGAGACCGTAGCCGGACAAGGAGCAATAGACGAGTCTGGGGTTCAACTGGCACAAGGAGTCGTAGTCGAGGCCCGATCGGGTCAAGCCGCCCGGACGCACGTTGGTCAAGAATACGTCGGCGTCTGCAACCAGTTCGCGGATCAGGGCCTGACCTTCGGGCTTGCTGGTATCGATGACCACCGATCGCTTGCCGCGATTGTCAAAATCGAAGACCGGGTTGTCCTGGAGGTCCGTACCGATTGTGCGGAAGAACAAGCGGATCGGGTCGCCGCCGGGAGGTTCGATCTTCGTGACGTCCGCGCCCCAGTCCCGCAAGATGCACCCGGCGCCCGGCGCTGCCATGTAGGTGGCGTATTCGACGACTTTGATGCCTTCCAGCATGGGCGCTTCCTCCTGATTTTCCTGGGACGGGTTTGGCCCGGCCGAAGCAGAAAACCAAGCCTTTTCGCCGGGGCAGGCTCAGTCTGCGACGGGTCGCTTCGCTGTGTGGGGCAGAGCGGCAAGCTCGCGTGCCTGTCCGACCCAGTCATCTCGTTCGATACGGCCCCGGAAATGACGTAGAAGGCCATCGACATATTCGATGTCGGCCTCGTCCCATTCTGCGATCTGCCAGAAATAGAACACGCCGACTTCGTGCAGTAGGTCGTTGAGCATCGGACCAACGCCAATGATGTCTTCCAGCGGGTCACCCACACCGAAGGCCGCGTGCGTCAGCAGGTTGGCCTGGTCATCCGGCTTTCGCGCAACCGTAATCGGATCGAGCCGCCGTGGCGGACGCGGCGCCGGTTCCGGCGCTGCTGGAGCCACCCGCACCGGGCGGGGCGCAGGTCGCGGATCGTACACCGCCGCCGGTTCAGGACGGGCGCGGACTTCGGGTTCCGGACGGGGAAACTCGGCGCGGGTGCGCAACATGTGGTGTACGGCAGACAGGCCGTATTCGATTGCGGTCAAGCGGTCTTCGAGAGCGCCGAGATCGAATGTAGATTCGATCGATCGCAGCGCGAGATCGATGCGCGTATAGTCCGGCTGCGGAAGATTGAGCACAGCCTCCTGCAAAGCTGCCAGTCGGCGATCAAGCGCTTCGTTCCGGCTCTGGCCGCGTAGATCGGTGCGGATGGAAGCAAGGGAGGCATCCAGTGATGCGAACTGGCTGTAGACAGGTTCCAGATCGTTCGACTTGCGCGAGAGGAAATTGAGATCACTCTCGATGCCCGCCAGCATGCTCATAAGCGCGTCCGATGACACGCCTTCTGCGATACTGGATTCAAGCCCTGCGAGGCGGGTGATGATCGGCTCGAGATCCGGTTCGGGGATCTGCACGTCGCGCACGGCCTTTTCGAGCGCGCTGACGCGCTCCAGAACGACTTCAAGGTCAGGGCGTGCCGCGTATTCCTCGATCCGTAGCTGAAGATGATCCATCTGGCTCTGTAGCGGCGCGAGATTGGGCTCTGGCAGTTCGAGGTTTTCGACGGCGAGCTGCAGGGCAGCCAAACCGCTATGAACCGGCCCGAGATCGGCTTCGGGGATCTTGATGCTGGCGATGAGTTCTTCGATCTGGGCAAGTCGCGGCTCGATGGCAGGCAGGATGTCCGGCACGCGGGACTCGGTGACATGCGAAGACAGGGCGGCGATTTTGGCATTCACGCCCTCAAGGTCGGGCATGCGAAGGTTGTCGATACGGGCTGACACACCGCGCAGATGCTGATCGATGGCTTCGAGGTGTACCGTGCGCATCGATGACACAGCCGCCGAGATCGCAGAGACGGACTGTTCGAGCGTGCTAAGACGGTTGCTGAGCCCTTCGTTCAAGGCGCGCACTTCCTGATCTGGCGCCGCGAGTGTTCGTTCAAGGTCGATCAGCTTGTGCTGTACCGGTGCAAAATCCGGTTGAGGCGGCCGATAGCTTTCGAGTGCCATCTTCAAGGCATACTCGACATCTTCGCGCGTCAGGGATTTGCCTTGCGCCAGGAAGGCATCGACCTGACGGCTGAGTTCCGCATGGGATTCCGTGACATCCACGAACCGCCGACGCATCCACCACCAGGCGACAGCTGCACCTAGCAGCGCCGCGAGGCCAAGCAGAAGGAAGATTTTGACGAGGAGAAACCACATGGTCAGGCTCCGGCAGAATGGGGTGTGAAGGCGTGAAGGATGAAGCGGTTCATTCGTCCGCCTTCACGATACGGATTTCGATGCGGCGATTGAGAGCGCGGCCCTCGTCAGTCGTGTTGTCGCCAATCGGTTTCGAGGCGCCATAGCCCGCAGCGAGGATCCGAGAGGGTGCGACGCCCCTCTGGATCAGGGCGGCACGGACGGCTTCGGCGCGGCGCTTGCTGAGGCTTTCGTTCAGCGCCGCGCTGCCGGTATTGTCAGTATGCCCTTCGACGCGCAAGCGACCCGGGCAATCCGTTGCGGCCCTGGCGGTAAGGTCGAGCAACGCGGCTTTCGAACTCGTGATCAGGTCGCTGCCGGGATCAAATTCGATCCGCGAAGCTTCCAGAAGACGCGCGAGCTCTTCCTCGCAGGTTTCGACAACTTCCTGCGCAAGGATTTCGACATCGCCGATGCTGCCATAGGGCAATGTTCGCGACGCCAACGCACGCACACGATCAGCTTCGCTCTGCGGCAGCGCACAGCGGACATTGAACCGCTTGGACGTCAGGCTCACCGTTCCGCTGTCGCATTGTTTCAACACGTCAACGCCGCGAAGCGCCGTTTCCTGAAAGCCCGCCGGAGATGCGACACCCAGAGTCTCGATATGGCTGACCACTTCTTCGACATGCGCAGGCCGCTCATTATTCGCTTCTGCAATCAAGGCGTCCCGCGTCGCAATGTCAGGTACGCGGCCTTCCAAAGTCAGTTTCGGGCCGGACAACCGGAACAGGAACTCGGGCGTACCGCTGCCCGGTACGACCGTTCCGTCGCTGCCGGCCAAGTCGGGACGCGCGGAAGCTACGCCGCCAAAGTTGCCTCTCACGCGTGTCGCAGGCCGCGCGGACCCGAGCCAGGTCGGCGCGCGCGCGGTACGGATTGCGTTGAGCAGGCGTTCGCCCGCTTCGGGCGTGGGCGGCGTGCCCCTGACCGTGACCCATTGGCCTGAGACTTCCACTTTCGCCCACTCAGCGCCGGTATCTGCGACGGCTTCTTCAGCCGACTGACGCACGGAAGACTCGATGCTGTGGGGCGCGAAGCTGGTCCAGACGATCACCGTAAGCAAACCAAGGCCGAGCAGGGGCAAAAGCCCGTAAGGCACGAAAGCTAACCCATCCGCGGACGCGCGGCGAAACCGGCGCACGGTGCGCACGGAAGCCTGCAGCGGTTCTGATGAGCTCAAACGCATTAACCTTGCCTTCAAAGGATGCATCGCGCGGATCGCGCGGCGCTACGGCCCCGGCTTTAAGTAAAGCCATAATAGAACAACAGCAGCAATACTTTGCGCCAACCGGTTGTGTCCGCGTCTTTGACCAACCTGAATTTTCAAAGGTGCGGCGTCGAATTGCTCGTCAATTCGCCTGTTTTCGCGCGAATCTCATGCAGTCTTGCGTTCGGCTACGGGCCTATTCCGCTCCGCGTCGACATGGTGTGCTTGGTGACTCCGAAGTCGTTTGATGAATTCATTTCCAATCAAAGTGTATTCGCCGAAAATATTCGCCTTAGGAGAGAATGCTGTCAATCGGCGCGCAAAATTGACCCCCTATCGGCGTGCAAAATTGACCCCACCTGCGCGGTGGTAGCTGGCCCAGGCCGGTGCAACTTTTCAAACGAGTGGAACCGGCCTGGGCCAGCGGGCGGCAAGGCGCTCAGG
>NZ_WGLO01000022.1 GCF_016125515.1 Hyphomonas sp.
ACCCGCGCAATCGTATCCACGCCCTTCAACTCCAGCTCCATCCGCTACCAAAACGCGGATGGTCAAACACTCCAAACGGGGGGTCAAAGTTGGACGCCGATAACCCCGTCTAAGGGGTCAAACTTGCACGCCGAAACACAAGGAGGCCTCTGACAGACTGTACGCTCTGACCCACGGAGCGATTCATGTCGGCAATTACGCGGATGAGATCACCGAGGCCGAGGCTGCCGCCATGATGGCCGCCATCGAGGTCGCGGCCACCGCTGCCAGTAAGGTGCGCCATGACTGAGGCGCTGCAGGTGCTCGCCGCGCTCTATCTCGCGCGCGGATCATGGCGGGGGTTTCGGGAGATCAGCGCCTGCCGGGCCGAGAACCGCCGCACCGGTGAGGCCGCACCGCTCTGGCCGGTCTGGCTGCTGCTCGTCTTGTGCTGGCCGTTTTTCGACGCGCAGCGCGCGGTCCTGTGGGCGCTCGGCCAGTGGGATGCGGCCGCCGCGATCCGCGCAGACAAGCGCGAGGCCCGGCCATGAGCCGTGTGCGGACAATCACCGGCGCGCATGACACCGCGACCAAGGGCGAGGCCGAACTGTATGAGACGCCGCCGGGCGCCGTCCGGGCACTGCTTGCTGCCGAGCCGTTTTTCCGCAGGGCGCAGACGATCCTTGAGCCGTGCTGCGGTCCCGGCCAGATGGTCGCCGCGCTGCAGGCCGAAGGTCACCAAGTCATCGCGGCCGACCGGTTCGATTATGAGGCGCGCTGGAAAGGCCGGCCGGATACCGTTCGCACCTGGCACCTTGATTTCCTGACCGCGCAGCCTGATCGCAGCTGCTCGGCTGTCGTGATGAATCCGCCCTATTCAAGAGCCGATGCCTTCATCGAGCGGGCGCTCGCCTGCGCGCCGCGTGTCTATGCCCTGCTTGAGCTGGGTTGGCTGCAGGGCGAGGGCGCGCTGCGATGCGACCTGATCGACGGCGGGCCACTGATCCGCGTTTATCAGTTCCGGGGCCGGCTCGACATGCACCGCGACGGCTTCCCGGTCGAGCGGCGCCAGCAACAGGCGCGCAAGCATGCTTGGTTCTGTTTCGTCTGGCGCTCCATGGCCGAACCGGTGCCGGTCGCCTTCACGCGGGTCTCTGAAATCGGGGGCGGTGATGCCTGACAGTGCGGCCGGCAATTCTGCGGAACACACGCCTGATGACATCCGCTGGATGGATGGGCGAGACCCCAATCGCTTTTGGGCGATCACGCGCGCGCAGCCAGTAGCGAGCCTTACGGTCGCGGGTGTTCTGTGGGGTTTCACGCGCTCGGTCGCGCCGCCGCCGCAGCTGATCGGCAAGCGTCTCATCATCACCGCCGGCGGCGGGCATCATCCGTTCAAGGAAGCGGCCGACTCCGGGCGCAATGCCGTGCTCGCTCATTGCGGTGTCGCGGTGTCGCCGGCGGAGATTCCGGACGGCCGCGAGAAGATGTTCCGCGAGGCGGTGCACAGCCTGCAGGCTTCCATGTCGGTCGGTGCCGTGCGGCTCGCGGCAGCCTTCCAGATAGCCAACGTCGTCGACGGGCAGGTCTATGCGGACATCCGTCCGGGCACGGCACATTCGGCGCCGCGCGGGCTTGGCATCTGGCGCGAGTTTGACCAGCGCGCGTTGCCGCAGGTCGAGACGCTCGACCGGGGCCGCTGGCTCTGGTGTTTCGACGCTGCCCATGAGTTCGCCCTCGACATGCGGGTGCCGGTCAAGGGCTTCGGCGGGATTTGGGACTATGAAAAGGGCCTCGCCCTCAGGGGGCGCGGATGAACCTCTCAAAGATTCCGGCGCCGCGCCTTGAGCGCCTGATCCGCGTGGCCGACCAGCGCGCTGCCGGCAAGCGTCCGGCCGAGATCGCGGCGAGCGAGCGCGTCTCCACCAAAACGCTGCAGCTCGACTTTGAAATCCTGGCAGTGCAGTCGCGCGCCGAGCTGGCGGTGCACCTCGCGCGCCGGGCCAAGTCCGGGCACCGCGCCGCGCCGGCCGGCGAGGTTTCACCTTGCGTGTTCTATGTCGTGCGCGAGGGCCGCGCCGAGCGCTGCGGCGCCGCTGCGCGCGGCCAGTATTGCGAGGCGCACAAGCGCGCCACCTCGCCGGGCGAGGGGCAGAGCTTCCCGCTGCGGCCGCGCACCCTGATCAAGAGCAATGGAGGCAAGCCCCGGTGAGCATGAACCTGAAAGAGTTTCTGGCCGAGGTCGGCCTGCGCATGGACGCAGAGATCAATGCCGAGGTGCTGCGGCGGATCGGCGACCTCAAGCAGATGCGCGACATGCTGGTCGCGCTCGGTGCAACGGCGAAGGCGCTGGCCAGCACGGCCGAGCAGCAGGCCTCGGCGCTGCGCGACCTGTGCACCTGCATTGAAAACCAAAAGGCCTTGCTCGCCGAGCTTCCGGATGAGGCTGAGGCCGATGAGGATGCGCCTGGCGCGTCCGGACCGGCGGCGCCCGCCGAGGATGATGCGCCGGTTGAGGTTGAGGTGACGGTCACCAGAAAACCGGAGGCCGCGGCCGTCTCGACCAAGGCGCAAAAGGCCGAGCAGGCGGGCAAGGAAGACGGCCCCGAATGGCGCGCGGCGGCGCTCGCCGCTGCGCGCTCGGAAAAGGTCGCGAAGCTGGTGCGCCAGCTGGCCGAAGATGGTGACCTGACCGTGCAGGGTGTCATCTATGCGTTTCATCCGCCGATCAAGGAAACCTATGCGCAGAACCTGCTCTCGGATGTGAAGCGCGCCCTTGGAGCGGCAGGCTGGACGCTCGCCCGCGACAACACCGGCGCATATCGACCGAGGATCGCAGAATGAGCGGCGTGTTTTTCGACCTGGCCCTCCGGGTTGCGGCCGCCAAGGCCGCGCTGTCGATCTCGGAGGTCGCCTCGGCGCTCTGCCTTGCCGGATCAGGTCGCACGGGATGGGATTGCCCGGCCTGCGGATCGCGCGCGACCGTGCGGCCGCGTCCGGACGGCAAGGGTGCGCGCTGCAACCTGCCGAGCTGCAACAAGGGATTCGACGCGCCGGGCCTTGTGGTCACCGCGCGCGGCGTGAACGTGCCGCAGGCGCTGACCTTCCTTGAACGGATCATCGCCGAACGTGCCGCCAAGCATGACAAGGCGCCCTCACTTTTTGACCAAGGAGACTGAGAATGGCGAAGGCAAAGGCAGCGCACACGCTCGCCGCAACGGTCGAGGCCGGCGAGTTCGCCCGGCGCCTCGGCTTCGTGACGGGCGCCATCGCCCGGCGCAACACCATCCCCATTCTCGGCTGTGTGCTGCTTGAGGCGCGCGAGGGCCTTATCCGCCTCTCGGCGACGAACCTTGACCAGCAATCCGATGCCGAGACGGCGGCCGACGTGAAGATCGCCGGCAAGGTCTGCATCGATGCGGGCCGGCTCTCGACCATTATCAGCCGGATGAGCGGCGAGCTGCTGATCACCCTCGATGACCGGGTGCTCAAGCTGTCGGCCGGACGCGCGCGCGCCGAAATGCCGACCTTGCCGGCCGAGGATTTCCAAGGCCTGCGCGGGCCGGAGGATGGTGACACCATCGAGATTGCATCCGGCGCGCTCGCGGCGGGGCTTGCCTCGGTCATGCACTGCGCCTCAACCGAGGATACGCGGTATTACCTCAACGGCGTCTATGTGCAGCCGGATGGCGGCGCCCTCATTTTCACCGCCACCGATGGCCACCGGCTTGCCAGCCTGCGCGTCACCGCCGGCCTGCCGGATGGCCTGGGGTTCGATCCGTTCATCCTGCCGCGCGCCGTGCTGCGCGACTATTGCAAGTTTTGCGAGCGCGTCGATGGCCCGCTCGCCATGACCGTGGCCGACAACCGGCTGCAATTGTCCGCACACGGCGAAACGCACATCACAAAGCTGATAGATGGGACGTTCCCGGATTATGAGCGCGTGTTTCCGAAGGCGCCGGGCGCCAGCCTCACGCTGCCGGTCGCCGATCTGAAAGCGGCCGTTGCGGTCGCCATGACCGGCACCGAGGAAAAGAGCCGCGCCGTGCGGTTCGATGCCGAGGAAGGCCGCCTAGTCTGCCGGTCCGGCCGCGAGGCCGATTTCGCCGAGGCGTTCATCGAGGGCGTCGATATTGCGCCGGTTGATCCGTTCGGCCTCAATGGCAAGTATGTGCTCGACGCACTTGAGGCTTGCGGCGGGGCGGCCGAGGTCGAGCTGATCGTCATTGATCCGGCCTCGCCTGTGCGCATCCTCGCGGGCGACCAGCTGCGCCAGTGCGTCATGCCGCTGAGGGTCTGATCATGGCGCGACCGATGAAAGAGGTAGTCGCGGACCTTGAGCGGGTCGCCGAGGCGCAGGCGCGCGGCGTGGCGCTGATGCAAGAGCTTCTGGCAAGCGCAAAGGCGCACCTCAAAGAGCTGTCAGACAAGGATGAGGAAATCGCGGGGCTGAGGGCGGAGATTTGCCGCCTTGAGGATCAGCCGGCAGGCTGCGCGGCGCGCGCTCGCCGAATGGGCGCGCGGCGAACATCCGCACACGGTCGAGGCGGTGCTCACCGCGATCCGGGGCGGGCATACCGGGGATCTAGCGCGCGTGTTCGGTTAGGACATGATGACCCGACCTCAACCCTTCCTCTGGCCGACATCGCGGGTGCTCGGCACGGCCGGCAGGTCGCGGCGCGGCGTGATGTCGAACGGCGCGGCGAGGCCGGCCGCGAGATCGCGCGCGAGCAGCCGGGCGGCGCCATCGGTTCCGTGCGCCTTCGCCAGTTCCCGGAACCGGGCTTTGGCGGTGGTCTGCAGGGCCACCGTGAGGTGGATTTCGAGCGCGCGGCGGGTTTCCTCATCAATCATGCTGTGTGCCTATCCTTGCGCTTGGTCTCATAGGCCCGCGCGGGCCGGAAAGGAAGTTTCCACATGTTTCGCCCTCTGATCCGCCTGTCACTTTTCGGCCTGGCCGCGTGTGCGAGCGCGCCGGCGCCGCCGCACCTGCCTGAGGTGCGCGACTGCGCGCCGGGGGCCTTTGTGGCGCTTCCTGAGCCCGTCTGGACGGCGCCGGCAACGGCGGTCATCGATGGGGACAGTTTCTGCATGGGCGCCGCTGAAATCCGGCTGCAGGGCTATTCCGCGCCCGAATGGGATGCGCCGGGCGGGCCTGAGGCGCGCGCGCGCCTCGCCGAGCTGCTCGCGGCGCGCGGTCCGGTCACCTGCACCGCAAAAGCGCGTTCCTATGACCGTGTGATCGCGGCCTGCACCTTGCCAGACGGTGAGCGGCTTGAGGCCGTGCTCAAAAGGGAGGGTTCGGCGCCCGGTGTGTCCGGCGGGCCATGACCCGCCACTAACCTCGCATTTTGACCAATAGGAAGGGGCGCGGCGAACCCGGTTCGCAGCGAACACCTCCGGCTTGCCCTTGGGAGGGGCTTTCTGATGAGTTTTGAACTTGGCGAATCCCTGCGCCGCTGCGGCCTCGAAACGGGTGGCCGGCGGCACATCCTCGATGCGCTGGCCTGTTACACCGATGAGGAAACCGGCCTTGCGAGCGCGTCTCAAGTCACGCTGGCCGTTCATGCCGGCATGAGTGAGCGTCATGCCAAGCGCATCCTTGCCGAGCTGATCGCCGATCAAGACCTGGCCGGTCTGGTGCGCCTTGTGCGGCCTGCGGCCGGACGGGGTCGCGTGGCGGTCTATCAGCTGATGATCGGCCGCATCGAGCCGCTGGCAGCGGCGATCAAGGCCGCGCAGCGCGTGGCGCGCGCCGGTGTCGCGGTCGCGCTGCTCGATGCCGGCCTGTGCGGCAAAGCGCTTTCGCCGGACAATATGAGGGCGATTTTCACGCTTTTGGCGCGCCTGATGCGCCTTGAGGGCAATCAGCCGGCGGCCGCAGCCGTCGAGGCGCAGGCGGCGCTATTCGAGGCCTTCCTCGCGAGCGAGGCGCCTGTGCGCCGGCCGGACGGCTCAGAGGCCGCGCCGGAGTTCGATTTCGGTCCGCAGGCGGAGGAAAATGCGCCTGCGCAGCCTTGTGGAAAGCCTGTGAATGACCGGCCGGAAAGGGGGACAATCTGTCCGGAAAAGGGGGACAATCTGTCCGGAAAGGGGGACAATCTGTCATCGGCGCATATAAGGAATCTTTCCCCTCAGGGATTAACCCCTTTTACGGCAGAGGCCGCCGCGACGGGCTGTGAGCAGCTGATCGCCGGTCAGGCCGTGGTCGCCCGCGAGTTCTTCCTCGACCCGATGGCCATGATCGGCCATGTCACCGCCTGCCGCGCGGATCGCAGGGCTTTCGGAGAGGCGTTTGCCGGCAGGTTGGGGCGCATCGACGCGCATGGCGTTTTGACGGTGGTCTGCACCGATCCTGCCGAGGCCGAGTCGCTTGCCGCGCGCTGGCTTGAGCCTCTGGTCGGCTATGCGCGCACAATCGGCCTTTCGGGGGTTGTGTTTGCGGCAAGGGGCCGGGCGGCGGAATGGCCGCCACCGTGAGGCGCCCGCTTCCATCCGTCTGCTGATCAAACAACGCCTTAGGAGCCTGCCCATGACCGCCCCGCGCCGCCGCCCCATCCTCACCGCCCCGCTCGGCCCGGAAGGCCGAAAACACCTCGCTGACCGGGTCGCTGACATCCAAGCCAGAGGCAACGCGGCGCGCGCGAAATGTGCCGAGATCGCAGGCAAACCGCCTGGGCGCGCAAACGCCGGGAGGATCGCAAAAGCCTTGAACCGGCCGGACCCGCTTGAGCGGCGGATCGCCAAGGCTGAGGCCAATGCGGTGCATCTGGCTAACCTCGGCAATCGGGTCGATGCGGCGCGCTCTGAGCGCACGGCGGCCGAGCTGAAAGGCAAACTTGCGCGGCGCCGGAAGGCCGAGGCGCTGATGCGTGAAAAAGAGGCGATCCGCGCCAGTCGCCTCGACCGGTTCGCGCTGCTTGTGGGCCGGTCGGCCATCCTCACCGATGTGCACTATGCCATCGCAGACCGCTGGCTCGCGGCGCTCGATGTGGCGGCCGATGGCGAGCTGGCGCGCCCGGCAGAGGTCGATCCGGCGCTTACTGATGAGCCTGAGGCTCGCGCGCTGCCGTCTGGCCCGGCGATCTTCCTGTCTGGCCCTTCGGTGCTGGCAAGGTGGGGCAAGGCTGTGCCGGTCGAGGCGGTGACCTCAGGGCGCCGGAAAGTGCCGCCAACCTTCGATCCTAAGCGCGTCAAGGCGCCGCGCACCGGGCCTCAAGGCGGTCCGGTTCAGGGCGTGCAGGCCACCTGCCATGAGCGCCGGTCGAGGGCTGATCGGCTCACCGAATTGTTTGTGAACGGCATATTGGCCGCTGGCTATCCGGGCTGGTGTGCACCGGTGGCGATTCGGGTGATTCTCCAAAATCAGAGCCTGAGGCAGGCCTTTAGCGCCCTCGGCGTCGGTGATGGCGAGGGCAACCGCAATGAGGCGCAAACCGCGATGGCTGCAGGGCTCATGGCGTTGTCTGGGGCTGTGTATAAGGCAGGCCTTTGACAAGAGGTGTTGACTCTCGCCGCGAGTTTCGCTCCCCATTGCCACGTTCCGAAGCTGTGGCCGGGCCTCCCGGTGGTCGGCTCTGGGGCTTTCTTCTACACCTCCCTGACCTCCTGCCGGGCCGGCTGACGGCCTGAGTGGCAAACCCTGCAGAGGCTGTCCCGGCGGCCGTGCTACAGGGTGGCTGTCAACCAGTCCGGCAGTTTTTTAGCGAGGTGAGTGATGGCGACCATTCCGCCGAAGGTCGGCCGCGTCCGGATCGCCGGCGCTCAGCGTCTCAACCCTGCCGACTATGGCTCAGCCAATGCCAGCTATGAGGCGCGGCGCGGATCGTCAGCAGACAGAGGGTATGGCGGCAGGTGGCGCAAGGCGCGCGAAACGGTCATGCGGCGCGAGCCGCTTTGCAGGCCCTCTCAGATTTTGCTGGGCAAGGATGTCGAGGCCGAGGTGCTTGATCACTGGTATCCGCATTGCGGCTTGACCTGGCTCTTTTGGACGCAAGGCCTATGGGTGCCGATTTCAAAGGCTTGGCATGACGGGCCTAAGCAGGAAATTGAAGCGCGCGGCGAGGCGGCACTTGACCGGTTCGCGCGCGACCTCGGCCTGCCGCTGCTCGCAGGGCTTGAGCCGCAGCGAATTTGGGAGTGGCGAACCGTGTTCGCTGCGCGAGAAACGTCCGGCATGGGGGGGCGTTGAAACTTTTGGCCGCTCACGCGGAGACCGGCGGATCAATCAATTTTTCCGCACCGAGGTTTTTTGAGCGAACTTTTTTTTGAGGTTGGCGTCATGGCAGACGAAGAGGCAGACGGCCGCGAGGTTGGCGCCGAGATTGACGATGCGGTGCCACACCAGCTCACCGCCGAGGGCAAAGAGGTCTGGGCACGGATCGTGCCGGCGCTCAATCGCATCGGCCGTGTCAAGCAGACGGATCGCGAAGCGCTGACCCGGTATTGCGACATGGTCGGGGCATACTGGAAAATGAGCCTGCAGATTGCGACCGAGGGCTCGACCATGCTGGTGCCGACCGTGGCAAAGGATGAGTCGGGCGCCGGCGCGATGTGGCGCCGGCATCCGCTGCTTTCCGAGCGCCGGGCGATGGCCAAGGCGCTTGAGGGGCTTGAGGATCGGTTCGGCATGTCGCCGCGCGCGCGCATCGAGTTGGTCAATCGCCAGCTCGGCCGGACGCCGGCCGGCGGAGGGGAACTGCCGCTCGACGGGGATGCTGACGGCGACAATGCCGACAATGCAAACCCTGCCGCCTTCAACTGAGCGGCGGTTCAGGCTTGTCGGTCCGAGCGATCCTCAGGCCTTAGCCTTCGCCGAACGCATCGCGCAAAAGCGCCGCCTCAACGCGGTGCCGAGGCTTTGGGGTTACCGCGATGAGCGCGGCGTCCTGTGGATGTTCGATCCGTATGAGGGCGAGCGGGTCATCCGATGGATTGAGAAATTTTGCCGGCACCGCAAAGGCGAATGGGCTGGCCAGCCGATCAAGCTGGCGCCATGGCAGCGGCGGATCATCCGGCAGATTTTCGGCTGGTTCGGCCTCGACGGTTTCCGCAAGTTCCGCGAGGCCTGGCTCGAAATCCCGCGCAAGAATGGCAAGTCAACGCTGGCCTCTTGCGTCTCGGCCTATCTGACCATCGGCGACCGCGAGCCGGCGGCTGAGGTCTACATCATCGCGACCAGCCAAAAGCAGGCCATCGACCTTGTGTATGCGGACACAAAGGCGATGATTGAGGGGTCGCCGGCGCTGGCCGCGCAGGTCGAGACCGCGAAAAAGGGCGCCTATCACGAGGCAAGTGACAGTCGACTGCAGACCCTCGGCAAGGGAAGCCAGCACGGTTACAACCCGCACGGCGTCATCGGCGATGAGGTGCACGAGTGGAAAGGCCGCGACCAATACGAGGCCATGACCACGGCGCAGGGGACGCGGCGCCAGCCTCTTAAACTGTTCATCACGACCGCAGGCCATGACCGGGCGAGCCTTTGCGGCGAGCTGCATGACATCGCGGTGCAGGCCCGCGACGGCCTCATCTACCGGCCCGACCTTTACGTGCGAATCTTCGCCGCCGGGCTCAATGATGACTGGAAGGATGAGGCGACCTGGCACAAGGCCAATCCGGGCTTGCGGTATGGCGCGCCGAAGCTGTCAGCGCTGCGCGAGGCGTTCATCAAGGCCGAGCAATCCAAGGCCGAGGAAAACAGCTTTCGCAGGCTTCACCTCAATCTGTGGACGGACAGTCAGACGGCATGGATTCGCGGCGCGGATTGGGATGCGTGCCGCCGGCAAATCGAGTGGGAAAAGCTCGCGGGCGCGCGGTGCATCGCCGGCCTCGACCTCGCCAAGGTGCTCGACCTGTCCGCGCTGGCGCTCCTGTTCACGCCGGACAATCCGCTCTTTCCCGGCAAGTGGATTCTGGGGCTCAAGTTCTGGTGTCCTGAGGCAAACATCCGTGAACGGGCTAAATCCGATGGCGTGAATTATCAGGCCTGGGCCGATGCCGGGCTGCTAACGGCCACGCCGGGCAATGCCACCGATTTTGACGCCATCGAGCGCGACATCCTCGCGCTGTCTCGGATCTTCCGCATCGAGGGCTTGGGGTTCGACCCCTTCCTCGCTCAGCAGCTGATCCAGCACCTGATCGAGGCAGGCATCCCCTGCCATGAGGTGCGTCAGGGCTTCCTGACGCTGGGGCCGCCAACGGCCGAGTTTGAACGCATGGTGATCGCGGGTGAGATCGTGCACGGAGGGCATGCCATAATGAACTGGAACGTGGCGAACGTGCAGGTGGACACCGATGCCGCCGGCAATATCAAGCCGAACAAGGCGAAATCCAAGCGCAAGATAGACGGGGTCACGGCGGCGGTAAACGCCACCGCCCTCGGCCTGACGGTCGAGCTGGCGCCGAACCTCGACGGCTTCCTGTCCGCTCCCGTGATGTCGGCCGGCTGATGGCGCTGCTCGGCTTTTCGCGTTCGATCCTCGGGTGGTTCAACCGGCAACGGTGGGGCGTGTTTGTCTCGGGCCGGTCCGAGGCCGGCGAGACCGTCACTTTTGAAACGGTCATGCGCATCGGCACGGCTTATGCGTGTGTGCGCAAGGTCGCCGAGGGCGTGAGCTGCCTGCCATTCACAATGGTGAGTGTCGGTGAGGGCGGGGTCTCAAAGCCCGCGCCGGATCATCCGCTCGCTGACCTGCTCGGCGACATGCCGAACGCGGACCAATCGGCGCAGCAATATTGGGAGCTGGTCTGCCTGCAGCTGCTTTTGCGGGGCAATCACTATGCGCTGAAACTGCGGACGGGTGGCCGGCTGGTCGCACTTGAGCCGTTGCCGCCGCATCCGGTGACCAGCTGCCGGAGGACCTCGACCGGCGCCCGTGAATTTGTTGTGACCTCCGGGGCGCGCGTCGGGGTCTATAGCGAGGAAGATGTTTTCTTTGTTCCGGGTTTCGGAGAAGACCCCGATTGCGGCATGAGCGTCATACAAGCCGGCGCCAACGTCTTTGGACGGATGATCTCGCTTGAAAAACACCAATCAAAGCTGCTCGCCAAGGGCGTGCGGCCGAACATGGTGATGACGACTCCTGGCGCTTTGACGCCGGATCAGCGCAAGATGGCGCAGGAGAATATCATCAATCCCTTTGTCGGGTCAGACAATGCCGGCGGGATGATGCTGCTCGAAAACGGTTTCAAGGTCGAGCCCGTCACCATGACCAATGCGGATGCGCAGCTCATGGAGCAGGCGAATATGGGTGTGGTCGAGATTTGCCGGCTTATCGGTGTTCCGCCTTGGATGATCGGCCATTCCGAGGGCAGCTCGAATTGGGGCACCGGCCTTGAGCAGCAATTCCGGGCCTTTGGCATGCTGACCTTGCGGCCGATCACCTATCGCATCATCGGTGAAATTCGCCGGCAGCTGATGAGCCGGGATGAGCGCCGCAAGTTCCGGCCGGTGTTCAAGCTTGAGGCGCTGTATGAAGGCGACATGCTCACGCAGCGCCGCGTCGATGAAATCGATGTGCGCTCGGGTGTCCGGCCGGTCAATGAAATCCGCGCGGATCGCGGCCTGCCGCCTATCGAGGGCGGAGATGTGGCGCGCATGCAGGCGCAGATGGTGCCCATTGTAATCGATCCAACGCAGGGAGGCGGTGATGCTGCATAAACTCATGGCGCGAACCGGGTTCGCCATCAAACGCACCGAGGGCGTGCAGTTCAAGGATTATGCGTTCAAGCTCGAAGGCAAGGCCGAGGGCCGAGAGTTCGAGGGCTATGGCTCGGTGTTCGGCGTGGTTGATTCCTATAACGAAATCGTTGCCGCCGGTGCCTTCGCCAAATCGATTGCCGAGATCAAGGCGAGCAGCCGCGCCCTCCCGGTGCTCTGGAATCACAACAGCAATGAGCCAATCGGCAAATATCTTGAGCTGACCGAGGATGCGCACGGCCTCAAGGTGCGCGGCGAGCTGCTGACCGGATCGGTGCAGCGCGCGCGCGAGGTCGCCGAGCTGATCAGTGCCGGCGTTGTCAGTGGCCTGTCTATCGGCTTCTGGCCGCGTGCTTACACGCGCGATGACAAGACGGGCATTGTGACCCTGACCGAGTGCGAGCTGCGCGAGATTTCGGCGGTCACCTTCCCGGCGAACGGTGAGGCCCGCATCGAGACCATCAAGGCCAAACTCGCGGGCGGTGGCAAGCTGAGTGAACGTGAATTTGAGAAGCTCCTGCGGGATGCGGGGCTCTCGAGAACCGAGGCCATCCGGACCCTGCGCGCCGGATTCTCGGGCTATTCTGGTGAGCGGGATGCCGCCGGACAAAAGGCGCGCCTCGATGCGCTCGCGGACCTCCGCGGCGCCCTTCAAACCAAATAGCGGAGACATCCCATGAAACCCCTTCACCTGCTTGCCGGCGCCGCTGCGCTGGCCAATCCGGCGCTTGCCTATCGCGAGCGCGATGACAACGGCGCTGACCCTGTGGTCGCGGCCGTTGCCGCTCTCAAGGCCGACATCCTGAAAAACCACGGCCAGATGACCGAAGACCTCAACAAGCTGAAAACCGATTTCGGCTCGAATACGTCCGAGCACGAACGGTTCAAGGCCGACATCGATGAGAAGCTCTCGAAAAACGCAGAGAACTTCAACTCGCTGAAAGCGATGCTCGATGACCTGGCTCAGAAATCAGCCCGCGCCGGCGCCCGGCCGGAGAAGGTCAAGACCCTCGGTCAGGCGATCACCGGTCACGAGGATTTCAAGAAGTTCACCGGCGCCAAGGGCGATTCCGTGCGCTTCAAGGTCAAGGCCGAGGCGGCCGTCAAGGCCATCACCGGTCTCGATGCCTCGGCCGGCGCACTGGTCGAGCCGACGCTTGCCGGCGTGGTCGGCTCGCCGAAACGTCGCCTGACCGTGCGCGGCCTGCTCGCCTCTGCCCGCACCAATTCGGATTCGGTGAAATTCGTGCGCAAGACGTTCACGAACAATGCCGCGCCGCAGGCGGGTGAGGGCGCAGCCAAGGCCGAGTCCAACATCACCTTCACGCCGGAGACCGCCGAAGTGGTGACCATCGCGCACTTCGTGCGGGTGTCGCGCCAAATCCTCGGCAACGTGCCGGCGCTTGAGGCGATGCTCGATGTCGAGCTGCGGTATGGCCTCGCCTACAAGGAAGAGACGCAGCTGCTGCTCGGCTCGGGCGCGACCAACAACATCAACGGCCTTGTGACGGCGGCCACCGCGTTTGCGCGCCCGGCCGGCGTCGGCCAGATGACTGGCGTCACGCCTATCGACGTGCTGCGCGTGGCCGCCCTGCAGGGCACCGTCGCGGAATACTTCGTCGACGGCTTTGTGATCAACCCGGTCAACTGGGCTCTGATCGAACTGGTCAAGGACACGACCGGCCGCCACATCATCGGCAATCCGAACGGCGAAGGCGACCCGCGTCTCTGGGCTACGCCTGTCGTGCCGACCAATGCGATGCCGGCTGGCAACTTCCTCGCCGGCTCGTTTGCGCAGGCCGCGCAAATTTTCGACCGCGAGGATGCGGATGTGATGATGTCCGGCGAGGATGCCGACAACTTCACGAAAAACCTCGTGACGATCCTTTGCGAGTCGCAGCTCACTCAGGCGATCTATGCGCCGCAGGCGCTGATCACCGGCACGTTCACGGCTGCAACCGCCGCGCTGCAGGCCGCTTAATCGCAGCCTGACGCTCATCTAAATTCCGAGGCCGGACCGTCCGGCCTCGGATCATAATTTCAGCTCACAAAGGAACACGCCATGCCTCGCCTGCTCACCGCCCTTCGCCCTGTCGCCGATGGCGGCACGGTCATCCTTGAGGGTCAGCCCTACATGCCGACCGATGACAAAGAGGAACGCACGCTGCTCGCTACAAAGCGCTGGCAGCTGCAGACCAAGGAAGATGCCGAGGCCTGGGCGACCCGTCTCTCGCGCGATCCGGTGCTCGCCGAGCGCATGGCCGGCGAGCCGGCCGAGACGGTCGAGACGAAAGGCAAGGGCAAGGGCAAGGGCAAGCCCGATGCGGATGAGCAGGCCCGGCTTGAGGCCGAGGCCAAGGCGAAGGCCGAAGCTGAGGAAAAGGCCCGGCTTGAGGCTGAGGAACAGGCCAAGGCCGCCGGCCAGTCCGGCCCGGCCTCGACCGGCACCGGCATCGGCTGAGCGCCTTGACCGCGTTGCACCTGCGCACCGTTCTTGTTGAGCCTCCTGAGCAGCCCGCTTGGGAGCTGGCCGACCTCAAGCGGCACCTTGTGGTCGAGTCCGATGAGGATGACGACCTCATCAAGGCCTATGCGGCCACGGCCGAGGAAGCGCTCGGCGGTCAGGATACGATCTATCAACGTGTCTGGACGCATGCGACGTGGCGCGACTTCTGGCCAGACTTCACGCGCTCGCCTGTGCTGCGCCTCGCGCCGGTGCATGAGATCGCGCGGATCACCTACATCAACACGGCCGGCACCGAAATGCTGATAAAGCCTGAGGCCTATTACCTCATGCCGGATGTCATGGGCGCGCGGCTCGGCTGGTCTGATGCCTATGCCCTGCCGGGTGATGTGGCGCGCAGGCCGGATGCGGTGCGCATCGATTATGTCGCTGGCTACGGCCCGCTTGGCAAGGATGCGCCGCAGCGCGTCCGGCAGGCGATCCGCATGCTTGTGGGGCACTGGTATCGCCACCGCGAGGATGTGGTCATCGCGGCGGGTTCGCCTGTCGTGCTTCCCAAGGCCGTCGAGTTCCTCATGGAACCGCTGCGCCGGTTCGGTGTCGAGGCGTGGGACAGTGTCAACGTCCCCTGCCTCGGTCCGGGCGGCGCCGGCGATCCGGTGCTCGGTGTCGCGGTCGATCTCGAATGAGCTTTGCTGGTCGCCTGCGGTCCCGTGTCACCGTCTATCGCCGCTTCGGCGAGACGCCTGCCGATCTCGGCGAGTGGACCGCAGGCGCTTCCCGGCGCGCAGACATCACGGCCGCATCCAATGCGGATCAGGAGGGCGCGGCCGGCGTGGTCGGCGTCGAGCAGGTGACCATCACCGTGCGCCTCGATGTCGAAACGCGCGGATGGGATACCGCGATGCGGCTGGTCGAGAACTCCGGACCCTCGCGCCTCAACCGCATTTTTGAAATGACCGCGCCGCCGCAGGTCGATGATAGCGGCCGCTGGCTGATCATCCGGGCGGCCGCAGGCGGTGTTGACCTTGACCTCGACTAGGAGAAAGCCCATGGCCCGCCGCACCGCGCGCCGCGTGATGATCACGCGCGAGATCACTTATCATCCGAAAAACTCTCTGGCCTGGTATCGGGTATTCCGTGCCGGCTGGCAGGGGCCTGTCACGGATGAGCAGTATGCCTTCCTGATGAAGGAAAAGGCTGCCACTGCCCTCGATGATCAGGGTGCGGACGGCACCTCCGGCGACGGCGCCGGCAACAGCTCAGAGGGCTGACAATGGCCTTTCGCGCGGGCGCGCGGATAGATCCTCGCCGGGCGCTTGCCAAGGCCCGCCGGCTGCCGTCTCGCGTGGCTGCCGAGGTGCGGCAGGCGACCGAGACCAATGCGCGCTCTCTGGCGCGGGATGCCAAGATCGGCGCGCCGCTCGGCGCGACCGGCGCGCTGAAAGCCTCGCCTGAGGCGGAGCCTGTGCGCGGTTCGCTCAACACCGCATGGCGCGCGACCTCGGGCAATAGCAAGGCGTTTTATGCGCACCTTGTCGATGGCGGCACAAAGCCCGGCCGGCGCGTGATCACGCGCGGCAAGCGGCGCGGTCAGAGTTTCAACCATCCTGGCACGCGGGCGGTCGGGTTTCACCGCGCGCGCTATGCGCTCAAGCGCGCGGAATACCGCAAGCGGATGCGCAAGGCTTACCGAGACGGGGCGAGGGGGCGATGATCGAACGCGCAAACCGTGCACTGATCAAAGCCTCGACGGCGGCTCTGCAGGCGGATGCTGGCCTTGCGGCCGCCTTTGCCGGCAAGCCCGTGCAGGTGCTGGAAATCGTGCCGGAGATGGGGCCATCGCGGCCGGTCAAGTATCCGCTTGTCACGTTCGGCGGCGCGGAAAAGCAGCGCCTCCCGGATAGCTGCGGCAAGGCGCGTGCCTTGGTCAGCCTGTTTGTCCAGGTGTGGGATGCCGACCAGACCATCACGCGGCTCAGTGACATCGCCGAGGCATGCGAGGCGCCGCTGCTCAAGCTGGCGCTCGCGCCGGAGACCGGGCTCGCGATCAACGCGCGCCGGCATGTCGTGACGCGGTGCCAGTATGACCGCGATAGCGCGCTGCTTTACGGCCTGTGCCAGATAGAATTTCAGGTCAACGCCCTCGCGGGCTGAGGCTGACACCGAACTGCGGGCGAGGAAGCCCGGAGCCTCACTGCCGGGCAGGCAGGAAACCAATGGAGTCAACCCATGGCAGATTATCTGCAGGAACTGCTCGGCAAGCATGTGCTGCTGTATGTCGAGTCCACCGAGACGGCCGATCTCTATGAGAAAAAGTGCCTGTTCGCCGAGTCGCTCAGCCATACGTCAGACAAGACCTATGACGAGTTCGAGTCGCGCGACTGCGCCGATCCGGACGCGCCGGCCGCAAAGCGCCGCACGCTCAAATCGATCTCCGATGTCTTTGCCGGAACCGGTCACGTCAAGTCTGACGCCGCTCTGAAAGAGATGGATGACTGGCACTACACCGACGTGAAACGCAACGTCGAGCTGCGCCTGCACCAGCCGCTCGCGGACGGCACCATCGGGGCGCTGGTCGCGACCTACAAGGGCGCAGCGCGCCTGCAGGTCAACAGCCGCGACTACAACCCCGGCGGCCCGATTGTGGTCTCGGCATCCATCCTCATCGAGGGCACCGTGCAGCGGGTCTATCCGGCGTAAGCGGGGCAGGCCATGGCGCGCGTCTCTCACTATCTGGGCAGCAAGCCTTATCCTTTCTGCCTCGATGCAAACGGTGTGGCGGAGCTTGAGTCTCTCACGGGTCTCGGGCTCTGGGCACTTGAGGCGCGCCTCGCGGGGCGGACCTGCACCTCTCGCGAGGTGCAGGCCGCGTTCCGTCTCGGCCTGGTCGGTGCGGGGCTGAAAGAGCAGGAGGCGCTGCAGCTGACCGCAGTGCACGTTGTCATCGGCCGGCTTGAGAAGGCGCGCGAGATCGCGCTGCTTGTCGTGGCGGATGCGGTGCGCGGGATCAGCGAGGCGGAGGCGGAGATCGAACGGCCGGGAAAGCCGGAGGGGGCCGCAGCTCCCCTTTCCGAACTCTCCCCAACGGGCGCTTCAACTGGACCGCAATCCTCGGAGGCCTCGCCGCCCACGGGATCGCGCCAGCGGCGCTCAAGGGCACCCAAATGATTGACCTCATCCGCATGCTGAACGGATTGGCCGCTATCAACACACCGAGCGAACCGGGTTCGCCGGTCAGCAACGCCTCGCCGGCTGCGCTGGCTCAATTCATGTCCGATGACTTTTAGGGGCGCCTGAGCATGGATGTGATCGACCGGCAGGAAATCGAAACTGTTTTCACCGCGAACCTCAAGCAGCTTGAGACCGCGATCATCCGCTATGGCAACGCGATGGAATCCGCAGCGGCCCGGCAGGATCGCGCGTTCCGCCAATCGAACGCCAATATCGAGCGCAGCGCGCTCAGGATGAATCAGAGCCTGCGCGCTGCGCTCGCTGTGGGCGCCATCGCGGTCGCCGGCCGCGAGGTCATCGAGTATGAGGCGACCTGGCGCAACCTGACCAACACGCTCAAGCTCTATGAGGGCGTGATCGGTCCGGCCGAGCAGGCGACCTTCCGGCTCAACGCGGTCGCCATCAACGCCAGTGTGAACATTGGCGAGCTGGGCAACCTGACCGGCGCAGCGGCGCGCGCGGTCGGTGGCGCCAAGGATCAGTTCAGGGATACCGGCACGGCGGTGTTCGAGTTTTCAGAGCTGGTCTCCAAGGCGGCTCAGATTTCTAACAACGGTTCGGCGGCCGTGTCCGGCGCGCTCACGCAGCTCAGCCAAGCGATTGCCAGCCCGCGCGTGCAGCTCGGCGAGTTCAACTCGATTATCGAGGGGACGCCGCGCCTCGCACAGGCCTTCGCCGATGGCATCGGCATCGCCAAGGGCTCGATATTCGAGCTGCGGCAGCAAATCATCGCCGGCAACGTGTCTGGCGTCGATCTCATCCAGGGCCTGATCACTCAAGCGGCGGTGCTGCGCGAGGAATTTGGCGGCATGACCACGGGCGCCGCCGAGGCGCTGAACCGGTTCAAGAATCGCCTCGCCGAGTTCATCGGCACTAATCAGGGCGCCATCGATGCGCAGCAGGGGCTTGCCGGCGCTATCGATTTTGTTTCGGAGAACCTTGAGGCGCTCACCGAGGCCATCATCATCGGCGGCGCGGCGCTCGCCGGCTTCTGGGGTGCCTCGACGCTGGCCTCGATCACGGCCGGGCTCGGCGGCATGACCAAAGGCCTCAAAGGCACGGCCGCTGCCATGGCTTTGCTCAATGGTGTGTCTAAGGTATTCGGCGGGCCGTGGGTCATCGGCATCACGGCCGTGGCCGGTGCGCTCGCCTATTTCGCGCTGCAGGGTGATGCCGCGAGCGAGTCCATGGACCGGCTTGAGAAGACGCTGAGCGATTACCGGCGCGCGAGCGGTGACATCCAGTCAGACACGCGGAAGCTGACCGAGCTGCAGGATGACCTCACGGAGGCTGTGCGAAATCAGCAGGGCGCCATCGAGGCGACCAAGCGCGCCGAGATTGCTGCCCTCCGTGAACGGATTGCAGCCAATCAAGACCTGCTCAAGATTCAAGGCTTGCTCGCGAAGGCTGAGCTTGGCCAAGTCTCTGAGCAGGTCAGCCGCGCGACCGAGACCTCGCTCGGTGACAATATCAACATCCTGAGCCCTGAGGCGCGCGCGCGGTCGGTGCTGTCCGCAAGGGCGTCGGCCGCTGCCACCGATCCTGACCAGCCGGGCCTGGTCGACATGGAAAAGCGCAAGGCCGAGTTCATCCGCCTGCTCGATGAGCAGATTGCGGCAAATGACCGGGTGCTCGATGCCGGCGGCAAGCTGAGCGAGCAGGATGCGGCCGCCTACAAGATCAAGGCCGATTATCTCAACCTGCTCGCGCGCGAGGCCGACCTCAGGAAACAGCTGCAGGATTTGCGGCCAAAGAGTCCCTACGGCACTGACCTGCGCGATGAGGTTGACCCGCTGTCGCCACCGGCCACGGGCGGCGGTGACAAGGGCGATAGCAAGGAAGCGGAGAAGCTGCGCGAGGCCTTCCTCGCTGCGCGCGATGAAATCAACCGCGCCTATAATGACACGTTCGAGACCGAGATTCAGGCGGTCGAAAGGATCTATGAAGCGCGCCTTGCCGGCCTCAAGAAAACGGCCGCGAGCGAGCAGGAGTATCGCGACCTGGCGCTCAAGGCCGAGCAGGTCAAGGATGCCGAGATCGCCAAGATCAACGCTGAAAAAGACAAGCAGGAAGCCGAGCGGAATGATCAGGCGGACAAGCGCCGCGCGGATCAGGCTGCAGAGGAACTGCAGCTGCTCGATGACATCCTCTATGCGCGCGATGCGGCGCACGGGCGCACGCTCGACCTGATCAAGCGCGAGTTCGCTGCACGGCGCGCCGAGGTCGAGGCGACTTATACAGACGAAATAGAAAGCGCGGCGCGCAAGGCCGAGGCGCTCGCTGCTCTGCAGGAAGAAGAAGACAAGACCATCGCCGATGTGCGCCAGCGCGCTCTCGATGATGCCCGCGACTTTTCCGAGACCGATGTCGTGCAGGCCGAGGTCGACCGCATCCATGATGAGGCGCAGGCGCGCATCGATGCGATCAACGCGGCTTATGGCGGTGAAATCGAGGCGCACCGCGAGGCGCAGGATGCGATCACTGAAATCATCGCCGAGGCCAATGACCAGATTGCAGACCTCAGCCGCGAGCGTCTGACTGGATACGTTGAGGATGTCGGCTCAATATTCGGCTCGCTTGCTGGCATCATCGAGGATTATGGCGGCAAGCAGTCCGGCGCCTACAAGGCGCTGATCGCGATTGAGCGCGCGTTCACATTCGCGAGCCTTACACTGAACATCGCGCAGGGTATCGGTCAGGCCATCAAGGTCGGCTTTCCTCAAAACATCCCGCTGATTGCCGGCGTCGTTGCACAGGGCGCTACAGCGCTGTCAATGCTGGCGCCTAAGGGCGGCGGCTTCCAGCGGGGCGGGCACACGGGACATGGTGCGGATACGGACGTTCGTGGACTCGTTCACGCTAACGAATACGTTCAAGATGCGCCTACGGTCCGCTGGTATGGTGTGGACATTATGAGGGCGCTGCAGTTCCGCCGCATTCCGAAGGAAGCGCTTCGGGGCTATCAGCGCGGCGGATATGTGGGAACGCCACCGCCTTCAATCCAGCGCGCTGCCGACCGGATCACGCGGCAGGCGACGGCGGCGGCCGCGACGATTCGTCAGACCTCGAACATCTACAACGTGCAACAGGGCGACGTGACGCTTTATGGCCGGGATGATGCGGACGTTGTGCAACAGCTGCGCGGCGAGTTGGAGCAAAGCGAGGGCAGGCTGCTGGCGCAGCTCGGCCCGGCGGTCGCTAATGACATCCGGCGAGGCGGGGGCGAGATCAGCAGCGCCCTGCAGGATTCATATTCGCTGGCGCGGCGAGGCACCTGATGGCACTCACCGAACGCCAGAGGCGCCTTTATGCCAGCGCGCCGCGAGGCGAGATCGGGCGATGCGGCTTGAGCCTGACGCATCCCGGATTCTCTCGGCCCTGGCATCTTACCAATCAGCCGCGACCGTTTGAGGGGCTGGTCGCCGGCGAGCTGGTGACATTCGAGGTGCATCCGTTCCGGATCGTCCGGCCAGAGATCGGCACCAGCGGCAAGGTCGATCTAAAGCTGGATATTCACAATTCGGGTCCGGTGTTTTCGGCCGAGTTCCTGAGGGCGGCTGCTCAGCCGCGCACGGGCGTGCGGGTCGAGGTCAATGACTATCTGCCGGGCGACACGGTTAGCCAGATCGACGCGATCATCCTGTCCCTGCTCGACATCGCGGTGACGGCGGAAAGCTGCTCAGGCACCGCGTCTAGTGCGGATTTCCTCAACAAGGAATTTCCGCGCCTGTCCTATACACTCGCGGCCTTTCCGGGGCTCGACCGGTGAGCGCGCATATCGCGGCCCGCTTTGAGGGTGCGGTCTATGCGCCGCTCGGCAGGGGGCCGGTGGAGTTCGATTGCTGGGGTCTTGTGTTGGCGGTGCGCGGCGCGCTGGGGCTGCCGCTGCCGATTGACCCGATGGAGGCGGCCCGCCATCCCGGCGAGATGGCGCAGATACTTGCGCGCCACTTGGATGCCGGCGACTGGAAACCCTCGGCGCCCATTGACGGTGCAATAGTCATGTTCCCGTCGCTCGCCCGCGCGCTGCATGCCGGCGTCTGGATTGCCGGTGGTGTGTTCGACATTTCGGAGGCTGCCGGATTGCGATGGCGCCCGGCGAACCGGGTTCGCGCTCAAAGAATGGAGGTTATCGAATGGGCAAGATAAAGCTCATCCGCGTAACGCCGGCGCAGGCGTCAAGGGTCGAGACTTTCGACCATGACGGCGCGGTCATTGATTTCCTTGAGCGCGAGTTTCCTGACGGCTTTGAAGGGCAGTCGCACTTGGTCACCCTCGACGGCAAGCCGGTTGATCCTGAGGATTATGACCGCGTCACGCCGGCGGACGGTGAGCTAGTGCTCGCCTTGTCACCTTCCGGTTATGATCCTCTGACGCTGGCCATCATCGCGTTCGTGATCATCGCGGTTGCGGTCGGCCTGACCCTGGCTTTCATGCCGCGCCCGCCTTCGGCCACTTCGGCGGATGATCCGCAGTCGGTCTATTCGGTCAGTGCGCAAGCCAACAAGGCAAGGGTGGGCGGTGTCATCCCGGTGCCTTACGGGCGGTGCGTCTGGACTCCGGATTATGCGAGCCAGTCTTACCGCGTCTATGAGAACAATCAGGAGACCCGGTATTTCCTGCTGTGCGCGGGGCAGGGCGAAATCGATGTGACCTCGGTGCGGATCGGCGAGACGCCTGTCACTGACTTGCCGCCTGGGCTTGTCCGCTATGCGGTGTTCCCGCCGGCGCGACACGGCCGCGCGCTCGGTTCGGTGTCCGGTGAGTTCGGTCTGCATGAAAACGTCGTGACCTCCGGCGATGTTTCCGATCAGGAACTGCAGCCTCCTAAGAAATTCCAAGGCCGCGCCACCGCGACCTTTTCCGGCAGTGAGCTGGCATTTGACGATGGCGCCGTTCCGGGGCAGGCCGCGCCCGGTGACACGCTGGTCATCCGCAAATCACCTAATGATGGCGACTATCTGGTGACGGCGGTCAATGGCAACCGGGTGACGGTCAGTGAGGCGTTTGCGCGTCCGGCTGGACCTGTGGCGTTCGATCTTGCGATAGTCGGAGGCGAGTCTTTGGTCGCCGGCCCGTTTGTGTCAAACGGCGCCCGCTCGCGCACACAAGCCATCGAGCTGGACATCGAGTTTCCGAACGGTCTGCACACGGTCGATGATGAGGGCCGGGTCAAGCAGGCCTCCGCCACTTTCCTTGCTACCTTCCAGCCGCTCGGCGATGAGGGCGGGCATGCCGGCGCGGCCTTCTCGCACTCGGTCGCCCTGAGTTCGGCGACCCGCACGCCGCAGCGCCGAACTTGGCGGGTGCCTGTGCCGGCCGGGCGATATTCTGTTTCACTGCAGCGCACAGATTTTGAGGATCGGGCCTCGCAGGTTGACCGGTCAGTCTGGACCGGGCTCAAGGCATATCTCGACTATGAGGCCGGCGACGTTTACGGCGACACCACGCTGCTGGCGCTGGCGATCTCCGGCGCGCAAGAGCTTTCCTCTCGCTCGCAGAATCGCATTTTTGCCGAGACCTTTGCGCGCGTCGAGACTGTGGCCGGCGGCCGTGCACTGTCGGCAAACCCTGCCGACATCATTGCCGACATCGTCACGCGGCCGAGCTACGGCGCCGGTCAGGAGCGCGCAATCGCGCTAGACCTCGACGGGCTGGCGGCCTTTCACGCGAGCCAATCCGGCCGCTCGGGGTTTAATGGCGTTTTCGACCGGCGCGGCACGGTGTGGGAAGCGTTGCGCGATGTCGCGATAGTCGGCAGGGCTCTGCCGCATCCGCTCGGTGCGCGCCTGTCGGTGGTCGAGGATGCGCCGCGCCCGATGCGCGCCAGCCTTGTGACGCCGGACCTCATCACGCGCGGCAGCTTTTCGATGACTGCGCACTTTCGCCCGCCGGGCGGCGATGATGGCGTGCTGGTTGAATATTCAGACGCTGCAACATTCCAGACCCGCACCGCGCTCTATCCGCCTGAGTCAGTCCGGCCACGGACGGTGCAAGTGCGCGGCCTGGCTGATGATGCCGAGGCGCTCTCGATGGCGGAATATATTTATCGTCAAGAGGAAGGGCGCAGCGTCGAGGTCAAGTTCGGCATGGAATGGGATGCGCTCAACTTTGCGGCGTTTGACCGGATCGGCCTTTGCCTTCCCCTGTTCGATTGGGGTGCGGCGGGGCAGGTGGTCGAGGCTCGAGGTCGCGAGCTAACGCTGACGCGGGCTGTGCCGGCCGGCGCTGTCTTCTGTGCGCTCCGCGATGCCGAGGGCAGGGCGAGCGCCGTGGTCGCCGGAACGGGTGACGGCGGCCGCAAGATCACGCTCGCGGCGGATCTTCCATTCGAGCCGGTGACCTCGGCCAATGGGGTCGCCACGCCGGTGGCGTTCGGCGTGCGTGAGGATTTCCTGCGCGACGTGACGGTCACAAAGATCGTGCCATCCGCCAACGGAACAACCGTTACCGGTCACTTTTATGACCCGCAATTCTGGGAGGGGCTCGCCTGATGCCGGACGCAATCTCGCGGCGCCTCTGGCCGGCCGGCCTGCCTTGCCCGAACCTCAAGGCCATCGAGTTCACACCGGATGGCGGTGAGCTGGCCACCGAGATGGAAAGTGGCGCGCGCCGCACGCGCCGGCTCTATGAGGGCCTGCCGACAACCTACACGGCGCAGCTCGTCTGCAACCGCATCGAGACCGCGATTTTCCTGAGCTTCTATGAGGAAGTCGCCGGCACCGAGTTTGAAATCGACGTGCACTCACCGTTCAACCTGGTGCCCTCGACCAGCCGGCACCGGGCGCAATTCATCGGGTTGCCGAAAGTCAGTGAAGCGGGCGCGGCCAGCTGGTCGGTGTCTGTGACGCTCTGGCTGGCCGAGATCAGTGTGCCTGACTTTGACGCCATCGCCTTCCTCGCCGCCTATGGCAGCGAGGCCGGGCGGATCGCCAACCTTTTCGACCAGCTCGTCAATGATCAATTGCCGAGCCACATGGGAGCTGCCTAATGGCCATCGATACACCGCCAACCGCACAGGAAATCCAAAACGCCGGGACGGATGTCGATACGCTCGACAAGGTCATCAACGGCGCGGCCGATCTAGGCGGAGACGGAATTGTCGCGACGCGCCGGGGCGGGCCGGTCAAGACCCTGGCTTGGTATCTCGCGCAGCTCGACGCGCACCGGCTTGCTGCCGGCGAGCTGGTTGCCGATCTTGAGGGCGAGGCCGATGACATTGCGGCGATTGCCGCCGGCCTTGCGCCCGGCCAGCCGCTCGATGTGATCGCAGACAACATCGCCTCGCTGATCGCGGCCTCCGGCATCTATCCTGTCGCGCTCGGTGAGCATGATGCGCTCGACGGATCGGTGATTACCGATCCGCGCGTCACCGTGCTGCATGAGGATGAGCGCTATAGGCCGCGCGTGCTGCCGCACACCATCGCGGCACCGTTCGATCCGGAAGACTTCTATCTGATGGCCTCGCAAGGGTCGGCCTCGGCCTTCGTGCTGGCAGAGCTGCGCCGCCTCGCAACCTATCATCCGCCGGTGGCGCCGAGCTTCGGCGTCAACCGGGCCTATGCTTTCGAGGCCGGCTCGACCGGCGCGATTGTCGATCTCAACACGCTTGTGACCGATCCGGACTCGCCGGCCGAGAACCGCACCTTTGAGGCGCTCGATACGCTGCCCACGGGCGTGACGCTGACCGGCGCGATCCTTGCGCGGGCTGCGCCGCCAATCCAAGCGCCTGCCACGGTCACGTTCCGCGTCACCGATGAGAGCGGCCTGAGCGACACCATCGACATCACGCTGCACAGCTATGACCCGCTGTCGCCGCCAACCACGCCGCCCACCTGGGTCGCTCTGCCGGTCTGGAATGTCACGCAGGGCGCCGGCGTTGGAACGCTCAACGCGCGCAGCTTCATCCTCGCCGGCACAACGCCAGTGCATGCGCTCACCATCACGGCAACCGGTGTGCCGCCGGGGCTCGCTGTAGCCGATGGCGTGCTCTCTGGTGTGCCTACGGCGGCCGGCGCTTACACAATCACATGGACGGCCACCGATGCGTTCGGCGCGGCCGTGCAGGCCACGCAGGCCGTCAACGTGTCCGCCGGCGCGGCGCCGGTCTGGGCATCCATTCCGGCCGTAACTTTGACGCTCGGCCAGACGCTGCCGCCGGTGCGTTATGACACCTACCTGAGCGGCGGGGTCTATTCGGTCGCTGCGCTGACCCTTGCGGTCTCAGGCCAGCCCGGCGGCACCTCGCTGACTTCGCGGGAACTGCGCGGTGTGCCTTCGGCGCTGGGCGTCTACACCGTCACCGTGCAGGCGACCAATCCGGCGGGCCTCTCGGCGCAGGTGCAACACACCATCACCGTGCAGGCAGCGCCGAGCGGCGGCGGTGGCGGCGGCACCGGCAGCGGGCCGGGCGGCTTCTACGAGGACCGCCAAGTCTTCTAACGCGGCGCGGCCGCACCTCATCACAACCCTCAGCAAGGAAACAGGCTCATGGCTTTTGACGTGAGAACGTCCGGCATGCCGGTGATCAATGACGGCAACTCGGTCGCGACGCCAACGGTGTTGCCGGAGTTCGGGGCGCCGGACACACTTGAGGCCTTGCGCGACAAGGTGCTTGAGCTTTGGAACCGCATGTCAGTTGTTGCGGCACTCTATCAGCAGACGGAATATCGCTATCCGGAGCGCCAGTTTTGGGAAGTGCTCGAAGCGCTGAACATCTTCAACATGACGCACGGGGGCACACTGCCGACCGAGCGCAAGGATGGCACACCGCTGCAGGCCGGCGACATGCACGGCGACTATTCGCAGGCCGGCATCCCGCTGAGGCCGTTGATCTACAACGGCGAGACCTGGGTCAGCTATCTGCTCGACATCCAGCCCGGCGGCTCGATGATTGACGCGCTGCTCGCCAGCATGGGGCTCAGCGGGGATGTGATCAACGCGCCTAATGCGGCGCTTGTCGATGCTCTGCGCACGGAATTGCGCGCCGGCGTCAGCGCCGATCTTGACACTTTCGCTGAGGTCAAGGCCGCCCTCGATGCGCTCTCGGCGGAGGTTGATGCCCTCAGTCTCAACAATGCGGTGCTCACCGGAACACCGACTGCGCCAACGGCGCCGCCTGGCACCGATACAACGCAGGTTGCGACCACGGCTTTTGTCAAGGTTGCGGCGGATGCGGCAGCGGCAGCCTCGGTGCCCCTCACGCAGAAAGGCTCGGCCGGCGGCGTCGCCAGTCTGGACGGCGGCGGCAAAGTGCCGTCGGCTCAGCTGCCGTCTTATGTGGATGATGTCATCGAGGCGGCCAACTTCGCTGCCTTGCCGGGTTCGGGCGAGGCCGGCAAAATCTATGTGACGCTCGACAATGGCAAGGCGTTCCGCTGGTCTGGCTCGGCCTATATCGAGATCGTCGCGTCGCCCGGCTCGACCGATGCGCTGGCCGAGGGCAGCACGAACAAGTATTTCACTGACGGTCGCGCGCAGGCCGCGCTGGCCTCGGCCTTGTCCGGCAAGCTGGACACGTCGCTAAAGGGTGCCAATAGCGGCCTCGCGGAGCTGGATTCCGGCGGCAAGGTGCCGTCCGCGCAGCTGCCCGCGCCGGCGCTGGTCAACATGCCCTTCGAGGGCGAGCGCAGCCTTGAATATTTCGGCATCGCCACGAGCGAGAGCGCGCTAAACCTGCCCCGCCTTGAGGAAGCGATTGCCCTGGGCAAGCCGCTCTGCGCCGAGCCGGGCAAGCTCTATCCGTGGGAGGGCCGGATCGTCACGCCGTCCGGCGGCCTTCGCCTCAAGGGCAACGGCGCGATCCTGAAGCCGTTCTACACCGCCGCCAGCGGCGACACGGCGGGCACCCGCTACGCGATCCGTTCGAACGTCGCGAGCTTCGGCACGACCTATGGCGTCAGCTATACCGCCGGCACCCGCGTCGCCGAGGTCGATGCGACGCCCAGCGATCTCGCTGTGGGCGACACGTTCGGCCTGTTCTCCGACACCTACAATGGCCGCTGGCCCATCTGCTACCGCACGATCACCGCGATCTCCGGCACGACCCTGACGTTCGACAAGGCGATCGTCTGGGACATGCGGATGAACCAGGCGTTCGATCCCGCCGACCCGACGAACAGCGCCGGCCTGACCGGCGTGGTGACGGGCCGGAAGATCCCGTTCGGCGGCCAGCTTGCGTTGACGGACTGCGTCTTCGACCTGTCCGGCATTGTGGACGGCACCGGCGAGGCGGACGGCTTCCTGCGCATGTTGTCCTATGACAGCGTCGAGCTTGAGCGCCTGATCCTCAAGGGCCTCGACATCAATCCAGCGAGTACGGACTACCTGCTCAATGCGGACTATTGCCGCGAGGTCCGCCTGAAATCGCTGCGCGCGCCGAACGCCCGCAAGAACGGCTCGTTCATTTCCGCTTCGCGGGCGGCGATGTTTGTCGCCGAGGACATCCAGTGGAGTGGTCGCGGCTTCGGCCTCGCGCCGGTCAATTGCGACAATTTCTTCATCTCCGACATCGTTGCGGCCGGCGACCAGGGCAACCCGATCGGCGGGCCGGACGTGTCGGTGCGCGCCATCCGCCCGATCGGCTGCCTGCGCGGCTTCATCGGCACGGCCCAGATCACCGATTACGATTCCGGCGTGAAGCTGGAAGACTGCGCCAACATCATCACCATGGGGCTTGAGACCGAGCGGGTGCGGACGAGCTGGTCGGTGTCGTCGCAGAACCCCGGCTGGCGCGACGGCGGCCACCACCTTAACGGCTTCAACTTCAAGGACTACCGCGCCTACGGCATCAACATCGGCGGCTCCGGCACCGGCGGCGGCAAGGTCCGTGCCTGCATGATCTCGAACGGCTCGATCGAAACGAGCGACGCCGGCGCGTCCGAGGCGATCATCCAGTGGGGCTCGATTGCGCACGTCAACAATGTGGCGATCCCTCAATGGCCGTCGGGCAAGGCGCCGTTCGCGACCGTCACGGTCGACGGCGTCCTGTCGCGCGGAACGCTGTCGAACTTCGACGCCAATGCGAAGATCACCAGCGGCCGCCTCGGCATCAAGATCATCTCGACGCATGTCGACTTCCTCGTCGATCCGCACACGGTGCGCTGCAACGCCCCGGGGGGCTTGTTCAACGAAGCGCCGCAGCTGGTGAAGCAGAAGTTCCTGCCGCTGGAATACACGGTCTATTCGAACCATGTGAAGGCCTCCCACACCGGCGACACGAACGAGACCGCGATCCGGTCGATCACGATCCCCGGCGGGGCCATGGGCCCCAACGGCTATGTCGAGCTTGAGGTGGCCTTCTCGTGGACGTCTAGCGCCAACAACAAGGTGTTCAGGATCAGGAATGGCAGCATGGCGGGCGGCGCACCGATGTCGTCCACTGTCACGACAAACGCGTCGCGCACCTGGCGCGGGCGCATCCGCAACCGGAACAGCCAGTCGTCGCAGATCAACCCGGCGAACCTTGCCAGCGGCGTCGGCGACGGATCGTCCGCGCACGTCCTGACGACTGTCGACACCTCGACCGACTGGACGATCTACATCACCGGCACGCTGGCCAACACGGGCGAGGAAGTGGCGGTCGAATCGGTCACAGCGAAGGTCTGCTATGTCCCTTAAACTTCCCGCCGCTTATGCCTGGCTCGCCAGGGAGCCCGCGCCCCGGATGCTGCTCGAAGGCATCAAGACCTTCGGCACACTCGAAGGTCCGGGAGCGGAGGATAATCCCGTCATCATGGGCTGGGCGGCCGAGGTCGGCGTGCCCGCGATCGAGGACGCCTTCACGGCCGACGCCGTGCCGTGGTGCGGCCTCTGGATGGCGGTCGTCGCGAAGCGCGCCGGCAAGCCGGTGAACGCGAACGCGCTCTGGGCGCGCAGCTGGCTCCGCTGGGGCGACAAGGCGCCGGCCGATCCTCAGCTCGGCGATGTGCTGATCTTCCGGC
This sequence comes from Hyphomonas sp., assembly GCF_016125515.1. Lineage (GTDB taxonomy): Bacteria > Pseudomonadota > Alphaproteobacteria > Caulobacterales > Hyphomonadaceae > Hyphomonas. Next base: position 29,318 of record NZ_WGLO01000022.1, read on the forward strand.
GCGGCAAGACCTCGGGCCATGTCGGCCTTTATGTCGGTGAGGATGCCGATGCCTTCCATGTGCTCGGCGGAAACCAAGGCGATGCGGTCTCGATTGTCCGCATCGACCGGGACCGTCTGCTCGGTGCGCGGAGGATCTACACCATCGCTGCGCCGGCGAATGTTCGCCGCGTCATGCTCAAGCCCGCCGGCGGCCTGTCCGGCAATGAAGCCTGAAAGGAAAGCCATGTTTGACTTCATCCGTAACCATGCCGCCAAGGCGTTCGCCGCAGCCTTCGCGCTCGGCAATGTCAGCGGCTGCGCCCTGCTGCCGGGGGTGATGCCCGGCGCCAAGACCGTCGATGCGGTGAGCGAAGTCTGCCTCGCGGACCGCCACCCGGAAGAGACCGCTTTCTGCTTCATCGGCACCTATGCCGCGGTCGTGGACGCACTCGCGACCGAACGCGAGGCCGGCACGCTCGATCCGAAGATCGAGGCCGCTGCTGATGTGGCGATCAATGCCACGGCGGAACGTGTCGCCGTCGCCTCCGAACTCTGGGGCGCGGTCGCGGGATACCGCACTGAGGTCGAGGCGCTCGAACCGCTCGCCAAGACCTGCATCGAGACGGTTTCGGACCAGTCGAAACTTTCCGAGTGCCTCGCGGCGGTCGGATACCTGACCGCGACCGGCGAGCTGAAACGTCTGACCGAGCAGGCCAAGGCCGACTGGTCAACGCTGAAACCGAAGGTCGAGGCGGTCATCGGCCTCGATCCGTCCGCCGGCTGACAATCCGCCACCTCTGCCTTCACTTCAAAAAGGGAATCACCATGAACGCAGCAACTCTCGCCGCTGCCCTCGATCTCGCGGGCATGCTTTTCAAGGTCGCGAACGCCGCGATTGAGCGCTCGGACAGTGCCACCGCCAAAAAGGTCGCGGCGCTCGGCAAGGCCGTTGTGTCTGGCGTGCAAACGTCCGGCCGCATCGATGAGGCCGTTGCCAAGGATGTGCGCGGCCTCGCCGATGCGCTCGATGCGGACGGCCTGCCGGACCGCGCGGCCTGGGATCAGATGGCCGCGAAGGTCCGCACGGCGGCAGACCGCTGGAACGCGGCCGGCTGAGGCTCGCCACATGCGCCCGGCCGGATGCGGCCGGGCGCACCTCACTTTCCTCTAGCTTAGGAGCCTGAGAAATGGCCAAGCAAACTTTCCCGGCCGCGTGGGGGCTGACCCCGCTTGAGGCGGCTTACCTGAAAGCCCTGAGGCCCGGCGCAGTCGTGCCGGCGGAAAAGCTCGCGGCCCTCCATGCCGCGCCGCTGTCGCCGAAATCTGCGCGCGTGCGCAAGACCATGCAGGCGCTGCGCCGCAAGCTCGATCCGCTCGACATCGAGATTGAGACGAAATGGCGCGAAGGCTGGCAGCTCGGCCGTGCCGGTCGCGCGAAGCTGACGGCTGCCTTGAAGCCGTGAGCGAGACCGATTCGGAAAAGAAACCGCTCGGCCCGCCATCCGATTCGCTTATGTGGGGCCGGTTCATCGCAATCCTGACGATTGCGGGCGGTGCGTTCGCATGGTTCGCCGCGAATTATGAGGCCATCAAGCCGGCGCTTGAAAGCCCGGCTTTCCTGATTGTCGTGATGGTCTCGACCTACGGCCTCGGCGGCGCCTCTGCCTATTGGGTGGTCGCTCGACCCCTCGAAAAACGGCTCAATGCGGCGGAGCGGGTGATCAACGGTCTGCGGCTCGATGATCGTGCCACACGCGACAAGGTCGCTGATCTCAAGGTCACCGTTGCACGGCTCGAAACTCAGCTCGCCCTTATGACGCAATCCTCTGCCGGTGCGCCGGCTGACCTGAACAAAGGAAACGCCTGATGTTCCGTTCCCTGACGGCCGCGCTCGCGCTCGGCCTGGCCCTGATCCTTGCGCCGCCGGCCAAGGCGCAGCCGGCCGACCCGCAAATGACCGAGCTTCTGCAGAGCCTCGCCGAGGCGGTCGCGGCCATCGAGCCGGACCCGGCAGAGGTCGAGGCCCTGACCGTCAAGGTGGCGGCGCTTGAGGCCGAGCTGACCGCCACGCGCGCGCAGCTCGCCAGCCTTGAGACCGGCCGCGCCGAGCGCCTCGCCGAGGCGCAGCGCCTTTGGCGCCAGCTCGGCACTTTCCTGATGGCCGAGCCGCATGTCATCGATCCGCCGGCCGATCCGGGCCTCACGAAATTCTCGGCCGCCGAGGTCATCCGGCACAATTACGCGGCCTCGCTCTGGCATCCCATTGAGGGCTACCAGTCAAAAATGGAGCCGGGGTGGACGTTCGATTTCGGCGCTGTGCAGGTGCAGCCGGATGGCTCGCTGCTGCACCGCCTGACCAATACGGCCGCCGCGTCGATCAAGTGGGAAGGCGAGAAACGGCTCAAGAAAACGCGCGGCCTCTACCAAGTCCGGGCAACATTTGAGGCGCGACCTGGGGTCATCGCCGCGCCCGTCTGGCTCTATTCCGAAGGCTGGCGCGAGGGCGGCCATGAACTCGACATCGAGATCATGGACGGCCGCATCGAGTATAACCTGCACACCGCAAGCGGCGCCGGCTTCAACATGCGCTCGGTCGAGAAAGACCTCGGCGGGCATGTCGTGGATTACTTCATCGACCGCCGGGACAATGACCGCATTGTCATGCGCGTTGTCAGCCTTACCGATGGCTGGACCGATGAGCTGGTGATCACGCCGGCGCAAATTGCGGCGTGGAAAGCGGCCGGCAATGCGCCGGCCGATCTCAAGCCGATTCCCTCGGATGCCGAGATGTTCCCGGCAACCGAGCTTTGGGTCGCCAATCAGCAATGGGGTCTCGACCCTTGGAATGGCGACCTGACCCCGTGGTCTGGCAAGTGGGTGCCGCTGCCGGCAGGCGAGGCCGTCGATATGCTGATCATCGGTTATCGTTTCACACACTGAGCATTGCCCGGCGTCCGGCACCGGGCGCCATCCCCTCAAGCCTGAAAAGGAAAATCAGAGATGACTTTCGAGGAAACCGGCCGGCGCATTGACACGCTGGTGAATGACGCAAAACGCCACGCCGCCGAGCGCGATGCCAACGCGATGGCAGCCGTGAAAAGCGAGCAGGCGCGCATCGAGACCGAGCGCCAGCTGGTCGAGGCCTATGACGCGCAAAAGAGCGCCTATGATGAGGTCGCCAAGTTCATCGCCAATCTCGCGCCGCTGCCGCGCATGGTCACTGACACGGCGGCCGCACAGGCTGAGGCCGAGGCGAAGGCTCAGGCCGAAGCTGAGGCCAAGGCGCGGGCCGATGCTGCGGCCGAGGCCGAAGCGAAGGCGCGAGCTGAGGCTGAGGCGGATGCTGCGGCACGGGCTGCGGCAGAGGCCGAGGCCGAAGCGAAGGCGCGAGCTGAGGCTGAGGCGGATGCTGCGGCACGGGCTGCGGCAGAGGCCGAGGCGAAGCCTGCGGCAGACGCGCCGGCGCCCGTTGCCGAAACGCCAGCGCCAGAGCCAGCGGTCCCGGCCACCGAGACCGAGCAGGCCGCGCCGCAATCCGACGCGCCCGTTGTGGCCGACTTTGTCCGGCCCGTTGATAACGGCTGACCGTCAGGCCGCGATCCGGTAGGCGAACCCGGTTCGCTGGCGAGGGGTGCGCGTTCCCGCACCCAAATAAGCCCCTGATTTCCGAAAGGATTTCGGGGGCTTATCCTCTTTGGGGCTTGGCCCATTTTTCGATTTGGAAGCATATTGGAAGCGGCTCACGCGCTTTCGCGTAAGCGGTGCGGGTAGTGTCCAGAGAGGTGGCTCGGTTTGTCTGAACAGAATCCGGTCGCTGGATAAGTGGATTTCTGCCCTTCGGGTTATGCCGCAACCGGGATTGGTTGGAGCGCTTTGAAGTAGGCCTGATCCGGCGTCTGCCGGTCAAGCGATGAGTGCG
>NZ_WGLO01000006.1 GCF_016125515.1 Hyphomonas sp.
ACGTCATCGAGCGCATGTTCTGCAGGCTGAAGGACTGGCGGCGCATCGCAACGCGGTTTGACCGAAACATCACCAACTTCATGGCGGCGATCACCCTTGCAGCAGCCGTCATCTGGTGGCTGTAATGAGTCCGGACCCTAGGCACTTTGTCCGGAGTCCTGCCATGCCCACCACACTGATCACGGGTGCCAATCGCGGCATCGGCCTCGCACTCGTCCGCGAATTCCAGTCAAACGGCCACACGGTCGTCGCAACTGCACGCGACCTGTCAAAGGCGGCAGACCTCAAGGCAACCGGCGCCCAACTCCATGCGCTCGATGTGTCCGACCCCGCATCGATCAAGGCGCTCGCCGCAGCGCTCGGCGGCCGCCCCATCGACTACCTGATCAACAATGCCGGCCTCGGCGACCGCGCGGACATGCCAAGTCTCGACTATGACCGTTTCCAGGAATTGTTGCGGGTCAACACCATAGCCCCGATCCGGGTGCTGGATGCGCTGACGCCGAACCTGGCGGCGGGCGAAGCGAAAGTGGCCGCATTCCTTTCCAGCCAGCTCGGCTCGATCGAGAACACCAACATGGGTTTCGGTCTGGCTTACCGCGTTTCGAAAGCGGGCCTGAACATGGGTCTGCGCACGGCGGCGCATACACTCGCAGCCAAGGGCATCACATTACTTGCGCTGCATCCGGGCTGGGTAAAGACCGATATGGGCGGAGAGGCTGCACCGGTACTGCCCGCCGACAGCGCGGCCGGACTCTACAAGGTGATCACCGGCTCCGGCGCCTCGAAGGAGCTTCGCTTCTTCGACTGGGAAGGCAGGACGCTGCCCTGGTAGGCCGGATCACTCCGCCGCCGGCAGAACATCCTTGCGCTCCGCCGCGTCATTGGCGGCCCGCGGGGCATCGCCTTCGACCACGGCATTGCGTCCGGTGATGCGTGCCCACATCCGCCGGCTCCAACGGGCGATGCGGTAAGGTGCAATCAGCCACGCGGGGGTAACGAGCAGGATCATTGTGGTCGAGAAGCCGAGGCCGAACACGACCGCTGTCGCCAGCTGCACCCACCATTCCGAGGCAGCGCCGCCGAAATTGATCGCGCCTTCGCGGAAGCTCACGTTCATCTGCACGATCATCGGAAAAAGGCCGAACATGGTCGTGCCCGTGGTGAGCAGGATCGGGCGGATCCGCTGCGCGGCCGTCGCAATCGCCGCGTCTTCCGGCGACCGGCCGTCTTCCCGCAGGCGGTTAAACGTATCGATCATGATGATGTTGTTGTTCACAACGATACCTGCGAGGGCCACGATACCGGTGCCGATCATCAGGATACTGACATAGGGCAGCAGCAGGTTCACGCCCACCAGAACGCCGGCCGTAGACAGGATAACGGCGGAGAGCGTCAACGCGACTTGCCAGAAATTGTTGAACTGCCAGAGCAGGATCACGGCCATCATGAAGAGGGCAGCCATGGCAGCCCCGGCGAAGAATGCGCCGGCTTCGGCGGTGTCTTCGTCGGCGCCTTCAAAGCGCACTTCCACGCCGGGCGGCAGCGACTGCGTCGCCAGGAAGTCCTTCAGTTCGGCGACGATGGCGCCGCCGGTGCCTTGCTCTTTCGCGTTCCCGCGCACGTCGATCACGCGCTTGCCGTCCCGGCGTTCAATCTGGCTGACGCGTGGCGCCGCCTCGCGGGTGACGAACAGGGACAGCGGCACGTTGCCTTGCGGGGTGGCGATCTTCAGCGCATCGATGGCGGAGGCGGACCGGTCTTGTTCCGGGAAACGGACGCGGATATCGACTTCCTCGTTCGCATCGTCCGGCCGGTAACGGCCAACCAGCACACCATTGGTCACGAGCTGCACGGCCGCGCCGATCTGTGCGGCATCGACGCCGAACTTGCCGGCTTCGGCGCGGTCCACGGTCAGCTGATACTCGACGCCGGGCAGGGGCCGCGAGTCGTCGATCTCGATCACATCGTCGCGCGCTTCCAGCCAGCTGCGGATCATCGTGGCAGTCTGGTCGAGCGCCGCCTTGTCCTGGCCAAGGAGGGCGACCTGCACATCCTTGCCGCCGGGCGGGCCTTGTTCGCGCGCCTTGATCTCGAAGCGTAGCGCCGGGATCGCGGCGAGGCGCGAGCGTACCTCTTCCAGCGTCAGGCGCGCATTGTAAGGGCCGTCCGACGTCGTCTTCATGTCCAGCAGGATCTGGCCGATCGTGTCGAGCGGAACGCCGTCCACGCCGTCAAAGCGCGATCCGCCAGCGGACGATTTGCCGGATCGTGTGGAGATGGCGGTAATGCCGTCAATATCCGAAATCGCCGCTTCAGCACGGCTGACCAGTTCGGCCTGTTCCTTCGCCGACAGCGCGCCCTGTGCCTGAACGAACACGTAGGCCTGTTCCGGCTCGATATCGAGGAAGAATTCGGATTTGTGGTTCTCGGAGCCGAACCAAACAAAAATGGCGATCACGGACGCCAAGACCACGCCTGTGGTGATCAGCGGACGGCGCACGGTTTCGGTCACGATCTTCACATAGCCGCCGATCCAACCTTTGGCCTTGCGCGGGTCCCCGTCGGCCGCGAGTGCGGCGAGGTTTTCATCGGTGCCGCTCGCGCGGCCGCCGATCACCGTGCCCAGAACCGGCAGGAAGATCAGCGCCACGACCAGCGAGGCTGTGAGCACGAAAATCAGCGTCAACGGCAGATAGGCCATGAACTTGCCGGGCATCGAGTTCCAGAACAGGAACGGCACGAACGCCGCGAGCGTTGTCAGTGTGGACGAGACCACCGGCCAGAACATCCGCTTGCCGGCGAGCGCATAGGCTTCTTTCCGGTCCAGACCTTCGGCGAGTTTCCGGTCCGCATATTCGGTCACGACAATCGCGCCATCGACCAGGATGCCGACCGCGATGACCATGCCGAACATGACCATCATGTTCACGGTGTAGCCGAACGCGCCCAGGAACAGGAACGCGATCACGAAGGAGGACGGGATCGCGATGCCGACCAGTGTGGCCGAGCGCAGGCCGAGCGCGGCCACGACGATGATCATCACCAGCACAATGGCGGTCATGATCGAGCTTTCCAGCTGGCCGAGCTGCGAGCCGATCAGTTCGGACGCATCCGAGGTGATCTCGGCCCGCACCGTGGACGGCCATTTTTGGCTTTCGTCGGCCAGGATCGCGCGGACATTGTTGGCAGTGTCCAGAATGTTGGCACCCGTGCGCTTGACGACTTCGATCAGCAGGCCTTGTTCGCCGTTGAACGTTGCCGCGCCGGTTGCGTCCTTGAACGTGCGTCGCACGTCGGCCACGTCGCCGAGTGTCACGACGGCGTTCTCGGTCCGCTTGATCGGCAGGTTCAGCGCGTCCGCCCCGGTGCGGATGATGCCCGGCACCTTGACCGCGAAACTGCCCTGTCCGGTGTCGATCACGCCGGCTGGGATCAGCTGGTTGTTGGAATTCACGATCGCCGCGATCTCCTGATAGGAGATGTTGTAGGCTTCGAGTTTCACCGGATCGATGACGATCTCGAGCAGGTCTTCGCGCTTGCCGCTGATGCGCGCTTCGAGGATGCCCGGATCCGCCTCGAGGCGTTCGCGCAAGTCTTCTGCGATGCGGCCGAGGCCGCGCTCCGGCGCGTCGCCATAAATGTTGACGACCAGCATCGGGAACTGGGCCGCGTTGAATTCGGAAACGATGGGTTCACGGGCATCGGCGGGGAAATAGCGTTTCGCCATGTCCACCTTGTCCTTGACGTCGAGAACCGCCTGATCGACGTCCACGTCGATCTCGAATTCCAGAACCAGCGTCGCGGCGCCTTCAGACGCGTAGGACTTGAAAGTCTTGAGGCCTTCCAGCGCCTGGATTTCCTCTTCCACCGGACGCACCAGCAGGCGTTCGGAATCCTCCGGCGTCACGCCGGCCAACGGAATGGTGATCGCCACCACCGGGATCGGAATGTCAGGGTCCGCTTCCTTGGGAAGCTTGATATATGTCAACGTGCCCGCGAGCACCGCGCAGATCAGGATGGCGATGACCATCCGTGCGCGGCCGATGGCGCCATCGATCAGCCCGTTCATGGCGTGGCTCCACCCTGCGCAACAGGGCGGACTTTCACGCCGTCATTGAGATAGTCCTGACCGATTGCGACCAGCGTGGTCTTCTCCGGCAGGCCGGTGACCCAGGCGCCGTTCACCGTCTCGTCGATCACCTGGATCGGCGCGAACGCAACCGTATTGTCCGCCAGAACCTGACGCACGCCCAATTGTCCGGAGTCGGACAAGGTCAGCAGCGAACGGGTGATGAGCGTCGCCGAAACTTCCCCGGCCGGCACCTGCAGCGTTGCCGTCACACCGGCGGGCACGCGGGCATCGCCCGAGTCGAGTTCCGCTTCGATCGGGAACGTGCGCGTCTGCTGGCTCGCGGTGCGTGCCACATAGCGCAGTGTTGCCGGAAAGCTACGGCCGTCGGCCAGCTGCACCGTGCCCGTCATGCCGGGCTTCAGCAGGCCGGCTTCCGCCTCGCTCACCTCGGCCGCCATGATCACCGGATCGAGATCGACCAGCAGGCCGCAGGGCGAGCCCGGCGCCAGATAGTCGCCCGCTTCGGCGAGGCGTTGTTCAAATACACCGTCGAACGGCGCACGGATCTGCGTGCGGCCCAGCTCGACTTTTGCAGAATTCACCGCCGCTTCGGCAGCGTCCAGCGTCGCTTTCGCCGCCGCTTCGCGGTTTGCGGGCGAGAGGCCCTTGGCCGCCAATGACGCGGCGGCTTCGTAGTCCACCTTCGCCGCATTGCGGTTGGCTTCGGCTTCCTTCACGCGGGCGCTGCGGGCTTCCACGTCCAGCGCACAGAGCAGCGTGCCTTGCTTGACGAAGGTACCTTCGCGCACCGGCGTCGAGATCACCGTGCCTGCCGTGCCGGATTTCACGGTCACCACCTTGTCGGGCGCTGTGCGGCCCTTGGCGTTGACGTTGAGTTCATGTGCCTCGCTCGAAGCCGTAATCACGACGGCGTCGGCAACGGGGGCAGGGCCCGCCGCCTCGATGGGCGGCGTCTCGGAGCTGAGGCTTCCGCGCATCAGACTGCGAACGCCAAAATAGGCGAGAATGAGCCCCAGAATGGAGGCTGCGATGACGAGCGATCTGTTCACGGGCGTGGGCTTTCCTGGGAGGGATAGGCACTTAAATAGGTCGAAGTGACGCGAGAGTCATCTTTCGCGCCTCAAAAACTTAACGCACAGCGTGTTTCCGCCCGGCAAACAACGCGCTGATCTTGGTTAATTTAGCTCGGGAAGGCCTTCAGGAACAGGCCCCGACGTAGCGTCAGAGGGCTGAAACCGATGGTTTGCGGTCCGCCCAGGGGCGCGCCGCTTCCAGTTCCAGGGCCAGTTCGAACAGCAGGGCATCGTCGCCCTTGCGGCCCGAGAACATCGCGCCGATGGGCAGCCCCGAAGGCGACCAGGCGAGCGGCACGCTCATCGAGGCCGCGCCCGCCACGTTCATCGGCGAGGTGAAGGCCACGAATTTGAGCACGTTGTCCATGACCGTATCGAAGTCGCCATCCGGCGCCTGCTCGCCGATCGGCACGGCCGGGCTGCCGGTCACGGGCGACAGGATCACGTCCATCGACTGGAAGAAGCTGTCATATTGCGCTTCAAAATTCTGCAGGTATCCGATCGTGCCCGGAATTTCCGTCATCCGGCCCAGCGCCATCTTGGCAAGACCCAGCGTCCAGGGCTCCAGGATGTCCGGCCCGATTGGCTTTCCCGAATAGGCCGACACCTTCTGCGCAAACTGCGCCGCGCCGGTTGCCCAGTAGAGGATGAACGCGTCCGTGAATTTGGGCCCGTCCATCGGGATCGTGTAATCCATCACCTCATGTCCAAGGTCGCGGCAGAGCTGCGCCACGTCTTCAAGTGCCGCGCGTGTGTCGGGGTGCAGCGCTGTGCCGCCGATGGGTTCCGGCGCAAAGCCGATGCGCAGTCGGCGTTTCAGCGGCTGGATATCGCCCAGCGGCGGATACGCGCCCGAGTTGGCCTCCGCCGCCTTGAACAGCCCGATGGAGTCTCGCACGCTCAGCGTGACGGCATGGTTCACCGAAATCTGCAGCGGCGGGGCATCGCCGTCACTGTAAGGCAGGCGGTCGCGCGAGGGCTTCAGGCCGAATACGCCGCACGTCGAGGCCGGGATCCGGATCGAACCGCCGCCATCGCTCGCATGCGCAAACGGAACCACCCGCGCGGCCACCAGTGCCGCTGCGCCGCCGGACGAGCCGCCCGGAATGCGCGACAGGTCCCAAGGGTTGCGTGTCGGTCCATTGGCGAGCGGCTCGGTCGACGAGATGAGCCCGGCTTCCGGCGTGGCTGACTTGCCCAGCGATACGATACCCGCGCCGCGCCATTTGCTGGCAAACACATTGTCCGCCGTGGCGATATGGCCGGCGAGCCCGCGGCAGCCTTCCTGGGTCGGTGCGCCTTTCCAGTCGATCAGGTCCTTGATGAAGCTCGGCACGCCAGCAAACGCGCCAGACAGCAGGCCCGCCGCGTCGGAGCGCGCCACTTCAAAGGTCTCGGTCACGATGCCGTTGATCTGCGGCTCCACCGCCTTGGCCCGGGTGATCGCTTCCTCCACCTGTTGCAGCGCCGTGGTCTCTCCGGCCGCAATCGCAGCGGCCATCGCCGTCCCGTCCGCGTAGACAGGCTTGACGGGCTCGGCAGGCGACTTGCCGTTCCTGGAGCAGGCGACGAGAGCGGCGGTGGCGGCGCTGCCGGCCAACATGGCGCGGCGGGACAGTTTCAGCATGGTTGATCCTCCCCGGATTCGACTGCGCGTATGGTGACGCGCAGCCCCGGCGGGCGCAAGTCTGTCTAAACGGTCCTTGGGGCCGCAGGCCGAAAGCTTAGCTGCCGCCTTCTTCGATCACCGCGCAGGCCACGCGTGCGCCGGCCCCGCCAATCGGCTGGGACATATGATCATCGACGGATTCGTGGATCACCAGTGCCAGTCCGTCCGCATCCAGTGCGGGTGCGAGCTCGAACAGGCCCGAGTAGGCTTCATACTTGGCCGACCCATCTGCGCCGGCCCAGATATTCGGCAGGTCACCTTCCTCGGGGCCTTGCGGATTCAAGAGGCCGTGCCCGCCTTCCGTCATTCCCTGGTGTCCGGCGGACTTCTTGTACGTTCCGACATCCGAGCAATCGCCGACCGAATGCAGGTGGATGCCATGCCAGCCGGGCGTCAGCCCGCCTTCTTCGACATTGACCTTGATCAGAACGCCTTTGATGCCCTGGACGGCTGTCACCGTGCCCACAGCTGTCCCCGCGGCGCCGAGCACAGTGCCGCGCGCACTTGCCGGGGCAGGCGGCGTGGCCGTCGCCATCATATGCATCTCCGGACCTTCCATATGCTCGTGCCGGTGTGGCGGCGCCGAGGCACAGGCGCCCAGTGCGAAGATCGAAGTGGCAAGCGTGAAACGGATGAGCATGGAGGTCTCCTATCGATTTGGATACCAGTATAGGGCAAAAGGCCCGCATGTCAGACCTAAACCTTCCTACTTCCGACCGCGCCGACCGCATGCTCGTCGCCCTCGGCCATTTCGGCAGCCGCGCCGCCGCCCAGGATGCCATCTCCGCCGGCCTTGTCTTTGCCGATGGGAAACGGGTCGCCAAAGCGTCCGAGACGCTGTCGCGCGACGCCGCCATCCAGTCCGAAGCGGCTCACCCTTACGTCTCGCGCGGCGGGTTGAAACTCGTCCGCGGGCTGGATGTGTTTGGTGTTGATCCGTCCGGCATGGCCTGCCTCGATCTCGGCGCCTCAACCGGCGGTTTCACCGATGTGTTGCTGCGGGCGGGCGCAGCGCAAGTCACCTGCGTCGATGTTGGCCACGGCCAGCTACATGAAAAGATCGCGTACGATCCCCGCGTTGCCTCGTTAGAGCGCCTGAATGCCCGCGATCTCACGGCCGTTCACCTGACAGCGCCGCCGCAGCTGATCGTCTGTGATCTGAGCTTTGTTTCGCTGGAAAAGGTGCTGGCCATGCCCTTGTCGCTGGCCGCGCCAAAGGCCGTCCTGATCGCGCTCTTCAAGCCGCAGTTCGAAGTCGGCCCGTCAAATGTCGGAAAGGGTGGGCTCGTCACCGACGCCGCCGCCACCGAAACAGCCCTTCAGGGTTTCCTCGCCTGGCTGGCCGGGCAAGGCTGGACGCCGGAAACGCCTCAGCCAAGCCCCATTCGCGGCGGCGATGGAAACCGGGAATGGCTGGTCATGGCACGGCGTCAGTAGCCGAAATTGTCGTCGGAATAGCCGTCCTGGATGCGCCACTCGCGCGTGCGTTCGTCATAGCAGGCCGTCACCGGATCACGGATCGTGTCGCCGTCGGGCAGGCGCGTCTCGCGTTGGATCACCCGGCAATCGCGGACTGGTTCCTGATACCGCGGTTCTTCCGGATAGGCTGGATAGCTGGGGGCAGACGGGTAGGCCGCCGGATAGCGGCTTTGCGTACCCATCACTTCCGGTCCGCCATACAGGCCCTGCGTCGAGCGCGGGATCGATCCCTGCGGCACCGAAGAATAGCTTTGCGGCGCATAGGCCACCTGGCAGTCCGGGCTGGTATCCTTGGCAATCGAATTGCCCAAGGCGCCACCCGCGAAGGCACCGATCAACGCGCCGGCGATCACTTCGCCATCATTGTCGTCGCGTCCGCGATGGCCGCCATAGTAGCGCCCATGGCCGCGTCCGTATCCGCGATGGCGATAGCCGTGATCGTCATCGTCGGCGATTTCGTTGCCGATGGCGCCGCCGATCAGCGCGCCGGCCAGCGCACCGACAATCGTGCCGGCGGCCGAGTCGCTGGATTTCTGGCGTTCGCACTGAACATTGCGCACGCCGGGATCATAATAGGGGTAGCCGCCATATTGGGCCTGGGCCTGCATCGGCAAGGCAAGAGCCATCAGGCCAAGGCTGCCGGCCGCAATCGAGAGCTTCAACATCACCACATCTCCTTCGGCGTCATGGACAGGCTGCGCCACTATCGGCCAGCAATCTGCCCGGGCCAACCTGAACGGAGCGTGAAGGCTAGACGCACCTTCGGGCGCCCCCCATATTCTGGGAATGGGACTTCTGGACCGCGCCGCAAGGACTGCCGGCCGGGCGCGATACGCGGCCGGGCAGGGCCTGCGTTCGGCCTGGTATGCCGCCCAGATGCAGGCCGTGCGCCGCCAGTCCGGCGGGTTTGACCGCCCCGGCGAGCCCGATTTCAGCCCTTCCCGGGGTCGGCCGGACCTCGCCGCCCTGCGCAAGGCCTATTTCCGCCTCTTCCTGCAGGACCGCGCCAATGTGGAAGCCGGGCTCTATCCGGCGCCGCACGACCTCAATCTCAGGGCGCTGCCGTCCGCGCTGAAATCCGCCCGCGCCTTCCTGCGGGACGCCGCCGAGGTCAACCGCCGCCGCCTTGCCCGGGACGGCACCGAAGTGCGCGCCCAGGTTCCCGAAGGCACCAACCGCTACCCCGCCTATTACCTGCAGAACTTCCACTACCAGTCCGGCGGCTGGTTCACTGAAGACAGCGCCGAACTCTACGACACTCAGGTCGAGGCCCTGTTCTCCGGCACGGCCGACGCCATGCGCCGCGCGGCTCTTGCCGAAATCTCGCGCGAATTGAAGGGGCGCGACCAGCGCGCGCAGCGCCTCCTCGATGTTGCCGGCGGCAATGGCCGTTTCCTCGAGAGCGTGCTGCGGGTCTATCCCCGGTTGCGCGTGACAGGGCTCGACCTTTCGCCTTCGTACACGGAAGCGGCCCGCACGCGGCTTGCGCGCTGGCCGAATGCCGAACTCATCCACGACGCCGCGGAAGCCATGCCGCTGGAGGATTCGGCGCAAGACATCGTTGTCTCGATCTTCCTGTTCCACGAACTCCCCGAGAAGGTACGCGGGAAAGTCCTTGCAGAGATATTCCGTGTGCTGAAGCCCGGCGGCGCTTTCATCCTGGCCGACAGTGTCCAGTTCGGCGATTATCCCACGCTCGACGGCCTGCTGGAGTATTTCCCGCATGGTTTCCACGAGCCATACTACAAGGGCTATCTGAGTTGGGGCTTGTCACAAGCGCTTGAAACACAAGGGTTTGTTAAGGAGCGCGAGACGCTCGCCTTCCTTACAAAAGTCACAGTTTGGCGCCGTCCTCGCCATGATGTAGCCGGTTGCGCGATTCAAGATTAAATCGCTTTCATAATCTGTGCTCCGCGAGCCACAGGCGGTCGTCCAAACATCCAGATTACTGCATGGCAAGCTGGCGCCCGCCAAATCCGTTGCTACCTCAGCGGCGCGCAGTTGCGCAGAGTACGGAGAAAAAACATGAAACTTGCACTCGCTTCACTCGCCGCCATCCTCGCGGCCCCGATCGCTGTTGCCCAAGGCAATGCCGAACTCAGCGCCGGCTACACCCAGTTCGACGCCGACGGCGCAGACCTGGGCGCTATCACCGGCCGCGGCACTTACTTCTTCAACCGCTATCTCGGCGCTGAAGGCGAAGTCTCGATCGGTGTTGACGATGCGTCGGTCGGCCCAGGCAAGGTTGAACTCGACAACTCGCTGGGCGCCTTCGGCGTCGTGCGTGCCCCGGTGACCGAACGCCTCGAACTCTTCGGCCGCGTCGGTTACGCCGCTTCGGAATTCAATGCCAGCGTGCCGGGCCTCGGCAGCGCGTCGGCAGACGTTGACGGCATCGCTTATGGTGTCGGCGGCAAGCTCTTCCTGACCGACCGCTTCGGCGTCCGCGCCGATGTCGGCCGTTATGAAGGCGACGACAGCGAAGCTGACGTCTTCACCATCGGCGGCGTCGTCCGCTTCTAAGCATCCGTTTACGGATTAATGACGGGGCCCCGGTGCAGAACGCGCCGGGGCTCTTTCCGTTTCAGCGCCCGGTCTGGCCCCGGTGGCGCAGTTTCGCGTCGGCGAGCACGCAGGCGAGCATCGCCTCGGCCACCGGCACCGCACGGATGCCGACGCAGGGATCGTGCCGCCCGATGGTGCGCACGTCGACTTCCTCGCCGTCCCGCGTCACCGACTTCACATCGTTGAGAATCGAGGAAGTCGGCTTGATCGCAATCCGCACCACCACATCCTGTCCGGTCGAGATGCCGCCCGCCACGCCTCCATTGTTGTTGGCGAGGAAAGTCGGGCCGTCATTGCCTGCGCGCATCTCGTCGGCATTCTCTTCGCCGCTCATCGAGGCTGCCGCAAAGCCTGCGCCGATCTCGACGCCCTTGGCCGCATTTATGCCCATCATCGCGCCGGAGAGTTCGGCGTCGAGCTTGCCATAGACCGGCGCGCCCCAGCCGGCCGGTACACCGCTCGCCTCGACCTGAACGATGGCCCCGGCCGAGCTGCCCGCCTTGCGCGTCGCGTCGAGGAACTCTTCCCATTTCGTTGCCATCGCCTTGTCCGGGCACCAGAAGGGATTGTTCTGCGTTTCCGACCAGTCCCAGGCATCGGGGTCGATCATGTGCGGGCCGATCTGCACCACCGCGCCGCGGATCACGATCCCGTCGCCCAGCACCCGCCGCGCCACCGCGCCGGCTGCCACCCGCGCCGCCGTCTCGCGCGCCGAGCTGCGCCCGCCGCCGCGATAGTCGCGCACGCCGTATTTCGCGTCATACGCATAGTCCGCATGGCCGGGCCGGTAGCGGTCACGGATCTCGCGGTAATCCTTGCTGCGCTGGTCGGTATTTTCGATCATCAGGCTGATCGGTGTGCCGGTCGTCACCGCGCCGCCCGTGCGGTCATCCTCGAACACGCCGGACAGGATCTTCACGAGGTCGGCTTCCTGGCGCTGCGTCACAAAGCGCGACGTGCCGGGTTTGCGCTTGTCCAGAAAGCCCTGGATGAATGCCTCGTCCAGCGCCAGGCCCGGCGGACACCCGTCCACCACGCAGCCCAGCGCCGGCCCATGGCTCTCGCCCCAGGTCGTCACGCGGAAAAGATGGCCGAAAGTGTTGTGCGACATGTGACAGCCTGACCCTCGCAGTTGTGCCCCGCGTCCTATATGAAATCGCCAGACTGACAAACCGCGAAAATGGATGTCCGCATGTCTTCCTCCCTGATCCCGCCCACACCCAGCGCTGCCGACTATGCCAACAGTGGCGACCGGCCGCTGATTCCGGAAACCACCGATCCCATCGGTCTCTTCCAGGCCTGGATAGCGGACGCGCGGGTCGCCGAGCCCAATGATTCCAACGCCATGTCACTGGCCACGGTCGATGCGGACGGCAATCCGGATGTCCGCATCGTCCTGCTGAAGGGCGTCGATGCGGACGGGTTCACCTTCTTCACGAACCTTGAAAGCGCCAAAGGCGTCCAGCTCGCCGCCCGGCCGAATGCGGCGCTCGGCTTCCACTGGAAATCCCTTCGCCGCCAGGTTCGCATACGGGGCAGCGTCACGCGCGTTTCCGACGCCGAGGCCGACACCTACTTTGCCTCCCGCGCCGCACAGAGCCGCATCAGCGCCGCCGCCTCGGACCAGTCCCGCCCGCTCGCCAACCGCGCCGTCTTCGAACAGCGCGTTGCCGAAATTTCCAGCATCTATGGCGACAGCGCGGACATTCCGCGTCCGCCGTTCTGGGGCGGCTACCGCCTCGCGCCAACCGAAATCGAGTTCTGGCAGGACCAGAACTTCCGCATGCACGACCGACTGAAGCTCTACCGCAAAGGCGACGGCTGGGTCAGCCTGCGGCTTTATCCGTAGGCCTTCTGCGAGGCCCGCGTGTCGTCATCCCGGAAAACGCACAGCGTTTGTCCGGGACCCGGTCTTGTCACGTGATCTCTTCAGCCGCGCGCGCAGCGGCAGGATGTGTACGGAAGGTTTGTCACACAATCCCGGTGCTGGTCCGCTCCACCACCATGTGCGGTACGCCGTCGCTGGTCCTGAAGGTGGACACGCCGCCGGCGGACACGGTCACGTTCACCTGCGTGCGCAGGTTCGAGAAACTGTCGAACTCCACCACATCGACCGGCGCGTCAAAGCGGATCGTCACCTCGAACGCTGCGCCGCCGCCGACCTCGCGCACGCTCAGAACGCGGCCCTTGAACGGCTGTTTGAGATAGCGCCCTGCCACTTCGTCGCCGACCTGCAGCGGCACTTCCGGTTCGTTCGACAACCGCGCGGACGCGGTGTTCCAGTCGCGGTAACCCAATTCGGCCGCCACCAGTTCCAGCGACTCGGAATGGGAAATCGGATTGCCGCGCGCGGCGCGCTCGGCACGGAGTTCGCGGGCCCGGGCTTTCGCCTGCTCGCGGTTGGTAATCAGGGATGACATCGTCTCAATCCAGTTTCACGGCCGTCACGTTTTAGCGGGGCTCGCTTTGCCGCGGGACGACCGGAAAGGACCGGGTTCCGTGTCAGGACGCGGCGCTTGCGGCGCCGGGGGATCTTTACCTTCAGGCCAAAGCCCTGCGAGCGGCGGGCGTCCCAAGCCCGCGCACCTCATACGCCGTATGCGGAACGGGGTCAATCAGCCGGCCGGCCCCGCCTCAGCGCACCGCGCAGGCTGCCCAGCCGCTGTCGTCCGCGTCCAGCCAGTCCGCCACGCGGTACGGCTCGTCGGTCGCGATCAGCACCACGCCGTCATCGACCAGGCGCTGGTACTCGCTGCCGTCGCCGTCTTCCCAATACTGGTCGTCTAGGCGTTCGCCCGGGCGGCCGAGCGTGCCGAAGGCCGGCTCCACGCCTTCCTTCACCAGCCGTTCGAAAGCTGGCGGATCGGGCTCATCCGTTCCGGTCCAGGCCACCAGCCGGGTGCGGTTCACGCCCAGCGCTTCCAGCGATTCTATGTCGCGCCCGCCGCGTGCCGAGGCCGTCATCATGATGTCCGGATCGAGTCGGGCGACCTCGGCCGCTTCCTCGTCCTTATAGGTGATCATCACCACGTTCTGCCCGGCGCCTGCTGCCTTCACCTCTTCGAGGATGTTGCGGAAGCCGGTCGTCTTCTTCCGGTCCAGTTCCACGATCGCGCCCGAAAGTTTCGCCCAGACCAGCACTTCGCTCAGCTTCGGCGGATGGAATTCGGTCGTCCGGCCGTCATTGTCGCGCAGGAAGATCCGCGCAGCGTCTGCCCAGTCGGTATCCGACACATAGCCGTCGGCCCGCGAGGTGCGCCCGAACTTGTCGTCATGGTGAAGGTAAAGCACGCCGTCGCGGCTCATCGCCACGTCGATCTCGAACACCCGGATGCCCTGGTTGAACCCGTGTTTCAGCGTCTCCAGAGCGTTTTCCGGATAGCCCTCCACCGGGCCGCCCCGGTGGGCCGCCACCAGCGCGCCGCCGGACTTGCGCAGGCAGTCAAACAGCTCGGGCAGGGCCACCGCGCGGGCCGGCGCCGCCTCTTCGGCGGGCACAACGGCCGCTGCATCAGTCTCCGCCGCCGCGGTCTCCGCCTCGGGCTCTGTACAACCGCTCAGCAAGGCAAGGGTCAAAACTGCTACGAGAAGTCGCTTCATCACCCCGGACCTTTCCTTGCGTCAGCGCCACTGCCCGCATAGACAGGGCTTCGAAAAATCACAAGCGCACCCGAAAGGGTACAGCGCCGCACTGGAGGATAATTCAATGAAGGGCATCATGCAGGACTGGCCACTGACCGTGGACAAGATCCTTGAACATGCGCGTCTGCAGCACGCAAATCGCGAAATTGTGACCCGCCGCGTGGAGGGTCACATCACCCGCATCACCTATGCTGACCTGTATGACATGGCCAAGCAGGTCTCCACTGCCCTGAAGGATACCGGCATCGGCCTCGGCGACCGGGTCGCCACCCTCGGCTGGAACTCCGAGCGCCACATGGCCACCTGGTACGGAGCGATGGGCATCGGCGCCATCCTGCACACCATCAACCCGCGCCTCCACCCGGAGCAGATCGCCTGGATCGCGAACCATGCCGAAGACAAGGTCCTCGTCTTCGACAAGACTTTCCTGCCGATCGTCGAGGCCATCCGCGATCAGCTCCAGACGATCAAGACCTTCGTCATCTATGCCGGCGCGGACACGATGCCCGAGAACAAGCTCGGCGCCATCCCGTTCGACATCTGGATCGACGGCCGGTCGACCAATGTGCGCTGGGGCGACTTCCCGGAAGATACCGCCTGCGGCCTCTGCTACACCTCCGGCACCACCGGCAATCCCAAGGGCGTGCTCTATTCCCACCGCTCGAACGTGCTCCACACCCTTGTCACGATGGGCAAGGACGCGATGGGCATGGGCGCGTCGGACGTCGTGCTGCCGGTCGTGCCGATGTTCCACGCCAACGCCTGGGGCCTCGCCATGTCGTGCCCGGCCACTGGCGCCAACATGGTGATGCCGGGGGCCCAGATGGACGGCGCCTCGATCTACGAACTCCTCGACACAGAGAAGGTCACGATCACCGCCGCCGTGCCCACCGTCTGGCTGATGCTGCTCACCCACCTCCAGCAGAACAATCTCAAGCTGCCGCACCTGAAGAAGGTCATCATCGGCGGCTCCGCCATTCCGGAACGCATCCTGCGTGCCTTCGAACAGGACTATGAAGTCGATGTCATCCACGCTTGGGGCATGACCGAAACCTCGCCGCTCGGCACGCTCGGCGCGCTGCCGCCGCACCTGATCGATGCCGATGTCGACACCCGCATGAAACAGAAGCTGAAGCAGGGCCGCCCGCCCTTCGGCGTTGAACTGCGCATCGTCGATGATGACGGCAAGGTCCTGCCGCGCGACGGCCATACCTCCGGCCGCCTCCTCGTGCGCGGCGCCGCCATTGCCGGCGGCTACTTCAAAGGCGCCGGCGGCAACGTGCTCGACGCCGAAGGCTATTTCGATACAGGCGACGTCGCCACGATCGACGAGTATGGCACGATGACCATCACCGACCGCGCCAAGGACGTCATCAAGTCCGGCGGCGAGTGGATCTCCTCGATCGACATCGAGAACATCGCCGTTGGCCATCCCAAGGTCGCCAACGCCGCTGCCATCGGCATCTACCATCCCAAGTGGGACGAGCGCCCGCTGCTGATCGTCCAGCCGAAGCCGGGTGAAAATCCGACCAAGGAAGAGATCCTCGCCAGCCTCGAAGGCAAGATCGCCAAATGGTGGACGCCGGACGACGTGCAGTTTGTCGAGTCCATCCCGCTCGGCGCGACCGGCAAGATCAACAAGCTCGCCCTTCGCGAAACGTTCAAGGACTACAAGCTCCCGACCGCCTGAAAGGATCAAGGCACATGACGGACGTCTCCAATACACCTGCGCAGGATGCAGGCTGGCGCGGCAAGTTTGCGGGCGCGGCGCTCGCGGTGTCGGTGCTCTCCATCCTCTGGTTCGCCGCTGCGGCGGTGGGCACCAAGCTTGGCTTCTGGGGCTGGCAGTTCGGCCTTGGCAAGATGACCATCGGCTGGGGCCCAATGATCCTGATGGGCGCGCTCGGCCTGTCGGTCATTGCGGTCATTGTTGCCCTGATCAAGGCGCCGCGCAAACAGCCGCTGATGCTGGCGCTGGGGGCGTTGCTGATCTCTGGTCTCGCCTTCGGGCGCGTCGCCGCGTTCGGTGCGCAGGCGGCCGGCCTGCCGCCGCTGCACGACATCCAGACCGACTGGTCCGATCCGATCCAGCCCTCCGATGCACTGCTCACCCAGCGCGAGGCGACCGGGGCGCTGAACCCCATCGAGGATGACCCCGTCATCATCGAGGGCGCCAACGCCCGCTGGCCCGGCATGGGCGGCAAGCGCGTCGCCGAAGTGCAGGAAGCCGCCGAGTTCGACACGGCGACCCACGAGTCACCGAAAGAGACACCCTATCCACTGCTCGCGCCGCTGATCACATCGAACACGGTGGAGCAGGGCTATGCCGCTGCGCTCGCCGCGGTCGAAGCCAAGGGCTGGACGATCGTCCTCGCCGAGCCGGAAGAGGGCCGTATCGAGGCCACCCAGACCAGCTACTGGTTCGGCTTCAAGGATGACATCATGATCCGTATCCGCAGCGAGGGCGAAGGCATGCGCCTCGACGTGCGCTCCACCAGCCGCGTCGGCCTCTCCGACCTCGGTGCCAACGCGAAGCGCGTCCGCAACCTCCTCGACGAAATCGAGGCCCGCCTCCAGAAGGGCGTCTAAGTCTCACCTCTGCAGCTCATCCCGGCGAAACTTGCGCCGGGATCGAGCAAGTCGCACTCGGCGCAACATAAGCGAACCTGAAAACCCAGATCCCCCCAAACCGGCCAGCCCCGAAGCTGCGTCCGGCCGCACGCACATCCTCGCCCGCCAGAATTCATGTTAGTCATACTAAAATGAATGCTTGCGCGGTCGAAAATTCATGTTATAGACACTAACATGAATAGAGCAAAAACCTCCCCACCGCCCAAGCGGACCTATAACCAGACCGCGCGTGCTGAGGCCGCCGAGGCCACGGCTGAGCGCATCGTCGAGGTCTTCTACGGCTTCATGACCGACGACTGGTACGACAATGTCAGTCTGGAAAAGGTCGCCAAGGCGGCGGGCGTCACCGTGCCGACCGTGCTGCGCCGTTTCGGAAGCAAGGAGGGGTTGCTCGAGGCCACAAAAGAAAAGATGGAGCGCGAGGTGGAAGCCCGCCGCACCGTTAAGCCGGGCGATGTAACGGCGGCCGTCGATGCCATCGTCAACGATTATGAGGCCGCCGCCGGCATCATGCTGCGCATCCTGGCGCAGGAAGACCGGCTCTCGGTCCTGAAGGAATTGACCGACTACGGACGGAAGCAGCATCGCGAATGGGTTGAATTAGCCTTCGCGCCGCAGCTTGAAGGCCTGAAGCCGGCTGGGCGCGAGTGGACGCTCGACGGGCTCATCGCCGCGCTTGATATTTACGTGTGGAAAGTGCTGCGCATCGACCGGGGGCGCACCCCGGCCGAGGTTGCGCGACACATGCGAAACCTTGTGAGAGGCATCCTCGAAGGGCGGTAACGCCCGATGTTTTCTGGAGACTGAAATGACTGGCTCAATACCTGGGTCATACCTGCTCGCGACGTTCGAGGGCGGTGGATCCGTTGCCCCCAAGATAACCCTGGCCCGCAAGCTGTTGGCGCGCGGACATGCCGTACGTATCATGAGCGATGCCTGCAACCGCACGGAAGTCGAAGCCGCCGGCGCGGAATTCGTGGCCTGGTCCGCAGCGCCCAGCCGCCCGGCGCGGGGCCGCGAGCACGAGTTCGTGGACGATTGGAACATGCCGACCGCTTTCGACGGCTTCTGCCTGATGCTTGACCGGATGCTGGTGGGTCGCGCGGCCGATTATGCTGCCGATGTCCGCATGGAGCTCGCCCGCAAACCTGCGGATCTCGTTGTCGCCAATGACATGCTGCTGGGTGTCATGCTCGGCTGCGAATCGGTTCGCCAGCCCTTCGTGGCGGTCGCCTGCAACGTAATGCCGTATCCCATCGTGCCGGGCATCCCGCCGATGGGCCCGGGCCTGACGCCGGCGGTCACTCCGGAAGATGAGGCGCTCCACGCAGAGGTTCGTGCCGGGACGATGGCCACGTTCGATGCCCAGCTGGAGCGCTATAATGCCCTCCGCGCCCGGTTTGGCCTCGCGCCGCTCGAACACCTGGTCGACCAGGTCCGGGCTGCGCAGAAATTCCTCCTGCTCACCACGCAGGCGTTCGATTTCACGCCGGACACGCTGCCGGACTTTATCGAATACCTGGGCCCGCAGATGGATGATAATCTGTGGTCGCAGCCCTGGGTCTCGCCCTTCGCGTCGGACGATACGCGCCCGCTCGTACTGGTCGGCTTTTCCACGACCTTCCAGAACCATGCCAGCATCCTTCAGCGTACGGTCGATGCCCTGTCGGAGCTGCCGGTCCGGGCGGTCGTCACGCTTGGCGGGTCGATCCGCCCGGACGAGGTCCGCGCCGCAGCGAACACTTCGGTGGTCGATAGCGCACCGCACAATGTGGTGATGCGCGAGGCGGCCCTCGTGATCACGCATGGCGGTCATGGCACCGTCACCAAGGCGCTGCTTCGCGGCTTGCCGCAGCTGGTCATCCCGCATGGCCGGGACCAGTTCGACAATGCCGTGCGGGTCACGCATCGCGGCGCCGGCCTGACGCTTGATCCGTCGGCGGACACCGCGGCGCTGCGTGCGGCCATCCAGCGGCTGCTGGAGGAGCCGGGCTTCACCGCGCAGGCCGTCGCCCTCGGCACGCGCATCCGGGAGGAAGCCGAAGCCCGCTGTGCTGCCGGCCGGCTGGAAGCGCTCGCTACGCTCAACACCTGCCGGGCTGCCTAGTCCGGACATCCCAAACCCCACAGGAACACCCCGATGAAACTCCAGACCCTTGCGGCAGGCCTGTGCCTGCTTATGACCGCTTGCACCCAGAATCCGGAAGCGGCCATGCCCGTCGCCGAGCCCGCTCCTGCACCCGCGTCTTTGCCCGCGCCGTCTGTATCGTCCGTACACGTTACGGGTGCCTCGCAGATCGAGATCGGCGCCTACCTAGCCGATCTCGGCGGCTGCCATGATTGCCACACGCCCGGCTGGGCGCAGACCGGCGGCAATGTGCCCGAAGACCAGTTGCTGGTCGGCACCGATGTCGGCTTCTCCGGCCCGTGGGGCACGTCCTATCCGGGCAACCTGCGCCTCACAGCGGGCCAACTCGACGCCGGCGCCTGGGCCGACATGATGAAGGACCGCAACGGCCTGCCGCCGATGCCCTGGCCGACGGTCAACCGGATGAGCCGGGAAGACCTGATGGCGCTGCACGCCTATATCACTTCGCTCGGCCCGGCGGGCGAGCCCGTGCCGATGGCGGTCACCGACGGGTCCGGTCCGCGCACGCCCTTCATCTGGTTCGTGCCGCAGCCGCCCGAGGCCTGGCCGGCCCAGCCCTAAGCGGAAAAATTTCAGGGGCTCTGCATCCAGATGCGGCGCTCGCTGCATCTAACCCACAAAGGCCGGAATGTTCCGGCCGCCCGGACCCCAAGGATACCTGACATGAACACGCTGCCCCTTTCTCGCCCCACCGAACCGCCGGCCTCGTCGCCGGTGCTGGACCGCATCTTCGCTGTCGCGCTGCCCCGCGCCGCGGACAACGACCAGAATGGCGCCCGCACGTCGCTGATCGTCCGCCGCCGCGAACGCCAGCGGCGCCGCGACGCGCGCTAAACCGTTTCGCTCTCTCGCGAAGTCTTCAGGGGCAGCTTCAGGGAGCTGCCCTTCTTTTTTCAGGAAACGCCGGCGGCCTTCCAGGCTTCTTTCGGCCAGCGCCGGTGTTGCCAGAACCACTGGCCCGGATGGGCCCGAATCTGCGCCTCGATGAAGGCCGTGATCCGCTCGACCGACCGGCGAATGTCGGCTTCGGCGTTGCCGGTATCTTCCGGCACAAAGGGTTCGTGGAACTCCACGCGGAAGCGGGCCGGGCCCGTGCGCACGGTCGAGACCGGCACGATCGGCACCTTGTATTTCAAAGCCATCCGCGTCGGCCCCGGCGCGGTCATGGCCTCATGGCCGAAGAAGGCGACCGGGATGCCCTCATTGAACTTCTGGTCGTTCATCAGCGCCACCGGCGCGCCTTTGGAGAGGGCCCGCATCAGTTCGCGTGTGCCGATCCCTTTGGGCGCATTCACCTGCGTGCCATAGGCCGCGCGGAGATCGGCGACGCGCTTGTCGATGTGCGGATTGTTCAGGGCACGGTACGTCATCACCGCACGCGGGATGCGCTTGGTAATGGCAGCCGGCATGATTTCCCAATTGGCGAAGTGGCCGGACACGAAGACGGCGCCTTTGCCGCTGGCCTCGATCCGGTCGAGCACGTCAGCGCCGATCACCTCGACTCGCCCGCTCGTGTACGGATCAATCGCCGGCAGGTGCGGCATCTCGCCGGCGGTGCGGCCCGCGCTCTCCCAGGCGGCGCGGGCAACGTCTTCGATCTTCACCGCATCCCAGTCCGGGAAGGCAAGGCGCAGGTTGCGGCGCATCGTCTTGTGCTGCGACAGTCGCGGCCCGATCTTCGTCAGCAGCCAGCCCGCAAAGTTCGACGCCCGGTCCGGCCCCAGCGCCTTCATCGGGCCCCAGTAGATGATATCCCAGGCAATGGTTTCCAGGCGCCATTGCACGCGCTGCCAGAAGGTGGCGCGGTTATCGATATCCTTCGGGCGGACATAGTCGGGCGGCGTGTGGTCGGTCATGGCTGCGACCGTTTGAAGATCGCTGCGAGCATCGCGTCAAGCGCCTCCGGGTCCTCAAACACTGCCGCGACCGGAAACATCCGGGTTTCGGCGCGCAGGTCTGGTGGCAGGCGCACATGGTCCTTGGACGTCGTCACCAGCGCCGCGCCCTCGCGGCGGGCAAGGGCGCGCAGGAAATCGAGGTCGCCAGCGGAATAGGGGTGGTGGTCGGCATAGGGGATGGCGTCGCGCAGGTCGGCGCCGGCCACTTTCAGGCTGTCGAAGAATTTCTCCGGCCGCCCGATCCCGGCAAAGGCCACCAGCGGTCCGGTGGGCACCGGCGCAGCCGCTTTCAGCCGGGCCCGCAGCACTGGCTTGCCGCTGCGGGTCACGGCCGCCGGCACCGGGCCGTCGCCTATCAGGATCACCGCTTCGGCGCGGGCAAGTCCGGCGACGACGGGTTCACGCAGCGGCCCCTTGGGCAGCACATGGCCATTGCCGAACGGCGCGCCGGCATCGATTACCACGAAGGTGAAGTCCTTCTTCAAGGAAGGGTTCTGGTGGCCGTCATCCATCAGCACCGCCTGCACGCCGGCATCTGCCATGGCGCGTGCGGCGGCCGGGCGGTCGCGCCCGATCCAGGCTTCGCCGCTCGCTGCGAGCAGAAGCGGCTCGTCTCCGACCTCGCGGAAGGTGTGCGCTTCCGGGTTCACCTTCAGCGGTCCGGACTCGCGCCCGCCATGTCCGCGCGACAGGGTGGCAGCGCGCAGGCCCAGCGCGCTGATCCGGCGACGTATGGCTTCAGCCACAGGGGTCTTGCCAGCGCCGCCGGTCGTCAGGTTGCCGATACAGATCACCGGCACGGGCGCGGTCTCCGGAACGGCAGAGACCAGCTTGCGGTTGAGTCCCCAGAGATAAAGCCAGGCGAGCGGGGTCAGTAGCGCGCGGGTGAGGGGGGCGGCTTCGCGGGACTTCGGGTCAAGCCCCGCCGACCAGAAGTGGGGCGCCTTCACCGGTCCGTCCCTGCGGCTTCGAACAGCGGCTTGGGGATCAGCGGCAAGAGGGCGTCCAGCGTGGCGATCATCGGCGCGTCGGCATCGGCCTCCAGCGCGGCAACAGCCGCCTCGTCGACCACCGGAGGGGCAGCAAGGCCGGCGGCGAGGTCGCCGGAATCCTTCACAGTACGGACGAGTCCGCGCGCGATCAGGTCGTCCATCATGGACGCGAAGTTGAACACGGACGGACCGGTCAGCACCGGCTTGCGCAGGCGCACGGGCTCCAGCGGATTATGGCCGCCCACATCCGGCGTGTTGCCGCCTCCGAGGTAGACGACCGAGGCGAGGCGCAGCCAGAGGCCCATCTCGCCCATCGTGTCGGCCAGGATCACGCGGTCGCGCGGCGACGGCGCGTCGCCCTTCGAGCGGCGGGCAAATGGCAGGCGGCGGGCTTTCAGCAGCGCTGCAATCTCGTCGCCCCGTTCCGGATGGCGGGGCACGATGATCAGCGCCGCATCGGTCATCCGGTCGATGGCGTCGAGGAACATTTCCTCCTCACCCGGATGGGTTGAGGCGGCGACGAAACAGCGCCGGCCGGCGACGAAACTGGTCGTCAGGCGCGCCAGGTCTGCCGGGTTGGCATCCGGCGGCGACTGGGCGGATTTGAGATTGCCCGGCACACGCACATGCCGGCCGATCAGGCCTTCAAGGCGCGCGGCGGTATCGGCGTCGGCCGCGAGAATCACATCGAACCGGCCCGTCAGGGCACGGAACATGCCGCGCGCGCGGGCCCAGCCCTTGGCCGAGGCGTCGGTCATGCGGGCATTGACCAGCGCGCGGCGGGCGCCTGCCTTGCCGGCTTCATGGATCAGGTTCGGCCAGATCTCGCCCTCGGCAAAGACGCAGAGGTCCGGCCGCCAGTGCTGGATGAAACGGCGCGCTGCCATCGGCGTGTCGATGGGGGCCATCGCATGGATGGCGCTTTCGGGAATCTCCTTGCCCATCAGGCGGGCCGAGGTCAGCGTCTGGCTGGTGAAGACCAGCATCACGCCCGGGCGCTGGGCGATCAATCGGCGGCCGAGTTCCAGCAGCACACGGCTTTCGCCGACGCTTGCCCCGTGCAGCCAGACCAGCGGGCCGGGCCGGCGCGGGGGCAGGTTGCGGGCCAGGCGCTCATTGAGACGGAGATAGTCTTCCTTGCCCTTGCGGGCCCGGTCGCTGAGGACAAGGCGGGCCAGCGGCGCCAGGAGGCGCGTGACCAGTCGGTAGAGAAACAAGGCAGGCGCCATTCAGACGGCAGCTCCGGTTGGGCTCGGCTCGGCAGGGTAACCGGCCAGTTCTTCGGCCCGGCGCGTAGCCGTGTCCATCCCGATTTGCAACGCCTGCCGGAGGGCTTCGGTGTCGCCGTCACGCGGGCAATCGATCGGCGCGCCGAGCACGATACCGCCGCGTGCGAAGGGCAGGGGGAAGATCAACCTGTCCCAGCTGCCGAAACGGCCGATGGGCCGGGCACTGATGGCGTAGGGCACGATGGCCGCGCCGGATCGCTGGGCCATGGTCACTGCGCCGGCGCTGGCGGTGCGCCGGGGGCCGCGTGGGCCATCGGGGGTCATGCAGATAAGGCCGCCCTCGCGCAGGCGCTTGCTGGCTTCTGCGATCGCGCGCACGCCGCCCTTGTCCTTGTTCGCCTTTTTCTTGTTTGAGGCCGAGCCGCGCACGACATCGATATCCAGACGGCAGACCGCTTGGGTCACCGACGCGCCGTCGGGCGACATGGAGACCATCATCGCCACGCGGCCGCGCCGTTCCGGCCAGTGGCGGATGTGGCGCAGCCAGCCGGAGGGCATCAGCAGGATGGTCTCGTGCCAGCAGGCCAGGATCAGGCCCGGCTCCCGCGCGCCCAGCAAGGCGCGGGCCTCGTCCAGACCCTCGACCCGCCAGCGGATCGTGTGCGCCACCAGCGCCATCCAGGCCCACAGGACATAGCCGAGGATGGCAGCAATAAAGGGCGAACGGAGCAGCGATTTCATGGGGTGGCTTATACTGTGCTTCGGTTACTAAGCCATTGGAACCGGCAGGACAGCGGGTGGCGGATGGTGGGCGATGCAGGGTTCGAACCTGCGACCCCTGCCGTGTGAAGGCAGTGCTCTACCACTGAGCTAATCGCCCGCCGCGAGGGCGTGGCGTAGTCGGGCCGGACTGAGAGGTCAAGCGGGTATGTGAAGGCTTTGCAGCCGTGATTTTGTCCAGCGATGGCCAGGCGGCGGCGGGGGAGGGATTGGAATTTATGTCATGGCTTCTGCCGAGAGATATGCGTTTATGCATTGCGAGTGCGAATGGCTTGCGGAAGTCTTGACGTTTTCCTGCCAATTCGTGACAGAGCGTCGCAAGGGACGCTTTCTGCTTGGGGGTTGGCGCACCGGCGATTTTCGGGCGCTGCGCCGATTTTTGGCATCCACATGAACAACTGTTCATGATGAATATTTGTTCATCGTAATAACTTACGAAACCGTCACCCTAATTTGCCCTTGAGAAATCCTGCAAACGTTGTCATCTACCCGCCATACAAGACGGGTCAACCAAGGTCCGCAGTATGAACTGAAGAAGGACAGGCACGGCGGCGTAAGTCGCCAGAGTGATAACAAGCCTGGAGAGAGCAAAAGTGAAAGACTGGTGTGACGAAGACGGCGCAAAGCGCCTTCGCGAAAAAATCAATGCGTACTGGGCCGAGCGTGGCTACGAAGTCGATGTCGACCTCGTGGAAGCCGGGTTCGTTCCTGCAATGCGGAGTGCACGGACTGACGTGCGTTCCAATATGGTCAACGGCATGCCTCGCCGGCGCGCCCTTGGCGAAGGCGGATCCGCCCGCCCGACCTATCGTCCGCGCGGCGAAGCCACGGCCTGATCCCTCAGGTCCGACAAAGCTGAAACAAGTTGGGTGTAGTGGCTGATGGCAACATCAGCGGCAATATCCTCCACCGTTTCCGCCTCGTAACCGAAGGTCACGAACACGAAGGGCAGTCCGGCATTCCGGGCTGCCCTTTCGTCTGTCCGGCTGTCGCCCACGAACAAGGCTCGGGCCGGATCGCCGCCGGCCGCCGCCAGCGTCTCGAAGACATGGTCGGCATGGGGCTTGCGGTGGGTGGCGCGGTCCGCGCCGAAAATCACGTCGAACTGGTGGCTGAGGCCCAGCGCGCCGATCAGGCGCTCGCTGAGATCCTGGCGCTTGTTGGTGCACACGGTCAGCTTGGCGCCGGCTTCGCGTAGGGCCGCCAGGGCGTCGACGGCGCCTTCAAAGGGTCGCGAGTGGTCCGCGATATGGTCCACATAATAGGCGATGAACCGCTCGAAGGCCGCGTCCATTTCTGTTGCGGAGAGTACAGCGCCCTGCGTGTTAAGACCCGTCTCGATCATCGCCCGCGCGCCGTGCCCGATCATTTCGGCGACGGCGTCCAGGCTGACGGGTGCGAGGGCCATGTCTGTCAGCACATGGTTCAGGGCGCCGAGCAGGTCCGGCGCAGTATCGACCAGTGTTCCGTCCAGATCGAACAGGATGGTCCAGCCCTCAAAGCCACGGATTTGCACGGAGTCCATACCGGGTTCGCCCTCGCCAAACTGCGGGGTTTCGTCTAGGCGATGGGGCGAACGAAAGCGAGAGGGAGCCCGCATTTGACCCAAGCGCACAAACAGCGCGCCGCTATCATCCTCGCGGCCGGAAAGGGCACGCGGATGAAGTCTGCCCTGCCCAAGGTGATGCACGCTGTGGGCGGCCGTCCGATGATGGACTGGTCGGTCGCGTTGGCCCAGGAGACCGGCTGCGCGCGGATCGTGGCGGTGGTGCACCCCTCACAGGACGTGCTGATCGCGCACCTGAAGGCGGCCCATCCCGACGTGGCGATCGCCTTCCAGGATCCGCCGCAGGGGACGGGCCATGCGGTGCGCTGCGCCGAAGCGGCGCTGCAGGGGTTCGAGGGCGAGCTGGCGGTGCTTTACGGCGACAGTCCGCTCGTGCCGGCGGGCGTGATCGAGGCGCTGTTCGACGGTGTCTCCGGCGGCGCCGCGCTCGGCGTGCTCGGCTTCGAGGCGGCCGAGCCCGGCCTTTACGGTCGGCTGATCACCAACGCGGCAGGCGATCTTGAGGCGATTGTCGAGGCGCGTGAGGCGACTCCGGATCAGCTCAAGGTCCGGATCTGCAACTCAGGCGTGATAGCGGGTCGCGCAAAGGCTATGTTCCGGCTCTTGCAAAAAATTACAAACACCAATGCAAAGGGCGAGTATTACCTGACCGACCTGGTGGGCCTGGCCCGGTCCGAAGGGGGGCGCTGCGCTCTGGTCACCGCTAGTGAGGACGACCTGATCGGCTGCGATTCGAAGGCCGACCTCGCCGAGGCCGAGCGCATCTTCCAGGCGCGGCGCCGGATGGCGCTGATGGAGGCGGGGGTTACCCTTGTCGCGCCGGAGACTGTGTTCGTGTCCTTTGACACTGCCATCGAGGCCGATGTGATAGTGGAGCCGAACGTGGTGTTCGGGCCCGCTGTGACGGTCGCGGCGGGTGCGCGGATCAAGGCGTTCTCGCATCTGGAAGGCGCCCGGGTCGGTGCGGGCTGCGAGGTTGGCCCGTTCGCGCGGCTGCGGCCGGGCACGGTGCTCGGCGCGAAGGTGCGCGTTGGCAATTTCGTGGAGACCAAGAACACGGCGATGGGCGAGGGCGCCAAGGCGAACCATCTGGCCTATCTGGGCGACGGAGCCATCGGGGCCGGCGCGAATATCGGCGCGGGCACCATCTTCTGCAACTATGATGGCTATCTCAAACACCAGACCGATGTGGGCGAGGGCGCCTTCATCGGGTCCAACTCGGCGCTCGTGGCTCCGGTGCGGATCGGCGACGGGGCCTATGTCGGCTCGGGCAGCATCATCACCAAGGATGTGCCCGCCGATGCTTTGGCGGTCGCCCGCGCCCAACAGATGACCCGCGAGGGCTGGGCGAAGACGTTCCGTACAAAGAAGGCCGCCGAGAAGGCCGCCAAGGGCAAGAAGGGTAGCTAGCCAGCTATGGCCTACGAGACCGAGAAGCAGAACGCGGCCGCTGCGGCGATGGAATTTGTCGAGGAGGGCATGACGATCGGTCTCGGCACGGGCTCGACGGCGAAATTCTTCGTCGAGATGCTGGCCGACGAGATTGCCGACGGCCTGCTGGTGCGCTGTATCGAGACGAGCGAGCAGACGCGCGCACTGGCGCGCAGCCTGGGTGTGCCGCTGATCCCGTTCGAGCAGGTGGACCGCATCCATCTGACCGTGGACGGCGCCGACGAGGTCGGCCCCGGCGGTGTGCTGATCAAGGGCGGCGGCGCGGCGCTGCTGCGCGAGAAGATTATCGCCAACGCCTCCGATCACATGGTCGTGATCGCCGATCCGTCCAAGGACGTTGCTATGCTGGGCGCGTTTCCGCTGCCGGTGGAAGTGACGCCGTTTGGCTACACGATCACGGCGAAGAAGGTGCATGACGCGCTGGTAGCCTCCGGGATCGAGCGCCCGCGCATCGAGCTGCGCAAGGCGCCTCAGAGCCCTGAATTGCTGGTGACCGATGGCGGCAACCACATCCTAGATTGCCATTGCGGCAAGATCCCGGACCCCGCGCGAACGGCGGCCTACCTGTCGGGCGTGCCCGGCGTGGTGGAACATGGCCTGTTCATCGGGCTTGCCCGTACGGTAATCATCGGCACGGAAACCGGCGCCAACATCATTGAATACTAGGCCTGCGCGCCTCACATGAGGGCGCTCGACACTCCTTCAGGGACACGACCCCATGACCGATACGACCTACGACTATGACCTGTTCGTGATCGGAGGCGGCTCCGGCGGGGTGCGCGCGGCGCGCATCGCGGCGCAGGCCGGCGCCAAGGTGGCGCTCGCCGAGGAATACCGCATGGGCGGTACCTGCGTGGTGCGCGGCTGTGTGCCGAAGAAGTTCATGGTCTATGCCAGTGACTATGCGAAGAAGATCAGGCAATCGGCCGGATACGGATGGTCGGTCAGCGGCGTGTCCTATGACCATTCGGCCTTCCTCAAGGCGATGCATGCCGAAGTGGACCGGCTGTCGACCATCTATGACCGTAGCCTGAAAGGCGCGGGCGCCGAAATCTTTGCCGAGCGCGCGGAGTTCGTGGACCGGCACACGCTGCGCCTGATGACATCGGGCCGCACCGTGACGGCTAAGAAGATCCTGATTGCGACTGGCGGGCGCGTCTGGCGTCCAACGCCGGAAGAGCTGCCAGGTGTGGAACACACGATTTCCTCGAACGAGGTGTTCTTCCTCGATCCTCTGCCGAAGCGGATGATTGTCGCCGGCGGCGGCTATATCGCGCTGGAATTTGCGCATGTGTTTGCCGGGCTCGGCGTGGATGTCACGGTCGTCTATCGCGGCGACAAGGTGCTGCGCAGCTTCGACGAGGATGTGCGCGACGCCGTGACCGAGGGCCTGACGCAGGCCGG
Organism: Hyphomonas sp.; assembly: GCF_016125515.1. Classification (GTDB taxonomy): domain Bacteria; phylum Pseudomonadota; class Alphaproteobacteria; order Caulobacterales; family Hyphomonadaceae; genus Hyphomonas. The sequence continues at coordinate 28,627 of NZ_WGLO01000006.1, forward strand.
TATCAAGCTGGTGACCGGCACGGTGTTCGAGCGGATTGATCTGGAGGCGGACGGTGTGCGCCGCGTGACTCTGAAGACGGGCGAGACGCTGCGGGCGGAGACGGTGCTGATGGCGGTGGGCCGTGTGGCGAACACAGACACGCTCGGCTGCGACAAGCTGGGCCTGGCGCTGGACCAGAACGGTGCCGTGATCGTCGATCAATGGTCGCGCACGAATGTCGACAACATCTGGGCCGTGGGCGATGTGACCGACCGGGTGAACCTGACGCCGGTGGCGATCCGGGAGGGCCATGCCTTTGCCGATACGGAGTTCGGCGGCCATCCCTGGCATATGGACCATTCGGATATTCCGACAGCGGTGTTCACGCAGCCTGAAGTCGGCACGGTGGGTCTGACCGAGACGATGGCGCGCGAACAGTTCGGCGAGATCGACATCTACAAGACGAGCTTCAAGTCGATGAAACACGCGCTGAGTGGCAGCGCGACGCGTGTGATGATGAAGCTGGTGGTGCGGGCGTCGGACCAGCGCGTACTGGGCATTCACATCGTGGGCGAAGACGCCGCCGAGATGATCCAGATGGTGGGCATCGCGGTGAAGATGGGCGCGACGAAGCCGGACTTCGACCGGACCTGTGCGCTGCATCCCTCGGCGGCCGAGGAGATCGTCACGCTACGGACGAAGTGGGTCGCGCCGGCAGTGTGAGCGGGGCGGATTTGAAATACGCTGCCATCCTGCCATCCCGGCGAAAGGCGGGACCCAAAGAAGCACGGTCAAACGTCATCGAGCTCATGCTGAGCGAAGTCGAAGCTCGAGCGTGCGGGAGCGGCCGTTTGAGCCCGCTATCCTTCGAATTCGCTAAGGATCAGCTTTGATGGGTCGGCACTTGGGGCAAGTCTGGGGCCCGTCTTTCGCCGGGGTGACAAGCGCATATGAACACAGGAAGGTTAGTGCCCTGAGCCGCCACCCTCACTCAGATTCTTCAATTCCAACGCAACCTGTTTCAGGCTGTCGCGAATGGCTTTGAGGCCGCCGCCCCGGCCGGCGTGGACGAGGAGCTGGCGCCAGGGCGGTTGGCCATCGACGGGGGCTTTCACGGCGAAGTGGGCCGAGCGCGGCAGGGCGGCGGTCATCAGCGACTTTGATAGGGGGAAGCCGGCGATCTGGTCGTAGACGCCGTTGCGCGCGTCGCCTTCGAAGGTCGACTGCTCGTTGCGGTTCACGGCATTGAACAGCACGGACAGTGCCGGACGTTTGGCTTCCTCGACCTGGTCACGGATGACGAGGTTCAGGAGGCGCACGCCGCGCAGGGAGTAGATGTCCGCATGCATCGGCGCGATGACACGGTCGGCCGCTTCCAGCGCGCAGCGCGTGAGGAAGGTGGCGTTGGGGTTGGTGTCGAAGACGATTAGATCGTATTCGCTGCGATAGTGATCGATGGTGCGCAGGAAGTGCTGCTTGATGGCAGCAAGCGCGTCGCGGTCATTCGCAAAGGCGTATTTCGAGATCTCGAACTGGCCGGAGACGAGATCGAGCCGTCCGGGCGGACCGTCCTCACCGAGAATCTGGTGGACGAAGCTGTCGCGCGGCGCCGGCGTGAAGGGTGCGATGGTGAGGCTCAGCCAGTTCTCTGCCGGCGAGGCGGCGTCCTTGGCGTGCAGGCGCGAGCGTTCGAACAGCGAGATGACCGAACGGTCGACGCCCGACGAGGCGTCGGCGGCCTCCATCGAGTAGAAGGTTTGGGTGAGGTTGTATTGCGGATCGAGGTCGATCAGCAGCACGCGCCCGCCATTGACCTCCTGCCAGGCGCCCGAGAGCTGGGCCGAAACGGTGGTTTTGCCGACGCCGCCTTTCAGGTTCATCACGGCGACGACGGGGCATTTGCGGCGATAGGCGCCCTGGGTCTCTGCGATGAGCTGTTCGAGGCCGTCTTCCATCGACGATGACAGGCGCAGCAGGGGCTGGACCTCGGTCTTGAAGAAGCCGTTCAGGCGCGCCTTGTCGATCTGGTAGGGGATGATCGGCACGCCGAGGGCCTTGGCGGTCTCGACATCCTGGCGCACCGCGCGCGAGCGCACGGCGGCGGCTGAAACGAGCACGATGACCGCAAAGGCGGCGCTGATTTCGGTGTCTGCGCCCATGCGTTCGGGCTCACCGGTCGTGTAGCGATCTGCGATCCCTGCGGCGCGCAGGGCCTCATGGAGTTGCAGCAGCGCATCCGGATCGGCGCCCGAATGGCTGATATAGACGTGCGGCATGGCGCATCAGTCCCCGTGTTGAACCCTTGAAACCCCACGACCTTTTAGCCGCTGAAGCCCCGAATCAGCCAGCTTTGTGCTGTGAAATTATGGTGAAACTTGAGCATGCGCCTGCCATGTGATTTATGCGCCGCACATTAGGAGCTTACGCATTATGGCCTGGACCCCCTCTGACTGGCGCAAATTGCCTGCCCAGCACATCCCGCAGGACTATCCTGACACGGGCGCGCTGGTGGCTGTCGAAAACCGCCTCAGGAGCTATCCGCCACTGGTTTTTGCGGGCGAAGCGCGCCGGCTGAAGACCCGTCTGGCCGAGGTTGCGGCCGGAAATGCCTTCCTGCTGCAGGGCGGAGACTGTGCCGAGAGCTTCAAGGAGTTCCACCCGGACAATATCCGCGACACGTTCCGCGTGATCCTGCAGATGGCCGTCGTGCTGACCTTTGCGGCGGCCAAGCCGGTCGTGAAAGTGGGCCGTATCGCCGGCCAGTTCGGCAAGCCGCGGTCCGAGCCGATTGAAACCATCGATGGCGTGACGCTGCCCTCCTATCGGGGCGACAACATCAACGGCATGGATTTCACGCCCGAGAGCCGCATTCCGGATCCGGAGCGCCTGGTGCAGGCCTATTCGCAATCGGCCGCGACGCTGAACCTGCTGCGCGCTTTCAGCCAGGGTGGTTATGCCAGCCTCGCCAACGTCCAGCGCTGGATGCTGGGCTTCGTGGACCGCAGCCCGCAGGGCGAGCGCTACCAGAAACTGGCGGACCAGATTTCGGCCTCCCTGCGCTTCATGCAGGCAGTGGGGCTCAATGCCGAGACGGTGCCGCAGATGGCGCAGGTGGAGTTCTACACCAGCCATGAAGCGCTGCTGCTCGGCTATGAAGAAGCGATGACGCGCATCGATTCCACGTCCGGCGATTGGTACGACACCTCGGCCCACATGCTGTGGATCGGTCACCGCACGCGCCAGGTGGACCACGCGCACGTGAACTTCTGCAAGGGCATCAAGAACCCGATCGGCATCAAGTGTGGTCCCGGCATGGAGACCGACGAGTTGCTGCGTCTGATCGAGACGTTGAACCCGAGCGACGAGCCGGGCCGCATTACGCTGATCTCGCGCTTTGGCTCCGAAGGCGTGGCGAAGGGCCTGCCGCCGCTCGCACGCGCAGTGAAGAAGTCCGGCCGCACGGTCGTCTGGTCGTGCGATCCGATGCACGGCAACACGCTGAAAACCGGCACCGGGTTCAAGACCCGTCCAGTGGACCGCATCCTTTCGGAAGTGCGCCAGTTCATCGACATCCTTCCCGCCGAAGGCTGCTATCCGGGCGGTGTCCACTTCGAGATGACGGGCCAGAACGTCACCGAATGCATCGGCGGCGCGCAGGCGATCTCGGAGGAAGATCTCTCCAGCCGCTACCACACGCACTGCGACCCGCGCCTCAACGGCGAGCAGGCGCTGGAACTCGCGTTCCTCGTGGCGGAGAAGCTGCAGCAGGTCGAGACCAAGAGCACCGACACGCGCAAGGCGGGCTAAAGCGCCTTCCGGAGAGAGCCACCGTTGTTCGAATTTGGGTAACCGGTCTCCAGACGAAACCTGCTCACCGACGGGTCCGTTCTTACCGACCGGAGTTCGCCGATAGGCGTCATTGCTTTCAATGCCGGCCTGACCCCGCCGCGCTCCTGACCAAGCTCAATGCAACTCAACCGGAACGCTCAAAACGTTCGTGAGAAAAGGGTGCGCTTCGCGCACGACCGGGCCAACACGCCGGACAATGACTTTCCGGGACGCCATCTCTTCCAGAAGGATGCGCAGCTGTAGCTCGGCGAGACGCGCGCCCAGACAACGGTGAATGCCATAGCCGAATGCGATATGATCCCGAGCGTTCTTGCGGTCCGCGATGAAACGGTCCGGGTTCTCGAAAACGGCCTCATCGCGGTTGCCTGAAATGTACCACATGACGACAGAGTCCCCTGCCTTGAAGGTCTTACCTCGAAACTCTGTATCCTCGGTGACCGTGCGCCGCATGTGTGCTGCAGGTGATTGCCAGCGGATGGCCTCCGGAACTGCCGTGATGATGAGGCCCGTGTCGGCGTAGAGCTTTTCGCGCTCCTCCGGCCACTGATCAAAGGCGATAGCAAGGCCTGACATGGTGTTGCGGGTCGTATCGTTGCCGCCAACAACCAGGGTCGCCATGTTTCCAAGGAATTCAGGCGCATCCATATGGCCGAGCGCGCCGGAATGGATCATCCGGGACAACAGATCAGGTGCCTCCGGGGTGGAGGCACGCTCCTGCCAGAGGCGCAGGAAATAGGCCGCCATTTCACCCATTTTTTCCATTCGGCCCTGTGGCTCCTTCTGGATGCGCTCCAAGGACACGATCCAGTCTGTCCATTCCGGCAGGAGGTGTCGATCTTCCCATGGAAAATCGAACAAGGTGGCAAGCATATCGGTCGTCAAACGGACGGACACGTCCGAGACCCAGTCAAACGTCTTACCCCTTGGAAGTTGGTCCAGAAGATCAGACGTCCGGTTCCGGATGTTTTCCGAGAGGCGCGTCATTTCCTGGGCTGAGAAGGCAGGCACAAGCGCTTGGCGCCGCGGCCCATGGTCGGGCGGGTCCATCTGGATAAAGGTCACGAGACTCTCCACGCCGGGAGGCTGGATCAAGGATACTCCGCCCCGCTGGTAGGACGAGGAAAACCGTTCCGGCTGCAGTTCAATTTCCCTTATGTCGGCATGCCGGGTGATGGACCAGAACGGACCGTGTTCGCTGCTGGCACAATAGTGCACAGGTGCTTCCTGGCGGAGCCTCTTCATCAGGGGATGAATGCTCCCATCCGCGAACCTGTCGGCACGGCTGGGGTCGATGGCTTCGAGAGCCGAGATGACGTCATCGTCCATGTGCATAGTGTCTCCTGATGGGACTCAGCCCCGGCTGAGATTCGTTGTGATCTGGTCGAGCATCCGGCGAAGGAGCTGCAATTCCTGCGCTGTCAGTCCCCGGAAGGTTTGGGCATAGATCTCCGAGATGGCCTCGCGCAGGCTCGCGAGCAGCGCCTCAGCCTCGGGTGTCGCTGAAATCGCCCAGGCGCGCCGATCTTCAGGCACCGGTTCCCGCACGACCAGGCCGCGTGCGCTAAGGCTGTCGATCGCGCTGCCGACGCTGGCGCGTTCCAGTTCAAGCAGCCTTGCCAATTCTGTCTGGGTCAGACCGCTTTCACGCAAGACATAACCCATCAGGCGCCACTGTGTCCTGCTGAGGCCGCTATCGACAAGGATCTCGTCGATGGCGCGCCGGAGCATCCGAGGAATGTCCTCGAACCGGAACGTCAGTTCATCGAGTTCGGTGAGTATCCTGCGCAAGGCGGCATTCTTTACGATTTTCATTAGGTCAGGTGTATAAGTAAAATATAATATTGTCTACTATCTTACAATATGGGTGCGAGATAGTCCGCAAAACGAAGAGCTTAGCAGAGCGTCGGGAAGTCGATTGGCTCGATAGAGCCAACAAGCACCGTTCAGGTCTCAAGCTGTCGTGTCGAAGGCCGGCGCCGGTGCGGTTATGACGTATGAACACAAAACGATGACAAAAGCCTGATTCCGTCTTGCCCTTTTGATCCGTTTACGGCATTCGGACCGGCTGCTCAAAAACCAGCCGGTTTCCGGCTCGGGATAACGCAAGGGAGGGCAGGGATGACGACGTCGCGACTGCCCGTCTGGGCGAAGCCTTCGGATATTGCAGACCTTCTGCGCCTGTCGGTGCCGATTGCGGTGAGCCGCATGGCGATGATGCTGATGGGCCTGACGGATGCCATCGTGCTCGGCCAGTTCGCGCCGGAGGAGCTGGCCTATGTCCTCTCCTCCTGGCTGCCGATCGGCGTGTCGCTGGGGCTCGGCATCGGCATCCTTCTGGGTGTGCAGGTGCTGACGTCCGAACTGCTCGGCGTCGGGCGCGAGGCCGGATCGGGCCGCATCTTCCGGCGCGGCCTGGTCTGGGCGCTGCTGCTTGGTGCGGCGCTGACGGCTCTGCTGTTGCCGACCATCGGTGCCTTCTTCCATTGGGTGTTCGTCACCATTGCCCCGCCGAGCGAGGCGCTGCGCGAAGCCACCCCGGAGCAGGTGGCGCAGGAGACCGCGAAAGTGACGCGCATTCTGGCGCTGGGCCTGATCGGCCACATGATCACTCAAGCCTGCAGCTATTATCTGGAAGCGCTGCGCCGTCCGCTGATGGTGACACTCGCCATGTATGGCGGGGTGCTCGTGAACCTGATCATCGACCTCGCTTTGGTCGGCGGGTACTGGGGCATGCCGCAAATGGGCGCGGAGGGCGTTGCTTGGGCTACGACTGGCACGCGCTGGCTGCTGGTGATCGTGTTCCTGGGATTGGTCGCCGCCTTCACGCCGGGCTTCCGGGCCTCGCCGCCGGCGCCGGCTGGTGAAGCGCGCCGCCAGTTCGATGTCGGCACCGGCACGGCCATCTCCAACGTCGCCGAATGGGGCGGTTTCAATATTACCTTCATCATCGCGACCTGGATCTCGATCGCCGCCAACGCAATCTATGGCTATTCGGTGCAGGTGATGGGCCTCTGCTTCATGTTCTATCTCGGCATCGCCTCGGCGACGTCGGTGCGCGTGGCGGAAGCGGCAGGGCGCGGCAGCGCGCAGGACGTGAAGAATGCCGGACGCCTCGGCGTGGTGGCGACGATTGCCATGGGCCTGATCCTCGGCCTGATCCTGATCGTCTTCGCCGGGCCGATCTCAGGCCTGCTGGTGAAGGAGGATGCGATCATCGGCGGCGTCGCGATTGCGCCGGCGATTGCGGGCCTTCTCTGGCTGGCGGCGGCGGCGACGATCTTCGACGGGCTTCAGGCGACGGCCTCGTTCGCGCTGCGCGCGCAGGGCATGGTGTGGCTGCCGAGCGCGATCCACATGGGATCGTTCTTTGTCGTGATGCTGCCGGCCGCGTTCGGACTCGGCATCGTGGCGCAGCGCGGTCCGCAAGGCGTGCTCGAAGGCGCATTCTTCGGCGTGCTGTTTGCCGGCGTGCTGCAGGTGGCCTTGCTGGAATGGAAAGCGGCGCGCCCCGTGAAGGAACGCGCCGCCGGAACCGTCTTCGTGCCCCACTAGGGGGCAGAGCGGCTTAGATGTCCTTCAGGACCGAAGCCGGCTTGAACGCCGCCGAGGTTTTCTCGGGGATCTTGATCACTTCTTTGGTGGCCGGGTTGCGGCCTTCACGGGCGTTGCGCGTCTTCGCGACAAACGTGCCGAAACCAGCGATTGCAACTTGTTGGCGACTCTTCACGGCGCCTGCGATGGTGTCGAAAACAGCGTCAACGGCCTTGCCGGCGTCGCTCTGGGACATGCCACATTCCTGTGCCACCGCTTTGGTCAGTTCACCCTTGTTCATAGGGGTTCTCCTCTAGATTAAAATGACGCTTGAACGCCATAGCCGCGACTTACCCACGATTCGACTCGTGTGGATACGCCGGAATCCCAGTAGACACGGGCTAAACGCCGAGAATCCAGCCCTCTTCGCCGGTAATCAGGCAGATCTGGTCCCCGGACAGCGATTTGCCTGTGGAAAACGCGGCGCCGAGGGCGCTTTTCTCGTCCAGATCCGCGTAATGACGGGCAATCTGGCGGACCTGGGCCTCGTCGGCCACCTCGCCTTTTTCGGGCTTCGGCTTGACCAAGGAGGGGTAGATTTCCGCGATCACGACATCGATTCCGTCGAGCTCTCCTGCCGTCAGCGGGCCGCCTTCGCCCAGTTCGAACGGCCAGATACGGGCGCTCGGCCAGGCCTGCCGCAGGGCATGAACATGCGGAATGCCGGTCAGGCTTTGGCTGCCGACCGATCCTGCACCGTAAAGTTGCCAGCAGGACTTGGGTGATGCGCCGGGAATTGAGCGCAGATGCTGTTCGGCCAGGCGGAATTCGGCGACCGGCTTGTCATCCGTGAACTCTGGCCGCGAGGTCGACAGGGTGGTGGCCTTGTCGGCCGGCGGGGTCCCCCAGAAAGGGAATGGCCCTTTAGAGATCGTGTAGTTCAGGCCCGCGGCAATGGCGAAGCGCGGACGCGAGTTGTTGTCCGGCTTGTCCTTGTAGCGTGTGGCGAGATGCGCATACATCGCCGCCCAGGGCGCCTGTTTCGACGTATCAAGGCCGAGCGCCTTTGCCGTGCCGGCCGGATAGCCGAGCGAGAAGTCGAAGCCGAGCAGCACCTTGTCGCCGCGCTTGACGAGCTTGGCGACCATGTCCTCAAGGAACGCGCGTGCCTTCAGGCGCGTGTCGATGTTCACCGCCTTGAACTGCAGCTTCAGGCGCGCGTCCTTGATCAGCATGCCGATCCAGATCGAGTTCGGACCGAGCGCAGGTTTCGCAGCCGCGCTCCAGTCCACCATGATGTATGCGTCGAACAGGGCCATGGTGTCTCAGGCGAGTTTGACCAGCATCTTGCCGGTGTTGGCGCCCGTGAAGAGGCCCAGGAAGGCCTCAGGCGCTTTTTCGATACCGTTCATAACGGTCTCTTCGAACTTCATCTGGCCGCTGGCAATCCACTTCGCCATGTCGGCGATGAAGGCGGGTTGCATGTCGGCATGGGTCGACACGATGAAGCCTTGCACCTTCAGCTGTTTGCCGACGGCCTGGATGATGTTGTGCGGGCCTTCCGGTTTGCCGGTCTCGTTGTACTGGGCGATCATTCCGCAGAGGGCGAACCGCGCGAGCGGACGGGCGCATTCGATAGCGGCTGTCAGGTGATCGCCGCCGACATTGTCGAAGTACACGTCGATACCTTTGGGTGCGGCCGCGCGCAGGGCGGCGACAAGGCCGTCAAAGCCCTTGGCCTGCTTGTAGTCGATCACATGATCGGCGCCGAGCGACTTGACCAGCGCGCACTTGTCCGCGCCGCCGGCCGAGCCGATGACAGTGGCGCCCTTGATCTTGGCGATCTGCACGACGGTCGAGCCGACCGCGCCGGCAGCGCCGGATACGAACACGGTGTCGCCGGCTTTCAGTTCCGCCACGCGCAGCAGGCCGGCATAGGCTGTCAGGCCGGGCATGCCGGCGACGCCGAGGAAAGCGCTTTCCGGCAGGCCGGTCGCCGGCAGTTTCTGCACGGCAGCGGCTTCCGGCTTTGCGGTCCAGGCCGTGCGCCAGCCGAAGAAGGAAGAGACGAGATCGCCGACCTTGTAGTCCGGATGGGTCGAGGCCGAGACGCGTCCGACCGCGCCGCCCTGCAGGGTTTCGCCGATCTGGAAGGGCGGCACATAGCTTTCGCGGTCATACATGCGGCCGCGCATGTAGGGGTCGACGGACATCCAGGTATTCATGACCTGGATTTCACCCTCGGCCGGTTCCGGCACATCGACGGTTTTCATCTGGAAGTCCGCCGTCTTCGGCATGCCGACCGGTCGCTGCGCGAGGGCCCATTCGTTCGAAGTAAGCTTGGCCATATCCGTCTCCTTATTGGTCTCTAGTTGTCCGTCCACATGGACTGCCATCTGCTGCGTGTGAAGGGGTGGCCGCGAAGAATCCGGCCTGAAGGCGGGTCTTGCGGGCCTGCGCTTAGGGTGTCATTGCGGAAGGCAAAAGGGATAGGACGGGCATGACGAAGTTGAAAGTAGGTGTCGCGGGCGCCGGTGTTTTTGGAAACTACCACGCCCAGAAGGCGGCCGCCTCACCGCATGCCGACCTGATGGGCATCTTCGATGTCGACCTCGAGCGTGCCATGCGGCTGGCCGATGCTTTCGGCACCAAAGGCTACAGTGATTATGCGGAATTCCTGAAAGTCTGCGACGCGGTCGTCATCGCCGTGCCAGCTACATGGCACGAACAACTCGCGCGTCAGGCGATCGATGCGCATTGCCATGTGCTGGTCGAAAAGCCGCTCGCGTTGTCCGGCCTTGCGGCGCGCGACCTTGCCGACGAGGCCGCGGCGCGCGGACGGATCCTGCAGGTCGGCCATCAGGAACGTTTCGTCGCCAAGGCGATGGGGGTGCTGGCCATTCCGGAAACGCCGCTGCTGGTGGAGTCCGTGCGCTCCGGCCCGCCGGCGCCGGGCGGGCGGGCCGGCGACGTGTCGGTGATCTGGGACCTGATGATCCACGACCTCGACCTCGCCGCCATGCTGCTCGGCCGCGAGTTCACGCATGTGGAAGCAACCGGCCGGCGTGTGCACTCGCCCCATATCGACGAGGCCGAAGCCGAGTTCGACTATGCCAGCGGCGGCAAGGCAAAGTTGCGTGCAAGCCGCGCGGCAGATATCCGTGAACGGACGATGCGTGTGGTCTATCCGTCCGGCGAAATCGACATCGACTTCCTCACCCGCAAGCTCAAGAACACGACGCCCTACGAAGTGCGCGTCGATATTGCCGCCGACTTGCCCGATCCGCTCGGCGCCGCCGATGAAGGTTTCTACGCCGCTTGCCTTGGCCTTGCGCGCAGCCCGGTGCCGGCGCACGGAACGGTCGCCGCCGTGATGATGGCAGAGGCTGCAGAGGCCGCTGTGCTCGCGGGTGTGGATTAGGCTTCGGCCTGAAGTCAGGTGCCGACGATCTCGCGGTAGACGGCGCGTTGGCCTGTGCGCGTCTCGGACGGTGAGACGAGTTTCACCAGTTCCTTCGCCACCGCCTCGGGCGTGGGCAGCGTCATCGGGTCTTCGCCCGGCATCGCTTCGGCGCGCATGCCGGTGCGGACTGCGCCGGGGTCAAACAGGTTGACGCGAAGGGCCATGTTCTCGTGCTCGTCGGCCCATGCCTTGACCAGAGATTCAAGCCCGGCCTTGGACGCCTGGTAGGGGCCCCAGAAGGCGCGTGGACGCGGCACGACGCCGGACGTGACGAACACCGCCCGCGGCGCGTCCGACCGGTGCAGCAGCGGACCGATGGCGCGGATCAGGTGGGCGTTGGCGGTGAGGTTCACCTGGATGGTTTCCTCGAAACTGCGCGGCCCGCACGTCTCCAGCGGCCCGAGGGTTCCAAGCAAGCCGGCATTGGCGATGAAGCCGTCGAGGCGGCCGAACTTCTCGCCGAGCACCTTGCCCAGCGTTTCGATGCCTTTGGTGTCCTTAAGATCCATCGGGACGAGCAGGGCCTCGGAGCCGAGCGCGCGGATCTCGTCATCGAGCTTTTCGAGCGCCGCCTTGGAGCGCGCGAGCGCAATCACGAGATCGCCCTGGCGGGCAAGCTCCAGCGCAGCAGCACGGCCGATGCCGCGCGAGGCGCCGGTGACGAGAATGAGGCGTTTGGTCTGGGTCATGGCGCGGCGTGTAGCGCGCCGCTCAGACGTCGTCCAGCAAGGAGAGCTGGCGCTCCTTGTCGGCCTGGTCCTGCTGGTAGTCGACCAGCGGGGTCGGGTATTCGCCGGTGAAGCAGTGATCCGAGAATTGCGGGATCATGTTGTTGCGCAGCGGCTCGCCGATGGCCTTGTAGAGGCCGGGCACGGACAGGAAGCCGAGGCTTTCGACCTGCAGCTCCTCTACCATCTCCTCATGGGAGTGGATGGCAGCGAACAGTTCGGACTTGGCGGCCATGTCGATGCCGTAGAAGTCCGGGTTGACGATTGGCGGGCTGGCCGAACGGAAGTGGATCTCACGGGCGCCGGCTTCGCGCACCATCTGGACGATCTTCTTCGACGTGTTGCCGCGCACAATGGAGTCGTCGACCAGGATCACGCGCTTTCCTTCAAGCACCGCGCGGTTCGGGCTGTGCTTCTTGGAGATGGCGGTCTGGCGGCCGGTCTGTGTCGGCTGGATGAAGGTTCGGCCCACATAGTGATTGCGGATGATGCCCATCTGGAACGGGATGCCGGACTCTTCGGAAAAGCCGAGCGCGGCAGGCACGCCGGAATCCGGCACCGGCACGATCACATCGGCATCGGCCGGCGTCTCAAGGGCGAGTTGGTGTCCCATCCGGCGGCGTACTTCGTACACGGAGCGTCCCTGGATGAAGCTGTCCGGACGGGCAAAGTAGACATACTCGAAGGCGCAGGGGCTTGGCGGGCGGGGCGCGAAGGCGCGGAAACTCTCGAGGCCTTCTTCGGAGATGACGACGACTTCGCCATTCTCGATCTCGCGCACGAATTCGGCGCCGATGATGTCGAGCGCACAGGTTTCCGAGGCGAGCACATAGCCAGCACCGAGACGGCCGAGCACGAGCGGACGCAGGCCGATGGGATCGCGCGCGCCAATCAGTTTCTTGCCGGTGATGCCGACGAGGGCATAGCCGCCTTCGATCTGGTGCATCGCATCGATGAGACGCTCGACGAAGCGCTTCTTCGGGCTGCGGGCCACGAGATGGAGGATGACTTCGGTGTCCATGGTGGACTGGAAGATAGCACCGTCCTTGACGAGCTGCTGGCGCAGGTGGCGCGCGTTCGTGAGGTTGCCGTTATGGGCGACGGCGAAGCCGCCGAGCGCCAGATCGGCAAAGATGGGCTGGATGTTGCGCAGGATCGGGCGGCCCTGCGTGGAATAGCGGTTGTGGCCGATGGCGGCGTGACCAGGCAGGCGCTGACGCAGGTCACCGCCGAAATGTTCGCCGACGAGGCCCATGTGGCGTTCTGAGTTGAAGCGCTTACCGTCGAAACTGACGATGCCGCAGGCTTCCTGGCCCCTGTGCTGCAGGGCGTGCAGGCCGAGCGCAGTGAGCAGGCTCGCTTCCTTGTTTCCGAACACGCCGAAAACGCCGCACTCTTCGCGTGGCTTGTCGTCATCATTGTCGAAATAGGCCATCGGAAGTTCCGACTCGCTTTGGGGCGCCGCTGCCCGGTCGGGATATAGTTCGGTTTTCCCCGGGGCGAAAGGGTAGAGATGTGACGGATTTGCCCTGACGTGCAGAAAGTCCGCTCAGAGCATCCGCGACGGCGTCAGTTCCGGATGGATCACGAGCACATCGAACAGCGAGTCGGGCGGCACCCGTGGAACTTCGCTCGCTTGCGGCTCGGGATGAGCCTTTGCGCCGTACCATTCCATGCCGATCGGCGTCTCGCGCCAGTCGGTCACCATCGAATTGTCCGGCAGGGTTGCCAGGTCGAACCACGCAAGCTGGCCGCTCGCTTCGGTCAGCAAGGCATTCAACGTATCCGGGCGGGCGGTGCGCTTCAGGGTGATCGGCGCGGCGTCGGGTGCGGCGTCCGGCGGAACGGCGAGGAAGGTGGCTTCGGTGAATTCCTGGATCAGGGCGGCGTAGCCTTTGCCCAGCGCCTCGCGCAGCACGGCGCCCGATGGAATGTATCCGGCGCCCTGACCGGCGGGTCGGCCGCCTTGAACATGGATGTTGTGCCCCCAGAGCGCAGCCTTGTCCGGTCCGGCGAGGCTGAGCACGTTCTGCGCCATGAACACGTCGCGCCGGCTCCAGTATTCGAGGTTCGCGCGGGACATGTCGCCGTCCGAGGTTTCGTATTCGAAGGCATTCAGGCCCTGCCAGGCGCGGCGCGCCGTGAAGGCGGCATTGTCTAGCCCCACGCGCTGGAGCTCGGCCTCGAGCATCCGGCAGGCTGCTTCGGCTTCGAAGCGCTGGGCGGAGCTGATCGTTTTCAGCATCAGGTCGTGGCGCGCGGCTTTGGCCTCATCGGTCAGGATCGGTGCCAGGGCGACCGAAATCGCATCGGCCGCACCGGAATCGACCGTGGCGAGCGCGGCAAGCGCGTCCGCCGCATCAATGCTGCTCGCCTGGCAGTCGATGCCGACAAGGCGCACGGGCTGGTCAGCGTTCACCGCGTTCCAGCCGCGCAGCCAGGCCAGAAGGTCGGCCATCACTTCGGTCTTCAGCACGTTGAAGATCGGCGCCTGCTTCACCGCTTCGGCCGCCAGCAGGCCGGTCGGCAGGGCAGAGGCGTAGATGTTCAGCTGGTCCGTGCCGGTGCGGTTGGCTTCCACCAGGATAAGGCGCAGGCCGTGGTTTTCGACCATGTCCTGCACCAGCAGCGATTTCAGCAGCGCGTCCTGGTGCGAACCGTGCGTGGCTTCGCCGAGGCCGACGATCTTCGCCTCGGCCAGGCGGCGGGCGAAGGCGGTGATGCCGGGATCGTCCGGCACGAGATGACGGATGGGCACGGCCTGCGCCGCCAGAAGGCTCGCCATCGTCGGCCCGCGCACGGTTTCCACAGGCTCCACCGGCACCGGCGTCGCGCACGCCGCCAGCAGACCGGCAGAGGCGGTCGCCAGCAGGAAATTGCGGCGGGAGAGCAGGGCGTGGCGATCTGGCAAGTTCGTCCTCACCTCAAATGGGAGCGGCTGCGAGAGTAACCCGCGCCGCCAAGGCTTCAAGTTCAGTCGCCTGACGCGGGTGTATGCGCCCTCGCGCTCTCGCTGGCCTCTCGCGCCTCGCCGGTGACCGCCTTGGCGGCCGAGGCGAGGATCGGATAGCTAAAACTGTCATGGATGAAGGGTGGCACGCGCTCATCTTCGAAGCCGACGGTGAGCAGCACCGCGAAGAACACAAGCGCCACGCCGCCGCGGATGATTCCGAAGACGAGACCGGCGATATGGTCGAACAGGCCGATCTCGCCGTTCGACATGATCGATTTCGACAGGCTCTGCCCCAGCGCGGCCACGATCACGTAGACGATCAGGAACGCGCTCACGACGAGGATGATGTCCGGCGCCAGCGGGTGGCTGCCGGGGGGCAGCAGCTCGGCGACGGTGCCATGCAGGAATTTCCGCGCATAATAGGCTGCGGCCAGGGCCCCGATGAACGCGCCCAGTGTCGCCAGTTCGCGCAGGAAGCCGCGCGCAAAGGCCATGATCGCCGAAACGATGATGACACCCAGCGCGATGCCGTCAAAAGCGGAAATGTTTTCAAGCATTTGCTGCGTCCGGGGCGAGGAGGTCGACGAGCGCGATTAGCCGTGCAATCGGCGTGACCGTCAAGGCGCCCTCTGCCGCAGGGCTGCTATCCGGGCCATAGGCGCGCTGGAACCCGAGGCGGGCGGCTTCCTTCAGGCGCTGGTCCATCCGGGGCGCGGCGCGTACGGCACCGGAGAGCGCGATTTCGCCGAAGAACACGCTGCGCGAGGGCACCGCATTGCCGGCCAGGGACGAGAGCAGGGCCGCTGCCGCTGCCAGATCGCCCGCAGGTTCGGAGATCCGGTAGCCGCCGGCGACCGAGAGATAGACGTCCATGCCCGCGAAATTCAGGCCGCAGCGCGCTTCCAGCACCGCCATGATCATCGCGAGGCGCCCGGCATCGAAGCCGATCACGCTGCGCCGGGGCGTTCCGAACGGGCTTTTGGCGACCAGGGCCTGCACTTCGGCCAGCACCGGACGCGAACCTTCCATCGCCGCGAAAACTGCCGTGCCGCCGCCGGGCTCGGCCTCGGCGGAAAGGAACAGCGCGGAGGGCTCCTTGGCGGGCGTCAGGCCAAGGGCGTGCATCTCGAAAATGCCAATCTCGTCGGTTGGTCCGAACCGGTTCTTCACCGCCCGCAGGATGCGGAACTGGTGGCCCCGCTCGCCCTCGAAGTAGAACACGGCGTCCACCATGTGCTCGACCACGCGGGGGCCGGCTATCGTGCCTTCCTTGGTGACGTGGCCGACGAGCACCAGCGCGGCGCCGGACTTCTTGGCCCAGCGCACGAGTTCCTGTGCGCAGGCGCGGACCTGCGCCACTGAACCGGGCGCGGCCTCCAGCGCGTCGGACCAGAGCGTCTGGATCGAGTCGATCACCACGAAGCCGGGATTGGCGTCCTTGAGGGCCGTAAGGATGCGGCGCAGGTCCGTTTCGGTCGCCAGCTGCACCGGCGAATTGGCGACCTTGAGCCGCTTTGCGCGTTCCTGGATCTGCGCTGCGGCTTCCTCGCCGGAGACGTAGACGGTCTTCACGCCGTTGCGCGCCAGCCGCGCCGCAGCCTGCAGCAGCAGGGTCGACTTGCCGATGCCGGGGTCGCCCCCGATCAGCGTGGCCGAGGAGGGCACAAGGCCCCCGCCGAACACGCGGTCGAGCTCGTCCACACCGATGACCACGCGCGGCGGTGTGTCGGTTTCGGCATTCAGGGCGATGAATTCGGTCTTGGGCCCGCGCTTCGCCGTTGGAGTCTTTTCGGCTTTCAGCGCGCCGGGAGGCGCGCTGACGGCTTCTTCCACCAGCGTGTTCCACTCGCCGCAGGCCTCACAGCGCCCGGCCCATTTGGCATGTACAGCGCCGCAGGACTGGCAGACGAAGGCAGAGGTCGGAGCTTTGGCCATGGGGGATGCGATACCCGTGTTTGCAGCGCCGATACAGTCTCAAATTCAGTAGATGATTCAAGGCTGAATACCTTCCATTGATCGATGGGAACCCCTCCATGGCACGCGGTTGCTGCCGCGTTCGCCGGGATCAGGCCGGCACATCTTGAGGGTCAGCCGCGACCGGTTTGCCGGCCGTCCTGGCTGCGCGCCGTTCAATGTCGGCCGCAAGCTGCAGGCCGATCCGGTCGAGATAGTCCGCGTGCTCGGTGCCCATCCAGCGGTCGCACCAGGTGAAATAGAAACCGTAATTTCCGTCGGCACGCGCGTGGTGCATGTCGTGGTGCGTGACCGTAGTCAGGCAGCCGAGCACCGGGTGGAAGACCCAGGTGCGGGGAAATAGTTCGTAGCCGCAATGCGCGGTGGCGTTCTTGAAGATCATGACCGTCATCACCGTATAGAGCGCCAGGCTATGGATCGGCAGGATCAGCAGCAGCACCGGTATGAACATGTAGTTCACGACCGCTTCGCCGGGCGCAAAGGAATAGGCCGTGAAGGGCGTTGGGTTGTGCGAGCGGTGATGCGTCATGTGGAAGGTGCGGTACAGCCGGCGCAGGTGCATCAGCCGGTGGGTCCAGTAGAACCAGGCATCATGCAGAACGATCGCAACGGGGATCGACACCAAGAACCAGACCCATCCGTAAAGGCCGATATCCTCATACAGGCGGAAAACACCGCGCGCGCCCAGATCGAAGATCACCACATCCAGAGTGACGAACACGAGGATGGTGATGAAGGAGTTGCGGAGCTCGTCGCGGACCTGTTTCATCCGGTGCGGGGTGGTGCGGATCTTCCGGGACTTCAGCATGGGGGCAAACAGAACCCAGACCAGCCCGAACACGGATAGCGTGCCCATGGCGTATCGCATGGCCTCAAAGCTGATACCGTTCAGGAAGCGGGCCGGCAGGTGTGCAAGAAATTCCAGGAAGGGGTCCATCTGTCTCTCCGTTCATGCGCCGGGCGGGACGCTCCGGGGCTGGACGCCAGGCATTCCAGAATGCGGCGCTGCGGTCTCATCGCAGTCGGAAAAGACGCCGCGATTTCGAAACTGAAGCTGTTTTTCTGGAAGTGATCAGGTTTCGGTGAGGCGCGCGGCCCTGAATTCGCTGGGCGTGACACCCTCAGCCGCGCGAAAGGCGCGGTTGAACGGCGCCAGGGACGCGTAGCCCGAATCGAGCGCGATGGTCAGGATGGGCAAGCGGGCCTGTTCGGGGTCTGAAAGCACGGCTTTGGCGTGGGCAAGGCGGTAGCCATTGAGGAAGCCGGAGAAGTTGCGATGCCCCAGCGCCCCATTGATCAGGGCCCGCAATTGGTGTTCCGGCACACCGACGCGGGCGGAAAGGGCGCCGATCGTGAGACCGGGTTCGAGATAAGCGCGCTCGGTTTCCATCAGGTGCAACAGCCGTTTGTACGTGGCGGCGTCGCGCGGATCGACCGCTGGCTCCGTAGGCGCCCGTTCGGCGGGTTGTTCGAACCGCAGGTGCAGAGGCTCCAGCCGCAGCAGCCACATGCCGCCCCACAGCGCGAGGCCGCCCACGACGATGGCGAGCACGAAATTCGCGATCTCCGAATCCGGCCCCCGGAACAGGTTGTCCGCCAGCACAGTCATCAGCGTGCCGCAGGCGATGGAAAGCGCAAACCAGAAGCGCACCTTGCGCCGGCGTTCGACCAGGTCTTCCGCCCGGCCGGCAAAGGCTTTCCAGACGACATGAACAATCATGGAAAGACTGATCAGATCGATCACGGGGTCCAGCGCGGCAGGCGCGAAGGTCGTCAAGCCGAGGGTTGCCAGCCGCCACACAGCCAGCAGGAGGACGAGCAGGACCATGCCGCCCCATTCGATCGGGCCGGGCCGGAAATCGTCGTCGAACAAGGCGAGGCCCAGCCACCAGGCCAGCGGGATCGCGGTCGTGTCGATCAGGCGCAGCACCACATGCACGGGAAAGGGCAGGAGGAGACCGGCCGGCGCGCTGCTGAGCAGGACAGCGGCGCAACTGAGACAGGTGACCGAAGCCAGCAGCACGGTGCGGGAGCCGCGCCCGTCGCGCAGACCCAGGAGGCCGATCAATACCAGCATGCCGATCGCGGGATACCGGATCAGAACATCAGCAAGGGTCAAGGCGCCAGCAGGGTCCATGGCGTCTGGTAGAGCGCTTTTGCCGCGCGGAAAAGCCGGAACGCTGGCCACTGACCGGCGTTCCGGTTAGACCGTGCCCATGAAACACATCGCGATCATCGGCGCAGGACCGGCCGGGCTCATGGCGGCCGAGGTGGCGCTGGAAGCCGGCGCGCGGGTCGATATCTATGACGCGATGCCCAGCGCGGGCCGCAAGTTCCTGATGGCCGGCAAGAGCGGCCTCAACATCACGCACTCCGAAGACGAGGCGGTGTTCCGCACCCGCTACGACGCGCCGGACGCACGGCTGGCAAAAATGGTGGAGGCGTTCGGGCCGTCGGACATCGTGAAATGGATGGCGGGCCTCGGCATCGAGGCGCATGTCGGCTCGTCGGGCCGGGTATTTCCGGTGGGCATGAAAGCCTCGCCGCTGCTGCGCCGCTGGCTGGCGCGGCTGGGTGCGGCGGGGGCAACGCTGCGCACCCGTCATCGCTGGACCGGCTGGGACAGCGAGGGCGCGCTGGTCTTTGAAACGATGACGGGACAGGTGAGCGTCCAGACCGATGGCGTTGTCCTTGCGCTGGGCGGGGCGAGCTGGCGCCGGCTGGGCTCGGATGGGGAATGGGCGAAGATCCTCGCCTCGAAGGGCGTGGCGCTGGAAGAATTCTCGCCATCCAATTGCGGCTTCACGGCAGACTGGTCTGCCAAAATGCCGCCGCTGGCGGGCGCGCCGGTGAAAAATATTTCTTTGTCCGCTCACGGACAAACTGTGCGCGGCGATTTTGTGATCACACGGTCCGGCATCGAGAACGGCGCGGTCTACCCGCTGGCCGCCGCCTTGCGGCGTGACATCGCGGCGGATGGCCGGGCCGTGCTGACGATCGACCTTCTTCCGGGAACGGACGAAGCAGCGCTCATTGTGCGCCTTGCCGCAGCCCATCCCAAGGACTCGATTTCAAACCGCCTGCGCAAGGCCGCGCGGCTGGACGCGGCGAAGATCGGCCTCCTTAATGAAGTAACCCGGGGCCAGCTGCCGAAAGAACCCGAGGCCTTGGCGCGCCTCATCAAGGCGCTGCCTTTGGTTCTGGCTGGCACCGCGCCGATGGATACCGCCATCTCCACCGCCGGAGGCGTGCCCTGGTCGGCGCTGGATGACGGCCTTCAGCTGAAGGCCTTGCCGGGCGTCTGGTGCGCCGGCGAGATGATCGCTTGGGACGCGCCCACCGGCGGCTACCTTCTGACTGCGAGCCTTGCGACCGGGCGCGTCGCGGGACGGGCGGCAGCGCGCTAGTCTGGTGTTTCCGCCGCAAATTCGGCTTCCAATTCTTCGACAATCGGCGTGGCGGCTTCGACCGCTTCGGCGGCGGCGAGCACGTCGGCTGCTGTCAGGCCCTTGCATGCGAAGGGCGCCACACCGTCCGGCATCTGACCATTGGTGAGACGCACCGCGCGGGCCGTGCCGCGCGCATTGCCCGCAGTGAAGGCGAAGGTGCCCTGCAGCACATCCACATTGCGCTGGTAGAACGGGATGTAGCCCGAGAAGAGCCGTTTGGAGATCGTCGGCTTGAATTCAAACCGGCCGGTGGAGGCGCGCTTTGCGCCTTCGAAACGGCCGGTGAGACTGACGGAATTGATCTCCTTCGTGCCGACCAGGCGCACCGGGAAGCGCGCCGAGGGCGGAATGGCCGCGAAGGCTTCCTCGGTCTTCTCGCCATCGCCGACGACCGGCGCCGAGAGCGGATCATCCGACAGGAACACCCGCCAGGCGAGGTGCAGGCCTTCATAGCGCGTGAGGTCGGCGGCTTCGGTGCAGGTGTCGATCTGCCATTCGCCGTCGAGCCGAAACTTCTCGTATTGCAGCCACCCCGTGAAGGCGACCGAGACGGCCGTGAAGGCTACGGAAGCGTATTTGATGAATTCCAGCATGGCGTGTCCCCTCACACAGGCCGGGAGGGTAACCCCGATGAGCGAGGATGGGAACCACTAAGCGTGCAACCGGACAGTTCTAAATCGCCGGCTGGATCGGGCCTTCGGCGCGTCCGTTGACGAACTGGTCGACGTAGTCATTTTCGCTCTGGTAAACGTCGCCCGCCGGACCGCGCCAGATGATCCGGCCTTCGAAGAGCATGGCGATCTCGTCGGCGACTTTGCGGGCGCTGGCCATGTCGTGCGTGATCGTGACGGCAGCGGCGCCGAGGCCGCGCACCATTTCGAGGATCAGGTCGTTGATCGCATCCGCCGTGATCGGATCAAGCCCGGTCGTCGGTTCGTCGAAGAAGATCAGGTCCGGCTCGGAAATGATCGAGCGGGCGAGTGAGACGCGCTTCTGCATGCCGCCGGAAATCTCGGCCGGGTAAAGCCCTGCAACGTCCGCCCCCAGACGAACCTTCTTCAGGGTCTCGATGGCGCGCTCTTTCGCATCTTTGCGCTTGGTGCCCTCGGTATTGATCAGGCGGAAGGCGACGTTTTCCCAGACCGTCAGCGAGTCGAACAGCGCGCCGGATTGGAACAGCATGCCCACGCGGGCGCGCATCTTCTCGCGCGTCTTGCCGGTCGCGTTGGTCACGTCTTCGCCGTCGAAAAAGATCTTGCCCTTGTCCGGCGTCATCAGGCCGAGGGCATTTTTCAGCATCACCGATTTGCCGGAGCCTGACCCGCCGATGACGACGAGGCTCTGGCCCGGCGCCACATCGATATCGACGCCGCGCAGAACCTCTTTGTTGCCGAAGGACTTCGTCACCCCTTCAAGTTTCAGCAGCGATCCGCTCACAGGCCAATCTCCACGAACAGGGTCGACATGACGTAGTTGGTTGCCAGCACCAGAACGGCCGCGCCGACCATAGACAGTGTCGCCGCGCGGCCGACGCCGGTCGCGCCGGCCTGGCTGCGGTCGCCCTGGTAGCACCCCATCACCGCGATCACGCCGCCGAACACGACCGCCTTGATCACGCCGACGATGATGTCGTTGCGGGTGATGAAATCGACTGTGTTGCGCAGGTAGACCGTTGAGTCGAAACCGAGGCCGTGCACGCTGACCAGCCAGCCACCCATGACGCCGATGATGTCGGCGACGATGACCAATGCAGGCAGGGTCAGGAGAGCCGCGATGAAGCGCGGCGCATAGAGGTAGCGGTAGGGCGAAGCCGACAGGGTTTCGAGCGCGTCGATCTGTTCGGTCACGCGCATGGCGCCGATCTCGGCGGCAATACCGGCCGACACCCGGCCCGCCAGCATCAGGCCGGTGATCACCGCGCCCAGCTCGCGCGAGATACCCAGCACCACGATGTTCGGCACGAACTGTTCCGCGCCGTAGCGGCTGCCACCTTCATAGATGTTGAGCGCGAGCGCCGCGCCGATGAACACGGCCGACAGGCCGACCACGGGCAGGGAGTAGAAACCGATGCGCACCATCTGGCGCAGGATCTCGCCGCCATACCAGCGCGGTGTGAACGCTGCCATCTTCACGCGGCCCGCGAAGACCGCGAGCCGGCCGATTTCGGAGAACAGACCCAGCGTCACGCGGCCGATGATTTGGAGAGGGTTGGTCATGCGGCCTCAGCGATAGTTGCGTTGCACGCGAGGGCCAAGCCCGGTCAGCAGCTCATAGCCGAGTGTGCCGCATGCTGCCGCCTGCGCCTCCAACTTGGCGTGCTCACCCAGAAATTCAACGCGCGAGCCCGGTTTGACGGATTTGGGCCCGTCGGTGACATCCAGAGTGACCAGATCCATGGAAATCCGCCCGGCAACCGGGCAAGCGACGCCGTCGATCCAGCCCTTCAGCTTGCCGGAGCCGGCGCGCGGCAGGCCGTCGGCATAGCCAATGGCGCAGGTGGCCAGCAGCCGATCCTCGGTCAGCGCATGGGTCGCGCCGTAGCCCACGCTGGTGCCTTTCTGGCCCGTGAACAGGCTCAGCACGGTCGCTTCCAGCACGACGCCGGGCTTCAATTCCACCCCGGCGGGCGGCGTTGACCCCCCATATAGCGCGAGACCCGGACGGGTGAGGTCAAAGCCGAAGCCTTTGCCGAGGAAGCAGCCGGCGGAGTTCGCCAGGCTGGCCGGTGTGTCCGGGAAGGCGTCGGCAACCTCCTCGAAGGCCCGGCGCTGGCGCAGGTTCATCGGGTGCTTCGGCTCGTCCGCGCACGCCAGGTGGCTCATCACAAGAACCGGCGCGAGGCGCCGCAGGGCCGTCGTTTCGGTGTCCACCAGGGCTATCGGCAGGCCAAGCCGGTTCATGCCGGTATCAACATGGATTGCGCAGGTGCCGCGCGCGGCCGTCGACCAGAGCTTCAGGTGCAGCTCGCTCGACAACACGGCGGTCAGCTCCGCATCGCGATAGGCGGCGAGCTCGCCCCGCATCGGCCCGTTCAGCACGAAGATTCGCGGGCCCCGACCCACCGCCTTTCGCAGGGTCAGGCCTTCATCGAGATAGGCGACGAAAAAGGTGGAACAGCCTGCCACTTTCAGCGCGCGGCCGATCTTGGTGGCGCCGAGGCCGTAGGCGTCGGCCTTCACCACGGCCGCCGTGGTCGCGCCCGGATGCAGGGCATCCAGGGTGCGCCAGTTGTCCACAATGTTGGACGTCAGCACGGTCGCGCGGGGCAGGAGGCTCATGCGATCAAGCGCTAAGCGAGATTCCGGCGGATGTCATCCCGGCTATTTCTGCTGTCCGTGATGGGCGAGCCAGGCGGTGCCTTTCAGATTCCAGACGGGCGTGAAGAACACCATCCAGGCGATCAACAGGATCATGCCGCCGGCCGGCACGACGGCGATCTTCTGCGGGCCGAACACGTCCACCAGGGCGCCCATCAGGGCGGCGCCGAACGGTGCGCCCGCCATGAAACCCAGCTGGTAGATGGACAGGACCCGGGCGAGCTTCGCCTTGGGCGCGGAATCCTGGACGATCGAACGGCTCATGGCGATCGAGATGCCGGCGGCAAGGCCCCAGACGAACACGATGCCCAGGAACATCCAGTGCGGGATCGTGCCCATCATGGCAAGAATCGAGACCGACGCGATCAGCTGCGCAATAAGCAGAAGGCGGCCCTGCCGCTTGATCCGCCTGAACACTGCCAGCACGGCCGAGGAGACAAAGGCCCCCATCCAGAAGGTCACGAACATGTCCCGGATGCCGGACGAGCCGAAATGGTACACGTCGCGGTTGATGATCGGCAGCACCACGAGGAAGGAGCCGATGACGAACACTCCGACGCCGAACATCAGGCTGGTCATGGCCCAGAGCTTGGGGTCGGCGCGCACCGCATGCACGCCGTCCATGATATCGCCGAGGGTTGAGCCGAGGCCGCTGCGGCCGGTACGGACCTGGCGTCCACGCGCAAGGAACAGGGCAAATCCGGCGCCGCTGGCGAGCGCGATGGCCTGTGTGATCAGCAGCGCCTCGGCCGAGATCGGTCCGATGCTGAACCCGCCCAGCCAGGGTGGCATCCTGGTCGCTTTGTCGGCATATCCGGCAAGGATCAGGCCGACGATCTGCGCCAGGAACTGCGCCATGGTCGCCAGTGTCACGCCGAGCTGCAATGTCACGCCGGAGCCGACCCGCATCCGGCGGTCGACGACCTCATTCACGATCGAATCCCGCGCCGGCATCATGAAGGCGCCGATGGTGCCGATGGTGAACGCGTAAACGATCATTGCCGGATAGCTCAGCGCATCGCGCGCCAGTGTCAGGCCGAGGAACAGGGCCGGCACGGCAGCCAGAAGGTGCAGCAGGATCAGCAGGCGCCGACCGTCGGCGCGCTCGGCCACCACACCGCCCAGCAGCAGGAAGATCACCGAGGGCAGGGACAGCGCCATGTTGGCCAGACCGAGGGCCAGCCCGTCGAGGTGGAGGTGATCGCGGCCCGTGATCAGGTAAGGAAACAGAACCAGTTGCAGGCCGAAGGCGACAAACCAGCTGCACTGGACGGCAAGGTAGGCGGGCAGCTCGATCTTCACGCCGCGCCGCAGGCGCTGGGCCCGCCAATGCGTGGCGCTGACCAGAAGGCTGGCGCCGGCGCCGAATGCACCGTCGATGCCGCTGACCGGGGAGACCACGGTGTCAGCGGCTTCCTCGGCCATTTCGTCGACGATCTTCTCGATGTCGCCGTCCATTCGGTGGTGCTCCAACCCATTGCGCCCGGACAATAGGTAGACGGTCCGGCCAAGGGAAGGGCCGTGGCCCGGTGACGCGCAGTGACTGCGCTGAGCCTCGTCGGTTGCCTTGGGTTGGACGCGCCGCTAATCTGCCCTTTCCAGATCAGGCGTCCCGGAGGCCCCTCCCATGAGCGCATTCCGCCTATTGGCCAGCTGGTTGCTGGCCCTCGCGCTGATCGCCTTCTTCCTTCATGTGACGCTGCATCCGTGGCCGAACCCGGTGGCGGGCTATATCAAGTTCTACGATGCGCCGGGCGAGAATCTCTTGTTCTCGGCGCTGGCCGAACGCTCCGGCATCAGCCTGTTCGAGCCGGCCGGCCGGTTCGTGTCCGGCATCATCGAACTGATCGCGGCGCTCCTGTTGCTGTTGCCGATCAGCCGCCGGATCGGAGCGGCCATTTCCGTCCTTTGCCTTGGCGCCGGCGTTGCGCTGCACCTGTCGTCTTGGCTCGGCCGCGAGATCGCCCTGCCGGAAGGCGGAACGGATGGCGGCACGCACTTTCTGATCTACGTCATTTTCCTGGCGCTGGCCCTGCTGCTGCTGGTTGTGCACCCGACCGAGCGCAGCCGGTATTGAGCGGCTCGCCCGCCCGGCGAAAGTCTCCAAAAATTAAGGCTGATCCACGTCTCGTTAACGTTCCGCTGCCAGATTCCGGGGTTCATGGCAGGCCGTTACTGAATGACTGACACGTCCGAGGCACCTTCGTTCAAGCCGCCCGGCGCCGCGCGCGATGCGCTGGTCCGGCGGCTGATTGACGTTGTAGCCCTGCCGGGCTCGCGCGTTCCTCCGCAGGACCGCTCGATGGCGGGCGACATCCTGCTCGACATGCTGCTGCACTCCACGGACCGGGAACGGGCCCTGTGTGCGTCGCGTCTGGCTGTCTGCCGCGATGCCCCGCGGCGGGTCCTGCGTTATCTCGCGCAATGCTCGTTCGCGGTGGCCAAGCCGCTGCTGGAGGAGAGCGACGCGTTCGACGCCTGCGATCTCGTTGAAATTATACAGAATTCCTCGGTCGAACACCGGCTGCTGATCGCCCGGCGTCGCAATCTTTGCGTTACGGTGACCGACTGCCTCGCCAAGGTGGGTGAGCCTCAGGTGGTGCGCGAACTCCTGTCCAACCGGAACGCCCCCTTCGCCGAAGCGACAATGGACCGGCTGATTGCCCTGTCGCGGGACGAGCCGTCCTATTGTTCCATCCTGGCCGAGCGGGTCGAGCTGCGCGCCTCGCACGCCATGGCGATGTTCTGGTGGTCGGATGCCTCGACCCGGCGCAAGATCCTGACCCGTCAGGCCGCCGACCGGTCCGAAATGATTTCGCTTTGCCGCGATGTGTTCGAAATGGCTGCGGCCGAGGGCTGGCAGGACGATGTCACGCGCAAGGCTTTACAATTGATCGAACGCCGCCAGCGCAACCGTGCGGCGATAGAACGCAGCCCTTATGACAGCCTGGAAGGCGCCATTGCGGCGGCTGCCTCGCGCGGTATCGACGCCGAACTGGTGCAGGAAATCGGGTATCTGGCCGGCGTCAAACCGGTCACCGCCGCCAAGATCCTGTCGGACCTGGGCGGGGAGGGACTGGCCGTGCTGTGCAAGTCTACGGGCCTCAAGCGTGAGTACCTGAGACTGCTCTGGACGGCCCTGCGCCGCCCGCTGGAGGGGCCAGCCGGAGAGCCCGCCGCCGCCTTCCAGCACGTCGCCGAGACTTATGAAGTCCTCTCGGTGGCCAAGGCCCAGACCACCTTGCGCTACTGGAACTGGTCCCTGTCCTCGGCCTACTCGCCGGGCGCCATGCGGCGGACGCAGGAAATCGGCGTTCCGGCCAATGAAGAGGCCGAATACTCCACCTCGCAACGCACAGCGCGGCTGGTCTTTGGAAATTAGGCGTGCCACGCCAAAACTGGCTTCACATTCCCAGCACAGCCCTTTAGGTGGGGCGTTCACCATCGGGGTCGGTTCCTGAACAGAGGGGCGCAGTGGCGTATTTACTCGGTATATTCGTGGCGATCGTCGCTTTCTGGATGGGTAACTCCGGCCATTACAAGCCGTTGATGCTCGGCTTTGCGGCGCTGTCGGTGGGGCTGACGCTGCTGCTGAGTGCGCGCCTCAAGATCATCGACCGCGAAGGCGCGCCCTATGTGCGCTTTGTAGGTTTTGCCACTTATTATCCCTGGCTGTTCTGGGAGATCGTCAAATCGAACGTGGTGGTCATCAAGGCCTGCCTGCGCGCCGATCTCGATATCAATCCCGCGCTCGTGAAGGTGAAGACCACCTGCAAGACGGACCTCGCAAAAGTCACCTTTGCCAACTCGATCACCCTGACGCCCGGCACGGTGACGGTTGAGATTGACGGCGACAAACTGCTCGTTCACGGCCTGTACGAAGCCAACACTGTTCCCGAAGCGTTTGAAGAGATGGACCGGCGCTGCGCGCGCGCGGCAGATCCTTCGGAGAAAGCGTCATGACGTTTGCTGCGCTCATCGCCCTCCTGGTCGGCATGTGCATGCTGTTGATCCGTGCACTGATCGGCCCGACGATGTACGACCGCGTGCTCGCGGTGAACTCGTTCGGCACCAAGACCGTGCTCGTCCTCGGCCTGCTCGGCTATGTGATGGGACGTCCGGACTTCCTCGACATCGCGATCCTCTACACGTTGATCAATTTCGTCTCGACGATCGCGATCCTGAAATTCTTCCGGTACCGCTCTTTCCAGGTGCCGCTGGTGCGCAAGACCGATGCGCCTGCGCGCGGAGGTGATCGCAATGGCTGATTTCGTCCTGCTCGCCGGCAACACCTGGGAGACCGTGCGCTTTCCGCTCGGCGGCGCCGTGTGCCTGTTCGGAGCCATCCTCTGTGTGATCGGCACGATCGGCGTCATGCGCTTCCCGGATTTCTATACACGCCTTCACGCGGCCAGCATCACCGACACATCGGGCGCGTTTCTCGTGCTGGCCGGTATGGCGCTGATGGCACCAAGCTGGCTGGTGCTGGTGAAGCTGTTCTGCATGCTCGGCTTCCTGGTGCTGACCAGCGCCACCGGTTCGCATGCGCTCGCCAATGCGGCCCACACCGCTGGCCTGCAGCCCAAAATCGGACCGGTCGGGCAGGCGGGCCATCAGGATCACGAGGAGGGCGACCATTGACCGAAGTCATGATCGGCGGCACCGGCACCGCGCTCATCAACATCCTGTTCCTTGCCATCCTGTTCGTGGTGGCGCTGGCGATTGCGCGCCTGCGCAGCCTGTTTGCCATCGTAATGCTGTCGGGCGTCTACTCGCTCGTCTCGGCGGCCTGGTATATTCTTGTCGATGCGGTCGATGTGGGTTTCACCGAAGCAGCCGTCGGCGCGGGCATGTCGACCGCCGTGCTGCTTGGCGCAATGCTGCTGACCGCGCGCACCGCCAAGCCGGAGAAGCCGCTGAAGCGCATCGGCCCGTTCATCGTCTGCCTCGTGACCGGCGTTATGCTGATTTACGGGTCGATTGACCTGCCGGCGCTCGGTGACGCGACCTCGCCGGCGAATGCCGGTGTCGGTCTCACCTACCTGCAGATCAACTGGTTCGACACGGGCGTGCCCAACGTGGTCACCTCGGTCCTTGCCAGCTATCGCGGCTTCGATACGCTGGGCGAAACCGCCGTGGTGTTCACCGCCGGTCTCGCCGTGGCGCTGCTGCTCGGTTTCGGAGAGCGCTCGCTGGCCGAAACGCTGCGCAAACAGCCCAAGGCCGCGCCCCGGCCTGCAGCCTCCAACACGGATGGAGGCGCAGCATGAAGGGCGATCATCACATGATCCTGCGGGTGATCGCCAAGTGCCTGATCCCGCTGATCGTCATCTACGCATTCTATGTCCAGTTTCACGGCGAAGTTGGCCCCGGCGGCGCGTTCCAGGCGGGCGTGATTATCGCAGTGGCGCTGATCCTTTACGCGCTGGTCTTCGGTCTCACCGCCACCATGCGCGCCGTGCCACCCTGGTTCACCCGGTCGCTCGCGGCGGTCGGTGTGATGATCTATGCGGGCGTCGGCTTCTGGGCCTTGCTCAGCGGCGGCGACTATCTTGAATACCAGGCACTGTTCGGCGAACCGCCGGGCGAGCACCACGGCCAGCATGCAGGCATCATCATCATTGAAATCGGCGTCCTGTGCGCCGTGTCGGGCGCGATGACGACCATCTTCTATGCGCTCGCCGGGCGCGTCGCCGAAATCCGCGACGAGGACTGGTAGACCATGTGGACCTTCATTCTCGAACATGCCGGCTACTGGGCGATCATCGCGCTGATGATGATCAGCC
The DNA here is from genome assembly GCF_016125515.1 of Hyphomonas sp. Lineage (GTDB taxonomy): Bacteria > Pseudomonadota > Alphaproteobacteria > Caulobacterales > Hyphomonadaceae > Hyphomonas. The sequence continues at coordinate 57,657 of NZ_WGLO01000006.1, forward strand.
TCTACATCGCCTTCTCGGCGGAAAACCTGATCAAGCGCCTTGTCGGCCTGTCGCTCTTCCAGACGACGATCTGTCTGTTCTATGTGACGCTCGGCAAGATCACCGGCGGCACCGCGCCGGTGCTGCTGCCCGCCGACATGCCGAAGCATGCGGTTGATCACGGCGCCGCAGGCGCGGCCGTCGATGGCCACCTCGTCGCCGGCGGCGGTGAGCGCGTGGCCGATGTCGTTCATGTCTATTCCAATCCGCTGCCGCACGTCCTGATGCTGACTGCCATCGTCGTCGGCGTTGCAACGCTTTCGGTCGGCCTCGCGCTGATCGTCCGTATCCGTGAAGCCTACGGTTCGATCGAGGCGGACGATGTCCGCGCCATCGATATCGAGACCGCGCTGGCCCAGGAAGCGAAGCTCGAGAGCGACCTCAAAGAGGCCACGGCATGATTCTCGAAACCTTGCTCGTCACGGCGCCCGACTGGGCGGTCCGGCACTCGACCGTGCTGATCCCGATCGTGCCGCTGGTCGTGGCACCGGTCCTGGCGATGAGTCCCAGCGGGCGTCTGGCCTGGCTGGTTTCCATCGCGACCACCGCCGCCTCGCTGTATTTCGCGCTGCTCACGCTGGCCATCGTCCAGTCCACCACGGGCGGCGTCATCAGCTATCATATCGGCAACTGGGCGCCGCCCATCGGCATCGAGTTCCGCGTCGATTCCCTCAACGCGATGATCCTGCTGATTGTCACGCTGATGGGTTTCCTCGCGTCGATCTTCTCCTGGCCGACCATCGTTGCAGAGATTAGCAAGGAAAAGGCCGGCCTGTTCCTGTGCGCTTTCCTGCTGTGCTTTGCGGGCCTGTGCGGCGTTGCGACCACGGGCGACGCGTTCAACCTGTTCGTCTTCCTCGAGATCAGTTCTCTGTCGACCTATGTCCTCGTCGCCATGGGCGCGGGCCGTGACCGCCGCGCCCTGCCGGCGGCGTTCGACTACCTGATCATGGGCACGCTTGGGGCTAGCTTTTATGTCGTGGGGGTCGGGTTTCTCTATGCGGCCACCGGCACGCTCAACATGGCCGACATCGCCGCCCAGCTGCCGGCGCTCGGCGCCAACCGCTCCGTGCAGGTCGGCTTCGCGTTCATTATTGTGGGCCTGGGCCTGAAGGCTGCCATGTGGCCGCTGCACCAGTGGTTGCCCAACGCTTACGCGTATTCGCCGTCTTTCGTGACGATGTTCCTTGCCGCCACCGCCACCAAGGTTGCGCTCTACGCGCTGATCCGCTGGATGTTCACGATCTTCCAGCCTGAGTTCGCGTTCGAACAGGCGCTGTTCACCTGGGTGCTTGCGCCGCTCGGCATGGCCGCGATGGTGATTTGCAGCTTCCAGGCGGTCTTCCAGACTGACATCCGCCGCATGCTAGCTTACTCATCGGTTGCGCAGGTCGGATACATGATCCTCGGTATCTCGCTCGGCACGGCCGCCGGTGTCTCGGCAGGCCTGCTGCACCTGTTCAACCACGCTCTGATGAAGGGTGCGCTGTTCATGGCGGTCGCGGGTATCTGTCTCAACGTGCAGGGCACGACGCTGCGCGACTTCGCCGGCCTCGGCCGCTCCGCGCCGTTCACGATGACCGCGTTCGCCATTGCCGGCCTGTCGCTGATCGGTGTGCCGTTGACGGCCGGTTTCATCTCGAAGCTGCAGCTCGGCTACGCCCTGTTCGAGCAGGGCTGGTGGTGGGCCGTGTTGCTGGTTGTGTTCTCCAGCTTCCTTGCTGTCTTCTATGTCGGCCGGGTGCTGCAAGCCGTGTTCTTCCAGCCGCCCGCCAATCCCAGCAAGCTGCGCAAGGAGGCGCCGCTTCTGCTGCTGGTGCCACTGTGGACGCTCGCGCTCGCCAACCTCTATTTCGGCATCGATGCCAGCTTCCCGGCGGGCCTTGCCCGTGACGGGGCGGTCGCCGCCCTTGGTCTGGAGGCGTTCCAATGACGCCTGAAATGTTGATTGCCGCCGCCATCTGCCTGCCGGTGATCATTGCCGCCGGCATCGCGGCTGCCGGCAAGTTCCCGAACCTGCGCGAAGGCGTCACGCTGATCGGCGCGTTCGCGCTGTTCGCGGTCGTCGTTCAGCTCACGCTGCTGGTCGCCGGCGGTGCGCGCCCGGAACTCTATATCGGCGAAGCCATCCCAGGCCTCGCCTTCGCGTTCAAGCTGGAGCCGCTCGGCGCCTTGTTCGCCGTGGTCGCCAGCGGCCTGTGGATCGTCAACTCGTTCTATTCCATCGGCTACATGCGCGGAAACCGCGAGCGCAACCAGACGCGCTTCTACATCTGCTTTGCCCTGGCCCTGTGCGGCGCGATGGGCGTGGCGATGTCGGGCAACCTGTTCACGCTGTTTGTGTTCTACGAAGTGCTGACGCTGTCGACGTATCCGCTCGTGGCCCACAAGGGCGACGCTGCGGCCCAGCGCGGTGCACGTATCTACCTGCTGACCCTGCTCGGCACGTCGATCGGCCTGCTGCTGACCGCCATCATGTGGACATGGATGCTCGCTGGCCAGAACCTCGACTTCGTCGATGGCGGCCTGCTGGCCAATGCCAACCTGTCGCCGCTGGTCTCCAGCGCGCTGCTGTTGCTGTTCGTGTTCGGCGTCGGTAAGGCCGCGCTGATGCCGTTCCACTTCTGGCTTCCCAACGCGATGGTCGCGCCGACGCCTGTCTCGGCCTTGCTGCACGCGGTGGCCGTCGTGAAGGCCGGCGTTTTCGCGGTGATGAAGATCTCGGTTTACATCTTCGGCGACGAGCTGCTGCACGCCACGCCCTCGCGTGAATTCCTGATCGGCGCTGCCTGCTTCACGATTGTGCTGGCCTCGCTGATCGCGATGACCAAGGACAATCTCAAGGCCCGTCTCGCATACTCCACCATCGCCCAGCTGGCCTATGTCACGCTCGGCGCCATGCTGGCCGACCATGCCGGTGTCGTGGGCGGCTCGTTGCAGATCGCTGCGCACGCGGTCGGCAAGATGACGCTCTTCATGTGCGCCGGCGCGATCTATGTCGCCACCGGCCTCACCAACATCTCGGACATGAAGGGCCTCGGGCGTAAGATGCCGCTGGTCTTCATCGCCTTCTTCATTGCCTCGCTGTCGATCATCGGCATTCCGCCGCTCGCCGGTGACTGGCCGAAATACGAGCTGATGCAGGGCGCCATCGACGACCAGCATGACTGGGTGGTGATCATCCTCATCCTGTCATCGCTCATCAACATTGCCTACCTGCTGCCGATCCCGATCCTGGGGCTGATGCCGCCGCCGGGCACCAAGCCGCTGAAGGAATTCAAGCGTCCGGGCGGCGCACCGGCCCTGACGGTTGCCGCACCATTGTTCACGGCGGCGCTCTGCTTCGTCCTGTTCTTCATGATCGATCCGGTCAGCGACTTCCTCGAACCGGCCTTTGCGACCATCGAATACTTCCACGGGGTGGACCTGCCATGACCGATGAAACACCAACGGTCCGCGATTCCTCCGGACGCTTCGTCAAGAAGGCGGCGGAAACGGTCAACGCGATGAGCCGCACCAATGACGAGGGCATCCACCCGATGTCGAAGGTCCTGTTCGGCTGGACCGAAGCCAAGGGCATCGGTGCCACGCTGTTCTGGGTGATGGCGGTCCTGTCACTGGTCCTCGTGCTGGCGGATCTCGTGATCCACCGCCATGAAGAGATCCATTTCGCGAGCTCCATTGGCTTCTTTGGCCTCTGGGGCTTTCTTTCCTTCTCGTTCGTCGTGCTGATGGGCTGGCCGCTCGGCCGCCTGCTTCGTCGCGATGAAGATTATTACGGGGAAGCCGGCGGCCCACCCGCCGACATTGATCCCGACCTCGACGGCGCGCCTCTGGCTTCCCGCGGCAAGCAGGAGGGAGGCCACTGATGCCCGCATTCCTCGCTTCCCTGAACCCGGGCTGGCTCCTGATCGTCGCCGGCGTGATTGCCCTGTTCGTCAAGGTGCGCGTTGTGCGCCAGGCGATCAGCATCATTGCGCCGATCGTCGGCATCCTGATGCTCGCCACCGCCCAGCACGGCGTCGACCACATGACCTACGAGACGCTGGGCATCAAGATGTCCTTCTACCGCGTCGACAGCCTGAACTTTCTGTTCGGCCTCGCCTTCCTGATCGCCGCGCTGCTGAACGCCATCTATGCGCTGCACACGGACAACAAGACCCAGGATGGCATGGCGCTGGCCTATGCCGGCTCGGCCATCGCGGCGACCTTTGCCGGCGACCTGATGACCCTGTTCATCTTCTGGGAGATCACCGCCATCACGTCGGTGTTCATGGTGCTGCAGGCGGGCACGCGCGCCTCCTACTTTGCCTCGATGCGCTATCTCGGCATCCAGATCCTGTCGGGCGTCCTCCTGCTCGATGGCATCGCCTATGTCTGGCACTATCAGGGCGACCTCTCGCTGAAGGCCTTCACTGACCTGAACCAGCCAGGCGCGCTGATCATCTTCATCGCCTTCGGAATCAAGGCGGCATTTCCGTTCCTGCACAACTGGCTGCAGGATTCCTATCCGAAGGCCACCGTAACCGGCGCAGTCGTGCTGTCGGCCTTTACCACCAAGCTCGCCGTCTACGCGTTCGCGCGCGTGTTTCCGGGCCAGCACGAGCTGATCTGGATCGGCGCGGTGATGACCTGCTTCCCGGTCTTCTTTGCCGTCATCGAGAACGACCTGCGCAAGGTTCTGGCCTATTCGACCAACAACCAGGTCGGCTTCATGATCTGCGCCATCGGCGTTGGGACACCGCTTGCGCTCAACGGCGCCGTCGCGCACGCCTTTGCCGATATCCTGTTCAAGGGCCTGTTGTTCATGTCGATGGGCGCGGTCCTCTACCGGACCGGCACGACCAAGGCGAACGAGCTCGGAGGTCTCTACCGCTCGATGCCCTGGACCACACTGTTCTGTCTCGTGGGTGCCATTTCGATCTCGGCGATGCCGCTCTTCTCGGCCTTCGTCACCAAGTCGATGATCCTTTCGGCGGTCGCGTCCACCGGCATGGTCGTGGTCTGGCTGATGCTGATGTTTGCCTCGGCAGGCGTGCTCGAACACTCGGGTATCAAGATCCCGTACTTCGCCTTCTTCGGCCATGACAGCGGCAAGCGCGTCAAGGAAGCGCCGTTCAACATGCTCCTTGCGATGGGCATGGCGTCCTTCCTCTGTATCGCCATCGGCCTGCCGGCCTTCATTCCGGGCTTCGGCTATGAATGGCTCTACAGCCTGCTGCCATATCCGATCGAAGCGGCCAGCTACCAGCCGTTCACGATTGGCCACATCCTGGCGCAGCTGCAGCTGCTGGCGCTCGCCGTGTTCGCCTTCGTGCTGCTGCAGCGCCTCGGCCTGTACCCGCCCGAAAAGCCCGGCGTCATTCTGGATACGGACTGGCTTTACCGGAAAGCCGGCTATGGAGCGGCGCGATGGATCGATACGGTCTGGGCCAAGCTCGGCCCGGCGTTGACCTCGCTGTTTCGCAGCCTGTCCGAGCGGGCCTATGACCGTCTGGTTGACACGTTCAGCCCGCGCGGCGTGCTTGCCCGCAACGGTGTGGCGGGGGGAATGGCGGTCTGGACCACCGTGATTCTCGCCGTCGTGCTGCTGCTGTCCTATCTGACGAGCTGAAAAATCCTGTGACAACAGGGTGCCAAAATTAAGCCATATTGGGACCCAAAACCGGTTTGCGTGGCCAGCCACGGCCGGCGTGACCGCTCGCGGTCCTGATCGTCCGTGGTCTGCCCTTGCTGGGGAGGCAAGACAGGATGCTTGAGCGCGCTATGCCCGCTGATGGCGATATGAATGTGGCGTTTGCGACCGGGATCGTCTCGGCCTATGTGCGCAACAATACGCTGGATACGTCCGAGCTTCCGGACCTGATCCGCAATGTCCATGCGGCCTTGATGGATCTGTCGCGCGGCGTCGACACCCCGGCCGAGCCGCCCACGCCGGCCGTGCCTGTAAAACGCTCTATATTCAAAGACTACATCATCTGCCTGGAAGACGGGCTGAAGTTCAAGTCCCTGAAACGCCACCTGCGCTCGAAATACGGTCTGTCGCCGGAGGAATACCGCCAGAAATGGGGGCTTCCGGCTGATTATCCGATGGTGGCGCCCGGCTATTCAGAGAAGCGGTCAAAGCTCGCAAAGAAAATGGGCCTGGGCCGCTCCGGCCGGGAAGAATAGGTCAAGTGAAACCGCTTCGTTCCGGATACGGAACGAAATGTTCTGTAAACCAATATTAACAAAAAGCTTCAAAGACTCTTGATCCGCGAGTCCACTCGCGTAATAGGTGATTCTTGCGAATCACCACGGGGGTGGCGAACATGATGTTCCACAAGCCGACTTTCTCAGGTGTGACCGAGGCCCAGCGCCTGTTGATCACCCACTGGTATGAATGCCGGACGCCGGACGGCCTCGTTCCGCGCGACGCAATCGATCCGGGCACGGTGCGTTCCACGCTGGCCTGCCTGTCGATCGTCGAAATCAACGAAACCGGCGAGGGCCGTTTCCGCATCGCGGGATCGCGCCTTCGCGATATTTTCGGGCAGGATGTGCGTGGCCGCCAGGTTGCCGAAATCGCAGGCGCATACGGCGAGGGCTATGCCCTTGGTCTCCTGTCTGCCGTCGAACGCGGCGAGCCGGTCGGCGGCGTCATGGAAACCGGTGGGCGGCTGCACGCCTGGCTGCGTCTTCCGTTGGCGGACGATTATGGCCATCTTACCCAGGTCATGTGTCATGACGAGCTGATCGCCCACCGCCGTGCCTTGCTGCCCACTGGCCTCGAAGGTCAGCCGCCTCGCGCGCCGGTGCCCCGCTTCGCCGCCTGACGCGCCGGGTCAGCCCGCGGCCAGCACGGCGTCCAGCAGGTCCAGCAGCGTCAGCGTTCCGTCGCCATAGACATGCGCTTTCCATCCGCCGGGGCTCAGCTTGTCGAGCGCGAGCACGAGGGCGAGCCCTTCTTTCTGTGACCACCAGCGGCTGCGCTGACCAAAGCCCGGCATCGCCACGTCTTCGCCCACCGCCGCGCCGCCCGGGTCCACCAGCCAGGCATAGCCGGCCCATTGGCCGCTGCCTTCCAACGTCAGCCACAGGTCTTCCGCTTCAGTCCAGTAGGCATCGTCGCCGGTAAAGTATTTCGCCGCGCGCGCCTTCATCATCTGGCGCGCCTGTTCGGCCAGGGCCCGGGCCGCGTCCGGGCCCGGCGCAGCGGTAGCGGCGAAGAACAGCTCGGTCTCGCGCGCAATGGAGGCAGCAAAGTCCGGGTCGTTCTCGAACACGGCCTGCATCGTGTCATCGCTGAATTCGTCGGACAGGTTCTCGCGCTCCGCCAGCGCGCCGATCCGTTCGCCATAGGTCCGCGCCTGCGCCACGTGCGACCCCTCGTGCAACAGCACGGCCACCATCAGGGTCTCCAATCCCAGCGGCCCGCCCTCGACGCCGCCGCCGCGCCACACGCTGGGCGTCGACATCACGAAGAATGTGTGTTCGCCGGTGCCCGATGTGAATGAGGTGATGCCTGCCGGCATCGTATCGCCGTCCGGCAGGGCGACCATTCCGTCATGGGGCTGCGCCCGCCAGACCGCGTCTGACTCCCGCCGGGACGAAAACGCATCAGCGCTCGTCAGCGTGCATACGGCGTCGAAGAACACGGCCTCGAACCCGGCGACGTCACCGATACCGGTCATCTCATGCGGGCTGAGCTGCCAGGCGGCGAGTGCGCGGTCGATCCAGGCCTGATCCGCCGCAGAGACCGTGCAGGCCGGCGCAGCATCCGCCACCGGCTCCGGCGTGGGCATCTGGGCACAAGCGGCAAGCGCCAGCAGGCCGGCAGCGATCATGCGTTTCATTCTCGGTTTCTCCGTACACGTCTGCCGAGGCTTACAGGACCGGCCCGCGCTGGCATAGCCCGCGACTTTGCGGCGCAGCGGCAACGTGCACGATACCCATCCTCCTTCATTGCGCTAAGCCCGCTGTGATGAAGCGTTCGCTCTGCCATCCGTTGGCCCGCTGCCTGGCGGTGCTGGCTCTGGCCCTGCAGTTGTTGCTGCCGGGCACGATGGCGGCTGCGCAGTCCGGCCAGGTCGATGTCTCGCGCTATCTCTGTGCGCCGTCGGGCCATGTGACCGAAGCCTCCCGCGCTGCGGCGGAGCGCCTCGCCAAAGCCCTCGGCGACGAGACGCCGTCCCAGCCGTTGTTCGACGGGCATTGCCCGCTCTGCACGCTCGTCCATGCCGCGCCGCTGCCAGCGCCGCCGGTTCTGACTTCGCCCCGCCACGTTTTCGTCCGCGTTCCCGAAGGGGTCTACCAGCCACCTCTGGTGCGGCGCGTGCAGGGCCCGCCGATCGGCTCGCGCGGGCCACCCGTCCACATCTGACATGACCTGAACCCTCGTCCGGCCCTGCGCCGACAAGTCCGGGACACGCTCCGTGTGCGTCCTGTTTTCAAGTATGTGAGACAAACCCATGAAATCGAACCTTGTGCTGCCGCTCCTTACCGGGGTCAGCTTGGCCGTGCTTGCGGCCCCCGCCATCGCCCAGGAGGCCGATCCGGCCCTGCAGGATGTCATCATCGTCACCGCGCCGCGCATCGACACGCCCACCGAGCGCCGCGTCACGCCTGAGGCCGCCCCGCTGCAGGGCGGCGACGTCACCTACCTCACCGCCCGCACGCCCGGCGGCGCGCGCGTCGGCAACGGCGAACTGTCCGGCCAGATGCAGTATCGCGGCCTGTTCGGCGAGCGCCTGAACCTGCGCGTCGATGGCCAGCGCTTTGCTTCCGGTGGGCCGAACCTGATGGACCCTGTGTTCCACTATGCGCCCGCACCGCTGGTTGCCGCCATCCTGATCGACCGCGGCGTCAGCCCCGTCTCGGCCGGGCCGGGCCTGGCGGGCGGCGCCGATGCCGTATTCAAGCGCATCGACTATGCCGCCGGCGACGGTCTTGCCTTCGGCTACGACCTCACGTTCGGCGCGCGCAGCGTGAATGACAGCCTGTCCACCGGCGGCGTGATCGGCGCCGCCACGTAGGACTGGCGGCTGAACCTGCTCGGGGCCTGGGAAGAAGGCGATGACACGGACTATGGCGACGGCGTGATCGGCGGCAGCGGCTTCGAACGCGGCGTCTACGGACTGTCGGCCGGCGCGCTGACAGGGCTCGGCGAGTTCACGCTTGACCTGCGCCGCCAGAATACCGGCCCGTCCGGCAACCCGCCATTCCCGATGGACATCCAGTATTTCGATACGGATTTCGCGCGCGCCGGCTATGCCCGCGCGTTCGGTCAACTCCGCCTCGAGGCTAGTGTTCATTATACGGACGTTGCTCACCTGATGGACAATTTCTCCCAGCGCCCGGCGCCGCTGCCCGCATCGCAGCGCGCGTCCTACGCCTATGCCACCACGCGGGGCGGCGCGCTGTCTGCCGCATTCCCGGCGCTCGGCGGCGCGTTCGAACTCGGCGCCGATGGCGAATGGGTCGAACATACCGTCACCATCACCAACCCCACCAATACTGCCTTCCTGGTCACGCCGTTCCCGCAGGTGTGGCTGGGCCGGCTCGGCGGCTTTACAGAATGGGCCGGGCCGGTCGGCCCGTTCGAGTCCCAGCTTGGCCTTCGGGTGGACCGCAACACCTACGAGGCCGGCGAGGCGGTGAGCGGTTCAGCGGTGCCGATGGGGCCGCGCAATCTTGCGGCCGCGTTCAATGCGTCGGACCGGTCCGGCGCGGAGACGACGGCCGACGCCGTTGCACGGTTCTGGACGCCGGAATCGGGCGGCCTCTCCTGGCGGCTCACGCTGGCGCGCAAGCAGCAGATGCCCGGCTATATCCAGCGCTATGGCTGGCTGCCGATCAACGCCAGCGGCGGACTTGCAGATGGCAACATCTATGTCGGCGATCTTGGCCTCGATCCGGAAACCGCATGGATCGCCGAGGCGGGGTTCGACTATGCGCAGGCGGACTTCTATCTGCGCCCCACCGTATTCGTCCGCCAAGTCGATGATTACATCCAGGGTGTGCCCTATGACGCCACCATCGGCGTCGCCGACACGCCGGTCGAGATGGTTGCGGCGATGAGCGGCGATGCCACGCCGCTTCGTTGGGACAATGTTGACGCCCGGCTCTTCGGGTTCGATCTGGATGCGGGCTACGACTTCGCCGGCCCGCTGCGCCTCGACGGGGTGCTCAACTATGTGCGCGGCGAACGCCGCGACATCGATGACAATCTCTACCGCGTCACGCCGCCCAACCTGACCCTCGGCCTGACCTGGGAGGCGGATGCCTGGTCCGCCACGCTGGAAACGCGCGCCGTCGCCGCGCAGGATGATGTCTCGCGCACCAACAGCGAACGAACCAGCGAGGGCTATGTCGTGCTCAGCGCCTATGGCGACTGGGAGATCCGCGACGGCGTGCGCCTTGGCGCCGGGGTCGAGAACCTGCTCGATCAGGTCTACCGCGACCATCTTGCCGGAGATAACCGCAACGGGTTCGGCGATGTACCCGTTGGCAGCCGTATCCCCGGCGCAGGGCGCGGCGTCTTCGTCCGCCTCAGCCTGACACGCTGACCTTCGCTTTTTGCGCGCCCCGGCCCTTCACAGGGCTGGGGCATCACGCGCCGCCTAAGCGTGCCATGCTCCCGGCCGGCCATCCTGGCGATTGGGCAGGACGGGCGGCCGAGTCTGGGCTAAGTGGAATTGCGTACCCTGGCCGGCGCGCTTTTTGGTTAGGGTGCCCCACGGGCCGCATGCCGGGCGGCGGAACAAGGGAGGACATTGGCCGCGTGTTTTCAGTCGGATTCTTCGGTGCCACCGGAACCGTCACGGGCTCCCGGTTCCTGGTCGAGACAGGCCATGCCCGGCTCCTCGTCGATTGCGGCCTGTTCCAGGGTTACAAGCAGCTTCGCCTGCGCAACTGGAACCGTCCGCCGTTTGATCCCGCCAGCCTCGACGCGGTCATCCTCACCCACGCGCATCTCGATCACAGCGGCTACCTGCCCGTGCTGGTCAATGACGGGTTCAAGGGACCGGTCCTGTGCACCGGCCTGACGCGCGATCTTTGCGAAATCCTGCTGCCAGATGCCGGCCGCATCCAGGAGTTTGACGCCGAGCATGCCAATCGCGGCGGCTATGCACGCCACCAGCCGGCCAAACCTCTGTTCACGGAGCGCGACTCCCTCCGGGCATTGCGGCTATTCGAGACGCGCGCCTTCACCACCGGTCAAGAGATCGCCCCGGATGTCCGGCTCAGCTTCCATGAGGCCGGGCACATTCTTGGCGCGTCGATTGTGCGCCTCGAAACCGGCGGGCAAAGCCTCACCTTTTCCGGAGATCTTGGTCGGTACAACTCACCCGTCATGCGGCCACCCGCGCATATGCCGGATACGGACTATCTCGTGGTCGAATCCACCTATGGCAATGCGGTGCACCCGGATGAGGATCCCGAAGCCGTCCTTGAGCGCGTCATCCGGGCAACCGTCCAGCGGGGCGGCAGCGTGATCATCCCGAGCTTCGCGGTCGGGCGCGCGCAAAGCCTGCTGTTCCATCTGCACCGGCTGCGCAAAGCCGGCCGGATTCCGGAAATCCCGATCTATCTCGACAGCCCCATGGCCATCAACGCCACGAACCTGTTCTGTCGCCAGGATAGCGGAAGCCTCCTGTCACAGGACGAGGCCCGGGAGGTCTGCGCGGTGGCGCAGTACGTGTCGGAAAGTTCGGAGTCGGAGCGCATCGTTGCCGACAACCAGTCGAAGATCGTCATCTCGGCAAGCGGGATGGCAACCGGCGGCCGGGTGCTCAACTACCTGAAACGCTACGCGCCCGATCCGCGCAACACGATCCTCTTTGCCGGTTTCCAGGCCGGCGGCACACGCGGCGCGCGGATGGTGGCGGGCGTCGACAAGATCAAGATCCACGGCGCCTGGCATCAGGTCCGGGCCGAAGTCGCCAATCTCTCGATGCTGTCGGCGCATGCCGATGCCGACGAGATCATGCGCTGGCTGTCGGGTTTCAGCGCTGCGCCGCGCAAGACCTTCGTGGTGCACGGCGAGCCCGACGCCTCGGATACGCTCCGCCAGAGGATACAGGAAGAACTCGGCTGGGACTGTATCGTCCCGGAATTCGGCGAGACTGTCCGCCTCGGCTGACCCGGACCTGCGCAACAAAAATCCGGCGGTCGCCTGCCCGCAACCGGCGCAGCCTGGCTTTCGATCACTGTTTGGTTACGCCAGCTCTGGCGACGGGTTGTATGTATTGCACGCAGACTTCCCGGCGCCTGCGGGTCGGCCTCGTCACGCCGGAACTGGCGGCGCAGCTGGTCGCGGACGGGGCGGCGGTGCGCGCCGGGGTCCTGCCGGCGCGTCTCAGGGCCGGGCCGGCCGCGTGGGCCTAAACCGGCTGGGCGGCGCGGGCGTCGGCCTGGATACGGGCCAGCATCGAGGCGAGACCGTTGGAGCGCTGCGCCGTCAGGGCGCCGCTCACGCCGATCTCGTCCAGCAGGGCGGGTGCATCGAAGGCGAGGATCTCGGCCGGGCTTTCCCCGGAGTACAGCCGCATCAGCAGGGCGATCAGGCCGGACACGATCATCGCATCGGATTCGGCCCGCACGATAAGCTTGCCGTCTTTCAGATCGGTTACCATCCACACCTGCGAGGCGCAGCCGCGCACGCGGGTCTCTTCGGTGCGCTCGCTGTCGGCCAGCTTGGGGTTTGCCTTGCCGAGGTCAATCAGGTGCGCATACCGCGCCTCCCAATCCTCCAGCCAGGAGAATTCTTCACGTATGTCGGCCGCTTTGGATTCGATGCTCATCTCCGCATCCATATGCGGCGCGAAACCCCAAAAGAAAACCCCGGCAAGCCTGTGGCTGCCGGGGTTGAAAGTCGAGAGAGTCTAGAAGTGTGTGGACTATTTGTAGACTGAGCCCAGACAGTCAGCGACTTCAGACAGCGTGTGCTGGCTGATGCAGTGCGGAAGTTCGAATTCTTGGCCGACACCGGCGACACAGCCCTGCAGCTGCAGGTTCTGCATCTTCAGGCAGCTTTGCACGCCCGGTTCCATCATCACCTTGGCAAGGCGGGCCTGGTCGACCGAGTTGGCGCCGATCACCCGCATGGCGGCGAGCGAGGCGATCTGGTTGGCAACGGCTTCCTTGCCGTATTTCACTTTCTGGCGGTTGCCGGTGAAGCCGGTGGTCAGGAAGGCCGGCAGGCGTACGGCGCCGGCGACGTCTTCGGCATTGGCGGCGGCATTGATGATGCCGGCCTTGGCGCCGTCGGACAGCGGGGCCTGTTCAGTCAGGGCGTTCACGATCAGGCTGTCCGCCGGTTTGGCTTTGCCCTGCAGGAGTTTCACCGCCTCGGCGCGCTTGCCACCGTCGCGGATGCGGGACTTGGCCCAGCCATAGCCCTGCAGTGAGTAGCCCTGTTCCTTGATGACAGCGGCGTTGGAATAGATTTTCGGCAGGTCGCCATCCGTCACCGCGATGGCGCCGCCGACGGCATTGTCGCCGCCCTTGAGCGAGCGGGCATAATTGTTGCCGGCGGCGAAACTCTTCATCACCGGCTCGCGGCCGTAGAAGGCTTCGATGTCGCGCACGGTGGCGCTGAATTCAGGGTCGCGCGAGGCGACGAGGGCCGAATACGCCATCCAGCCGCGGGTCAGCTGGTCGGCATTGTAGGACCCGAGTGTGTTGAGCGCCGAGTCGATATCGCCTGCAGACTTGAACGGCGTCGCTGCCACTTCGTCCGCATCCGACTGGTAAGTCATGTAAACAGCGGCGTTTTCCGAAATGGTATCAGTGGCTTGAGCCGCTGCCATGCCAGAAACCCCGAAACCGCAGATCAAAGCGGCAATCACCCCAGAGGTCTTCATTCTAAACTCCCTCACGCGACACGCGATTACTGTTGCCCGAACTTCCCGGTATGGGGAACCATGCCTTGTGATATTTGCGCATTACAAATACAGCAGACCGGGCACCTGATCCGGCAAGAATGCCTAAGATTTCTCTATGGGGTGTTAAGAGTTGGCCCCCAAAGCGGCGCAGAAGCGATTACACTTTGTTCACCTAGCCTGGATGGCGCTGGGGCTGACGGCGGCTGTATCCGGCGGGATCGCCGGCGCGCCGATGCTGAGCCTCCTTGTGGCCGCGATCCTGACGCTGGTGCCGGGCCTGACGGGCTATGCGGTGGCGGGCGCGGGCGACACGATCTGGCGGGGCATGGCGGTTATTTCCTGGCTCGTCTGCGCGCTGGTGGCGATTGTCCTGACCGGCGGGGGCACCTCGCCGCTGATCCTCCTGCTTGTGATCTCGCCGCTGTCGGCGCTGCTGGCCGGCGCGCCGCGCATGGCCACCGAAGCGGGCGCGTTTTCGACGCTGGCCCTGTTTGGCGTGTTCATCGCCCGCCCGCTGGGCTGGATCCCGGCGCCGCCGCCGGGCGCGGCTGAACTGGCGCCGCCGTTCGCCTTTGCGGGGCTGGTACTGGCCGCTCTGAAGATCTGGCACCTCGTAACCGAGCGGGGCGCCGAGGCCGCCCGCCCTGTGCCCACCGAAGCCGCCGAGCCGGCCGCGACCGAGCCCGACCCGCAGCCCATCAACATGACCGGCATCAGCTGGGTGGATGTCACGCCGGAGGGCCGTCTGCGCCGCGTGCAGGGCGACACGTTCGGCCTGGTGACCATGCGCCCCGGTTCGGCGCTGAAGAGCCTGTTCACGGACCACGAATTCGAACTGCCACCACCGGGCAAAACCGGCCGCAGGCTGGTGACCGGCGAACTCGTTTCCGGCCAGCGGGTGCGCGTTCTGGCCGAACGCCATGCCAAGGGCTGCCACCTCCTGTTCGTGGACGCGCCGGATGAGACGCCCACCGCACCGTCGGAGCTGATCGCCGAGCTGGAGAACAAGCTGAAATCGCGCACGGCCTTCTTCGCGTCGCTGGGCCATGACCTGAAGACGCCGCTGAACGCGATCCTTGGCTATGCCGAGATCATGCAGGCCGAGCTGATGGGGCCGATGCCGAAGCCGTATGCGGATTATCCCTCGATTATCCACGAAAGCGGCACCGACCTCCTGTTGCTGGTCGATGACATCCTTGACCTGGCGCGCGCCGAAGCGGGCCAGCCGCGCCTGGAGCCGGAACCGGTGGACCTGACAGCCTCCGGCGAGTCGGTCATCCGCCAGCTGACGGGTCAGGCCGAGCGCAGCGGCATTACCCTGAAGATGAAAGCGGCCGGCGAAGTCTGGGCCGAAGCCGATGCGCGAGCGGTGCGACAGATCTGGCAAAACCTTGTTTCCAATGCGGTGAAGTATTCAGACAGCGGCAAGACCGTGAAACTGGAAACGCGCATCGAGGGCGGCGCGGCGCATCTGAGCGTGACCGATCGCGGCGCGGGCATTGCCGGGGCCGATCTGGCGACGCTGACCGAACCCTTTGCGCAAGGCACAGGGGCGAAGCCTGGCACCGGACTCGGCCTGTCGGTGGTGCGCCGGTTTGCCGAACTGCACGGCGGCAGCCTGAAGATCACCTCGAAGCCCGGCAAGGGCACGCGGGTCGAGGTGACACTCCCCTGCGCCGCCGAAGCTGACATTGCCCCGCTGGAAGACGCCGCCCAATAAAGCGCCTGAAGGCCCGGACGGAGCGCGGAAAAATTCGGTTTCCCTGCCGCAAAAACCATGCGACCGTCCGCGTTCATTTGTGAGGGGAATGCCTGATGAAGAAGTTTGTATTTGCCGCCATTGCTGCGCTTGCGCTGACAGCCTGTGGCGGCAGCCCGAAAGTGGCCATGGTGAAAGCCTGCACCGACAGCGGCGAGTCTGACGCCAACTGCACGTGCATCGCCGACAGCCTCGAGAAAAACCTCGACAAGGACACGTTCAAAGCTGTCGCCACCGCCATGGCGGCCGGCGAAGAGGCTGGCAACAAGATGATGGAAGAGCTGCCCGCCGAGAAGCAGGGCGCCGTGATGGGCGCGCTGATGTCGGCCGGCATGAGCTGCATGATGGGCGCCTCGGAAGGCTGACCTGTCGCAAGCGGCTTGCAACGGACGCCTGAACGCGGGAGTCTTATGCATGGATCGATTGCCCACACGCCTGTGGATAGAAGCCTTGATCCGGCGCGCGCAAGTCGCCGGATCAAGTGCTTTTGTCGTCCAGCATGGCGATGACAGCCGCGGAGACGTGCTGATCAAGGTCGCGCGCCTGGACGGCACGGCGGCCGCCTACCTCCCGTCGATGACCCTTGAGGGCGACCGGATGTTCCTCAATCTTGCGGCCCAGGGCGTCGGCCCGGACGAGACGAGCGTCGATGCCTACCTGGCCCGGGCCCGGGGGCGTGACAGCGACCTGTGGATTGTCGAGATCGAGGATCGCCAGGGCCGCCATTTTCTGACCGAGCCGGTGGAAGAACCGGCGCCTCGGTAACGCGCCGTTAACTGCAGGAAAGCACGTTGTGATTCGCTGGGATGAACAGGGGCGAGACAGCGATGCTGTTCCTATTGAACGAGTACGTGACCGAGATCGAGGCGCCCGAACTGCGCCTCCTGAAACGCGGCCCCTTGCTCGGGTTCGAGGATGCCCATGCGATGCGGGCCCGCGACGCGATCGAATTCGCCCGCGAAAAGCTGCAGGCCTGCCTCGACGAGAGTATCCAGCCGGATGAGGCGATGGTGGCGGATCTTGCCGCCCTGATCATCGCCAAGACGGGCGCCAATGCGGCCCTCTTCCCGGTGCATGAAGGCCGCGTGGCCGAGCCGCGCCTGACCATCTTGCCGGAGTCGATCCTCGAAGCGGTGCGTGCCCGCCTTGCAGAGGGCGCCAAGCCCGATATCCGCCAGATCTGGCAGCGCGCCGCTTGACGGCGAGCAAGGCTTTCCTGAGCGGATCGGCGTCAAAGGACCTTCACCGCGGTGACACGTGCAACGCCATGGTCGCGCAAGCCGCGTCCCAATGCTGGTCCCGCTTTTTGTCTGAAAATGCTTCACCGTCATCGTGGCCACTGTGCCGAGCAGGCTCACGCGTTAAAAATCTGTATCCAACGCAAGGTTATCGTAGACCGCCAGGCGTTTGAACATCAGGCCATGCTGGCCGCCAATCTGCTTCTGCCTATGGCAGTTCCAACTGAACTGCCAGGAAATGCCGCAGAGCCCGGCAACACGACAGGCAACCTCGATCCAGTCTGTTGGCCGCAAGTCAGCACGCTGGAAGCTCCCATGCCACGCTCCGGGTCCCCGGCATGGCATTGGATTAAAAGCGCCGACACGTCGACAACAGGCGCCATCCCAATGATGGACACTCACACATCAGTGTAAAATGCGACTAAGCATTGAAACAGACTGACAGGGCTATCCTCAATGGCCGCGCCATGCCGCTTCGGTCATTAAACGCAGGAAAAAACCAGGGCGGGAGAATCATCGCCAGCAGCCCGGCAGAGGCACGGTTTGCTCGACCAATCTATTCTTAAACGCCGGGTCTCCCAGATCGTCTCGCTCTGTCCAAATAACGGCAGATGGGTGTCCGCCGTGAAACAGAAAAATGATCTGGTCGCCGGTACCGGTGCGATCCGCAATGACAAGGTCGAGTGTGCGCGCACACCCGCTTTCGTCCTAAAACGTGCCTTCGATGCGTTTTTGAAATCAGAGCAACGCGTGGAAGATTGGACGCATTGGCCTGCTCGGCGTGTGCGGATAGGCAGCGGCGGCACCGCAAAAAGATTGACCGATCCCGGCGCGGCGAGGGGCGACGTTGAAGGTCTTGTTTAGAAGGATCCGGTGCCGTCCCCTGACACCGGACCCTTCATGCAGCGAGCGTCCCCACCCCATCTGCGCAGGTTTGGTAGAGCAACCGCTATGCCAAGCCAATTGGACCGCTCACCTCGTGCTCGGCGCAAAAGAATAGGCTATATATCCAAATGGATAAGTAATTCGGCAAAGCCGCATTTTCCTTGATCCAGATAGAACTTGTCTGCCTCGCGCGATCAGATTCCCGTGCTCGGGATTCTGGCACAAAAGCCGATGAAACGCGCCGCGCGCCGGAATCGGGGTAGGGTGCACCCCATTGGCGCTCAGGGCGAAGTGTCCGCCCGAGTTTGGAGCGCATGGCGTGGTCGCCGAGCGTCAAGGTGAGCGCGCCTGCGGGTTCAGCAACGCGCGCTGGCGATCGCCCCGTACCGGCGAGGTTTGACAGCTATAGTGACCGTTGTTTTTCTAGAAGTCCTATGTCGAGGCGCGCCGGACCTTTGATGGCTTCCAAACAAAAACGAGGCCGATCTTTAGAGAAAAGACCGGCCTCCAGGAATGGTAATGTCAAAGATTGGACAGATCATCCGTGTTCGCATCGAATGATTTCTCCATGAAATAGTATTCTTTCAAACTCTCGCAACATCAACCTATCCGAATGGGTTAGTCCCTTGGGGATGGTTGCGCGTTCGATGCCGGGATGCTGCTGTTTTTACTTGGGAGGTGGATAGGGCGCATCAGTGTCAGATCGGCATCTGCCGGCAAAGCGAATGCAATTCTAACTCTAAGAGGCAAAAAGAGGTGTTCATGGAAATGCAGGCGGACGCGCGCACGGTGAGAGTAGATCCATATCGGCTCATAGGATTGATTTCTGTGATTGTGAGCGGGGCAGTGACTTCGATTGTCCTTGGGGTAACGATACCTGCAATTGGCGACGGTATCATGTGGTTAGCCTTGGTCGTGGCCGGAGCGATTTGAGCCGCGCTACGATTGCTTCCCTCGAAATATGCTCATCCAATTGTGAGCGTTGTTGCCATCGCCGTTGGTTGAGGGGCGGGCGCTTTGGGGCGGCGCGCCTGTGGGCCTTCGATTCGGTCTGCAAACGGGCGTCTTGAATTCGTATCGGCGAGCTTGTCATAGGCGGCAGGAATCGGCGTCCTCGATCCTGGGGGCACTCTACTCTTTTGGATAGGTCGACGCCTGAAGGCCGAGCGCATAAAGTTGGTTAACAAAGCGGCGTGCGTCCCCTTGCCCCCGCTTTGGTGAACTTTGGGCTTGACTAAATCCGCATACGGAATAGTCGAGCCCGAAGTTCCTGATCAAGGGATATGTTTGAGCGTAATGGTTCCGGCCGGAATGACCAGGCTCGAGGCGACATAAGCTGGTTGGCCTTCTGAGCAATCAGGCTGAAGAAATTTTGTAATCGGTTCCCGCATATGATCCGCATCACTAAGGCGTGTGCAGCGCGAAGGCGGCATGAAAAGATGGCGGCTTAGACGCCGACGCCAATAGTAGGCAAAAGTCTCCATCGGCAGCGCGCGGCGTATTGGTTATTCATCTAATTCGGTCGTTTGGCGGGAGCGAAATCAATCGGCGGCATGCGCCATCTGACAAACGTGTCCTGTGGCGTTCATACTGCGGCTGGTTGTGTGCCGGTTAAGCAGCAGTGCTGATCTGCTTACTTGATCTTTTTTAGCGCGAGTCGCGCTAGGCACAGATATCCTGCTTCCGCTCGTCAGATAAAAACGACTCCGCAGGTCTCTCCGCGCTGCCAGCGCAGCGCGCACCGCCGAATGGCTGGAGACCCGACAGCCGGGTGCAGAAACTCCAGGTTAAATAGAGCGGGACAAGGCATCGGTATGCTCATTTTTAGTCTCGCGCCCGACGCCGAAAGGTCCGTAATTTGAACGTCGAGACTTGATCGGCTATTGTTGAAAATAATCCGGCCCGATTTCAGCATTCGGCGCCGCGCATGTTGGCGGTACTCGGACTCGACCTTAGCGGACGGCAAGGACTTTGGCATACTGTTCCCCTCCGACTGATATCAGCTTTCACTTCTTACATCGCCGGCTTTCAACGTCGTGGGTATTCGGCCAAAGTGAGTAATCCAAAGAATATGCATGATCTCCGTGTACGCATTGACGTGTGCAGTTCGAATCCCTGGTGCATGGGCTCTTCTCTTGGAAATGCGGTGTATGCCGATTTTGGATTGTCCGCTTCGGCCGCGTACGATTTCTCCGCAGCCATGATCAAGGCAGTTCGGTGGGCTCGGCGCAATGCCTACTCCTTATGGTGAGGTATGAAGGAGGGGCGGTAGACGCAATACTTGTCCGACTCGATCGCCATTGTTGATGGACAGGGATTGCGCAGATGTGGCCGTTTGTAACAAGTTGCCGGCAGGTCTCGAGCGGCACACGTGCCTCTCAGCTCGTTTCTGCGGTGTTGGTGGTTTTAATTGCGCTGAACGCGAAGTTCGCAAAGCTTCTTATCGTATTGATTGTGTCGGCGATCGGAATGCAGGCGACGGGGTTTCCGCTTGCATTTACCGTCTCACTTTTTGTGAAATCGATGCAAGGCGAATTCTGACGCCTCATTCTTTGAGTGATTGTGCCGCGGGCAACAAAATTTGCCGGATGTACGTCTCGCGTTCGCGCGTAATTGCTGCGACTTCGGCGATCGCAATTTCAAGTCGTTGATCCATATCGCTGATCTCGAGTGAAATTTCCGACATCAGGAAGAAAGCGCAACAGCTTGCAAAAAGGTGTGCTTCGCTCAAAGAAACGAAGTCGGCGGCGGACGTTCGTTCGAGCACTTTTGAGAGCCAATCTTCCAGTATTTCTTCGCTGCCTCGTTCTTGTCCGACAAGAAACTGGGCGACGCTCAAAAGTTGAGGAAGGCGGCGTTCGAGGTTTTGAATCAGAAGGGCGCGCATTGGTTTCCAGATTTCTGATCTACGCGTCGGATCGATTGACAAAGCCGGAATTAATCGCCAGCACGGCGAGCGCGGTTCGATTGGAGCACCCTGTCTTTTTGAGCAAAGATTTGATGTAGATTTTGACAGTTGTAGGAGCGATTTTGAGTGCTTGAGCTATCTCTTTTGTCTCCAGACCAGCTGCAATGAGGTTCAGTGTTTGCCGCTCGCGGCGACTTAACGCGATGCCCACAATCTCTTTAGAGATTGGCTCTTTTACAGTTGCACGCTCCATGATGCGTTCGCCCAGGAAGCGCCGAATTGTATCAACTAGGTCGTCAGCTCCCTGATTTTTGTGCACGAATGCATCTACCCCTGTCGACAGAGCCTTGCCGATCTCGAAGGCATCAGGGCTGCCGGAGATCAAAATCAAAACGGCGCCTGGCGCCATGCAGCGTGCTTTTTGTAAGTAAGGCTCTGCGTCATCCTCAGACATTCTGAGGTCAACGATAATGAAATCGAAGGGCGCATGTGCCTTGAGGTCCCGGAAAAGGGCGCTGTAGTCCGTCGCAGTTTCGATGAGCGCATTGGGCCAGTTTTGCGAAAGTAGGGCGACGACGGATTCTGCAAACAGCTTCTGGTCGTCGGCAAGCATGATACGTAGGCGTTGAGCGGACGTCATGCGGACCCTTAATCGACTCAGCTTTTTGGCATATCTTTGTTCATTTAGCGCGGTGCTGAAACTAGTCCAATTGGAGTAAGGGTAGACGATTGAGCTTGCGCAGTTGCGCTGATGTGGTCGGCAATCAGGATCTGGTCTATTCTTTTGAGTAGGTTCATCACCCAAACGGATGTGCTAGTCAGGTCGTCTGGTAGGCCCTGGAGGCATGAGGCAAGTTTTGAAGTTCAAATCCGCGATATCCAGCGAGAGCGACACTGCGGAAGCTTGCGAGTCGATCCTGGGCGATCTTCTTGCCGACCGTTCTGACGAGCCCGATCTCTTGTTTGTATTTGCCAGCTGCACCCACAATATTGGCGCCATTCGACAGCTTGTTTCGAGCCGACTTCCGGATGCGCAGATCCACGGGGGAACGAGCTGCCGCGGTTCCATGAATGAAGAGCGTGTAGAATTGTCTGGTGGGTTTGCACTAAGCGCCTTAGCTGTTTGGGACCCTGACGGGGCCTACGGATCGAGTGCCAGAGCCTGTGGCGACAATCCGAAGCTCGCGGCCAGGCAAGCCTTGTTGTCTGCACTTGAACAGGCAGGTCGGCCGGGAGAGGTGCCAGACCTGGTCTGGCTGACTGCGGCGCCGGGCCAGGAGGAGTTGGCGGTCGAGGCTATCAAGGAGGTCGTGGGCGATCGGGCGTTGATCGTAGGTGGGTCAAGCGCTGACAATGACATTTCGGGGCAGTGGTGCCAGTTTACGAGAGAAGCGCAGTTTTGTGAGGGGCTGGCGGTCACGGCAATGTTCATCACAGGGGCTGTGTCTAGTGTGTTTCAATGCGGCTACGCTTCGGCTGGCCGTTCTGGTCGCGTAACAAAATCTGACAAGAGGCGTCTTTACGAGATCGATCATCGGCCCGCCGGCGATGTATATTTTGATTGGTCCGATCGCCCGGCTCCGCATTTAACCAATGGGGATGATCCAAAAGGATTATTGCCAGACTCGACGCTGATCCCGCTCGGCAAGGTGTCCGGAGATCTGGCCTCCGTGCCGTTCCATTTGCTGTTGCATCCCGCTGCTGTCCATGCGGATGGCTCGTTAGATTTGTTCGCGGATGTCCAGGAGGGCGATGAAGTCTTTTTGATGCAAGGGACGAAACAAAGCATTGTCGCGCGCGCTGGCCGACTAGCGTGCCTGGCCCGGGCTGACCTGCAGTCCAAGGGCGCACAATGCTCGTGCGCTCTGATCGTTTTCTGCGGCGGCTGCATGCTTGCAGTGGAGGAGGAAATGGAAACCGTGCGGCGCAGCATCGCTGACACTTTGGGGCCTATTCCGTTTTTGGTTATGTTTTCATTCGGTGAACAAGGGCAGGTTTTGGGCGGCCAGTCCCAGCATGCAAATCTGATGATATCTTGCACAATCTTCGGCAATCCGGCGGTTGTCGGATGATGTCGGAATCTGAGGTTTTGAGATCTGCATTATTCGAGGTCGAGTTCTCCAGATCGAGAGAAGCGAGATCAAAGAAGGAAAATGAGTTGCTTCTCGCCATTTTGCGGCATGAGCACTCAGACCTGGATCCCGATGAAGCGATCGGTGTGACGCTCGCCGCGATCCGGGACGCGCTTGAGGCGGATGCGTCAATAGTCCTCTCGGTTGATCGCGTGTCGGGAACGGCGCGGATTGGTTACGCCACGCATCCTGAGCTTGTCGGAGTATCGTGGTATTCGGGCGCCGAGCCGTTCTCGAAGCTGCGCGTGATTGCCGATGTCAGTCTTGTCCCGACGCGCGTTGACTGGCCTTCGAAGATCATGTGTTTTCGCAGCTGGGTTTCTACGACGATTGGCCAGTCCGCTGAGGCATTTACGGTTCTCGCTTGCGTGTCGCATAACAAGGGCGCTGCTGGCCCACTTGAGGTGCAGCTCTTCAAGCGCGCAGCGGCTGCATTCTCTCAGACGATTCAGCACACGCGATTGCGACTGCAGAACATAGCATTGGCTGGGGCGTTGTCGGGCGGACGAGCGCAGTCCGAGTTCGTTGTCGCTAGAAATCTCGACCCCGGATTTGAGGCAATCAACAGCGCCTTTCACAGACTTGCAGAGGCGCAGGATCTCATCGTTCAGATCCTTGCCGATCTGCTGAGTGTGAAGAGCGAAGAAATTGATGAGGCTGTCCAAAGATCGCTCGATAGAATGGGCAACTTACTTCGATTGCAGCGCGTCTGCTTGCTGAAGCTTAACGCAGATGGTGACTTCGAATGTGCCTATCTTTGGCACGGCGATGGCGCTGATCATCTTTTTGGCGAGGCTGAATTCAAAAGCGCCGCTCGGTTGTTCGACCACTATCCGTTGCTCAAAGAAGGCCAGCCTTGTTACATTTCGGACGGGTTTGCTTCGGAGGAATCGGACGCCGCAGCGCGCCCAACCCAGCGAGGGCCTTGCGGCAGGGTGCTCGGCGTCCCGATCCTGCGGGAGAGCAGCATATTTGGAATCGCAACCTTCACATCGTCTTCAGGTGAGCGTGAATTTTTAACGGGCGAGATCAATCTGCTGCGCTCCTTGGCCAGCGTCGTCGGCAGCCTGTTGGTACGAAAGGCTGTCGAAGCGGCCATCGCGGACAGTCAAGTGGAGCTCTACCGCCAGTCCTGTAAATTGCGCACGACGTTAGACGCGCTGCCGGATCTGGTTGTTGAACTCGATCAGGACCGTCGTATGACGAGCTTCTATTCCGACCGGATGTCAGCCTTGGTTGACAATCCCGGATCCTATATCGGTTCCCGGGCAGAGGATGTGCTTCCCCGAAGCGCGGCGGCTAAAATAAATGCGGTGCTGCATCATGTGGAAGCGAGCGGGCAGACATCAGACGTTGTGTTCTTCTTGCGCCTCAAACGGCAAGGGCACTGGTTCAACGTTTCGATTTCGCGCCGGCCCATGGAGCGCAACGAGGGTAAATGTGGCTATCTTGCGGTGATCCGGGACGTCACGCGTGAACATAAGCAGATTGAGGAGATTGAACGTCTCGGCAGCATTGTGCGGCGCACGTCGAATCTGGTGATCATCACCAATGCGAACCGAGAAATCGTTTGGGTGAACGAGGCTTTTGAAAAGCGTTCAGGTTACGCGCTCGACGAGGTGGTCGGGCGCCGTCCGGGTGAGGTATTGCAAGGTGATTTAAGCGATCCTCGTACAGTTGAAGCGATGCGGACTGCGTTTAGCCGCCGTAGCGCAATTCAATGCGAAATCCTGAATTATGACCGCTCAGGTCAGCCCTATTGGGTGGATATGGATATCCACCCCACTTGGGACACGTCGGGCGAACTTTCGGGCTATATGGCTGTTCAGACTGATATTACGGAACGCAAGGTAAGGCTGGATCAGCTAGAGCGGTCGGAACGCCAGGCACGCGCTGATCTCGCGGCGGCCACAGATGCCTCCCGCGATGGCATCGCCGTTACAGATGCCGACGGCCTCTTTGTGTACATGAACTCTGCCCATCAGGAGATGTTCGGAATTTCTTCTGAGCATTTGATCATCGGCCAGCATTGGAGTGTCCTTTATTCGGCCGAAAAGCTCGCATTCCTTCAGAATCATGCCTTCCCTGTGCTGCAAAGCCGGGGCGCTTGGAAAGGTGAGATCGCTGGACTTCGGTTCGACGGTAGCACGATCGAGCAAGAGGTTTCTCTGACATTGAAGAGTGATGGTGGCATTGTTTGCATTACGCGTGATATTGCTGAAAGGCTCTTTGCTGAAAGCGAGCGAACGCACCTTCAAGAAGCCTTGCAGTTGGCGCAGCGCCGCGAGGCGCTCAGTCAAGTTGCGGCTGGTTTGGCCCATGATTTCAACAATTTGATCGCGTCGATTTCCGGCTCTGCGACTTTGATTGAGCGGGCGTCGGAAGGCGGCTCGAATGAACATGCCCGCCGTATTTTGCTTGCGACGCAAAGAGCTTCAGAGCTTGTCCATCGATTGCTCGCCCAGGGCGCGCGGGTCCCCGACCGCCAGCTGTTGAGCCTCTCAGAGCGTATCGCCGAAGCCGCCGATTTGCTGCGCGCTGGTCTGCGGTCAGGCACTCGCCTCATCCTGAATTTGCCAGATCCGGACCTCGAACTGGAAGCGGATCCGACCGATGTGCTGCAAATCCTTTTGAATCTCGGTGTGAACGCACGCGATGCACTTCCAGATGGTTTGGAACGCCCAGAAATATCCCTCTCCGCAAGGACGGCACTTCCAGGTGACATGTCGGGTAAGCCAGTCGTCGGATCTCTCGTTGGCGGGATTGACTATGCTGTCCTGGAAGTTTCCGACAATGGCATGGGGATGGACGCCGGTCTTTGCGATCAGGTCTTCCAACCCTATTTTACAACCAAGGGCGATGGAGGAAGCGGATTGGGACTCGCGATCGTATCCAGCATCGTGGACGCAAATTCAGGAGCCATATTCGTTGTGTCGTCACCGGGCTCTGGAACCACTATCAAGATCATGTGGCCAATGACTTCGATTGCGCGATCGAGTAGCATCGCAGATGCCGATATGCTTCCGGTTGTGGCTCAACTCGAAAACTGGTCGGTTCTATTAGTCGACGACAATGAGGATGTCCTGGACGTTCTTACAGTGTTTTTTGAGAAGGCAGGCGCGGAAGTTGCGGCTGTATCCGATCCAGAGGTGGCACTTGAAGCCCTGCAAGAAGCTCCTGAAGCGTGGGACCTTCTCATTACGGACTTTGACATGCCAACGATGACGGGTGCCGAACTAGCACGTCGCGCCAAGAACTTGCGAAGGGATCTTCCGATCATTCTCATGACCGGGTATCCCGATTGGCGAAGTAGGACATCGGTTGGGTCGGATAAACTCTTTGAGCTGATTGTCGGCAAACGAATTGCCCCTGATCGCCTCATCACATTGGCATCAAGTATACTGGGCAAAGCGTGTTATGACCAATCAGAGTAAGTGCAGAATCCTGTTTGCAGACGATCATGAGCTGCTGCGAGATACGCTCGCCGTTTACCTGCGTCAGGAAGCTTCGATGGATGTCGTTGCGGTTTCGGACTTTGATGAGGCGGCGAGCACGTGGCGACGTGATGGCCCGTTCGATCTTGTCCTGCTTGATTACCGCATGCCCGGAATGAACGGTCTGGAGGGTTTGAAACTGGCGCTTTCTGAAGGTGTGCGTGTCGCATTGATCTCAGGATTCGTAGTCCGGCACGTTATTGAAGAGGTTTCCAGCCTGAAGGCTGCAGGTTTCCTCTCAAAGACGATGCCTGCAGCGTCATTTGCAAGTGCCATTCGGTACATGATCACAGGTGGAGCGTTCTTTACACCGCAAGCACTTTTGGGATCGAAGGATGCCGATCAGCGCCCACTTGCGAGAGCCTTGACCAACCGCGAGCATCAAGTGCTCAGGCAGATCTGCACAGGTCGGTCAGACAAGGAGATTGCCCGCGAACTCGGAATCCAAACCCCGACTGTTAAATTGCATTTGAAGATGATCTTCAGAAAGCTCGGTGTCCAAAATCGGACCCAGGCCGCACTCATTGCGATGGATGCGCTTATGTTCTGATCGGGTTCGCAGCGGCAATAGGATTTGTGCCCCGGGGCGTGTGTCGCCCAGGGTGCGCGCTTCGCGGCCGGCGCAACAAGCCTCGGCGATTGCGAATGGGCCTTTGAAGCGCGGCCTCGAGCATTGGCGCGGATTGCTGGAAAGCCGCAAGACGCCGATGTCTGGCCGCGCGCGTTCTGAGGGCAAATTTGCCGGGTTGGGATGCTCTTGACTTGCCGCCGCCCGCCGGCGAGGCGTTTCAGTTTGGGGCTCGCCCCTGATTTCTTGGGCGGAGACAGCCCGCCCCTTCATTCCGTTCGTGAAATCGGATAGGGCCTCCGCCAGAGAGAGAACCCATACCCATGTCGCATGTGACTGAAGCCGCCCGGCGGCGCACCTTTGCCATCATCTCGCACCCGGACGCGGGCAAGACGACCCTGACGGAGAACCTGCTGCTGGCGGGCGGCGCCATCCGTGCGGCCGGTGAGGTTGCGGCGCGCGGCCAGACGCGGCGGACGCGTTCGGACTGGATGAAGATCGAGCGCGACCGGGGCATCTCGGTTTCGGCCTCGGTGATGTCGTTCGAGTTTGACGGTTACATGTTCAACCTGCTCGACACGCCGGGCCACGAAGACTTCTCCGAAGATACCTACCGCACGCTGACGGCTGCCGACTGCGCGGTCATGGTGCTTGACGCCGCCAAGGGGATCGAGCCGCAGACGCTGAAACTTTTCGAGGTGTGCCGGATGCGCGACATCCCGATCGTCACGTTCATCAACAAGATGGACCGTGAAGCGCAGGAGCCGCTTTCGCTGCTGGACGAGGTGCAGGACAAGCTGCAGCTTGATACCGCGCCGCTGTTCTGGCCCGCCGCGAGCGGCCAGCGCTTTGCAGGCATGCTGGATCTGGAGCGCA
The DNA here is from genome assembly GCF_016125515.1 of Hyphomonas sp. Taxonomy (GTDB): domain Bacteria; phylum Pseudomonadota; class Alphaproteobacteria; order Caulobacterales; family Hyphomonadaceae; genus Hyphomonas. The sequence goes on from NZ_WGLO01000006.1 coordinate 85,424, forward strand.
GCCAGTTCCTGCAGTTCGAGCGCCGCGTGGGCGAGCCCGCCCGGATCGGTCCGGCGACCGAGATTGCGGGCGATGACGCGACCCTGAAGGCGAACCTCGATCCCTACGTCTACGAAGAGCTGACCGAAGGCATCGAGATGGCCCGCAGCCTGCTGCCGGCCTTCGACCGCACGGCCTTCATCGAGGGCAACATGACACCGATCGTGTTCGGGTCGGCTCTGCGTTATTTCGGGGTGGCTGAACTGCTCCGTACGCTGCATACCTATGCGCCCCAGCCGCGCGACCAGATGGCCACGCGCAAGGGCGAGACGATCAAGGTGCATGCCGAGGACCCGTCCGTGAGCGGATTTGTGTTCAAGATCCAGGCAAACATGGACCCCAATCACCGCGACCGCGTCGCGTTCCTGCGGCTCTGCTCGGGCGAGTTCCAGCGTGGCATGCGCCTGAAGACCAGCAGCGGCAAACAGTTGAATATCCACAATCCGCTGATGTTCATGGCGCAGGACCGGGAGATCGCCGAGACGGCCTATGCGGGTGACGTGATCGGTGTGCCCAACCACGGCCAACTGCGCGTCGGCGACTCCCTGTCTGAAAGCGGCGACATCCAGTTCGCCGGCATTCCGAACTTCGCGCCCGAACTCCTGCGCCGCGCGCGGGTGAAGGACCCGATGAAGGCGAAGCACCTGCGCAAGGCGCTCGAGAGCCTCGCCGAGGAAGGCGTGACGCAGCTGTTCACGCCGCAGATCGGGTCGGACATGATCGTCGGCGCCGTCGGCCAGCTGCAGTTCGAGGTGATGATCGAGCGGATGACGGCCGAATATGGCCTCGAAGTGATGTTCGAGCCGGCGCCTTACAACGTGGCGCGCTGGCTCAGCAGCGACGATCCTGACAAGCTGGAAGCCTTCCTGGAGAAGAACAAGTCCGCCTCAGGCAGCGATCTCGATGGCGCGCCGGTCTATCTGGCGAAGAATGCCTGGGACGTGGGCTACGCGCAGGAAAAGAACCCGGGGATCCGGTTCACGGCTACGAAAGAACGGTCGGTCTAGTTGGCCGGAGGCGGTTCGGCGCTTTCGCCGGCGAGGTCTTCGGCGGGCGCATCGACTTCAACCGTCGTCTCGCCCCAGAAACCCGCGTCGAGACGCGGCGAGATGCCGGAGGTTGCGAGCAGGTTTTCTTCGCGCTTGCCGCCGCCCTGCTTGAGTTCGCAGCGCGCACCGGCGCTGCCATAGGCTTCGACGAAGGACCAAGCCTGGCAGAGGCCATCCTCGCCGCAAGCCACCTGGCAATCGAGCGCGGTGGTGCCGGTATCGACGCGGTAGGCGGCGCCGTGGCGGTAGATGCCGGCTTCGAAGCCGGGTGTGGCAGGGCCGCCCGTCATGGAGGTCTCGGTTGCCGTCAGCCGGTCGATTTCGGGCGACGACACCGCCTTGCGGGCCACGCCGTCAGCTCCGGCAACGAGGCCGATACACGCGGTGGCGGCGAACAGCATGGCGAGACGCATGGAACACTCCTGCAGGCAATCTATCAGGCGGGACGATAGCCGGGGGGCGTTAACGAAGCGTTTGCCTTGCCGGAGCGGGTGTCAGCTGGTCATGCGCTCGCGTTTTTCCTCGATTTCCAGCCATTCCAGCTCGATCTCTTCCAGCCGGGTGCGGGCGGCGGCGGCGCGGTTGGATTTGGTGTTGAAGGCCGCCGCGTCGCGGGCGTAGAGATCGGAATCTGCAAGATCGGCTTCCAGCTGGGCGATTTCGGCCTGCAGCTTGGGGATCAGCCCGTCGATCTCTTTCTGGCGGTGTTCGTCCTTGAAGGAGAGCTTGGTCTGGGGCTTTGGTTTGGCAGCGGGCGCCGGCGAAGCCTTCGCGGAGGCGGCGCGCTGGGCCGCCTTGCGGCGCACGCCGGCGAGCTGTTGCTGCGCATCGCTCCAGCCGCCAGCGGTCTGGATCCACTCGCCGCCGCCGAGCGGACACAGGCAGCTGGTGACCGTGGAGTCCAGGAAGGCGCGGTCGTGGCTGACCAGGATCAGCGTGCCCTCATAGGCCAGCAGCATGTCTTCCAGCAGGTCCAGCGTCTGCATGTCGAGATCGTTGGTCGGTTCGTCCATCACCAGGAGGTTCGAGGTCTGGGCGAGGCCGAGGGCCAGGGCGAGGCGGTTGCGCTCGCCGCCCGACAGCGCGCCAACCGGCTGGCGCAGCTGTTCGGGGCTGAACAGGAAATCCTTCGCATAGGCTGCGACGTGGCGCTGATGGCCTTGCACGTTGATCGAGTCGCCGCCCATCGGGGCGAGCGCTTCCCAGATCGTATCGGTGGCCTTCAGGTGGTCACGCGTCTGGTCCTGATAGGTCACCTGCAGCGTTTTCGAGTGGGTCACCGTGCCGGCATCCGGCGCGATCTCGCCCAGCAGCAGCCGCACGAGTGTGGTCTTGCCGGCACCGTTGGGGCCGATGATGCCGATCCGGTCGCCGCGCAGGATGCGCAGGTCTAGGTCTTTTGCGATCACGAGCGGGCCATCTGCGGTCTGGAAGGTCTTCGACAGGCCTTTGACCTCGATGACCTTCTTGCTCATCGCGCCGCCCGCATCCGCGCTGAACTCGGCGGTCGCCTTGCGGTCATTGAGGGCGCTGCGCATGGCGGCGTGCTGCACGCGCATGTCCTTCAGCCGGGCAAGGCGGCCCTGGTTACGTTTGCGCCGTCCGGTAACGCCGCGCGCCAGCCAGTGCTGCTCGTCCTTCAACTGCGTCGTCATCCGGCGCATCTGGCGTTCGTCTTCCAGTTCGACCTGCTCGGCCCATTCGTCGAACTTCACGTAGCCTTCGGGGCTTTTCAGCACCTTGCCCTGGCGCAGCCACAGCGTGTTGGTGGACACCGTCTCCAGGAAGCGCCGGTCGTGGCTGACCACCAGCACGACGCCGTTGAATGCCTTGAGGCGCGTCTCAAGCGCCTCGATCATCGGCACATCCAGATGGTTCGTCGGCTCATCCAGCAGCAGGATGGTCGGCTCCTGCGCGAAGGCCTTCGCCAGCGCGGCGCGGCGCTTCTGCCCGCCGGACAGGGTTTTCGGATCGGCTTTCGGATCGATGTCGAAGGCCATGATCTCGGCCTCGGCCACATAGGCGCCATCCAGCCCGTCGGCGACATAGTCGAGCACTGTTTCGAAGCCGGAGACATCTGGCTCCTGCGCGACCGTGGCATAGGTGATACCGGGCTGGCGCCAGACTTCGCCGGAGTCGGGCTCGATCACTTCGGAGATGATTTTCATCAGCGTCGACTTGCCGGCGCCATTTCGCCCCACCAGCGCCGCGCGCTCGCCCTTGGACAGCGACAGCGTCACGCCTTCGAACAGCGGGCTGCTGCCCAGCGTGAGGCGGACATCAGTGAGGGAAATCAGGGGGGGCTGGGCCATGACGGGGAGATAGCGCGCAGCCCGGGGCGGCGCTAGGGGCGCACGGAGTCTGGTTAATTCGTGCTGTTGGCGAACTGGTCACCAAATTGCAGGCTTTTGAGGGAATTCATGCAGCGGGGCCGGGCAAACCCGTCCATTCCGGGCGTATAAGCCCGATTTCAGGCCCTGGAGTATCTGTGATGTCCGGTCGTAACCTCGTCGTGATGCGCAATGCTGTTCCGGTTCGGGACGCTGCGGCCGCAAAGGCGCCCGAGCCGCGCGCCGATTTCGAACTGATCCGGGCGAGTTTGTCGGCCGATTACATCTCGCCCGCTGACGTGAAGGGCGCCCTCGCGAAGCGGCTGGCCGGATCCAACAAGGCCACCGGCGCGGCATTGGCCGCCTTTGAAGCGCGCGCCCGGGCGGACGCCATGTTCCTGACCGGCGAAGACATCGCCTTTCGCCTCCTGCCGATGCTCAACCTGACCGGCTGGAAAGGCCGCGTGTCGGCGGTCATCCATGCCAGTCACAGCCTGAAATGGCGCACGGCCGCCCGGCTGATCGGAACGGCCCGTGTGGGAACCTATTTCACCGTCTCCACGCTGCAGCGCGACGCGCTCGTGCAGAAAGCCGGCTTGCCGGCCGGCAAGGTCGAGTTTCTCTACGACTCGGTGGATGCGGCCTATTTCGATCCGGCCCTGGCCGGCGCTCCGGAAGGCGATGGCTATGTCTTTGCCTGCGGTCTGGAGAACCGGGACTATGACACGCTCTCTGCCGCCGCCGCCCGGGTGCGCTGCCCGGTCCGGGTGCAGGCTTCGGGCTATTTCCCGCAAGCCGGCACCACGGACGGCGACCTGCCAGCCAATTTTGAAATCAACCGTACACGGCTTTCCTATGGCGACTTGCGCACGCGTTATGCCGGGGCGCGGCTGGTCGTGGTGCCGCTGAATGCGGTGCCCTATGCGGCCGGTGTGAACGGCCTGCTCGAAGGCATGGCCATGGGCAAGGCGGTGATCGTCACCGAGTCGTCCGGCCTGTCGGACTATACGGGCCTGGATTCCCTCATCAAGGTTCCGGCTGCCGACCCGGCGCGACTGGCCGAAACCATTGAAGCGCTGTGGCGTGACGCGAAAGCTTGTGAAGAGATGGGCCGCGCCAACCGCGCCTGGATCCTTCGGCATGCGCATGTCGAGCAGTATGCTGCCACTATCGCAGACCGGATGCTGGCAGGTTAGAGGCGCGGATGCTGAAGTCGCAGATCCTCAAGGGCACGACCTGGCTGCTGGCCGGGCGCTTCATCAGCAACGGGCTGGGCCTGCTCAGTACGCTGATTGCCGCGCGCCTGCTGATGCCCGAGGATTTCGGCCTGATGGCGATTGCGATGAGCGTGTTCGCGATTGCCGGCTCGGTGGTCGAGCTGCCGGTCGGCGCGGCGCTGGTGCAGATGAAGAATGCCGGCAAGGATGATTTCGACACGGCCTGGACCATCAATTTCCTGCGCGGCGCCATCGTTGCGGCGCTGATGGTGATCGTTGCCTGGCCGGCTTCGCTGGTGATGGGCGATCCGCGCCTGTTCGGTCTCGTTGCCGTGCTCGCGCTTTATCCCCTGGTGCTGGGCCTGCGCAATTCCTGGTTCGAACAATACATCCGCGACATGGATTTCCGCCGCGAAGCCTTGCTGGATGTGCTGACAAAGATCACGTCGATCACGGTTATCGTGTGGATCGGCCTTGCCACGCACAGCTACTGGGCGCTGCCGATCGGACTGATCGCATCGGGCCTGGCCAATACGGCGGCCTCCTATGTGCTGCGCCCGCAGCTTCCGGCCTTCGGACTCAAATCGTTCCGGAAGTTCTTCGGCTTCTCGGTCTGGGTCGGGCTGGGCAATGTGGCCGACAGCGTGCGAGATGCCAGCACCAATTTTCTCCTTGGCCGTTTCGTCGGCAATGCGCGCCTCGGCGCCTTCTCGGTCGGCTCGCAGTTCGGCGAACGGCTGGAGACGCTGCTCTATGCGCCGATGGAGCGGACCCTGTTTGCCGCTTTCAGCTCGATCCAGGACGACGCCGCGCGCGTGCGCGACGTCTATCTGAAAAGCATCCATTCAGGCTTTGCGATCATATTGCCGGTGTGCGTGGGCATGGGACTTCTGGCGCCGGAGATCATCTCCATCACGCTCGGACCGAAATGGCCGGAAGCGGCGCTGGTGCTGACCTTCGCAGCGCCGATCACGGCGCTTTACCTGCTCGCCGGGCTCAGCAATTCGCTCGCAAATGCGCTCGGCCATCCGCGTTTGTTGTTCAAGTACAAGTTGGTTTCGGCCGCGGTGCACGTTCCGGTGCTGGCGGCGGGGCTCATCAACTATGGCATGATCGGCGCGCTCTGGGCGTGTGCGTTCACCGCGCTCGGCTGGTATCTGCTCAGCATCCATGCCGCGGCAAAGGTGACCGGCCTGACGCGCGGGGCGCAGATTGCTGCGGTCGGACGAACGACCCTTTCAGCGCTGGTGATGAGCGGGGTGGTTGTATCGGCGCGCGAAACGCTCCTGGCGGGCGGAGGCAGCGAACTCATGGACATGATTCTGAGAGCAGGCCTGCTCGCGATCCTCGGCGCGCTGACCTATACGGCCGCACACGTCACGCTGTGGCAGCTGACCGGGCGGCGTGAGGGAATCGAGACGAACGTGCTTTCGATTTTGAACCGCCGGCTGGCGAACCCGTAGGTGCGTTCCCGCACGTCTGAGAATTGTTCAGCATCAGGACTATCTCTTCGGCAAAGGCTTTCAGCATCGCCCGGAAGTCCTCGCCGAAATACTCGGTCTCGCCGTAAGCGCCCAATCCCAGCGTCTTGTTCGCATCGAAAATGAACGGTTCGCCGTCGATCATCACATAGTCGATCTTGCCATAGTCCAGATTCAGGCGGCGGCGCATGTTTACAAGTCGCGGATGTGGCTCGAAGGGCAGGCAGGACACGTGCTCGTCTTCGGTAATGATCTCGCTGCGAGACTGCTCGATGTTCTCGTAGTGCAGGCGTCCGAGGAATATGTATTCGCGGAGCATGTTCTTCTCGCCGGCTTTTTCGAGCATCAGTTTCTGGACGATATTGTCCGGCGTGAAATAGCCCGGCGGCACGTCGGCGAGCGTCGGGAAAATGCGATAGTCGGATTTTTGCGTGATCAGGCGCGGCGGCGGGCGCGTTGCCAGGCGCGTCAGGCGGTCGGTCATCCGTTTCAGGAGCGACCGGTTCACCAGCTCCGGCGCGCCGCCATAGTTCAGGTCGGACTTCAAGATCACGGGGGCAGGATAGGAGTCGCCGGGTTCGAGCAATCCGTCGACAAAGGTACGCTTGCGGATGTCGCCGGCATGCGCGTTGATCTGGACCGGAAACCGGCGGGCGAAGCGCTGCAGCTTCGGCGACACGACAGAACGGTCGACGTGCACGAACACCGCATCGGCCGGTTCGAAATACCCCGTGCCGTGGAGGTCGATCACCTCAACGCCCATCTCGCGCAGATGGTCTGCGATCTGCACGACCATGTGCAACCGGTCGCCGCGGGGCGTGCCCTTGTCATGAAGGATCGCCAGTTTTTTTCTGCGCGCCTGCATGGTCAGCTTGCGGATCCGTGTTTGGCCGGGCGCGGCGGGTGCGGTCCGGTGTTGAGGTTGGAGTGTGCCAGAAAATGGTAAACGGAGCTTGGCCGGATCCGGTGAAATTGCGCCAAGTGTCACCGACGAAGCGCCAAAGATTCAGCCGGATCGAGCAGCCGCCACTGGCCTTCGGGCAGGGCGCCAAGGCGAAGTGGGCCGAAACGGCTACGGTGCAGCGCTTCGACATGATTGCCGGCGGCGGCGAACATGCGGCGCACCTGATGGTAGCGTCCCTCGGTCAGCGTGAGGCTGGCCGTGCGTTCGCCGGTCACCTCCAGGCGGGCGGGCAGGCAGGGCTTGTCCTCGCCGCGCAGCACCAGAGTGCCGGACGCGAACAGCGCCGCTTCATGTCCCTCCAGCGGCCGCGCAAGGCGCGCCTCATACGTCTTCTCGATGCTGGATCTCGGCGAGATCAGCCGGTGCAGCAGCGTACCGTCATCCGTGAAAAGAAGAAGCCCGGTCGTGTCCGCATCGAGGCGGCCGATCGTGGAGAGCTTGGGATCCCGCTTCTGGAAGCGGCCGGGCATCAGCTCATAGACCAGCCGGCCCTGGTCGGCGTGGGAGCAGGTGAAGCCGGCCGGTTTGTTCAGCATCAGGATCATACCGGCCGGCGGATCAAGCGGCTCGCCATCGATCCGCAGATCATCGCCTTCGCCGGTCACCCGGCCGTCACGGATGGCGATCGCCATTTCCTTGCGCGAGCCGTAACCCAGCCCGGCGAGAAATTTCGCGAGCTTGCGTGTGTCGTTCATTTCGCCCGCTTCGGCCGTTCCGCGCGGATGATCTTGTAGCCCGCTTCATCCTCGAGCATTTCGTGCGTCTTGAAACAGGCGCTGAGTTCGGCCTCGTAGGGAAGGTGCCGGTTAGCGACCAGCCACAGCGTGCCGCCCGGCTTCAGCGCCTGCGCCGCCGCACGGATGAAGCCGCGTCCCAGCGCCGAATTGTCCGCACGCCCCGTATGGAAGGGCGGGTTCATCACCACGAAATCATAAGCTTTTTCCGGAAGGTCCTTCAGCACATCGGCCCAATGCGCCGTGAACCGGCCCGCGAACGGCGCCAGTGTCGCCTCGATACAGACCATCGCGCGATACTCGGCTTCGTAGAGGTCGATGCGCTCGATGCCCGGGCAATGGGTCAGCAGTTCGCGCGAGAGGAAGCCGTAGCCGGCGCCGAGGTCTGCGCCGACGCCTTTGGTCTGCTCGGGCACGGAATCGGCCAGCAGTTCGCTGCCCGGATCCACCCGGTCCCAGCTGAACAGGCCCGGCCGGCTGAACAGGCCCGGTTCGATCTCGCGCACGGCGTCTTCGGCGATCCAGTCCTCGGCAAGGTTCGTGTCGATCGCGGCGGCCACCTTGCGCGTCCAGAAGGCGCGGCATTTGTGTTTCGACAGGCTGCCGGTTTCGCCCGAAATCTCGCCCAGCATCTTTTCGCCGGTCTTGCCGCCCAGCGTGTTGGGCAGGCTGGCGATCACATACGTGCCTTCCGGTGCGGCCAGGACGGCGCGGGCAAACAGCGCGCGCGCCTGGTCGCGCTGGCGCGGCGGCACGACAATTGTCAGGGCCGCGACCGGCAATTCCACCGAGTCCACGTCCAGAACGGTATAGCCAGCAGTCCTCAAGGCCTCGTGCGCAGGCTTCTGCGTGGTGCGGCACACGACACGGTCCTTCGGCAGCTCAGCCAGCCAGGGGCCTGGCTCGGCATTCAGCACGAGGATTGCGCCCGTTTGGGGCATGCGTACGGCGCCGCTGTCGAAAGCGAGCAAGAGCGTGTCAAATACAACCTGATCCATCATCGGCGGCACCGATACGCGTCCCGGGCCGTTCTGAAAAGGCCCGGGCTCAGGCGCTCGCCCGGTGCCTTGCGGGCAGCAAGCCTACCTGCAGCCTGCCGCCCAGTCGGCGACCGTGTCGATCAGGGCTTCGCGCGACCAGGAGAAGGAATGGTCGCCGGACAGCACCACACCGGTCGTCTCGATCTCCGGGGCGGCCTCGTAGGCGGCAATCAGCGGCTTGACCACATCCTCCAGCGACACCGACGCATCTTTGTCGCCGCCGACGATCAGGACTTTCTTGCCCGCCAGTCCCGGCGTCAGGTTCTGCAGCTCAAAAGCTTCGGCATTGTTGCGGATCTCGGCCACGCCGGTCTCGCCATCATAGCCGGCCAGCATCTGCAGGCTGTCCGAATAGGCCCGGAAGCCGGCCTCGAATTCGGGGTTCGCATCGAACGCAAATGCCCGCCCGCCCAGGTTCGCCGGAGCGATCCCGGCGGTGCAGGCAATCGCCGGATCGCGCGCCGCGCCCTGCAGCGCGGCAAACCCGCCCATCGAATGGCCAATGGTGATCAGCCTGGCCGGATCAACGCGGTAGTCCGCGGCCTTCGCGCGCAGGAACTCTGCCGCCGCGCCGACATCCTCGATCACATGCGTGAAGGAATAGACGCCCTCGCTGCCCCACGCGCCGCGATAGTGGAAGAAGAGGACGTTGAACCCGTCGCGGCGCAGGGCCTGCGCCAGGTCGAGGTTCTTTTCATTGCCGGGAAAGCCGTGCAGCAGGATCACCGTCGGATGCGGGTCCGCGCCGCCTGCCAGATAGATATGGCCGTTCAGCCGGTCGCCATGGCTGTCGAACGACACTTCGGCGATGCCGGGCGGAAAGTCGGCGTCGATGGTCGCGGGGTCGCTGAAACGGCCGGACGCCGCATCGGGCGCCGGTGCGCTCGCGCAAGCAGCAATCATCAGGGCGCTCAGCGCCAGCAGGCAGAATTGATTCATCAAACTTCTCCTTTTCCTCTGGCTAGCACGGGTGCCCGCCGGTCAGCCAGCGGACTGAAAAAAACCCCGCCGGATTGCGCCGGCGGGGCCTGTTCCATTCACCCTTCAAGGCGATTACGCGTCGAGGCGCTCGATGATGATGGCCGGGGCCATGCCGCCTGCGGCGCACATGGTGACAAGGCCGTAGCGGCCGCCCGAACGCTCGAGTTCGTCCAGCGCGGTGCCGATCAGGATCGAACCGGTGGCGCCGATCGGATGGCCGAGGGCCATCGCGCCGCCATTGATGTTCACCTTCTCGCGGTCGAGATCGAGGTCGCGGATGAACTTCTCGGCGACAACCGAGAAGGCTTCGTTGATTTCATACACGTCGATGTCGGTGGTTTTCAGGCCGGCCTTCTCGAGCACCTTCTTCGCTGCGGCGACCGGTGCGTTGAGCATCAGCGTCGGGCAGTCGCCCATGTTCGCTGTGGCCACGATCCGGGCGCGCGGCTTGAGGCCATGCTTGTCCGCGTAGTCTTTCGAAGCGAGCAGCAGGGCGGCCGCGCCGTCCACAACGCCCGACGAGTTACCGGCGTGGTGCACGTGGCTGATCTTGCCTTCGAGCTGCGGATATTTCCGCGTGACCAGGTTGCCGTAGGTGTTGCCCTGATCGTCGACCGGAATGTCCATGTACATGTTGAACACGGTTTTCAGGCCCGCGAGGCTTTCCATCGTCGTTTGCGGACGCGGGAATTCCTCGTGGTCGAGGGCCAGCGTTCCGTCCACGTTGTAAACCGGAACGAGCGACTTGTTGAAACGGCCCTCGGCGATGGCGCGAGCCGCGCGCTGCTGGCTGACGACGGCGAGACGGTCGACGGCTTCGCGGTCGATGCCCTCCAGCGTTGCGATGGCATCGGCGCAGACGCCCTGCTGCGATTGCGGGTGCTTCTCGCGCAGGCGCAGGTTGCCCACATCCATCGTCGGCGGAGATTTCGGATCAGCTGTGGCCGCCGTGTAGCTCATCATTTCGCAGCCGCCGGCGATCACGCAGTCTTCCATGCCCGACATGACCTGGGCCGCAGCAAGTGCCACCGAGGTGATGCCCGAACCGCAGAAACGGTCGAGCGTGACGCCCGAAGCCTTGATGTCATAGCCGGCGTCGAGCGCGGCCATGCGGCCCATGTCGGCGCCTTGCGCGCCGCGCTGGCTGGATGTGCCCCAAATGATGTCGTCGACCGTGGCGGTATCGAGCTTGTTGCGCTCCGCCAGGGCGCTCAGCACCGTGGCCGCGAGGTGCTGCGGGTGCATGTGGGCGAGCGCGCCCTTGCCAACCTTGCCGATGCCGCGCGGCGTGCGGACAGCGTCGATGATATAGGCTTCAGCCATGTTGAAACTCCCTTGTGTCATGCCCTGTGCTTTCGGGCCTTCGATGGCATCGCTTTACGCGAACGTAAGCGTAAGCGAAAGCCGTGACGTTGGGAGAGGTCTGCGCCCGGTTCAACTGTCTTTCCGCGCGTCTTTGTGACAAGGTGGCTGCAGGGAGAAACGCTCATGGCGCGAAGCCGGGCTTTTGACGTAATTGTGGCGGTCCTGATGGCCGGGCCAGCGCTTAGCGCATCTGCATCCGACGAGCGCGCGGTGATCCCCTTCGAACTGAACCGGTTTGACCACATGATCGTCCAACTCGAAATCAATGGCCGGGCGTCGACGACCGGCGTCATCGATACGGCGGCAACCTTCGCCATGGTTGATAGTACGGCAGCGTTGCGCAGCGGCGTGCGTGAGCCGGATGCGGCCAGCCGCACTGTCAATATCCTCGGCGTCAATGGCGATCAGGATTATCCTGTCGTGCGCCTCGACACGATCTCGGCCGGTAACCTGCGCATGCATGCGGTCGATGCTGCGTACAATGACAACATCGAAGTCCCCGGCGCCGCGAACAATGTCCTGCCGGCGTCCGCCTTTCCGGGCGATGTGCTTGAGTTCGACTTCGAGGCGCGAACGATCTCCGCCTATGATGGCAAGCCGGATGTGAAACGTACCCACTATGCCGGCGCCGTGAAATACTCAGACGAGGGCGGCCTCATTTTCATCGGTATCCGGATCAATGGAAAACCGGGCCGGGCGCTGATCGATACCGGATCAAGCCTGTCCTACGTGAACACCACTTTCGCGCGCCAGTCGTCGATGCGGCGCAATGAAGAACTCACGCACCGTATCTTTGGCGCCACTGGCGACAGCGAGTCCGCGTGGGTCGGCCGTGCGCGGAAGATCCATCTCGCGGACTTCTATGTGAAGAATCCAGACCTTATGGTGTCTGATCCTGTCCTGCTTGAACGCCTGGGGTTGACTGACGAGCCGGTCATGGTTCTGGGGCTCGACTTCCTTTCGAAGTTCAGGCTGCAGTTCGACCGGCGCAAGCACGAGTTGATTTTGAGTATTCCGGACGACAATAGCGCCGTCGGCCTTGACCTGTCGGCGGACGCGACACGGCTCAAACGCTGAATCCGCCCTAGCCGAACGCACCGTAGGCTTGCGACAGGGCGAGGCTGATGCCGTGCAGGCAGCGGTCGATCTCGTCCAGCGGGCCGATGATGTCCCGGTGGATCCGGTCATAGCCATAGCCGGATGTCTGGCCCGACCCGGTTTCGGTCAACCCGGCCAGGGGCTCGTCGTCCATATCAGCGCGCGGGAAGATGCGTCCCAGCAGGTCCGTAGCCTCGGACAGGCGCAGCTGCGTCACCATGGCTATGATGTCGCGCTGGCTCGCATCGTGGCGTTCCGAAATCCGCGGGATCCGGCCGGCCAGCGCAATCGCCTTCATGATCAGGGCCTGGCGGACCGCATGCAGCACGTGCATGTCGAGCCGGCTTTCGCGGCGCTGCTCCACCGACACGGCGCCCTTCACTTGTGCGAGCAGGCGGTCGAACCGGCCAAGGTCGATCGAGATCAGGTTGGCGATCCGGTGGATCGAGGTTGCGGTTTCGTCCGTACGCAGCACATAATAGGCGGCGCGATAGGCGCTGGCCCTGTCGGCCGGAGCCATCCGCGCGTGGGCGATCCATACGCTCGGATCGAAGAGGTTCCCATAGGCCCGTAGCGTCGGCAGACTGGTACGCTTGCGCGCTTCGCTTGCCAGCAGGATCAGGCTATGCATCCGCGGGCTCTGGTTGATCAGGGCGGCAAGGCGCTCGCTCTCGCGCTGCAGGGCCGAACCGATGCCAGCGGCGGTGTTCACCGGAATGCCCAGCTGATGCAGCGTCGCATTGTGGGAGATCGCCCGCAGCGCCGCTGGCCCGGTCGGACCGCCGCTGCGCTTTTTCTGGCGTGATCCTGCCCGCACGACCAGCCCGCTGGCAAAGGAGCCAAGCAGGCGGCCATAGTCGCGGTTGGCAAACAGCCGCTCATGCCAGCCGCGAAGTGCGCGGTAGAAATCCCACACAAGATCTGTACGCGTATAGAATGGATCGGCCAGCTCGGTCGGTGGCGGCGTTATCCGGCTGAGGCACCAGGCGGCATAACTTGTCTCTGCCAGTTCCGGTGAGGCAAAATGCAGGAAGCCGTCACCGCCCTGGAAGCTCACTTCATGCAGGAGATCGACACCCCGCGCCCTGGCGCCCGCGCGGGTCCACGGGCTCAACAGGTGATCGAAGCGCTGCTCGAACGTACCTGGCCAGGCGCCGCGTCCCATGGACTCGCCGTGTGTGTTGAAGATCAAAAGCGAAATGCCGGCTTTTTTCGCCGCGATGGCGCGCACGATCAGGTTGTGGATCCGCTCGATCGCCATGCTCGCTGCGACCTGACCGATGAAACGCCCGGAATCTGAAAAACCCAGCTGGATCGACAAGTATCCACGCCGTTTCACATAAGCGAGGAACTCCGGCTCCTCCAGAAGGCGTTCGACAAACCGTCCACCTGTCTCCAGCGCTTCTGGCGTCTCGAACAGGGGCGAGATGTCCAATTGTCCGTCCACGCCGTATTGCCGCGCGAGGTAGAGCGCGCCCATCACGGTCGCGGGGTTTTCGCTTTCGGCAATCAGGAAACGGATCACCGATCCGGCATCGATATGTTTAAGGATCTGCGCGCACATCATGAACTGGCGCCGCGCGGTCGACTGTTCGCGGAAGAGGTCCGCGAAGTTCACTGATAGCGGCTTCGACTTGCGCGCCTTCTGCGCCAGTTCCGACAATGCCACCCGGCCGAGTTCCCGGTCTTCCGTCTCCAGGCCCAGATCGCGGGCGATCACTGTGCGCACCTGCGCCGCGTTGACCCGCAGGTGGATGCGCCCGGTACCCAGTTGCTGCGCTGCCATCTGCGCGCGCAGCACCAGCAGGCGCGCGGCGACGTCATCGGGCAGGGCGCCGGCCGCCGCGTCGATCACGTCCGTCAGTTCACGCACATCCGTCAGCCGCTCGGGTCCGGTTTCTCCGGTCAACCGGTTGGCGGCCTCCACCAGAAGGTTGGCGTCGGTCAGGTCGGCGGCAAAGCGCTGCGCGTGGGCCTCGGCGGCCTTCGCGGCCCGCTTCAGCCGCCGCACCATCGCTGTCAGCGGGGCTGGGGCCTTCACGCCGTTGAGGATGTCCTCCAGCGCCTCCGCGTAACGCGTCAACTGCGCCGACTTCTCGCTCAGCCGGAGATGGATCGAGCGGAACCAGGGGATGTCGGTGCGCCCGTCGAGGTCATAGCCCACCCAGCTCGCCAGCGTCGGCAGGAAAGGGCGCAGCTCGCGCCACCGGTCCGGAAAGGCCTTGCGGGCCAGCGACAAGACCTGGCCGCCATAAGCGGCTTGGGCGTCGGCCGCATGTTTCAGGGCGTCCTGCGCCTCGGCATGTTCGCTGTCCAGCGTGATTGCCTGGTTCCAGGTCCGCCCGTCCGAATGCACCAGCTTGCCCAGCGCATTGCGCGCCGTGGCCGTGGGCCTTGTGATATAGGCGGCCATCGCCAGCCTCAGGTCGCGCGAGAGGGCAAAGGTCGGGTGCGCCGTGAACACGATGCCGCCCGTGGGCCTCTCCACTTCTTCGCGGAACGCGTCAAAACCGTTATCGGCGAGGGCGGCCAACCGCGCCGCTACCGGCGCCCAGGCTGCCGCGGAATCTGCTCCGGAATGCTGGCGGCGAAACGCATCCGCCCGCTCGTCCAGCAGCATCAGATGCACGTCTTCCGCCAGCGCCGACAGGTTTTCGACGCTGATTTCGTCCGCTTCGAGCTTCCGGAAAAGGGTCTGGGCCAGGGAGAAGACCGAATTGGTCAGCGGATCGGCGTCGATCCGTGCGGCCTCCTGCCGGAGAAAGGTCTGGGCCCAGTCAAGGCTGAGGGGCGATGCTTTGCGGGATCGTTGGCTCATGGCGGACCAGAAGCGGAACTATTGCAACGTTGTCAAAGCCGATTTGGGCTCATGGCAGCATGTGTGGCATGCATCTTCGCGCAGCAACCGGCCGGCCGGGCCTCAGCTCGGGCGTTTTTCTTCGCCTTCGTGGCCGCCCCAGAAGCGCTTGATGCGGCCGAGGAAGCCTTCGCTTTCCGGGTGGCAATCGGCGCCGGAGCATTCCGTGAACTGACGGAGAAGTTCCTTCTGGCGGCTCGTCAGGTTCTGCGGCGTCTCGACGAACATCTCGACATAGAGGTCACCGGTCTGGCCGCCCTGGCGCACGCTGGGCATGCCCTTGCCGCGCAGGCGCAGTTTGCGGCCGGTCTGCGCGCCTTCCGGAATGGCCACGCGCGCGCGTCCGCCATCGATTGTCGGGATCTCGATTTCCCCGCCCAGCGCGGCGGTCGCCATCGGCACCGGCGCGCGGCAATAGAGGTTCGGTCCGTCGCGTTCGAAGATGTCGTGCTCGACCACTTCGACAAAGATATAAAGGTCGCCTTTCGGCCCACCGGCCGAGCCCGCTTCACCTTCGCCGGTCAGGCGGATGCGCATGCCGCTTTCCACCCCGGACGGAATCTTGACGGAGATCTTGCGTTCTTCTTTCACCTGTCCGGCGCCGCCGCACGTCTTGCACGGCTTGCGGATCACGGTGCCGCGACCCTGGCAGATGTGGCAGGTGCGCTCCATCGTGAAGAAGCCCTGCTGCGCGCGCACGCGGCCATGGCCGCCGCAGGTCTCGCAGGTTTCAGGCTTGGTGCCGGGGGCTGCGCCGGTGCCTTCGCACGGCTTGCACGCTACCGCCTGCGGCACATGGATGGTTTCGTCCTTGCCGGTATAGGCCTCGGCCAGCGTGATCTCGAGATCATAGCGCAGGTCTGCGCCGCGTTGCGGCCCGCCGCGTTTGCGGTTGCCGGCAAAGCCCGCGCCGCCGCCGAACACCTGGCTAAACAGGTCCTGGAAGATGTCTTCGGGATTGACGCCCGCACCGAAGGGCGAGCCGCCACCGGCCCCGTTGCCGCCATTCTCGAAGGCGGCATGGCCGTACCGGTCATAAGCTGCACGTTTCTGCGCATCCGACAGGATCGAATAGGCTTCGCCGACTTCCTTGAACTTCTCCTCGGCCGCCGCATCGCCCGGATTCTGGTCCGGGTGGAACTTCATCGCCAGCTTGCGGTACGCCGATTTCAGCGTCTTTTCGTCTGCCCCGCGCTCTACGCCGAGGACATCATAATAGTCGCGCTTGCTCATACAGTCGCCGCCAAACCGGAATCGAGTACCCTGAGGCCGGTGATTTGGGGCGTGTCAGTAGTCACCGCAAGGGCTAACCGTCAGGCGCGAACAATCGAATCAGCTACCACCAGGCGGGAATCTGGTAATCCCTTCTTCCACGACCACAGCTCCGGAATTGCGGATTTCCTTGACCGCGAGGCCCCGTTCGGAGGTTCCGTCGAGGCGGAAACGGAACAGGCCGTTCACCCCCATGAAGCCGTCTGGGTCGGTCACCCCGCCATGCTTGATGTTGTCTTCGCCCGCCAGCGTGATGGCCAGCGCGGTTGCATCATAGGCCGCGGCGGCCAGGTCGGTCGGCTTGCGCCCGTAAATCCGGTCATAAGTGGCCTTGAAACTGCTGAGATAATCGGGGTCAACCGACGCGTAGAGGGCTCCGGCGAGGGCGGGTTCGCGCCAGATGCTGGCATCATCCATCAGGCTCGTGCCGAGGAAGCGGGTGCGGCCCGGGTCCACGCCGTTCACGACCAGCAGCGGGGCAATCGACAGCAGTTTCGTGCCGCGCTCGGCAATCAGCAGGCCCACCTGGCTGCGCTCGGTCTTGATCAGCCCGGCGATGCGCGCCACTTCAGAGCTGGCGCTGCTGCTCGGATCGTAGAAACCTGCGCCCAATACCGTCCAGCCATTCTTAAGCGCCTCGGCCCGCATCGCCGCCTCGACCTGGCGGCCATAGGCCGAATCAGGTCCCAGGAAGACGAAGGTCCGTGTGCCCCGCGTGGCCGCATAGCCCATCACGCGGACGACTTCCTCTTCGGGCATCACGGAGGCGAGATAGGCGCCGCCGCCGGCGACGGTCCGGTCGTTGGAAAAGGCCACCACGGGAATGGACTTGCGGCGCGCGGCTTCCTTCACGGGGCCAACGCTGGTGCCGAAGAGGGGGCCGAGAATGATGTCGGCGCCTTCTTTCAGCGCCTCGTCAGCGCGCGCTTCAGCGGTGGAGGCGCCGGCGCCGGTATCCATTGGCATGATCAGGAAGTTCGTGCCGCCATTCTCGAACACGGCCAGTTCGACGCCGGCCAGCATGCTCTCGGCCTCGGCGCGCACCTGCGCATTCGGGTGGCTGAAGGGCAGCAGCACCGCCGCGCGTTTGACGTCCATGCCCAGCATGAAGTTTGGCGTCAGGCCGCCATCGCTGCGGAAGGTGCCGGTGGTCGCCGTCTCGATCTCTTCGGGCGGCGCGCCGGTCAGCACTTCGCCCGTCACGGGGTCGACGCGGGGCTGCCCGGTGCCTATGGACACCGGCGGCCGGGTCGGCGCCGAGGCGCAGGCGGTTGCCAGAAGTAGCGCGGCCAGCGCAAGGCTTGGCGCTTTGAAGTTCCTGAGCAATGGTACCCGCAATGTCATCTTCCGATCCTTCTGGCGCCGGCGCGATTCCCGCCTCGCACGAGTCTATGGGGCCGGCGCGGGCCGGGCAACCGCCCGTGGCTGTAGCGCCGGGACTTTATATTGTCTCCACACCGATTGGTAACCTGCGCGACATCACGCTGCGCGCGCTCGACATCCTGTCCGGGGTTGAGGAAGTGCTGGCTGAAGACACGCGGGTCGCCTCGAAACTGCTGTCAGCCTACGGCCTTAAGGCCCGCCTCAGCCCTTACCATGACCACAATGGGGCGGAACGCAGGCCGGGCCTCCTCAAGCGCCTTGAAGAGGGCGCCCGTATCGCGCTGATCTCGGACGCCGGCACGCCGCTGGTCTCCGACCCCGGCTGGAAACTGGTGCATGAAGCGCTGGAGCAGGGGATCAAGGTCTATCCCGTTCCAGGCGCCTCGGCCCTGCTTGCCGGGCTCGTCGCCAGCGGTCTGCCGAGCGACCGGTTCCTCTTTGCCGGCTTCCTGCCGCCGAGGTCCGGTGCCCGGCGCACCGAAATCGAAACCCTCAAACAGGTGCCCGCCACGCTCGTCTTCTATGAAAGCGGTCCGCGCCTCGCCGAAACCCTGGCCGACCTTGCCGCCGTGCTTGGTCCGCGCGACTGCGCCGTCGCCCGCGAACTTACCAAGCTGTTCGAGGAAACCCGGCGCGGCAGCCTGGCCGATCTTGCCGCCCATTACGAAACCGCCGGCCCGCCGCGCGGTGAGATTGTCCTGCTGGTCGGCCCGCCCACTGAGGCCGTCGCCACCGCCGCCGATCTCGACTCCGCCCTGCGCGTGGCCCTGGCCGAAATGCCCACCAAGGACGCCGCCGCCGCCGTGGCCGGCGCCCTCGGCCTGCCGAAGCGCGACGTCTACCAGCGCGCGCTCCAGATCAAGTCCGGCGATGGGCCGGCGTGAGGCCGCCGAAGCGCGCGGCCGGCGGGCCGAAGCGCTTGCGGCCTGGTGGCTGCGGGCGAAGGGGTACACCATCCTGTCGCGCCGGGTGCGCCTGCCGGTCGGCGAGATCGACCTGATCGCCCGCAAGGGCGACGTCATCGCGTTCATCGAGGTGAAGGAGCGCGCCACGCTCGACGAGGCCCTCGGCGCGGTCACACCCGCCGCCTGGCGCCGCATCTCGCGCGCCGCCGAAACCTGGATGGCCCAGCGTCCGCGTTTCCATGAATGCGGCTGGCGCTATGACATCATCGCCATTGCCCCGGGATACCTGCCCAGCCACCTGCGCGACGCCTGGCGGCCAGGAATGGCCTGACTATTGCTGCGCCGGCGGCACTTCCTGGATCGACACCAGATAGCTCAGCAACACGTCCATCCCGAGGTCTCCAAACACGAAATCCGGCATATCGGCATGGCCGACATGGATCCCGGCGCGGAAATTCTCCGCCAGAGATTCCGGCTCGTAGATCGACAGCACATACCGCAGCGGCGGGGCATCGGCGCGCTTGTTGTCCTCCGCGTCCAGCCCGTGGCAGTTCGAGCACTGGTGCATGGCAATCTCACGCCCGTCGGCAATCGACTCGGCGTCGGTCGGAATGCCGAGCGCTTCCGCGTCGATCACCAGCCGTTCGGGCCCCGCATCCGGCGCGGGTTCGGCCGGCGCCGCCGGCTCGACCGCCACAGCGACCGGCTTGTCTTCGGCTTTGGTGCAGCCTGCCGCAGACACCAGTCCTGCAGCCGCGATGGCGAAAATGAGATGGCGCATGCGAACATCCTCCCGATTGATCAGATCCCGAAGCCTAGCACATATCAATCAGGGCGCCGCTAGGGATACTTGCTTAATCTGGCGCCTTCACCCTGCCGTAATCTTCTTCCAGTTAGGCTGGCGCTTTCACGGTGGGTTCAGCCAGATACCCCGAGAACACCCCGCAGCTCATGACCCAGTTTCCCACGCCCCCCAGAATGCCTCGCGTCATCCGCATCCCCGCGCCGAATTTCCTGAAACGTCAGGGGCCTGTGGTGCGTTACGGCCTGGTCACGGTCCTGGTCCTGATGCTCGCAGGCGGTCTCTGGGCAGCCTGGAAATGGCACAGCCTGCATGTCGGCATGCCCAAACTTCCCGGCGATATCGCCGAAATGTGGAACCTGAACCGCGAACCGGCCATCGAATATGTGGACCAGGACGGCAACACGCTGGCCGTCCGGGGGCCCCGCTATGGCCGGGCCATCGATGTGAAAACGCTGCCGCGCCACATTCCGCAGGCCTTCCTCGCCGCGGAGGACAAGCGCTTCTACGAACATGACGGCGCCGACGAGACCGCAATCGCCCGCGCGGCGATCTCCAATGCCACCGCCGGCGAGACCGTCTCCGGCGCCTCCACGATTACCCAGCAGGTGGTCAAGAACCTGATCCTCGACAGCCGGCAGACCATGCAGCGCAAGGCGCAGGAGATCACGCTCGCCCGCCAGCTTGAAAAGCGCATGACCAAGGACGAGATCCTCTCGCTCTACCTCAACCGCGTCTATTTCGGCTCGGGCCTCTACGGCATCGATGCGGCGTCGCGTTATTATTTCGGCAAGCCGCCGGAACAGATGACCATCGCCGAGGCCGCCTTGCTTGCGGCGCTGCCCAAGGCGCCGTCCAAGCTCAACCTGCGCGAAAACCTCGCCGGTGCGCAGGAACGCCAGCAATACGTGCTGCGCGAGATGCGCGCCGAGCGCTACATCACCAAGGCGGAAGAGGCGGAAGCCAAGGAAGCGCCGATCAACATCATCAAGCCGCCGGTCTATGATGCCGAGCTTGGTTACGTCCTTGATGTCGCGAATGAACGCCTCGCCTCGCTGCTGCCGCGCCTGCCGGGCGATGCGGTCGTCACGCTGACGATTGATCCGAAGCTTCAGGCCCGCGTGCAGAAGCAGATCACCGACCGGATGAAGAAAGATGGCGCCGCCTCCAAGGCCACACAGGTCGGCGCGCTGATCCTCGGCAAGGATGGCCACGTCGCCGCCCTTGTCGGCGGCACGGATTTCAAGACATCGCCCTTCAACCACGTCACCCAGGCGAAGCGCCAGCCCGGCTCCAGCTTCAAGCCCTTCGTCTACGCGCTCGCGCTCGAGGACGGATACTCGCCGTACGACGTGTTCAACGACCGCCCGATCAGCATCGGCAAATGGCAGCCGACGAACTACAATGGCGAATTCATCGGCCCGATGACACTCAGCGAAGCGCTGACGCGGTCGACCAACACCATCGCCGCCGAGCTCGGCAACGAGTCCAACCCCGCCCGCGTCATCGATCTTGCCAAGCGCTTCGGCATCACCAGCAAGATGGAGCCATACCCCTCGGTGGCGCTCGGCAGCCAGGAAGTCACGCTCTGGGAAATCACCGGCGCCTATGGCGTGTTCGAATCCGGCGGGCGCCGTATGGATCCCTTCCTCGTCAGCAAGGTGACCGACACGCGCGGCAATGTCCTGTTCGAGCATCCGGGTACGCAAGGCGAACGTGTGTATGCGGAAGACTATGCTGCTGACATGAACGCCATGCTCACCCGCGTTGTGAACGCACCGATCGGCACCGGCGGGCGCGCCCGTATCAAGAACTGGACGGTCGCGGGCAAGACCGGCACCAGCCAGGACTGGCGCGATGCCTGGTTCATCGGGTTCACCTCGGCCTATGTCGGCGGTGTCTGGGTCGGCAATGATGATGACAGTCCGATGCACAAGGTGACAGGCGGGGGCCTGCCGGCTGATCTGTGGTCGGACATCATGGAGATCGCCCACGAGGGCCAGAAACCTGAGCCTCTGTTCGGCGCCGCCACCGCTCTTGTCCTGGATCCCGCCGCCGAAGACCGAATCGCCTTCTATCGCGGCATGTCCCAGGCCTTCGCCAGCGCCTCCGGCCGCTCCCGCACCGCCAACACCAACGGCATCATTCCGCAGGCGGAGTAGGGCGGGCGGGTCCGGATCGTCATCATCTCGGCGCAAATCCGGCGAAAGTTCCGACTGCTTTGGAAAGGGTGCTCCCGACGGGTTTCATCTCAATCACCCCCTATTCATCCGAGAGACGCGGCGGGGCGCAAATTGGGGAGGATCCCGATCGCTCCAGCTGCAGCATCGTCCGAGCGACTGACGGGCCTCGCCGAACGAGCTCTAATCAACGGGCTGTCGCCTGATAGGGCGGCCGGGCAGCACCGATAGATCCAGTTGTCCATCCCATATCAACGGCGTGCCGGTAACCAGCAAGTAGCGGACACCTTCAGACCCGCGGTAGGGTGCTTCATAGGTCGACTGATCGGCAATCCTGTCGAAGTCGAACACGACGATATCCGCATCCATGCCTTCCTGGAGACGCCCTTTGCGTGCGAAGGACGGGGAAGCTGGTTCCATGATTTGCGCAGGCACCAGCGTGGACCGGCGGATTGCTTCATTCAATGTCATGGCGCCCCGTTCGCGCACCCAGGTTCCGAGGACGCGGGCAAATGTGCCGGCCACTCGCGGATGTGCGTCTGCATTTTCCGGAATTGGCCAGATATTCCCTTCAAGCACTTGTCCATCCACCGAATACGGCATGCCATCGGACGCAATCGCTGCGTCCCGAGTGAGCAAGGCATGTTTCAATAGCGCCTGGTCTGCGCCATCAGCCTCGTTGAGGAAGTGGAAGATCGCGATCGAGGACGGCCGCTCGGCGCGAATGGCAGCCAGTTCATCCACATCCTGAACCCATTCGCCTGTGTCGGTCATGTAGATGTCTTCGGCGCGAATGCCGGCACGATCCAACGTCTCCGGCGCGTACCTTGCCGCACCTATCGTTGTAGACCCCGCGCCATAGGGATAGGCTTCTGTCGAAATTTTCAAGCCTTCGGCCTGGGCCGCTTCGAACAGGGACCTGACCTTTTCGATATTGCGCCATGAGGAAGAATTGATGTGGCAGAAGTGCATGCGCGCGTTGGTCTGGCGCGCGACGTCGATGAACTCTTCCAGCCCGTCGAAAATGCTGCCGGGCGCCGCGAAGTTCGCATAGCGGACGTGCGTAAATGTCGGGACGCCGCGCGCCGCCGCGAGCTGATTGACAGCAACATATTCCTCCGGCGATGTCGCCGGCGCATAGCCGAGCATCACGCCGATACCGAGGCCGCCTTGATCCAGGCCTTGCTCTACAAGCGCGAGGATCTGTGACGTCTGCTCGCGGCTGGCGGCCTCTCGCCAACCGGGCTTTGCGACATTCTTCTGATAGGTCGCGGTGCTGCCATCGATGGAAAGGCCGTCCATGACCTGCATGCGGGCGAGCGACCAGGAAACGGAGAAGCCGTAATTGATGGGCCGGCCCTCGCGGTCCAACAAGCTATAAGCCTCGCCGACCGGCAAGCTGCCAAGCTCCAGCTCCAATGTGGTGGTCACCCCGTCCAAGGCCTGCTGGCGCATCGACGGCGTGGTCAGAGCATGCGAATGGATGTCGATGAAACCGGGCGCAACGACTAAGCCATGTGCGTCGATGACCGTCGCGCCCTTCAGTGGGCGCTCGGCGATCCGGACAATCATGTCGCCTCTGATGCCGACATTGCGAACGGCATCGAGCCCGGTTTCAGGATCGATCACCCGCCCGCCTTCGATCACCACGTCATAGTGCGCCGCCGGGCGCAGAATTGTGCATGCGGTGGCCAAAGAGATCAGTCCGCTCACCGCAAGATATGCGGCAAGATCCCGCGCTGCGGGCATTTTTGGAAGTCCGTTCACTCGCAACAAACAAGCACCATCCGGTTTACCAGCGCACTACAGCTTGGCCGCAACACGCCGATACTGTCTAGCCGTTGAATATGCTGGGTCGATCGAGACGCACCGAAAATCCCAAAAGTGTATACAATCCGTCATTCAGAAAATTTGGGTCGATGGCTGATTCCGGCGAAGTTCGGGCTGGTGGCGGTGAAACAGCCGAATGACAGGACTGGGGCGCCCCTGCCTGACACCGAAAACGATCATCGGAACCGACCTGGCCCTTGGCAGCCGGTCACCACAGCCATTCCACATGATCGTGCTTTCTCACTCGAGACTGCCCAGATATGCGTAAAAAGCCTTCCCTGTTGAACTGTCCGCAATGATTTCCAGATCTTTCCCAGCATAGCTGATCGAAGCGATGACTGGATCTCCGTCGATGTTCCAAATTTCAAAACTAAGCATAGCGGGGTCAAAATTTCCCTCTGTCGATACGATGACATCCGTCTGCGCGCCCTTTTCGATGCTCTTTCCGACAAAGACTGGTGTCTCGGGATTATCGACATCCGTCTCGACGACATACTCCCGGGTAATTTGGCAAAAACCCTCGGGCATGCCAGGCAGGATATCATCGATGTCGAATTCTTCAGAATACCCATCTGGCTTCTGCCGGAAGCCGGCAGAGTCGTCTGCATCCGGAACGACTTCATCGACATAGATGCGGTTGCCATTGAAGATCGCGTTGTTCACATGCGCGACGTCGTCAATCGCATACCAGCCTTCGCAATCTCCGCCATCTTCGTATGGTGACGGGGACTCGGCATCGAAATTATCGGGGTCATCGATCATGCCGACCTGGTCGGCAAAATCGTCCCGGTCCTTCCAATAAGCGTAGAAAGCCTTGCTGACACGGCCAATAACAAACTCGCCGCACATGCGCTGAACGGATACCCTGAAATGGCGCTGGTTCGCGTGCACAGCAACAGGGGCGCCCTCTAGCGTTTCATCTCCGAGACTTTGCACCCGGGTGATGGCGTCCAGCCCAATCGCAGCTTGCGTCGCAAGCAGTCGGGGATCATCCGGAAGCTGGTCGAGTGCTTCCGCAAGTACGGAATGCGCATCAGCCACATTTCCTGTCTCATTCAGGCAGGCTGCCAGGTTGTTGATCGAGAGAACCCAATCGTCTCCCGCATTTTCAAATGTCTGCCAGGAAAGCGCTTCCCGATAGCACGAGGCCGCTTCTTCGAACCTCTTAAGGCCCACAAAAGCATTTCCCTTGAGCCCTTTGACCCAGGCCAACCGGTTTGGCATGCCCGCGGCTTTGTGGTTGCTTGCAGCGCCATCGCAACATACCAGGGCCGCTTCGAAATGCTTCGCTTCGCCCGACATATTGGCCAGGTCAATCAATGCCGAGGCAAGCAGGGACTCTGTCCAGGCCCAGTCCGTCGGAAAATCTTCCCGTTGGTAGACTGTTTGGGCTTCCTTATAGTTGGCAATCGCCTCCTGAAGACGGCTGGTATCATTTTCCAGTCTCGCCAGGCGGCTCAAGGCATTGGCGAGATTGTTCTGCGACATGGCCCAGAGCAGGGGCATCGAGGCCTTTGTCCGGATATTGAGCGATTGCTCATGCGCAAGGAGCGCCTCAACGAGCGGCGGCGATTCTCCGGTCCATTTGCCAAGATCGGCGAGCGCATTGCCGAGATTGTTCTGGGCCATCGACCAGGCCTCCGGGGCGGTCTTGGGAGAGAGATCTGCAAGCGCGACCCTATAAGCCGCGATCGCTTCCTCGATAATGGCTGTATCCCCGTCTATTTCAGCAATGTCGGCAAGCGTGGCGCCGAGATTGCTCTGGAGCAGTGAGAGCGCATGCTTGTCGGCTTCCGGATCCGCAGCGGAAATTGCTGCGCGATAGGAGGCGACGGCTTCTTCTAGGTCTGCGCGCTCACCTGTCATCATTGCGAGATCGGCGAGGACATTCGCCTGCACGATCTGTGTGTTGAGACGGGAGGCTGGGGAGAACGCCTCATCATCAGAAGCCAGGATTCCGGAATAGATCTCCTTCGCTTCACGCAGGCGCTCCGGGTCTCCAATTTGCTGGCCAAGCTGGACCAGTGTGTTGCCAAGATTGTGCGCAGCCGCACGCCACTTCTTGGCGTCAGCTTCGCGATCATATCCGTCGCGCATCAAGGCGCGGTAGCCGTCAGCAGCCGAATACAGAGCACTCGCGCCACCTCGCTGGGTGCCATAGTCAAGCAGGGCTGACGCTGCCTGGTATCGTGTGTCTGCGTGTATCGGCCAACCTTCAGACTGACGGGGCTCCGCGACCTTTTCCAGAAGATCACGTGCGTTGCCGCGCCCGCGCAAGGCAAAATCCCGAAGGGTGCCGATTGCCGCCTCCTGCTTCTCGGAGTCGGTTGCGCGAAGCGCCTCTGCAACGGCGCGCAGGTCCGCGCCTTCTGCCCGTCGCTTGGCCACATCAATCAGGCGCTTGATCGCGGCCAGTAGCAAAAGATTTAGCGAGACGCGATAAAGGATGATGGCCACCTTCGCCCATCTGGATGGATCTGTCGGAGCACCGATTTTTTCGAACCCGATGCCTCCGGCATAGAGATCATAGTAATCAACGAGCGACCCGGCTTTAACGGTCTCGATCAGGGTGTAGAGTAGGAACGCAAAGGGCTTGGCATCATCGTTGAGAGTGAAACCCAGCCCATGGTTCTGGAGCTGGGCAAAAGCGATCGGTGCAAATACGAACAAGAAGCCGGAGGCGATCAGGACTTCAGCGCCAAGCGTTCCGTTGAGGCGGATGTCCTTGCGTTCAAAAGGGACATTTTCAATTGCCTCGTCCTCGTCCCGGGACCAGTGGCGGAACACAATGAAGATCGAAAACACGCCGAACCCAACAGCAACCATGCTGAATGGCCACGGCAGATAGACGGCCGCGGCCGTGACGGAGAGAAAAAAGACGAGCAGGATCGGAAGTCGCTGGTAACGCCATCGGTAGCGCGTACCCGTTATCCAGGAAAAGCCATATACGAGCCCTGCATCCAGTTTGCGAAGTGACGCAATCGCAGCATCAAACATGCCGGGCTTTTTCGTCTTATGTTTGGAGTTTCCGCGCAAAAGGGAAACAGTTGCATAGATCGCTGCTACGGTGGCTAAGAACACCAGTGACGATAAGGCAGAAGCTATGGGTGTGGGAGATGACAAGTCAGGCATCTTACCTCCTTTGACCATACGACCCGGCGCCGCAAACCTTTTGTGTTGTTGAGAGTTTATTCAGAGCGGGTCCCGACCGCCTCCTTCCCGGGTGTCTAACCTAAAGCCTGTCCAGGAGGTTGATGATCGGCGTCTGATTGGCAGCTTTCGGCGAAGTTCGGCCTGGCGGATGTCGGGTATTGGAACGGCAGGATTGGATGGCTCCTGCCAGTCAGCGGTAGACACGATCGGAGCCGACCTGGCCCATTCTTACTGGTCGCCGAAAAGAGTCGGAATATTGTAGTGAAACCAAATCTACAGGGCGGCCGTCATGAGTGTCGTCGCTGAGGACAAACGGCGGACGTACTCTTCTTAAGCATCCAGCCGGGTCTTGGCTGGTTCAGCGCTTTGGCGGAGCAGTAGGATCAACCCGGCGATGGCGGAACCAAGCACGACTGTTGCCCAGACGCGGCTCAGCTCGAGGCCGCCATGCGACATAGGTTTGTCGAGGAAATCGCCCACCACCGCGCCAAGCGGGCGGGTCAGGATGAAGGCTGCCCAGAACAGCGCAACACGGTTAGCTGATGAGAAGAAATAGGCCAGCGCGATCAGCGCCAGCAACGCGCCGAAGATCACTGCGGAGCCCAAATAGCCCAGCGGACCGTCCGCGATCCAGTCGCCAAGGGCCGTACCCAGCGTCTGGGAAAACGTGATCGTAAGCCAGTAGAACAACTCGGCCTTGGGTTCTTGCACCGAACTCACCGAAACAGTTCCGAGAGCTTGCCGCCACACGAACAGGGACGCAACGACGAGTCCTAACAAAAAGAGTGAGCCGCCGGGATAGCCGATACCCATCGACCGGGTTGCGAAGTCTGCCATGGTCGTACCAGCCGTCGTTGAGGCGATAATCGTTGCCCAGTAGAGCCAGGGATTGAACCGGCTCGCGCGGATCTGCGCAAAGACGAGGATGACCAGGATCAATCCGAATATGGCCGTCCCGATCAGGTAGCCGCTTTGCCAGAACGATGTCGGCGCACTGGCGGTCGTCTCGCCCAACCACGACATGGAGACACTGTCGCCCGCAGTCTCACCAAAAGTGGTGGCGAGGATTTTGATCACCCAGAAACCGAAGCTGATGGCTGGCACTTTGGTGAGTGCCGCTTTTTCTGTGTCGGTCACGCCATTGCTCCATCGTAGCCCGCATTCACAGCTCGCAGGTAGATTTGGAGGGCTCGAAAGCCCATAAGCAGGTGCTCAAAGCGGTCCTTCTAAGCGGGTGTCCTATGCATAAGGCTGACGTTCCGAAGTCAGTTCTACCAACCCTTTTCCTCGGCCGATCGCTCGCACTTTCAGCGGGGCTGATAGTCCTGCAGATCGTCGCAGCGCTGTTCTTTGTCGTCGATGGGTTCGAGGACTGGTTGGTCGCCGGCGCCGATGGACGCACGCTCGAACTCGCAATGGAAAGCCTGATCGCCGTCGCTCTGTTTACTGGCGTCATCCTAAGTTCGATGAACATCGTCCGGCTGTCCCGGGATCTGTTTCGGAAGGAACAATCTCTGGCGAAGGCACGAGGCGCGCTCGGAGAGCACATAGAAATGCGGTTCAAAGAATGGAGGCTGACCAAAGGCGAAGGGGAAGTTGCGCTGTTCGCTCTCAAAGGGTGTGACATCGCCGAGATTGCGCGCCTGCGAGGCGCGGCGGCAGGAACGGTCAGGTCGCAGCTCAGCCAAGTCTATGCCAAGGCTGGCGTAAGTAGTCAGGCGGCACTGGTTTCGGTCTTCATAGACGACCTACTTGACGTGTTGCCAAAGGGCGAAATTGCGACGAATTGCTGATTGTCAGCAGGACGAGCTTCTCTAAAGTCCAATCTACTGGAATGCCGATTTAAGGCCTACTAGGGTCCGGACTCATTACAGCCACCAGATGACGGCTGCTGCAAGGGTGATCGCCGCCATGAAGTTGGTGATGTTTCGGTCAAACCGCGTTGCGATGCGCCGCCAGTCCTTCAGCCTGCAGAACATGCGCTCGATGACGT